>CAVQUY010000006.1:0-215697 GCA_963716955.1 uncultured Actinomycetota bacterium
CTCATGTCGGAGACGATGATCGAGTACGGCGGACCGTCGAGGAGGCTCTCCGCCTCGGGCGTGGTCCGCGCCAGGTCGAAGTGGATCCCGAGGGCCTCCAGGGCGGCGCGCTCGAACTTGTTGTCGTCGGGCCGGTCGTCGACCCACAGCCCCCGGCGTGTCTGCGGCGCACCCTGGACGTCGAGGACCTGCACGGCCCGGCGGGCGGTGGCCTGGGCGCCGGTGATGACCGCCGGCACGTTGGCCGTGGCCGAGTCGTTCCGGTTGCCGGCCGCCGCGGTCAGTGCGCTCTCCACGTTCTTCTGGGTCGAGAGCGCCGCCTCCACACCGCCCGCCTTGACCGAGAACGACGAGAGGTTCCTGACGACGGAGCCGATCTGCGTCCGGAAGACCAGGACGAGCACCAGGACGACCACGGGCCACGCCAGCGAACCGATGAGTGCCGCCACCGCGTTGACCGCGTCACTGTTCACCGGGGGCTCCTGATCAGCTCATGGTGTTGCGCAGATGTCGGCCGAAGTAGGCCACGTGCACCGTGGCGGTGCGCTCCACCCACGTGAAGTGATCCGGGGCGCCATCCCGGCCGAGGAGATCTTGATGTGCGACTGCACCACCTGCTCCTGGCCGCCCACCGGGAACGTCCGCGATCCCGGCCAACGGTCCATGACCGTCTTCGACTCCCGCATCGCGAGCTTGCGGGGGTTGGCCGGCCACGCCATCGGGTGCCGGGAGTTCCAGCACCACGCGAAGAAGTCGCCGTCGTAGTCGTCGCGGGAGCGGGCCCGCGAGTAGAACGCCAGCGCCCGCAGCGCGCGCCAGGCCTGCTCGCCCCAGGCCGGGCCGGCCGCCTGCCGGTCGAGCAGCTCGAGGTCGACCCCGGCCTCCGTCGGGAAGGTCAGGTAGGCGCCGAGGTGCCGGCGGGCGAGGGCCGCCGCGTCGCTGCAGTCCCGGGCGTGCGACGGCGCGAGGTCGATCTCGTCGCGGCCCGCTTCGGTGAGCTCGCCGCGCAGGCGGGCGAGCTCGGCGGTGGCCGCGGCGAGGCTGTCCCGCAGGTCGGTGACCTCGTGCTGCAGGTCGCCGAACTCCTCGAGCACCTCCTCCGCGACGCGGCGCTCCGCGACGAGCTCGGACTCGAGGTCGGTGACGCGGGCCGACTCCCGGGCGACCTTCTCGACCATGCCGCCGGGCGTGACGTCGTCGAGGCGCTCCACGGCGCGGTCCCAGCTGTCGGGGGCGCGGCGCATGCTCGACACCGGCGCGAGCTGGTTCACCGCGATCCGCCCGGCGAGCGCGGGGCGGTCGCGGAAGCGCTCGGCGCGGATCTCGAGGTGCCGTGCAGTGGCGTCGCCCGCGGGGTCGAGGGCCGGGAGGTAGACGCGCATCGCGCCGCGGTGCACGCCGAAGCCCGGCCCGAGGGCGGCGTCGAGGGTGTCGAGCCCGGACGCGTCGACGACGGCGACCGTCGCGAGGCCCGCCACGTCGCGCGTCGTGCGCTGCACCGCCGCGTCGAACACCTGCACGGCCCGCTCGTCGGCCTCCGGCCCGAGCCCCCCGAAGACGACGACGGGGACGGAGCGGTCGGCGAGGGTGAGCAGGTCCGCGACCTCCTCGGCCCCCTCCTCCCCGTGGTGGCGGACCGACCGCGGCAGCAGCGACACCCCACCGTGGGCGGCCGCCGTCGTCGTCAGCAGGTCGGCGATGAAGGCCGGCGGCTTCGCGAACAGCGGCTCGGTGACGTCGCGGGCGTCGCCGTCGACGTCGACCCACACCCACGCCTTCGCGCCCTCGGCGGTGGCGCTGCCGCCCGACCAGGCCCGCAGCGTCGTCGTCCACCGGCTGCCGTCGCGGTGGGACTCCACGAAGACGGCCCGGACCGCCTTGCCGATCTTGGTGTCGCCCGGGTCGGCGTGGGCGTCGCGACGCAGCACGAAGCGGTACTGCTCGCTGGCGCGGGTCCGGGCGTCGCCGGACGGGAGCGGGCGGTGGTTGCGCAGCGCGACGCCCTCGGCCCAGGCGACGACGGCGTGGTCGGCGACGTCGACGGCGTCCGGGTCGTCGGACGCCCAGATGCTGCGGTAGAGCGTCGCCATCGCCGTGTCACCTCCTGGTCACCCCGCAGCATGCCTGGTGATCGGGGTCGGGCGCTGCCCTCGGCGCGCTCCGGGTGCGCGTCGCTCCTTCGGGTGGCGACGGCGGGATCGGGCCGCGGAGCGCTAACGGGGGCCCGGCCGCCGCGATGAGTCCGACGATGACCACGCCCCGGGCCGAGCGCCTCCCTCACCTCGCGGTCCTGTTCCCGGTCCGCGCCTGGCTGCGCCACCCGGCGCTGGGCGCCGGGACGACCTGGGCGTTCGTCGCCCTGGTCGCGGTGCCGCCGGCCGCCCTCGCACTGTTCCCCTGGGCTACGCGCGGATCGGGGTCGCCGCTCCCGCGGTGGGTCGCCTCCCGACGCTCGTTCGTCGCGGAGTTCCGGCGGTGTGCGCAGGAGCTGCTCACCGGTCCCGACCCGGGGTCCGCCGACGGCTGAGGCGACGGGGAGCTGCGACGATCGGGGTCCGACGACGACGAGGGAGCGGGCATGCGCGCGTACGGGTTCACCACGGCCGGCGGACCGGAGCACGAGGCGTTCCTGGACGTCGCCGTGCCGGAGCCGGGCCCGGGCGAGCTGCTCGTCGCGGTCCACGCGGCCGGGGTGAACCCCGGGGACTGGAAGGTCCGCGACGGCTCCTACGGCACGTCCGGCCCCGCCGTGCTGGGCCGCGAGGTCGCCGGGCGGGTGGTCGCGCTCGGTCCCGACGTCGAGGGCTTCGCGGTCGGCGACGAGGTGTTCGGCGGCTGTCCCGGCATGGTCGGCGGCTGGGCGGAGCTGGCGATCGTCACCGCCGGCTTCGCCGCGCACCGGCCCGCCTCGGTGTCGCCGGAGCAGGCCTGCGTGCTGCCCGTCGCCGCCGGGACGGCCCACGACGCGCTGCGCCAGCTCGGCCTCGTCGCGGGCGAGACCCTGCTGGTCAACGGGGCGGGCGGCGGCGTCGGCGTGGTGCTCGTCCAGCTCGCGGCGGCCCGCGGCGTGTCGGTGGTCGCGACGGCGAGCCCCGGCAAGCACGACCTGCTCACCCGGCTCGGCGCGACCCCGGTGGCCTACGGCGACGGCGTCGTCGACCGGATCCGCGCCGCCGCCCCCGACGGGGTCGACGCCGTGTTCGACCTGGTCGGCGGCGACCCGCTGCGCACCGTCGCGGCACTGCCGACCGACCGGCACCGGCTGATCTCCGTCGCCGACTACGGCCTGTCCACCGAGCTCGGCGGCCAGCAGCTCGAGCGCGACCGCAGTACCGCCGTCCTCACCGAGCTCGCCGGCCTCGTCGCCGACGGCGCCCTCGACCCGCACGTCACCGACGTCCGCCCCTTCGACGACGCGGCCGGCGCGCTCGCGCTCGTCGAGCAGGGGCACGCGACCGGGAAGGTCGTCCTGGGCGCCTTCACCTCATGAGCACGCGCGGAGAGCTGCCGGGCGGCGTCGACCCGGACGACCCGCCGTGGTGGCCCGCCGACGGGCCGTGGGGCGGGCGCGGACGGACGTCGGTGCTGCTCGTCGTGGGCGGGCTGGTCGTCCTCGTCGCCCTGGTCCTCGTGATGACGCTGGTGGGCGGGGTGTTCGGCTCCGACGCCGGGTCGGGCTCCGCGGCGGTCGGCGCCCCGCCCCCGCCCGTGCTCGCGAGCGAGGGACTGCAGCCGGGCACGCGGACGCTCGTCGGCGGGGTGCCCTACGACGTCGGCGTCGGCGCGTTCACCCCGAGCACGCGCGCGGCGCCGAGCGGGTCGCACCTGTTGCTCGCGCCGCTGGTGGTGCGCAACGCGGGGTCCGCGCCGGTGCCGAACCCGCTGTCCGGGGCCGCCGGCGTGCTCGTGGCGGTGGGGCTGCACTCGCCGCCGGCGTCGGTGCTGTCCGGCCCGTCGGCGCTGCTGTGCCGCAACGCCGCCGCGGCCTCGCCGTTCGCGGCGCCCGCACCGGTGTTCCCCGGCCTCGAGCCCGGCGCCTGCGTGCTCGACGGACGGACGGCACCGTCCGGGGCGACCGCGCCGACACTGGCCCCGGGCGAGGAGGCACGCGGGATCCTGCTGTCGTCGCCCGTGCCCGACGTCGTGACCGACCCGGCACCGTCGGTGTGGGTGGAGACGACGCCGGGTCCCCCGGCCCGGTACGACCGCGTCGGGGGCTGACGGGTCAGCGCATCACGCCGGAGTTGATCGGGACGGTCTTCGCGCCGCCCTGCGCGGCCCCGTGCGCGATGTTCTCGGTGGAGGGGGCGTGGCTGCGGGTCTGCGGTCCCTGGCGGTGGGTCGTGCCGGAGTCCCGGTCGCCTCGGTCGCCCCGGTCGCCCCGGTCGCCGTCGTCGGTCCAGGACCCGCTGTCGGGACCGTCCGAGTCGTCGGAGCCGAAGGACATCCAGTCGGCGTCGTGGGAGTCGGAGTCGTAGTCGTGGGAGTCGGCGTCGCTGTGCCCGTCGTGGCCCGCGTCGCCGTCGCGGTCCTGGCGGTCGTGCCCGGCGCAGGAGCAGTGGTCCCCCTGGTCCGAGCCGTGCGACGCGTCCTGGTCGCCGGTGGGGGCGTCGCCCGCGAACGCGACGCCGGCCCCACCCCCGGCGAGCGCGAGGGCGGCGACGGCGGTCACCGCGCCCCGGCCCACGAGTCCGCCGAGTCCGTCGTGCCGGTGCGGAGCGTGGTGTGTACCCATGCTCGGATAACGAGCAGATCACGCTCCACTGACGGGTGGTGACGCTGATTATCCGACTCGTGCCCCGTAGCAGTATCGCGAAAGGAAAAGACCGGGAACGGCGGCGGACGTTTCGCCGCGATCGGGCCGGGGCACCGCGGTCGCCCTCAGACCACCAGCCGGGCGAGCACCGCGCGGTGGTCGCTGCCCGCGACGTCGAGCACCTCGACCGAGCGCACCCCGACCGGCCCCGCCACGAGCACGTGGTCGATCGTCACCCCGACGGCGCGTCGCCACCACGACGGCCACGTCGCCGGCGCCCGGCGCGTGACCGGCCGGGCGGACCCCAGGGCTTCCTGCAGGGGCCCGTGCTCAAGGGTGGCGTTGAGGTCGCCGACCACCACCGTCGGCCGTCCGGGGTCCGCGAGCCACGGCCGCAGCAGGGCCAGCTCCCGCTGCCAGTGCGGCGTGGAGGACGGGAGCAGGACCGCGGGGTGCACACCCAGCACCCGTACCGCGCCGAGCCCGCCCCCGCTCACCACGACCCACCCCGAGCGGGTGTCGGTCGAGGCCACCTCCACGTCGACCTCGCCGAGCCCGGCCGCGCTCAGCACCGTCAGGCACGGCCCGTCGTCGGCGCCCGCCGCGTCCACGCCCGAGCGGTAGGGCGCGGACGACCACGCGCGGTACCCGTCGAGGCCGTCGAGCAGGCGCTTGCGGAACCGGTCCCCCGCCTCGGGCAGCACGACGACGTCGGGGCGCTCGGCCGCGATCGTCGCCGCGAGCGCGGCGGGGTCGGCCCGTCCCGACCAGACGTTCGCGCCGAGCACCGACAGCGCCCGCGTCCCGATGCCCGCCGGCTCCCGGCGGGCCCGGTGCCGCCACGTCGAGAGCCCGACCGCGCCGAGCGCCACCGCCGCCGCCCCGAGCGCCGGCGCCCGCCCCCGTCCGGGACGCCCCGCGGCGGGCAACGTCACGGCGAGGGTCCCGACGGCGAGGCGGCGCCGGAAGGCGACGAGGAGTGGCCAGGGCGGTGTGCGGTCGAGCCCGAGCACCTCCGGCAGCAGCAGGGCCGCGGCGGCGGTCACCGCACCCGCCGTCGCCACCGGTGTCCCCCGCCCGCGCATGCGCACCTCCTCCGGACGATCGTCCGCCCTGCTGCGTACGGCGGGGTATGGCCGCGCGAAAGGATGTGGAAAGGACCGTCCGCTTCGATCACGCGGTGGACGACGGCGGGGCGGGGGCGCGATCAGCGCACCGGCCGGAGTCCCAGAGGCGGGATCGGTGCCGGCGTGGCGGGGGGCGACGCCGGCGCCGATTCTGTGCCCGTTCCCCGCGCGGCGGCGAAGGCCTCGGCGGCGTCCGCCCAGGGCGCCCAGCCCAACCGCCCCGCGGTCCGCGCGGCGGACCGGAAGAGCGCGAGCGCGCCTGCGGCGTCGCCCAGGACCGCCGTCGCGAGCCCGCGGTAGAGGTCGAGGGGGCCGAAGAACGCGGCGCCGACCCCGACGACGACGGTCGCGTCCGGGTCCGCGGGCAGGGCGTCGAGCACCAGGGCGGCCGTGACGTCGTCGTCGACGGCGTAGGCCGCGCACGCGGCGAGGCAGAGGCCGGTGCGGTCGAACAGGCCGCCGGCCCGCCCGGAGCGCTGCTCGTGGTACTCGGTGAGCCGCGTGCGGACCGTCGAGGCGTCCCCGGCGTGCACGGCGTCGACCGCCGCGCAGGCGCGCCAGGCCGAGACGCGGGGGTACATCCCGGCCGCGGTCGCCGGCAGGCCCCCGAGCACGTTCATGTCGCCGGTGAGCAGGTGCCGGGCGACGAGGTGGCAGAAGAACGCGCCGAGGGCGTCCGGGATGCCGAACTCCTGGCCGCGGGCGAACGCGTCCTGGGCGGCCCCGTCGGCGTCGGCCACCTTGCCCATCGCGAGCAGCACCGACGCGTCGACGAGGCGGGTGGCCCACATCGTGCGGGGCCGGTGGCGACGCTCGGCCTCGGGGACGAGGACGGCGTGGCGACCGAGCGCGTCGTCGAGCCGGCCCGCGGTCAGCAGCGCGGCGATCAGCAGCTCGTCGGCCTCGAAGCGCAGCGTGAGCTCCCCCGCGGCGTCGGCGAGCTCGCGGGCGCGGCGGCAGAGCTCGACCCGCTCGGCGGCCGGGACCGGGGCGTCGAGCTGGAGAAACGCCCGGGCGACGGCGACCTCCGCGGCCAGGCGCGGGTCCGCGTCCGCCCGGGTGTCGCCGAGTGCCATGAGCTCGGCCACCAGCGACGGCGTCTCGGTGACGCCGACCAGCTGCTGTTCCTCGGTGATCATCCCGCGCAGCACCCGGGCCCGCTGGCGGTCGTCGAGGGGCAGCTCCCGCACCTGCCGCAGCCGCTCCAGGCGCCGCGGGCGACCGGCCACGGAGGGGCCCTGGGCGTCGTCGCCCATCGCGGCGGCGACGGCCTCGGCGACGTCGGCGCGCGGGTCGGCCACCACCGCGTCGAACTCCTCCGCGGCCTCCTCGACCCGCCCGCGACCCTCCAGGACCAGCCCGCGCAGCAGCCGCACCCGCCAGGGCCGGGTGGTGTGCTCGGCGGCGGCCTCGAGCAGCTGCTCGGCGTCGGCGAGCGCCCCGTCGCGGTACGCGGCGACGGCGGCGGGCAGGTGCGCGTCGGCGACCGTCGCCGCGGGCAGGAGCGCGGCCGCGCCGACGGCGTGGCGCAGCACGGTGAAGGGCGCCGCGTCCGCCGGCAGGGCCTCGTGGCGAGCCAGGTGCAGCTGCGCGGCGACGACGGCGGGCACGGCGTCCAGCACGGCGGCGGCGGTCAGCTCGTGGCGGAAGGCGAAGCCGTCGGGGGTGGCCTCCACGAGGGTGAGCGCGAGGGCGGGCCGCAGGTCGGCCGCGAGCCGGCGGGGTCCGACCCCCACGGCCGCGGCGAGGTCGGCCAGCGGGATCGCCCCCAGCACCGCGAGCGCCTCGAGGGCGGCCCGGCAGGCCTCGGGCAGCTGGCCGAGCTGGTGGTCGAGCAGCGGGCGAAGCCGCTCCGGCACCCGCGCGGCCGCCGCGACGCGGGCCTCGTCGTCGGGCAGGCCGCTCACCTCGGCGAGCAGCGCCGAGAGGTGCAGCGGGTGCCCGGCCGTGCGGTCCCACAGCGTCGCCGCGAGGGCCTCCCCCAGCTCGTCGCCGACCAGCTCACGGGTGCCCGCCTCGTCGAGCTCGCGCAGGACGGTGCGCACCACGCCCTCGAGCGGGGCGAGGTCGGCGGCCGCGTCGCTCCAGCTCGGGTGGGTGACGGCGTCGGGCTCGCGGGCGGCGACGAGGACCACCACGCCCGGCGGCAGCCCGGCCCGGCCGAGGGCGCGCAGCACGTCGAGCGAGGCGCGGTCGGCGCGGTGGGCGTCGTCGAGGGTCACCAGGACCTGGCCGTCGTCGGCGGCCACGGCGAGCCGCCGGCGCAGGGTGCGCCCCGGGGCGGGGTCGCGCAGCGAGGGCGGCTCCACCCCGACGCCGTGCAGCGCCTGCACCCACGCCGCGAACGGGGCCTGCTCGTGCTCCCAGAGCCCGCGCCCGACCCGCGCCCCGCGCCGGGCCGCCTCGCGTGCCGCGGCGCCGAGCAGGGTCGACTTGCCGATGCCCGCCTCGCCGGCGACCAGCACCAGCCGGCCGGTCTCCGGGTCGTCCACGCCCGCGCGGATCGTCGCGAGGGGGCCCTCGCGCCCGACGACGACGCGACCCGGACCCCGGTGGCGTTCCCGCGCCTCGAGGACGGTCCGCTCGACGGCACGCAGCTCCGGACCGGGATCGAGGCCGTGCTCGACCTTGAGCTCGCGGCGGGTCGCCGCGAGGGTCCGCAGCGCCTCCCCGGTGCGGCCGACGCGGTGCAGGGCGGTGGCCACGAGGGCCGCGAGGTGCTCGCGGTCGAGGTGACCGGCCAGCGCCGGGGCCGCGACGGAGAGCGCGGTCCCCGGCTCGCCGTCCTCGAGCAGGGCCCGGGCGCGGTCCTCGACGAGCTCCAGCCAGCGCACCTCCACCCGACGGCGCTCGGTCTCCAGCCGCGGCGTCGGCCGGCACCCCGGGAACGGCTCGCCGTCGATGCAGGCGAGGGCCGTGGCGGGCTCGGCGTCATGGAAGCGGCAGAGGTCGACCGCCGAGCGCGGCACCTCGAGCGCGTAGCCCCCGCCGGTGCTCGCGACCCGCGTCGGCGCGACGACCTTCCGGAGGCGCGTGACCTGCACGTGCAGTGCAGCCCGGGGGTTCCTGGGGAGAGCGTCGCCGTAGATCTCGTCGATCAGGGTGGACGTCGGGATCGCCCGGCCCGGGTCCAGCGCGAGCAGGGCGAGCAGCGTGCGCACCAGTTCGGTGCGCACCACGGCGGCACCATCGACCTCGACCGTGCCGAGAAGACGGATCTCCGTCAACGGCCCCCCAAGAGGCGTGACTCACAGTGACTTCTTGCGACGACCCTACGACGGACCTCGTCGTCCGACCAGAGCAGGTCGACCCCGGAGACATACTGTTGGTCACTCCCATGGCGGGAGAACCGCTCGGTGAGATGATCACCCGGCTGGACGGCTCCGCGTTTTCGCACAGCGGGCTCGCCCTGGGGGACGGCCTGATCGCCTCCGCGCACCAGTCGTTCCTGGCGTCCGACCCGTTCGACTTCTCGGGCCTGCGCGCGGACGAGTTCCGGCACTTCTGGGACAAGGGCCAGTCGGTGTACCGGCTGGCCGTGCCCTCCGCCGAGGCCCGGGCCCGGGCGGTCGAGGCGGTGCACGAGCTCCGCGACCCCGACGACGGGTCCTTCTGCGTCCCGAAGATCCTGATCGTGGCGATCGCCCTGTCGACGTTCGACCGGGCGCTGTTCGACCAGGAGGCCGGCGCGACGATCCGCGCGCTCGCCATCGACGCGGCGCGCGCCTGGGAGGGGAAGCCGGGCGAGCGGACCTTCTACTGCGCCGAGGTCGTCGCCCGCGCCTTCGGCGAGCGCTTCCCGCTGTCCGCGCTCGAGCCGCCGAGCGGCGTCCGGCCCGCCTCCGGACTGCAGGCCCACGACGGCGTGCTGGGCCGGGTCATGGAGGCCTACCTGGACGCCGCGACGGGTGACGAATGCCAGGAGTCCCTCGACCGCCTCGTCGACGCGCTCGACATCGAGGCGCCGGCGTTCCTCGACACCGTCGCCCGCGACATCCTCGCCAGCGCGCGCCAGCTGGGTCATCACCGTCCCCTCGCGGGTCGCTACGCCGGACGACGCACCCCGCACAAGGACTGGGAGACGACGGGGCTGCTCCTGCCGTCGGCGCTCGTCACCCCCCGGATGCTGCTCGACGCGACGTGGACCGCCCCGACCGTGGCGCGGGTCGACGGACCCGGCGCGCCCCCGGCGCCACCCGCCGGGCTGAGCTCAATCCCCGCATAGTCCGCCCTCCATCCCGGATAGACCGCCGAGGGACGGTTGTCCGGATGACTGTCGCCGGGTGTTCGGACCCCGTATCTACTCCGAGTGCCACCCCCGCACTCCCGCCGGCCGGCTGCCGGCGCCACGGGGGGACGCACGGCCCCGCGACCGGAGGCGGAGTCGCGGTCCGTGCGGCGGAGCGCGGGGGTGGCACCTGTCGGCGGGTAACGACCCCGCCGGTCGGCCGATAGCTCTCCGGGGTCGACACTCGGCCCCGGCGGCGGCCGTTCCGGCGCTGTCGCGTACGACCCGGGGGACCTCGCCGAATGCCCAGACCGCAGCGTGATCTCGACCCGAACGGTGGCCCACTGGTCGAGTTCGCGCGGGACCTGCGCGCGCTCCGGGACGGGGCCGGCACCCCGAAGTTCGCGACGATGGCCCGCCGCACCGGGCGCTCGAAGACCGCCCTTGCCGACGCCGCGGGCGGCCAGCACCTGCCCCGGTGGGAGACCGTCGAGGACTTCGTCCGGGCCTGCGACGCCGACCCGGCACCGTGGCACGACCGCTGGCTCACGCTGCGGACCGGGGAGGGCGCTCCCGGGGGGCCCCCGGACCCGGCCCCGGCCCCTCCCGCGGCGCCCGCCGACCCGCCCGCCACTCCAGCGGCTTCGGTGGCCACGCCCGCGGCCCCCGAGGCCGTGCCGACCCCCGCGACGGAACCGGCCCCCGCCGCGCTGTCCGGCCCGCCGGCCGTCGCGGCCGCGCCGTCACGCTCCCGCCGCCGCTTAGTCCTCGTCGCCGCGGTCGTCCTCGGCGTACTCCTCGTCGGCGCGCTCGGGTTCCTGCTCGGCCGCGCCACGGTCCCGGCGCCGCCGATCGAGCCGCAGACCGTCGAGGCGATCGTCGTGCAGAACAAGGTGGCGCTGGGTCCGGACCGGCTCGAGGAGGACCGCACCCCCGCGTACCTCTCGACCGAGGCGCTGGCCTACTGCGCGTCGCCCAGCCACAGCTGCAAGGTGCCCGGGACCGAGATGGCCTCCGGGGCCGGCGTCGTCGCCAACTGCTGGACCCAGGGCCAGATGATGTGGAACTGGGATCTCTCCGACCCGACCGCCCAGTCCAACCCGTACCGGGTCCGCTCCGACCTCTGGTACCGCGCCTCGTTCCCCGACGGCCGCACCGGCTACCTCTCCGAGGTCTACGTCGTCCGGGGCGACCGCGGCGGGCACGGGCTCCCCCGCTGTGTCCCGTGACCCCCCGCAGGTTGGGATTGACGACGAAACGGCTCGTCGGTGACCTCCACGAACGGCGCCGCGTCGCATGCGACCACGAACGGCACGTCGACGATGGCAGCATCCTCGACGGCTCGGTGTCGAACGGCTCCGCCCCGGACGGGACCGCAACGAACGGCTCGACGCCGGACACGGCCGCCCCGTCGGAGCCGACCGACGCCGCGACCCCGGCCCGTCGTCGGGAACCGGCACGACCGCCACCCGCACCCGTCGCGCGACCCGTGCCACCAGCCGGACCGCCTCCCCCACCGACGCCACACCCGTCGAACCCCCGAGGAGCCGGCTGAACCGAGAAGCCGGTCCGCGCCCGCAGCGCCCGCGCGGACTCCTCGCGCGAGCACCGGGGCAGACCGGACCCCACGGACCCGCGACCCGTCCGGCGCGGACCCGTACCCCGTCTCGGACGAGCCCGACGAGCACCCCGACTTCGGGCTCCTGATCGTGGACAGCGCCACGAGTCTGACGAAGGGCGCCCCTCGCCCGTCTATCCGACCGAGCGGCGCCCTCGGTCGGGATCCGGACGGCGGCGCCGAGGGTCACACCAGTCGGCGCTCCTCGCCCCAGATCGCCGCCCAGCTGACCCTCCATCCGGAGGCGATCCAGACCCGGATACCTCGCTCGCCGTTCGGGACTTCCAGGGCGTTGGCGACGCGAGCAACCAGCCGCACCGAGGTGAACCACCGGCGACGGCGCGCCTAGTCGGAGACAATGTTGTCCAGGTACCACTGGTAGGTCGACGCCAGGCCCTCCGCGAGCCCGATCCGCGGTTTCCACCCGGTCGCAGCGATCCGCGACACGTCGAGCACCTTGCGCGGCGTCCCGTCCGGCCGCGACGTGTCGTACACGATCTCCCCGCCGAACCCCACCGTCGCCGCCACCAGCGACGCCAGCTCCGCGATCGTCACGTCCTCCCCGGTGCCCACGTTGATCGGCGCCGGATCGTCATAGACGTCGAGCAGGTGCACACACGCCGCCGCCAGATCATCGACGTGCAGGAACTCCCGCCTCGGGGTCCCCGTCCCCCACACCGTCACCGTCTCGGCCCCCGACACGGTCGCCTCGTGGAACTTCCGGATCAACGCCGGCAGCACGTGACTCGACTCCAGGTCGAAATTGTCCCCCGGCCCGTACAGGTTCGTCGGCATCGCCGACACCCACCGCGCGCCGTACTCCCGCCGATAGGCCTGCACGCCCATGATCCCCGCGATCTTCGCGACCGCGTACGCATCGTTGGTCTCCTCCAACGCACCCGTCAGCAGCGAGTCCTCCCGGATCGGCTGCTCCGCGAACTTCGGATAGATGCACGACGACCCCAGGAACAACAACCGCTCCGTGCCCGCCGCCGCGGCCGCGTCCAACAGGTTCGCCTGGATCCGCAGATTGTCGTGCAGGAACTCCACCGGCCGCGCCGCGTTCGCCGCGATCCCCCCGACCCGCGCCGCCGCATCCACCACCGCCACCGGCGCCACCGACCCCACGAACTCCCGCGCCGCCGAGAAGTCCCGCAAATCCACCTGCGCCGACCGCGCCCCCACCACATCGGTGAACCCCGCGCCCCGCAGCGCCCGCACCACCGCGGACCCCACCAGACCCCCCGAACCCGCGACGAGGACCCGCCCGGACCGATCAAGCTCGCCCATGGTCCGAACGGTAGCGGAGCGTGGCCCGGACGCCGATGGTTGCGCCGATCGGTGCTCGTCACATCGGTGCTGGTCACGACCGCCGGTCGCGCCGTTCTGTGACCTGGCGTGTGACCTGCGTGATCTCACGCCGGCCGGGGTAGCCGCCTGGCATTCGAACAGGTGGGACCGGCCGGCGCGGTGGACCGTGCGGGCCGTGGTGGAAGGGGTGGGCCCATGTCGGCCGGAGAGTTCGCCCACGACGAGTCCGCCCCGGACGGCCCGCCCGATGCGCACCGTGCGGTCCCGCCGCAGGTGCCCCTCGAACGCGTCCCGCGCGAGCGCTTCGTCGTGCCCGGCACGCGGGGGCTGCGCTGGCGTGCCCGCTTCCTGATCGCGACGTGCAGCCCGACGTCGCGGCCGTGGGCGGCGGTGCTGCTCTGCCTCGCCGGCCTCGTCGGGCTCTTCCTCCCGCTGGTGACCGGCGCGGACGGCCACGGCTGGACGGCGATCGAGCTGGCCGAGGGGCCGACGCTGCTCGCGCTCGGGCTGTTCGTGGTGCTGACGCTGCTGCCCGTGGTCGACCTCGTGCTCGGTGCGGAGCGCGTGACGCCGTGGCTGGCGTTCCCCGCGGCGCTGGGCGTGCAGGTGACGACAGCACTGGTGATCGTCGGCGCGGTGCGCGGCGCCGGGGCGCTGCACCCCGCGCTCTCCGCGGGTGCCACTGGTCCGGGGGTCGGGCTGGTGCTGCTCGTGCTCGCGGAGCTCGGGTCTCGCGGTGGTCGGTGGGTTCGGGTTCGCGCGGCGTCGCCGGTAGGAGGTGCGCTTCGCGCACGTGACACAAAGTGCGGCTATCGCCGCACTTCGTGCTCACAGGCCGAAGGCACCTGGATGCCCCGGCACCACCCGGTCCGCGTCGGCGCCGAGGACCTGCTCGGTCAGCGAGGCGTAGACGTCGCGGAAGTCGACGTGGGCGCGCAGGTCACCGGCGTCGAGGTCGGTCAGGCTGGGCTGCTCGCCGAGGAACCCGCCGCGGATCGGCGCGCCGAGCAGCAGCACCGGGCTCGCGGTGCCGTGGTCGGTCCCCTCCGAGGCGTTGGCCTGCACCCGGCGGCCGAACTCGGAGTAGACGAGGACCACGACCTGCCGGCCCGGCGCGGTCCCCGACAGGCGCTGCACGAACCCGGTCAGCGCCGCGTCGAGCTGGCCGAGCAGGCGTTCCTGGGTGCCGCGCTCGTCGGCGTGGGTGTCGAACCCGCCGAGTGAGGCCGAGTACACCCGCGTCGGGACCCGGGCCTCGACCAGCCCCGCCACCAGGTCCAGCTGGTGCCCGAGGTCCCCGCCCTTGCCGCCGGCCGCCGCGACGGCAGGCACCGCCCGGGCGCCCACGCCCATCGCCGGGTCCACCGCCGAGCGCAGCGTCCCCAGGTGCCCGATGGACGCGGCGGCCTTCGCCCGCCACGGGTCGTCGCTCGGGTCCGGGACGGCGAACCCCGCGACCGCCTTCCCGAGCGCACCCTTCGGCAGGTCGAGCGTGCCCGGCGCGACGGTCGACCCGGCCCGCTCGGCGCCGACGAGCAGCGGCGGCAGCACCGTCTCCGTGGACAGCGCGCGCAGCGGGTCCGCGGCCGACCCGTCGCTGACCGCGTCGAGCCAGCGACCCAGCCAGCCGGCGCCGTTCGGGCTCGTCGGGGACGCGGTCTGCCAGATCGCCATCGAGCGGAAGTGGCTGTGGTCGGGCTGCGGGTAGCCGACGCCGCGCACGATCGCGAACGACCCGCCGTCGTCCCACAGCGACTTCAGGCCCGTCATCGCCGGGTTCAGCCCGAGGCCCTCGCCGACGTCGAGGACGTCGCCCGCGGCGTAGGCGAGCTCGGGGCGCGCCTTCTGGTAGGCCGGGTCGGCGGCCGGGACCAGCGTGTTGAGGCCGTCGTTGCCGCCGTAGAGGGTGACGACGACGAGCACGCCCGCGTCCGGGTCGAGGTCGCCGGCGGAGGCCAGGAGGTCCTCCCACGGCACGACCGTCGCGCCCGCGACGGCGAGGGCGGCGGCTCCCGTGACCGCGGTCGCGGTGAGGAAGCGCCGGCGGGTCAGGGCGGGGACGGTCGTGCGCATCAGGCGCTCACCACGTACTCGGGGCTCACCGCGGCGGCGGCGAGCAGTTGTCGGGGATCGCCGCCGGCGACGTTCTGGAGGGCGGCGCGGGTGCGCCCGCTCCAGGTGTCGACGGCGAGGGTGGCGCGGGCCCACTCGACGCGGGCGTTGGTCCCGCTCGGCGGCGGCTCGACCGCCCCGTCGAGCGACGCGCCCCGCAGCAGGGTCTGCGCGAACCCGAGCCGCACGACGGTGGCGCTCGGGGTCAGGTACGGCGCGCCCGCGGGCCAGCCGCCGACGTTCGGTGGGTCGAACGGGACCTGCCCGAGCCCGCGCAGCTGGTTCAGCGCCTTGCGTTGGTCGGCCGCGCCGAGGGCCCCGATCGGGCGGCCCACCGCCCGCGAGAGGCCGACCGCCCACTCGACGGGCTGCTTGACCAGCGTCGTCGCCGGGTCCCGGAACGCGGGTGTGGTCGCGATCGCCCGCAGCAGCGGACGGATCTGCGTGCCGGGGCCGTACGCGGCGACGAGCCGGTCGAGGTCGGGCGCCGACGGCGGGGTCGCCGAGACCAGGCGGAACCACAGCCGGTTCGCGACGAAGCGCGCGGAGTCCGGACGCGCGGTGAGCATCGCGACGAGGCCCTCGGCGTCGTAGTCGGCGGTGGCGCCGAGCACCGTCTTCGGGGCGGCGTCGAACTTGGCCGGCGCGAACGACACCGTGCGGTCCCGGTACGTCCACCCGGTGAGCGCGCGGGCGGCCTCGCGGACGTCGGTCTCGGCGTAGTGCCCGACGCCGAGGGTGAACAGCTCCATGAGCTCGCGCCCGAGGTTCTCGTTGGGCAGGCCCTTGCGGTTGGTCTGGTTGTCCAGCCACAGCGTCAGCGCCGGGTCGACGACCATCGCCCGGGCCAGCGTCGCGAAGCTGTCCTGACCCGTCGTCCGGAACGTCTGGTTCTGGCCGATCATGTTCTGCGGGTCGCGCACCTTCTGCTTGCTCGTGGCGAAGTGGCCGTGCCAGAACCACGTGAGCTTCTCGGCCCGCGGTGCGCCGACCGTCGCCATCCGGTCGAGCCACCACACGACGGAGGCCTGCTCCTGGTCGCGGCGCGTCGCCTCGACCGCGGCCTTGCGCGGGTCGTCCGGCTTCACCGCGGCCAGCGGCGGGAACGACGGCAGGTCCCCGGGCAGCGGCTCGTCGCGGGTGAGCAGCACGTCGAGGGCGGCGTCGAACCCGAGGGCCGCGCCGGCGTCGACGTCCCCGCGACGCGCCCCGGTGCCGAAGCGGTCGAGCAGGCGGCGCACGGCGGCAGGCTCGTCGAGGGGCGGTGCGATCGGCACTGATCGAGTGTCGGACCCGCTCGGGTGAAGACGACGTGAGGTCCTTCAGAACCATCAGGTCGGCCCAGTGCGGGCCCGTGCGGCGGGGTACTCCGCCCCGCGAGACACGTCCCCTCGCGAGGAGGAACACCGAGCGTGAACAGCATCGACGTCCTGGTCGACGCCTTCGGCCGGGTCCGCAGTGACGTCCACCGGGCGGTGGAGGGACTCGACGAGCAGGCGCTCAACCTGCGTCTCGACGCCGAGGCCAACCCCGTCGGCTGGCTCGTCTGGCACCTGACGCGGGTGCAGGACGACCACGTGGCCGACCTGGCCGGGACCGAGCAGGTCTACGCGTCCGACGGCTGGGCCGACCGCTTCGGCTTCGACCTCGACCCGTCCTCGATGGGCTTCGGGCACACCCCGGAGCAGGTGGCCGCCGTGCACGTGACCGACCCTGCGCTCCTCACCGGCTACTACGACGCCGTCCACGCCCGGACGGAGGACTACCTGCGCACGCTGTCGGACGCCGACCTCGACGAGGTGATCGACGACCGTTGGGACCCGCCCGTCACCCGCGGGGTCCGCATCATCAGCGTGGTCGACGACGACATCCAGCACGCCGGGCAGGCGGCCTTCGTGGCCGGCATCGCCCGACGGAAGTGATCGGGGTCACATTACCTAGGTAGGCCGACCGGCCCAGTGTCACCCTGCTCCATCGCCGCGCAGATCGCCCCGGAGACGATCTCCCCGGTGAGGTCGGTGTGACGCGCGGCATGATCGGGAACTGCCGCGGCAGACACTTCGCGCACCCCAAGGGAGAAGGACACCGATGTCCACGACCAGGAATGAAGGTCCCACCGTCGAGACCACGTCGGGCGCCTCGGCCGCCGCCGCGGATCCGACGAAGGGCTTCGCCGACCCCGGACCGCTGGGACTCGCCGCCTTCGCGACGACGACGTTCCTGCTGAGCCTGTTCAACGCGGGCATCGCCCCGGAGAACCTGGAGAAGTCGGTCCTGCCGATCGCGCTGTTCTACGGCGGGCTCGCGCAGCTGATCGCCGGCGTGTTCGAGTTCCGCAAGGCCAACACCTTCGGCGCGACCGCGTTCTGCTCCTACGGCGCGTTCTGGCTGTCCTTCGCGGCGTTCGTGCAGTTCGTCGAGCCGGCGCTGCCGGCGTCGGACACCAAGACCGCGACGGGACTGTTCCTGCTCGGCTGGACGATCTTCACGCTGTACATGTTCGTCGCCTCGCTGCGGACCTCGGCCGCGCTGATCGGCGTGTTCGGGCTGCTGTTCCTGACGTTCCTGTTCCTCGTGCTCGGGACGCTGGCCGGGGTCGCGGCGCTGGCCACCGTCGGCGGGATCATCGGGATCCTCACCGCGATCGTGGCCTGGTACGCCTCGTTCGCGGTCGTCACGAACGAGACGTACGGCCGGCAGGTCCTCCCCACCGGCGCGCGCTGACCCACTGACGACGAGACCCGGGGCCGGGCGGACCACGTGTCCGCCCGGCCCCGTCGTCGTTCCCGGGTCAGTGCCCCGCGCGCACCGGCCCCGTCCCGTCGGGCCCCGCGACCGGCACCGGGTGGGCCAGGTCGTGCGGCACCCCCGCCCGCCACACGGTGCGCAGCGCCCGGGTGTCGGTGACGTCGACGGTCGGGTCGCCGTCGACGAGCAGCAGGTCCGCCCGCCGCCCGACCGCGATCCGCCCGCGATCGGCGAGCGCGAACACGTCGGCGGCGCGGGAGGTCGCGGCCGCGAGGACGTCGATCGGCGCCATCCCGGCGTGCGCGAGCAGCTCGAGCTCGAGGTGCAGCGACGCCCCGTGCAGCACCGCCGCCGGGCGTCCGGGCACGTCGTTGGCGTCCGTGCCCGCGACCACCCGCGCCCCCGCCGCCACCAGCCGCCGCAGGTTCTCGACCGCGTGCTCGTAGGCCGCGCCGGGCGCGGAGCTCGTCGGTAGTCCGCCGCGGTCGCCGGCCCGCAGCGCGTCGACGACGTCGGACGGCAGCCGCGCCGTCAGGCGCGGGTCGGCGAACAGCGCGCTCTGGGAGCCGAGGTCGGTGAGCGCGGCCATCATCGTCAGGGTCGGGACCACCGTGAGGTCGCCGAGCCCGTCGTCGTCGAGCGGGCCGTCGAGCGGCAGGTGGGTCAGGACGTCGACGCCGGCCGCCCGCGCCGTCGCGAACGCCCAGCGGGTCGGGGCGTGCGCCACCGTGGTCAGGCCGCGGGACCGGGCCGCCGCGCACACCGCGGCCACCGTCTCCGGGCTGAGGGTCGGACGGGTCACGTCGGCGGCGTTCTCGACGAAGACCTTGAGGTAGTCCGAGCCCTCGCGCACCCGGTCCGCGACGTACTGCTCGGCGTCCTGGGGCCCGGACAGGCCGGGCATGCGCCAGCCGCCGGGGTCGGGCGGGAGCATGACCGCGGGCCAGCCGTCGACCGCGCCGGCCATCAGCCCGGAGCTGCGCAGGTCCGCCTCGTCGTCCCGCCGCGCGGCGCGCCCGCGCAGCATCGCGGTGAACTGTGGCGGCGCGGAGAACATGTCGAGCACGGTCGTCACGCCGTGGCGCAGGTCCTGGCCGAGGTTGCCGGCCCCGCGCAGGTGGACGTGCCCGTCGATGAGTCCCGGCAGCAGCGTCGCGCCCCGCCCGTCCACCTCGCCCGCGCCCGGCTCCCGGGGCCCGAGGTCGACCGCGCTGATCACGTCGCCGTCGACGACGACCGTCCCCTCCCCCAGCGACCGCTCGCCGTCGAAGATCCGGGCGCCGGAGATCGTCGTGCTCACGACGGAGAGTGTGCGCCGCCCCGGGCCGCGACCGCGACGCCCGATCGCGCACGCAGCGTCCCCGCCGGACCCCCGACGGGTCGCGGCCCGGCGGCTTCGGGAGCATGGGTCCGTGGCCGCCCCGACGCGGTCGTGACCCGCTCGGTCGGCCCGGGCGAGACCTGGGCGGGCAACACCGCCCGTCGTCCGGCGGCGGCGGAGCGCGCGGCGGGCTGACCGGGCGCGGGGTGCAGACTGGCCGGTGGACGGAGGGAGCGGCGGATGCGTGAGCGACTGCGCGTCGACCCCGTGCTCGCGTCGCTCTGGGTCGGCCTCGCCGCGATCGTCGCCGTGTTCGCGATCGGGGCCTCGCTCGCCGCCGACTCGACCACCGCCGAGGTCTGCTCGGCGCCGGCGTCCGTGCGGGTCCCCGACGTCGACTGCACCGCGCACCACCCCGGCGACACCTGGGTCTACTACCGCGTCGGGCAGGCCGTGCCCGCCGTCGGTGGCCGACCGCGGGCTCGTCGGGCGAGCCGCCCGCCGGGGACGCGCTGCCCGGCGTGCCCGACGACGGCGGGACGGCCGGGAAGTAGCCGAGCGCTGATCTCGGCCCCGCGCGGCCCGGCCGACCAGCGCCGGCCGGCCGCCTCCGGCGCTCGATGCCCGGCCCCGCGCGGCTCCGGCCGACCATGATCACGTTCTCGTGAGCGTGTTGCACGGAATCCTGCGCATGTCGCTCACGAAGTCGTGATCATGGACGTCCCGTCCGGGAGCCGCCCCCGCGCCCGACCCCGGACGCCGGCCCGCCCCTCGATGCGGACGCGGCGGAGCCCCGCGCGGGTTACCGTCGTCGGCACGGGCGGGCCCGGCCCGTCGGATCCCGACGCCGAGGAGGGCTCGCCGATGCCGTCACGCCGGCTCCCCCGCTACTCCGAGCTCAAGCCCCTGCTGCAGGTGCGCCCGCCGCGCCTCGACCCGACGCGGCGCCGGCTGGAGTCCGCGTTCACGATCGCGGACCTGCGCGCGATCGCCCGGCGGCGCAGCCCGCGGGCGGTGTTCGACTACGTCGACGGCGCGGCCGAGCAGGAGATCAGCCTGCGGCGCGCCCGCGAGTCCTTCGCCCGCGTCGAGTTCTCCCCGCGCATCCTCCGGGACGTCGGCTCGGTGGACACCTCGACGACGATCCTCGGCGGGCCGGCGGCGCTGCCGATGGTCCTCGCGCCGACCGGGTTCACGCGGATGATGCACCACGAGGGCGAGCGGGCGGTCGGTCGCGCCGCCGAGGCCGCGTCGCTGCCCTACGCGCTCTCGACGATGGGCACCACGTCCGTCGAGGACCTCGCGGCCGCCGCGCCGCTGGGCCGGCACTGGTTCCAGCTCTACCTGTGGCGCGACCGGGACGCCTCGAACGACCTCGTCGAGCGCGCCCGCAAGGCCGGCTACGACACCCTCGTCCTCACCGTCGACACCCCCGTCTCCGGGGCCCGGCTGCGCGACTCCCACAACGGGCTGACCATCCCGCCCTCGCTGACCGCCCGCACCCTCGCCGACATGGCCCGCCACCCGGCCTGGTGGGCGAACGTGCTCACCACCGAGCCGCTCTCCTTCGCGTCGATGAGCCACTGGAACGGCACCACCGCCGAGCTCGTCGCGACGATGTTCGACCCGACCGCCGTCGCCGACGACCTCACCTGGCTGCGCGAGCAGTGGCCCGGGCACCTCGTGGTCAAGGGCGTCCAGCACGTCGACGACGCCCGCGAGGTGGTCGACCGGGGCGCCGACGGCATCGTCGTGTCCAACCACGGCGGCCGCCAGCTCGACCGGGCCCCGACCCCGCTGGATCTGCTGCCCGACGTCGTCGCCGCCGTCGGGGACCGCGCCGAGGTCTTCGTCGACACCGGGGTCACGACGGGTGCCGACGTCATCGCCGCCCGCGCGCTCGGCGCCCGCGCGACCCTCGTCGGCCGGGCGTACCTCTACGGGCTCATGGCCGGCGGCCAGGCCGGCGTGACCCGCGCGCTGGACATCCTGCGCACCGAGGCGCTGCGCACCATGCAGCTGCTCGGCGTGGAGCGCGTCGACGACCTCGACGGGCGCCACGCGCGGCTGCTCCCCCGCTGAGGCCGGAGGCCATGTGAACGGATGTGGTCGCCCGGGCGACCACATCCGTTCACATGACTACGTCTTCGCGGCCTTGACGATCCCGTAGACCAGCAGCCCGACGAGCGCGAGCACCAGCGCGACGGGGCTGAGGAGGCCGAGCAGCACCAGCCCGAGGACGATCGCGACCTTCTTGCCGGTGCTGAGCGCGCCCCACGCGCCCTTCAGCGCGCCGATCGCCGGGTTCTTCCCCGCCATGTACGCGGTGCCCGCCCCGAACGCGGCGCCCAGCCCGACCCCGCCGTTCGCGGCGATCCCCTCGAGCTTCTCGGCGAAGTCGTCGACCTTGTCGACCGCCGCCCCGGCGGCCCGGTCGACCAGCGCCGCCGCGAGGCGCTCCAGGGACCGCAGGACGAGCTTCCCCGGGCCGACCCCGGCGGCCGCGTCGGCCGCCGTCACATCCGCGGCCGAGGTGGGGGGAGGGGGGTGGGCGCAGCCGGCTCGGCGGTGACGGTCATGACCCGGCACGGTATCCGGGAGCGGCCACTCCCGGCGTCCACCGATCGCACGCAATCGGATGGTCCGTCCGGTGCCGCCCCGGGCCCAGGCGCTTTACCTGGGGTCGACGCGGCACCACGATCGACCTCATCGGGTTGGTGCCGGACCCCGAGGAGCCGCCATGCTCTACCGCACGACCGTCGACGTCGCCGCCCCCGCCGCGCGGGTGTGGTCCCTCGTCCGCGACGTCGAGTCCTGGCCCTCGTGGCACCCGGCCATGACCACCGTCGAGCTCCAGGGTCCGCAGCTCGAGCCGGGGGTGCCGGTCCGGGTCCAGCAGCCCGGGCGCCGTCCGGATCTCTACACCGTGCTCGCCGTCGAGGACCACCGCTTCCTCTGGGCGGCCCGGAAGACGGGGTTCCGGCAGTGGGCGGACCACCGCGTCGAGAGCCTCGACCCGGAGCACTGCCGCGTCGAGCTGGCGTTCGGGGTCGACGGGATGCTGGCGCCGGTCGTCGGGCCGCTCGCGCGGCGCACCGTCGTCCGGCTCGTCGACTCCGAGGCCGCGTCGCTCAAGGCGTGCGCCGAGCAGTAGGTAGGTGCGCTCCGCGCACGTGCGCACTAATCCGCCCTATGACACGGGATAGTGCTCACGTGATCAGCTACCACTTCGCCGACAAGCGGGAGCTCCTCACCGAGGTGCTCGCCGCGACGGCACGCACCGCGGGCGAGCACATGCGGCCCCGCATCGAGGCCGCGCAGGGACACCGGGAGCGGTTGCGGGCGCGGATCGAGTCCAACGTCGAGCTGCTGGCGGTCGCGCCGTCGCACCTGCGGGCGCTGCGGGAGGTCCTGGCGGCCACCGCGGCGGCGGAGCACGACGCCGAGGGTGACCCGGCCGGGCTGGTGTCGCGCGTGTCGACCCTCGAGGAGGGCCTGCGGGCCGGGCAGCGCGACGGTGCGTTCGGGGCCTTCGACCCGACGGTCATCGCCCTGGCGATCACCGGGGCGATCGACGCGGTCGTCGCGGTCCCGCTCGCCGACGTCGACGTGGTCCGGCACCGGGCCCGCGAGCTCGCCGACGCCGTCGACCGGGCCACGGCCGCCCCCGCACCCGCCGTCGTCGGGGACCTCCCGTGACCGCCGCGCTGGAGATCACCGGTGTCGCCAAGCGCTTCGGCGCGACCCGAGCGCTCGACGGCGTGGACCTGCGCGTCGAGCCGGGGTCCTTGCTCGGGCTCGTCGGGCCGAACGGGGCGGGCAAGACGACGCTGGTCTCGGTTGCCGTGGGCCTGCTGCGTCCCGACGCCGGGTCGGTGCGGGTGTGCGGGCACGACCTGCGGGAGGACCCGGAGTCCGCGAAGGCCGTGCTCGGCGTGCTGCCCGACGGGCTCGGGCTGCCCGCCCGGCTGACCGGCCGCGAGCTGCTCACCTACCTCGGGCTGCTGCGGGGGCTGCCGGTCGACGTCGTCACGCAGCGCACCGAGGAGCTGCTCGCGGTCCTGGACCTCGACCGGGCCGAGGAGACCCTGATCGCCGACTACTCCACGGGCATGGCCAAGAAGATCGGGCTCGCAGCCGCGCTGCTGCACGACCCGCGCCTGCTGGTGCTCGACGAGCCCCTCGAGGCCATCGACCCGGTGTCGGCCATGACGATCCGCGCGCTGCTCACGGACTACACCGCCGCCGGCGGCACCGTCGTGTGCTCCAGCCACGTGATGGCGCTCGTCGAGCAGGTCTGCGACCAGGTCGCGGTCCTCGTGGCGGGGCGCGTGGTCGCGGTCGGGCCCACCGAGGTGGTGCGCGGTGGGCACCCGCTCGAGGAGACCTTCGCCGCGCTGGTCGGCGTGCCCACCCGGAGGCGGTTGTCGTGGTTGGGCTCCTGATCCGGCTGCGCGGCAGCATCGAGGCGCACACCCCACCCCGACGGCGGGGCTGGCTGCTCGCCGCCGGGGTCCTCGGCCTGCTCGCCGCGGCGAGCACGCTCTGGCTGGGGCTGCGCGCGTCCGCGGTGCCCGGGGCGGCCACCGACACGATCGCCTTCGTGCTCGCACTGTGGGTGGCGGGCCAGGTCGGGCAGGCCGCGCTCGCCGGCGGCGACCCGGTCCTGCCCCCGGAGCTGCTCGCGCTGCTGCCGATCCCGCCGCGCACGCTCGCGACCGCGCTCGTCGTCGTGACGCTGCGGTCCCCGGGCACGTGGATCACCGGGGTCGCGCTGGCCGCGGTGGTCGGGCACGCAGCGGGCGAGGTGCCGGCGGTCGTCGTCGGCGTCCTGGGATGGGCGCTCACCGTCGCCCTGACCGTCGCGGCCGCCACGCTCGCCGGCGTGGCCGTAGCCCCGTCGGCGCGACGGGGACATGACGCCGCCACCGCCGCCACGGCGCTCGTGCTGAGCGCGGTGGCCCTCGCCGGGACGCTCCTCCCCCTGCTCGCGGGGACGCTCGGCCACCGTTCCTCGTCCGCCCTCACCGCGGTGGTGCGCGCCCTGCCGTCGGGGTGGGCGCCGGTCGCCGTCGACGCGGCCGCCCGGGGGGACGCCGCCACGGTCGGGCTCACGCTCGGCGGGCTCGTTGTGGTGACCCTCGGCGCACTGGCCGTGCTGCCCGCCGCGCTGGCCCGGCGCATCGCCGGGGCGGCGGCGCCGCGCCGCGGCCGGGGCCACGGCCGTCGTCGGGTGGCCGCGCCGGTGCTCACCTCCCCGACCGGCGCCGTCGTCGCGAAGGAGCTGCGGCTGTGGGTCCGGGACCCGCTGCGGCTGACCTGCCTGCTCATCGCGCTCGTGGTGAGCGCGGGGACCGCGGTGCTCCCGGTGAGCACATCGGCGACGACCGTCCTCCTCCCGTTCGGCGGGCTGCTCTGGACCGTGATCACCGCGGCGTGCGCGAGCAACCTCCACGGCCAGGACGGTGCGTCGGTGTGGCCGACGCTGCTCGCGCCGCACAGCGCCGGGCCCGACGTGCACGGCCGCCAGCTCGCGTGGTTCGTGGTGACCGCGCCGGTGGCCGTCGTCGCGGGGATCGTCGGGACGGCCGCGTCGGGTCACCCGTGGGCCTGGGCGTGGGTCGCGGCGCTCACCCCGGCGCTGCTGCTCGGCGGGGCGGGCGTGCTGATCTACGCCTCCGTGCGGGTGCCGCTGCCCCTCGACGCGACCGGTGGCCCGACCCCGGCGATCTCGGTCAAGGTCCAGCTCTGCCTGTACGCGACGGCCCTGACGGCCGCGCCGGCCGCGGCCGTGCTCGCCCTCGGCGCCGTGACCGGTGATGAGCTGCTGGACTGGGCCGCCGTCCCGGCCGCCCTCGCCGTCGGGACCCTCCTGCTCGTCGCGCTGACGCGGGGTGCGCTCCGCGCTCGTGAGCACGAATCCGCCCTATGACACGGGGAAGTGCTCACGAGCCGGAGGCACCTAGCGCGGCGTCCGGCGCCGGCGCAACGCCGCGACGTGCGACGGGGTGGCGAGGACGCCCCCGGCGACCGCGGTGAGGTCGGCGACGAAGGAGTCGCGGCGCTCGGGGGGCAGGTCGCTCAACGCCTCGTCGTGGACCGCCGCGACGGCGCGGTGGGCCCGCCCGAGGACCGCGGAACCGGAGTCGGTGAGCACGACGACGCGGGCCCGCCGGTCGCTCGGGTGCACCTGACGCGTCGCGAGCCCGGCCTGCTCGAGCCGGTCGACCTCGTTGACGACCGTGCTCTTGTCCAGCGCACCCTCCTCGGCGATCTCGATCTGGGTGCGCTCCCTCTCGTCGGCCTTCCAGAGGATGCAGTACTGGGAGACGGTCAGGCCGAGGTCCGCGAGCGCCTCACCCATGCGCGCGGCGAGGGCGTAGGAGACCTGGTTGACCAGGAAGGCCAGGTCGACCGCCGGCGGGCTCGGCGAGGTGGCCATGCCGACGATCCTAGTGCGCGGGACAGGGCCGCTCCGCCTCCTGCAGCAGCGCCGTGGGAGTCGCGGGCCGGAGCCGCAGGACGAGGACCAGCAGTAGCGAGACACCGGCCAGACCGGCCGCGAGCGTCCACGCCAGCGCGTACCCCGCGACGAGGGCCGGACCCGGCGCGGCCCCCGCACCGAGCGCACCGGCGGTCGTCGTGGCGGCCACGGCCGAGAGCGCCGCGAGCCCGACCGCCCCGCCCACCTGCTGCGAGGTGTTGAGCAGACCCGACGTGAGGCCCATCGTGCCCGGCGTGGCGGCCGACATCCCGACGACCATCATCGAGGGCAGCGTCAGCCCGCCGCCGAGGGCGAAGAGCAGCACGCTGGGGAGCAGGCCCGACCAGTACCCGCTCTGCGCCGAGATCCGGCCGAGCAGCCCGAGGCCCGCCACCACCAGCGCGAGCCCGGCGAGCAGCGTCGGCCTCGTCCCGAACCGGCCGCTGACGCGCGGGTGCACGAGGGTCGCGACGACCGCGATCCCGGCCGCGATGGGCACGATCCCCAGCCCGGCCTGTGCGGCCGAGAAGCCGAGCACTCCCTGCAGGTACAGCGTGACGAGGAACTGGAAGGTGAACATCGCCCCGACGAAGCAGGCATGGGCGAGGTTCGCGCCGACCAGCAGGCGTGAGCGGAGCGCCCCGAGCGGCAGCAGCGGTGCCGCGGCCCGGGCCTGCCGGACGACGAAGGCCACGAGCAGCACCCCGGCCACCGCGCCCGTCGTCGGGCGCCCGGTCACGATCGCGGTCACCAGGGCCATCAGCCCGGCGACCAGCAGGGCGGCGCCCGGCCAGTCGAGCGAGCGGTCGACGCCGGGCGCGGCCTCGTGCGGGAGCACCCGCAGACCGACGGCGACGACGACGAGGCCGATCGGCACGTTGACGAAGAACGCCCAGCGCCAGTCCAGCGCGGAGGTGATGAGCCCGCCGAGGACGAGACCCGTCGACGCCCCGACGGCACCCATGAACGCGTAGGTGCCCATCACCCGGCCGCGCCGGCGCTCGTCCGGGTAGAGCGCGGCGATCATCCCGAGGGCGACGGCGGTGGCGAGGGCTCCCCCGATGCCCTGGACGAACCGCGCGACGACGAGCCACACGGGCCCGGGCGCGAGGCCGCAGGCCAGCGACGAGGCGGTGAACAGCGCCATCCCGGCGAGCAGCATCCGGCTCCGGCCCACGAGGTCGCCGAGCCGTCCGGCCAGCAGCAGGAAACCGCCGAAGCCGACGAGGTAGGCGTTGACGACCCAGGTCAGCGAGGCGGTGTCGAAGCCGAGGTCGCGTTGGATCGACGGCACGGCGACGGTCGCGATCGTCTCGTCGACGATCGTCATGAGGGTGGCGGCGCAGATGACGACCAGGGCGAGGCGCATGGACCGGACGCTAGCAGATCGTCTACTGATAGACGATCCACTGGCAGATTAGGTGCGCTCCGCGCTCGTGAGCACTTGCCCGTGTCATAGGCCGGGAAAGTGCTCACGAGCCGGAGGCACCTAGGGAGCCGGCACCTCGAACGCGTTGAGCAGCGCCGACGTCGCGAGGTACATGCCGATCAGGTGCACCATGTCGAGCACCCCGTCCCGGCCGAAGGCCTGCTCGGCGGCCGCGTAGGTCTCGTCGTCGACGCGGTGGGTGCGCACCAGCTGGTCGGTGAACCGGTGGGCCGCGAGCTCGTCGCCGGTGATGCCGTCGGCCGAGCCGGTGCGGATGCCGTCGATCACCGCGTCGGACAGCCCGACCGTCCGCGCCACCGCGACGTGGGCGTAGATCTCGTAGTCGGCGTCCCAGGCCGTCCCGACGGTGAGGATCACGACCTCGCGGATCGCGGCCGACAACGACGAGTCGCGCCGGTCCCGCGCCACCCAGCGACCGAAGTCCCGCCCCGGGCCCGGGCGCAGCGCGAAGGCGTTGAACGGGCCGAGGAGCCCGCCCTGGTCGTCGGTGCCCGCGAAGCCCGAGCTCTCCGCCCACGGCACGCTGCGCTGCCGCAGCTCCTCGGCGACGGCGCGCTGGTCGTCGTCGAGGTCGAGCGTCTCGTTGCGCGGGAGCCGCCCGCCCCAGTTCTTCGCGTCCGCCGCAGGGTGCTCGGTCATGCCCCGACGCTAGCCGCGGATCAGGGGCCGCCGCTCGCCGGTTCCCACCGGAAGAGCGTCGAGTCGCGCCGGACGAACCCGACGCGCTCGTACAGCCGGATCGCCGACTCCCGCGAGGGCCGCGAGGTGAGGTCGACGGTGCGGGCACCGACCTGGACGGCCCGGTCCAGCGCGGCCCGCACCAGCGCCTCCCCGACGCCGCGCCCCCGGACCGCGTCGTCGACCACGACGTCGTCGACGTGTGCCCGCAGTCCCGTCGGCAGCGGGTACATCACCAGCGTCAGGGCCCCGACGACGTCGTCGTCCACCCGGGCGACGAAGAGCGTGGTCGCCTCGTGGGCGACCACCCAGGCGAGGGTCTGCTCGTCGAACGCCGCACTGCGCGAGAGCTGCGGCAGGAGGCGTTCGACGGCGGCGCGGACCGCGTCGTCGAGCACCTCCACGACCTCGATCACGACGGTGGGGACGGGGTCATCGGCCATCCGCGGCACCGTAGACCGCCGCGCTCACCGGGCTGCGAGCGCGGCGAGCACCTCGGCGGTCGTCGTGGTCTCGCCGATCTTGGGGAAGATCGCCGCGACGCTGTGGTGGTGGCTGGCCTCGTCGGGATCGGCCATGGCGTCGGTGACCAGGACGACGTGGTAGCCGTGGTCGTGCGCGGCGCGCGCGGTCCCCTCGACGCCCATCGAGGTCGAGACGCCGGTCAGCAGCACCTGCGTCGCGCCGCGGCGGCGCAGCTGCAGGTCGAGGTCGGTCCCGACGAAGGCGCCGACGTTCCGCTTGGTGACGACGGCGTCCTCCGGGTGCCCGGCGAGCTCGTCGACGATCTCGTCCCACCCCGCGGGCGGGGTGCCGCCGACGGGGCGCGGGCGGTCGGTGCGTCCCGGGCTGAACCCGGCCCCGTCGAGGCCGACCCGCACCAGCAGGACCGGCAGGCCCCGGGCCCGGAACGCGTCCGCGACGGCCGCCGAGTGCGCGACGACGTCGGCGATCGGGTGCGGCGCGGTGTCGGCGTCCCGGTCCGCGATGCCGCGCTGCAGGTCGACGACGACGAGGGCGGGCACCGGGTCGAGGGTGGAGAGCGTCACGAGGGGTCCTCTCGGGGAGTGAGCCGGCCGAGCGTGCGGTCGGCGACGGTGATGACGAGGAACAGCGCGGCGGCGCCGAGCATGACGAGCGCGAGGTCGTGGACCCCGGCCGTCGTCGCGCCGTGGGCGAAGGCGAGGCCGCCGGTGGTGGAGGCGGCGATGGCGCCGAGGTAGAAGAAGGTCCGCATCAGCCCGGCCGACGACGCGACGCGGGCCGGGTCGCTCTGGCGGTACACCGCGTTCTGCAGGGCGAGGTTGTTCAGCCCCTGCGGCACCCCGGCGACCAGGGCGACGACGACGATCAGCCAGATCGGGCTGGTGGTCCCCGAGCAGCAGCACCAGGCCGGCGAGCACGACCTGCCCGCGGCGCCCACGAGGAGCTTCCCGCGGATTCCGCGGCGGCGGCCGGTGAGCGCGGCGACCCCGATGCCGGTGACGAAGATCGGCAGCAGGATCAGGCCCGCGCCCGACGCCGAGAGCCCGCGCCCCTGCTCGAGCCACTGGGTGAAGCCGTAGAGCAGGCAGTAGGAGACCGTCGCGGTCAGCAGGGCCCGGACGAACGTCACCAGCAGCGGCACGTTGCCGCCCAGCACCCGCAGGTCGAGGAACGGCGACGGGGCGCGCAGCTCGTGCACGACCAGGGCGGCTGCGGCGGCGACGACGACGGCGAGCAGCGGCCACCACGCCGGGTGCATGAGCACGAGCAGCACGCCGACGAGGGTGATCGTGAAGAGCGCGATCCCGGGGGCGTCGACGGTCGCGGCGAGGCTCGTCGTGCGGTCGCGGCGGGTGCCCCGCGGGAGGCGGCGGGCGCCGAGCACCAGGCAGGCCAGCGCGAGCGGGACGTTGACGGTGAACGTCGCGCGCCAGCCCCCGAGACCGATGAGCAGGCCGCCGAGCGTCGGGCCGATCACCGCGACGGTCTGGGTGGACACCGAGAGCAGGGTCAGGATGCCCTCGGGGCTGTCGCGGCCGGTGCGCTGGGCTTCGCCGCGGACCAACGACATCGCCGCCGGGTAGCCGGCGCACGTCCCGAGCCCGAGCAGCACCCGCGCGCCGACGAGCGTCCAGATGTCCGGGGCCAGCGCGCCGAGCACCCCGCCGATCCCGACGAGGGCGGTCCCGACGAGGTAGAGCGGGCGCGGCCCGTAGAGGTCGACGAGGCGTCCCGTCACCGGCTGGCCCACGGCCGTGGCGAGGTAGAGCCCGGACACCAGCCACGCGGTCTCGGTCGCCGGCGCGCCCAGGGCGATCCCGATGGGGACCAGCGCCACCGCGATCAGCGAGGAGTTCACCGGGTTGAGCAGCGACCCGAGGATCATCGGGACGACGAGGCGGCGGTCGAACGCGGCGTCGTCGGGGCGCGCGGGCCGGCGGAGGCGCAGGCGCGCGGTCACGGCTGCGTCACCCGCTCCAGCAGCGTCATCGCCTCGACGAGCGTGGCGCACTCGGACTCGGTGAGCCGCTCGGTGAGCACGCCGGCGAGCCAGCCCTCCCCCGCGGCCCGGGAGCTCTCGAGGAGGTCCTGGGCGGCCGGGGTGATCGAGACGATCTGGCGGCGGCCGTCGCGGGGGTCCGGGGTGCGGGTCACGAAGCCGCGCTCCTCGAGCACCGAGATCGACATCGCGACCGACTGCGGGCGGACCCCCTCGGCGGCGGCGAGCTCGCTGGCACTCGCCGGTCCCTCGCGCCGGAGCCGCCCGAGCAGCCCCGTCTGCGAGGCGGTCAGCTCGGCGCGGTCGTAGTGCTCGCGCAGGCGCCGCCGCAGCCGGCCGACCCCGATGCGCACGGCGCGGGCGGCCTCGACGGCGGCGGCGGTCGGCTCCCTGGTCTCCACGATGCTCGACAGTAGATGCGCAGGCCGAACTGTTCAACTCAGACTGTCTATCTCGGCCGGGACCGCGCGAGGGGAACCCTCGGCCGGGTAGATCGGCCGGATCGTCCCCTCGCCCGGTGGCGCTGCGCTGGTGATCGACGACGCTGTGAGGGACCGTTCGGTCCTCGAGGGGTTTCCTCACACGGAAGTCGATCAAGCCCGGCGAGGCCGTTCCCGACGGCGGGTGCCGTTCCGACGGCGGGCCGGTACCGTTCCGGCGATGGACGCCCCTCGCCCGATAGACCGACCAGGGCCCCTCGCTCGAACCCGCGGCGGGCGAGATTCCGGCCGAGGGCGCCCCTCGGCGGGCAGACCGACGAAGGGACCCCTCGCTCGGGACCGCCTCAGGTCCACCGCCGCCGAGGGACCCGAGGACGGCTCGGCGCGCGGGGTCCGCGACGACCGGCGGTCGACCCCGGACGATCCGGCGGCGCCGCCCCGCCCGGACGGCCGACCCGCCCCCCGAGGTGCTCCTGCCGGTCGGCCGGCCCACTGCTCCGGAGAGCCGTACAGCGGGGGCCACCCGGGCGCTCGCCACGGGGCAGACCGCGCCGGACGGTCGAGCACCGGCGCCCCGTCCCGCCCGACCGCCCACCGCGGGACCGCCGTCGACGACGGCCCTCCCGGATGTCGAAAAGGTCTCGATACGGTCACGGCGACTCACCCCCCGGTGGGTCGACCCGGCCGACGTCCGGGCCGCCGTGCCCGTCCGGTGGCCCGCTCCCTGGGCGTGGACCGGGCCACGAGCCGCACCGCGGTCGAGGACGGGAGCGACGTCACCCCGAGGCGTCGTGGACGACCGAGAAAGCGCCTCCATGCCAGGACGTCACGCCGCGATGGCGGGCCCCGTGTCCCTGCCGGTGTCCCTCCCCAGCTCCCTCACCAGCGGCTCCCTCACCCGCGCCGGGATCGCCGCCGCGCTCGTCACCGCGAGCGCCGCCGCCGTCGCCGGGTCCACCGGGGCCTTCGCCCTGTCGAGCTTCGACGTCTCGCACGCCGCGGCGAACCTGACGACCCACCACACCGACGCGGTCGCGGTGCCCGCCCAGCGCAGCGCCGTCACCCCGGTCGCCGCGACCGCCCCGGCCGCCGCCCCGGCGATCAAGCACACCTCCCCCAGCGCCCAGGCCGCGACGCAGAAGGCCGCCCGGGCCGCCGCCACCAAGAAGGCCGCGTCGCAGGCCGCCACCGCGAAGCAGAGCTCGTCCGCGGGCAGCGTGGCCGGCCTCGGTTCGCTGGGCACCCGGATCGTCTCCACCGCCGCGCAGTACGAGGGCACGCCCTACGTCTACGGCGCCACCGGGCCGAGCTCGTTCGACTGCTCCGGCTTCACCCAGTACGTGTTCAAGAAGATGGGCATCAGCCTCCCGCGCACCGCCCAGCAGCAGTACGACGCCGCCCAGCACATCAGCAAGAGCCAGGCCCAGCCCGGCGACCTGGTGTTCATGGGCAGCCCCGACGGCATCTACCACGTCGCGATCTACGCCGGGAACAACAAGATCTGGACCGCGCCGGAGCCCGGCGAGTCGGTCAAGCTCGGCAACATGTTCGGCCAGACGAGCTTCGGCCGGGCGCGATAGGTGCGCTGCGCGCTCGTGAGCAGTAGGTGCGGCGTATAGCCGCACTTACTGCTCACGAGCCGAAGGCACCTCGCCGGACCTTCCCCGCGTCGTCGCGCAGCGGGTGGTCCACGAGCTCGACGGTCCGCGGAATCTTGTGACGGGCGAGCCGGTCGGCGAGCTCGCCGGGCAGCCGCTCGGCGAGCCCCGGCCCGGCCCCGGGCACCGGCTGGACCACCGCGTGCACCACGCGCCCGAGGTCGGGGTCCGGCACGCCGACGACGACCGCCTCGGCCACCTCGGGGTGCGCGACCAGCGCCGCCTCGACCTCCGCGGGGTACACGTTCGCGCCGCCCACGACGATCATGTCGGCCCGCCGGTCCGCGAGGTACAGGTAGCCCTCGGCGTCGAAGGACCCCATGTCCCCGAGCGACTCCCACCCGTCGGCGACCCGCGCCCGCGCCCCGAGGTAGTGGTAGGTCGGCCCGCCGTCGGGACGCATCCACACCTCGCCGACCACCCCCGGCGGGCACACGCGCCCCTCGTCGTCGCACACCCGCATGTGCCCGCGGGTGACCCGCCCGACCGAGCCCGGGTGGGCGAGCCACTCCCGCCCGTCGATCATCGCGCTCGCCTGCGACTCGGTCCCCGAGTACAGCTCGAGGAGGATCTCCGGGGCGGGCAGGCGGTCCAGCCAGCCGCGCTTGACCTCGGGCGGGCACGGCGCGCCGACGTGCAGCGCGGTCCGCAGGCTGGACAGGTCCGCCGCGTCCCACGCCGCCGCGGGCAGGCGCAGCATGCGCCCCATCATCGTCGGGACCAGGTAGAGCCAGGTGACGCCGTGCGCGCCGACCAGCTCCAGGGTGCGGGCCGCGTCGAAGCGCTGCATGAGCACGACGTGGTGGCCCTGCAGCAGCGCCATCAGCGAGAACATGTACGGGGCGTTGTGGTGCAGCGGGGCGGTCGCGAGGAACACGCCCTCCGGGTCGATGCGCAGCCCCTCGGCCCGGGCGAGCACGTGCTCGGTGCACGCCGCCTGCCCCGACACGATCACCTTCGGGCGGCCGGTGCTGCCCCCGGAGGTCGGCGCCTTCCACGACGGGCCCACGACGTCGGGCAGCGGCGCCGCGTCCCCCTCGAGCGCCAGCCGGACGACGTCCTCGGCCGCGAGCCAGGGCCGGTCGGCGGGCTGCAGGCCGACGGTCAGCGCCGGGTCGGCGACCTCGAGCACGGCGTCGCGCTCCCCCGCGGGCAGGCGGGCCGCGAGCGGCTGCGGGACCGCGCCGAGCTTCCAGGCGGCCACCGAGCAGGCGACGTGCGCGACGACGTTGCCGAGCGCGATCGACACCAGGTCGCCGCGGCCGACCCCGCGGGCGGCGAACGCCCGGGCGAGCCGGTCGGTGCGGGCGTCGAGCTCGGCGCGGGTCCAGACGTCGTCGCCGTCGGACACCGCGCGCGCGTCCGGGGCGGCGGCGGCGAGGGCTCGCAGCCGGGCGGCGAGCGGGGTCGCTCCGGCGGGGACGGCGGGCTCGGGGAACCGTGGGGTCGGCACGGCCCCCACGATCCCCGCTCGGCCGAGTGCGCTCCTAGCCGGGCCCGCGGTCCTGGACGGAGCGGGCCAGGGTGGCGCCCGAGGCGAGGTGCGCCAGCACGGGGTCGAGCCGGCTCGCGCCCGAGGCCGACGGTGCCGGCCTCGTCGTCGACCGAGCGCAGCAGGCCGATCAGGGCGTCGAGCACGGAGGCGACCGCGCCCGCGATGTCCGGGCGCTCGACGTCGGGGAGCCGGCCGTCGGCGCGGCTCGCGTCGCGCCCGGCGCCGAGCGCGGCCGCCGCCTCGCGCAGCGCGGTGATCGCCGTGTCGTGGCTGTCGGTCATGGCCGGTCAGTGTGCCCGGTACCGACGTTCTCGGTGAGCCACTGGGCGACGGCGGTCAGCTTCATGTTCGTGTCCTGGGAGGACTTGACCAGCATCTGGAACGCGGCCTCGTCCCCGACCCCGAACCGCTCCATGAGGATGCCCTTGGCCCGCCCGATCAGGTCCCGGCTGTCCACGGCGCGCTGCAGGAGCGAGGCCTGCCGGGACCCGTAGATCAGCATCGCGGCCTGCACGCCGAACAGCCCGGCCAGCGTGCGGGCGTTGACGTCGAACGCGTCCGCGGTGGTCGAGTACAGGTTCAGCGCGGCCCGGACCCCGCCCTCGACGGAGAGCTGGGTCGACATGAGCGCCCGGAAGCCCGCCTCGACCACGTGCGGCGCGAACCGCGGCCAGCGCTCGGCGTCGGCCCCGGCGAGGTCCTGGGCGACGACGGTGCCGCTCTCCGGCGGGTTCTCCAGCGCGGTGATGCACGGGCCCTCGTACAGCTCGCTCTGGAGGCCGTCGAGCTTGCCGATCTCGGCGCTGGTGGGGTGACGGGTCTCGATCCGGCCCTGCTCGGTCATCGAGATGCTGCCCGCGTCGACCCCGGGGACGGTGTCGACCGCCGACGCGACGATCTGGCGCAGCGTCTCCTCGAGGTCGCGGATGCTGCGGCGCCGGGCCAGTTCGCGGGCGGCGGCGCGCAGGGCGACGACGAGCTGATCGTCCTGACCGGTGTCCATGGACCTGCTCTCGTGGGCTCGGGGCGCAGGAGGGCGACACGGGCCCCGCTTCCGCCGCACGCGGGGCGCACCGGAAGCGGGGCCGGGCCTCCGGCTGCGCTGCTGAACCGGACCTACGACGGTCTCCATCGCCCGGTCCGGCTCCCAGCACTGCTGCCGGCGACCGGGTGTGCCCGACGTCCCCGCGGCGCGAAACCGCTCGTGCGGATCACCTCACGGGTCGCGGCGTCGGACCTGCGGCGACGGGTCGACGAACGAGATCCCGAGGGGCATCGGGTACGAGCCGGGCTCGACGGTGGCGTCGATGATCTGCGTCGCCATCAGGACCGGGCTCACCCCCCGGGCGGAGGTCATCGCGGCCAGGAGGATCACCGCGTCGGCGATCGAGATGCCGTGCCGCTCGCTCAGGATCCCCTGCGCCACCGGGACCCTCTCGGCGGGGCTCACCTGGTGGCTCGGGGCGTGCTCGTCGTCCATGGACCCGTCCTGCGACATGACCTCTCCGGGGCAGGTCGGCGGGGTCCGGGCCGACACGGTGTCGGTCCACTCTGACCCATGGCGGCCGAGTGGACCAGACGGAGCACCGCCGACCCGGTCCCCTGGGGTGGTACGGGTGGGGAGTACCCCGACGCCCGCCCCTCCGGACACCACCTGTCGCGGGTGTCGTCGGGGGAGCGTCGACGTCGGCTCAGGGCGTCCGGGCCGGTTCTGCGCCGCCCGGGAGCCGGCGTTCTCGGTGAGCCACTGGGCGACGGCGGTCAGCTTCATGTTGGTGTCCTGGGAGGACTTCACCAGCATCCGGAACGCGGTCTCGTCGTCGACCGCGAAGCGCTCGGCGAGGATGCCCTTGGCACGGCCGATGAGGTCGCGGCTGTCGACCGCCCGCTGCAGGTGGCGCGCCTGGTCGGACCCGTAGACCAGCAGGGCCGCCTGGATCCCGAAGAGCCCGGCCAGGGTGCGGGCGTGGGCGTCGAAGGCGTTCGCGTCGCTCGCGTACAGGTTCAGTGCCGCCCGCACCCCGCCCTCGAACGACAGCTGGGTGGACGCCATCCCGCGGTAGCCCGCGTCGACCACGTGCGGGGCGAACCGCGGCCAGCGCTCGCCGTCGGGCCCGGCGAGGTCCTGGGCGACGACGGTGCCGCTCTCCGGCGGGTCCTCCATCGCGCTCAGGCACGGACCCTCGCGCAGCTCGCTCTGGGTGCGGTCGAGCTTGCCGATCGCGTCGCTGGTGGGGTGGCGGGTCTGGACCTCGCCGGCCTCGGTCAGCGAGATGCTGCCCGCGGTCACCCCCGGGATGGTCTCGACCGCGGAGACGACGATCTGGCGCAGCGTCTCCTCGAGGTCGCGGATGCTGCGGTGCCGGGCGAGCTCGGTGGCGGCACGGCGCAGCGCGATGACGAGCTGGTCGTCCTGTCCGGTGTCCATGGTCGTGCTCTCCTCGCGTGGGACGTGAGGGTCACGGGGGCGCAGGCCGGGGTGGACGTGGTGCCCGGCGTCGGGCCTCGTCGGCAGACACGCGCCCGTGTCCCGGTCACGGCCGTGCGGTCGACCGGACGCCCACGGTACAGACGTCGCGGCCCGGCCGAGGGGCTGCGCCGGACCGGCCACGGCTCGGGAGTCAGTGCAGGAGCGTGCGCAGGCGCGCCTCGGTCACCGCGTCGAGGGCGAGCGGCTCGGGGCGACGGCGCCGGATCTCCGCCTGCAGCGCGATCTCCTCGTCGAGGTCGGCGCCGACCGACCCCGGCCCCACCAGCCCCTCCGGGACGCCGGCCCGGCCGACCAGGTCCTCGGCGAGCAGGCCGATCGACACCCCGAGCGCCCGGGCGTCGTCGCGCAGGACCGCGAACGCGTCGGCGACGGGCATGCCGTGGCGCGCCGCCAGGATGCCCTCGGCCTGGGCGATCACGATCCGGTCCGGCACGGCGTCCTGGGCGTACGCGGTCATGGCCGTCCCTCCGCTGGTGCGCCTCGACCGTCCGAGGATCGCTACCGGCGGGGACTCGGCCGACGTCGTCCAGGGTGGACCATCGCCGGGTGATCGTCCAGGGGCGGAACCGGTGACGGTGGTGACCTGGTCGACGCCGCAGGTCGTGCGTGGGCGGTGCTCCGCGTCCCGGGTCCACGCGGTGGGCGAGGGGTTCGTCGTCCGAGGAATGGCGGGTCCGCGTCCGGAATCGTGGCGAATTTGTTTCCCGACGACGGAGGTCGACGGCCCGCACGGGGATCCCGCCCCATTCGGGCACCCGGGCTCCGCGGGTCAGTGGCGAGCCGGAGCGTCGCGATTCCGCGACGCGCGGACGTCCACGCTGTCGTTGAGCCACTGCGCGACGGCGGTGACCTTCAGGTTGGTGTCCTGGGACGACCTGACCAGCATCTGGAACGCCCCCTGGTCGTCGGTCCCGAAGCGTTCCATGAGGATTCCCTTGGCCCGCCCGATCAGATCCCGACTGTCCACCGCCCGCTGCAGGTTCGCCGCCTCGCTGGCACCGTGGAGAAGCAGTGCGGCCTGGATGCCGAACAGCCCGGCCTGGATGCGGCAGTGCTCGCCGAATGCGTCAGGCGCGGCGGAGTACAGGTTCAGCGCCGCATGCATGCGCCCGTCGACGGACAGCGTCGTCGACATCAGCCCGCGGTACCCGGCCGCCACGGCCCGCGGCGCGAACCGTGGCCACTGCGCGGCGTCCCCACCGGCGAGATCCTGGGCCACGATCATCCCGCTCTCGGGCGGGCCCTCGATCGCCGTGATACAGGGTCCTTCACGGAGATCGGACTGGACCTCGTCGAGGGCGCGGATGCCCTCGCACGTGGGGTGGCGGGTGTCGATCCGGCCGTGCTCGGTCATCGAGATGCTGCCGGCGTCCACCGAGCTGATGGTGTCCACGGCCGCGGAGACGATCTGCCCGAGGGTCTGCTCCAGGTCCCGGATGCTGCGGTGGTCGGCCAGTTCGCGGGCGGAGGCGCGCAGCGCGACGACCAGCTGGTCGGTCTCGTCGGCCACGGGTCCCACCTCCCCGTCGTGCGGTGGGGACCGGAGAACCGGACCACCGGGCGCATCCGCGAGGCAGTGCTGCGTCCCGAGTCCGGACCCGCGATTACGGATCGTGACTGTGAACCTACACCGCCCGGGGCCGGGTGTCTGCGGCCGCGCGGTCGGCTCCCGGCGGCGACGACCCCGCGGCCACGGCCTGGACCGCAGCGCGCGGAGCCGTCCCGGCTGCCTGCGGTGTCAACCAGCGCGGGTCGGCTGCCCGACGGCGGCGGCGCGGCAAAACTGACACAATGCGGTCGATCGAACACGGTCTGTACTCAGCAGATATCGGCGGCGCACCCGGTTTGGGGACCGCGGCCGATCGGACACCCCGGCGGCGACGCGTTCGGCGCTGACCTCCCATGCGCCAGCCGCCGCCGCGAGTTCTGGACCACACTCGTGATCATTGGTGCGTCAGCGCTCGGGCGGGACCGCGTCGCCATTCTTCGCCCGCCCCGCTGCACCCGTTCCTATTCGTGGTGCTCGCGCGGCGGAACAGGCGCGACCAGAGGGAGTAATGAATGTCCGTGAACCTGAGCGATCCGCGTGAGTTGAACGGCGCGAACGTCACCGGCCGGAACGGCGAGAAGCTCGGCAAGGTCGAGAACGTCTACCTGGACAACGACACGCAGCGCCCCGAGTGGGCCGCGGTCAAGACCGGCCTCTTCGGCGGGCACGTGTCCCTCGTCCCCCTGGCCACGGCCCAGTACCGCGACGGCACCCTCGAGGTCCCGCACACCAAGGACGAGGTCCAGAACGCCCCGCACCACGACCCCGACCAGGAGCTGTCGGTCGACGACGAGCGCGAGCTGTTCTCCCACTACGGCGTCGACTACGGCGGCGACACCGCCACCGCGCGCACCGACGACTCCCCCACCGGGGGCGACTCCGGGCACGCCGGCCGCGACCACGGGCACGACCGCGACCCGGGCACGACGAGCACGAGGGCCGTACCGGACGGGGCACCGTCGGGCACGACGTCTCCGGGCCCACCACCGACGAGGCCATGACCCGCTCCGAGGAGGAGCTGCACGTCGGCACCGAGACCCGGGAGGCCGGGCGGGCGCGGCTGCGCAAGTACGTCGTCACCGAGAACGTGACGCAGACGGTGCCCGTGTCGCGCGAGGAGGTCCGCGTCGAGCGCGAGCCGATCACCGAGGAGAACGCGCCGGCCGCGCACGACGGGCCGTCGATCTCCGAGGAGGAGCACGAGGTGGTGCTCCACGAGGAGCGTCCGGTGGTCGGCAAGGAGACCGTCGCCAAGGAGCGCATCCGGATGGACACCGAGACCCATCGCGACGAGGAGCAGGTCTCCGACGAGGTCCGCAAGGAGCAGGTCGAGGCCGACACCGGCGAGGCCGGCCACGGCACGACCGGGACCCGCGGGTCGACCCACGAGGACACGGCCACCGGCCGACGCTGACGTCCGGGCACGGACGGGGGCGGCATCTGCGGTCCGCGGATGCCGCCCCTTCGTCGTGCTCGCCCCGGGACCGACGCCCGGTCGGTCGGGTCAGGGGGCCCCGCGTGCGTGGCGGTCGGCGACCTGGGCGGTGAGCCACCGGGCGACGTCGACCAGTTTCATGTTGGTGTTCTGCGAGGACTCCGCGAGCAGCGCGAAGGCCGACGTGTCGTCGAGGACGAAGCGCTCCATGAGGATGCCCTTGGCCTGCCCGATGACGTCGCGGGTGTCGACCGCACGCTGCAGCTGGACGGCCCGGTTCGCGCCGAAGAGCAGCACCGCGGCCTGGATGGCGAAGAGCTCGGCCACGTGGCACGAGTGCGCGTCGAGACTGTCCGGGTCGTGGGCGTAGAGGTTCAGCGCCGCCCGCGCGCCCTGCTCGGTGGACAGCGACACCGACGCCATCGCCCGGTAGCCGGCGCCCACGACCCGGGGAGCGAACAGCGGCCACCGTGCCGCGTCGTCGCCGGCGAGGTCCCCGGCGAGGAAGGCCCCGCTCTCCGCGGGTTCCTCGATGGCGCTGACGCACGGCCCGTCGTCGAGGTCGTTCTGCAGCTCGTCGAGCTTGCGGATGTCGTCCGCCGTGGCCTGCCGCGACTCGATCCGGCGGTCCTCGATGATCGAGATGCTGCCGTGGTCGGCGCCGGGGACGGTGTCGACGGCCGCCGAGACGATGAGACCGAGGGCGTGGTCGAGGTCCCCGAGGCCACGTCGGTCGACCAGGACGCGGGCGGCCCCGCGCAGCGCGTCGACGAGCTCGTGGTCGTGCTCGTGGCCGACCGGCATCAGCGGTCCTGGGCGTTCGTCGACGGGGTCCATCAGCGGTCTCCGACCAGCAGGGTGCAGGAGACGGCGGGGTCCGGGCCGACGGGACGACGCCAGCCTGGCCCCTCCGGTCCGCGGCGTCCAGCGACCGTGCCCGGTCCGGGCTCGTCGGCGGGCACCGCGGCCCGCCGACGGGGGCGTCAGGCGGGACCTGCGGGATCCCGCGCGGCCCGGCCCGCGTCCGACCGGGTCCCGGCCGCCGATTCCACGGTGGTCTGCGTGAGCCACTGGGCGACGGCGGTGAGCTTCATGTTGGTGTCCTGCGAGGACTTGACCAGCATCTGGAACGCGGTCCCGGCGTCGACCCGGAACCGTTCCATGAGGACGCCCTTGGCCTGCCCGATCAGGTCCCGGCTGTCCACGGCGCGCTGCAGGTGGGCCGCCTGCTCCGAGCCGTACAGCAGCAGCGCGGCCTGGATGCCGAACAGGCCCGCGAGGGTGCGCGCGTGCGCGTCGAAGGGGTCCGGGGTGGCCGAGTACAGGTTCAGCGCGGCGCGCCCGCGCCCCTCGATGGACAGCTGGGTCGACATCAGCGCGCGGTAGCCCGCCGCGACCACGTGCGGCGCGAACCGGGGCCAGCTCTCGGCGTCGGCCCCGGCGAGGTCCTGGGCGACGACGATGCCGCTCCTCGGCGGGTCGTCGATCGCGGTGATGCAGGGCCCCTCGTGCAGCTCGCTCTGGGTCTCGTCGAGCTTGCCGATCTCCTCGCTGGTGGGGTGGCGGGTCTCGACCCGGCCGTCGCGGTACATCGAGATGCTGCCGGCGTCCACGCCGGGGACGGTGCGGACGGCCGAGGCGACGATCTCGCCGAGGGTCTGCTCGAGATCCCGGATGCTGCGCCGGCGGGCCAGCTCCTGGGCGGCGGCGCGCAGCGCGATGACGAGCTGCTCGTCCTGTGCGGTGTCCAATGTCGTGCACTCCGTCGGATGAGACGCGAGGGGCACGGGACGGCGCACGCGGAGCGCACCGAGCGGGCAGGCCGGCACGACATGCGCGCGCTCTGCCCTTCCCACCGATCGGCGGGTGCCGGGATGCACATGGTGAGACCGTGGCCGTGGCGGCGTCGACTACAGCGGCGCCCCGTGTCCGGGTCACGGCCGTGAGTTCGACCAGGGCCACACCGTACAGCGCACCGCCCCCGTCGACGGGCGCGGGAGTCGGGTGGGGCAGGTGGGACTCGAACCCACGACCCAACGGATTATGAGTCCGCTGCTCTACCGCTGAGCTACTGCCCCCGCGCGGCCGACCCCGTCGCCTCGTCCGGTCGCGTGCCGCGCGCGGGAGCCTACGGGCAGCGGGGACGCGGGCGGGCCCAGGGACCATGCCGGGCGCCACGACGCGCGACGTTCTCGTGACGACCCGTCCCCAGCACTGGACAGGGAAGCGATCCACACCGGACCATCGGTGGGCGTCATCGCCACTCCACGGGAGGCAGACATGCGACTGGGCCGCCGACTCACCGCCGGGATCGCCGAGGACCCGCCCGCCCCGACCCCCGCCGCGCCGGACTCCGCGCGCCCGGTGGACGCCCCCGTCGAGGCGACCTCGTCCGCCGTCGGGACCCCGGCGCCGGAGCGCACCCCGGACCCGGCCGTCTCGAGGACCTGATCTGACCGCGTTCGGGGGACGCGCACTCTTCGGACGACGGGCCGACCGACCCGAGCCCGAGGCGCCGGCCGACCGGCCCGCCCTGCCCGGGTGGAAGATCGCGTACCCCATGCTCTCCTCCGACGGCGCCGCCGTCGGCTTCAACGGCGTCGCGCTCGGGCGCAGCCAGGTCTACGGCTCCGTCGCGGAGGCGGTGTGCGTGCAGTCCTCGCGGCACCGGTGCCCGTCGACGTGGTGCGACTGCGGCTTCTACTGCTTCCACGACGCCGAAGCGGCCCGCGCGCTGGCCTGCGACGAGCAGTACGAGCGAAGCGTCCTGCTGGAGGTCCTCGCCTCCGGTCGCTACGTCTCCTACGAGCTCGGGCTGCGCTACCAGCGCCAGACGGTGCGCTCGGTGCGCGTCGGGCGGTGCCGGTGCGGGCGGACGGCAGCTGCGCTCGACGACGTCGGGGGCGGGATCGTCGGGTGGCGCCGGCTCGAGCCGGTGTGCCGGGAGTGCGCGGGACGACGCGCCGTGCTGTCGCTGCAGACGTTCGGGACGCTCGCGGGCGTGCCGGTCTCCGGCGACGAGGGCGGCGGGTACGCGCCGATGGGACCGCTGGCGCCGCTCTCCGACGTCGATGATCGGAGTCGCTTCCCGGACGTCCGGCGTCAAGGAAGTCCCGTTCCTGACAGCACCCCCGAGGCCGAGATCCCGCTGCTGACGGCCGAGGTCACCCTGCTGCAGGCCCGGCTGGACGAGCTGCAACGACGGCTCGGGCGCCTCACCGACCGCCCGTAGCGCCCGGCCGTCTCCCCCGTGCGGTAGAGATGCACGTGTGACCGACGACAGTGATCACGGCCTCCTGCTCGGTCCGATCCTGCGGCACGTGGGGACGACGACCGCGACGGTGTGGGTCGAGACCGCGGCGCCCGCCGAGGTCGAGGTGCTCGGCCACACCGCGCGCACCTTCGCCGTGCAGGACCAGCACTACGCCCTCGTCGTCGTGCGCGGCCTCGAACCGGGCACGTGCCGGACCTACGAGGTGCACCTCGACGGCGAACGCGTCTGGCCCCTCGAGCACGCCGGGATGCCGGCGAGCCGCATCCGCACCCGCGCCACCCACGACGTCGTCGCCGATCCGGCCCGGCAGCGGATCGTGTTCGGGTCGTGCCGCTACCCCCCGACCGGCGACGAGGAGCTGGAGCGCGAGTACGGCGTCGACGCCCTCGACGCCTACGCCACGCGCCTCCTCGCCCGCGTGCGCGACGCCGGGTCGGACGCCGCGGCGGCCGCCGAGCTGCCCGACGCGCTCTGCCTGCTCGGCGACCAGAATCTACGCCGACGAGACGACGCCGCGTACCCAGCAGTGGATCCGGGAGCGGCGCGGTGTCGAGGGCGGCGCCGGGACCGAGATCGCCGACTATCCGGAGTACGCCCACCTGTACTCCGAGAGCTGGTCGGACCCCGAGCTGCGCTGGCTGTTCTCGACGGTGCCGACGTCGATGATCTTCGACGACCACGACATCCGCGACGACTGGAACACCTCGCTGGCCTGGCGCGAGGAGATGGCGCGCCAGGACTGGTGGACCACCCGGATCCGGGCGGGCCTCGGCTCGTACTGGGTCTACCAGCACATCGGCAACCTCGACCCGGACACGCTCGCGGCCGACGAGCTCTACCGGGCGGTGACGTCGGCCGAGGGCGACGTGTGGCCGCTGATCGAGGCGTACGCGGCGCGGGCGGACGCGGCCGTCGGACAGCCCGAGGGCGTGCGGTGGAGCTACCGGTGGGACCTCGGGCGGACGCGACTGCTCATCGTCGACTCCCGCTGCGGGCGGGTGCTCAACGCGCAGGACCGCCTCATGATCAACGACGACACCTTCACGTGGATCGAGGAGCAGGCGAGCGAGGACCCGCAGCAGGTCGACCACCTGCTGCTGGGCTCGTCGATCCCGTGGCTGATGCCGCCCGCGGCCAGCCAGGCGCAGATGATGAACGAGCGGTCCGCGGCCGCGGGGAGCCGGCTCGCCGAGAAGCTCCGCCAGGGCGTGGACCTCGAGCACTGGCCGGCGTTCCGGGCCTCGTTCGACCGGCTGGCCCGCCTCGTCGAACGCGTCGGCTCGTCGTCGTCGGCCCCGCAGACGGTGTGCGTGCTCTCCGGGGACGTGCACCACAGCTACGCCGCGCGCGCCGGCGTTCGCGACGCCGACGCGCTCACGGGTCTACCAGTTGACCTGCTCCCCGGTCCGCAACGGCGTCCCGTGGTTCATGGAGTACGTGTTCGACGCCGGGTGGACGCGCCCCGTCGCCTGGCTGGCGCGCCGGCTCGGCCGCTGGTGGGGGGTGCCCGAGGACCCCGTCACGTGGGACCCGATCGGCGGGCCGTGGTTCGGCAACTCCGTCGCGACGCTGGAGATCCACGGCCGCCAGGCCCGGGTGCGCTACGAGCGGTCGGGGCGGGACGGGACGCTGGACGGGGTCGCGGAGCTGCCGTTGACGTGAGGTCGGCCGGCGCTTCGTGGAAGCAACGGCACGTTCCTGTCATCTGACGCCAGAGTCAGAGGAGCACGCCGATAGGGCCGTACAGGCATCGAGGAGCCCGGCCCGACGACGACGGGAGCGGCGGGGCAGCAGGAACGCGCGGCGCCAGAACGCCGTGCCGGGCCCCTTCACCATGTCCGCGTCGTCGAGGAAGCCCAGGATCTTCTCCCCGGCCCACCGGATCATCTCCCGATGGTGCGGGTTCGCGAGGGCCTCGCGGCGGCCGCGCCCGGGTCGATGCCCACGGAGGCGTAGACGCCGGGGTGGATGAGGCTGCGGACGATGAAGAAGCTGACGAACGCCGTCACGAAGCGGTGGTAGGCGCGGGCGGGACGCGAGAGCGCCGCCATGCCCTCGCTGACCTCGGCGCGGGCGAAGGAGACGTGCCGCGCCTCCTCCATGATGTGGATCTTGTTGACCTGGCGCATGAGCGGCTGGACCTCGGGGTCGTCGGCCTGCTCGCGCTGGAGCCGGTCGAGGACCTCCTCGGCCACGAGGATCGTCGCGTAGGCCGACGGGCCCCAGGTGACGATGCTGTAGAGCTTCGAGAGCGCGCGGATCCACGGCACCGGGCCGTATGTCGGCACCCCGGCCACCTGGGTCATCCGCGTGAACATCTGCGAGTGGCGGCACTCATCGGCGACCTCGGTGAGGGCCCACTGCGCGCGATCGCTCGTCGGGTCGGCGTCGTAGAAGTCCTTGAGCAGCCGCTGCATGAGCAGCGTCTCGAACCACACGCCCGCCCCGGCGACGCTGCACGCCTCGTGCTTGGCGAGCTCGCGGCGCTGGTCGGCGTCGAGGGCGTCCCAGAGCGCCGTGCCGTAGAGGGAGACGCGGTGCTCCGGCGTCCAGGTCTTCGCGGGATCGAGCGGGGCGTCCCAGTCGATGTCGACGGCCGGGTCGTACGACTTCTTCGCGGCCGAGCGCAGCAGGCGGGCCGAGACGTCGGCGCCGCTGGCCGACCGGGTGGGGCGGGTAGCGGCCGGGTGGGTGGTCGTCGGGGTGCTCACGTCTGTCATCTCCCCATGTGACATCGGCTGACGTCACGAAGATAACCCCGACTCCGGGTAACGGAAACCTCGGGTAACACAGACCACGTGTTCGTGTTACCGGTCGGCACGTGGGACCCGATCCGCGCGAGGGGACCCCTCGGTCGGATAGAGCGACCGAGGGGTCCCCTCGCGCCATACGGGGCGGGGCGCGGATGTGACGGCGGGGCGGGCAGCGGCCCGGCAGCGCGCTAGGGACCGTGATCCGGAGCACGTGGGGCAGGCCGGAGGCCGGACCGGGGTTCGTCGTGTGCCCGTCGTCGAGCCCCCCGACCCGCTGAACATGATCAGGAGCACGTGGGACAGCCGGGAGGCCGACCCGGCGTGCGTGGTGTGCCCGTCGTCGGTCCGCCGCACCGTCCTCAGCGGCCGGTGAAGCGCGCCTTCCCGTGGCCCTGCTCGACGAACGACTCCATCGCGCCGCGCAGGTCCTCGGTGCCGAACAGTGCCCCGGCGATCTCCGCGGTGCGGGCGTTCGCCCGGCCGAGGCCCCCGACGGCGAGCTCGCGCAGGATCTCCTTGGTGGCGGCGTGCGCCCGCGTCGGACCGGCGGCCAACGAGCGGGCGAGCTCGCGGGCGGTGCCGTCCACCTCGTCGTCGGGGACCATCCGATCCACCGCGCCCCAGCGCTCCATCTCGGCCGCGCCGAACCGGCCCGCGGTCATGACGAAGAGCTTCGCGCGGCCCTGCCCGACCCGCTCGGCCAGGCGCTGCGTCCCGCCCATCGCCGGCGTGAGCCCGACCGTGGCCTCGATCAGCCCGAAGCTCGCCGACTCCCCGGCGACGATGAGGTCGCAGGCCAGCGCGAGCTCGAAGGCCCAGGTCAGGGTCAGCCCGTGGGCGGCGAACACCGTCGGGAACGGCAGCAGGTGCACCCGCTCGCCGAGCTCGACCAGCTCGGCGAAGTAGCGGGTGCCGCCCTCGACGTCGGAGGTCTGGGCCAGCGGCAGGAAGGCGTCGCGGACGTCCACCCCGCCGCTGACGACCTTGCCCTCGGCCCGGAACAGCGCGCCGCGCGGGCGCTGCTGCTCGAGCGAGGTGACCGCCTCGACCAGGGCGGTGTGCAGGTCGCCGTCGTAGAGGTTCAGCGGTGGGTGGTTCACGGTGACGACGGCGAGCTCGGGATCGGTGCCCGTCTCGACGCGGACTGGTGGCGTGGTCACCGTCCGGAACCTGCCGCACGGGGCGCCCGCACGCCACCGTTCCCGAGGCCGAGGGAGTCACTGCGCGCCGGACGGATCCCCTGATGGGCGTGCAACGACTCCCTGATCAGCGGCCGGACGTCGCCCCGCGAGACTGTCGGGGGGTCGTGCTCTCCTGATCACGACGGCGGCCGGGGTGTCGCCGTCGGGCCGACGGGACCGACGGCCTACCGTCGTCGGCGGATCCTCGCGGGGAGGTGAGCATGCGCTTCGTCCACACCGCCGACTGGCAGCTGGGCATGACGCGCCGCTTCCTCGGCGCCGGGCGCCCCGGGCAGGCCGCGGGCGAGGCGCAGGCGAGGTTCGCGCAGGCGCGGCTCGACGCCGTCGCCGCCCTCGGGCGGGTGGCCGCGGACGAGGGCGCCGCGTTCGTGGTCGTGTGCGGGGACGTGTTCGAGTCCAACCTCGTGGGGCCGGACGTCGTCGGGCGGGCCTGCGAGACGCTGCGGACCTTCACCGTGCCGGTGCTGCTCCTGCCCGGGAACCACGATCCGGCGGACGCCGCGCTGGTCACCCGCCGGGCGGACTTCGTCCGGCGCTGCCCGCCCCAGGTCACCGTGCTCGACCGTGCCGGGGTCCACGAGGTGGCGCCCGGCGTCGAGGTCGTGGCCGCACCGTGGACGTCGAAGCGCCCGCTCTCCGACCTCGTGGCCGACCAGCTGCGCGCCCTCGAGCCGGCGCCCCCCGGCGTCGTGCGGGTCCTGGCCGGGCACGGCGCGGTCGACGTCCTCTGCCCCGACGCGCACGATCCCGCCGTCATCCACACCGACGTCTGCCGGGCTGCGCTGGTCGACGGCCGGGTGCACTACGTGGCGCTGGGCGACCGGCACTCCACGTGGGCGTTCCCCGGCGAGCCCCGGATCGCCTACTCCGGGGCGCCCGAGGTCACCGCGCACGACGAGACCGACCCCGGTCACGTGCTCGTCGTCGACACCGACGCCGAGGGTGCCTCGGTGCGGGCCGTGCGGGTGGGCCGCTGGGCGTTCACCCGCGAGCGCGCCACGCTCGACACCGACGACGACCTCGCGTTCCTCGACGCCCGCCTCGCCGCCCTCCCCGCGCCCGAGCGCACGGCACTGCGCCTGATCTGCGAGGGCACCCTGACGCTGCGCCAGCGCGCGCGGCTCGACGACGTGCTCGCCGGGCACGCCCCGGTGCTCGCCGCGCTCGAGGTCGACACCGACGAGCTGGTCACCCGGCCCGACGACGCGGACGTCGAGGCGCTCGGTCTCTCGGGGTTCGCCGCCTCCGCCGCGGGCGAGCTGGCGGCGCAGGCCGACGACGGCGAGGCGCTCGACGCGCTCGCCCTGCTCCACCGGCTCGCCGCCGCCGGGGGTGAGCGGTGAGGCTGCTGCGCATCCGACTGAGCGATTTCCGCGGCGTGCACGACCGCGAGGTCCACCTGGCCGAGCAGGGCGTGACGGTGCTCGAGGGCGACAACGAGGTCGGCAAGACGTCCACGATCTCGGCGCTGGACCTGCTCGTCGACTTCCGCGACAGCTCCAGCGCCGCCGAGGTCCGCGCCGCCGCACCTGCCGGCCGGGACGCGGGCCCGACGGTCGAGGCCGAGCTGGTCAGCGGGCCCTACCACGTCGTGTACCGCAAGCGCTGGCTCCGCCGGAAGCTCACCGAGCTCACCGTCCTCACGCCGCGCGCCGAGCAGCTGACCGGGCGCGAGGCCCACGAGCGGATGCTCGCGATCCTCGACGAGACGATGGACCGCAGCCTGTGGCGCGCGCTGCGGGTGGAGCAGCACACCCCGCTGGGCCAGGCCGACCTCGGCGGCCAGGACGCGCTGACGCGGGCGCTCGACCGGGCCGCCTCGGGCGCGTCGGGCGCGGGCGGGGCCGCGCCGGGGGCCGACGCCGCCGCCGAGGACCTCGTCGAGCGCGCCCTGGCCGAGGTCCGGCGCTACCACGGCGGCCACCACCGACCGGTGGGCCCGCTGCGCGAGGCGACGGAGCGGCTGGCCGCGGCGCAGGTCGAGGCGGACGCGGCGGCGTGCGCGGTCGAGGAGGTCGAGCGGGACGTCGCGCTGCGCGCCGACCTCGACCGCGAGGCCACCGCCCTCGCCGTCGAGCGGCAGGGGACGGCCGAGCGCGCCCGCGAGCTCGAGGACCGCTGGACGGCGTTCGAGGCCCGCCGCCTCGAGGTCGACGCGGCGGCCGAGCGCGCCGGGGCCGCCCGCGAGCGGGCCCGGCGGACGACCGACCGGCAGGCCGAGCGGGCCCGCCTGGTCGAGCGGGCCGCCGACGCCGCCCGGGCCGCCGACGCGGCCGACGCCGCCATCGCGACCCAGGAGGAGCGCGACGCGGCCCGGCGCGCCGACGCCGACGAGCGCCGCGCGGCCTGGGAGGAGGCCCGCGCCAGCGGCGGCCGCGGCGGACACCGCCTCGCGCGCGGCCGACGACGCGCTGGCCCGCGCCCGTGACCACGCCGAGCTGGCCGACCTCTCCGGCCGCCTGTAACGGGCCGAGGCCGCCGAGGCCGCGCGCCGCGAGGTGGAGCGGACGTCGTCGCGTCACCGGGTCGATGCCGCCGCGGTCGAGGAGCTGGAGGAGCTCGACCGGCGAGTGGTGCGCGCCGAGGCGGAGCTGGCGGCCGGCGCGGGCACCGTCGAGGTCGTGGCGCACGACGCCGCCTCCGGGGTGACCGCCGACGGTGAGCCGGTGGCCCCGGGCGAGACGCGGACGGTGCCGGTGGCCGGGCCGGTGACGGTCGGGGTGCCCGGCGTGGTCGAGGTGCGGGTGCGCCCGGGGCTCGACGGCGCGGAGGCCCGACGCCGGGTGGCGCACGCCCGGGAGGAGCGCGACGACGCCTGCGCCGCGCTCGGGGTCGCCGACCTCGCCGCGGCGCGCGCCGCCCGCCACGCCACCGAGGTCGCCGCTGGTCGGGTCCGCGAGCTCACCGCCGTGGTCGAGCGGGAGCTGGGCGGGCGGCCCACCGCCGAGGTCCGGGCCGAGGTCGACCGGCTCGCCGAGCGGCTACGCCCGGAGCCGGCCGCCGGCGAACCGCGTGGCGGGAAGCGCGGCCGCCGCGCGCCCGAGGGTCCCGCGCTCTTCGACGACCCGGCCGGCGTCCTCGGCGCGGACGCCCCCGACGACCCGGCCCGGGCCGCTCGGGCGGCCGAGCTCGAGACGCTGCGCCGGGACGCCGGCCGGGCACGCGACACCGCCGCGACGGTCCGCCGCGCTGCTGAGGAGGCCGAGCAGGCCTGGCGGCTCGCCGACGACGCGGTGCGCGCCGCCGAGTCCGAGGTCGCGGCCGCCCGCACCGGCGGGGCCGTCGCACGCAGCGACGCCGACCGGCTCGCCGCCGAGCTCACCGACGCGCGGGCGCTCTCGCCCGACGACGCCCTCGACGCCGAGGCCACCGACACCCTGGCCCGCGCGCGCCGCACGGAGGCCGACCACGAGCAGCGCGCCGCGGCGCTGGCCGCGGACGACCCGGACACCGTCGAGGCGCTCGTCGTCTCCGCCCGGCGCGCCACCGAGGCCCTGACCACGCGCACCGCCGAGGTCGAGCGCCGTCGCGCCGAGGTCACCGGGCGCCTGCAGATGGCCGGCGGGGAGGGTCGCCACGACCGGTTGACCGCCGCCCGCGACGAGCTCGCCACCGCGGAGCGCGAGCACACGTCGGTCGTCCGGCGCGCGGCCGCCGCGGTCCGGCTGCACGCGACCCTCGCGCGGCACCGGGACGAGGTCCGGCAGGCCTACGTCGCGCCGTTCCGTCGGGAGGTCGAGCGCCTCGCGCGGATCGTCTTCGGGTCGTCGCTGGCCCTCGAGGTGGACCAGGGCCTGCGCATCGTGGCGCGGACGCTGAACGGCGTGACGGTGCCGTTCGAGGCGCTGTCCAGCGGGGCGAAGGAGCAGCTCGGGCTGTGCGCGCGGCTCGCGGTCGGGGCGCTGGTCGACGCACAGGACGGCGTGCCGGTGATGATCGACGACGCGCTCGGGCACTCCGACCCCGCCCGCCTCGAGCGCCTCGCCGCGGTGTTCACCGCCGCGACCACGGGCGCGACCCACCAGGTCGTCGTGCTCACCTGCAGTCCGGCGCGCTACCGCGGGATCGGCGCCACCCGCACCGTCGCCCTCTCCCCCTCGCTCCCGCCGCCGACCGCCGTGCCCTCGTCGCCGGCGGCCGACGCCTCGGTCGAGACGGGAGCCGGCGGGTCCGCCTCCGACGGGTCGGCTGCCGGCGGGGACTCGCTGCGCGACGTCGGCTGAGTCGCGGGGGCACGTCCGACCGACCCCGGACCCTTGATCATCAGCACACTGGGCAGCTCACCGCGCCCGCCGGCCTGCCACACGTGCCCCTCGCGGAGGCCGGGGCGGCCAGGGCGCACCGCCGCGCCGCCCTTCCCATGATCACGAGCACTTCACGCAGGCCCACGGGCCGCCAGACCTGCCCAACGTGCCCCTCGCGACGGCGAACGGGTCTGAGGACCGCGCCGCGCCGCCCTTCCCATGATCACGAGCACTCCACCCAGGCCCAGGGGCCGCCGGACCTGCCCAGTGTGCTGGTGATCAAGTGAGGCCGAAGCCCGACCGCGGCCCCCCAGCCCCTCAGCGCGCCGGCAGCGCGATCGCCGTCACGAGGATCCCGTCCGCCACGGCCCACCGGCCGTCGAACGCCGACACCACGACCCCGTCCACCATCGGGCCCTCGACGAGCAGCTCGGCCCGGAACGTCCCGTCCGCCGCGGGCACGAGCTCGGCGTCCTCGAACCCCAGCCAGCGCCCCGTGAGCGGGAACCACGTCTTGTAGACCGACTCCTTCGCCGAGAACAGCACCCGGTCCCACGACACCTCCGGCCGCGACGCCGACAACCTGGCCAACCGAGACCGCTCCCCCGCCGACGACACCGCCTCGAGCACTCCGCGAGGCAGGGCGTCGTGGACCTCGGCGTCGATCCCCACCGACCGCACCACCGAACGCCACGCCACCGCCGCGCCCCGGAACCCGCGCGTGTGCGTGATCGACCCGACCACCCCGTCCGGCCAGACCGGGGCCCGCTTCTCCCCCACCGGCACCGCCTCGGCCGGCGCCCCCAGCGTGGCCAGCGCCTCCCGCGCGCACGTCCGGGCCGTGGTGAACTCCGCGCGCCGCGACGCCACGGCCCGCTCGACCGCCGCCTCCTCGCTGGGGTGCAGCGGGCCGGCCCCGTCGTCGGACGCGCAGGCCACCGCGACCACCGACGCGGGCAGCACCGAGGACAGCAGCGTCACCGCCACCGGGCCCCCTGCGCGACGGCCCACGCGGTGAACGGGTCCCGGTCCTGCACCGGGGGCGCCGGGAGGATCTGGCGCAGCGGACCGCGGACGAGGCCGTGGCGCTCCCACTCGCGCGGGTAGCCGACCGACACCTCCTCGAAGCGCACGCCGTCCTCCCACGTCGTCCGCGGCAGGTGCAGGTGCCCGTAGACGACCGCGGCCGCGTCGTACTCGACGTGCCAGCGCGCGGTGGCCGCCGACCCGCACCACAGCGAGAACTCCGGATGGCGGAGCACCTGCAGCGGCAACGAGGTCAGCGGCCAGTGGTTGACCAGCACCGTCGGCATCCCGGCCGGGCGCTCCGCCAGCCGCCGTCGGGAGATCGCCAACCGATCCGCGCACCACGCCGCCGGTCCCGGGAACGGGTTGCTGGACATCAGGAACTCGTCGGTGCAGACGACGCCGGCCTCGCGGGCGACCTCGAGCGCCTCGCGCTCGCCGAGCCCGGCCATGTCCGGGCGCGCCCGCCACGAGTAGTCGTAGAGCAGGAAGAGCGGGCAGATCAGCGCCGGCCCGCCGGCGCCGTCCCACACCGGCCACTCGTCCTCCGGGGTCAGGACCCCGCACGCGCGGCACACCTCGACGAGGGCGGCGTAGCGGGCCGGCCCGACGGCGTCGGTCTCCTCGTCGCGCTGCGTCCACAGCTCGTGGTTGCCCGGCACCCAGATCACCCGCGCGAACCGCTGGGCGAGGACCGTCATGGTGCGGCGCAGCTGTTCGATGCGATCCCCGACGTCGCCGGCGACGATGAGCCAGTCGCCGGGGTCGGTGGGGTGCAGGTCCTCGACGACCGCCTCGTTCTCGGTGCGGTTGACGTGGAGGTCGCTGGTCGCGAGGAGTCGGGGAGCCATCTCCCTGATCACGGTAGCCGGACGCGGCGGCCATCGGAGGGTGCTATCGCGCGACGTCCAGCCCCGTCTGCGTCACGATGGCCTGGTGCCGCCCCGCCACCTGACGTCGCTGCCGATCCCGCGACGCCTCCGGTCCGCGATGGCGGAGACCGACTTCGACCGGGCCGGGCTCCTCGACGGCCTGACCGGGCGGGAGCGCCGCACCCGGGTGGAGGTGCTGGACGCGCTGGCCCGCGACGGGGTCGGGGTGGAGACCATGCGCGAGGCCATCGAGCGGGACCGGCTCGGCCTGCTGCTCCTCGAGCGCACGCTGGACCCCGAGGACGGCTGGTCGATGGCCTCGATCTGCGCGCACACCGGCCAGGACCCGGAGATCGTCGCGAAGTGGTTCCGCGCGCTGGGCCGCCCGGTGTCCGCGGACCCCGCCGAGGAGATCTACACCGACGAGGACGCCGAGATCGCCCAGCGGATCGAGGGCTACCGGGCGCTCGGGTTCAGCGACGACGAGATGCTGCCGGTGGTCCGCGCGATCGGGCGCGGGGTGCTGAACATGGCGGACGCGCTCGGCTCGCTGATCGGGGAGGCGCTGCTCGCGGCGGGCGAGCCCGAACCGGAGACGGCGCTGCGCTACGCGATCGAGGCCCGGCGCTTCGCCGAGCACGACGCCCTGCACCTGACCCACCTGGTCGCGGTCGCCCTCGCCGACCGCATCCGCTCGCACGCCGTCGCGCTCGAGGAACCGTCGGCGGGACGGCTGCAGGGCGCGCAGGAGGTGTCGGTGTGCTTCGCCGACCTGGTGGGCTTCACCGACCTCGGGGAGAACGTGTCCGCGGCGGAGCTCTCGGAGGTCGCGGAGCGGCTCGCGGAGTGCGCGACCGAGGTCGTCGCCCGCCCGGTGCGCCTCGCGAAGACCATCGGCGATGCGGTGATGCTCGTGTCGTCGGACACGCTGGCGCTGCTGCGGGCGGCCACGGAGCTCGCGCGGCGCTGGGCGGAGGCCGACGACGGGCGCCCGGACGTGCGCATCGGGCTGGCCAAGGGCATCGGGGTCCCGCACGCCGGCGACTGGTTCGGGTCGCCGGTCAACCTCGCGTCGCGGGTCACGACGACGGCGCGGCCCGGCCAGGTCGTCGTCACGGCCGCGGTGCACGACGCGGTCGTCGAGCAGATCGGGGCGGACACCGAGTTCCGGTGGCGGGTGGCGGCACCGCGGCGGTTCAAGGGCATCCGGGGGGCGCAGCGCCTCTACCGGGTCACCGGGGTCTGACGGACCCGGCGGACGAGAGCTGGGATCGGCGGCGGTCCGCTCCCCAGCGACCGCCACCGACCCGCAGCAGCCGGTGTTCCCCGAACACCGACACCAACCGTCCGGCGGTGGGAACACGGTGAGGCACGCAACACCTCCACGTCCAGCCAGAACCCTCGATCACCACATGAGTTCACCCGCTGGAGTGCCTATTCGGGCCGTTTCACCGCGTGCTCGCCCGCCCGGAGGCGCAGGAGGTTGACGGCGACGGTCATCGACGTGACCACGCCGAGCAGGAAGACGATGGCGCCCGCGAGGGTGGAGCCGCCCAGCACGAGGGCGAGGCCGGCCAGCAGCAGGACCGCGGCGAGGATCCAGCCGCCGATCAGCAGACGCATCTGCGAGACACCGAGCCGGGACGCGAGCCGCTCCACCATGCGCGTCAGCCTACGGCAGCCGCAGGATTGACTCTTCTCCAGGAACTCTGGTAGCTTTTCGATATCACGACCGAGGAGACGTCATGACGACGACCGAGGAGACCGCCCCGCCCACGGCGACGGGCGTCGTCCGCGCCCTCTTCGCCGCCTACCGGGAGCAGGACGCCGCGGCGGCGAGCGCGATCCTGGGCGACGACTTCGTGTTCACCAGCCCGCAGGACGAGCCGATCGGGCGGGAGGAGTGGCTGCGTCGCTGCTTCCCGACGGCGGGTCGGATGCGCTCGCAGGACCTCGTCGACGTCGTGGAGATCTCGCCCGGCGAGGTCTTCGTGCGCTACGTCTACGAGCTGCACACCGGCGCGCGGCACCGCAACACCGAGGTGATCACGGTGCGCGGGGGCCTCGTCGTCGAGACCCAGGTCTACTTCGGCGCCGAGCTCGCCTGAGCCGGCTCGGCCGGCCGCGATCAGCCGGTCCGCCGCCCCCCGGCGGCCACGCGGCGCTCGAGGTTCGCGAGCACGCCGTCGTGGATGCGCTGCAGGCCCTTCGGCGCGAACATCCGCTCGAAGAAGCCGCCGATCCCGCCGGCCCCGTCCCAGCGGGTGTCGACCTCCACCGTCGCGGCGTCCGGACCCTCGGGCCGCACCCGCCAGGTGGTCACCATGCTCGAGTTGCGGTCGGTCTCGACGACGCCCTCCGGCACGGTGGAGACCTCGACGAGCTGGTCGCGCTGGCGCTTCGAGGTCGCCTGCAGCACCCAGTGCACGACGGTGCCCGCGCCCTCGCCGCCGACCTCGACGCGGTAGTCGCGGTAGTGCTCGGTGAGGATCGAGGGACGGATCTCGCGGTAGTCCGCCAGCGCCGCGAGCACCGTCCCGGGGTCGGCGGGGATCGTGCGCCGGGCCAGTGCCCTGACCTGCGCCATCGCGGCTCCTCCGTCGGGGGGCGCCTCGGCGGGCCCCGTGCTGGTGCCCTGCTTACTCCTCTCGCCCGCCCCCCGCGACGGTGCCCGTCACTGGGGCACGACCCGACCGCGCACAACCGGGCGCAGGGGTTGGTCCGGACCTGTCCGGTAGCGTGACCGACGGGTACGCGGTACGTGCGGTATCAGCCGGCCCCGGGGGGAGCTGACATGGCCGAGGACGTCGACGACGGGCGCCTGCGCGCCCCCGACCCCGCGGAGGCACCGGGGGCGCGGGCCGCGGTCGACCGGGGCTGCACCTGCTCCGTGCTCGCCAACGCCGCCTACCGCGCCGGGGCGCCCGGGGAGCGGCCCTTCGTCGAGCCGCACTGCCCGATGCACTCGATCACGTCCTGACGACGGCGGCCGCTCACCCCGGCGCGAACGGTCCGCCGTCGCCGAAGGCGTGGGTGGCGAACCGCTCCCCCATCAGCCGATGGGTGGCCGCGTCGGGGTGGAGCCGGTCCGGCAGCGGGTGCTCGGCGGCGTCGGGCTCCCCGTAGAGCGCGCGCCCGTCGAGCAGGTGCAGGTGCGGGTCGTCGACCGCGCGCTGGGCGACGATGCGGGTGAGCTCCTCGCGGATGGTGCGCAGGCAGAGCCGGCCGGCCGCGACGTCCGCCGGGTCGCCGGTGGCCCGGAAGCGCATCGTCCCGTCGGACGAGGTCCACGGCGCCGGGGCCCGGAGTGTCCTCGTGGATCGGGCAGAGGACCGGCGAGACGACCAGCAGCGGCGTCGTCGGGTGCCCGTCGCGGATCGTGTCGAGGAAGCCGTGCACCGCCGGGGTGAAGGCCCGCATCCGCATCACGTCGGCGTTGACGAGGTTGATCCCGATCTCGGCGCTGAGGAGGTCGGCCGGGTGGTCGCGCATGGTGCGCGCGACGAAGGAGTCGAGCATCGCGCTGCCACTGAACCCGAGGTTGACCAGGTCGACGCCGCCGCGCGCGGCCGCGAGGGCGGCCCACGTCGTCGTCGGGCTCGCGGCGTTCGAGCCCTGGCTGATCGAGCTGCCGTGGTGCAGCCAGACCCGGCGGGCACCGGGCGCGACGGCGGCCACCGGCGCGTCGGTGCGCAGCGCCACCAGCTCGGTCACCTCCTGGTGCGGCAGCCAGAGCTCGAGGAGCTTGTCGCGCGCCGGCAGGCCGGTGAAGGCGACGGTGCCGACGGGGCCCTCCCGCGTCTCGGTGGCCCCGGTCGCGAAGTCGGTGACGAGGACGGTGCCGCCGCTCGAGGGCTGCTGGCCGAGGAGCTCGCCGTCGACGACGAGGTCGTACCGGCCGTCCGGACGCGGGGGCGCCCCGGCGGCGGCGAGGGTCGTGCGGTGCGCGTCGAGCTCGAGCCGGGTGGCCGCGGTGCGGACCACGAGCCGCACGCCCGAGGGCTGCGCCTGGGCCAGCAGCAGCTGCCGGTCCGCCCGGGCCCGCGCCCGGGGCGGCAGGCGGTGCGGGCGCACCCCGATCCCGGTGCGCTCGAGGTCGAGGGCACCGCGCAGCAGCTCGGGGACGATCTCCGTCGTGATCACGGGGCCCACCCTGGCGCGGCGTCCGGTCCGGGCGCATCCGGGAGCCCCTCGTGCTGCGCGCGACGAGACGTCATCATGATCGGGTGGACGACGCGCAGCCGGGGCCGGACGACTTCACCCACGCCGAGTCGATCCACGTCGACGCGGACCCGCGGACGGTGTGGGACGTCGTCTCCGACGTGACGCGCACCGGCGAGTGGAGCCCGGTCTGCGCGCGCTGCGAGTGGGACGAGGGCGACGGCCCGCGGGTCGGCGCCCACTTCACCGGCTACAACGTCAAGCCCGACCGCGAGTGGCAGACCCGCAGCGAGGTGGTCGCGGCCGAGCCCGGCCGCGTCTTCCGCTGGACCGTCAACGGGGGCCGCGTGTACTGGGGCTTCGAGACCGCGCCCGACGGCGGCGGCACGCGGCTGACCGAGACCTGGGAGTTCCCGCCGGCCGGCCGCGAGTTCTTCGGCGAGCGCTACGGCGACGACGCCGAGCGGGAGATCGCGATCCGGGTGGCCGACGCGCGCTCGGGGATCCCGGCGACGCTCGCGGCGATCAAGCGGGTCGTGGAGGGCTGACGCCGGGGCCGGCCGGGACGGTCCCGCTGCCCGAGGGGGATCGGGCAGCGGGACCTCGCCGGCCCTCCTGGGGGGCAAGAGGCTCCCGACGTGGCCGAGATCGTCCCAGCTCCGTCCGGCCCCGAACAGACGGACACGCATGTTGTTCTGTCTCGGTTTCCGAAGACGTTTCCCGTCGGCCGTCCCCGCGGCCGGCGGTGCTGCGACGTGATCGGCGTTTGCCGCAGCCCGAGGGCCGGACATCACGTCCGTGCGGTTCAACTCCGAGCCCGACCCCCACCAGGCTCGGACGCTCGGAGGCGCGCGTGGCCGGAACCGAACTGACCGTCATCGGTCGTTTCACCTGCCGGGAGGACGACCGGCCGCTCCTGCTCACTCCCCGCGCCGAGCGGCTGCTGGCCTTCCTGGCCCTCGCGCGACGCCCCGTCCGACGCGACCAGCTCTCCGGGACCCTCTGGGGCGACTGCCCCGGGGACCGTGCCTCGGGGAACCTCCGCTCCACGCTCTGGCGCCTGCGCCGCATCGCCGGCTCGCCCCTCGTCGAGGCCGGCGACGGCCACGTCGCCCTCGCCCCGCACGTCACCGTCGACCTGTGGGAGGCCGAGGTCGGGGTCCCCGACGACCGCGAGGCCCGGCTCGTCGCCGGGGAGCTGCTGCCCGGATGGGACGACCCCTGGGTCGAGCCCGAGCGGGAACGCTTCCGGCAGCTGCGCCTGCACGCCCTCGAGGCCCTGTCCGCGGAGCACCGCCGCTCCGGGCGCTACGCCGACGCGCTGCGCCTCGGACTGGTCGCGGTCGGCTGCGATCCGCTGCGCGAGACCGCGCAGCGCGAGGTGATCGCGGTCCACCTCGAGGAGGGCAACGTCGGGGAGGCCCTGCGCCAGTACGACGGCTACCGCCGGCTGCTGCACGCCGAGCTCGACCTCGCCCCCTCCCCCGCCATGCGTCGCGTCATCGACGAGTACCTCGACGACATGGTCGGTGCCGTCGACCCCGCCGAGCGCGTGCCGTCGACGCGCGTGCCCGAAGCGCAGCACCCCCGATCCTGAGGAGCTCCTGCGGGAGCTCATCAAGGACCTGGTCCGGTCTTCTAGGTGCCCTCCGGGCCCGTGAGCACAAAATGCGGTGATACCCGCACTTTGTGCTCACGAGCCGAAGGCACATAGGACGCGGGCGTGGGGCGCGGGGGCCTGTTGCAGCACGGACCGGTCTCCGGGAGGGTCGACCGCGCCGGGGCGGCCCGCCGACGGTGCCGGCGGGCCGCCCCGGGAGCGGCATCGAGCAGGACCGGTCAGGCGGTGCCGTTGGGCCCGCCGGGCACGGTCGCGTAGAGGTACGGGTCGGCCGTCGGCGGCGTGGGCTCCGGCGCGAGCGGCTCCGGGCTCTCGATGTACTCGAAGTTGCCGCGGCCGTCGGGACGGGCCCCGGTCGCCCACCGGCCCTGCGCCGAGTCGCTGCCCGCGGACAGGTTCCACAGCGTGTGGTCGTGCGCGGGGTCGTCCTCGGAGAGGATGCCGGCCGGGATCGGGTCGTACTCCAGGCCCTCCTCCTTGAGCTCCTCGATCGCGGCGAGCCAGATGTTCTGGTGGGCGGTGTCGCGGGCGAGGTTGAACCGGAGCATCTGCTTGACGCCGGGGTCGTCGGTCATGTTGTAGACGCGCGCGGCCTGCAGCTTGCTCTGGCCCTCCGCGGCGGCGTTGACGCGGAAGTCTGCGAGCAGGTTGCCGCTGGCCACGATCCACTTGCCGCTCCATGGCGTCCCCGCGGAGTCCGCGAGCACCGGGCCGCCGCCGGAGACGATGGCGTGCTGCGGGTTCATGCCGCCGACGATCGCGGCGAGCATCGGGTCGTCCTCGCACATCCGCGCGGTCGCCTCGGCGGGCGCGCCCTCGAGCAGCTTCGCGACCATCGTCGCGAGCATCTCGACGTGCGCGAGCTCCTCGGTGCCGATGTCGAGCAGCAGGTCCTTGTACTTGCCGGGGATGCGGCAGTTCCACCCCTGGAACAGGTACTGCATCGCCACCGTCATCTCGCCCCAGTGACCGCCGATGAGCTCCTGGAGCTTCATGGCGAACACCGGGTCGGGGCGCTCCGGGGAGGCCTCGAACTGCAGGCCCTTGTAGTGGAAGAACACGGTCTCTCCTCGCCGCTGCGCTCGTGGCCGGGTGCTCCCGACGACGGGTGATCACGGTTGCGGGCGCCCGTGTCACCGACGTGCCACGGGCCGTGCGCGCCCGCGTCCCCCGGGCGTCACCAGGTGCGTCACCGCAGCGTCACGGCTGCGTCGCCGCGGCGTTCCGCGGCCGAGACCCGGTTGCGGGGCGCCATCGGAGCGGGCACCACCCCGCATGGATCCGCATGACACCAGCGACCCCGCGACCACGGCCCCCGAGGCGGCCACCGACGTCCCGGGCGCCACGAGGCGCGGGCGCCGCGCTCGCTCGCCGAGCAGAGCATCGACGAGCTCGGCGGCCCGCTGTCCATCCTCACGCTCCAGCGGCGCGACCACGAGCGGCTGAACGTCCTCATGGCCCGCGCCCGCGCGACCGTGCACGAGGGCGGCCACGCCCACCAGGTCGCGCTGCGCGACGTCGCGCGCCTCGTGTTCACCCACGCCTTCCGCCGAGGAGTCGGTGCTCTTCCCCGCGGCACGCGCGGCGCTGGCCGAGGGCGACGAGCTCACCGTCGACATCGAGGAGGAGCACCAGGACGTCGACGAGGTGATGACCGATCTGGACCGCTCCGATCCGGACGACCCCGACCACGAGGCCCTGATGCACCGCGCGTTCGCCGGCCTCGAGCGCGACGTCCGCACCGAGGAGGACGTGCTCCTGCCGCGGATGCAGGCGGCGATGACCCGACGTCAGCTGCAGCTGGTCGGGCTGCAGTGGCAGCTCCTGCGCTCGACCGCGCCGACGCGCCCGCACCCCGTCGTCTCCCGGCGCCCGCCCGGCCAGGCGCTCTCGGCGCTGCCCCTGACGGTGATCGACCGGCTGCGCGACCAGGTCCAACGGGTCGACGAAGGCACGCGCGGCCGGGTCGCGCCCGCCCTCGACGTCGTCGACCGCACGCTGGCCGGGATCGCGGGGAGCGTGGAACGGCTGCCGATCCTGCGGACCGGGGACCGTCCCGAGACGCAGCGCTGATCAGGGCTGATCCGCGCCCGGGGTCAGAGGCGGTGGTTGTGCACCGGGAGGCCCCGGGACGTGGTCGAGCTCCCGACCCAGTCCAGCATCAGCAGGGTGGCGTCGTCCTGCAGGTGCCCGGCCTGGTGGGCGAGGACCGACGCGGTGAGACGCCGCAGCGTCTCGGGGGCCGAGACCCGGGACTGTTCGGTGCGCTCGGTCAGGTCGATGAGGCGGTTCTCCCCGAAGAACCGACCCGCCTCGTCGCGGGCTTCGACGACGCCGTCGCTGTAGAAGAGCAGCCGGTCGCCGGGCTCGAGCTGCACCTGGCCCACCGCGCTGTTCCCCGGCGGGGTGTGGACGCCGAGCGGCGGGCGCAGGGCGGCGTCGAGCCGGTGCACGACGTGCCCGCCGCGCAGCAGCAGCGGTGCCGGGTGGCCCGCCAGCAGGTACTCGAGGCGCCCGGTGTCGGTCTCGAGGCGCGCGAGCACCGCGGTGACGAACGGGATGACCCCGGGGTGGGCGCGCAGCTGGGCGTCCGCGATCGCGGCCAGCGCGGTCAGGTCGCGGTCACCGCGACGGCGGGCGTGGCGGATCGCGTTCACCGCCAGTGCTGTCGTGACCCCCGCCTCGAGGTCGTGCCCGACGCCGTCGAACACCCCGACGTAGAGCGCGTCGCCGTCGACGGCGTAGTCGTAGGCGTCGCCGCCGACCCGGTCGTGCGGTTCGAGCAGCGCGGCCACCACCACCTCCGAGGTGGCGAAGGTGCGGGGCGGGACGAGCTGCCAGAGCAGCTCGGAGGCCACGGAGAGGCCGTACGGGGCCCGCAGGCGGCGCAGGTGGTCCGAGTACACGAGCTTGCCCATGACGACGTGGCCCGCCAGCCCGGCGAAGGTCATCACCCACCGACGCAGCGCGGCGTCGTCGACGACCTCGTCCCCGAGCACCAGCCGCAGCACACCGACCCGCTCCGTGCCGTCGAGGATCGCGGCGCACAGCACCCGCCGGCCGTCGTCGTCGTGGGCCTCGACCACCTCGCCGTACTGGAACGCCCGCCCCTCCACCGTGCCCTCGACGGACACGATCGGCGTGCGGGCGGCGCGCTCCACCTCCCGGCCCGGCGTGGGACCCGACCGCCACGGGGACCGCGACGGGTGCTTCTCGAGCCGGCGGCCGACCTCGCGCGGCCCGAGCGGGGTCAGGACCTGCTGGCCCAGGTCCACCAGCAGCACCTCGGCGCGCAGCCCCAGCGGGGCGACCAGCTCGTCGAGCATCGAGGCGATCCCGTCCCCGACCACCACGTGTGACCGGTGGACCAGCTCGCTGACCACCTCGGCCCAGAGCTCGGGGCGTGAGCTGTCGCCGTCGGTCATCACGCCACCCTAGGGCGGGAGGTCGGCCGCGCGAGGAGGTGTCTTCGTCGCCCGTCGTCCGCGGGGGCCGGCCGCCGCGCTCAGTGCTCCTCGGCGACGACCTCGTACCAGGTCGTCTCGCTCGGGCCCTCCTGCAGCCCCTCCATGCGCTCCCGCGTCTCCAGGAAGGCGTCGTCCGCGTGCCAGGCCTCCCACGCGGCCCGCGTGGACCACGTCCCGACGACGGTGCGCTCGTTCGGGGCGTCGAGCGGGATGAGCAGCTGGTTGCCCAGCCACCCCTCGCGCTGGGTGGCGGACTCGAGCCGGTCGCGCATCGCCGCGTCCCACTCCGGCTCGGAACCCTGCGTCAGCGTCACGTGCGTGATCACGGTCATCATCCCCGGCGGCTACCCGGACCGGTCGCGGCCTCACCGGACGGTCCGCCCCCGGGCCGGTCCGGACGGTCCGCCCGGTCCGCCTGCCCGGCGACGTCGAGCTCAGTGCCAGCACATGCGCACGCACGTCCCGTGCGCCCCGGTGCTGATCTCGACCTGCACGGCGAGGGCGCGGATCATCGGCAGCCCCCGGCCGCGGAAGCCGGCGTCGGCCGGGGCCGGGCGCCAGCGCCCGCCGTCGGTGACCGAGACGTGCACCGCGGTCGGCCGATCCGCCGTCCCGGCCGTCATCGTCAGCTCGACGACGCCCTCGGCGTCCGGGAGGTAGGCGTGCTCGACCGCGTTCGACACCGCCTCCCCCGTCGCCAGCAGCACCGCCTCCGCGACGTCCTCGTCGACGCCCCGGGCCTGCAGCCAGGCCCGCGCCCGCCGCCGCAGCATCGGCACGGCCGTCACCGACCGCGACGTCCGCACGTGGAGCGCGTCGGTGCCGGCCCCGCCGACGGCGGCTCCCCCGGCGCCGAGGGCCTCGGCCCGGGACGAGAGATGAGTCGGGGCACACAGGAGGTTCCTCCGGGAGACGGTGGGCGCTCGCCGTCGGGAGCGCGCTGTGGGACGTCACCGGGTCCGGGGTGCGTGGGTGCCGGACGGACGCGTGGCCGCGTCCGAACGTCAGCACCTACCTCCTGTGTACCAGCGTCTGCGGCGGGGCAAACGCGCCGTCAGGCGTGCCCGTCCCCCACGGCGACCTCCCCGCCGGCGGTGACGTCGGCGTAGACGCCCGCGCAGGCCCACCGCCCGGCCACCTCGGGCTTGGTGATGTCGACGCGGTTGTGCTTGGCGACGGTCCGCAGGACGTCCCGGTCCTCGGGCAGGTCCTGCTGGGCGAGCGTGGTCATGACGCAGCGCATCGTCTGGAAGGTGTAGGACACGCGCACGCCGTCGCCGAGGGTCATCTCCCGGCCGGGCCAGTCGTTCTCGACGAAGCCGTCGCCGGTGTCGGCGAGCACGATGTTGGGCCGGTACCGGGCGACCTCGAAGCGGCTGTCGGGGGCGAGCTCGCGCAGGTGCGCGAGGGTCGACTCGGTGATGACGTGCAGCGCGGCGAGGTCGTAGAAGCGTCCCGGGGGCGCGAACCCCGCGACGTCGAAGCGGCTGATGGCCTCGCCGGTGTCCTCGCGACGGGCGGTGGTGGCCTCGATGATGTGCTGGGGCGCGAGGTCGTCGATCTCGGGCCAGATCTCCTCGAAGCCGGCCCCCTCGGGCGGCACGGTGATCAGCTTGACGTCGCGGCCCAGCACCGCGGACAGGGCCTGGTCGATGTCGGGGTCGTCGCTGCGCCGGGTGGAGCCGTCGGGGAAGGTGATCGTCACCGGCGGCGCCGGCTCCCCCGCGACCGGCTCGGCGGTGAACGCCGCGGCGAACTGCAGCAGCGTCGGCCACCGCTTCGGCACCTTCGCGCTCGCGACGATCCCGGTCTCGGCGTCGAGCAGCGCGTAGGCCCGGTCGCCGACCACGCCGCGCTCGTCGAGGACGGTGTGGGTCAGCGCCTCGCCCTGCATCGACTTGACCGGGTAGCGGTGGATGGCGGCGATCGTCATGCGCGAATCACTACCCGGCAGGACCTATCGGACGAACCGGTCCGTCCGGACGGGCCCGCTCGGCCCGCGCCCAGAAGGCAGGAACCGAGATAGTCGCTGCGGCGCGACGCACCGGCTGCGGACAGCTCCGCGCCCGCGGTCGGGGTCATGATGCGGAAAGCCGCGCCTGCGGCCCGTGCCGGTGACGGCGCCGGAGAAGTTCCTCCGATCGGCCGGCCGTCCCGGCTACCGGGCCGCAGGCGCCGCGCGACGACGGGAGGCTGACCGCGGTCCGCGCCCGTCCCCGGCCGTAGCCTCGTTGGGGTGAGCATCGAGGTGACGCCGGACGCGCTGGCGGAGACGGTGGCCGGATTCGCGGTCGCCTACCTGCTGACGGTCGGCGGCCGGCCCCGACCCCACGTCGGTGCGGTGACCACCACCGTCGTCGACGGCGTGGTGCAGGTCCGGGGCGTCGGCCGCACCGGTCTGCGCGACGTCGCCGGCGACGATGCCGTCACCCTGCTGTGGGCACCGTCGCCGGCCGACGGGTACTCGCTGATCGTCGACGGCACGGCGACCGTCGTCGGTGACCGGCTCGACGTCGTCCCGGGCCGGGCCGTGCTCCACCGACCGGCGCCGGCACCGCAGCCCTCCGGGAGCGCGTGCGCGTCGGACTGTGTCGAGCTGCCCGTCGACGCCCACCCGTGAGGAGCACGGACGGGGACGACGGGATGGGGTGCTCGGGGTGACGCAGGTGCAGACCGCGGTGGTCGGCGGCTCGGTCGGGGGGCTGTGCGCCGCGATCGCCCTGCGCGACGTGGGCTGCGAGGCCACCGTGTACGAGCAGGCCCCCCACGAGCAGCAGGGCCGCGGGGCCGGGATCGTGCTCCACGCCGACCTCGCGTCGTTCCTGGAGCGCCACCAGGTCGCCGCGCCCGAGGACGTCGCCGTGCCGAGTGCCCGCCGCATCGACCTCGACCGCGCCGGGGACGTCGTGGACACCCACGAGGTCCGGCAGTGGATGACGTCGTACGACGCGCTCGTCGGCGCGCTGCGGCGCGCCCGCGATGGCGGGGCCTACCGCGGCGGCACCCGGGTCACCGGCGTCTCCGACGACGGCCGCAGGCTCGAGGTCGCCGACGGCGATCCGGTGCCGGCCGATCTGGTCGTCGCCGCCGACGGCGCCGGCTCCACGCTGCGGGGCCGCCTCGCGCCCGACGTCGCCCCCGCCTACGCGGGCTACGTCGCCTGGCGCGGCCTGTGCGCCGAGGCGGACCTCCCCCGCCGGGCCGCCGACGGCCTGGCCGGCGCCTTCGCGTTCTTCACCGACCCCGGGCCCGACCCGTTCCCGACCCAGATGCTCTCCTACCTGGTCCCCGGACCGGGCGGCGAGCTCGCGCCGGGCCGGCGGTCACTGAACTGGGTCTGGTACCAGCCCGTGGCCGACCTCGCCGCCCACCTGACCGACGGCGACGGGCACGTCCACGAGTGGTCGCTGCCCGCCGACGCGGTGACGTCCGACGCCGTCGCCCGCCGTCGGGAGCTCGCCCGGCAGCGGCTGCCGGAGGTCTACGCGGAGCTGGTCGCGGCCACGTCGTCACCCTCGGTCCAGGCGATCACCGACCTCGCCTCGACCCGGTGCGTGCTCGGGCGCACCGCGGTGATCGGCGACGCCGCCTTCGTGCCCCGCCCCCACACCGCCTACGGCAGCGCGAAGGCCGCGGTGGACGCCGACGCGCTCGCCGCGGCGGTGCGCGACCACGAGGGCGACGTCGACGCCGCCCTCGCGGCCTGGGAACCGGACGCGCTGGCCCGGGGCCGGCGCGTCGTCGCCGAGGGCACCCGGCTGGGGGCGAGGTTCGGGCTCGGGGCCGACGCGCCCGCCGCGCCGGCCTGAGCCCTCCCGTATCTCAGCCGGCGCGCGTCAGCCCTGCGCGAGGTGCGCGACGTGCTGCCACGCCCGCCAGGTCTCCAGGCGCGACGCGTAGTCGGCCTCGGCGATCCCCAGCGGCGCGTCGCCGAAGAACACCCGCAGCGGCGGCTCGTCGGCGTCGACGATCTCCATCACGGCCTTGGCGCTGGCCGAGGGGTCGCCCGGCGTGCTCATCCGGCCCTTGCGCGCCTCGGCCGCCTGCTCACGGACGCCGTCGTAGGCGGGCAGCGCGGTGGCGTGGCGGGCCGAGGAGCCGCCCCAGTCGGTCGAGAAGCCGCCGGGCTCGATCAGGGTGACGTGGATGCCGAAGCCCGCGACCTCCTGGGACAGGGCCTGGCTGAAGCCCTCGAGGGCCCACTTCGAGGCGTGGTAGGCCCCGACGTTCTGGAACGCGGAGATGCCGCCGATCGAGGACACCTGCAGCAGGTGGCCCGAGCCCTGCTCGCGCAGCAGCGGCAGCGCGGCCTGGGTGACCCACATGGCGCCGAAGACGTTCGTCTCGATCTGCGCGCGGAAGTCGTCCTCGCTGAGCTCCTCGATCATGCCGAACTGTCCGTAGCCGGCGTTGTTGACCACGATGTCGAGGCGGCCGAAGTGCTCGTGGGCCTGCTGGACCGCGGCGAAGGCGGCGGCGCGGTCGGTGACGTCGAGGGTCAGCGCCAGCACCCGGTCGCCGTACTCGGCGGCGAGGTCGTCGAGGGAGCTCGCGTCGCGCGCGGTCGCGGCGACCGAGTCGCCGCGCTGGAGGGCCGCGACCGCCCACTCGCGGCCGAAGCCGCGCGAGGTGCCGGTGATGAACCAGGTCTTGGTGTTCGGAGTGCTCACGTCGTCGACGGTAGGAGTTCGAGCGCACTCGAAGGCAACCGATCAGGCGGTGGCGGAGCCCACCCGCATCGTGAACGACGTCCGGGAATGTCGCGCGCGGCCCGTCGACCGCGTGGAGCGGCCGGTCGTCGTCCGTGCCGGCGAGTCCGGGGCCACGGAGCAGCACGAGGCTGCCGGCGTCGGCCTCCCAGGCCCGGGCGGTGGTGCCCTCGCGGTCCGAGCACTGCCGCAGGAGGGCCGAGCCCTCGAGCGTGAGGATCGCGACGAGGTGGCGGTGGCGCCGGCCGTCGCGGTGGACCGAGATGCCCGAGCTGCCCGGCCCGTAGCGCTGGACGGTCACCTCGTCCGGCTGCCACTCCCCGAGGCCGGCGATCTCCCCGGCGTGCGCGTGGACGGCGGCGACGACGGCGTCGTGCAGGGCGCGCACCGCGGGCCGTCCTCCGATCTCCGCGCCCGCCAGCACGAGGTGCTCGCCCTCCTGCCGCACCCCGAACGGGCCCTCCACCGGCGGCAGCGCGACGAAGGGCTCGGCGTCGAGCTCGGCGAGCACGGCTCGGCACAGCGCCTCGGGCACCACCCCGGGCTCGTACGCCGCGCCGTCCTGCACGGTCCGGTGCAGGGCCGGCCCGAGGTCACGGCGGAGTCCGGCTGCATCGGTCACGGCTTCAGGTACCCGTGGGGCTCCCGGGTACTGCGCGGGATCCGCGTCCCGCGACCCGGATTCTCGGCGATGGTCGCGGCCCTCAGACCCCGGTGCGATCCGGGACCTCCGCGACGACCACCGAGTTGACGACGTCGGTGTGCGGGTGCACGACGGCGAGGGTGCGCAGGCCGGGCAGGTCGTCGGGGTCGAGGACGGGGTAGAGCAGCCCGCGCAGGGAGTGGGCGCTGCGGGCGAGGACGAGCGCACCCGGACGCAGCCGACGGCCGAGGTGCTCGAGCAGCTCGTGCTTGGCGGCGGGGTCGAGGCCCGCGAGGGCGGCGAGGTAGACCAGGTCGTAGCGCTCCCAGTCGTAGCCGTCGCACCCGTCGAGGACGTCGCCACGGCGGAACCGCAGCCCGGTGCGGCCGAGGCGGGCCGCGAGGTCCGCGCCCAGACGGACCGCGTCGGGCTCGCGGTCGAGGTTGTCGACCGCGCACCCGTGAGTGCTCGGCGAGCAGCAGCGACGTCAGCGGCAGCGGTCCGGACCCGATGAACAGGACCCGACGGACCGGGCTCGCCGTCAGCCCGGCGACGGTGTGGTGCTCGAGGCGGGTCAGGTCGCCGTAGTTCTGGTGGTAGGGGAAGCGGGCGAGCTCCGCGCCCGGGTCGGGGTGGTCGACGACGCGTCGGGCCCACGAGCGCTCGAGCTCGAACTCGCCGTCGGCGCAGAGGTGCCGCAGGCTCGCGAGCAGTCGCGCGACGGTCGGGTCGCCGAGCACGGCGTCCGCGTCCCGGGCCGCGGCGGGATCGACGGCCAGGGCCACCAGGCGACCGAACAGCTCGTTCGTCGCGGGCTCGGGGGCCAGGTGCGGCCGGGCGAGCAGCGCGTCGTGCAGCGCGACCACCTGCTCGACCACCGCGGCGGCGGTCGTCGGACGGGTCTCGGCATGCCCGCAGGAGCGCACCCCGTGTCTCGCTGAGACGCCACGGACGTGCGGGGCGAGGTGGTGTTCGACAGCGCCCACGGGCGTCGTGCTCCTCATGACGGGGGCCTCCACGGTGGAGCCCGGCGGGCCCCCCTGCGACCTTACGGAGCCGGTCCGGTTGATCACCGGCCGTGCGGACCGTGACGCGCGGACCCCACGCTTCCGCGGTCTCGTGCCACCTGCCAGCGGTGTGCGAGAGTCGCCCGATGACGCCGACCTCGACCCGGCGGCCCTCCCGGCGGACTAGCGGCTCAGGACGGGACGTGCTGCCGCCCGCGCACGACGACGAGCCGGATGCGCCGCAGTGCGTCCAGATCGGCGAGCGGGTCGGCGTCGAGCACCACCAGATCAGCGCCGTACCCCGGCGCCTGGTCCTACGGTAGGACCGATTCTCGACGAGGAGGCCCGGATGTCCGAGCTGGTGGCCGACGTGTTCCTCAGTGTGGACGGCTTCGCGGCCGGCTCCCGCTCCCCCGGCTACTTCGGGTTCGGCGGCCCGGACCTCGAGCGCTGGATCCACGACGAGATGGAGCACGGGTACCTCACCGTGATGGGCCGGCGGACCTACTCGCTGCTGTCGAATCTCCCCGAGGAGGCCCGCGACGAGAGCTGGCACCGGATGGCGCAGGCCCCGACCGTGGTGTTCTCCCGGACCCTGGAGCACGCGTCCTGGCCGGGCGCGACGATCGACCGCCACGACGTCGTCGCCGAGATGCCCGCCCTGAAACAGCGCACCGACGGCGACCTCCGCACCGTCGGGAGCCTGTCGTTGGTGCGGCAGCTCCTCTGCGGCGGGCAGCTCGACCGCCTCCGGCTCATGGTCTTCCCCCTGATCGTCGGCCAGACCGGGCGGGAGCCGTTCTTCGCGGAGCTGGGCGACGTCGCGCTGGAGCCTGGTGTCCGAGACGGTGCTGGACGGCCGCACCGTCCTCCTGGATTACCGGCCGGGCGGCCTCCCGCCCTACGCGAACTGAGCCGCCGGGGAGGGAGCGGGACTGTGCGCGATGCGGTGCGCGATGGTCGTCAGCAGACCCAGGCTGATCACCCCGAGCACGCCGTAGGCGATCACGCCGCCGAGGCTGTCCCACGCCGCGTGCAGCACCACCGCGACCACGAAGGCCAGGACGAAGCGGCGGACGGCGCGGCCCCGGCGCGCGGCGCGCGGGATGGCGAACAGCGCCGCCGCCGTGATGCCGGTCCACGCCATGTGCCCGGCGGGGCTCATGAGGCCGCGGAGCATGAGCACGTCGACGGTGCTCACGACGCTGCCGTGCGAGGTGAGCAGGGTGACGAAGCCGTACCCCATCGTCTCCAGCGCCGCGAAGCCCGCGCCGCAGGCCACCCCGAGCAGCAACCCGTCCGCCGGCCCGAACCGCCGTCGCATGACCACGAGCAGGACGAGGGGCACGAGCAGCTTGGCGCCCTCCTCGATGATCGCGACGCCGACCATGGGCAGCGTGCCCAGGCGCTGCGCGACGTCGAACTCGAGGGTGCCCGCGACGATGGTGCCGAGGACACCGCCGAAGAACGCCGCGGACGCGAGCATCCCGCCGCCCACCGCGTAGGGCAGGCGCCGACCCTTGATGAACGCGACGAACGCGAAGGGCACCACAGCGGCGCCGAGCAGGATCGCAGAGGGCACGAAGTTCGGGTTCTCGGTGGCGACCATGGTGCGCTCGTCGAGGACGAACAGGGCGATGCCGACGACGAGCACGAGCAACCACGCGTGACGCGCGGCGCGGCGGGTGGGGGCCATTCCGACTCCTCGTGGTCTCGGGCACCGCCCGGGTCGTTCGGCTCCTGCGCATTCTCGGGCTGTTCGTCGATCCAGTCGACCATGCGCCGTGTGGCCGGAGCAGCCGGACACCCTGCGGGCGGGGCGGTGGTTGGATCGAGGCGACGACAGACACGGGGGTCAGCGGATGACGGCGTTCCGGTTCGGCGTGGTGGCCGCGGCCCAGGAGGGCGGCGCGAGGTGGCGGGAGACGGCGCGCCGCGCGGAGGAGCTCGGCTACTCGACGTTGCTCTCCCCGGACAACCTCTCCCTGCCGACCCCGACGGCGTCGCTCGCGACGGCCGCCGCGGTCACCACCCGGCTGCGCGTCGGCTCGTTCGTGCTGGCCAGCCCGCTGCGGACCGCGCGGGCCGCGGCGTGGGAGGCGCACAGCCTCACGACGATGACCGAGGGCCGCTTCGAGCTCGGCCTCGGCACCGGCCTGCCCTCGATGCGCGAGCAGGCCGAGGAGCTGGGGCTGCCCTACGGCACCGGCCCGGAGCGGCTCGACGCGATCTCCGAGACGGTCGACCACGTCCGGCGGCTCGACGGCGACGTGCACACCCCGGTCATGATCGCCGCGGGCGGCCCGAAGGCGCGACGGCTGGCCGCGGCGAAGGCCGACATCGTGACGCTCGCCGGCGGCGTCCTGACCGCGCGGGACGAGTTCGCCGCCCACGTCGAGGAGATCCGGTCGGCGGCGGACGGCCGGGACATCGAGCTGGCGATGAACATCTTCGTCGTCGGCGAGCACGTCCCGCCGTGGATCCGCGGCTTCATCGGCGTCGATGCGGAGACCCTCATCGAGCACGACTCGCTGACCATCCTCCGGGGCAGCGTCGACGACATGGCCGCGGAGCTCGAACGCCGCCGCACCGAGCTGGGCGTCTCCTACGTCAGCGTGAACGGCGCGTTCATGGAGGACTTCGCGCCGCTGGTGGAGCGCCTGTCGGGGACGTGAGCCTCGCTAGGCTCCCGCGATGCGACCGCTCCGGTACTCCATCAACGTCACCCTGGACGGGTGCTGCGACCACCGCGCGGTCGTCCCGACCGAGGACATGCACCGTCACGCGGCGCAGCTCCTCGGGCAGGCCGATGCGCTCATCTTCGGCCGCGTGACCTACGAGATGATGGAGTCGGCGTGGCGAGCGCCGACGCCGGGGGCGATGCCGGACTGGACGGAACCCTTCGCCCGGACGATCGACGCGGCGAAGAAGTACGTCGTGTCGGACACGCTGGCGCAGGTCGACTGGAACGCGGAGCTCGTGCGCGGCGACGATCTGGAGAGGACCGTCCGGCAGCTGAAGCAGGAATCCGGGCACGGACTCTACGTCGGGGGCGTGACCCTCCCGCTCGCGCTGGCGGAACTGGGCCTGATCGACGAGTACGAGTTCCTGGTGCACCCCCGGCTGGCGGGCCACGGACCGACGCCGTTCGCGGGGCTCTCGACGGCCGTCGACCTGCAGCTCGTGGGCCGGTCGGAGTTCGACTCGGGCGCCGTGGCGCTGCGGTACGAGCTCACGCGGTAGCGACTCGTGGGCGCGGTCTCGGCGTGGGAGATTACGGAGCGGCGCAGACGGCGATGAAGACCAGGCCGTCGGGACCGGCACGGAGGTACCTGGACGACTCCACCATCACGGCGATGAACTGCCCGGGCTCGACGGGCATCTCCTCCTCGTCGACGATCACCCAGCCGCTGCCCCGGAGAATGGCGTAGGCGTCCTCGGCCCGGTCGTCCCGGTGGTCGTGGGGAACGGTCTCTTCCCCGGCGGGCAGATCGATCTGGTAGAGCCCGAACGCCGTGATGCCGATCGCCTCGCCGACCCGCTTCTCGAACGGGCTCGCCGCGGGATGCGGGCCCCGACCGGTGCTGAGATCGCTCGCGTCGACGATGTGGTGGGCCACCGCCGGAACCTACCCCGGCCGTACCCGGTCAGCTCTGGTCCCGCCATCTATGTTCGGCTAGCCTTACCGTTCGTGCCGCCGAACACAGATGGAGCGATCGGGTTGCTGGGCGACCCGAACCGCCGCGCCATCTTCGAGCTGCTCGCCCGCCGTCCGAGCGCCGTCGGCGAGATCGCCGACCAGCTCCCGATCAGCCGGCCCGCGGTGTCCCAGCACCTCAAGGCCCTCAAGGACGGCGGTCTGGTCGTCTCCCGTCCCGACGGCAACCGCCGCGTCTACAGCCTCGACCCCCACGGGGTCGCGGCCGTGCGCGCCTGGCTCGACGGCGTCTGGGAGCACGCCCTGGCCGGCTTCCACAAGCACGCCGAACAGACCATCGCCGACGAGGTCGCCGGCCGTGACCATCCCGATGAGGAGGAGCCGTGACCACGCCGATCCCGCCGATCGAGGGCAGGACCACCGTCGACGTCGACCGCGAGCGCGCGTTCGAACTGTTCACCGGTTCGATCGGCTCCTGGTGGCCACGCCAGTACCACATCGGCGCGGCCGAGGTCGCCGACGTCGTCCTCGAGCCCCGCGAAGGCGGACGGTGGTTCGAACGCGGCGTCGACGACAGCGAACGCGACTGGGGTCGGGTGCTGGCCTGGGAGCCGCCGCAACGGGTCGTCTTCACCTGGCAGATCGGTGGGGACTGGCAGTTCGACCCCGACCCGGCCCACGCCAGCGAGATCGAGGTCCGGTTCCACGCCGACGGACCCGGGCAGACCACGATCGAGGTCGAGCAGCGCCACTTCGAGCGCCTCGTGGGCGGCGAGGGCGTCCACGGCGCGATCGAGTACGGCGGCGGTGGCTGGGTCGCGCTGCTGCAGGCCTACGCCGCGCTGGTCGCCACCGAGTCCGACCAGGTCCGGCGGCCGTGACCGAGGCCGACCCCGTGCGCCTGGCCCAGGACGAGCGCAGCGACCTGGCCGACCTGCTCGCCGGGCTCACCGCCGAGCAGTGGGACGCGCCCACGCTGTGCACCCGGTGGCGCGTCCGCGACGTCGCCGCACACATCGTCAGCTACGACCGCCTCGGCCCCGTCGGGCTCGCCGGCCGGTTCGCCCGCGGCGGGTTCGTCCCCGACCGGATCAACGAGGTCGGCGTCCAGGAGCACGCTCACCTCTCCCCCGACGAGCTGCTGGCGACCTTCCGCGATCACCTGCGCCCCGCGGGACTCACGGCGGGCTTCGGCGGACGCATCGGCCTGGTCGACGGGCTCATCCACCACCAGGACATCCGCCGCTCGCTCGGCCTGCCGCGCGAGGTACCCCGCGACCGGCTCGCCGCGGCGCTGCCCTTCGCCCGCGTCGCACCCCCGATCCGGGCCTTCTCCCGCGCCCGCGGCCTGCGCCTCGTCGCCACCGACCTGCACTGGACCTCGGGGAGCGGCCCCGTCGTCGAAGGCCCCGCCGAACCCCTGCTCATGGCCATCGCCGGACGCGGACACGCCCTCGACGAGCTGGACGGCCCCGGGAAGTCGACGCTCGCCGCGCGCCTCGGTGGCTGACGAGGCGGAACGCGACGCGTGGATCGACGCGGTCCTCGTGCCCTCCGGACTCAACTGTGGTCCTGGGGCGGGGACGACTGGTCGGTGTCCGACGACCGCGGGGCGTGCCGCTGCGCTCGGGTGCGACGCACCCGGCGGGCGATCAGGAGGAGGATCAGGACGGCCAGCGCGGCGAGCAGGTAGAGCTCGTAGCGGCGCAGGGCCGTGTAGATCGCGTCGATGTGCGTGCCGGCGAGGTCGCCGAGGGTGGTCCAGACGCCGACCCAGAGGACCGCGCCGAGCGTGTTGAACGCCAGGAACCGGAGCCATCGCATCCCGGAGAGCCCGGCGATGATCCCGTTCGCCTGGCGGAGGCCCTCGACGAATCGTGCGACCACGATGACCTTGCCGCCGTGGCGGGAGAAGAACCCTTCGGCGGCCTCGACGCGAGGCGCGGTGAGACCCACGTAGTGGCCGTACCGGCCGACGAGGCGTCGTCCGCCGAAGTGGCCGATCGCGTAGCCGACGTTGTCCCCGGCGATCGCGGCGAGCACGCCGACGACGACGACCACGGCCAGGTCGAGCCGGCCCGCGCCCGCGTAGACCGCAGCGGCGATCAGCACCGTCTCACCCGGTGCGGGAACTCCGAAGTCCTCGACGAAGAGCAGCACGGCCACGGCGAGGTAGCCGTACTGGTCGAGGACCGGCGCGAGCGCCGCGAACACCCCGGGCAGCGCGGGCGGGGACGTCACCTCGGTGCATTCGTCAGCACGTGGACCGACCCACTTTCGACGCTTCTTCTACGCACCTGTAGAACATAGCTCGGCCTCTACGAGCGTGTAGAAGCCAGTGTGCCCGACGACGCAGGAGCACCTGAAAGGAGCGGGGTGGGCGTGAGCGGACCCGGTGGAGAACAGGCGATGCCCGAACGGGCGGACCGCCGCGCTCCCGGGGTGCTGGAGAACCAGGTCTGGTCCCTGCTGCTCGCGACCGGGCAGCCGCTGACGGCCGGTGAGGTCCGCGACCAGCTCCACGAACAGAACCCGGAACAGCCTCCGCTGGCCTACACCACCGTCGTCACCATCCTCGGACGGCTCCACGCCAAGGGACTGCTGACCCGCACCCTCGACGGACGCGCCCACCGCTACGCCCCCGCCAGCACTCCGGAAGCCATCGCCGCCTCACGGATGCACCAGGCCCTGGCGGGCGAGGGCGACCATGCCGCGGTGCTCGCCAGCTTCGTCTCCGAGCTGTCCGACACCGACGGAGCGCTGCTGCGCCGCCTGCTCGGCGACGAGAACGGCTGACGGGCCGGCCATGCGGATCGCGGTCTTCCTGCCCCTGCTGCTGCCGCTGCTCGCCATCGCGACGGTCGACCTGGGCCGGGTCGCCACGAGACGCGCCCGCGCGGTGCTGGCCGCTCACCGCCACACCCGGGCGCTGCCCGGCCGCGACGAGCTCGTCGTGGTGCCCGACCCCGCTCCCGAGGCCTACGCCGCCCCGGGCCGTCCCGGACGGGTCGTGGTCTCCACCGCCATGCTCGACGCGCTCACCACCGACCAGCAGAACGCGCTCATCGCCCACGAGCGCTCCCACCTCGCCCACCACCACTACCTCTTCCTCGCCGCGGTCCGCCTCGCGGCCGCGCTCAACCCGCTGCTGCGCACGGGCGGCCCGCGCGGTGGGCTACACCGTGGAGCGCTGGGCCGACGAGGACGCCGCCCACACCACGCGCGACCGCCCCGTCGTCGCCCACGCCGTGGGGCGCGCAGCCCTGGCCAGCAGCCACGCCGGTGCCGGCGCGACCACCCGGCCGGCCCTGGGCCTGGGCATCAGCCCCGCGCTACCGGCCGACGCCGGGGAAGTACCGCGCCGCGTCGCCGCACTGCTCGCCGACCCGATCCGCACCGTGCGACGCACCTGGCTGATCGCCGCGGTCGCGGTGGTCCTGCTCGCCGCGCTCGCCACCGTGGAGGCCCAGCAGGACTTCGAGGCACTGCTCGAACTCGCCCGCCACGCCGTTGTCGGCTGACCCGCACCCGATGAGCGAGCACGCCGACAACCGGGTGCTGTGGCCGCTGTTCGCCGCCGGCTTCGTCACCGCCTTCGGCGCGCACGGCGTGGCCGCCAACCTCGGCGCCGGACCCGGCGACCTCGGCGATCACCTGCTCACCCTCGGGATCCTGCTCGCCCCCTACGACGGCGCCGAGATCGTGCTCAAGCCGGTGTTCGGGGCGCTCGCCGACCGGATCGGACTGCGCCCGGTACTGCTCGGCGGCCTCGCCGCGTTCGCGGTCGCCTCGGTCGTGTTCGTCGTGGTCGATGACCCCGCCCTGCTCGGGGTGGCCCGCTTCGCCCAGGGCGCCGCCGCGTCCGCGTTCTCCCCGGCGGCCGGCGCACTGATCGCGCGCGCACTCGACACGTGGCGCGAGGAGCACGGGTCATTCCTGGCTCGGGGTGGGCCGCGCCGCTCAAGGTCAGCGCTATGACCTGGGGGAGGGCTCCTCCGACTGGACTCGAACCAGTAACCCTGCGATTAACAGTCGCATGCTCTGCCAATTGAGCTACGGAGGACCGTCACGAGCCCATCGCGCTGGGCTCGGCGTAGACCGTACCCGACGGGCTCCGGGCCCCGTGCGGCAGGATGGGTCAACGCCGTCGTCGAGAGGTCGATCATGAAGATGTTGTCGTTCCTGCTGGGTATGGGCGCGGGATACGTCCTCGGGACCAGGGCGGGCCGCGAGCGCTACGAGCAGCTGTCGAAGGCCTACCGCCGGGTGGCGGACAACCCCCAGGTGCAGGCGGCGGCCGGCGTCGCGCGGGCGAAGGCCGGCGAGGCGGTCCAGGCCGGCGTCGCCGTCGCGAAGGACAAGGTCGGGCCGTCGTCGCCCGGTGCGCACGAGCCGTCGGCGCCGGGACGGTCGACGACGGGCAACGGGACCGCTCACTAGGTCGGACACACGGGACGAACCGGGGTCATCCGGGCGCGGTTCACAACCCGGATGGCCCCTGTTCAGCTGCTGTTCCCCCTCGCGAGACGGGTCAGGACGCGAACGCTTCGTAACGTCCCCGCCGTCCTGACACGACGGAGCGGGGCGCGTCGTCACCCGACGTGCGCACCCGCCGGAGGGGAACCGAACGGCGCATGGGAATCTCCCTGATCGTCATCGTCGTCATCGTGACGGCGTTGGCGTTCGACTTCACCAACGGCTTTCACGACACCGCGAACGCCATGGCGACGTCGATCGCGACCGGGGCACTGAAGCCCAAGGTCGCGGTCCTCATCTCCGGCGTCCTGAACATCGTCGGCGCCTTCCTCTCGGTGGAGGTCGCGAAGACGATCTCGAGCGGGCTCGTCGACGAGACCAAGATCAACCCGTACATCATCTTCGCGGGCCTCATCGGCGCGATCCTGTGGAACCTGCTGACGTGGCTCCTCGGCCTGCCGTCGAGCTCGTCGCACGCCCTGTTCGGCGGCCTCATCGGCGCCGTCGTGGTGGCCGCGGGCGCCGGGGCGGTGCACTTCGGGACGCTGATCTCGAAGATCATCCTCCCGGCCTTCATCTCGCCGGTTCTCGCCGGGATCATCGCCCTGGTCGGGACGGTCATCGCCTACCGCAGCACGGCGCGGTCCGACGACACCTCGGTGAAGAAGGGCTTCAAGGTCGGCCAGATCGCCTCGGCCTCGATGGTCTCGCTGGCGCACGGCACCTCGGACGCGCAGAAGACGATGGGCGTCATCACGCTGACCCTCATCGCGTCCGGCGTCCTGGCCCCGAACGCCGGTCCGCCGGTCTGGGTCATCCTCTCGGCCGGGTCTCGCGATCGGTCTCGGGACCTACCTCGGCGGCTGGCGGATCATCCGCACGCTCGGCAAGCGGGTCAGCGAGATCCAGACCCCGCAGGGCTTCGCCGCGGAGACGGCCACGACGGCGGTCATCCTGGCGTCCTCGCACCTGGGCTTCGCCCTCTCGACGACGCAGGTGGCCACCGGGTCCATCTTCGGCGCCGGAGCGGGCCGGCGGCTCGCGGGCGTGAAGTGGGGCGTCGCCGGCCAGATGGCCGTCGCGTGGATCGTGACGCTGCCCGCCGCGGCCATCGTCGGCGCGGTCGCGGCGTTCGCGGCCTCGCAGGGCGTCATCGGCACGATCCTCGTCGCGCTCGTCGCGCTCGGCGTCGCGGTCGGCATCTACGCGGCCTCGCGCCGCACGCCGGTCACCGCCGACAACGTCAACGACGTCCCCTCGCCGGTCGCCCCGGACGAGGTCCGTACCGAGAGTGGGGTGGCGCAGGCATGAGCATCGCCTGGGGTTCGCTGGGCCTGGTGGCCATCGTGTCGTTCGCGGCCGCGGTCGTGGTGACCGCGCTGGTGTCGTTCGGGATCGTCGGGCTCGCCGCGCGGGCCCCGCGGGCCGACGGGCCGGAGCCGGCGCTCTCGCCGTCGGCGGGGACCGCGGTCGCGGCCGTGTGCCTCGTCGTCGCGGCGGCGATCGTGATCTACGGGCTGTACATCATCGTGGCCTGATTCCCTATGGGAGATCGGTTGTCAACGCCGCCGCCTTGCGGGGGCGTTGACTTCCGCGTGAGGATCGTGTGCTGGGGAAGGTCGCCTCGTTTGTCGACGCTTCGGGCGTCTGACCGGTCGTGTCCTGTGTGGACTCGCTGAGGGGCCTTCCCCGCCTTTCTTGATGGTGGTCTTGGTGCTGCGGCGGCGGGCGCGGACCTCGGGCGGCACTGTCCAGTGCGCGGCGATGATCTGCGCGGGCCTCGGCGGGGTCGACCGGGCCGGCCGTCGGTGTCGCAGACGACGTAGGGCATCCCACGGCGCAGGACGGTCCAGGCGCGCTCGCCGAGCGCGGCAGCGACCACGCAGAGCGCTTTGATGTGCCCGGCGCCGCGTTCCACGATCTGGGTGTAGTAGATCTTCGCTAGTTGCGGGTCCTGCTTGCGGGCGGTGTCCGCGGCCCGGACCAGGGTGGTGCGCAGCAGCGCCGGCCCGGCCTTGCTCATCGGCTGGCCCTTGCGGTCGGTCTCCCCGGTCTCCGAGGCCCGCGGGGTCAGCCCGGTGAACGAGCGGAAGTGGCGGGCCGAGGGGAACCGGTGCGGATCGCCGACCGCGGCGACCACCGCCGGGGCGCCGACGGTGGACAGCCCGGGCAGGCTGCGGGCGAGCTGGCCGGGATCGGCCCAGCGGTAGGCGTCCTCACGGTGCGCGGCGTGGACGTCGATCTCGGCCTGGATCGCGCGCAGCAGCCGGACCTCGCTGGCGACCTCGGCGGCCAGATCACTGAAGGGCATCGCCGGCCAGCTCGCGTAGAGCTCCACCGCCGCCCGGGCCGCCGCCCGCCACTGCGCGGCGCGCTCGGCGCCCTGGTGGCCGTGGGAGGCCTTGGCGATCCGGGCGGTCAACCGCGCCGGCCCGGCCGCGAGCAGCGCGTTCGGGTCCGCCCACCGCTCGAGCACCGCCAGGTCCGCAACGCCGAGGTCCCCGGTCAGCGGGGTCGCGGGCATCAGCTGGCGCACCAGGTCCTTGATCCGCACCTTGTGCTGGGTCGCGGCGCGGGTCAACCGGTCGGTCGGCGCGGACCCGCCGGTCCAACGCCGCTGCCTGCGCCCCGGGCAGCTCGAGCACCCGCAGACCCCTGCGGGTCCACCAGCGGCAACCGGGCCAGGGTTTCGGCGTCGATGCCGTTGCTCTTGGCGTGCCGGGACAGGAACCGCCGCAGGTCCGCGGCCTTGGCGCTGGAGACCCGATGGACCCGGTGACCACGCCCGGTGAAGAACACCGCCACCGGCAACCACGCCGGCCCGGTCGGCTCGATCACCACCTCCAAGCGCGTCGAGGTCGAACACCCTTCGAGGGCTGCCGCCTCGACCCGCGCCAGGTCCTCCACGGTCGGCGCGCAGCGGCGGCGACGCGACCTGCCTGCCCGGTCCCATCGAGCACCCGCACCGTGTGCGCGCTCGCGATCCCCAGATCGATCCCGACCAGTCGCCGCTCCACGTCCACTCCCCGCCGTCGCCCTCTGCTTCCAGCTCCGGCCCAGCCACAGCCGCTGATCGGCCACGGCCCCAAAGGCGGCTCGCGCGTCCCTGGAGACGGCTCCCACTCATGTGCTGCAACCAGGCCCGACCTCGACCGGCGTCGGCCTACTTCCCTCATCCGGGGCACCCGTGACCAGGCCAGCAGTGGCAATCAGCCCAACGAGGCCCGAACCGCGAGATTCCGCCCTCAGAGCCCAAGCTTCGACGCCACCCACCGGACCAGCCGGGATGCGCATGCAACCCTGGAACCCCAGGCCGATCAAGTCCCGGAGCTCCTTACATGAGCACGCGAGCAGTGCGGCGCGGCGTCGCGGACCCTCCCTCGGTCCGCGGCGCCGCGTTCGTCGTTCCGGGGGGGATCTCGGGATGGGTGAGCGGCGCCGTCCTGGCGTCTGATGCCAGCATCGTGCCGTTGCTTCCACGGGGGCGGGGCCGGGCCGATGAGTGAGCGGCGCCGTCCTGGCGTCCGACGCCAGCATCGTGCCGTTGCTGCCACGCGAGCGGGGGCCAGGGCCGCCGGATCAGCCGCGCGCCCGACCCAGCTTCTCCCCCACACCCGCCGCGAGGGTCCGGACCTCGTCCGGGTCGGTCCCCGGGTCAGGGCGCACCTGCAGCACCATGCCGGCCGGGGTCCGGCGCTGGACGAACCACGCGCCGCCGCTGGGCAGGTCGTGGTGCTGGCTCGAGCGGATCGCGTCGGTGACCCGGCGGTGCACGGTCTCGGGGATGCGTCCCGGGTCCGGGAGGGGCAGCCGTCGGGGGTCGGCGTCCGCGAGGAGCACCACCCCGCCCGCGAGGTGCTCGACCTCCGACGCCTCGATGACCTCGAGCGCCCCGCCGGCCCACGTCGCCTTCGAGACCAGGTGCCACGGCACGCGCTGCTCGCCGACCCAGAGGCCGACGTCGGTGGCGAGCACGACCTCGCCGCGCCGCGTCCGGGAGTCCGCCAGCACCCGCTCGTCGGGGTCCAGCGTCCCGGTGAACCCCTCGGGCGTGAGCTCCCGGCCGGTCAGCAGCGCCGTGAGCCGACCGACCAGCCCTCCCCGTCGCTCCGCTCGCCCCGCCATCAGGCCGACCACTGCCCGCCGATCGCCTGGTCGCGCAGCGCCTTCTTGTACTGCTCGAGGGCCACGAGGTCGCCGAAGAGCTCGTGGTACTCGTCGGCGTCGGTCACCGGCGAGATCCGCTGCAGCCGGGACTTGATCTCCGCGACCTGCCGCTCGACCAGCGCGCCCTGCAGGGCGGTGAGCATCGAGGAGACGTAGCGGTGGTCGTCGGCCTCGCGCGACTGCATCGGCTCGACGGCGAGCTCGGTGACCAGCCGGCCGTACCCGGGCGGGTTCACCTGCCCGGTCACCGCGGTGAGCCAGCCCGACCCCGAGTGCCCGCTCGACGTCCCGCCCGCGGCGAGGATCGCGCGGTGCACGGCGAGGTAGCCCTCGTGGCTGAACGCGTCCTCGGGCAGCGTGTCGTACACCGGTCCGGCGAGCCCCGGGACCTGCAGCGCCGCCTTGAGCACCTCGCGCTGCACCCGCAGCCGGGGGTCGTCGCGGGCCGGCATGGCCGGCCCCGCCTGGCCCTCCGACGACGACGCCACCGGCCGCACCGGCCGTCGTCGGGACCCCTGCTGCTGCCGGGCGTCGGCGGGCTGGCCCGCGGTCTCGCGCACCCGCCGCACGACCTGCGCCTCGTCCGCCCACCCGGTCCAGCCGGCGAGGCGGCGGGCGTAGCCGTCGCGCAGCTCCACCCGCCGGATCTGGGCGACCAGCGGCACGCAGCGCTGCAGCGCGGCGGTCTGCCCCTCGACGGTGCCGAGGTCGTAGCTGTCGAGGATCGAGCGGATCGCGAAGGTGAACAGCGGCGAGCGCTGGGCCACGAGGTCGCGCACCGCGACGTCGCCGCGCGCCTGGCGCAGCTCGCAGGGGTCCATGCCCTCGGGCGCGGTCGCGATGTAGGTCTGCGCGGAGAACTGCTGGTCGCCGTCGAAGGCCTTGAGCGCCGCCGCCTGGCCCGCCGCGTCGCCGTCGAAGACGTAGATGACCTCGCCGCGGTCGAACGAGTCGTCCATCAGCAGGCGGCGCAGGAGGGCCACGTGGTCGTCGCCGAAGGCGGTGCCGCAGCTCGCGACGGCCGTCGGGATCCCGGCCAGGTGCATGGCCATGACGTCGGTGTAGCCCTCGACGATGACCGCCTGGCGGGTCTTCGCGATCTCCCGCTTGGCCTTGTCGAGCCCGAACAGCACCTTCGACTTGTGGTAGACGGGCGTCTCGGGGGTGTTGAGGTACTTGGCCTCGATGCGGTCGTCGTCGAAGAGCCGCCGGGCGCCGAACCCGACGACGTCGCCGCCGAGGTCGCGGATCGGCCACAGCAGGCGGCGCTGGAACCGGTCGCGGTGCCCGCGCTGCCCGGGGACCGACAGCCCGGCCTTCTCCAGCTCGTCGAGGGTGTAGCCCTGCGCGAGCAGGTGCTTGGTCAGCTTCTCCCAGCCGCCCGGGGCGAAGCCGCAGCCGAAGGCCTCGGCGGCGGCCTGGTCGAACCCGCGCTCGGCGAGGAACTCGCGGGCCTTCTGCGCCTCGCCGGGCTGGGCGAGCTCGTTCGCGTAGAACTCGGCCGCGAGCTTGTTCGCGGCGAGCAGCCGCGAGCGCGTGCCGCGGTCGCGCTGGACCGACGAGCCGCCGCCCTCGTAGGTGAGCCGGTAGCCGACGCGGTCGGCCAGCTTCTCGACCGCCTCGACGAACCCCAGCTGCTCGATCTTCATGATGAAGTCGATGACGCTGCCGTGCTCGCCGCAGCCGAAGCAGTGGAACGTGCCGTGGCTCGGGCGCACGGAGAACGACGGGGACTTCTCGTCGTGGAACGGGCAGAGGCCCTTGACCGACCCGGGTCCGGCGTGGCGGAGGGCGACGTAGTCGCCGACCAGCTCCTCGATCCGGTTCCGGTCGCGCACCTCCGCGATGTCGGAGTCCCGGATCCGCCCTGCCACGGGGGTCAGTCTAGGACGCCGCCCCGACCGTCCGGGGCACCTCCGCCAGGAACGACGTGACGGCGCGGAGGGTCCGCTCCGGCTGCTCGAGGTGCGGCAGGTGGCCGGCGCCCTCGATCACGGTGAACGGCGCTCCGAGCGCGTCGGCGTACGCCCGGCCGTACCCGACGTCGACGATCCCGTCGGCCTCGCCCCACACGACGGCGGCGGGGACGGTGATGCCGGGGAGCCGGCCCAGCAGCGTCGGGTCGTGCATGTACGGGCTGCCCGCGTAGTCGGCGAACACCGCCGCGTTCGCGGCCATCGCCGCCTGCCGCTCGGCGGGCAGCGTCGTCGGGTCGATGCGGAAGCGGTCCGGGTCGGCGTAGGAGTGGTCGGCGATGCGGTCGAGGGTCAGCCCCGAGATGTCGGTGATCGGGTGGCCGGGGACCTCGATGCCGACCGCGTCGACCAGCACGACGCGCCCCGACGCGGCCGTCGGCGCCGGCCTGCAGCGCCATCTCCGCGGCGATCCAGCCGCCGACCGAACTGCCCACGACGACGACGTCGTGCAGGTCCTGCTCGGCGAGCACGTCGAGGTAGCGGCGGGCGACGTCGGCGACGGTGCGGCAGTCCTCGGGACGCGGGGTGCCCTCGAAGCCGGGGATGGTCGGGGTGAGGACGCGGTGGTCGGCCGCCAGCGCCGCCGACAGGCCGAGCACGGACATCGGCCCCCCGCCGCCGTGCAGCACCATGACCGGGCGGCCGGCGCCGCGGTCGTCGAGGGCGGGCGCGTACTCGGACGACGGCGTCGTCGCGTAGCGGGCCATCACGCCGCCCACCGCCTCGGGCGTCATCTCCCCGCCGCCCTCGACCATCGCGCGCAGGTCGCGGAAGTACTGCACGTAGAGGTCGGGGGTGAAGGTGTTCAGCAGGACGGTGGGCTCGTCGCCGGGGTTGGCGAAGGTGTGGGGGGCGCCGGGCGGGACCATGACCATCGTGCCGGCGGGCGCGTCCCGGACCTCGGTCCCGACGGTGAACCGCGCGGTCCCGGACACGACGTAGAAGCCCTCGTCGTGCTGGGCGTGGCGGTGCTGCTGCGGACCGTCGGTGTGCGGCGCGATGGTGATCTCGCCGATCCCGATCCGGTGCCCCGTGGTGGAGCCGTCCTCGAGGATCCGCATGGTCACCGCCCCGGAGAGCATGACCTCGCCCTCGTGCGGCCCGACGATCGACACCCGGGTCATCGTGACCCCTCCTCGCTTCGTGAGAGTGCGCTGTCACGAACGACGGTAGGCGCGGAGACGCCGTCGTGCAAGTAAGCTCTCACGACGAGGGTCGACTCCCAGGAGGCGTGATGACGTCGTCGACGACCGGGCGGGTCCGGCAGAAGGAGCGCACGCGGCGCGCGATCGGCGACGCCGCGCGCGAGCTCGTGGAGTCCGGTGGCGAGGTGACGATGCCCGTCGTCGCCGCGCACGCCGGGGTCTCGGAGGCCACCGCCTACCGCTACTTCCCCGACCTCGTGACGCTGCTGCGCGACGCCGTGCACGACACCTGGCCCGCCGTCGAGGACCTGCTGGGGGCGGAGCTGGACGGGGTCACCGACGTCCCCGAGCGGGTCGCGCGGGCGACGCGGGCCTTCTGCGCGCGCACCCTGCGCCAGGAGCGGGCCGTGCGGGCACTCGTGGCGGCGTCCCTCACCGGCGCCAGCGAGGAGCGCCCGGCGCACCGCTTCGAGGTGATCGACCACGCGCTCGCGCCGATGCCGGCCGGCGCCGCGCGGGAGGAGCTCGTGCTCTCGCTGGCCGTGGTGATCAGTGCCGAGTCGCTGTTCTCGCTGCTGGACCTGTGCGGGCTGGACCCCGAGGAGGCGACGGCGAGCCTGGTGCGGACGGCGCGGACGGTCGCCGGGTGCGCTCCGCGCCCGTGAGCAAGCAGGTGGCGAGCTATGACCGCACGTGGAAGTCACTGCTCAGGTGCGCGGAGCGACCTACCGCCCGAAGGTGCCGCGCTCCACGACGACCCGGTCGATCTCGCCGTCCCCGGCGAGCTGCCCCTCGCCGTCGACGGCGCGCACCGAGAACGTGAGCCGGCCCTTCTCGTCGGGCCCGGAGAGGACCTCCGCGGTGCAGCCGATCGTGCCGCCGACCGGCGTGGGGTGACGGTGCTTCACCCGCACCGCGGTCCCGACGGTGGTGTGGCCGTCCTGGAGCAGCGAGGCCGCCGTCGAGACCGTCGCGGCCTCGAGCCAGGCCACCAGCCGCGGGGTGCCCAGGACGGGCACGTCCCCGCTGCCGAGGGCGATCGCGGTGTCCTCGTCGGTCACGTCGTGCAGCATTTCGGCAGCATAGAGGTGCGCTCCGCGCTCGTGAGCACTAAGTGCGGCTATGACCGCAATTAGTGCTCACGAGCGCGTAGCGCCCTACCTAGCAGTCCCATTCGCGGCGTCGTCTTCTGGCTCGTGATGTGGTCGTGGTTGCGCTTGATGTACTCGCCGGCCCGCACGGCGAGGGCGCCGATCGTCGACGTCGGGTTCACCGCGGCCCCCGTCGTCAGGGTCGATCCGTCGCACGACGAACAGGTTGGGCAGATCCCACGTCTGGCACCACTTGTTGAGCACCGAGTCCTGCGGGGTGTTGCCCATCCGGCAGGTCCCCATGAGGTGCCAGGCCGGCGGCGGGTAGAGGACGCCGGTGTCGTTGGTCTCGACCGCACCGACGGCCCGCGTAGCCTCGAAGATCTTCTCGATGCCGAACTCCGCGAGCGCGACGTCGTTGGGGTGCAGTTCGTAGTCCACGTGCGCGGCGGGGATGCCGTCGGAATCGGTGACCTCCGGGTCCAGGGTGACCGCGTTCGTCTCCACCGGCAGGTCCTCGCCGAACATGAACACCATGAGGTGGTTGGCGAAGTGGTCGCGAAGAAGTCGCGGTGGGACTCGCCCCACGGTGCGGTGTAGCCGGTGTGCGTCCCCATCGCGGCGTAGGACGGGCCGAACGACCGCGCCACCTGCATGCCGAATCCGTTGACGAATCCGCGGTCGAAGTCGGTGTGGTAGAACTCGTGCGAATACATCGGCGAGCCGAACGAGCCCTTGAATCCCTCGACGGGCTCGTCGAACCACGAGTCGCAGAACGCGAACACGTGGTGCATCAGGTACTTCCCGACGATGCCGTTGGCGTTCGCGAGCCCGTTCTCGTGCCCGCGCTGCGCGCTCTGCAGCAGCAGGCGCGGGGAGCCGATCCCGTTCGCCGCGAGCACCACGATCTTCGCCCGGATCTCGTGGCGCCGCCGGTGGTGCGGTCGATGTAGACCGCGCCGGTCGCCTTCCCGCCCTCGGCGGTGATCGTCTCGACGCGCGCCATGGGCCGCAGGTCGACCGACGGGGCGGCCTTCTGCCCCAGGGCCAGTGCATGATCCTCCGGCGTGAACGCGATCTCGTCGTCCTGGCGACCACATCTGTGCCCATGCGTGTCAGCGCTTGCGCTCGTCGACGACGCGGCGCGACTTGTGCTCGGCGCGCTCGAGGGACTCGGCGTCGACGGACTCGAGGGTCACGCGGACGCCGAGGAGGGACTGCAGCCCGGCGCGGTGGTGCGCTCGAACTCGTCGCGGTGCCCCGCGGGGTAAGGACTCCGCCCGGACGATCATCTCGTCCATCGACCCGGTGCGGCGCACGACGATCTGGTGCTCGCCGCCGTAGTCCGCGACCCCGCGCAGGTAGTTGTCGACCTCCGTCGGGTACACGTTCTCGCCCCGGATGTGGATCATGTCGTCGATCCGGCCGTACACGCCGTCGGGCAGCTTCGGGTAGGTGCGCCCGCACGGGTTGTCCTCCATGACCCAGCGCGTCAGGTCGTTCGACGCGAGCCGGATCATCGGCTGCGAGGTGCGCTCGAGGTGGGTGTAGACCGGGGTGCCCTCGCTCCCGTAGGGCACGGTCCGGAACGACGACGGGTCGCAGACCTCGTGCCAGACGATGTCCTGCCAGAGCAGCATCCCGTCGGGGGTCCCGGCGGTGGCCGACGCCGACATGAACGGCGTCATCTCCGCCATCGTCCCGCAGTCGATCACCGTGGCGCCGAACGCATCCTCGATCGCCCGGCGGACCGCCGGGACCGACGCGCCGGGCTCGCCGGAGAAGAACATGACCCTGAGCCCGAACTCGCGCGGGTCGATCCCCTCCGTCTCCGCCACCTCGGCGAGGCGCAGCGCGTAGGACGGCGTCGCGTAGAAGGCCGCCGGCTTCACCCGCGCGAGCCAGGTGACCGCCCGCGCCGTCATGCCCTGCGCGCCCGCGCCGAAGGGCAGCACCCGGCAGCGCAGCCGCTCGGCCGCGGTCATCGCGCCCCACGACCCGAGGTAGAGCGAGAACAGGGCGGCGACGAACACGGTGTCCCCGGGCCGCACGCCCATCCCCCACAGGATGCGGGCCTGGTTGTCGGCGATGACCTCCCAGTCCCGGCGTCCCAGCGCGAACGCCGTCGGGGCGCCCGTCGTCCCGGAGGTCCCGTGGATGTGGTGGACCTCGGACTCGTCGCAGCACAGGTAGTCGCCGAACGGCGGGTGGTCCGCCTGCGACTCCCGCATCTCGGCCTTGGTCACCACCGGGACCTGCTCGAAGGCCTCGAACGACGTGATGTCCGCCGGCTTCAGGCCCGCCGCGTCCCACTTCGTCCGGTAGAAGCTCGAGGTCGAGTACGCGTAGTCCATGACCTCGCGCAGCCGGACCAGCACGGCGGCGTCGCGCTCGGCCGGGTCCATGGTCTCGCGCACCGGGAACCAGTACGGCGACTCCGGGTCGGGCAGGTAGTCCTGGTCGTACCGCGTCGGGAACGACCACTCCTCCATCTGCGGACTCACGACTTCCTCCGCTCGATCTCGGCGTCGTTCCAGGGCGTCAGCGCCTGGTAGTCGGGGACGAACCCGAGCCCCTTGCCGGCGTCCGGCGACGGCGCGTCCTGCGTCGTCACGACGTCGACGACGGCGGGTGCGTGCGCCAGCGCGCGGCGGATCGCGTCCTCGAGCTCGGCGGGATCGGTGACCCGCTCGCCGTGCGCCCCGAAGGCGCGGGCCATCGCGGCGTAGTCGGAGTCGGCGAGCTCGGTCCCGACGACGAGGCCGTAGTTCTCGGCCTGGTCGTAGCGCTCGATGTTCCACGCGCGGTTGTTCGAGACGATCACGACGACCTGCGCCCCGTGCCGGACCGCGGTGTCGATCTCGGTGGCGGTGATCCCGAAGGCGCCGTCGCCGGTCACCGCGATGACCGGCCGCTCCGGGTGGGCGAGCGAGGCGGCGATCGCGAACGGGGTCGCGACCCCGAGGCAGCCGAACGCGCCGGCGTCGAGGTAGCGCGCGCAGCGGGTGATCCCGAGGCGGGCGAAGGAGAGCAGGTCGCCGCCGTCGGCGATCATGATCGCCTCGCCCAGGTCCACCGCGTCGCCGTCGAGGGCGTCCAGCGCGCCGAAGATGCGGTTGGGGTGGATGTGCCCGTCCGGGCCGTTCTCCGTGGCGGCGAGGGCCGTGCGGTAGTCCTCGGCGCGCGTCAGGTGATTGCCGCGGAGCTCGTCGCGCCACGTGGTGTCCGGCGTGTGGTCCTTCAGCGCGTCGGCGAGCGCGGCCAGCGCGGCGCCGGGTTCGGCGAGGATCTCGACCTCGCCGCGGCGGTTGTCGATCAGCTCGCTCGGCCGTGTCGGCGATCCGCACGACCCGCGCGTCCGGGAACACCGCCGGCGACCCGAACCCGAGCTGGAAGTCGAGCTGGCGCCCGACGGTGATCAGCAGGTCCGCGTCGCGCATCACCGCGGAGCGGGCGCTGCCCACCGCGCCCGGGTGGTCCTCCCCCACCAGCCCGCGGCTCTCCTGGGTGTCCAGGTACGCCGCGCCGGACGCGTCGAGGAAGCGGACCAGCTCCGTCCCGTCGGTGGTTCGCGCGCCGCGCCCGCTGACCACCGCGGGCCGCGAGGCGCCGCGGACCAGCTCGGCGACGGCGGCGACGTCGTCGGGGTGGGGCTGCGGGCGCCGGCGCGGCTTCGCGCGCAGGTGCTCGGCGGTGACCAGCGCGGGCGGGACCTCGCGGCGCAGGACGTCGGTGGGGATCTCGACGTAGACCGGCCCCGGCTCGCCGCGGTCGCCCGCGGCCCGCGCCCACGCCTCGTCGAGCTCGCGCAGCACCTGGTCGGCCGAGCGCAGCGTGCGCGCGAGGCGCGTGACGGGCTCGAGGATCGCGGTGTGCGGGATGTCCTGCAGCGGGCCCATGTTCGACTGCGGCACCGGCGGGCAGCCGCCGATGACCATGAGCGGGATGCGCGAGATCGAGGCGTTGGCGACCGCGGTGACGGTGTTGGTGACGCCGGGTCCCGCGGTCACCAGCGCGACCGCGGTCTGCCCGGTCAGCTCGGTGTGGGCGTGGGCCATGTGCACCGCCGAGCCCTCGTCGCGGACGTCGACGATGCGCACCCCGCGGCGGGCCAGCCGGTCCCAGATCGGCTGGATGTGGCCGCCCTGCAGGCCGAACACCCGGTCGACCCCGTGCTCGACGAGGAACCGCGCCACCACCTCGGCGACCTGCACCGGACCGTCCTGCGCCATGGGCGCCTCCCCGTCGAGTGACCAGCGGTCGGTGATCACATCCGTGACCGCCGTCACTCGACCATCGCGCATTCGGAATTCAGAAGTCAACACCGCACGGTGATCGACTCAGCACCGACCGCGATCACCGCCCGCGCTACCGTGGGACGGACCGGCCCGGCCACACCACGCCCGGGCGCCGCGAGCATCGAGGTCCCGGGGGCGGGATGAGCGCGCTACCGCAGATGCCGTCGCGGACCGAGCAGGTCTTCGAGGCGATCGTCGACGACATCTGCACGGGCCGGCTCTCCCCCGGCACGCCCCTGCGTCAGGAGCAGCTCGCCGAGCGGTTCAACGTGTCCCGCCAGCCGATCCAGCAGGCGCTGCTGCTGCTGCGCAACCAGGGGCTGGTCCGGGAGTTCGGGCGGCGCGGCCTCGAGGTGGCGCCGCTGGAGCCCGGCTTCGTCAGCCACCTCTACGAGCTGCGCGCCGTGCTCGACGGCCACGCGGCGCGGCTCGCGGCGTCCCGGCGCACCGACGAGTGGCTGCGCCACGCCGACGGGATCATCGACGCCGGGAACCAGGCCCTCGCCGACCGCGCCTTCGCCCAGATGATCCGCGGCGACGTCGAGTTCCACCGCACCGTCGTCGAGGCCTCGGGCAACCCGCTGCTGATCGAGAGCGCCGGGGTGATGTGGCGCAACGTGCAGCGCGTGATGGGCGAGGTGCTGCTGCAGGGCGGCGCGCCGGCCTGGGTGTGGGAGGACCACACGGCGATCCTCGAGGCCATCCGGGACCGCGACGGCGACGCGGCCGAGGCCCTGTCGCGCCGGCACGCCGAGCACGGCGAGCGGCTCATCCTCGATGCCATGGGCTGAGGTGCGCTCCGCGCCTGTGAGCAGAAAATGCGGCTATGACCGCACTTCGTGCTCACGGGCGCGGAGCGCACGCTACCCCGACGTCGCGTCCCGGTGCACGCCGAGCAGGTGCCGGTAGGCCGCTGCGCTCATCTGGTTGAACCCCTGCTCGTCCTCGCTGGTCTCCCGGCGCACCTTCCCCGGCACGCCCGCGACGAGCGAGCCCGGCGGCACCGTCACCCCCTGCGAGATCACCGCGCCCGCGGCTACGACCGAGCCCCGCCCGACCCTCGCGCCGTTCATGATCACCGCGCCCATCCCGACGAGGCACGAGTCCTCGACGGTGCAGCCGTGCACCACGGCGCGGTGCCCCACGGTGACGTTCTCCCCCACCGTGCACGGGAAGCCGGGGTCGGCGTGGAGCACCGAGCCGTCCTGGATGTTCGAGCCGGCCCCGACCGCGATGGCGTCGTTGTCGGCCCGCACCACCGCGCCGTACCAGATCCCCACCTCGGCGCCGAGGGTCACGCGGCCCGCGACGACGGCGCCCGGCGCGATCCAGGCGGTGGGGTCGACCTGCGGGGTGTGGCCGTCGACGGTGACGAGGAGCGGGTCCATGGCGCTCATCGAACCAAACCGCCGCGGCCGCCGGGGTCAGACGTCCGCGCCGGTCGGTTCCTCCCGGGGCGTGGGCGACGGGGTCACGACGGCAGGCAGCATCGCCGGCGGTGGTGCGGGCTCGCCCAGGACCGGATCGACCGGGTCGGCGACGAACGACCGCTTCGGGACCAGGCTCCAACCCCGGCAGCCCGTCGGCGGGGGCCGGCTGCGTCCGGGGCAGCACCGGCTCCAGACCCGGCAGTCCCTCCGGGGGGACGGCGGGCACGTCGGGCTCCGCGGGGTCGACCTGCCACCGCCCGTCCACCGGGCGACGCTGGAGGGTCGGGCCCGCGGTGAGCGCCTCGACCGGGACCGCGGCCATGCGCTGCCGGGTCCGGGCGACCGACCGCGGGCTCCCCGCGGCGAGGACCACGGCCAGCACGAGGACGTCGCCGTGCGGGTCGGGGACCTCGCGCAGCAGGTGCACGCGTCCGTCGGCGGTCTCGACGGTCAGCGTCATCCCCGTCCCCGGCCTCGTCTGCGCGAGGGCAGGCGCGGCCCGGGCGAGGTCGGCGTGACCGGCCCCGAGCAGCTCGAGGTCACCGAGGTCGGGATCCCGGCTGCAGGCGTCGAGGACGAAGCCGCTGCCGAGGTCGACGAGGGTCGCCGCGACCACCCGCCGGTCCTCGAGCAGCGACGCCAGCACCGTCGAGAGCCCGTCGGAACGGACGCAGGTGACGTGGCGGTGCCGTCCCACGACGGCGGGTCAGCGCCGGCCGGCCTGCTGGTAGTACCTGGTCGACCAGGCATGGCTGACGTCGGGCACGTCCATCGTGAAGCGCTGCGCGATCATGCGCAGGTCACGGCGGGCCATCGCGAGGTTGGCCTGCTGGCGGTTGAGGACCAGGTAGAAGAAGGCCTTGTCCTCGTCGTTGCGCGAGTAGCGGGGCGGATCAGGTGGTACTGGGTGTCGAGGGTGATCAGGATGTCCTCGATCGACTCGCGCAGGCCGAGCTTCTGCATGACGTCGAACTTCGCGCGGACGACCTCGCTGTTCCCGGGGGCGGCGACATCGAGGTCGAACTCGGCGCTGCCGCCGCGCGAGCCGAGGGTCGTTCAACTCTCGGAGTCGACGATCGCGACAACGGCTCCTGCGGCGGACAGGTCATCATCCGCGTCCGGACGGGTGGACCTTCCGTGGCGTGGCCGGGCCGAGATCGGCCGCGAACTCCACCGGTTCGGCCCAGCGCGACCCCGTCGGGCGTCGCGTCGGGAACCAACCGGTCGTCATCGTCCGCAGCGGCGCGCCGCCGACCGCGGGGTCAGCGCAGGGGCGGGGTGCAGGCGACCTCGGTGAGCACCGGGTCGCGCGGGAACCGCAGGGCGGTGCGGGCGGGGGCGCCGAGGAGGTTCTCCCGGAACCGCGACCACGTCAGGGGCGCCGACACCGAGTCCTCGAGCTCACGGATCGCCGGGCACCGCAGGGCCCGCCCGGCCGCCGCCACGTCGTCGGCCCGCACCGCGCGGTCGTCGGGCGGGACGCCGCCGCCCAGCGCGACCGGCCACGCCGCGGGCAGGTTCTTGTCGTGCCCGACGCGGCCGTCGGGGACCACCAGGGTGTGGGCCGCGAGCGGCTCCGCGAGCCCGACGGTGTCGGTCACCCGCACGTCGAGCGGGTTGAGCGCCCCCGCCGCGCCGAGGTTGAGGAACACCATCCCGCTGGGCTGCCCCGGCGCCAGCGGCACCGTCTCCCACTCCGGGCCGGCCGGGCCCTTGCCGCGGGCCTGCAGCGCGAGCACCGGGACCGGGCTCTGGGCGATCAGCTTCGCGCCGCCGCTGACGTAGGGGTGGTTGCGGTAGTCGTCGGCGGTGAGCGGGTTCGGGGTGCCGAGGAGCTTCACGTAGAAGTGCCGCTCGTCGGCGATCCCGGAGGCGGAGATGCCGTCGTAGGCGGGGCGCGCGTAGGCCGCGACGGCCAGCGCCCACAACAGCAGCGCCAGCAGCGGGAGCGCCGTGTGCCGGCGTACCGGCAGCGCCATCACGGGCATGAGCAGGCAGAACACCGCGGGCAGCAGCATCCGGGCGTGCATGAAGTCCCCGCCGACCCGCACGACGTAGAGCACCATCGCCAGCCCGCCGACGACGGGGGCCAGCGCGACCGCCGCGGTGCCGGCCCGGTCCCAGGCCCGGGTCGCGCGCACGGCCGGGTCGCGCTCGGCCACGGCCGACGCCCGGCCGCGGCGCCGCGCCCACCACTCGCTGCGGGCCAGCCGGGGCCCGGCGACCGCCACGGCGGCGACCAGCAGGAACAGCGCCGGGGCGAGCAGCCAGTAGGTGGCGACCGTGTCCCGCAGGTAGGAGTAGCCGCGTCCCCACAGCGCGTCCCCGGCCTCCTTGGCCAGCGCGGTGGAGGGCACGAGCAGCCCGTAGTAGCCGGCGCGGAAGACCTCGTAGCCCCCGGCGGGTGCGACGGCGAGCGCGCCGAGCCCGACCACGCGCAGCCATCCCCGCCGGTCGCGGGGCTGCTCGAGCACGGCGAGCGCGAGCCCGGCGGCGACCGCGACGAGGGCGAGGTCGGGGCGGACCAGCGGCCCGAGCCCGACGACGAGCGCGGTCGGCCAGGCGGGCCCCGGGCGGCGGCGGGCGCCGCGCGCCGCGAAGAGCCGCGGTTCGCGCTGCGAGCGCCGCACGAGCAGCCACCAGGTGGCCCCGAGCCAGCAGAACGACAGCCCCGTCTCCAGCCCGGAGGTGCCGAAGTCCCAGAACGGGGGCATCGCGAGCACGACGAGCCCGCCCGCCGGGACGACCACCCGCCCCAGCCCGGTGAGCCGCCGCGCGCCGTCGAGGGCGAACCCCAGGGCGGCCGCGGAGAGCACCAGCCCGGCGCCCACCGAGGCGTACTCGAGCCGCACCGGCAGCACGGCGAGCCCGAGCAGGACGACGGTCCACAACGTGGAGGTGTTGGTCTCCACGCGCTCGCCGACGTTGAACACCGGACCGTTCCCGGCGAGGATCTGCCGGACGGTGCGCAGGAAGATCAGGCCGTCGTCGGACATCCAGCGGCGCTGCCACAGCAGCACGACGTCGAGGACGACGGCGAGGCCGAGCAGGACCGCGGTCGTCGTCACCGGGCGGCGCCGGGCGCGGCGCGCGAGGCCGCCGGTGAGCTCGACGGCGCGGCTGGTCGGGGAGGTCGGCGCGGGTCGGGAGGTCGGCGCGGGTCGGGAGGTCGACTCGGTCGTCACCGATCCTCCCCCTGCCGGTCCCGCCGGCGTGCCCGTCATCCCGGTACCAGGCGCCGCGGACCGTCGGCGGAGAGCCGGGCCGACCACGACCGGGCGTGGGCGTCGGTGAGGACGGCGACCTGGTCGACGACGACCCGCAGGCGGGCGGCGGCGTCGTCCGCAGCGTCCCACGCCGGACGGAACGCGGGGTCCAAGACCGTCCGGCGCGCCGTCGGCGAGTCGCCCGACCAGGTCGGTCAGCAGCTCCCGTTCCCGCTGCTGCGCGGCGAGCCGCGACGGGGTCGGACATCACCCAGCGCACCGCGGCCGCCTTGAGCAGCGTGACCTCCGCCCGCGCGCCGACCGGGACGACCAGGTCGTCGTCGGGACCCGGGCCCTCGCCGGTGACCGCGAGCGTCGCGTCGACCGCCGCCGCGACGAACCGGCCGACGAGCTCGCTGGTCAGGCGCTTGAGGGCGACCTGCGCGCCGAGCGTGCCCGGCTCCCCCGCCTCGCGCACCACCGCGACCAGCGGCGGGTAGCCGGAGAGCCGCTCGGCCGCGGCCCCGAGGTCGTCGGCGTCCGCCCCGAAGGCGCTCGCGGCCAGCGCGACGAGCCCGGCGTCGGGGCGGGCGAGGCGGGCCGGGTCGATGCGCCCGGCGAGGATGGCGTCCTCGACGTCGTGCACCGAGTACGCGACGTCGTCGGCCCAGTCCATGGTCTGGGCCTCCGGGCAGGGCACGTCCGCCCGGGCGGCGGGCACGCCGGCGCGCACCCAGCCGAACACCTCGACGTCGTCGTCGTAGACCCCGAACTTCCGCGTCCCGGGCCGGCGCGGCCACGGGTACTTCATGCAGGCGTCGAGGGTGGCGCGGGTGAGGTTGAGCCCGCGGCAGCGCTCGTCGTCGAGGGTCTTGGGCTCGAGGCGGGCGAGGAGGCGCAGCGTCTGCGCGTTGCCCTCGAACCCGCCGGCCTCGGCCGCCACCGCGTCGAGGGCCTTCTCGCCGTTGTGGCCGAACGGCGGGTGCCCGATGTCGTGGGCCAGGCCGGCGGTGTCGACGACGTCGGGGTCCAGGCCGAGGTCCTCGGCCATGCCCCGCCCGATCTGCGCGACCTCGAGGGAGTGCGTGAGCCGGGTGCGCGGCATGCCCGTCACCTCGGCGTCCTCCCCCGGCCCGACCACCTGGGTCTTGCCCGCGAGGCGGCGCAGCGCCGCGGAGTGCAGCACCCGGGCACGGTCGCGCGCGAACGGCGAGCGCCGCTCCCGTCCCCGCTTGGGCTCCTCGGGGAAGAACCGCTCGCGCGGGTCCCGCCGGCCGCCGGTCACTGCAGGCTCGGGTCGGAGAAGTCCGACGAGGCGTGCGCGAGGTGGTAGTACAGCAGCCCCGCCGTCTCGCGGACGATGTAGAAGAACTGGGTGCGCCGGGTCTGCACCACCGGCCCGCTCTTCGTCGGCGAGGTGGTGGCCTCGAGCCCGACGTCGCGGGCCATGGTCCGGGAGCGCAGCGAGTGCCACGGGTCGCTGACGATCACCGCGGAGCCCCAGCCCCGCTGCGCGGCCACCGTCCCGACGGCCTCGAAGCTGCCCAGGGTGTCCCGGCCCTCGCCGACGGGCAGGACGTCGCGGTTGGGGACGCCGTGCTCGGTGAGCCAGCGGTCGCCGCTCTCGGCCTCGGAGAACTGGTCGCCCTGCGCCGACCCGCCCACCGTGACGATCCGCGGCGCGACGCCCTGCTGGTAGAGCGTGAGCGCGTGCTCCAGGCGGGCCTGGAGGACCGGGGACGGCCGGCCGTCGTACTGGGCGGCGCCGAGCACGAGGATCATGTCGGTGGGCGTCCGCTCGTCGACGCGCCCGAGCTCCCACACGCGGAACGCGGTGCCACCGACGAGCAGCAGGCCGATGACCAGGGCGCCGACGACGACCCGGGGCGCCCAGGTCAGGGCGGCGCGGGGGCGTCTGCGCGGCGCGGCCGACCCGGTTCCGTGGGTCCGGGTGGGTACCGGTCCGCTCCGGGTCATGCGCCGATCTGCCCCCGCCCGGCCGAGAGCGCGCCGGGGTCGCGCCCGCTGCGGGTGGCGACGACCTCGGCGACGATCGACACCGCGGTCTCCGCCGGGGTGCGGGCCCCGAGGTCGAGACCGACCGGGCCGTGGATCCGGGCCAGGTCGGCCTCGGCGACGCCGGCGGCGAGGAGCCGCTCGCGGCGCGCGGCCTGGGTGCGCCGGGAGCCGAGCGCGCCGAGGAAGCCGCGCCCGTGGCGCAGCCCCGCGAGCAGGGCCTCGTCGAAGCCCGGGTCGTGGTCGAGCAGGACCAGCACGTCGACGTCGGTGAACGCGGCGACCGCGGCGGTGGTCTCCTCGATGGTGCCCACCTGCCGGTGGCCCCAGCCGAGGACGTCGGCCTGGGCGGCGAGGGCCTCGGCGATCGCGCCGGCGCCGACGACGAGCAGGGAGGGCACGGGCACCCAGAGGTCGACGAGCACGTCGGTGCCGGCGAGCTCGGTGCGGTCGGTGGCGGTGGCGCCGCGGCGCAGGAGGCCGCGGACGTGGGCCAGCGCGGCGTCGTCGAGCTCCGGCGACCCGAGCGAGCCGTGGACGCTGCCGAGCTCCGGGCCGGTGGCCGCGAGGGCCCGGGAGCCGTCGGCGGGCGAGACGAGCGCGGCCGGCACCCCCTGGTCGAGCGCGGCCCCGAGGGCGTGGGCCGGGTCGGCGTCGAGGGGGTGGGCGAGGAGGGTGGCGCCGCCCGCGCAGGCCAGCCCGGCCGCCACGGCGTCGTCCTCCGCGACGTGCGCCTCGTCCGTGGTCGGGGCCGTCAGGGCGCGGCGCGCGAGGTCGGCCGCGGCCGCGTCGAGCGCCCCGCGCAGCAGGTCCCCGCCGACGACGACCTCGCCGAGCAGCGTGGCCCGGGCGGCCAGCAGCTGGCCGGGCTCGACGGTGCCGAAGCCGTGCCGGGCGAGGACCCTGACGACGCTGACGGGCGCCGCCGGGTCGTCTCCCCCGGCCAGGACCTCACTCAGCCGACTCACACCCACCAGGGTAGGCGGTGGGTCCGGCGGCGCCCGGCATCCGGGGCAGGGCGGTCCAGCCGACGTCAGGAAAGTCTCCCTATCGGCGTGCTCAGCTGCATCGCAGACACTGGACGTCCGGAAATCGACTTTCACGACCGGCCCGCCGACGGATCCGGCCACCGCGACCGTCGAGGACGACGATGTCGCCATGACCCCGAACGCCAGCGGCCGGCCCAACCGCGTCGCGCCCGACGGGTCCACCCACGCCGTCGCCGACCGCGGCCGGTTCTGGGGCAACCGCGGCCGGCTGCTGAACGCCCGCGGGGAGGTGGCACGCCACCACTCCGGCCGGAACTGGATCGTGTGCGTGCTCGAGTTCCACGGCCGGCACCGCACACAGTGGCAGCCGGACCGCCTCACCGAGCTGTACTTCCTCGACGAGCCCACCGCGCTCGCGGCCGGCCACCGGCCCTGCGGCGAGTGCCGGTACCGCGACTACCAGCGGTTCAAGGCCGCCTGGGCCCGCGCGCACCCCGACGACGAGCCCGGCGCCCGCGAGATCGACCGGCGGCTGCACGCCGACCGGCTCGACGACGACGGCGCGCACCGCACCCACCGCGCCGCCCTCGCGGAGCTTCCCGACGGCGTCGTGGTGCAGCACGACGGCGGCTTCTGGCTGGTCCACGGTCCGGCCCTGCGCCCCTGGTCGTTCGCCGGCTACGGCCCCGCCGAGCCCCGGGAGGCGTTCCCGGACGTCGTCACCGTCCGCACCCCGCGGGCGACCGTGGCGACGCTGCGCGCCGGGTACGTGCCCGACGGCTCGTGAGCACAGGTCGTCAGGCACTCGACCCCGATCCGGCGGGCGACGTCGCGTCCCGTGCTGCGGACCCGGAAGAAGGCGCGGCCCATGCGGCGCGAGACCGGGCTCGACGACGTGGCCCGACGGGCGCCCGCGAGCGAGCGACGCACCGCCGCGTAGCCCCAGTCCCGCATCTGCGCCTCGTAGGTGGCGATCGCGGGGACGAGCGGGGCGCCGTCGCGGACGGTGACGAGCTGGTCGGCGAGGGCGGCGGCGTCGCGGAGCGCGCTGTTCGCGCCGAGCCCGCCGACGGGGGGCATGTTGTGGATCGCGTCGCCGAGCACGGTGACGGTCGTGCTGGCCCAGGGCTCGACGAGGGTGGAGTGCCGGAAGCGCATCACCCCGGTCGAGGCGGGATCGGAGTCGGCGATCAGCCGGCGCAGCGCCGGGCTCCACCCCCGGGTCAGGTCGAGGGCCGCGTCCTGCAGGAGGCGACCGTCCGCGCCGTCGTCGGGAAGGACCCGGGGGTCGGCGATCACGCTCCACAGCACGTAGTCGTCGGTGTGGTCGAGCAGCGCGTCCGCGTCGAGGCCCCGGCCGGCGAGCCCGACGCCGTCCGAGAGGGCCGCCGTCAGCGCGCCGCGGCCGGGGAAGGCCGAGGTGAACATCGAGGCCGGGCCCGACGGCGGCATCACCAGCGTCATCCCCTCACGCAGGGCCCGGGGCAGCCAGGCCCGGGTCGCGTCGTCGAGCGGGAGCCGGGCGCCGATGCCGCCGGCCCCGGCGGGGACCCGTTCGGCGTGGGGCAGGTACTGCCGACGCACGCAGGAGTTCGCGCCGTCGGCGCCGACCAGGACGTCTCCGGTGGCCGTGCTCCCGTCGGCGAAGTGCGCGGTGACCTCGCCGTCGTCGGCGACGGTGTAGCGCTCGAACGCGGCGCCGTACCGGACGCGGTCCTCGAGGCCGGTGAGCAGCAGGGTGCGCAGCGCCCGGCGGCTGACGCCGTACTGCCCGTCGGCGGGGTCGGCGGAGCCGCCGCTCATGTCCTCGCGCGTCACGGTGAACAGCTCCCGCAACTGCTCGGTGCGGAAGGAGATGCCGCCCGGCGGGGTGGCGGAGGTCGCGACGAAGGCCTCCCACAGCGCCGTCGGGAGGCACCGGTGCAACGCGCGGGAGCCGTCGGGGTTGATGTTGATGCGGTAGCCGTCGACCCAGTCGGCGGCGGCGCGGTTGCGTTCGCAGACCCGGACGTCGACGCCCGCCTCGACGAGCGCGTGGGCGAGCGCGAGGCCGCCGATGCCCGCGCCGATGATCAGGACGCGCGGGGGTGACTCGGTCATGACGTGGTCTCCTCGTCAACGGGGGCGAGCGCGGCGGGCAGCTCGGCGAGCACGTGGTCGTGCCAGGCGAGCTCGGCCTCGAGGCGCATCGTGAGGTGGTCGAAGCTGAGCGGTTCGGTGCCGCGCATGTGGGGGGCCGCCTCGGCACGCAGGAGCCGCCAGGCGTCGAGCTCGGCGGCCACGGCGGCCCGGCGGGTGGTGAAGGCGGTGACGAGCCCGTCGACGCCGAGCTCGGCGCTGTACTGCAGTGCCAGGTCGACGGGGTCGGGCCGCAGCCGGACCTCGCGCAGGGCGTCGCCGCGCAGGACGGCGAGCTCCTGGCGGCCGGTGTCGGTGATCGCGTAGACGGTGCGGGCCGGCATGTTGCCCGCCCGCTCCGTCCGGACCGCCTCGATGATGCCCTCGTCGGCCATCCGGCCCAGGGCGGCGTAGAGCGAGCCGACCTTGATGTCGGTCCAGAGCTCGGTGCGGTTGGTCTGGGCCTCGCGCCGGATCTGGTGCCCGTGCATCGGCCCCAGCTCGGCGAGGGCCCCGAGGATGTACAGCCGCACGCTGCTCATGGCGACTACTCAAGCACGAGTACTCGCCTGATCGCAAGCTTGAGTACTCGTGTGCGAGTAGATGCGCTGCGCGCTCGTGAGCACTACGTGTTGCTATAGCCGCACTTACTGCTCACGAGCGCGAAGCGCACCTAGCAGCCGACGAGCCGCGCCGCCAGGTAGCCCTCGAGCTGGTCGAGCGCCACCCGCTCCTGCGTCATCGCGTCGCGGTGGCGCACCGTGGCGGCCTGGTCGTTGAGCGAGTCGAAGTCGACCGTGACGCAGAACGGCGTCCCGATCTCGTCCTGGCGCCGGTAGCGGCGCCCGATCGCCCCGGCGTCGTCGAAGTCGACGTTCCAGTTCCGGCGCAGGGTCGTCGCGACGTCGCGGGCCACCGGCGACAGGTCGGCGTTCCGCGAGAGCGGCAGCACCGCCGCCTTGACCGGGGCCAGGCGCGGGTCGAGCCGCAGCACCGTCCGCTTGTCGACGCCGCCCTTGGCGTTCGGGGCCTCGTCCTCGGTGTAGGCCTCGAGCAGGAACGCCATCATCGGGCGCCCGACGCCGGCCGCGGGCTCGATCACGTAGGGCCGGTACCGGGAGTCGGTGGCCTGGTCGTAGTAGGACAGGTCGACCCCGGAGTGGTTCGAGTGCGTCGTGAGGTCGAAGTCGGTGCGGTTCGCGATGCCCTCGAGCTCGCCCCACTCCTGCCCGGCGTTGAACTGGAACCGGTACTCGACGTCGACGGTGCGCTTCGAGTAGTGGGAGAGCTTCTCCTTGGGGTGCTCGTACTGGCGCAGGTTCTCCGCCGCGATCCCCAGCTCGGTGTACCAGCGCGTGCGCTCGTCGATCCAGTACTGGTGCCACTCCTCGTCGGAGCCGGGCTCGACGAAGTACTCCATCTCCATCTGCTCGAACTCGCGCGTGCGGAAGATGAAGTTGCCGGGCGTGATCTCGTTGCGGAAGCTCTTGCCGATCTGGCCGATGCCGAACGGCGGCTTCTTCCGCGCGGTCGACATGACGTTCGCGAAGTTCACGAAGATGCCCTGCGCGGTCTCCGGACGCAGGTAGTGCAGGCCCTCCTCGGACTCCACCGGGCCGAGGTAGGTCTTGAGCATCATGTTGAACTCGCGCGGCGCGGTGTACTGCCCGCGCATCCCGCAGTTCGGGCAGGGCACCGTCGAGAGGTCATAGGAGACGCTGCCGACCGCGTCGACGTTCTCCAGCGACGGACCCCCGGTGCGCTCGGAGAAGTCCTCCGCGAGCTGGTCGGCGCGGAACCGGCGGTGGCAGTTCGTGCACTCCACCAGCGGGTCGGTGAACACGTCGACGTGCCCCGAGGCGACCCACACCTGCTTCGGCAGGATCACGCTGGAATCGAGCCCGACGACGTCGTCGCGACCGGTCACCATCGAGCGCCACCACTGGCGCTTGATGTTGTCCTTGAGCTCGACGCCGAGGGGACCGTAGTCCCAGGCCGACCGCGTACCGCCGTAGATCTCCCCCGAGGGGAAGACGAACCCGCGGCGCTTGCACAGGTTCACCACGGTCTCGATACGGGCGCTTCCGGTGGGGGTGGGCACGTCTGACTCTCCCGACGACGGGCCGTGGTGGCTCGTCGGACTCGCTGGTCTCTGGCCTACCCAGCGTAGCCATGACCCCGCCTCACCCCAGGATGCTGGGGTTCTCCCGGACCTCGTCGTCGCCGGGATCGGCGTGCAGGCGGCGCTCGAAGGTCGCGGGCGCATCCGTGCGGGCGGCGGAGAGGAACGGCACGACGTGCTCGCGGACCTCGAAGGGCTGCAGCGCCCGGCGGTAGTCGGTGAGGCTCGCGAAGACCGCGACGAGCACCCACTCCCCCGGCTCCTCGACGGCCCGGCCCAGCTCCACCCGCTCGCAGCCGGGCTGGCGGGCGAGCAGGCCCATCGCGTGGCGGGCGCGGTCGAGGAAGTCGTCCCCGACCCCGTCGAACCGGCACACGAGCAGCACGCGACCGACCTTATCGACACCGGGTGTCAGTACCGCCACGAGGTGGGACACTGGTGGCGGACCAGGTGGGGCGACGAGGGGCGGTCGACGACGGTGGCGACGCGCGGTGGCGGGGCGGGTGCCCGCCGGGGGCTCCGACGGGGCGGGATGCGCCGCCCGTTGCTGCCCGGCTCCGGCCCGCTGGCCCGGGTGTCCCCGGTGCTGGCGTTCCTCGTGGTCGTCGTCGTGTTCGCGGTGGCGGTCGTCGTCGGCGGGCTCGTCGGGGCGCTGCTGCTGGCGCTGCTCGCCGTCGGGGTCGCGCTGCTGCTGGCGACGACGTGGGCCCGGCTCTCGCCCCCCGAGCGGCTCGCGCGGGCCCTGGTGCTGGCCGTGCTCGTGGCCGTCGCGATCGGGGTGGCGCTGCGGTGACGCCCGCCGTCGAGGTCCGTGCCGCCGAGGAACCCGACCACGTCGCCGTGGACGCGCCCCCGCCGCTCCCGGGGGCGACCCTCGCCGCCGCCGGGGAGCTGCTGCGCGCCCTCGCGGCGCCCGTCCGGATCGCCGTCGTGCTGCAGCTGCGGTCCTCGCCGCGCTGCGTGCACGAGCTCGTCGACGCGCTCGGGGTCACCCAGCCGCTGATCAGCCAGCACCTGCGCGTGCTCAAGGCGGCCGGGGTGGTGCGCGGCGAGCGGCGCGGGCGCGAGGTCGTCTACCGGCTCGTGGACGACCACCTCGCGCACATCGTCGTCGACGCCGTCGAGCACGCCGAGGAGGACTCGTGAGCGCTCCGGACGGCGCCGCCCGGCCCACCGTCGTGCCCGGCCAGCGGGCGACCCGGCAGCGCGCCGCGATCGGCGACCTGCTCGACCAGCTCGACGACTTCCGCTCCGCCCAGGACATCCACGAGGAGCTGCGCCGCCGCGGCGAGGGCATCGGCCTGACGACGGTGTACCGGACGCTGCAGGCGCTGGCCGAGGCCGGTGAGATCGACGTGCTGCGCACCGCGGCCGGCGAGGCCTCCTACCGGCGCTGCTCGGACACCCACCACCACCACCTGGTGTGCCGCCGCTGCGGGCGCACCGTCGAGGTGGAGGGACCCGCCGTCGAGCACTGGGCGGCGAAGGTCGCCGCCGAGCACGGGTTCGCCGAGATCGACCACACCGTGGAGATCATCGGCGTGTGCGCGGCCTGCCGGGGCTGACCCGGGTCAGGCGGTCCCGACGAGGTCGGCGCGCACCTGCGAGGCGGTGGAGACGACGAGCATGAGCAGCGTCCCCAGCGGGTCCGTGGCCAGGCCCTCCGCCGGGAACGCGTAGCGCAGGGTCACGTCCCAGCCGGCGTCGGTGCCGATCGCGCCCAGGGTGCCGAAGAGCCCCTGCCCGGCGCGCTCCGCGACCTGGCGCGGGACGTCGTCACCGTCCAGATCCCAGGCGACGACGCAGGTCAGCGACAGCACCGCCAGCCCCTCGACGAGCTCGATCCCCTGCACCGCGCACGGGACGTCGCCGTGGCGGAAGGACAGCGCCCCGTCGTCGTCGACGCGCACCTCGACGAACTTCTCGAGCGCCTCCCGCGCGGTGATCAGCAGCGTCGCGGTCGTCGCGGCCTCACGGCTCACGGGAGGTCTCCTCGGGGTCGGCCGCGTCGTCCGCGGTGGGCGCGTCGGCGGCGCCGCCGTAGCGGCGGTCCCGCGAGGCGTAGATCTCGCAGGCCTGCCAGAGGTGGCGGCGGTCGAAGTCGGGGAAGAGCGTGTCGAGGAAGACCATCTCCGCGTACGCCGACTGCCAGAGCAGGAAGTTCGACGTCCGCTGCTCCCCCGAGCTGCGCACGAACAGGTCGACGTCGGGCATGTCCGGCTCGTCGAGGTGGCGCGCGATGGCCCGCTCGTCGATGCGGTCGGGGTCGATCTCGCCGCGGGCGGCGCGTCGCGCCAGCTCCCGGGTGGCCTGCACGATCTCCGCGCGCCCGCCGTAGTTGACGCACATGGTCAGCGTGACGACGTCGTTGTCGCGGGTGAGCTCCTCGGCCTTCTCGAGCTCGGTGATGACGCTGCGCCACAGCCGCGGCCGCTGCCCCGACCAGCGGACCCGCACTCCCATCGCGTGCATCTCGTCGCGGCGGCGGCGGATCACGTCGCGGTTGAACCCGAGCAGGAAGCGGACCTCCTCGGGGCTGCGTCGCCAGTTCTCGGTGGAGAACGCGTACGCGGAGATCCACTTGACGCCGACGTCGATGCAGCCGCGGACGACGTCGAGCAGCTGCGCCTCGCCGTGGCGGTGGCCCTCGATGCGGGGCAGCCCGCGCTGGTTGGCCCAGCGGCCGTTGCCGTCCATGACCAGCGCGACGTGGTTCGGGACGAGGTCGGGCGGGATCGGCGGCGCGGTCGCGCCCGACGGGTGCGGGGTCGGCGGCATGATCGTCGGGTCGCCGCGGCCGCGCAGCGGGCGGCCCGAGCGGCCGGTGCTCGGCGTGGGGCTCCGGTCGGAACGCTGGCGCAGCGGGCTCACGGGGCGACCTCGACGTCGTCGAGCTGCTCTGCCCCGGCCGAGCGAAGGGCACCTTCCGTCGGCTCTACGGGGCGAGGGGGCCCCTCGCTCGATCCGGGGTCGGGCGAGCCGTTCCGGCGAGGGGCGCCATCGGCCGGTTCTATCGAGCGAGGGGCACCCTCGCTCACATCGGGGAGGCCGTCCTCGAGATCCACCCGCGGGACGCCACGCCGGTCGACCAGCGGCAGCGAGCGCAGCCGGCGTTCCAGGTGCCACTGCAGGTGGGCGGCGACGAGGCCCGCGGCATCCCGGCGGGCGTCGGGCGGGCTCTGCTCGGCGGCCTCCCAGTCCCCGTCGCGCAGGGCCTCGAGCAGCCGCCACGTCCACCACGAGGGCACGACGGCGCCGCCGGGCCGGCACCCGTCGCAGACCGCCCCGCCCGCCGTCACCGCGAACCGCTGGTGGAAGCCGTGCGTGCCCTATCGGGTGCTGCCGCCCCGGCCAGCGGCGTCGCCGGCTCCGTGCCGCAGCGGGCGCACTCGGTGATCGCCGGGGCGTACCCGGCGATGACCATGGCGCGCAGCAGGTAGGCGTCGAGCACCAGGTGCGGGTCACGCTGCCCGCCCGCGAGCCCGCGCAGCGCGCCGACGAGCAGCAGGAACAGCTCGCGCGCCGGTTCGCCCTCCTCCGGGGTGAGCCGGTCGGCGGTCTCGAGCAGCGCGCAGCCGGCGGTGTAGCGCGGATAGTCGACGACGAGGCCGCCGCCGAACGCGTCGATCGTCTGCACCTGCGTGATGATGTCGAGGCTGCGCCCGGTGTGCAGCTGCAGGTCGACGTGCCCGAACGGCTCCAGGCGCGCCCCGAACCGCGAGGTCGTGCGACGGATGCCCTTGGCGCTGGCCCGCACCTTGCCGTGGCGCTGGGTCAGCAGGGTGACGATGCGGTCGGCCTCGCCGAGCTTCTGACACCGCAGCACCACGCCGGTGTCGCGGTAGAGGCCCACGGGCCCATCCTTCCACCCGGTGCGCTCCGCGCCTGTGAGCACTAACGGTGGCTATGGCCGCAGTAGTGCTCACGAGCGCGAAGCGCACCTAGAATCCCAGCTTCCGCAACTGCCGCGGATCCCGCTGCCAGTCCTTCGCGACCTTGACGAACAGCTCGAGGTGCACCTTCGTGCCGAGCATCGCCTCGATCTGCTTCCGCGCGTTCGTCCCGACCTCCTTGAGCCGCGACCCCCCGCGCCCGATCACGATCGCCTTCTGGGACTGCCGCTCCACGAAGATCTCCGCCCGCACCTGCAGCGTGCGCCCCTCGACCATCTCCTCGACGACGACGGCCAGCGAGTGCGGCAGCTCGTCGCGCACCCCCTCCAGGGCGGCCTCGCGGACGAACTCCGCGATCATCGTCGTCTCCGGCTCGTCGGAGAGGTCGCCCTCGGGGTAGAGCGGCGGACCGGGCGGCATCTGGGCGAGGAGCAGGTCGGCCAGCAGCGAGACCTGGTCGCCCTTCGTCGCCGACACCGGGACGATCTCGGTGAACTCGGCGAGCTCCGAGAGCGCCAGCAAGCGTTCCGCGATCACGTCGCGGCTCACCAGGTCGGTCTTGGTCAGCACCGCGAACAGCGGCGTCCGGTCGGCGACCTTGCGCAGCTCGGAGACGATGAACCGGTCGCCGGGGCCGATCTGCTGGTCGGCGGGCACGCACAGCCCGACGACGTCGACCTCGGCCCACGTCGTGCGCACGACGTCGTTGAGCCGCGCCCCGAGCAGCGTCCGCGGCTTGTGCAGGCCGGGGGTGTCGACGAGCACCAGCTGCCCGTCCTCGCGGTGCACGATCCCGCGGATGGCGTGCCGCGTCGTCTGCGGGCGCGACGAGGTGATCGCGACCTTCTGGCCGACCAGCGCGTTCGTCAGGGTCGACTTCCCGACGTTGGGGCGGCCGACGAAGCAGGCGAACCCGGACCGGAAGTCCTCCGGCCAGGACTGCGTCACGCGCGCCGGCTCCGAGACGTCCTTGCCCTCGAGCCGGGACACGATCTCCCGCCCGATGGGCAGCGCGGCCGTCGCGGCGGGCGAGGGCGCGTTGAGGACGTGCAGCACCGTGGGCTCGTCGGCGCCCCGACGCGCCGTCCTGCACGAACAGGAAGTCGTCGACCAGCGACCCGTCCGGGCGCACCGCCTGCGCGCGCACCCCGGCGCGGCGCATGACGTCGTGCGGCGGGTACAGGTCGTCCGCGGTCGTGCCGGGCAGCATCTTCGCGACGGCCTTCGCCATCGCCGCCTTCGACAGCGACCGGTGCATCTCCCCCAGCCCGTAGCGCCACTGCTTCGCGGCCAGCGCCAGGAACCCGGGGTCGGTGAGGGTGCCGGCGAGCTCGCGCACCTTCAGCGTCCGCCAGTCGTAGCCCTCGCGGGCCAGCGCGAGGACGGCGTTCGGGCCGACGTGCACCGAGCCGTCGACGCCGCGGGTGGCGTGGACGCCGAGGAACGGGAACGCCGGGTCGGGCACCGGGTAGACCAGGCCGCGGACCGCGTCGGCCTTGGGTCCGCGCAGGTCGGAGTACTCGCCGCGGAACGGCACGATGCGCACGCCGGGGTCGAAGCCCGAGGCGCGGGCGATCTCGTCGGAGCGCAGCCCCGCGCACACCACGACCTGCCCGGCCAGCAGGTCCCCGGCGTCGGTGCGCACGACGACGTCGCGGCGCCGGCGCACCGTCGAGTGCACCGCCCGCCCGGTGTGCAGCACCGCCCCGCGCGCGACGGCGAGCTCGGCGAGCCGCCGGGTCATCGCCTCGTAGTCGCAGATGCCGGTCGAGGGCACCCAGAGCCCGGCCACCGCGGACACCGCCGGCTCGCGGTCGCGGACCCCGGCGGCGTCGAGCTCGTGCACCTCGACGCCGTTGGCCCGCCCGCGGCGGACCAGCTCGGCCATGCGGTCGCAGCTCCGACTCATCGGTGGCGACGACGACCTTGCCGCACTCGCGGTAGGGCAGGTCCTGCTCGGCGCAGAACGCCTTGGTCTCCGCGCAGCCCGCGACCGCCAGGCGCGCCTTGAGCGAGCCCGGCGCGTAGTACAGGCCGGAGTGGATGACGTTGGAGTTGCGGCCGGTCTGGTGCGCGGCCAGCGAGGACTCCCGCTCCACCAGCGCGACCGACGTGTGGCCCGCGTCGAGCAGGGCGGTGACGACGGCGAGGCCGACGATCCCGCCCCCGACGACGACGACGTCGTGGCGCGGGCTCGGTCCGGGAACGCTCCCGATCCCGGTCGATCCGGTCCCTCCACGCGGCGCGTCAGCCACGGTGCTCCTCTCCACGGGCGCCCACCAGCCCGGCCTCGCGGGTCTCGTCGGTCTCCCCACCCTGCCCGTCGCCGGCGGGGTCGTCCGCCTCGGGGGGCGACTGCTCCTTCGTGGTCGAGCTCCGCTTCGCTTCGTCTCCCTCCGGGTCCCACACCAGCACCGACACGATCCGCATCCGCCCGCGGGCGTCCTCGCCGCCCTCGGCGCGCATCCGCAGCCCGCCGACCTCGGCCTCCGCGCCCGGCAGCGGCACCCGGCCGAGGCGCTGCGCGAGGAGCCCGCCGACGGTGTCGACGTCCTCGGTGTCGAACTCCACGCCGGCGGCCTCCTCGAGGTCCTCGACCGGCAGGCGCGCGGACACCCGCAGCGACCCGTCGTCGAGACGCTCCAGCGGGCGGTGCTCGGCGGTGTCGTACTCGTCGGTGATCTCGCCGACGATCTCCTCGAGGATGTCCTCGATCGTCACCAGCCCCGCCGTCCCGCCGTACTCGTCGACGACGAGCGCCATGTGGTTGCGGGTGCGCTGCATGTCGCGCAGCAGCTCGTCGGCCTGCTTGGAGTCCGGGACGAACGCCGCCGGGCGCATGATCTCGGCGATCGCGCCCGGGTGGTCCGCGGGCGCGCCCGCGCGGGTCGTTCGTGAGCGCCGTCGTGAACCGCACCATGTCCTTGAGGTAGGCGACGCCGACGGTGTCGTCGGTGTTCTCGCCGATCACGGGGATGCGGGAGTAGCCGGAGCGCAGCGCGAGCGCGAGGGCCTGGCGGACGGTCTTCTCGCGCTCGATCCACACCATCTCGGTGCGCGGCACCATCACCTCGCGCACCAGGGTGTCGTCCAGCTCGAACACCGACTGGATCATCGCGCGCTCGTCGTCGTCGACGACGCCGCGCGCCTCGGCCATGTCGACCAGCTCGCGCAGCTCCACCTCGTGGCTGAACGGGCCCTCGCGGAAGCCGCGGCCGGGGGTGATCGCGTTGCCGACGAGGATCAGCAGGGTCGCGAGCGGGCCGAGCAGGCGCACGAGCGCCCGGATCGGCAGCGCGACCGCGAGCCCGATCGCGTAGGGGTGCTGCAGGCCGAGGGTGCGCGGCCCGACCCCGATGAGCACGTAGGACACGACGATCACGACGACGGCCGCGATCGTCACCGCGAGGCCGTCGACGGCCACGAACTGCAGCGCGACGTAGGCCCCGAGCACGGTCGCGACCGACTCGCAGGCCAGCCGCAGCAGCAGCACCAGGTTCAGGTGGCGCGGCTTGTCCGCCACGATCGTCGCCAGGGCCCGCGCCCCGGTCCGGCCCTCGCGCACCAGCTGGTCGACGCGCGCCGGCGACATCGTGGTGATCGCGGCGTCCGCGGCCGCGAACACCCCGGCCAGCGGCACCAGCAGCAGTGCCACGACCAGTTCGGCGGCCTGGGCCCCGGTCACGACGGGTCCGGCTCGCCGGGGGGCTCGTCGAGTCCGACGGTGCCGAGCAGCTTCGCGTCCGCGGCGCGCTGGCGCTCGCGGGTGAGGCGCTCCCGCTCGGCGCGGGCCCGCTCGGCGACCTCGGTGCGCCACGCGAGGAGCAGCTCGCCCTGCAGGCCGAACATCTCCTTCTCCTCGTCCGGCTCGGCGTGGTCGTACCCCAGCAGGTGCAGCACGCCGTGCACGGTGAGCAGGTGCAGCTCGTCGTCGAGGGAGTGCCCGGCCGACACCGCCTGGTCCCGCGCGAACGCCGGGCACAGCACGATGTCCCCGAGCAGGCTCGGGCCGCTCGGCGGGGCGTCGGGGCGCTTGGCCGTGTCGAGCTCGTCCATCGGGAAGCTCATGACGTCGGTCGGGCCCGGCTCCTCGAGCCACCGCTCGTGCAGCTCCGACATCGGCTCGAGCTCGACGAGCAGGATCGACAGCTCCGCCAGCGGGCTCACGCCCATCTGCTCGAGGGCGAAGCGGGCGACGTCGACGATCGGCGCCTCGTCGACGTCGACCCCGGACTCGTTCGCGATCTCGATGCTCATCGCGCTCAGCGTCCCCGGCGGTCGCGACGGGTCTGCGGCGGCCCGGTGCGGGGGGCGTTGGCGGGTGCCGCCTTCGGGGCACCGCTTGGCCTGCTCTGCGGCGTCCCACCGGCCGTAGGCGTCGATGATGTCGGCGACCAGCCGGTGCCGGACGACGTCGGCGCTGGTCAGCTCGCTGAAGTGCAGGTCGTCGACGCCGTCGAGGATCTGGCGCACCATCTGCAGGCCCGACATCTGGCCGCCCGGCAGGTCGACCTGCGTGACGTCGCCGGTCACGACGATCTTCGAATTGAACCCGAGCCGCGTCAGGAACATCTTCATCTGTTCCGGCGTGGTGTTCTGCGCCTCGTCGAGAATGATGAACGCGTCGTTAAGGCTGCTCCCGCGCATGTACGCCAGAGGGGCGATCTCGATCGTTCCGGCGGCCATCAGCTTCGGCACCGACTCCTGGTCGAGCATGTCGTGCAGCGCGTCGTAGAGCGGGCGCAGGTAGGGGTCGATCTTCTCCGAGAGCGTGCCGGGCAGGAAGCCGAGCCGCTCCCCCGCCTCGACGGCCGGGCGCGTGAGGATGATCCGCGTGACCTGCTTGGCCTGCAGCGCCTGGACCGCCTTGGCCATGGCCAGGTAGGTCTTGCCGGTGCCGGCCGGGCCGATGCCGAAGACGATCGTGTTGACGTCGATCGCGTCGACGTAGCGCTTCTGGTTCAGCGTCTTGGGCCGGATGGTGCGCCCGCGCCGGGACAGGATGTCCAGGCTGAGCACCTCCGCCGGCGACGGGCCCTCCGCCTCGGAGAGCATCCGCACCGTGCGGCGCACCGCGTCGGGGTCGATCGCCTGGCCGCGGCTGGCGAGCACGACGAGCTCGGCGAACACCCGCTCGGCGAACCCGACGTCGGCGGGCTCGCCGGTGAGGGTCAGCTCGTTGCCGCGGACGTGGACGTCGGCGTCGAGCAGCCCCTCGGCCTCGCGGAGGTTCTCGTCGCGCTTGCCGAGCAGCGTCAGCAGGGCGGACTCGGGGACGATGATGCGAGACTCGCCGGACGCGGGTGCGGTCCTGGGCGTGGGGTCTGGCGTGGGTCCGTGGCCGGTCACGTGCAGATCGGTCCTGCTTCCTGCTTGGGAACGGCCGCCGCTCCCCGCCTCGTCGGTGACCGCGGCTCCTCGACGGAGTGCCACGGTCTGCTCGTCGGTGCCCACTCTAGCCGTCACCCCCGACACCCATCTGCCCGCGTGAGGCGGGTCGGGCACCGCCGAGTGCCACGGTCGTCCCCTGCCAGCGGGCGCGCAGCCACCGGTCGTGCGAGGTGACGACGACGGTGCCCGGTGCCCGCCCCAGCGCCTCCTCGAGCTCGGCGGCGAGCCGCAGCGAGACGTGGTTGGTGGGCTCGTCGAGCAGCAGCAGGTCCGGACCGGCCGCGACCGCCACCGCGAGCGCGAGCCGCCGCCGTTGCCCCACCGACAGCGCCCCGACCGCCGTGCCGTGGTCCCGCGGGTGCAGCAGGCCGAGCGTGCGCAGGGGGACCTCCTCCGCCGTCGGCGCGCCCACCAGCGCCGCGTAGGCGGCGCCGGCGGCGCGCTCGGGCGGCCCGACGTCGGGGTCCTGCTCGACGAGCGCGACCCGCCGGGCACTGACGTCCACCCGCCCGGCGTCGGGGAGCGAGCCGGCCCGCCAGGACCGCGAGCAGCGTCGACTTCCCCGACCCGTTCGGCCCCGTGACCAGCAGCTTCTCCCCCGCCGGGACGTCGAGCCGGTCGAGCTCCACCCGCGGCGGTGCCCCCGCGGCCCCGTCCACGCGCAGCCCCCGCACGCTCACCGCGAGCCCCGCGCCGGGCCCCGCCGTCATCGCGCCGCGGAAGCGCAGCGGTTCCGGCGGCTTGCGGACGGCGTGGCGCTCGGCGACCTCGAGGCGGCGCTCGGCGTCGTGCACGCGGCGGGCCCGGGCGCGTTCGACGTTCGCGCCCTTGAAGGCGTGGACGAACTTGTCGTTGTCGGTCGGGCCCCGCCCGGCGGCCACCGCGCGCAGGTCGGTGTGGGTCTTCTCCCGCAGCCGCGCGATCTCCTCCTGCTGCGCGGCCCACGTCTCCTCCCACCGCCGCCGGGTGCGCGCCTGCTCGTCGAGGTAGGCGGTGAAGGTGCCGCCGAAGCGCCGCCCGCCGTGGCCGTCGGTGCCGAGGACGCCTGCGTCGAGGTCGAGCAGCTCGGTGGCGACCCGGTCGAGGAACGTGCGGTCGTGGCTCGCCGCGACGACGACGCCCGGCATCTCGACCAACGAGCGTTCGAGCAGGTCGAGGGCCTCGTCGTCGAGGTGGTTGGTGGGCTCGTCGAGCAGCAGGCACGCCGGCCGGCGCACCAGGGCCGCCGCGAGGGCGAGCCGGGTGCGCTGGCCGCCGGAGAGCGTGGCGACCGGTCGGCCGCGGTCGAGGTCGGCGACGCCGAGGGCGGCGGCGGTGATCTCGGCGCGGCGGTCGGCGTCCCACGCGTCGTGCGCGACGGCCCAGGCCAGCGTCCGGTCGTACTCGGCGGCGGTGTCGGTGTCGTCGCCGCCCGCGGCCATCCGCTCGGCGAGGCGCTCCAGGGCCGCAACGGCCTCGTGCAGCGGGCGCAGCGCGTCGTCGAGGAGGCTCCCGACGCTGCCCCGGGCACCGTCGGGCTCCTGCGGCAGGTGGACGACGTCGTCGGGCACCTCCACCGACCCGGCGTCGGGAACGTCCCGCCCGGCGAGCAGCCGGAGCAGCGTGGACTTGCCGGTGCCGTTCTCGCCGATCAGGCCGACGCGGGTGCCGGGTGCGGCGACGAGGTCGACGCCGTCGAGGACGGGGCGCGCGGCGAAGGTCCGGACGAGGCCGCGGGCGACGAGGGGTGCGGACGTGGTGGTGGGGGCTGACAGGCGACGTCTCCGGGAACGGAGGAGGACCCCGGCGGGCGCGTGGGCCGCGGCCGGTGGTCGGGACGTCGTCAGAGCTCCATGGTGATCGCGACGTTACCGGGCCGGCGCGGGTGGTCAACGGCGATTTCGCCGCCCGACCCTCATCGAGCCGAGCGGCTCCTCGTCGCCGGCGACACCGACGCGCGGGTCCCGATCGCTCACGGGCCGGCGGGGGCCGGACCTCAGCCCAGCAGCCCCATCACCTCGTCGCGGACGGCGTGCCAGGCGGGGTCGGCCGGGTCGATGAGCCGGAAGTGGTCGACCCCGTCGAGCATCCGCAGCCGCGCCTGCCCGTGGGCGGCGAGCGCCGCGTCGACGTAGCGGCGGCTCTGGTCGGGCGGCACCGTGGTGTCGGCGGTGCCGTGCACGGCGACGACGGGGCACGGCGCCGGGACGAGCGCCGCGGGCGAGGCGATCGCGTAGCGGGCGGCCTGGGTCGTGGGCGTCCCGCCGAGGAGGTCGACGACCGCTCCCGCGCCGAGCCCCTGGTCGGCGGCCGCGACGAGGTCGAGCACGCCGGCCTGGGCGACGACCCCGCGCGGCGCGACCTTCGGGCCCGCACCCGGCGCGGGCGCCTGCAGCCGCGGGCGCGACGCCGCCCACGCCGCGAGCTGCCCGCCCGCGGAGTGGCCGAGCAGCACGACGCGCCGCGGGTCGAGGCTCCGCCCGGCGCGCAGCGCCTCCTCGGCGGCGGCCCCGGCGAGGAGGTCGACGGCGGCCGCGACGTCGTCCAACGTCGTCGGGAACCCGCCGCCCGAGCCCACCCGCCGGTACTCGACGTTCAGGGCGGCGACGCCGGCGTTGGTGAGGTCGACCGCGAGCGGGGTGCCCAGCTCCAGGCCGTACTGGGCGCGCCAGTAGCCGCCGTGCAGGACGACGACGACGGGCAGCGGCCCCGCCGCCTCCGGGGGCAGGTGCAGCTGCGCGTACTGGGACGGGTCGGGGCCGTAGCGCAGCGTCGTGGGCGGTGGGGTGCCCGGACGGGCGGCGGGGACGGCGCCACCGACGCTGCAGGCGGCGAGCAGCCCGGAGGCGGCGGCGGTGAGCGTGGCCAGGACCGATCGGCGGGTCATCACCGCCGGACCCACCGGGCGGTGCGCACGCCGAGCGCGCCGAGGGCGACGGCCGCGGCGGTGGAGGTCCGCAGGACGTCGGGTCCGAGGCGGACCGGGGTCGCGCCGGCCGCGGCCAGCCGCTCGGCCTCCGCCTCGGTCACCCCGCCCTCGGGCCCGACGACGAGGACGACCTCGCCGGCCTCGGGCAGCGCGACGGTCGCGAGCGACTCCGCCGCGGTGGCCTCGAGGAGCAGGGTGGTGGCGCCGAGCGACACGGTCGGCCAGCTGCGGGGTGGTCACCGGCTCCTCGACGGCCGGGATCCGGGCGCGCCGGGCCTGCTTGGCGGCCTCGGTGGCCGTGGCGCGCCAGCGGGCGAGGGCCTTGGCGCCGCGCGGGCCGTCGTCCCAGCGGGTCACGCAGCGCTCGGCGCGCCAGGGGACGACGCCGTCGACGCCGGCCTCGGTCGCGAGCTCGACGGCGAGCTCGCCGCGGTCGCCCTTGGCGAGGGCCTGGGCGAGGGTGATCGTCACGGCGGGACGTTCGTCGTGGCGGCGCTCGAGGATCGTCGCGGTGACGCGGCCCTTGGCGACGGCGGTGACCTCGGCGCGGGCGCGTGTGCCGGCGCCGTCGCCGAGCAGGACGACCTCGCCGGGCTTGACCCGCTTCACGTCGGCGGCGTGCCGGCCCTCGGCGCCGTCGAGGACGACCTCGCCGCCCTCGGGCACGGTCGTCGACCAGGAACAGCGCCGGCCGGGACCAGCTGCCGTCGGGTCGATCCGCCGTCACTGCCGCGGTCGGCCGGAGTGAACGGCGCCGTCCTCGCGTCCTGTGCAAGGAACGTGCCGTTGCCGCCACGGGGCCGGCTGGACCCGCGACGGGTGAACGGCGCCGTCCTGACGCTGGACGCCAGGAACGTGCCGTTGCTGGCACGGAGGCCGGGGCATCACCGACCCCGACCGGCCGTCTTCCGCCGCCCGAACAGCCCGTTGCGGTGCTGCCCGGAGTACTCGGGCTGCTCCTCCCCCCGCAGGGAGGCCAGCTCGCGGAGCAGCTCGGTCTGGCGGCCGTCGAGCTTCTCGGGCACCCCGACGTCGAGGTGCACGAGCAGGTCGCCGCGGCCCTCGGCGCGCCCGGACGAGCGCAGCTTCGGCATCCCCTTGCCGCGCAGCGTGTAGACGGTGCCGGGCTGCGTGCCGGGGTCGACGTGCAGCTCCTCGTCGCCCTCGAGGGTCCGCTGGCGCAGCGTGGTGCCGAGCGCGGCCGCCGTCATGGGCAGCGTCACGTGGCAGTGCAGGTCGACGCCGTCGCGCTCGAAGTAGTCGTGCGGCTCCTCGGAGACCTCGACGTAGAGGTTGCCGGCCGGGCCGCCGCCGGGGCCGACCTCGCCCTGGCCGGCCATCCGGATGCGCATCCCGTCGCCGACGCCGGGCGGGACCTGCACGGTGACGGTGCGCCGCGCGCGGACCCGGCCGTCGCCGCCGCACTGCTGGCAGGGGTTGGGGATGATCTCGCCGAGCCCCCGGCAGACCGGGCAGGGCCGCGCGGTGACGACCTGGCCGATGAACGAGCGCTGGACGTTCTGGATCTCGCCGCGCCCGCCGCAGGTGTCGCACGGGATCGGCTGCGAACCGGCCTCGGCGCCGCCGCCGTGGCAGCGCTCGCAGAGCACCGCGGTGTCCACGGTGAGCTCGCGGGCCACGCCGGCCGCGCACTCCTCGAGGGTGAGGTCGATGCGGATCAGCGCGTCCTCGCCGGGCTGGACGCGGCCGCGCGGACCCCGCCCGGATCCGCCGCCCGCGGCCCCGAAGAACGCGTCCATGATGTCGCCGAGCCCGCCGAAGCCGGCGCCGCCGAACCCGGACGCGCCGAACCCGCCGCCGCCGCTCGAGGCGGTGGCCAGCGGGTCGCCGCCGAGGTCGACGATGCGGCGCTTCTCGGGGTCGGAGAGCACCTCGTAGGCGCTCTTGACCTGCTGGAAGCGCTCGGCGGCCTCGGGGTTGACGTCGGGGTGGAGCTCGCGGGCGAGCTTGCGGTACGCCCGGCGGATCTCCGCCTCGTCGGCCTCGCGGCTCACGCCGAGGATGTCGTAGTAGTCCGTGGCCACGCTCGTGTGTCCTCGTCGTCCTTCGTCGTCGTTCGGGGGATGGGGGCGGGATGGGAGCCGCGGTCAGCGCCCTCCCACGATCTCCCCCACGTAGCGCGCGACGGCCCGGACCGCCGCGATCGTGCTCGGATAGTCCATGCGCGTGGGTCCGACGACGCCCATGCCGCCCAGCGCCTCGCCGGGGGTCGAGAGCGGGCCGTAGCCGATGGAGACCGTGGAGGTCGCCCACATCTCCTCGGCCTCGTTCTCCTCGCCGATCCGCACCGTGACGTGCGCCGGGTCGCTCGACTCGGTGAGCAGGCGCAGCACCACGACCTGCTCCTCCAGCGCCTCGAGCACCCCGCGCAGCGAGGTGGCGTCGGCGCCCTGGCGGGCGAGGTTGGCGGTGCCGCCGAGCACGAGGCGCTCCTCGGGGTGCTCGACCAGCGACTCCACCAGCACCGAGGACAGCGTCGTGATGACCTGGCGCAGGTGGTCGGGCCCGTCCTCGGGGAGCGAGGCGACGCGGGCGGCCGCGGTGGTCAGCGGCTGCCCGACGAGCACGGAGTTGAGCAGGGCGCGCAGGTGCGCGACGTCGTCGTCGGTCAGCACGTCCCCGAGGTCGACCACCCGCTGGTCCACCCGGCCGGTGTCGGTGATCAGCACGAGCATGAGCCGGGCGGGGGTGAGCGGGACGACCTCGAGGTGGCGCACCGTCGAGCGCGACAGCGTCGGGTACTGCACGACGGCGACCTGGCGGGTGAGCTGGGCGAGCAGCCGCACGCTGCGGCGCAGCACGTCGTCGAGGTCGACCGCGCCCTCGAGGAAGGTCGAGATCGCCTTGCGCTCCGCGGGCGAGAGCGGCTTGATCTGGGCGAGGCGGTCGACGAAGAGCCGGTAGCCCTTGTCGGTGGGGATCCGGCCGGCGCTGGTGTGCGGCTGGATGATGTAGCCCTCGTCCTCGAGGGCCGCCATGTCGTTGCGCACCGTCGCGGAGGAGACCCCGAGGTTGTGCCGGTCGACGATCCCCTTCGAGCCCACCGGCTCGTTGGTCGCGACGAAGTCCGCGACGATCGCGCGCAGCACCGCGATGCGGCGTTCCTCGCTGTTCATCGTCGTCGGACCTCCTCCCACCCGGCTCGCCGCGAACCCGACTCTCCATCGTAGGCGAGACGCGGTCCCCGGGCCGGGGCGTGGGTGAGCCGGGTCGGCTCAGGGTCCTGACGACCGAGGGCGCCGGTGGCGCGTCACCCCACCCCGACGAGGCTCGGCCGGGCCGCGAGCAGGCCTTCGATGCTGCGCACGACGACGCGGGCGGTCTCGGTGGTGTCGCGGTCGGCGAACGGGTCCTCGGCGTGGCCGCGCCACCGCGCGAGGGTGGCGAGCGCCACCGCCCGCAGCTCGCCGTCCGCCACGGCCTCGTCGAGCCCGAGCCGGGCCGCCGCCGACGGGCCGTGGTCGCCGAGGAGCCGCTCGGCCTCCTCGGTGAGCTCCGCGCCGCTCTCCCGGCGCACCGCGGCGAGCGGGCGGCGCCGCAGCGTCGTGAGCAGATCCAGTTCGACGATCTCGTGGGCGCCGGTGCGGGCGCGCTCCAGCTCGGCGGCCAGGGCGGTGAGCGCGGCGGGCCGCGGGGCCCACGCCGGGCCGACCGGCCGGGGGCCGCGGGGCACGGGCGAGGGGCGGACGGGGGCGAGGGCCGGCTCCTCGGCGCGGGCGCGGCGGACGAGGCGGTCGACGGCGAGCAGGGCCGCCCGGGCCTGGAAGACGTCGCGGCGGGCGAGGAAGCGCTCGCCGAGCAGGCCGCGCAGCTCGTCGAGGCCGCTGCGGCGGGCGAGCTCCGCGGCCAGCGCCCCCGAGTCGTCGATGCCCCGGCGCAGCAGCGAGGTCGCGAGCCGGACCCCGAAGAGGCCGAAGCGGTCGAGCAGCGCCAGCCGGGTCCCCTCGGGGAGCCCCGCGGCGTCGGTCCCGGCGCCCGCGGCGACGAAGCGGTCGGCGGTGAGCAGCTGCTCGTCGAGCTCGGCGCGCTCGACGCGGGCGAGGGACGCGCAGCGCGGTGAACTCCACGCCCCGCAGGGTGCGGGCGGTCTCGGCGAGCAGACCGGCCACCGTCGTCGTCGTGGCGCACCAGGGGCGCAGCGTCGGGTCGGTGCGGTAGCGGCGGGCGACCTGCCCCGCGGCCATGACGGCGTCCAGGCGGCCGCCGCCGACCTCGTCCGCCCGCGACAGCACGACGAGGGTGCCGGCGGCCCCGACGCCCGCGGCGACCCGGTCGCCGTAGGCCTCGAGGAACGCGACGTCGGGCTCGTGCAGGTGGCGCACGAGGTGCACGACGACGTCGGCGCCCCAGCCGCCGTGCTCGTCGTCCCCGGCGCCCTCGGGGCCGTGGCCCACCCACGGCCGCGGCCGGCCCTCGAGCGCGGCGGAGTCGACGCCGGGCGTGTCGACGAGGGTGACCTCGCGCAGGTGCTGCGAGGGCCAGTCGACGTGCAGGGCGGCGACGCGGTCGAGGGCGAGGCGCTCCAGGTCGAGCACCAGCGAGCCGCGCCGGTGCAGGGCCGGCAGCTCGACGGGCTCGTCCGGACGGCGCCCGCCGCGGTAGACCACCGCGATGCGCGGGCTGGGCGCGTCGGCGTAGTGGGTGACCAGCCGGGTGCACTCCCCCACCCCGGTCGGCGCGATCTGCTCGCCGACCAGGGCGTTGAGCAGCGTCGACTTCCCCGACTTCACCGACCCCGCGAGCGCCACCCGCAGCGGCCCGCCGAGGCGGTCGCGGTGGGCGTCGATCAGCTCGAGGGTGTCGGGGTCGCCGGCGAACACCTCGGTGGCGCGGTCGAGCACGGCGTGCGCGGACGCGAGCAGCCCGCTCACGGCGCGCCCGCCCCGGCGTAGGCCCGGCCGGCCCGTTCTGCGCGAGGGGACCCCTCGGTCGCTCTGTCCGCTCGAGGGTTCCCCTCGCGCGAGCCGGGGGGCGCGACCGCCGCCGCCGCGAACGACGCCCGGCACACCTGCACCCGCTCGGCGAGCAGGTCGATCCGCCCGAGCTCGGCGCGCACGTCGCGCAACCGCCGTTCCCGCTGGTTCGTCGCGATCTCCTGCGCCGCCGAGGCCGCGGTCACCGCCTCGGCGACCGAGCGGGCGAGGCTCTCGGCCTGCGCGGTGAAGTGGTCGCGCAGGGTGCGCTGGACGTCGCGCAGCAGGTCGCGCGAGCGCTTGCCCGCGAGGTGCAGCACCTCGTCGGCGTGCCGGCGCACCGCCTGCTTCGCCTCCGCCCGACGACGCTGCAGGGCCCGTTTGCGCTCGTCGCGGACCGTCTTCGAGCCCAGCAGCACCCCGGCCCCCACCGAGAACGGGTTGATCAGCGCGAGTCCGGACAGCGTCGTCACCATCCCGACCATGAGCACGCCGCCGTAGGACCCGCGCATCCCGACGACGATCCCGTTGGCGAACCCGATGCGCTCCAGGTCGGGCACCTCGATGCCGGGGACCTGCGGCAGCTCGGCCCGCACCAGCACCCCGCCGGGCATGGTCTGCTCCATCGGGCTCTCCGGCTCCACCTCGTCGCTCCCGCCGACGGCCATCGCGCCCGGCAGGCCGGGCAGCCGGCCCCGGACGTCGTCGCCGGAGAGCGCGAAGTGCTCGGCGACGCGCTCGGCCAGCCGCCACGTCCGCTCGCCGGCCCACACGAACGTCGTCGCGACCGCCTCGCCGATCTCCTCGGTCAGCCACGGCGCGAAGGTCTCCCACGAGGCGCCGGGGTCGGCGGCGTCGAGGGCCTCCTCGGCGGCGCGCACGACGTGGCGCATCCGGTCGCGCAGGTCCCAGTCGATGTCCGAGACGAGGTCGGAGACGCCGTCGGCGAGGGTCTGCTGCCAGCGGGCGCTGCGCTCCTTGAGCTCGGCGGCGCGGTCGCGGGCGACGGTGAGGTCGGCGGCCACCTCGCGGGCGCGCTCCGGGTCCTCGAGCCCGACCCGCTCGGCCTCGAGCGCCGCCCCCATCTCCGTCACGGCGTGGGCGACCCGGTCGAGGACGCCGACGGCGAGGCCCGCCCCGGCCGGGTCGGCGACCCGGTCGCGCAGGAAGGCCGCGAGGGCGGGGACGCCGGACTCGGCCGCCACGGCGTCGGCACCCGGCTCGTCCCGCTCGCGCAGGCGGCGGGCGTGGGCGTGCAGCGTCGCCGAGACCGGGAGGACCGCGACGTCGAGACGGTGCGCGGCGAGGTGGCGGCGGTCGAGGTCGCGGACCTCGCGCCAGCGCGGGTGCAGGTCGACCTTCGTGAGGGCGACGACGACCGTGTCGCACTGCTGCGCGGCGGCGCGGATCAGGGCGATCTCGGGGGCGGTCAGCTCGCGGGAGGCGTCGCTGACGACGACGACGGCGTGCGCCTCCGGGAAGCCCGCCCGCACCGCGAGCCCGCGCGCCGAGCGGGGGCCGCTCTCGCCGGGGGTGTCGACCAGGACGAGGCCGTCGGCCGGGAGCCCGTCGGGGACGGTGACCTCGGCGGCGGTCCAGGCCGCGCCGGGGTCGGCGGGCAGGTCGCCGACGACGGCGCGGGCGAGGTCGGCCGCCCCGACGGGCCGACGCACCTCGGGGTCCTCGGGACGGTCGGAGGCGCCGTCGCCGGAGGCGCCGTCGGGCGAGGCGCCGTCGCCGGAGGTGCCGACGAGCGTCGCGGTCGTCTCGGCGCCGTGGCGCACCACCGTCGGGAGGCGGGTGGCGACGTCGTCGTGGACCGGGCAGACCGGGGTCCCGACGAGCTCGCCGACCAGCGCGCTCTTGCCCTGCTTGTAGTCGCCGACGACGAGCACCCGCGCGCCGGTGTCGGCGAGCCGGTCCCGGGCGCCGGCGAGCGAGGCGGCGAGGTCGGGGCGGCCGTACGCCGACGCCGCGCGCACGGCCAGCGCCGTCACCGCGGCGGCCTCCCGGCGATCGGCCTCGGTCCCGCCGCCCGTCTGCGTGCCCACGTGCACCCCCGCTCCATCTGCCGACCGAGCGGGCCTATGGATTAGCCCGTTCGGCGGTGTCGGCCGACGATAACCGCGGTCGGCTCCGCCTCGTGCGTGCGTTTCCGTGTCCGGGCACGGAAACACACGCACGGGGCCGCAGGCCGAACGCACGAACAGCCGGACCCCGACGTGGAGGGGTCCGGCTGCTCGGCCGGTCGTGGCAGGCGCGGCGCCACGACCGGGGACGGGAGGTCAGTGCGCGACGACCTCGTGGGTGTGCGCCTCGTGGGCGGCGGGGACGCCGGTCTCGTCGGCGGCCTCGTGGGCGGCCTCGTGGGCGAACAGCGGGGCCGCCTCGCGGCTGCCGGCGTCGGCGGCGCCGGGGCCGGTCGAGGTGGCGTCGTGGGTCGAGTTGTCGGTGTTGTTGCTGTCGTGGGCGCTGGTGTCCGTCGCCGTCACGGTGGTCGTCGGGTTGTGGGTCGGGGTGACGGCGGCGGCGCCCGTGCCCGAGGTCGCGTCGCCCGCGCCGAACGAGGTGGCGGCGGAGTCCTGCTCGTTGCCGGTGGCCGGGGCGGTCAGGGAGACCGCGCCGCCGTGGCTCGCGCCGACCGACCCGCCGACGCTGGTGGCGTCGCCCGCACCGAAGGCCGCGGTGCCGTCGTGGTTGACCATGTTGCCCTCGCCGGCCACCGAGCCGGCGCCGGTCGCGACCGGGGCGGTGAGGTTGCCGCCGACGGCCACCGCGCCGTCGCCCGAGGCGATCTGCGGGTGGGTGTCGACGGTCGTGGTGACGTCGCCGTTCGCGATGATGTGCTGGTCGAGCGCGGTGGTGAAGTTCGCGTCGTGGGAGTCGAACGAGTAGTTGTTCGTGACCCAGTTCAGGTGCGAGACGACCTTCTCGATCTCCGGGGCGTGGTGCGGGGGCACGGGGCCGGGGGTCCAGTGGTGGCGTGGTCGTGGTCGTCGTGGCCCCAGGCCGGGCGGTTCCAGTCGTGGTCGGGGTCGACGACGACCGCGGTCGCGGAGGCGGTGCCGGCGCGCAGGTCGTCGTCGTAGCGGGCGGCGACGGCGGCGGGCGCGTGGTCCATGACGAGGGGCAGCGCGTCGCGGACGTCGGCGAAGCACATGTTGTCGAGACCGGCGGCCGCGAGGGTGCCCTGCGGGTCGGCGGCGAAGGCGGCCTGGGTGTTGGGGTCGCGCAGCAGGTCGAGCAGGAACTGCAGGATGGTGCGGGCCTCGGTGACGGGCATGGTGGCTCCTCTGAGAGCGTGTTCTTGGGCTCTCCGGAGCAGTGCGCTCCGGCGTTGAGCTGAACACTAGGAACGCCGATCGGCTCTGCCATCGGTGTTTCCCCCGCGAGTGCACGGTCTCGGGGAGGGGGATCCGACCACCCCCATCGACGTGTCCGGCGGGGCGGTTCCCGCCCGGGGCGGGACCTCACCCGTTCCGAGCATCGACACCCACTCGGGTGAATCCCCTCAACATTCCAGTCCTCTTACTCCGAATGGCTCAGTAGGTTCGACTTGACTGCGCGCTGATTCCTGTGCGGTCGGCTGGGTGATGAGGGGAGCACGGTGGGTTACGACCTCGGCATCGACCTGGGAGGCACGACCGTCGTCGCAGCGGTGCTGCGCGAGGGAGCCCACCGGGCCGAGCCCGTCCCGCTCGGCGCCACCGGGGCGGTGACCCTCCCCGCGACCGCGCACCGCGGGAGCGACGGGACGGTGCGCACCGGCGAGGAGGCCGAGCAGTGGGCCGCCCGGGAGCCCGACGGCGTCGTCCGCGACGTCACCTCCCGCCTCGGCGACGACGTCCCCCTCGTCGTGGGGGGCGAACCGTGGCGGGCCGACGACGTCGCCGCCGAGATCGTCCTCGCCGCCGTCCGGCGGGTCGCCGTGCGCGAGGGCGGGGCGGCCCGCGCCCTCGCCGTCACGCACCCGGCCGGCTGGGGCCTGCACCGCGAACGGACGCTGCGCCGCGCGCTGGTCCGCGTCGGGCTGGGGCACGCCACGCTGATCGCCGAGTCCCGGGCCGCCGCCCTCGCCGGTTCGCGCGGCGCCGTGGCCGGCGTCTACGACCTCGGCGGACGCAGCTTCCGCGCCGCCGTCGTCCGCCGCGGCCCGGCGGGCGACGCGGAGGTGATCGCGGACTCCGGGACCCCGGACCGTGCGGGTGGCACCGACGTCGACGCGGCCGTCCTCGCCCTCGTGCGCGAGCAGCTCGGCGACGACCTCGAGTCCGCGCGGGAGGAGCTCGGCGACGACGAGGCCCGGGTCGCGCTGGCCGGCCTGCGCGACGCCGCGCACGCCGCCAAGGAGCAGCTCTCCGCGGACACCGAGGCCCACGTCGCCGTCGCGGTCGGCACGCTGCGGACCACGGTCCGGATCACGCGCGCGGACCTCGAGGCCCGGATCACCCCGCTGGTGGCCGCGACCGTCGAGTCGTTCGCGACCACCGTCGACGCGGCCGGGGTGCCGCTCGACGACGTCGTGCTCGTCGGCGGGTCCTCCCGGATCCCGCTGGTCGCGCGCCTGCTCGCCGAGGAGCTCGGGCGTCCGGTGCACCCGGACGCCGACCCGGTGAGCGTCGTCGCCCAGGGCGCCGCCCTCGCCGCCGCGCAGCACGCCTCCGCCCGCCGCCGGGCCGCGCGGGCCGAGGTCCGGCCCGGAGGCCCTCGCCGCGGCCCGCGCGGGTGCCGCCGCCACCGCGGCCATGACGGCGGCCGTCGCCACCGGGGCGAGCGCGGCGGGCGACCGCCGCGACGCCGGTTCCGGCGAGGAGCGCCCCTCGCCGGTCTACGCGAGCGAGGGTGCCCCTCGCTCGGAAGCGCCCGGCCGCACCGCGACGGCCCTGCTGGAGCGGCCGCGGACGTCCGTCGACGACGTGCCCCGCCCCCCGATCACCACCGCCGACGCCCCCATCGGGCCGGCCGCCCCGGGAGCGCTGCGGCGCTACCGGTCCTGGATCGTCGCGGGCGTCACCGTGCTCGTGCTCGGTGCGGCCGCCGCGACGGTCCCGATCCCCGGCCTCACCGCCGCGCGCAGCACGGACACCTCGACGCCGGCGCCGACCACCACCCCGGCCCCGTCGGCGAGCCCCTCCCCGACCCCGGCCGCGCCCCCGTCACCGGCGCCGACCACGACGCCGAGCGCGGCCGCGCCGTCCACGGACAGCGGCTCGTCGGGCGACGACACGGCCTCGTCGTCGGGCAGCGGGTCGTCCTCCGGGGGCTCCGGCTCCTCGTCGGGCTCCGGCTCCTCGTCGGGCTCCGGCTCCTCGTCGGGGACCGGATCCGCCGCCGGCACCGGCTCCGCCGCGGCCACCCGGCGCTCGACCGCCGCCCGCCCGAGCGCCACGCGCTCGACCCGCTCCCCCGCCGCGGTCGCCCCCGCCTCGGCGGCCGGGGCCGCGGCACCCGCCGCACCCGCGCCGGCCGCCGTCGCGCCCGCCCGCGGCGAGCCCCGCGGCCCCCGTCGTGAGCACCCCCGTCGCGCCCGCCGCCTCCTCGACCTCGTCGTCCGCCGCGCCGTCGTCCCCGGCGGCGTCGTCGGCCCCGTCGTCGCCGCCGGCGTCGACCCCCGGGAGCGCGTCGTGAGCGCCCCGGACCCCGTCCATCCCGACGGCCAGGACGCCGCCGCGGCGGCCCGCGCCGCCCACGACGGCGACCTCGACACGGCCCTGCACCTCGCCGACACCGCCGTGGCCGCCGACGACCCCCGCGAGCAGGTCGCGGGCGCGACGGTGCTCGCGGCGGTCCTGCCGCACCGGGGCCTGCTCGCCCGCAGCGCCGAGGTGCACCGCTGGCTCGCCGTCCGGCGCGGCGCGGCCGCACCGGGCGCCGCCGTCGCACTGCTCGGGACCGGCGCGCTCGACGAGGGCCGCCAGGCCGCGTCGGGCGCCGGCGGACGGCCCGGCCTGCGCGACACCGCGGACGCGCTGACCGCCCAGGGACTGCTCGCCTCCGTCGAGGGGTCCGCGGGCACGGCCCTGTCGCTGCTGGTCCGGGCGACCACCGCCCTGGCCTCGGCGGCCGAGCACTCGCCGATGGGCGACTCCCCCGCCGCCCTCGGCGCGCTGCTCGCCCTGCACCGCGGCGAGCCCGAGCTCGCCGACCCGCTGCTCGACCTCGCCGTCGACGCCGACCTCGGCGGCCCGGCCCTGCGCCGCCGCCACCTCCTGCTGCGCGGGTGGGCGGCCCTGCTGCGCGACGACGAGGACGCGGCGCGCACGGCGCTCGCGCTCGCCGCCGACCTGCCGGGCGCCGCCGAACCGCGCGACGAGCTCGCGACCGTCGCGCTCGAGGTCGCCCTCGCCCGGCGCGCCGGCGAGACCCGCGGCCTGCTCGACCTCTGGTCCCGGGCCCGCCAGGCGCTGCTGCGCCACCCCGTCGACCTGTACTGCCTGCTGCCGGTGGGCGAGCTGGCCATCGTCGCCGCCCGGCTCGGCGAGTCCCGCTGGGTCGAGCCGCACCTCGCCGAGGCCACGGCCCTGCTCGACGCGCTCGGCCGGCCCGCGTCGTGGAGCACCTCCTGGCACTGGGCGGGCCTGCACGCGGCGATCACCGCGGGCGACCCGGCCACCGCCGCGGCGCACGCCGACGCGCTCACGGCAGCCGTCGCCGTCAACGACCGCGCCGCCGCCCCGGCCCGCGCCGCCCGCGTCTGGCTCGCGGTGCTCGACGGGGTCGTCGACGCCGAGGAGGTCGCCCAGGCGGCCGCGGGTCTGCGGGCCGTCGGGCTCGGCTGGGACGGCACGCGCCTGGCCGGCGAGGCCGCCATCCGCACCACCGACCGCGGCGACTCGGCCGCCCTGCTCGCGTGCGCGCGGACGCTGCAGGCCGGGCGGACCCCGGTCGCCCCGGCGGCCCCCGCGGCTCCGTCGACGACGCCCGAGCAGCCGCGGACGGCGGACGCCTCCGCCCGCGCCGCCGCGACCGTGAAGGCCCGGCGCGCGGGGACGGTGCTCACCGAGCGGGAGCGCGACATCGCCGCGCTGGTGCTCGAGGGACTGACCTACCGCGAGATCGCGACCCGGCTCTTCCTCTCCGCGAAGACCGTGGAGCACCACGTCTCCCGCATCCGGCGCCGCCTCGGGTCGGAGAGCCGCGCGGAGCTGTTCAGCGAGCTCCGGGTGCTGGTCGGTGCATAGGTGCGCTTCGCGCCTGTGAGCACTAACGGTCGCCATCGCCGCATTTTGTGCTCACCGGGCGTCAGCCACCCAGGCGCACCGCCGAGATCCCGTGGCTGGTCGGCAGGAACAGCGCGTTCCCGCTGTAGGCGGGCGTCGCGAAGCGGGTCGAGTCGCCGACCGCCACGTTCGCCCGCTGCGCCCCGGTCGCGGCGTCGAGCCCGATGAGGGCACCGTCCTGCTGCAGCGACCACACCGTCGTCCCGACGATCAGCGGCGAGCCCTGCACCTGGGACGGCGCCTTCCACCCCGGGGTCATCCGGCCGTCGGTGCCCACCCGGACCTGCAGCAGGCCCGACGAGCACGGCAGGTAGGCGACCGCGCCGCCGCCCTGCACCGGCGCGGCCGCCCCGCCGCCGTACGCCTCGCAGTCGTTGAGCTGGGCCTTCTGGCCGCCGACCCCGCCCAGGCCGGCGAGGTCGACGAGGAACAGCTCGCCGCCCTTCCCCGCGGTGAGCGCGAGGTGGGTGCCGGGCAGCAGCACCGGGCCCATGGAGCCCAGGTCGGCGTCGACGGAGTTCTCCTCCGCCCATCCGGCCGGGGCGAACCCGTCGACGAGGGCCAGCCCCGACGTCAGGCGCAGCACCGAGTCGCTGTGGTCCCAGGCGCCCGACGTGGCCTCGCCGTTGCCCGTGGTGACGATGACGTCGCCGTTGGGCAGGGCGGCCGGGCCCGACGCGGCCCAGATGCCCCCTTCGCGCGGGGTCGGCACGACGAACGTCTTCGCCGGACCGGTGCCCGTCGTCGGGAGCCCGACGACGCTGCCGCGGTACTGCCCGCAGTCGCCGTAGTTGCCGCCGTAGGGGACGTAGACCGTCCCGCCGGAGACGAGCAGGGCGCCGCGCTGCAGGTGGGTGGCAGGGTCGACGCCGGGCACGTCCACGTCCCGCTTGCTGCGCACGCCGCCGTTCGCGGGGTCGATGCCGTAGAGCTGGTGGTGCACGCCGGCCTCGGTGGTCGCGACGAAGACCTGCCCGCTGGTCGGGTCGAGCGCCGGCGAGCCCGTGATGCCGATCGGGTCGATGTTGCCGCAGGGCAGCGACGAGCCCGGCACCGAGTCGGCGAGGTGGGTGCGCCAGCGGATGGCCCCGGTCGTCGCGTCGAGGCCGTAGACCGACCCGCCCTCGGTCGCGGCCACCACCTCGCCCGCGACCACCACGGGGCTGCCGTACACCGCGCCGTCGAGCGGGGTCTGCCAGGCCAGCGCCGGGTTGGCGGGGTCGGGACCGGCGGCGACGTAGCCGGTGCGGGCGACGTCGCCGTGGTAGGTCGTCCAGTCCGCGCCCGGCCGCACACCGCCGCTCGGGGCGGGCGGCGCGGCCGGTCCCCCGGCGATCGGCGGCAGGACGAGCCCCGCGCCCGACGGCGGGCACCGACGGCGCCGGGTACGGCGCCACGGTGGCCGGGGCGGGCGCGGGCGGGCCCGACGCCCCCTGGGACACGCCGGCCGTGTCCGGGGACCCCGACGAGCACCCCGCCAGCACCATGATCCCGACGACCAGCGGCACGAGGCCCGCCGCCGCTCGACTCCACCGCGCGCCCGTGTGCACGGCCGGGATCGTAGGTGCCGTCGGCACGTGAGCACTGAGTGCGGTCATCGCCACACTTTTCTGCTCACGGGCCGGAGCGCACCTAGACGTCGACCGACGCCGCCTCCGGGTCCGCCGACGCCCCGCGCACCGGCAGGTCCGCGAAGAACGACGGCGGCTCGGACCACGGGTCGGCGACCGTGCCGGCCTCGGCGTCCCGGACCGCGCGCCACACCCGGTCGGGGGTCAGCGGCATGTCGAGGTGGCGGATCCCGAGCGGGGACAGCGCGTCGACGACGGCGTTCTGCACGGCGGGCGTCGACCCGACCGTGGCCGCCTCGCCGATGCCCTTCGCCCCGAGCGGGTTGTACGGCGTCTCGGTCTCGGTGCTCGACGCCTCCAGCGACGGGACCTCGACGGCGGACGGCAGCAGGTAGGCCGCGAACGAGCCGGTGGTCGGGTTGCCGTCCTCGTCGTAGGAGAAGCCCTCCCACAGCGCCTGCGAGATGCCCTGCGCGAGCCCGCCGTGCTGCTGGCCGGCCACCAGCGTCGGGTTGAGCACCCGCCCGCAGTCGTCGACCGCGACGTGGCGCACCGGGACGACCCGGCCGGTGTCGAGGTCCACCTCGACGACCGAGACGTGCGCGCCGAACGGGTAGGTCGCGCCCGGCTGGGACTCGTCGCGGGCCTCGGCCAGCGACACGCCCTGCTCGTGCGCGGCCGCGGCGACCTCGCGCCACGAGAGCGCGCGGTCCGGCACGCCGGCGATCCCGACGCGGCCGTCGTCGGTCACGACGACGTCCTCGGGCGACGCCTCGAGCGCCGAGGCCACCACCTCGCGGGCCCGCCCGAGCACGGTGTCCGCGGCGACCAGCACGCTCGAGCCGGCCAGCTGCAGCGACCGCGAGCCGCCCGTCCCGCCGCCGCGCGGCACCGCCGCGGTGTCGGACTGGACGAAGCGGACCTGCTCCATCGGGATGCCGAGCCGGTCGGCGACGATCATCGCGAACGACGTCGCGTGCCCCTGCCCGTGCCCGGAGGTCCCGACGGCGACCGTGGCCCCGCCGTCGTCGTCGACGGTCACCTTCCCGTACTCCTGCGCCCCGCCGCCGGCGGTCACCTCGACGTACACCGCGAGGCCGATGCCGAGCACGACGCGGTCGCCGCGCTCCCGGCCGGCCGCCTGCTCGCGCCGCAGCTCGTCGTAGCCGGCCAGCTCGAGGGCCTTGTCCAGCGACTTCGCGTACTCGCCGGAGTCGTAGAGCGAGCCCGTCACCGTCGTCAGGGGGAAGTCCTCGGGCGCGAGGAAGTTGCGCCGGCGCAGCTCGGCCGGGTCGATGTCCAGCTCGACCGCGGCCAGGTCCATCAACCGCTCGAGCATCGCGGCGGCCTCGGGGCGGCCGGCGCCGCGGAAGGCGCCCATCGGCGTCGTCGTGGTGAGGACGGCGGCCGCGTCGTAGGCGATCGTCGGGATCCGGTAGACGCCCTGCGCCATGTTCCGGGTGGGGCCGAGGGCGAGCGCCCCGCCGAAGCCCGCGTAGGCCCCGGCGTCGCCGACCACGCGGGCGCGCAGCCCGACGATCGTCCCGTCGCGGCGCAGCCCCAGCTCGCCGTACTGCACCTGCCCGCGCCCGTGGGGCATCGCGGTGAGGTTCTCGCTCCGGGTCTCCGTCCACGTCACCGGACGTCCCAGGCGGCGGGCGGCCTCGATGACGACGGCGTGCTCCGGGGCCAGCCCGGCCTTGCCGCCGAACCCGCCGCCGACGTGCGGCGCGACGACGTGGACCCGCTCGCGCTCCCAGCCCCACTGCCGGGCGACCTGGTCGCGCAGCCCGTGGGGCATCTGCGTGGAGACCTGGACGGTCATGTCGTAGGTGTCGTCGGCACCCTCCCCCGTCGCTCCGCTCGCCCGCCCGGGCAGCGCGGTGACCGAGTTGCCCTCCATCGGGGCGACCGCGAGGCGCTGGTTGACGATCCGGGCGCGGACGACGACGTCGGCGCCGTCGAGCGGGTGCACGTCCTCGGGGTCGCGCACGCCGCTGGCGAGGTTGGACCCGAGCTCCTCGAACTGCAGCGGGGCGCCGTCGGCGAGCGCGGCCTCGGCGTCGACGACCGCGGGCAGCGGGTCGTAGTCGACCTCGACGAGCTCGGACGCGTCCACCGCCTCGGCGCGGGTGGTGGCGACGACCGCCGCGACCATGTCGCCGACGAAGCGCACCTTCCCGCGGGCGAGCAGCGGGCGCGCGCAGGCGTCGTTGAGCACCATGAAGGGGCGGTGGTCGGGGAGGTCGGCGAGGTCGGCGCCCGTCAGGACCGCGACGACGCCGGGCGCCTCGCGGGCCTTCGCCACGTCCACGGCCTCGAGGCGCGCGTGCGCGAGCGGGGACCGGACGAAGACCACGTGCAGCGCCCCCGCGGGCACGATGTTGTCGACGTAGGTGCCGTGACCGCGGATGAGCTCCGGGTCCTCGACGCGGCGGACGGACGTTCCGAGAATCGAACCAGGCACGGCAGCGACGCTAGGCCTTCGAGCGCACTCGAACGCAAGGTCGGGCCTTCACAGTATCGCCGGCACGACCTCGGAGATCCCGCCGCGCAGCACCACGCTCGCCACCCGGTCGTAGGGTGTCGGCTCGCCGTTGACGATGACCACCTCCGCGCCCGCCATGGCCGCGAGATCGACCAGGCCGGCCGCCGGGTGCACGCCGAGGGACGTCCCGACGGCGAGGAACACCTCGCAGTCCAGCGCGGCCCGCCGCGCCCGCTCGATCACGTCCATGTCGAGCATCTCCCCGAACATGATCGTCGTCGCCTTGAGGACCCCGCCGCAGCGCGCGCACCGCGGGTCGTCCTCGCCGGCGCGCACCCGGTCGAGCGCCTCGGCCATCGGGGCGACCGCGCCGCAGCCCAGGCACACCGTGTGGTGGTTGGTGCCGTGCAGCTCGACGACGCGGTCGGGCGAGGAGCCCGCCCGCTGGTGCAGCTCGTCGATGTTCTGGGTGAGCAGCGCGACGAGTTTCCCCGAGCGCTCGAGCCCGACGAGCGCGTCGTGCGCCGGGCCCGGCGTCGCGGTCCACATCGGGTGTTCGACCCGGTCCTGCCACGCGGCGCGGCGCACCTCCGCGTCGTCGCGGTAGTGCTCGAAGGTCCAGATCCGCTCCGCCGCCGGGTTCTTCGTCCACACGCCCTGCGGCCCGCGGAAGTCGGGGATGCCGGAGTCGGTGGAGACGCCGGCCCCGGTGAGCACGGTGACCGACCGCGCCGCCGCGATCAGCTCCCGCGCCTGCTCGATCCGGCCCTCATCGGTGTCCGCCACGGCCCCACGGTGCCACGGGAGCCCTCAGCCGTGGCCGACCTCCCCGACCAGGCGCAGCAGCGTCGTCGCCACCTCCTGCGGGTGCCCGAGCGCGACGAGGTGCCCGCCCGGGACGACCTCCGTCTCCACCCCCAGCCGCTGCGCCGCCAGCCGGCGGACGAAGGGCAGCGGGAACAGGCGGTCGTCGCGGGCGGCGACGACCCGGGTGGGGACGTCGGGCCAGCGCTGGAGCGGGTAGGGCATGCCGAAGATCGCGCCGGCCTGGGGCGTCGGGCCCGCGGCCTCGAGCTCGGCGACGAGGTGGGCGGGCAGGTCGTGGAAGAACACCGCGCGGTGGTCGACGGTCGGGTCGAGGTGCGCCGGGTCCAGGCCCACCTCCGCGGCGTGGGCCTCGACCGCCGCCCGGTGGCCGGTCGCGGCCCACCAGGCTCCGGGGGTCTCCCGCGGCGCCGGGATCATCGGCGCGAGCAGGACCAGCAACGTCGTCGGGACCCGCGCGGCGACCAGGGGCACCGTGAACGCGCCCATCGACTGCCCGACGAGCACCACCGGCGCGCGGTCGCCCACCGCGGTGAGCACAGCGTCGACGTACTCGGCGAACCCGGCGGTCTCGTCGGCGACGGGCAGGTCGGGGGTGACGACGCCGTGCCCCGCGGCGGTGAGCAGCGGCGTGACCCGGGACCAGTAGCGGTGGTCCGAGGACGCGCCGTGCACGAGGACGAAGGTCGTCACGGGGGCTCCTACCGGATTCGGGTGCGTCACGGGGGTTGTCGTCACCGGGCCCCGGAATTCGACACCCCTACGCCCCGAGCGTGGTCATCGTCTCCGCGTCGAGCACCACGTCGCCGGCGGCGAGGTTCTCCTCGAGGTGCGCGACGCTGCGGGTGCCCGGGATCAGCATCGTCTCCGAGGCGTGCGCCAGCAGCCAGGCGAGCCCCACCTGGGCCGGGGTGGCGCCCAGGCGCGCGGCGGCGTCGACGACGGCCGGGAGGTCGGGAACGCTCGTCGTGCCGGGCCAGCCGGACCCGAGCGGGAAGTACGGCACCCAGGCGATCCCCTGCTCGCGGCAGAGGTCGAGCACCGGCTCGCTGCTGCGGTCGACGAGGCCGTAGGCGTTCTGCACGCACACGATCCCGACGGGCAGCGCATGGCGCAGCTGCTCGGCCGAGACGTGCGAGAGCCCGATGGCGCCGATCTTCCCGGCGTCGCGCATCTCGACCATGACCGCGAGCTGGTCGTCCAGGTCGACGACCTGGTCGCCCTCGGCGATCAGCCCCGGCCCGGCGTCGGCGCGGCGCAGGTTGACGACGTCGATCCGGTCGGTCCCGAGCGTGCGCAGGTTGTCCTCCACCTGGGCGCGCAGGTCCTCGGGGCGCTGCGCGAGCCGAAGCGGGATCTCCGCGCCCGGGGCGGGCTCGGCCCCGACCTTGCTGACCAGCACCAGGTGCTCGGGGTAGGGAGCCAGTGCGGCGTGGATGCGGCGGTTGACGGTGCCGTCGCCGTAGAACTGCGCGGTGTCGAGGTGCTCGACGCCGAGCTCGACCGCGCGGCGCAGGACGGCGACCGGCTCGTCGTCGGGACCTGCCCACCGCAGCTGCATCGCGCCGTAGCCGATCCGCGCCACCTCGTGCTTGCCGAGCTTCCCGCTGCCACCTGGACGCATGACGAACTCCTCTCGTCCACTCGAACCGGAGTAGCCTCCGGTTCACGACGAGACCGTACCACCGAAACGGAGGGACCTCCGGATATGCCGCGTGCCGACGCCCAGCGCAACCGCACCCGTCTGCTCGACGCCGCCGCGGCCGCGTTCACCGCGGGCGGCGAGGTGACGCTGGAGAAGATCGCCCGCGACGCCGGGGTCGGCATCGGCACGCTCTACCGGCACTTCCCGACCCGCGAGGCCCTCGTCGAGGCGGTCTACCGCACCGAACTGACGGCGGTGTGCGCGGTCGTCGACGACCTCCTCGCCGTGCACGAGCCCGCCGAGGCACTGCGCTCGTGGATGGACCGCTACGCCGAGTTCGTGACCACCAAGCGCGGCATGGCCGACACGTTCCGGACGATGGTCGCCGACGGGACGGTGGCGACCCCTCGCGCAGCGATCGACGGGGCCGTCGCGACGCTGCTCGCCGCGGGCGCACAGGCCGGGACGCTGCGCGCCGACGTGGACCCCGACGACGTCGTGACCCTGCTCGTCGGGGTGTTCGTCGCGACCGCGGGGTCGGACGACCGCGCCCGGCTGGGTCGGCTGCTCGACCTGGTGGCGTGCGCATGTGAATAGATGTGGTCGCTGGAGCGACCACATTCGTTCACATGGCCGTAGGCCTCGGCACGTACCGCCCGGCCGGCTCGCCCACCACGGCCCCGTCGGCGAACACCGTCCGGCCGCGCAGGAACGTCCGCGTCACCGTGGACCCGATCTCCAGGCCCCGGAACGGGCTGTACTCCTGGGTCGACTCGGACGCGGCCGGGTCCACCGTCCACGAGGTGTCGGGGTCGACGAGCGCGATGTCGGCGTCGAGGCCGGGCGCGAGGTCGCCCTTGGTGCCCAGACCGAAGCGCCGGGCCGGGTTCGTCGAGGTCAGCTCCGCGATCCGGGGCAGCGCCAGCCCCCGCTTGAGCCCCTCCCCCACGAGCCCCGGCAGCAGGTACTCGGTGCCGCCGAACCCGGACTTCGCCGCGAAGACGTCCTCGTGGTCGTCGCCGAACTTCGTCGCCTCCTTGCAGCAGGCGTGGTCGGACACCACCCAGGACACGTCGCCGGCGAGCACGTGGCGCCACAGCGCCTCGACGTCCTCGCGGGGTCGCAGCGGCGGGTTGACCTTGCCGCCGATGCCGTCGGCGGTGTGCACGTCGGCGAGCAGGTGCCCGACGGTGACCTCGCGGCGGAAGTCCACGTGCGGGAACGTCCCGGCCATCAGCATCGCCGCCTCGAGCGCCTTCGCCGACGACAGGTGGAGCAGGTTGATCGTCGGCAGCCCGGTCTCGTGGGCCAGGTAGGACGCGATGGTGACCGCGAGCCCCTCGGAGTGCGGCGGCCGCGAGGCGCTGTAGGCCTCGAGGCCGTGCAGCGTCCCGTCCTGCTCGACCAGTTTCGTGTACGCCGTCATGATCTCGGCGGTCTCGCAGTGCAGCGACAGCGAGATGCGGTCGGCGATGTCGGGACGGGCCTCGCGCACCCGCTGGATGCCGCGCATGACGAACTCGAAGTGCGCGATGTCGTAGCGCTCGCCCTCGGGGATCATGAGGAAGTCGTTCTGGGAGTTCGAGCGCCCGTGCAGCCCGTGGCTCCCGTAGAACATGAAGATCTTGAACGACGTGACGCCGTGCTCGTCGACCAGCATCGGGATCTCGTCGATGTGGCTCGACTGCATCGGCGCGAGGTGGAAGGCGTAGTCGACGTGCGAGCGGCCCTCCGACGCGGCGAGCACCTCCGGGAACACGTCGGCGTACGACCCGCCCTTGTTCAGGTAGTACTGCCCGGTCCGCATGTAGGTCAGCGACGTGGTCACCCCGCCCTGCGCGCACGCCCGGCTCTCGGTGGCGGTGTCCTCGGCGAGCGGGTTGTAGATCCCCCAGTGCTGGTGGGCGTCCACCACCCCGGGGAACGCGAGCTGGCCGCGCCCGTCGTGCACCTCGGCCGCGTCGGCGCCGAGGTCCGGGCCGACGGCGGTGATCCGCCCGTCGTCGACGGCGATGTCGGCGAGCGGGGACTCCTCGGTCCCCGGCCGCACCACGCGGACGTTGCGGACGACGAGGTCGTGGCTCATGCGGGGATCTCCTCGTGGGTCAGGGCCGACGTGAGGTGCTCGGCGGCGCGGTAGGCCAGGCCGAGGGCGGGCAGCAGGCCGTTGCCCGCGAGGTAGCCGGCGGCGCCGTGGCCGGACATGCCGACCGCCGCCCCGCCGGAGGCGTAGAGGCCGCCGAGCGGGTGGCCGGAGGTGTCGAGGACCCGGGCGTGCTCGTCGACGGCGAGCCCGCCCTGGGTGTGGAAGAGCGCCGGGACGATCTCGACGGCGGCGTAGGGCGGCTGGAGCGGCGCGGCGACCCGGCGGCGGCCGACCCGGTCGACCGCCGACTCCCCGCGCGCGACGGCGGCCGCGTCGGCCAGCTCGGCGCCGAGCACCGCCGCGTCGACCCCGATCCGCGCCGCGAGCTCGTCCACGGTGCCGGCCCAGCGCACCGCGCCCGCCTCGACGACGTCGAGGTAGTCGCGGAACCCGCGGGTCGCGGCGTCGATGCGCGCGTCGAGCACCACCCAGCCGCGGGCGCCGGGTCGGGCGGCGAGCATCGCGGCGTACTCCGAGTAGCCGACGGTCTCGTCACCGAAGCGCCGGCCGTCGGCGTCCACGACGACCGCGCCGTGCATCACCGTCGTCCAGGTCACCAGCGTGCGCGCCGCGGCCGAGAGCCCGGCGTGGCCCTGGTAGGCGTCCAGCGAGCTGACCGCCGCACCGAGGATGCCCCCGAGGTGCAGCGCGTCGCCGGTCGCGTACTCGCTGCCGTGGTAGGCGGCCCCGGCGATCTCGGGGAGGTGGGTGGCGACGAGGTCGGCGTCGGCGCCGTAGCCGCTGGTCGCGAGCAGGACCCCGCGTGCGGTGAGCTCCTCCTCGTCGCCGTCGGGGCGGCGCAGGCGCGCCCGCCAGCCCTCGTCGTCGGGGAGCAGGTCCACCAGCCGGGCCGGCACCAGCAGGTCGATGCGCGGATCGGCCTCGGCGGCGTCGGCGAGCCCGCGCAGCAGCGCCGAGCCGTGGTGGCCGGGGACGGTGTGCACGCGGCGCACCGAGTGACCGGGGTAGTCGACGTCGGCGAGCTCGATCGGGAGCCCGACCCGGTCGGCCAGCCACTCGACCAGCGGCGCCCCGACCCGGGCGAGGGTGCCGGCGACGGCGGCGTCGGCCTCGCCGTGGGTCTTCGCAGCGACGTCCGCGAGGAAGCGCTCCGGGGAGTCCTCGACGCCGGCCGCGCGCTGGAACCGGCTCCCCGGCCCCGGGATCATCGCGGTGGACATCGCGGTGTTGTTGCCGCGCCGGTAGTGCGGGTCGGCCTCGGCGACGACGACGTCCGCGCCGGCCTGCGCGGCGCGCAGGGCCCCGGCGAGGCCGCCACCCGCGCCCGCCACGAGCAGGTCCACGTCGGTCATCCGTCCTCCGTTCCGTCCAGCGAAACGCAGCTGCGCAACGCTTGCTCTGCATCTGAGCAGCTCACGGGGCTCGACGCAATGGGCGCGTCGTCGAGGGTTGACGCCCGGCGGGCCGACGGGTCACGCTTCGTTTCGATCAGCGGTACGAGGACTCAGCGGCACCACGAGGGAGTCGAGGCGTGACCGAGACGAGCGGCGGCACGGAGGGCACGTCCCGGGTGGCGGACGTGCTCCTGCTCTTCGTGGACGGCCCCTCGACGCTCGGCGTCTCCCGGATCGCCCGCGAGCTCGGCATCTCCAAGGCCGTGGTGCACCGCATCCTGGTCTCGCTCTCGAGCCGCGGGATGGTCGCGCTCGACCCGGTCAGCCGCGAGTACCGGCTCGGGCCCGCCGCGGCGGCCATCGGGGCCCGTGCGCTGCGGGAGTCCGACCTGCGGGTGGCCGCGCTCCCCCTGCTGCGCGAGCTGCGCGACGCCACCCACGAGACGGTCACGCTCTCCACCCCGGTCCCGCACGGGCGCGTCTACCTCGACCAGGTCGTCGGCACCCACGAGATCAAGATGACCGTGGAGCTGGGCCGCCGTTTCCCCCTGCACGCCGGCAGCTCGGGCAAGTGCATGCTCGCGTTCCTCGACGCCGAACAGCGCGAGGAGGTTCTCGCCGGCGGCCTCGCCGCTCTGACCCCGGGCACCGTCGTCGACCCGGACGCCCTGCGCGAGGAGCTGGATCGCATCGTCGAGCTCCGCTACGCGGCATCGGCGGGCGAGCGCCAGGCCGACGCCGGCTCGGTCGCCGCCCCGGTGTTCGGGGTGTCCGGCGAGGTCCTCGGCGCCATCTCCGTGTGCGGGCCCCGCTACCGCGTCACCGACGAGTTCGTCGCCGCCATCGCCCCCCGCGTGGTCGCGGTGGCCGACCGCGTCTCCCTCCGCCTCGGCGCCGACCCGCGCCGCACGTCAGCCGCCGCGGCGGCAGGAAGGACGGCCCGGTGACGAGCACCGCGAGCGCCGACCCCACCGCCCACGAGACCGGGGCGCTCGCCGGACTGAAGGTCCTCGACGTCGCCACCCTCTTCGCGGGCCCCCTGGCCGCGACGCTGCTCGGGGACCACGGCGCCGAGGTGATCAAGGTCGAGCACCCGCGCGGGGACCCGTCGCGCACCCACGGCGCGCAGCGCGACGGCGTCGGGCTCTGGTGGAAGATGCTCGGCCGCAACAAGAAGTCGATCACCCTGGTCCTCTCCACCCCGGAGGGCCAGGAGGTCTTCCGCGAGCTCACCGCGGACGCCGACGTGGTGATCGAGAACTTCCGCCCCGGCACCCTCGAGCGCTGGGGCCTGGGTCCCGACGGTGCTCCAGGAACGCAACCCGGGCCTCGTCGTCGCCCGCGTGACCGGGTTCGGCCAGACCGGCCCCTACGCGAACCGGCCCGGCTTCGGCACGCTCGCCGAGGCGATGAGCGGGTTCGCCGCGATCACCGGCGAGCCCGACGGCCCCCCGACGCTGCCCCCCTTCGGGCTCGCCGACGGCATCACGGCCCTGACGACGGCCTTCGCGGTGATGACGGCGCTGCGGGCGCGGGAGGGCTCGGGGCGGGGGCAGGTCGTCGACATGGCGATCATCGAGCCGCTGCTCACCGTGCTCGGCCCGCAGCTGATCGCCTACGACCAGCTCGGCGAGCTGCAGCCCCGCTACGGCAACCGCTCCTCGAACAACGCCCCGCGCAACACCTACCGCTGCGCCGACGGCCGGTGGGTCGCGGTCTCGACGAGCGCGCAGTCGATCGCGGAGCGGGTGATGCGCCTCGTGGGCCGCCCGGACTACATCGACGAGCCGTGGTTCGCCGCCGGCTCCACCCGCGCGCAGCACGCCGACGAGCTCGACGACGCCGTCGGGGGCTGGATCGCCGAGCGCGACCGCGACGAGGTGGTGGCCGCGTTCGAGAAGGCCGAGGCGGCCGTCGCGCCGATCTACACCGCGGCCGACGTGCTCGCGGACCCGCAGTACGCCGCCCTGGACAGCGTCGTCACGGTCGACGACGACGAGCTCGGGCCGGTGCGCATGCAGAACGTCCCGTTCCGGCTGTCGGAGACGCCGGGCAGCGTGCGGACCTCCGGGCCGCCGCTGGGCGCGCACACCGCGGAGGTCCTCGCCCGGTACGGCGTCGACGCCGAGCGGCTCGCGGCGCTGCGGGCGAACGGAGCGGTGTGACCGCCGCCGGGGTCGGGAGTGGCGCGGAGCTGGCTCTACGCGCCCGGGCACCGCGCCGACCTCGTGGCGAAGGCCCGGGCGGGGGCGGCGGAGGCGGTCGTCGTCGACCTCGAGGACGCCGTCGCGCCCGGCGCGAAGGACGCCGCGCGGGCCACCGTCGCGGGGCTCGACCGGGGCGACCGCCCGCTGTGGGTGCGGATGAACGCCCTCGACGGGCCCTGGGGCGAGGCCGACGTCGCCGTGCTCGCGGACGCCGCGATCGACGGGGTGCGGGTCCCCAAGGCCGACGACCCCGACGCCGTCGCCCGCCTCGCCGACCGCCTCGGCCACCCGCTGCACCTGACCGTGGAGTCCGCGCTCGGCCTCGAGCGGGCGTTCGCGCTGGCGTCGGCCCACCCGCTGGTCGCCGCGGTGTCCCTCGGCGAGGCCGACCTCGCCGCCGACCTGCGCGTGGTCGACCGGTCCGCGCTGGAGTGGGCGCGGCAGCGGATCGTCGTCGCGGCCCGGGCGGCGGGCCTGCCCTCCCCGATCGCCCCGGTGTGGACCGACATCCCCGACCTCGCGGGCCTCGCCGCCGACTGCCTGGCCGCCCGCGACCGCGGGTTCTGGGGCCGCTCGGTGATCCACCCGCGCCAAATCCCGGTCGTGCACGAGGCCTTCACCGTCTCCGCCGACGAGCGCGACCGCGCCCGCGCGCTGCTCGACGCGCTCGGGGCCGCCGGCGCCCGGGGCGAGAGCGCCGGGCGCGACGCGGCGGGCCGCTTCGTCGACCCGGCCGTCGTCGCCGGCGCCCGGACCCTGCTCGACCGTGCCCCCACCCAGGACAGGGAGACCCCGTGAGCACCCCCACCGCCGTCACGACGCCCGGCACCCGCGCCCTGCTCGACGCGGTCGCGGGCGGCCTGCGCACCGTCGAGCTCGGCCAGCCGCTGTTCACCGGCATGCCCTGCTCGCCGAACCATCCCGGCTTCCGGATGACGCTGATCCGCCGCCACGGCGACATGGTCCGTCCCGACGGCGGGTCCGCGTCGAACGAGATCCTCGTGACCGGCGGCCACGTCGGGACCCACGTCGACGCCCTCGCCCACGTCAGCCACGAGGGGTGCCTGCACGGCGGGGTCGACGCGGCCGAGGCGCAGGTCGGCGGGGTACACACCGAGCACGGGGCCGAGCGCATCCCGCCGATGATCACCCGCGGGGTCCTGCTCGACGTGGCCGCCACCCGCGGCGTCGACGTGCTCGACCCCGGCCAGGGCGTCACCGCCGACGACCTCGCCGCCGCCGCCGAGCGTGCCGGTGCGGAGCCGGGCCGCGGCGACGTCGCACTCGTCCGGACCGGGTGGGCCCGCCACTTCGCCGACGCGCCGACCTACCTCGGGCAGGCCGACGGCGTGCCGGGGGTGACCGAGGACGGGGCGCGCTGGCTCGCCGAGCGCGGGGTGGTCGCGGCCGGCGCGGACACCACCGCGTTCGAGCAGATCCCGCCGGGCGCGGGACACCGGGTGCTGCCGGTGCACCGGATCCTGCTCGTCGAGCACGGCATCCACATCGTCGAGCACCTCGCGCTCGAGGAGGCGTCGGCGGCCGGCCTGGGCGAGTTCCTGTTCGTCATGGCGCCGCTGCGCATCGTCGGCGGCACCGGCTCGCCCGTCCGCCCGGTGGCGGTGCTCGCGTGAGCCGCCCCGCCACCCCGGCCGCTCCCGCCATCCCGCACGAGGGGAAGCCTCGGTCGGATGGAGCGGCCGGAATCCTCCCCTCGCGGAACGGCGTCCCGCACCCCCGCCCAGCAGGTCGCCGACCTCGCCGCCCGCGTGGCCGCCGAGGGCCTGCCCGCCGAGCTGCGCGACGACATGGCCGCCCGCACCGTGGACCTGCTCGGCAACTGCCTCGCCGCCCGCGCCGAGGCCCCCGGCCGGATCGTCTCCGCCGTCGTCGACGACTGGGGCGGGACCGGCGCCGCGACCTCGTTCGCCACCGGCGCCCGGCTGCCCCCGCCGTCGGCCGCGCTGGTCAACGGGACGCTGGCCCACAGCCTGGACTTCGACGACACCCACCTGCCCTCGGTGCTCCACCCGTCGTCGGCGGTGCTGCCGGCCGCCTTCGCGGTGGCCGAGGCGACCGGGGCGAGCGGGCCGGCGTTCCTCGACGCGGCCACCGTCGGCGTCGAGCTGACCTGCCGGCTCGGCATGGCCGGGTACGACGAGGCCGCGGGCACCTCGGTGTTCTTCGAGTGGGGCCAGCACGCGACCGCGATCTGCGGGGCGGTCGGGGCCGCGCTGGCCGCCGGGATGCTGCGGGGCCTCGACGCCGATCAGCTCACCTCCGCGATCGGGATCGCCGCGAGCATGGGCAGCGGGGTCATCGAGGCCAACCGCACCGGCGGGACGATCAAGCGGGTGCACTGCGGGTGGGCCGCGCACGCCGGCGTCGCGGCCGCCGACCTCGCCCGCCACGGGCTCACCGGCCCCCCGACGGTGCTCGAGGGCGGCTTCGGCTTCCTGCGCGCCTTCCTCGGGGACCGCGTGCGGATCGAGGCGGTCACCGAGGGGCTCGGCGAGCACTGGGAGACCCCGGGCATCTTCTTCAAGCCCTACCCGTGCAACCACTTCACCCAGGCCGGCATCGACGCGGCGCTCGCGCTGCGGGACCGGGGCGTCCGTCCCGACGACGTCGAGCGGCTCGTCCTGGGCGCGCCCGCGCCGGTGCTGCGCACCATCGCCGAACCGCGCGAGCAGAAGATCCACCCGACGTCGGGGTACCACGCGGCGTTCAGCGGGCCCTACACCGTCGCCGCGGCGTTCCTCGGGGACCGTGAGGGGCTCGGCGTCTTCCACGCCGACTTCACCGACGCCGCCGCCGCCGACCCCGACCGGCTCGCGCTCGCCGCCCGCGTCGAGGTCGTCGCCGACGACGAGGCCACGGCCGGCTTCCCCCGCCAGTTCCCGGCCGTGCTCACCGCGCACCTGCGGAACGGGGAGACGGTCACCGAGCGGGTCCGCGAGAACCGGGGCGGGCCCGGACGGCCGCTCTCCGCGGCCGAGCACGAGACGAAGTTCGCGGGCAACGCCGCCCGGTCGGTCGGCGCCGAGGGCGCGGCCGAGCTCGCCGGGCTCGTCTGGGACCTGCGGGACGGCCGGCGGCCCGCGGACCTCGGCGAACGCCTCACCGAGGCCCTCACCGCCTGATCGATTCCTCCCAGCGGAACGATTCGGGAATTGTTCACAGGCCGTTGACCGGCGGCCTTGACCCGACTCGCACCATTCCGCCATTCTTCGAGTCCACACCCATCGTCGTTCGTTTCTCTCAGCGAAACGCCCATCCATCGACAGGTGAAGCCCATGCCGACCCGATTCCGGTGGGCCACGATCTCGCTGATCGTCGCCCTCATCGTCATCAACTACATCGACCGCAGCGCGATCTCCTACGCGATCACGCCGCTGCAGAAGGAATTCGGGATCTCGACGGCCCAGTACGGCGTGGTCTCGAGCGTCTTCGCGATCGGCTACATGGTCTTCGCGTTCCTGTCCGGCCCGCTCGTGGACCGCTTCGGGACGCGGAAGGTCCTGCTCACCGCGATCCTGCTGTTCTCGCTCTGCACCGCGCTGACCCCGCTCGCGGGCGGCTTCGTCGGCCTGCTGCTCATCCGCCTCGTCCTCGGCGCGGCCGAGGCGCCGGCCTTCCCCGCCGCGAGCCGCACGGCCAGCCGCTGGCTCCCGAAGGCCGAGCGCGGCTTCGCCCTCGCGCTGATCGGCGGCGTCGCGGTGTCCGGCAGCCTGCTCATCGCCGGGCCGCTGCTCACCCAGCTCATCGGCGCCGTCGGGTGGCGCGGGATGTTCTGGACGATGTGCGCGCTCGGCCTGCTCTGGGCCGTCGTCGCCGCCGGACTGCTCGCCGCGAGCCCGGACGACTCCCGCCGCGTCAACGACGAGGAGCGGGCCCTCATCGCGGCCGGGCAGGACGCCGTCGAGCAGCACGACGAGCCGCGGAAGACCGACTGGCGCTCGCTGTTCACCAACCGCAACCTCTGGATCGTCGCGGTCGGCTACTTCTCGTGGGGCTTCATGTTCTGGGGCTTCATGTACTGGCTGCCGCAGTACCTCTCGACGGCGTTCGGGCTGAGCCTCAAGGCGGTCGGCGCCTTCGCGATCGCGCCGTGGGCGGCCGGGATCGTCGGCGCCCTGGTCGGCGGGTTCCTCGTCGACCGCGTCTACCGGCGCACCCACAGCGTCCGCAGCCGCTTCACGATCATGGGCGTCGCGCTGCTGCTCTCCGGCGCCTCGCTGATCCCGGTGTTCCTCGAGCCGACGCTGACCGTCGCGCTGGTCTCGATCTCCTGCGGCGTCGGGTTCGGGTTCGTCACCGGCGGCATCTGGTGGGTCGCCTCGATCGACGCCGAGCCGGCCCAGCCCGCCACGGCGGCCGGGTTCGCCGACGCCGCGTTCGCGCTCTCCGGGATCGTCGCGCCCCTGGTGGTGGGCTTCATCGTCGCCGGCACCGGCACCTTCACCAGCGGGTTCATCACGATGAGCGTGCTCGCCGTCGTCGGGGCCCTCGCGATGCTCTTCCTCACCCGCGAGCCGGCGCCCGCCGACGAGGCGCCTTCCGCGCTCGTGAGCACCCACCGGTCGCCCGACGCGGATAGAGCGTGTCTGGTGGATCCTGTGATCCAGGCCAGGGGGGCTCGGAAGGTGATCGCGCCGCGATAGTCGATGGCGTGTTTGTAGGGGCGGCTGGCCAGCCAGCGCCGTTGTTTGAGTTGGTCAAGCCGCGTTCAAGACGTTGCGGCGCTGGTTGCACTGCTTGTCGAACCCACGGGCGTCCGCCGCGGAACCGCGGCGGGTCCGATTGGTAGACGACCTGGCCCTCCACGGCCGGCCAGGCGTAGGTCTGGGAGGCGTCGGCCTGCCCGCGACGCGTCCAACGGACACGGCGCGGCGTTACCGCCCAGCCGCCGCGCGCTCGCGCCGTGCTAGTGGACCCGCACAGGCTGGAGTCCGCGGCGACCAGCCAGTCAGGTCCCCGGCCGCGTCGGCGGCGGTGAGCACCGCGGCGAAGACGCGTCGTAGGTCCGGTCGCATGACAGCGCACGTGCCTGTCGTAGACGCTCTGCCAGGGCCCGAACTCCGCGGGCAGGTCCGCCACGGCGGACGGTGCGATACCGCCAGGCGATGGCCTCGAGCACCTCCGGTGGCCCCGCCACTGCCCACCCCGCCGGTGCAGGCCAGCGAGGAGGGCGGAGCGGGCGGGCACCGGTGAGCTTCACCGAGTCGAGCGTGTCGCACCTCGATCGTGAAGACGTTGGTGCGGCGCGTGTAATCTCCAGCGCCGGATAGGCGTGTTCAGGTATGGCAGTTCAGGGGGTGGCAGGAATGGTTGACGACGCGGAACAGGCGGTGGGTAGGCGCATTCGCAGGGTAGCCCAGCCACGGACTCGCCGCGTAGTCGGGTGTGGGTGCGAGTGCTGCTGGGCCTGGATGCTGGCCGTCTCGCCGCTGCAACGCCACCACCACGTACAGCCTCCACGTACGCAGCGCGCCGAACGCGAACAGCGCCTCGCTCACCACGATCGCCACGTCGGGATCCCCGGTGGCGGTCACCGCTATGTCGCCGGGCAGCCCGTGCACGGCAATAGGACCTGGTACCGGGTGAGCTACACCACGCCGGGCTATGTCTCGGGCTACTACGTCACCCATGGCACGGCCGGGTCGAGCGCGTAGGTGCCTGACGGCTTGAGCACTGATCCGTGTCGATAGGACGAAGGGGGGCGCGAGGGACGTCGCTGATCAACCCTCGCGTCATGAAGGGTGCGTACGGAGGCTGTCGTGGTGGTGCGTTAAAGAAAATCCCGCTACTCGGTGTGGCCGTGCTGACGGTTCACTCGCGACGCATCTCCCTGCCCCGGGAGACACCCCATCAGTCGGCTTCGCCCGTCGGCGAGCTGTCTCCAACTCTGACGACGTGCCGTGCGCGGCCGGAGCGACCGATACCGGGATCTCGACGAGCTATCACGACGGGCGACCGCGTCGACTCTGCGCAGTCCTGAATCTGCAGCCGGTGACGACAGCACCCCGGATCTGCCGTCTACGTGCCGGCGCGAACGGCTGTGCTCTGGTGAACTCACGGGTATCCGGCGCTGTCTCGGCCCTGTCAACGAAGCGAAGGCGGACGGCGAGACGCTCCGGGCGAACAGTCGTTCCGCTGCAACCGGAGCCAACAGAAGCTGTGCAACGGGGACGCGCTCTGTCGGGCCGGGAACTACGGGAACGTGGCGCGACGATGTACTCCAATCACCAGATGGGATGGCTGTCGACTTTGCCGGCCCAACGGCGAAGGGTGGGTACGACTGCAGCACGAGGGCGACGGCGCCGGCGACCCCGTACGGTCCTGGCTCGTCGGCAACGCGGGCCGATACGGATACCGGCAGTACGCTCACGAGTCCTGGCACTGGGACCGACACCGGCGAGCGACACGTGCTGAGCCCGGATCCGAGGGGGTGAGCCCACGGTCACGAGGAGCAAGCGACCGGGGAGGGCCTTGCCGGAGATCGCCGAACGCCAGGTGGGGGAAGCACCATGGAAGAACGGTAGACACCGGACAAGGTGTGGGGCGAGCACACCGTTAGGCCCTACGTGGTCCTCGAGAACAACCGAATGATCGGCTCGACCGGCCTGGAGCTGGAGACACCGTGGCGTGCGATGACCGGCTTCGTTCTGGCACGCCAGGACTGGGGCCGCGGGCTGGCCACCGAGATCGCCCATGCCATGGCAGAACTCGCCGACCTTCTGGAGCTGGTCAGGCTCTACGCCCTGTGCCACCCGGACAACGTCGGCTCAGCGCGCGTCCTCGCCAGGGCCGGGTTCGTACGCGAAGGAGTCCTCCGTCGGCACACCGCCTTCCCGAACATGGCCGCGGGCGTCCCGAGGACGTGGAGTGTTGGGCTCGAGTGACCTACTGAACCAGGCGACCCGCCTTGTGTCCTGAGTCAGAGATTCGTGCCCCCCACGAGTGCGGACCTCGGACCTGGCGGTGCGCCCCGCCGACTGGTTCCTGATCGCGGACCTCGGCAACGCCGTCGTCCGTAAGGTGAGGAGCGCCTGAGGCGGGCGCGTCAGGCGGCGTGCGTCGAGGCGGGCACCATCCATCACTCGCTCGTCCTCGCACGCAACCTGCGCTCGCCCGCCGTACCGTCCACTCGAGGACGCAGGTGACCAACCAGGAACAGTAGGGCAAAGACGATGCCGACGACGCCGAGGCCCGCGGCCAGCCAGCTCATCCACGGCTCCAACGCGACTCCGGGGTTGCTGTTCGTGTAGGCGGTGAAGCCGACCAGCATCACGACGATCGGGATCGTCACCACTGCGAGCATCCGGCCGCAACGCGGAGTTCCACGGTGCCGCGGACGAGCCAGGAATAGCCGAACCCCTCCACCATCAGAATCTCGGCGAACAGGAAGAGGGTCGAGACGATCCGACCCTCGCCGACGGCAAAGGTACGACGCGATGAGCATGCCGGTGATGATCGTGACCGCACTGGCGCGGTAGCTCGTCCTAGTCGCTCGCGAAGAGCCGGACGAGTCGTCCGCAGCCAGAGCATGCAGAAGATGAAGAGGACGGCGAAGAAGAGCACTGCGCTGACGAGGTGACCCGGCGATGACGTGGACATCGAGTACTCGTACACCGTGTCGAAATTCGGACCTGCGGCTGCGCCGCATCAGCCGGCGGAGGCGATAGAAGCGGCTGCGCGCTGCCCTCCTTCGGGGACAGCGCGAGTCGGGTGGAGGTCTAGGGCGCGTTCGAGAAGACCGCTACGCCGAGAGCCAGGAACGCACCGACGTTACCCAGCGTTCTCGTAGAGCCGAGAAACTCCTGCTTCTTCACCTGGTAGGCACAGAGGAACGCGGCGAAGGCACACATGCTGCGATAAAGACGCTCGCGGCGAACGTGTGATGGTACGACTCGCTGATGGATGCCAGCAGGTCGCCCTCGACGAACGCGACGACCGCGACGACCGCGACGACGAGTAGCGGCATCACGATCGCGACGAAGCCGATCGTCAGCCGGAGCACTTCGTAGAACGCACGTCTCCGGTCGGCCGTCGTCGCCGAGAAGCTCGACCGCCGGCGCCGCCGTCAATACGTCATGGGAATCCTCCTCGCCGGGGAGTCGGTGAACCTGCCCCCGTCGGGAATTGTCATCTCGCACGGCTGTCGCGGGCCTGAACCTCACCCCTACGTCGCAGCAACACTACCGAGACGGCCTACCCGTGGTGTGTTACTCGCCGGGGTGCCTCGATCCCGGGTGACCCGCGCCGATCACGCTGCTGATTCGCATCCCCGACCCAGCGCGGGTCACTGTGAGCTCTTCTGTCCCTACATCAACACTTTTGCTGTGAAGAAAATCGAGGTGAGGAGGGCTACGCGGGCTGCTCCAGGGTGACTCGGTAGCCGAGGTTGTGGAGCTGGCGGATCAGGCGGTCGCGTTGGCGGTCGGTGTTGCGGCGGGTGAAGTAGTCGCCGCCGAGATCGTCGTAGTCGCAGTCGTTGGCCAGCAGATGCCAGCAGATCACCAAGATGGAGTGGGCGACGCGGTGGCGGCCTTCTTCTTGCCGATACGGCGGGCCAGCCGCCAGAACTGGGCGGCGAGGTAGGTGTCGCGGGTGTGGGAGGCGGCCCAGGCGCATTGGTGGAGTACCTCGGCCAGCCAGACGTCGCCTTTGGTGGTCTCCTGAGCGGCGCTTGCCGCCGGTGATGTGTTGCCCGGTGCGAGTCCGGCCCAGGACGCCAGGTGCGCCGCGGTGGGGAAGCGGGTCATGTCGACCCCGATCTCGGCGATGACGGTCTCGGCAGCCCGCTCCCAACCCCGGTGATCGTGGCGAGGTGGTCACGGGCCCGGTTGAAAGGGACTCCGTCCTCGCGGGTGCGCGCGGCGAACAGGGCGTCGACGGCTTCGTCGAGGCGGGCGATGCTGGCCTCGAGGTAGCTGGTGTGTTCCAGAGCCATGCCGATCATCAGTGCGTGGTGCTCGTTGAACCGGCCTGCAGGGCGTGACGCAACGCGGGCATCTTCCGCCGCAGCGGTCCCTTGGCCAGCTCGGCGAGCACCACGGGGTCACGTTCGCCGGCGACCAGCGCCGCCAGCATCGCCCGCCCCGAGACCCCGAGCACGTCCGAGGCCACCGAGTCGAGCTTGATCCCGGCGTCCTCGAGGGTCTTCTGGATCCGCTGGCACTCGCTGGTGTGGGCCTGGACCATCCGCTTGCGGTATCGGGTCAGGTCGCGCAGCTCCCGAATCGCGGCCGGGGGCACGAAGCTGCCCCGCAGCAGCCCATGCTCGAGCAGCTCGGCGAGCCACTCGGCGTCGAGGACATCGGTCTTGCGCCCGGGCAGGATCTTCACGTGGTGGGCGTTGACCAGCATCAACTCGAACCCCGGGTGGTGTTCCTCGAGCAGATACCAGACCGGCTTCCAGTACGCCCCGGTCGCTTCCATCACGACCGCGGTCACCCCCTGTTCGACGAACCACTCGATCATCGCCTCCAGCGATCCGGTGAACGCCGCGAACGTGCGGGTGGTCTCACCCGGCCCCGCAGCCCCGGCACCCGCACACAGGCGACCACCTCGTCCTTACCGATGTCGATCCCCGCGCACCGCTCGATCAACGTGTCCACCAGCGGCCTCCTCACCCCGCCCGAACCATGGGTGGGGCCGGCGGGGCCGACCGATCAACGACGCTGTGAAGCGTGCACGTGACAACAGTCCGAGGTGCCGGGAAGGCCCCAGGCGTCAGTCTCACGACCAGGCTCTCGCGCACCAAGCAAAAGCGAGCTCAGCCGACCCCGCCCCGATTTTCATCCGTCGAGGCGGCCAGCGGTAGGCCATGATAGTGCTCACGAGGGCGAAGCCACCATGCCCTCGCACGAGCGCACCACGGCCCGCGCCACCTCCGACGCCGCCCGCGACGTCAGCGGGCTCTCCGCCCGGACCCGCCACCGGTCGAGGGCCTCGAGCGCGGCCGCGCGCACGTCGCCCGACCCCGGCTCCAGCCCGAGCCGCTGCGCCGCCCCCGGCCCGTCGCCCCCGAGCAGCCGCTCGGCCTCCTCGGCGGTCCCCTCCGGCATCGTCACCTGCCCCTGGCGCAGCGCCGCGAGCAGCCGCTGCTCGGTGAACGCGTGCGCCCCGGTGAGCAGCCGCTCCAGCTCGGCGGCCACCGGCCCGGCGTCGGGGCGCGGCGCGCGCCCGAGCACGAGGTCGACGGCGAGCAGCGCGGACCGGGCCTGGTGGATGTCGCGGCGCCCGAGCACCCGCGAGGCGAGCACGTCGCGGAGCTCGCCCAGCCCGCTGCGTCGCACCAGCTCCTCGGCCAGCGACGGCGAGTCGACCACCCCGCGCCCCGTCCGGGCCCCGCGGCGCAGCACCGTCGTCGCCGACCGGATCCCGAACACCCCGAACCGCTCCATCAGCCCGCGACGGGCCGGCTCGTCGAGCCGCACCCCGTCGGGGTCGGACGCCAGGGCCCCGGCGACGACGGCGGGCGGCTCGGCCGCGGTGAACCGGTCCGCGGAGAGCAGCAGCGCGTCGACCTCGGCGCGCGGCGCCCGGGCCAGCGCCCGCAGCGCGGTGAACTCCGACTGGCGCAGCGTCCGCGCGGTCTCGGCGAGCAGGCCGTCGACGGCCACGACCGTCTGGCACAGCGGCCGCAGCGCCGGGTCCTCGCTGGTAGGCCTGCGCGACCTGCCCCGCCGTCGTCACCGCGTCCAGGCCCCCGCCCCCGACCTCGTCGGCCCGCGAGAGCACCACGACGGTGCCCGACGCCCCGACCGCGCCGAGCCCGCCCGCCCCGCCCTGCGCGAGGTCGGCGAACGCCTCGAGGAACCCGACGTCGGAGCGGTGCGCGTGGCGCATCAGGTAGACGACGGCGTCGGCCCCGCTCGGCCGGTCGTCGGGGGTGACGAACGACAGCGTGCGCCGCGAGTTGGTCTCGCGGATCGACTCCAGCCCGGGGGTGTCGACGAGGGTCGCGTCGGCCAGCCCGCGCGAGGGCCAGTCGACGAGCAGGCGCCCGACGCGGGCCGGGTCGCCGACCCCGTCGAGGTCGATCCGCAGCCCCTCGCCGTCGCGGGTGAACCCGACGTTCGCGCGCCGGCCGTCGAGGTCCTCCCGCACGACGGCGGCGCTGGGCGCGTCGCGGTACCAGGTCACCAGCCGGGTGCACTCCCCCGCGTCGGTGGCCGCGATCCGCTCCCCGACCAGCGCGTTGAGCAGCGTCGACTTGCCCGCCTTCAGCGTCCCGGCGAGCGCCACCCGCAGCGGTTCGTCGAGCCGGGCCCGGGCGTCGTGCAGGACCGCGCGGGCCCACGTCGTCGCCGGGTCGGCGGGGCCGGTGCCGTAGAGCCGCAGCGCCCCGTCGACGACGCCGCGGGCCGCACCGACCAGGCCGCTCGGGTCGGGCGCGCTCACGCCCCGACCAGCCGCGACGGACGCGACCCACCACGCGACGAGCCCGACGAGCGCTCCCGCAGCCGGCGCGCGCGCTCCGCGAGGTGCTCCACCCGCTCGAGCTCGGCCTCGACGTCGGCGAGCCGCGCCGCGCGCTTCGCGCCGTCCGCCTCGACCGCCCGCGCGGCGTCGGCGGTGGCGGACAGCGAGCGCTCGAGCTCCTCGGCGGTCGTCGTGAAGTGGTCGCGCAGGGTGCGCTGGACCTCGCGGAGCATGTCCCGGGAGTTCTTGCCCGCCTGGAAGATGACGTCGTCGACGTGGCGGCGGACGGCCTGCTTGGCCTCGCCCTGGCGGCGGCGCAGGGCGCGCTTGCGCTCGTCGACCAGCGTCTTCGACCCGAGCAGCAGCCCGGCGCCCACCGAGAACGGGTTGAGCAGCGCCATCCCCGCGATCGTGGTCATCATGCCGATCATCAGCACGCCGCCGTAGGAGCCGCGCATCCCGATCATCAGCGACTGCGTGAACCCGAACTTCTCGTGGTCGGGGGCGGCGAGCATCCCGACCGCGTCGACCGCGAACGCCGTCCCGTCCGGCGAGGACCCGACGGTGACCGGCGCCAGCACCCCGGCGCCGTCCTCGGCGAAGTGGGTGGCGACCCGCTCGGCGAGCCAGCGCGTGCGCTCCTCGGCCCACACCACGTTCGTCGAGACCCCCGCCGAGACCTGCTGGTGCAGCCACGGCGCGAACTGCTCCCACGTCTTCGCGGGGTCGGTGTCCTCCAGCGCGGCCTCGGCGTCGATGACGACGCTGCGCAGCCGGTCGCGCAGGTCGTACTCGATGTCGGAGACGAGGTCGGCGACGCCGTCGTTGAGGGTCTGCTGCCAACGGGAGGCCCGGTCGCGCAGGGACGCGGCCTGCTGGCGGGCGCGGTCGACCTCGGCGGCGATCCGCTCGGCGCGCCGCGGGTCGGCCAGGGCGTCGCGCTCGGCGCGGAACGTGGCCGCGACCTGCTCGCACGCGACGAGCACCTCGTCGGCGGCCATCCGGATCCGCCGGGTCTCCCGGCCGTCGGCGACCTCCTCGGTGAGCAGCCGCCGCAGCTCCTCGATCCCGGACTCGGCGTGCAGGGCACGGGCGGTGTCCGCAGGGAGGTCGGCGTCCTCGGCGGCGTGCAGCGCCAGCGCGGCCGAGGTCGGCAGCACCCGCACCGCGCGGAGGGAGTCCGCGGCCGCGTCCAGGTGGCCCCGGTCCAGCTCGGCGATCCGCCGCCAGTGCGGGTGCAGGTCGATCCGGGTCAGCACGACGACGACCGCCGGGCTCACCGCCGCGGCGGTGCGGACCAGGGCGAGCTCCGGGGCGGTGAGCTCCCGCCCGGCGTCGGCGACGACGAGCACCGCGTCCGCGCCCGGGAGCTCGGCCATCGTCGACACCGAGGCCGGCGACGCGAGCCCGCCCGCGCCCGGGGTGTCCACGAGCCGCAGGCCCTCGAGGACCGGGCGCGGCAGCGTCGCCTCGGCGTGCGACCAGCCCGCGCGGTTGTCCGGGTTGCCCTTCTCCGTGACGTGCTCGGCGAGCGCCGCCGGGGAGATCGTCTGCTGCTCGGTGCCGCCTTCCACGCCACGGACCAGCACGACGCCGGCCTGCTCGGCGTGGGTGCAGACCGTCGGCACGGTCGTCGCGCGGTGCGCGTCGGTCGGGAGCGCCCGGCCCCCGAGGACGGCGTTGACCAGCTCGGTCTTGCCCGCCTTGAACTCGCCGACGACGAGCACGCGGGCCCGGTCGTCGGCGACCGCGCGGGCCACGACGCCGAGCCGGCGCTCGAGGTCCGGCCGGTCGTACGCGGTCGCCGCCCGGCGGGCCAGCGCGACGAGCTCGGTGAGCTCACCGCCGGCGCCGTGCTCGCTCATGCGTGGTCCCCCTGCTCGGCGCGCCCGGTGCGGAAACGACAGCCGGGGCACGGCGCGTGTGCACCGTGCCCCGGCTGTGTCGTCACGCCGCTGACGTTACGCGGCCGTGACTCCCTCTTGGATGGCCGACCTACGACTCACGGGTGCACCGCGTGGAGGTCGACCGTGGTTGTCGTGGACGTTGAGGTGGTTCGAGTCGTCGGTCGCGGAGAAGGTGTTGCCCGAGTCGTGGTTCGACAGGTCGGTGTCGGTCTGGGTGTTGCCCGAGTCGTGGTTCGACAGGTCGGTCTTGACCGAGTTGTCGGTGTTGTGCGACCCGTGCGAGTTGTCGGTCGTGTTGTTCGAGTCGTGGACCGAGTTGTTGGTGTGGTCGTCGGTCGCGACGTTGCCGGTGCCGTTCTGGACGGTGCCGCCACCGAAGGCGTTGAGGTGGGCGTCGGTGTGGTTGCCCGACGCCGAGCCGCCCGCGCCGGTGTTGATCGCGCCGCCGTCGCCGGTGCCGACGTTCGAGAGCGCCGTGGAGCCCGCGCCGAAGGCGGCGTTGGCGCCGTGGTCCGCGATCTGGTTGCCGTCACCGATCACGTTGCCGTGCGCCGGTCGTGATCGGGGCGTAGTTGTCGCCCTCGACGCTCACGCCGCCGGCGCCCACGTTGTGGGTCTCGTTGGTGACGTCGACCTTGGCGCCGTGGTCGGCCCAGACCTTGGTGATGTTGTTGGTGTTGTAGATCGTGTCGTGCGAGTCGACCGAGTAGTTGTTCACCACGTAGTTGAGGTGCGTGACGACCTTGTCGATCTCGTTGTCGTGGTCGTGCTGCCAGCGGTGGTCGTCGTCGTGGTCGTGGTCGCTGTCCCGGTGCCCGTCGTGCCCGTGGTGCTTGGCGGCCGTCGTCGTGGCACTTGTCGTGGTCGCAGTCGTCCTCGTACCGCGCGGCCTTCTCCGGGTCCTCCTTCTCGAGGACGACCGGCAGCAGGTCCTGGATGTCCTGCACGCAGACGTGGTCGAGGCCGGCGGCGTGCAGCTCGCCCTTCGGGTCGTCCTGGAAGTCCGCCATCGCCTGCTTGTCGTGCAGCAGGTCGAGCAGGAACTGCAGCAGGGTCTTGTGCTCGCTCATGTCGTGTGCCCCCGTGGGTCAGGTGGTCCGGAGCGCCCTCGGCGGTGCTGCCGGGGCGGCGTGGTCATCACCGTGCCGCCCGGGGGCCGACCGGCCATCGGGGCTCGCTCCGGGTTCGCGATCGGGGCCCCTAGGGGGTCCGGGGCCCTCCCCCCGCCCACCGGCCGGGGGTGGCCGTCACCGGGGGTCGCAGCTCCCGTCCGCCGTCGAGAAACCCGTCACCCGTTCGAGCTACGATTGTGTAACGACGGTCGCGGGCGGGTCGATGATGTCCACGGATCAGCGACGTGCGCCGCCCTCTGCGGGGGGAGCCGGAGCCCAGGTCGGGGAAGCAGGGAGGGCACATGCCGGGTCCGCACGAGGGATGGGCTTCGCGGCCGTCAGCCCACCAGCCCGCCGTCCCGCCGATGCGCCCGGACACCCCGTACGACCTGGGGATCGACCTCGGCACCACCTTCACCGCGGCCGCCGTCCGCGCCGAGGCCCGGCCCGGCGCCCCGGAGCCGGGCGTGCGCGTCGTCGGCCTCGAGCGCGGCGCCGTCCAGGTCCCCTCCGTCCTGCTCGTCGACGACGACGGGTCGCTGCTGGTCGGCAGCGACGCCGAGGACCGCGCCCCCGGCGCCCCGCACCGCGTGGTGCGCGAGTTCAAGCGCCGCCTCGGCGACGACACCCCGATCGTCGTCGGCGGCGAGAGCTTCTCCGCGGACGGCGTGGCCGCCGAGATGGTCCGCTGGACCGCCGACCGGGTCGCCGAGAGCCACGGCGGCGAGCCCCGCCGCATCGCCGTCGCCCACCCCGCCGGCTGGGGCGCCTACCGCCGCCGCGTGTTCACCGAGGCCCTCGCCGAGGTCGGACTGCACGACGTCGTCCTGCTCACCGAGCCCGAGGCCGCCGCGGCCGCCCACGCCGCCACCGGCCGCCTGCCGCTGGGGCGCACCGTCGCCGTGTACGACCTCGGCGGCGGCACCTTCGACGCCGCCGTCGTCCGGGGCGTCCACCCCACCCCGGTCGCCCCGGTCGGCCTCACCGTCCTCGGCCGCGGCCAGGGCATCGAGGCGCTGGGCGGGATCGACTTCGACGAGGCCCTGTTCTGGCACGTGTGCTCCGAGCTCGGCGGTGCGGTCGACGCGCTCGACCCCGCCGACCCGGCCACCGTCCGCGCCGTCGCCGGCCTCCGCCGCGCGTGCGTCGCCGCGAAGGAGACGCTCTCGGTCGACACCGAGGCCGTCGTCGACGTCCGCCTGCCCGACGTCACCACCCGCGTGCGCGTCACCCGCGGCGAGTTCGAGGAGATGATCTCCCCGGCGCTGCGCCAGACCGTCGACGTGCTCGGCGAGGTCCTCGACTCCGCCCGCGTGTCGGCCCGCGACCTCGACGGCGTCCTGCTCGTCGGCGGCTCCTCGCGCATCCCGCTCGTCGCGCAGCTGCTCTCCGCCGAGCTCGGCCGCCCCGTCGCGGTCGACCCGGACCCGACGACCGTCGTCGCCCGCGGCGCCACCTGGGCCGCCGCGGCCGCGAGCGGCGCCGTCCGGCCGGCCGCCCCCGCCTCCGGCCCGTTCCGGGCGCCGAGCTCCATCCCGTTCCCGACGCCGGGTCGGGGCGTCCCCACGACGCCGGGTCGCGGTCTCCGCGACGCCGGGTCGCGGTTTCGCGGCGACGCCGGGTCGGGGTTTCGCGACGACGCCGGGTCGCGGCGTCGCGATGCCGGGCTCCGGCCCGCTGCCGGCCCTGGTCCCGGTCCGCCGGCGTTCGGGCCCCCGGTTCCGGGCCGTTCCCGCCCCGGTGCCCGGGCCGATCGCGGACGACTCCCCCCGCACCGAGGTCGTCGGGCCCCCGGCACCGCTCGGCCGGACCCCCGACGTCGACCCGCTGACGACGCCGGTCGGCCCCGCCCTGCGGTCCGTCCCGGGCACGCACGTCCGTGAGCCGGTGACGTCGCCGGTCCGCATCCCCGCCTCCGCCGTCGCCTCGGCGCGCCCGGCCGGCGTGCCGTCCGCGCTCCCCACCTCCGCCGGCCTGCTGGAGCCCCCGCACAAGCCCGACCCCCGCCGCCGCCGGCTGGCGATCGGCGCGAGCGCGGCCGCGGCGCTCGTCGTCGCCGGCGGCGTCGCCGTCGCGGTGCCGATGATCACCACGAGCAACTCGACCGCGACCGTGGCCGCCCCGGCCCCCGCCGCCCCGGCGGGCATCACCGCCCAGCCCGCGGCGGCCGACGCCGGCACCCTCCCGGCGGGCACCCTCCCGGCCACGACCGACCCCACCACCTCCGAGAAGTCCTCGAAGCACACCGCCGGGGCCACCAGCAAGGCCGCGACCGAGGCCGCCGCCCCCGCCCCCCGCCCGGCCGCCGTGGCCAAGCCCGTGGTCCCCGCGCCGGTGGCGCCGGTCGCGCCGGCTCCCGTGGCCGCCCCGGCGCCCGTCCCGGCCCCGGCGGTCACCCCGGCCCCGGTGGTCACCCCGGCCCCGATGAGCACCGACCCCGCCCCCACCACCGTGAAGAGCGTCCCGCCGACCACGAAGCCCGGCACCGGCACCACGACCGCGCCGGCCGCCACGGGCCAGACGTATGACCCTGCTCGACGAGTCCCCGATGCTCCGCGAGCTCGACGCCGTCGACCCGGTCGACGAGGCCGAGCGCGCCGCGGTCGCGGGCGAGCTGGTGGAGGCCGCCCGCTGCGCCGACGCCGTCCTCGCCGAGCCGGACGCCGAGCCGCGCCGCCTGGTGCGCGCCGCCCACGTCCTCGCCGGGGTGCACGCCCACCGCGGGCTGCTCGGCGACGCCGCCGACCTGCACGCCTGGGTCGCCGCGGTCGCCCCGTCCGCGGTGTCCCCCGCCGCCGCCGTGGCCCTGGTGGGGACCGGCCGCGGGACCGTCGAACCCGTCGCCGCGGGTCGCCCCGCGCCGCCGACGCTGCGGGCCGGGGCCGAGGGCCTCGTCGGGCGCGCGGTGTCCGCGAGCGTGCGCCCGGCCGGCTCGGCCGCCGCGCTCTCCGAGCTCACCCGCGCCGCCGCGATGCTCGAGTGCCGCGGCGGGCCGGTGCTGCTCGACGACTCCCCCGCCGCCCTCGGCGCCCTCGTCGCCCTGCACCGCGGCGAGCCCGACCTCGCCCGCTCGCTGGTCGACCGCGCCGTCGCCGCCGACCTCGGCGGCGCCCCCTACCGCCGCCGCCACCTGCTGCTGCGCGCCTGGGCCGACATGGCCGGCGGGGACCTCGCCGCCGCCCGCGCGGGACTCGACGCCGCCGCGACCCGGCCCGAGCCCGTCCACGCCCGCGACGAGCTCGTCGCCGTCGCGCTCGAGGCGGGCCTCGTCCGCCGCGCCGGCGACACCCGCGGCCTGCTCGCGCTGTGGACCCGCGCCCGCGAGGCCGTCCTGCACCACGCCGTCGACCTCTGGTCGCTGCTGGCGGTCGGCGAGCTCGTCGTCGTCGCGGGCCGCCTCGGCCAGCAGGCCTGGCTCGCGCCGCACGCCGACGCCGGCGACGAGCTGCTCGCCGTCCTCGACCGGCCCGTCCTCTGGGCCGCGCCGTGGCACTGGTGCGCGTTCCTCGCCGCCGTCGCCGCCGAGGACCCGCCCGCCGCCCAGCGCCACGCCGCCCACCTCGCCGACGCCGCCTCCGACCCCGCCGCGCACGCCGGCTCCCTCGCCACCGTCCTCGCCCGCGCCGCGCGGGTGTGGCTGCACGTCCTCGCCGGCGACGTCGACCTCGACGAGGTCACCGCGACGACGACCGCGCTGGCCGGCGCCGGCATGGCCTACGACGGGGCCCGGCTGGCCAAGGAAGCCGCCGTCCGCACCACCGACAAGCGGGTCCTCGCCGCCATGCTCGGCCTCGCCCGCGGCCTGCTCGCGGGCCCGTCGGCGGTCGAGGAGCCCGCTGCCGCCGCGCCGCCGGCCACCCCGACGATCCCCGCGCAACGCGGCGCCCGAGCCCGCCCCGCGCCCGTCGTCGCGACCCTGCGTGCTCTCCGACCGCGAGCGGGAGGTCGCCGAGCTGCTCCTCGACGGCATGACCTACCGCGAGATCGGCGACCGGCTCTTCATCACGGCGAAGACGGTCGAGCACCACGTCGGCCGGATGCGCCAGCGCCTCGGCTCCGAGACGCGCACCGACCTGTTCGCCGACCTCCGGGGCGAGCTCGCCCGCTGAGTCCCGCCCGCCCAGGGGGGACCACGGGTGGAGACGCTAGGCAGTTGATCATGTCGAGGGCACCAGGTCGGAGCGGTGCCCTCGGCATGATCAACTGCCTAGCGTGTCAGCCGCCTACGTCGGCGCCGACGCCTCGGTGCTCGCCGACACGGTCGCGGAGCCACGGGCCAGCGCCGCCGTCGCGACCACCGTCACCGCGATCAGGACACCGATGAGCACCAGCACCGGGCCGCTCGCCCGGATGTGCTCCCCCAGCACCAGCGCGCCCAGGAGCGAGGCCGCCAACGGCTCCCCGACGGTGACCGCGGGCAGGGACGCCGACAGCGGACCGGCGCCGTAGGCGATCTGCTGCAACAGCGTGCCGACCCCCGCGGCGACCACGAGGACCCAGGTCTCCCAGCCCAGCAGCACCGGCACCAGGCCCGTGGCGAGCAGGCCGACCACCGACTTCGTCAGCGCGCCGACGAGCCCGTAGGCCAGGCCGGCGGCGGCCGCGAGCAGCGCCGCACGCCGTCGCCCGCGTCGGGACCCGGCGCCGACCACGCACGCCACCACGACCAGCACGAGGACCAGGCCCGGCCGGCAGCCACTGCGCCGCCGGCGCCCGGTCGACCCCCGGCGTCGGGCGCCCGAGCAGGACGAACAGCCCGAGCGCCACGACCAGCGCCCCGGCCCACCACCACTGGGCCGGGGGCACCCGACGTCCCGACCGGCGCGCCTCCAACGGGAGCGCGAACAGCAGCGTCGTCACCAGCAGCGGCTGCACCAGCAGCACGGAGCCGACGCCGAGGGCAGCGGCCTGGACCACGTAGGCGGCGGTGTCGCCGCCGGTCCCGAGCCACCACCGCGGGGAGCGGATCAGCCGGGCGACGAGCCGGCTCCCGCGGGCGGCGTCGTCGGGGACCTCGGCGGCGACCCCGCGCTGGGCCACCGAGGCCACGGCGAACAGCAGGGCCGCGAGGATCGCGAGTCCGGCAGCGAGGGCGTCCAAGCCCCTCAGGCTAGGGGGCCGCGGTCGAGCCCGCCGGAGAGGCCGGCGAACACCGCGCCGACGGTCTCGTGCAGCGCGTCCAGGTCGCGGGAGCCGCCCTCGGTGGCGTCGGTCCAGCGCTGCATCGCCACCCGGATGCCGGCCATCGTCGTGGCGGCGACCAGCGAGGGGTAGAGCCCGGGGGCGCGGTCCTCGTCCAGCGGCCTCGTCGGGGACCGGGTCGCCGATGCGCTCGGCGACCGCGATCGCCAGCGCCCGCTCCCGCGCCGCGTAGGCCGCGAGCTGGTGCTGGAGCAGCACGGGACTGCGGCGCATCATCAGCAGTTCCTCGCGCCGGTCCCCGCGGACGAGGTCGTCGACGAAGGCGAGCGCCGTCGCGCGCAGGGCGGTGAGGACGCTCTCCGACGCCGGCCGGTCGCGGAACCGCTCGATCAGGACCTCGCCGCGGGCCGCGTCCCCGGCGACGACCGCCTCCTCCTTGCTGGAGAAGTAGTTGAAGAAGGTGCGCAGGGAGACGTCGGCCTCGTCGGCGATCTGCTCGACGGTGATGTGCTCGACCCCGTGCTCGAGGGAGAGCCGCAGGGCCGCCTCGCTGAGCGCGGCCCGCGTGGCCTGCTTCTTGCGCTCGCGCCGGCCCACCGTCACCGGCCCAGTCTCGCGCGGGGCCGTGATGGTGGCGTTCACCGCGTCACCGCGGGGAGCACCTCGGTGGCGGCGTCGAGCACGGTCACGTCGGTGATCGCCTGGTGCCGGCCGGCGGGGCCGTCGACGGCGAGGGCGACGTCGCGCCGCCCGCCGCCGGCGGTCCCGGCGAGCAGCTCGACGTGCGGGGTGCCCCGCCACTGGACGACGAGCAGGTGCGGCGGCTCGGGCCCGTCGACGGCGACCCGGTAGCGGCCGTCGTCGTCGGCGACCGTGCGGGCCAGCTGGTGGCCGCTCCGGCCGATGACGGTGAGCACCGCACCGGAGGCCGCCCGGCCGCCGGCGCGCACCGTGCCCTCGAGGAGCGGGGCCTCGTCGTCGGCGACCGGGACGTCCGCGGCGGTGTCCTCGACGTCGATCGTCGAGCGCAGCGGCACCTCACGCAGGAAGAGGACGGCGACGAGCGCGATCAGCGCCAGCGGGGCGGCGACCAGGAACATCAGGGCGACGGAGTCGCCGTAGGCGTTCTCGACGATCGCGCGGATCGCCGCGGGCAGCGTCGCGAGGTTCGGGATCTGGCCGCCCGACGAGGACGTGGCCGAGGCCGGGATGCCGGCGGCGGTGAGCCCGGAGGTGATGGCCGTCGAGACGTGGCTGGAGAGCAGGGCGCCGAGCGCCGCGACGCCGGCCGCGCCGCCGAGGGAGCGGAAGAAGGCGACGGTCGAGCTGGCCGCGCCCATGTCGCGCAGCGCGACCTGGTTCTGGACGGCGAGCACGAGGTTCTGCTGGGTGGACCCGACGCCGATCCCGACCATCGCCATGGCGACGGCGAGCTCCCAGTACGGGGTGTCGGCGCTCATGACCAGGCCCTGGAGCAGCAGCCCGGCGACGAGCAGGACGCCACCGCCGACCAGGTACGGCTTCCACCGCCCGTAGCGCGAGATCAGCTGCCCGACGACCGTCGAGGCGAGGAACAGCCCGGCGATCATCGGCAGGGTCATCAGGCCGGCGCCGGTGGCGCTGGCGCCGCGGGCGAGCTGGAAGAACTGGGACAGGAAGACCGACGAGCCGAACATCGCGACGCCGACGAAGAGGGCGGCGACGGTCGCGAGGGCGACGGTGCGGTTGCGGAAGAGCTGGAGCGGGATGATCGGCTCCTTGGCGCGGGACTCGACGACGACCGCGAGCACCAGGGCGACGATCCCGCCGGCGAGCCAGGCGAGCGAGCCCCACGAGACCCAGGCGAAGTTCTTGCCGCCCAGCGAGGTCCAGATCAGCAGCGCGGAGACGCCGGCGGCGATGAGCAGCGCGCCGAGGTAGTCGATGTGCACCTCGCGCTTCTGCGTGGGCACCGTCAGGGTCCGCTGCAGCACGACGAGCGCGATGACCGCGATCGGGACGGTGACGTAGAAGCACCAGCGCCAGCCGATGGTGTCGACGATGACCCCGCCGATCAGCGGCCCGCCGACGGTCGCGACGGCCATGATCGCGCCGAGGTAGCCGGAGTACCGGCCCCGCTCGCGCGGCGGGATGATCGCGGCCATCACGACCTGGGCCAGCGCGGTCAGCCCGCCCATGCCCAGGCCCTGCAGCACGCGGAAGCCGATGAGCTCCGGCGTGGAGGTCGAGAGCCCGGCCAGCATCGAGCCGACGATGAAGACCGTGATGGCGAGCTGGACGAGGAGCTTCTTCGAGAAGAGGTCGGCGAGCTTGCCCCAGATCGGGGTGGACGCCGTCATCGCCAGCAGCGACGCGGTGACGACCCACGTGTACTGGGCCTGGGTGCCGCCCAGCTCGCCGATGATCCGCGGCAGGGCGTTGGACACGATCGTCGAGGACAGGATCGCGACGAAGAGGGCCATCAGCAGGCCCGAGAGCGGCACGAGCACGGCGCGCGTGCTCGAGGAGCTGCTGGGCGGGGCGACGGCCGAGGTGGTGGCGGGCGCGGTCATGGTTCCGGCTTTCCCGAGAGCGACGAGGCGGTAGGTGCTCGCGTCGGTCTCCCCGGCGCGACAAGACCCACGCTACTCGTTCGTGCACGCCGTGCAAGTTTGCGCGCTGTGTCGTCGTGCACGCTGTGCACGCTCCTCGAGGTCCGAGCCGGCTCAGGTCGCGTGGAGCAGCGCCCCCAGGGTGTGGGCGGTGTAGTCGATCCGGAGGTCGGCCGTCGCCAGGGCCGCCCGGACGCCGCCGACGGCCCGGTCGGGCTCGGCCATCCAGAACGTGTCCTCCCGGCGCACCAGCAGCCGGTCGAGGAACCCCATCGCAGCGCGGTGGGAGTCGGCGTAGCGCCGCGCGCGGTCCCGGTCCCCGAGGTCCGCCGCCAGTCGCCAGGCCGCGCCGACGCCCTCGGCGACGAACCCGGTCAGCACGGTGGGCGCGTGCGACCCGAGGTCGACGAGGTAGCTGCCGTCCACCCGGAGCTGCTGGGCCACCATCCAGTCGGCCAGCTCGAAGACGAACTCCGGCGCGGCCCGTCCGCCCGGCGCGCCGCTGCGGTGCCACTCGGCCCACGCCTGGGCGTGCCAGGAGGCCAGGCTCCACGGCCGCCGCGCGCGGAAGCGTCGCCGGTAGAACGCCAGGACCCGGTCCGCGTCGACGTCCGTCCCGGCACGGCCCGCGCGGTGGTACCGGGACAGGGCGAGGACCACGGCGCCCGGGCAGGTAGTCCGGCTCGGACCGGGTCGGCACGACGCCGGGCTCGCGCACGGAGCCGTCGGCGCGGACCCAGCCGGCGAGGTGGCGCGCCAGCTCGTCCGCCCAGGCGCCCCCGGGTCCGGCGCCCGGTTCGACCGTCGCGAGCAGACCGGCCGAGGCCATCCCGCTGGGCTGGTGGTCCGGGACGTGCAGGTGGCCGTCGGCGGGATCGAGGTGGCGCCGGGCGTGGGCGAGACCGCGCCGGGCGTCCTCCTGCCAGTCCTGCCGGCCCAGCCGGGTCCCGGCGTCGAGGAGGACCCGCAGGCCGTGGACGCAGCGCGCCGCCGTCCCGGCCCGCTGCTCGCGTCCGGTCCGGGGGTCGTACGCGTACGACGGCCAGCCGTCCGCGTCCGCGCGCCGGCGCAGGTGTGTCGCCATCAGCGCGACGTCGGGCTCGGTCACCCGGCCCTCGGGGCGCGTCGACGGAGCCGAACGCGAGCCGGCGCACGTCGTCGCCGGGCCGGTCGAGCCACGTGACCGACTCGTACGTCCTCCAGGTCGGCGCGGTGGTCCCGGTCATCCGCCGTCACCGTCGCGGCCACCTCCCGGGCCCCCATCCCGTGGTGCGCCACCACGTACTCGGTCAGCAGCCCGCGCCGATCCCCCTCCCGGGCCTCGACGGCGTCGCGCCCGCGGCGCATCGCCCACGGGACGTCGGTCGGGGCGAGCACCTCGGCCTGGTGGAGGAGGCTCACGCAGGCCGTCGCCTCGGCGACGTCCCCCGACGACGCCGTCCCGACGGCGGCCTCGGTCGCAGCTTTGCTCGCCGCGACCAGGGCCGCGTCGAGCGACCCGGTCTCCGCCGGCCGGGCCAGCCCGTGCCCGACGACGACGTGGGGTGCGACGGCGCGGTAGAGCCCGACCGCCACCGCGTCGACGGGGACCGGGACGACGCCGTCGTCGAGCGGGGTGTCGGGGCCCGAGCCCCGGAGGAGGTCGCGGGCACGACGGGCCAGGCGGGCGCCGAGGTCGCGGTCGCCCGGCCAGGTCGCGGTCGACTCGATCCCGAAGGGCGGCCACGTCGCGCCGAGCTCGACGTCCTTGGCGACGGTGTGGCGGAAGACGTCGTGCGGCTCGGTCTCGTCGATGCCGGCGTTCGTGCGGCGGGCGTGGAGGTACTGCTCGAAGGTGCTCGTGAAGTACTGGGTGTTCGGCAGCGCGCCGCCGACCTTCGCGCTCCAGGCCCGGCTGCGCACGACCACGCCGTAGCGGCCGAAGTCGAGCTCGGCCGGCGTCGTCGGCTCCAACGGGCCGAGGAAGCTGACCGCGATTTTCACCCGGTCCAGCAGCTCGGCGGTCAGCGCGTCCCCGAGCCGCGCCGCGACGTCGGTGGTGGCCAGGAGCAGGTCCCGGGTGGGGTCCGCGTCGTCCGCGTCGAAGTGCCAGAACCCGGTGCGGGCGAGCCGCCGGTCGTCCGCGGTGCGCCGGACGCTGACGAAGACCCCGCCCCGATCGTCGACCGGCTCGTCGAACCGCGTCGGGGGCAGCGGGGTCGTCCCCGTCGCGACGAGGTGCTCCAGCGCGCGACGCGCGATCTGCGCCGGAGCCAGTCCGTCGGGCGTCCGCGCGTCGGCCCAGGTGACGTCGATGCGCTCGGCGGCCGGGAGCGCGGGCGGTCCCGGTGCTTCGAGGTCGGTCCAGACGTCGAACACCGTGCGGACCCGGTACCCCAGGCCCTCGAGACGCTCCCGCCCGCCGCGGCCCGGGAACTCTGCGAGCGCCACGAGCCCCTCCACCTCGAACCCCTCGCCCTCGAGGATCGCCGCGGCGGTGAGGAAGGAGCGACCGGAGCTCAGCGAGTCGTCGACGACGACGACCGGCCGGCCGCCGGCGTCGGGACCCCGGTCGCCGTCGACCCGCCACCCGGCCCCGTGGCCCTTCGCGCGGGCCCGCACGACGAGCGCGGCGTAGCGGTCGTCGAGCACGGTGCACGCCGTCACCAGCGGTCCGGCGGTGAGCCCGTAGGCCGCGAGGTGCCCGGCGTGGAAGTCCGCGAGCTGCTCGAGCAGCGCGCGGGCGATCAGCCGGGCCCCGGAGCCGGTCGCGCTGACGCCCCAGGTGTAGAGCATCCAGGCGCGTGGGCTGCCGTCGACGCCGCTGAGGTGGACGCCGTCCTCCTGCCGGAGGAAGCCGTCGCGGAGGAGCAACGCGCGGAGCCGCTCGCGGTCCGCCGGGGTGAACTGCCTCGGCCCGACCTCAGCCGACGTGGCCGTGCCCTCCATCGTGGTGCGTCTCCGTGTGGTGGTCGTGCTCGGTGTGCTCGGTCGACTGCTGCTCGTGGGACCCGGAACCGTGCTCGTGGGAGCCCCCGTCGTAGTGGCTGCCCTGGTGCCCGCCCTCCGACGACGTCTGGTGGTGGCTCGGCGCGGAGCTCCGGAACAGCGGCGGGTCGTCGTCGTGGTGGCCCTGGGGGGTGCTCGGCGATGAGGCGCCCTCGCCGTGCGAGCCGAAGTGCGACCCGTGGCCGGTGTGCCCCTGCATCCCGCCGAAGTGGCCGCCCGGGTCGCGGGTGATCGGGCCGGCGATCTCGAACACGCCGCCGGGATCGCGGGTGATCGGTCCGGCGATCTCGAAGACGCCGCCCGGGTCCTGGTGGAGGGGGCCGGCGATCTCGACCACCCCTCCGGGGTCCTGGTGGACGGGACCGGCGATTTCGACCACTCCACCCGGATCCCGGGGGAACGGCCCCGCGACCTCGACCACCCCACCCGGATCCCCGTGGACCGGACCGGCGATCTCGACGACGCCGCCCGGGTCGTGATGGAACGGCCCCGCGACCTCGACGACCTCGCCGGGGTCCTGCTGGATCGGACCCGCGAATTCGACGACCTCGCCGGGGTGGATGGGGCCCGAGTCCTCGGTGACCTCGGGCAGCCCGCGCTCGATCGGCCCGGCGAACTCGAACACCTCACCCGGGTCACGCTCGATCGGCCCGGCGAACTCGACGACCTCCCCGTGGCCCTGGTGGATGGGGCCCGAGTCCTCGGTCACCTCGGGCACGCCCGGGAACTCGAGACGGCCCTCGAGGAGGGTCGGGTCGACCGACGCGCCGTGGTGCGCGTCGGACCCGGTCGCCGGGTTCCGCTCCGGCCTCGCCGACTCGCTCATCGCGTCTCCCAGCGTCTCGCGCCCGCCGTCCCGCCCTCCGCGGGGCGACCGGTCCACGTCCGAGCCTGGTTCACCGGACACCACGACGCATGAGTACCGACGTACTCAGAAACCGGACCATCCGCCCGGCCCTACTCAGCCGGCTCCCGACGGCCGGTCCGAGAAAACTTCTCGACAGCGCTTGACGAAACCTCCAGGTCCATCTATAAATATCTCTGCCAGACACCACGAGGTAGCAGTGCGGTAGTGGAAGGAGTGACCGACTGTGCTGCTGAACTACGACCCCTTCGACGCGTTCCGCTCGCTCGACCGGCTCACCGGCGGGCACGGCCAGCCCGGCACCGGGATGCCGCTGGACCTCTACCGCGCGGGAGACCACGTCGTCGCCGCGTTCGACGTCCCGGGTGTGGACCCCGGCTCGATCGACATCTCGGTCGAGGGCAACACCGTCACCGTCAGCGCCGAGCGCACCGCCCCGGGCGACTCCGGCGAGTGGATGGTCGCCGAGCGGCCCCGCGGGCGCTACAGCCGCCGGTTGACCATGGGTCGCGACCTGGACCTCGAGCAGTTGCACGCCTCCTACGTCGACGGGGTCCTCTCGCTCACCATCCCGGTCTCCGAGCGCTCGAAGCCGCGCCGGATCTCCGTGGAGCACGCCGGCGCGCCCCACTCCATCGATGCCGGCCAGAACGCCACCGAGAGCCAGGAGCACGCGGGCTGAGGCCGCCGGACATCCGAGCTCGACGAGTCCCAGGAGGTGATGTCCCCGTCCACCACACGACGACCACGATGACCGGGGTCGAGCCCACCAGGGCCGGCCCGAGCTGACCAACGGAAGCGCCGAGCGGGGCGGGTCGCGACGACCCGCCCCGTTCGGCATGCCCGTGTGTCGGCTTCCCGGTCCGAGGAGAGAAACATGGCGCTGGACCGCCTCGACGACCCCGACCACCCGACCTACGGCATGGGACAGGCCGCCGAACTGCTCGACGTCCCGCAGGCGTTCCTGCGCAGCCTCGACACCGCCGGCCTGCTGACCCCGGCCCGCTCCGAGGGCGGGCACCGCCGCTACTCGCGCAACCAGCTCGACCGCGTCGTCGCCCTGCGCGCCCTCGCCGACCAGGGCCACACGCTGGCCAGTGCCGCCGAGATCCTCGACCTGCGCGCCGACCTCGACCACGAGCGCGCCCGGGTCGCCGAGACCACCGACGAGCGCGACGAGGCCCGTCGGGAACGCGACGCGGCCCGCGACGAGCGCGACGAGGCCCTGGGTGCGCTCCGTGCTCGTGAGCAGTAGGTGCGCTCCGCGCCGTGAGCGTAGGTGCGCTCCGCGCCCGTGAGCACTAACTGTGGCTATGGCGACCTTCGTGCTCACCAGCGCGAAGCGCACCTCGCGATGTCCCGCAGGTGGTGCCGCCCCTCGTGGGCGGCCTGGCGGGCGAGCCAGAGTGCGGTGCGCTGCTCCTCCGGGTACCGGTGGACCTCCCGCGCCCAGTCCCCCGCGCCGAGCCGGTCGAGCTCGGCGAGGAACCCCGCGACGTGGGCGCGCAGCTGGTCGACGGCGGGTCGCAGTTCGGCGTGCGCGTAGTCGAAGCGGCGGGCCCGGAGGTCGTTGAACATCGGCTCGAGCGGCGGATCGATCTCGGTGCGGGCCCGGTGGAGCCGGATGGTGAACACGGCGAAGACGTCGCGGACGTGGCAGAGGTACTCCGCGGCGGACCAGCTCCCGTCCGCGCCCGGAGTGCGCCAGGCCTCGTCGTCGTGGGCGTCGAGCAGGTCGCGCGCCTGCTGCGGGACAGCCGCGACGATGGTGCGGACATCAGCGATCGTCGTCGTCGCGAAGTCCATGGCGCAGTCGGCGCAGACGTGGTCCTCGGTGGCGAGCGGCGGGACTCCGTCGGGGAGCGCTGCGTCGTCCATTCCTCGAGGTTCCCAGCTCTCGGCTGTCGAGCGCTCGCCCGAGGCAGCTCGACGCGGTCCACCCGGTGCGTCACCAGGCAATTGATCATGGCGGGCGCGACACCTCGCCCGTCGCGCTCGACATGATCAACTGTCTAGCGTCCCAGGAGCGGCACCACACGAGCTCCGACCGAGGCGGCGCGTGGAACCGGACGTAATCGACACGACGCTGTCGGATCCCGTGCGTACCCTCGCGCCCGTCCCTCCGCACGAGTGCTTGGAGCACGCATGGACGTGGCGATCGAGGTCGCCGGGCTGGTCAAGCGCTACGGAGAGGTCACCGCGCTCGACGGGGTCGACCTGCAGGTCCCGCGCGGCACCGTGCTCGGGCTGCTCGGCCCGAACGGCGCCGGCAAGACGACGATCGTCCGCATCCTGACCACGCTGCTCCAGCCCGACGCGGGCCGCGCGACCATCGACGGCGTCGACGTCCTGGCGAACCCGCGGGAGGTCAGGAAGCGGATCGGGCTGTCCGGGCAGTACGCGGCGGTCGACGAGTACCTCACCGGCTTCGAGAACCTCGACATGATCGGCCGGCTGTACCACCTGGGCCGCAAGCACAGCCGCGAGCGGGCCCGCGAGCTGCTCACGCAGTTCAGCCTCACCGACGCCGCCGACCGGCCCACCCGCACCTACTCCGGCGGCATGCGGCGCCGGCTCGACCTCGCCGGGGCCCTCGTCGCCGCTCCCCCGGTGCTCTTCCTCGACGAGCCGACCACGGGGCTCGACCCACGCAGCCGCACCGACATGTGGGGCGTGATCCAGCGGCTCGTCGCCGACGGCACCACGCTGCTGCTCACCACCCAGTACCTCGAGGAGGCCGACGTGCTCGCGGACGACATCGTCGTCATCGACCACGGCCGCGCGATCGCCCGCGGGACGTCCGACCAGCTCAAGGCCCAGATCGGCGGCGAGCGCCTCGAGCTCACGGTGAGCGACGCCGGACGCCTCGACGAGGCCGTCGGCCTCGTGACCCCGCTCGGGGTCGGGCCCGCGGTCACCGACGAGCACCGCAGGTCCCTGACGATGCCCGTGACCGGCGGGGTGAAGGCCCTGCGCCAGGCGCTCGACCACCTCGAGGGCGTCGGGCTGGAGGTCGACGACGCCGGGGTGCGCCGCCCGACCCTCGACGACGTCTTCCTCACCCTCACCGGCAGCACCGCCGGCGACGAGGCCGACCGGACCGGGGAGAGCGCCGTGATGACCGTCGACGTGCTGAACGACGCGGCCGTCGTCGCCAAGCGCAACCTCATCAAGATCAAGCGGGTGCCCGACCTCCTGGTCTTCACCACGCTCTCGCCGATCATGTTCGTGCTGCTGTTCGCGTACGTGTTCGGCGGCGCGATCGACCCCAGCGGCGGCGGCGCGGCCTACCGCGAGTTCCTCATCGCCGGGATCTTCGCCCAGACCGTCGTGTTCGGGGCGACGAACACCGGCGCGGGGCTGGCCGACGACGTCAAGAAGGGCATCGTCGACCGGTTCCGCTCGCTGCCGATGGCCCCGTCGGCCGTGCTCGACCGGGCGCACGCTCTCCGACGTCGTCAACAACGTGATCGTCCTGATCGTCATGTCGATCACCGGGCTGCTCGTCGGCTGGCGCATCCACACCAGCGCTGCTCGAGGCGCTGTGGGGCTTCGCCCTGCTGCTGATCTTCGCCTACGCGGTCTCGTGGATCATGGCGTGGCTCGGCCTGCTCATCCCGAGCCCGGAGGTGATCAACAACGCCTCGTTCATCGTGATCTTCCCGCTGACGTTCGTGGCGAACACCTTCGTCCCGCTCGAGACCCTGCCCGGCCCGCTGCGGGTCTTCGCCGAGTGGAACCCGGTCTCGTCGGTCACCCAGGCCGCCCGCGAGCTCTTCGGGAACCCGTCCCCGAACCCGGCGGCCGCCGTCTCCACGGCCTGGTCGCTCGAGCACGCCGCAGCTCTACACGCTGATCTGGTCGGTGCTCGTGGTGGCGGTGTTCGCCCCGCTCGCGGCGGCGCAGTACCGCCGGGCCGCGAGCCGCTGAGGTCAGACCTTCGTCGCGTAGACGACGGTCTGGCCCAGGTAGTTGTGGGCGCTGCGGTCGAGCGTGCCGCCGCAGGTGATGAGCCGCAGCTCCGGGTCCTTGGTGTCGGAGTACACCGCGGCCGTGGGGAACTCCGACTTCGGGACGGTGTCGGTGCGGGTCACCGCGTACGTGACGGGGCCGGTCGGCGTCGTGACGTCGATCTTGTCGCCCGCGGCGAGCGTGTGGAACCCGGCGCCGAAGCCCGGCTGTCCGTTCGCGTTGATGTGGGCGAGGACCACGGCCGGTCCGACCTGCCCGGGCATCGGGCCCTTGGTGTAGACGCCGGCCTGCATCGGCTGGGACAGCGGCGGGACCTGGATCGACTTGTCCGCGTTGAGGCCGAGCCCGACCAGTGGGGAGGACTCGTTGAGCTTCGGGATCGAGAGCGTGTAGCCGGCGATCGCGCCGGTGTTGCTCTGCTGGCCCGCGGCGAGCGAGTCGGCGGCGCCGTTCGTGTCCGAGCCGCAGGCGGTGGCGAGGAGCGTGAGCAGGGCCGCGACGACGACGGCGGCGGCAGTCCGGGTGCGTGTCATGTCAGTTCCCCCCGGTCTGGGCCGAGCCCTCGGGCACCTCGGTGACCTGGTCGCCGGAGGTCTTCGCGTCGGAGCCGTCGTCGCCGGTGGTGGTCACCGCTGCGTTCTGGTCGTCGCCGTCGTCGGAGAGGGACTCGCAAGCGACGCCGTTGTGGTTCTCGTCGAGCCGGTCGGCGTTGTTGGTGCTGGACCCGCCGATCGACTCGAAGTACTCCTGGGCCTGGTCCTGCGTGGCGAAGTCGGCGCAGTCACGGTCGCCCGCGGGTCGGCCGGGTCGGTTCGGGGGCGGGCCACTGGGACCACCACTCGACGGACCCGGACGTGACTCACCCCCGGAGGACGGTCCGCCCTGCCCCGGCTTGCCCGGCGGCGGAGGCCCCGGCTTCGAGGGCGGTGACTCGGGGGGCTCGACGAGGTGGTCGTGGTGGTCGTCGTCGGACCGGCCGCCGGGCCGCACAGCGTCGCCTCGGCCGCCTTCTTCGCGGCGGCGAGATCGGCGGCCGGACCTCGCGGCCGCCGTGACGGCCGGGTCGGCGTTGACGGCCGTGGTGCACTCCGACGAGCCGACCGGCGGCTTGGTGGTCTGCGCGGAGGCCGGGCCGGCGACGAGCAGAGCGCTCGCAGCCACCGCGACGACCAGCGGACCCACGCGTGATGCCGAGATCACGATGCTGTTCCCCCCTTGATCGAGAGCGGGGCGTCCCCCCACCTCTCGTCACGGAAGAGTGACACACCGGTCACGGAGCGATTACAGCGCCCGGAGGTCCTGCTCAAGATCAGCGAAGCGACGAGGTCGTGAGGTCTGCGCGTCCAGGCCCTCGTCATCATGGTGATCTTGCTCGACAGGGCCCGGGAGCTTCCCGGACATCGTGCGGGGACCCACACCACTGCTGAGGCCGGACCGCGCCGGGTAGCCCCGGACCATGACGCCGCTCCCCGAGACCGAGGACCGCTCGCACCCGCACCCCTCGCGTCACCCTCGTCGAGGGCGGGCCGATCCTCGTCGAGGGTCCGGTCGAGCTGGAGACCCCCGACGGCACGATCGTCCGCTCCGAGCGACCCGTCGTCGCGGTGTGCGCCTGCCGTCGCAGCAAGCGCTACCCCTTCTGCGACACCAGCCACCGGCGCAAGGTCCGTCAGACCCCGGCCGCCACGCGCAACGACGACGAGCCCGCGTCCCAGGACCGCAGCAGGTGATCCGCCAGCCGGTCCTCGAGCAGGGTCGACGCCTGGATGCCGAAGACGATGTCGGGGGCCAGCTCGGGCTCGCGCGCCACGAGGTCGGCCAGCAGACCCCGGCGCACCAGCTGCTCGTGCACCGCGTCGGCCTCGACGTGCTCCTCGTAGAAGGCCTGCGCCGCCTCGCGAGGCCCCGAGACGCTGCATCGCCTTCACCAGCCGCGCCGACCCCGGTGACGAGGTCACCTCGACCAGCGCGAACTGCCCGACCGACGCCCCGCGCCACCGCCGGTGCAGCCCGAACAGCGACATGACGTTGACCGTCGCCAGCGTGATCGCCGGGGCCACGTCGAGGAAGGCGTGGTACGTGGAGTCGAGGCCGAGCTCGTCCATCATCTCGGCGAAGATCCGGGAGTGGACCCGCTCGGCCCGGCCGGCGCCGAACTCGTCGTGCTCCACCGTCACCAGCGAGGCCTTGGCCTGCCCGTCGAGCCGCGGGATCACCCACGCCTGCGGGTCGGCCTCCTTGAGGTGGTAGATCGAGCGCTGCGCGACGTACTCGCGCAGCTGCCAGAGCTCGCCGTCGGCGGCCAGCTTCCACGACGGCCCGGTGCCCTCGACCGGCTCGACCAGCAGCGCGTCGATCGCGCCGTCGACGTCGTCGCCGCCCTCGACCTCGGCCTGCAGGGCCGCGAGGAAGGGGCGTTCGAGGTCACGACGCAGGGCGAGCAGGTCGGGGTCCCACTCGAGCTCCGGGTCGACGCCCGGGAACGAGCGGTAGTGCAGCTCGTAGCAGAGGTAGAGCGCGAGCTGGAGGTCGTCGCCGTAGGGATCGAGTCCCGACGGCCGCGGCAGGTCGCTCGCGGGGCGCTCGCCGGCGAGCACCTCGAGCACGGCGCCGGAGACGGGGCCGCGGGCGTGCGGCAGGGCGGGCACGTCGCGGGCCACGGGGCTCTCGGACGGGTGCAGATCGAGCAACGGTGTCTCCTCGGCCGGGTGCCGGGTCGGGGCCGACCGTCCCGGTCGGCAGCGGAGAACCGGCTACCCGTCGTCCCCGGACGGCGAACGCGAGGATCGGATCACGTCACACCACGCGTGTGCCCGCGCAACGTGCGGGTAACACGGCGGGGAGTTCTCGTCCCCGCCGGTTGAGGGCCCAGCTGCTTCTCGGGGACGCCTGGCACCTGACGTGTGCCCGGTCGCCCCCTCTCGCGTGTCCACCGAGGAGCACACCCATGACTGTCGATCGTCTGCCTGCCCCTGCCCGTCTCCCCGCCGAGACCGCGGTGCCCACCTTCGACGGCCGCCGTCCGCACCTGCCCGTGCTGTGCGGCCCGGGGGTCTACCCGGCGCAGCGGGACACCTGGCTGCTCGCCGACGTGCTGCGCTCCGAGCTGCTCGACTCCCCCGTGCCGCCGCGCCGCGTCCTCGAGCTGTGCTCCGGTGCGGGCGCGTTGTCGCTGGTCGCGGCCGGGTTCCCGGGGACGGACGTCACCGCGGTCGACTGCTCGCGGCGCGCGCTGGCCAGCGCCTGGGTGAACGCGCGCCGGCTCGGCCGCCGGGTCCGCGTGCGGCACGGCGACCTGACCGCACCCGTCGTCGGGAACCGGTACGACCTCGTCGTCGCGAACCCGCCGTACGTGCCGACGTTCGACGACTCGCTCCCCACCCGCGGCGTGATGCGGGCGTTCGACGGCGGGCGCGACGGCCGGGTCGTCCTCGACCGCGTGTGCGACGAGGCCCCGGCCGTCCTCGCGCCCGGCGGGCGCCTGCTGCTCGTGCACTCCGGGGTCAACGGCGTCGACGAGACGCTGCGGCGCCTGGCGTCGCAGGGTCTCGACGCCGAGGTCGCCGCCCGGTGCACCCACCCCTTCGGCCCGGTGTTCACCGCGCGGGCGGCGATGCTCGAGGAGCGCGGGCTCATCGAGCCGGGTCAGCGGACGGAGGAGCTGGTCGTCGTGCGGGCGACCCGGCCGGTGGCCGCGTCGGTGGCGCTCGACGAGCAGCTCGGGCGCGCCGTGTGACGAGGCGGGGATGCCTGTCCCGCCGCCGCCGTGCGGTCGAGGACCCCACTCTCACCGCGGCCGGATGTTCGCGTTCCGGTGGAAGACGTTCTCCGGGTCGTACTGCGCCTTGATGGACGCCAGTCGCTGGTACTTCTCGGCTCCGTACGCCGCCACCACCCGGTCCTCCTCGAATTCGGTCATGAAGTTGACGTAGCCACCGACTTCGCTCGCGTAGGGGCGCATGGCGTCCCAGAACGAGCGGGCCCAGGCCCGTTCCGGAGCGAGCCCCTCGGCGTCCAGGGAGACGCCCGCGATGTTGAAGGGCTCTTCGATCTTGAGTGGGCACGGCCGGTGAGCCCGTTCGGCGCGTCAGCGCCGTGGGGGCCCGTGGCCGCCTGATTCTCGCTGTGTTCTGGAGCAGCGGGAGGAGGCCACGGGCCGTGGAGAACGGTACGACGGCGTTGTTGGGTCTGGCCGGTGTGGCGGTCGCGCGTGTCGTCCGCGGCGCGGAGCACGAGCGGGCCCGGGTGGTGCATGTGGTCACCGACGACCCGGGCGCGGCGTGCTGCCCGGGCTGCGGCACGCCCTCGAGCTCGCCCAAGGCGTGGGCGACGACCCGACCCAAGGACCTGCCCTACGGGCCGGACCCGGTCGAGCTGGTGTGGCGCAAGCGCCGCTGGCGCTGCAAGAACTCCGGGTGCGCGCGCAAGACGTTCACCGAGGCCATCGCGGCAGGTGCCGCCGCGGATGCGCACCACCACCCGGCTGCGCGAGGCCATCGCCGCGGGCGTGGAGGCCGGGCGGGCGGTCGACGAGGTCGCTACCGCGCATCGGGTGTCGTGGCCGACCGCCCAACGGGCGGTGGCGGCCTACGCCGCCCGCGAGCTCGGTGAGCCCGAGCCCACCCCGTTGTTGGGCATCGATGAGACCCGCTTCGGGCGGCCCCGCTGGATCCGTGCCGGCGACGACGAGTCCGGCGAAGGCCGGTGGGTGCGCCTGGAGCCGTGGGAGACCGGGTTCGTCGACCTGCGCTGCCCCGAAGCCGGGGGCCAGGGGTTGTTGGGGCAGGTCGACGGCCGCTCCAGCGCCGCGGTGCTGCGCTGGCTGAGCGAGCGCAGCGAGGACTTCCGCGACGCCGTGGAGATCGTGGCGGTGGATCGTCGGCGCCGTACGCCGCCGCGGTCCGCGAGGCGCTGCCGGCCGCGCGGGTGGCGGTGGATCACTTCCATCTGGTCGCGCTGGCCAACGCAGGCGGTGACCGCGGTCCGCCAGCGGGTCACCCGTGAACAGCTCGGCCGCCGCGGTCGGCGACGCGATCCGGTGTGGGCCAACCGCCGGCTGCTGCTGCGCGGTCGCGAGCGGCTCTCGAGCCGGGCCATGGCCCGGATGTGGAACGGCGCGGTCGATCACGAGCCCACCGGCCAGTTGCTGGCCGCCTGGATCGCCAAGGAAGAACTGCGGGCCCTGCTCGCCCTGGCCGCCCACCGCGACGACCCCCGAGCCCGGGAGACGGTCGGCCGCCGGCTCTGGGCGTTCTACAGCTGGTGCGCCGACACCGACGTCCCCGAACTGCACACCCTCGCCGCGACCATCGAGGCGTGGTGGCCCGCGGTCGAGGTGTTCCTGGCCACCGGGATCACCAACGCCCGCACCGAGGGCACCAACCGGCTGATCAAGCAGGTCAAGCGCGCCGCCTGCGGCTTCCGCAACCGCAGCAACTACCGCACCCGAGTACGGTTGCTCTGCACTCGATCAACACGACGGTTCGCAGCGTGAATCAACCCGCTGCCCACTCAAGATCGAAGAGCCTGTTGAAGACCCATTGCGCGGAGCGACTTCCCCCGAATGCCGTGTCGGCGTCCGCGACGTCGTGGTAGGCGCCGATCAAGGGGAAGATCGGCGCGAGGGACATGGGAGATTTCTTCTTCGCCAACTGGTCCACGACGATGTCGACCATGGCGTCGTCGAATTCGTCGAGGTAGAGCGCCTTCTCGTAGCCGAAGGCACCCCAGGGCGCGCTGGGGTCGAGCAACTGCTGCAGCCCGACGTAGGGGATCGGCGTGACGAGCTCGACCGGCGGCGGGAGGGCCGCGCGGACCGGCGCCACGGCGGCGGCGTGCTCCTCGGCGGAGTCGAAGCCTGCCACGATCATCGCGATGCCCGGTGCGAAGTGGAGCTGCTCGGGCACGAAGGGCGCCGGCGGCGCGTTCACCCCCGCGATGAGGCAGCCCACGCCCCGCGGCAGGGCGAGGGCAGCGTCCCGCGTCGCGCGCAGCGCCTCGCGCGCCGAATCCTGAGGCCAGAAGAAGAAGCCCAGGTGCACCTCGGGACCGATCGGGTGGAGCCGGAACTCGAAGGTCGTGACGACGCCGAAGTTGCCGCCGCCGCCGCGCAGGGCCCAGAACAGGTCCGGGTGGTCGGTCTCGCTCGCCCGCAGGTAGCGTCCGTCGGCCGTCACGATCTCGGCCGACTCCAGGTTGTCGCAGGTCAGACCGTGACGTGGGTGCAAGAAGCCGATGCCGCCACCGAGGGTCAGCCCGCCGACGCCGGTGTGGCTCACCGTCCCGCCGGTCACCGCCAGTCCGTGCTCCTGGGTCGCGGAGTCGAGGTCGGCGATCGTCGCGCCGCCCCCACAGCGCGCGCGTCGCGTGGTCGGGTCCACGTCGACCTGGTTCATGGCGCTCAGGTCGATCATGAGCCCGTCCGCGCACACCGCGGCGCCGCCGTAGTTGTGACCACCGCCGCGGACCGAGATCTCCAACCCCTCTGCGCGTGCGAATCCGATGGCCGCGCCGACGTCGGCGGCCGAGAGACATCGGGCGATGACAGCAGGGCGTCGATCGATCTCGCCGTTGAACACCGATCGTGCGGTGTCGTAGTCGGTGTCACCCGGACCGAAGACCGGGCCGGTCATCAGCGCGCGCAGCCGGTCGACTCCCCCGCTCACCGTGGTCGTCATGACAGATCATCCTCTCGATTCCTTCATCACATCATGTCGATACGGGAGAGCATCCGGAACTTGGCGGAAAATTCTACTCGCGCCAATTGCCCGTGGACATGATGACTTCGTGTTCGGCTCCGGTGACTGCACGTCGAGAAGTTTCGTCCCGGATGCACATGCACTCTCCGGGCAGGATCACTCACCGCCCGTCGAGATGACAGTGCCGATATCGCCGCACCAGGGTGATCAGGAATTCGCTGCTCGCCGGCCCGAATCGCGGTTGTCTGCGCAGGACGACCTACATCGACCTCGAACATGACGGCGCCGTACTGCACGCGGGGGCCCTGGACGTCACCGGTCAGGCGGGCCCCGTCACCCTGACCGCGGACGAGTGGAGCGAGCTGATCGGCGTCGGTGCACCGTGCCGCCACGGCTCGCCTCCTCGATCGCGTCCCGCGCGGCAGTCCGCACCTACGGATATGGGGGGACAATCGCGGGGTGGAGCAGCGGCTCGGTCAGGTGGAGCTGGCCGACGGCACCGCGGTCTCGTACGCCTCGGTCGGCGAGGGCCGGCCGCTGGTCTACGTCATGGGCTGGCTCTCGCACCTGCAGCTGAGCTGGGAGCACCCGGCCGAACGGGCCCTCTACGAAGCGCTGGCCCAGGGCGGCGCGGCTGGTGCGCTACGACCGCGCCGGCTGCGGGCTGTCGGCCGCCGCGGACCGCCCGCCGTCGTTGGCCTCCGAGCTCGAGCAGCTGGACGCGATCGCGGCGACGCTGGACCAGCCGTTCGACCTCATGGGCACCTCCATGGGCGCGCCGGTGGCCGTGGCGTGGGCGGCCGCGCACCCCGAGGCCGTGCGGCGCCTGGTGCTCTACGGCGGGTGGGCCCGCGGCGACGACCTCTCCCCGCCCGCCGTCCGGGATCACGTCCTGGGGCTGATCGAGTCGCACTGGGGGCTGGGCTCCGAGGTGCTGACCGACATCTTCGCTCCCGACGCGGACCGCGCGACGCGCTCCGGAGCCGCCCGCTACCAGCGCGCCTGCTCGCCGGCGTCGACCGCGAGAAATCTGCTCGCCCTCAGCTACGAGCTCGACGTCACCGACCTCCTCGGGCGGGTCCGGGCGCCGACGCTGGTGGTGCACCGCGTCGGCGATCGCGCCGCACCCGTCGCGCAGGCGCACGTCCTCGCCGCGGGCATCGACGACGCCGAGCTCGTGCTGCTGCCCGGGCGGTCGCACCTGCCGTACGCGGGCGACCGGGACGAGCTGGTGCGCGTGGTCCGGCGGTTCCTCGGCCTGCCCCTCGGGCGACGCGGTGGTCTGACGCCTCGTCAGCGCGAGGTCGCGGAGCTGGTGAGCGAGGGCTGCACGAACCGCGAGATCGCGACGCGGCTGGGGATCGACGAGCGCTCGGCCGAGGGTCACGTGGAGCGGATCCGGCTGCGGTTCGGGTTCCGGTCGCGGGCCCAGATCGCGGCGTGGTTCCGCGAAGTGGGGTAGTTCCACGCCTGATCCGGCGGCGGGTCCGGCGCAGGGTCAAGGGCATGACTTCCGTGACCGACACCGTGTCCACCGGCTTCGAAGCGCACGCCGCGCGCGGGCCCTTCAACGCCGCCTTCTTCAGCCTGATGGGGCCGAACCTCGAGTGGAACATGCGGCGGCAGAAACGCCGCGTGTTCGCCGACCTGCCCACCACCGTCGTCGAGCTCGGCTCGGGGGTGGGGGCCAACCTGCGCCACCTGTCCGCCGGCTCGACCCTCATCGCCGTCGAACCCAATCCGCACATGCACCGTCGGCTGCGGGCGGCCGCCGAGCGGCGCGGCGTGCACCTCGACCTCCGAGAGCAGGTCGCCGAGCGCACCGGCCTCCCCGACGCGAGCGTCGACGCCGTGATCTCCTCGCTCGTGCTCTGCACGGTGGCCGATCCCGACGCGGTCCTCGCCGAGGTCCGCCGCATCCTGCGGCCCGGCGGCACCTTCCGGTTCGTCGAGCACGTCGCCGCGCGGCCCGGGACGCCGACCCGCTGGCTCCAGCGCGCCTTCGGCCGGCCCTGGGGCTGGACGTTCGAGGGGTGCTCCTGCGAGCGGGACCTGGCCGCGTCGGTGCGTGCCGCCGGATTCGACGCGCGTCGACGTCGAGCCCTACCGGCTGCACACCCCGTTCATCACCTTCAACACCCAGATCGCGGGCATCGCCCGCGCCTGATCAGGCGCCGTCGACCCCGGCCTGCCACGCGGGCCGGGTCTCGACGGCGGGCTCGGCGGCCGGACCGCGGGCGACCGCCCGGGCCAGCAGCACCATCCCGACGATCTGTCCGAGGTGGTACGCGGAGTCGGGGTCGATGTGCAGCAGGTCCGTCGCCCCCGGGATCAGCCGGAACAGCGCGCCCACGATGCTCACCCCGATCGCCACGAGCATCGCCCCGCCCGACGGGTGCCCGTGCCACCACGCCCAGACCCAGAGCCCGATGACGCAGGCCATCGTGACGCTCTCGCAGTACATGATCGCCATGATGCTGGGGTGGCCGGTGGCGGCGATGATCCCGTAGGCCACGAAGCCGATCAGCCGCAGCGGCCAGAAGATGATCGCTCGGCTCCGGCCGAGGACCTGCACCACGGCCGCCGCCAGCAGGTACGACATGACGACGACGACCATCGTGCTCATCACCGCCCACGTGACCTCGCCGAACGTGGGCCGCCCGACCAGGAACCCGTGGTAGACCGCGCCGATCAGCGCGGTGGCCGCCGCCCATCCGAACGCGGCGCGCCAGTACTTCGCCCCCTCGACGTCGCGGGGCAACCGGGGCCAGAGGAACAGCGAGACCAGCCCCAGCGCGAGGTCGGTCAGCGATGCCAGGGGCTGGAGGAGCACACCCCACGGTGCCTCCGCCGGGGCCGCGCGCACCAGGGGTTCGGGCGCAGAACCTGGGCGTGGCGCTACGCGGCGGGCTCCGACGCGGCGGCCAGCAGCTCCCGGAGCCGCGGCCGGTCCTCGCCCCGGGGCGCGGTCCACCGGTCGATGCCGGACCGGACCACGACGGCGTCGTCCGTCGTCGTGATGTCGGTGATCCGCAGGCCGCCGGGGAGGTCGGGCGACGGCGCGGACCCCGACGGCAGGACCCCCCACGACGACCACCGCCCGAGCGGGGTGATCACGGCGGTGGGGGTGAAGCGGAGGCCGTCGTCGGTGACCTCGGGGCGCAGCACCAGCTCGATGCCCGGCAGCCACGGGCTGCGGAGCTCGCCGTCGACGACGTCGACCTGCGGGCTCGCCTCGTCGTCGTCGCCGTACGCGGCGAGCGCCGCCGGCGACATCGTGGCGGTGACCCGGACCCCGGTGGCGGTCACGGTCGGCCCGACCGCGAGGGAGTCGCACTCGACGACGAGCTCCCGGGCGTCGAGCTCGGGTGCCGTGACGTCGCGGAGCACCACCTGCACGTCGCGGGCCCGCCCGAAGGACCAGCCCAGCCCGTCGGGCTTGCCGTGCACCGACACCACCGTGAACGCGGTGTCGCGCACGGAGATGCGCCGACCCGCGAGGCCCCGGCCGAGACGGCGGAGCAGGGAGAACCACATCCGCGTCGGGGCCGGGGTCGGTTCGTCGTGACCGTCCATGATCCCGAGGATGGGCGCTGGAGCCCCGGCGGACACGGAGCCATTCGGGCGAGCACGACGTGCGGCGCCCGATCGCGGGTGGGCGGTCGATGTGCGGGGCTGATCGGCAGCGGCACGTGAGCCGCGTCTCGCGCCTGCCGTAGGCCTCCTGTCGGAGGCGCTCTCGGGCCCCGGCTACCGTCGTCGGGGTGACCGCGAACCGGGCGTCGTCGGGAGATCGAGAGCTGGCCGAGAGCCTCGAGGCCGACGCTGCCGAGTACCCCGAGGAGCGGGGCGAGATCCTGCTGGAAGCCATCTCGGCCTGGCGTCGTGGCGGCCGTCCCGACCGGGCGGACGAGCTCATCGAGGAGCTCGTGGCCGACGGCGGGCCGGACGGGTGCTTTGCTCGCGCGCAGCGCATCGACTACCTCTACGAGGACGGCCGCGACGAGGACGCGGCCACGGAGCTCGCTGCGCTGGCCCGGGATCCCGCCCTCGGCGACGCCCCCTGCCAGATGGTGGCCGAGCTCTTCGCCGAACGTGGGGACCTCGAGCAGGCCGCCGCGTGGTACGACCGCTCGGTCGCCCGGCTCGACGACGAGGCCGTCGAAGCGCTGCGCGGCCCCGGGGCAGCGTTCACGTACGCGTCGATCATCGTCCGAGGACGCCGCGAGGTACGCGAGGCCCTGGGCCTGCCGCCCGACCGGATGGACGAGCTCGTCCCCGAGGCCCCGACCTTCCCCTGGGCCCATGGGCCGGCGACCCGCGAGGACGTCCTGGAGCGCCTCGAGGCCGGCGCGAACGCCCACGTGCGCCTCGCGTTCTTCCAGCGCCGGGAACGCGCCGAGGCGCAGCGTCGCTGGCCGGACGCGTACGTCGGCACCGACGAGGAGTACTTCACCGCGACCGAGCTCGCATGGCGCGAGCTGCGCGACGCCGGAGCAGCCGGCATCACCGTCGTCCCGTTGACCGTGAGCGGGCTCGTCGACTTCGCCGACCAGATCGGGGAGTCTCCGACCGACCCCGCCGTGAAGAACCGCTACAGCACCCAGATCGCCGGAGCGGCCGGACTCTCCTGGCCCCCGCCGCGCAACGCGGCCTGCTGGTGCGGCTCGGGCGCCAAGTACAAGAAGTGCTGCAGGCGGCCCGGGTTCACCGGCACACCGTGAACTGAGCTCGCCCGCGGGCGAGCTGCAGGAGCGTTACTACGACCCCGGGGCGGCGACGTTCAGGCCCTCGCTCCTCGCTGCGCTCACGAGTCGGTGGTCGTAGGCCACGAGAGCGGTCAGGTGCTCGGCCAGGAGCACGGCCGAAGCCAGATGCAAGGCGTCGAGAGTTCGGAGCAAAGGATCGCCGAGGTCGGAGGCCAGGTCCTGGACGGCCCGGTCCAGGGGGACCAGATCGAGGTCGCCGAGCAGGACCCGAGCCTCGGCCTGGACCCGCGAGCCGACTCGTCGGGCAGCACGCAGAACCTCCACCCGCCCCACCTCGCTGGTCACCAGGGGCTGCTCCGGGTGGAGGTCGAGCCACTCGCGCAGGGCCGCCGTCTCCGGCTCTGCCCGCACCAACTTCAGGATCGCCGAGGAATCCAGGTAGATCACGAGCGCTCCTCGCGCTCGGCGTCGAGCAGCTCGGCGTTGGTGGGCTCGTCCGGCCCCGAGGGCACCGGACTCGGCGACCGGAGGCGGCCGGAAGGCGCTGATGCGGGAATTAGCTTCCCTGTCGCGATCAACCGATCCCTCGCGGTGTCGGCGCGTTGCGCAGGCACGAGCAGGGCGACCAGTTCGCCGCGCTCGGTCACCTCGACGGTCTCCCCGGCCTTGACGAGATCGAGATACCGCGACGCGTGCTGCCGAAGCTCCCGAACACCGATGCGCTCCATCGATCCAACGTAGCACATGTTGTGCTACATATTTCTCGCCACGCCGACCCGTGGAACGAGGGAGCCTCCACAGGTCGAGCTGATCTTCCTGCGTAGTGGAGCGACTCCTTGATCTTCGGCAGAGCCGTTGATGCCTAGCATCATGTGCGCGCGCACCACGCTGACCATCGACGATGACGTGCTGCTCGCCGCGCAGGAGCGCGCGGCGCGCGAGAAGCGCACGGTCGGCGACGTCCTCTCCGAGCTCGCCCGCGCGGGCCTGACCGGAGCCGTATCGAGTCCTCGGGCCCTGGCGTCGACGCGCCACGGTTTCTGCCCACTCCCCCGCCGAGGGCCGGCCGTCTCGCACGCGCTGGTCGACGAACTGCGCGGCGAGGACTGAGCGGTCGCCGACGGCCGAGGTCGGCTCCTCGCTAGCTCACGGGCGGCCAGGGGAGCTCGGCCTCGAGGAGGTAGGCGAGCTCGACCAGCGTTCGCTCGTCGCCCGGCGCGCCGGCGAGCTGGACGCCGATCGGGAGGCCGTCTTGCGTGCGTCCACCGGGCAGGGCGATCGCCGGCGCGCCCGCGACGTTCTGCAGCGGCGTGAACCCGACGTAATTGACGAGGCGCTCGCGCAGCTCGTCGAACGGCACCGTCGGGTGCAGCCACCCCAGCTCCGGGGTGCGGTGCGCGAGGACCGGGGAGAGCAGGACGTCGTGGTGGACGAACTCGTCGTCGTAGGCCTTCCCGACCTGCTTGAGGCGACGCAGGAAGCCCGGCCGCCGCGGCGCCGTCGTCAGGAAGTGCCGGTGCAGGCCGTGGGTGAGCGGGTCGAGCCGCGACGGGTCGAACTCCGGGAACCCGAACCGGCCGCCGACCACGATCCCGACCGCGAGCAGGCCCCAGTAGACGAGGAAGTCGTCGACGAACCGCTTCCCGACGTCGAGGGTGTGCGGCTCGACGACGTGGCCTGCTGCTTCCAGCGCCGTGGCGGTGGCGACGACGGCGTTCGCGGGTCTCGTCGTCGACGGGGCCCGCGGCCGGGCTCTCGAGGACGAGGCCGATCCGCAGCCTCCGTCGCGCGGGTCCGTCGACGAGGCCGATGGGCGGGAGGCGCGGGTTTCTGCGACGCGACGGTCGAGGTGGCCGAGGACGACGGCGGTGTCCCGGACGGAGCGGGTGACGACACCGTCGCTGACCAGGTTGATCGGCATCTGGCGGCCCTGCTCGTTGAGCGCCGTGCGGCCCCGGGTCGGCTTGAGCCCGACGAGCCCGCACGCCGCGGCCGGGATGCGGATCGACCCGCCGCCGTCGTTGGCGTGGGCGATCGGGACCGCGCCGGCCGCGACCAGCGCGGCCGACCCGCCGGAGGAGGCGCCGGCGGAGTAGTCGGTGTTCCAGGGATTGCGGGTGGGTTCGGCGTCGACGAACTCGGTGGTGGCGTTGAGGCCGAACTCGGGCATGCGGGTGCTGCCGAGGAGTGCGACGCCGAGGTCGAGGAGCTGCTCGGTGACCTCGGCGTGGGCCGGGGCGGGCTCGGCGACGTAGGCGGTGGTGCCGTTGGTCGTCGGCCAGCCGGCGACGTCGGTGTTCTCCTTCACGAGCATCGGGACGCCGGCGAGCGGGCCGTCGGTGTTGCCGACGACGGGCTCGTCGAACCGGTCGAGGCACAGGCCCCGCAGGACCGGGTCGACCCGCGCCACCCGCTCGGCCACCGCGGAGCGCACCTCGTCCGCCGACACCTCGCGACGGCGGAGGCGGTCAGCGAGCCCGACGGCATCGTCGTCACCCAACGCGTCGTCCGTGCTCCGGACGTCTGCCTCGGCGCTCGACCTCACGCAGGCCCTCCCGTCTGTCGGCTTCTCCGAACGACCCCCACCACCGTCGGCTCTGCGTCAGGATCGCGGACGTGCCGGACGGCTTCGACGTGCACCCCGAGCAGCTCCGTCGCGGCGCCGCCGACCTGCGCGCAGACGCCGATGGTCTCGACGACGCCGCGCTCCAGATCGGAGCGGCGGTCGACCAGGTCTCGGAGCCCGCCGGGCCCGGCCCGCTCGCCGGGGCCGCCTCCGAGTTCTCGGCCCAGCTCGACCGAGCTCTCCAGGCGATCCGCACGAGCCTCGAGGACTGCGCCGGTGCCGTGGAGGCGTCGAGCACGCAGTACCTGGCGAGCGACGGTCGTTCGGCGTCCGGACTCGGTGGCGTCGTCATCCCCGGGTTCGACGGGCCGCGCTGATGCCGCTTCCCGGCGATCCCGAGGCGGTCGAGGAGGCGTGTCGGCAACTGGCCGCTGCTGCGCTGGCTGTCGGGGCGTGCGGCGACTCGGTCGCGGCCCATGGTCGCGCGATCACCGCCGACTGGACCGGCCCGGCCGCGCCGCTCGCCCTCGCGCGGACCCAGCAGGACGCGTCGAGCGTGCAGCTGGTCGCGGAGGCGGTCGGCGGCTCGACCGGGCCGCTCGCCCGCTACGCCGAGGAGCTCCGCGCCGCGCAGCAGGACTACGCCCGCGGTGAGGCGATGGCGACCCAGGGCCGGACGGCGGTGTCGGGTCTCGAGGCGGACGCTGCGCCGGCCGTCGATGCCGGGCGAGAGCGCGCCCAGCAGGCGACGGACGACGGCACTGCTGTGATGCGGGCCGCCGAGGAGCGCGCCCGGGTCGCCAACGAGGCCGCGGCTCGTGCGCTCGAGGCGGCCGCGTCGTCGCTCGCGGGGATCGCGCCGCCCCCGACGACCCCGGCCGCTGCTCCCTCACCGCTGGCCGAGACCGGGAACGTCGCAGCGTCGCTGGGCGTGGCGGTGCTCGATCACCCGCTCGACGGGCTCGCCGTCCTCGGCGGCGGTGCACTGGCCGCCGTCAGCGCGGCGGGTGCGGTCGGGAGCCTGGCACTGGATGGCACCGGCGTCGGCGCGATCGCGGGCCTTCCGCTGGGCGGTGCGTCGGCCGCTGGTGTGGCGGCCGGGGTCGGGATCGCGGGCGCCGGACTGCTCGACCTCGCCACCCACGCGGCGACCGGCAGCAGCGTCGCGCCCTTTCAACTGGAGCAGAGGCGCGACCTGGTGGAAGGCCCTGCGCCGTTCCCGCCGCCCACGGAGATCACCGGAGTGACCAAGCATGGCGAGGAGCAGGCGGACACTCGCAACCGCGGCCACGGCGTCAGCGACGAGGCGATGAAGGATGCCGTCGAGAAGCCGGTCGAGGAGCCTCGATACGACGTCGAGCGGGGCACGTACTTCTACACGGGCAACGACGCCGTCGTCGCCCTGAACGAGGAGGGAGAAGTGGTGACCACATGGCCGCTGAACAGGCGGGGGCATCGGCACCCTTGACCGGGGCATACGCATTGTTGGAACCCGACGTGGGTGCACTCGTCAGGGACGTGCTCGGCAGGCGCGATCCGGAGCTCGGCGCTCGTATGGCGGAGCATGACGACGTGTCAGAGCACGACGCTCACGAGGTCCAGTGGGTGCTGTACACCGAGTTCGCAGCGCAGCTCGGTGACGACTGGGAACCTTCGGCCTACGGAAAGAAGGTCGATGACGCGATCGGCACGTTTGTGTCGACGTTCGTCATCGACCGTGAGAGCTGAAACCCATGGCCACGGAAAGCGCGCCGCTGCGACGACGCCCATGAGCGCTCTCGACCAGCTCGACCTCGAATCAGCCCTCGTCCTTCGCGACGTGCTGACCAAGTGCGAGCCCGACCTCCTCGCGGCTCTCCAGGCCTCCGACGAACCCAGCCGCGAGCTCCGCGAGCGCGTGACCGATGTCGTGGCGGACGAGTTCGATGAGCACGTCTCCGGACCCGGCTGGGAGCCCACAGCATTGTGAAAAAGAGTTGACGACGCGCTCGGCTGGTTCCTCCACAGGTTCCCGGTCGAGTCCTGATCAAGGGCTCGAGCCCCGGACCGCGTGTCGGCGAGACGGCGCGAGTACAGGTCCCGCGAGCCAACGACGTCCGCGCGACCGAGTCACGGCGACTCGGTTGCCGCGACCTGTTCGCCCTCGGGAACTTGTCCGTCGGACACGGTGTGGGCCAGCAACGCTTCGGGCGCCGTGCGCACCCGTCAGGACGACCGCGTCAGCACCTCGAGGTTGTGGCCATCCGGGCTGTCCCAGTAGAAGCCCCGGCCCCCGGAGTACGCGCTGAATTGCCGTGCCCTGCTGTGCATCGGGTCCGCCCAGTACGGCAGATCACGCTCCTGCAGCCGACCGAACACCTCGTCGAACGTCTCCTCGGAGACGAGGAACGCCAGGTGCATCGACCCGGGGACCTCGTCGACGTTCATGAAGTCCAGGCTCACGCCATTGCCCAGATGCACCGCATCGAAGTGGCCGGCCTTCGTCACCTCCAGCCCCAACAAGTCGGCCAGGTCCTTGGCCGCGGCCCGCTGATCACGGGTCGGGACGATCGTGTGGTTGAGCTCGACGGTCATCGTCGTCCTCCTCGGTCGCATCGACGGGAGTGACGCTAGGACCTCGACCTCGCTTCAGGTCAACGTGCGGCAGAACGTTGACCTCGAGCTGAGTTCAGGTCCTACCGTCCGCGACGTGTTCACCGACGAGGAACTCGACTACCTGGACAGCCAACGGATCGGGCGACTGGCGACCAGCCAGCCCGACGGCACCCTGCAGAACAACCCGGTGGGCTTCGGGGTGAACCGGGCGCTGGGGACCATCGACATCGGGGGCTTCGACATGTCCCGCAGCCGCAAGTTCCGCAACGTCGCGGAGAACGGCCGGGCGGCCTTCGTCCTCGACGACGTCTACTCGGTCGATCCCTGGCGGGTGCGCTTCCTCGAGATCCGGGGACGCGCCGAGGCGATCACCGAGCCCACCGACGCATCCGCCCAGACGGGAAGCGGCGCGATCATCCGCCTTCACCCGACCCGAATCCTGAGCGTGGGCCTGGAGCACGGTGACCTCGACGTCGAGCCCCATGCCGCTCCCTTGCGCCGCCGCGACGTGGGTTGAATGGACGACGTCGCGCCTACCGACCGAGCTTGATCACTTTCCCGTAGCGGATCCGGGGCCTGGGCGTCTGGACTCGCTACGGGAAACGATCATCGTGGCGTCCCAAATACGTCGCGATCTCGGCCGCGGCCAGCTCGACGGAATTCGTTCTCGCACCCATCGTCCGCCGTTGTCACGCAGCAGGGATGTCCAGCACCGTGGCCTGCGCTGACGTGGCCGGCGGCGGGACGTCCTCTCCCAGCTCCCGGAGAGCGGCGAGGTGCTCGGTCATCGCCTCGCGCTTGAGCTGCTCGGTCTGGCGCTGCGATTCGCCGGCGGCGACGACGCCGGGCATATCCGGCGAGTAGGCCGAGTATCCGGAGTCATCGTCGCCCTCGAAGACGACCACGTAACCCCTCACGACCCCTCCTCTCGCAGTGCGGCTCGCCTCAGGATGCTTGTCTCCGTCTTCGGCTTCAACGTTGCACTCGGCGTGCCGGCACCGTGACCAGGCCCGGCTTCACCGTCCCGAGATCAGGACCCCGGCGGCGCCAGCTCGTGCCGCTCCCCCAACCACGAGGCGATCCGGGTCGCGGCCAGCTCGTTCCCGGTCGGCTCCCCCGCCGCGATCGCCCCGCCGAAGTGGGTGCCGCGGACGCTCACGTGCGTCAGGTCCCCAGTCCCGAGCGCCGCCACCATCCGCCGCGAGTCCGACGGGAACGCCGCCTGGTCCCCGGTCAGCTCGACGAACAGCGTCGGCACCGTCACCCCCGGCGCGCACCGGACGAAGTCGGCGTTCGAGCTCAGCCCCGACCACGTCGAGAGCCACGCCTCCGGAGTCGTCAACCGGCAGAACCCGACCTGGCCGTAGTTGATGAGGTCCGGACGCGCCCCAAACAGCGACCCGTACGGCCGCTCGCTGGGGTCGAGGGAGAGGTCGACGGTGCGGGGGTCGGCGTCGGTGCGGAACACCGTGATGATCTCCGGGGCCAGCGCCCGACGACGATCCGCAGCGGCTCCCGTCCGCTTGTGCGCCGCACGCGCCTCGGCGGTCCGCGCGAGGTGCTCGCGGGCCCGGGCGTCGATCCGCGCGACCCGGGCACGCTGGGCCGCGCGGTAGTCCTCGAGGAACGCCGGGCTGTACGACGAGCTCGTCGGCGGCTCGGCGAAACCGTTCCGCGGGTCGAACGGGTCGAGCTCGGGAACGGTCGCGAGCGGATCGGTCTCGTCGGCGACGGACGGGTCGATGCACCCGAGCAGCAGCCGTCCCTGGCCCGGGTGCGGGGCGAGGAACACGACGCCGTCTACCAGCGGCATCGTCGCGTCGGCGAGCTTCGTCGGGCGCCCGCCGGGCGTCGTCGCGATGCGGTCAGGACCCGCCAGCCCGGCCTGCTCCAGGTAGAACGCGAACAGCGTGCCGCCCCCGGAGTGCCCGAGCGGGACGATCGAGTCGAAGCCCTGCTCGCGCAGGAAGACCAGGCCGGCCGCGACGTCGAGCAGGGCCTGCTCGTGCACCAGCGTCAGGTCGTTGTTCACCGAGCGGGTGTGCTGGGTCCAGACGGCGGCGCCGGCCCGCAGCAGGTGCGGGACGAGCGCGTGGTGCGTGACGTCCTGGCGCGGGTGCATGAGGCAGACGACGGTGCGCGCGCCGGGCACCGTCGCGAGCACGCCGCGCACGGTGGCACCGTCCGCCGTCGTCAGCTCGTGGACGCTCGTGACGGTCGCCGCCGGTCGTTCGTCTACCGCGACGTAGCGCCCCGCACCCAGCCGCGCCGTCTTCCCCGTCGCTCCGCTCGCCCTGGCCGTGGGCGCGCTCATGCCGGATCGACCCGCAGCGCGTTCTTGTCGTGCTGCACGATCCGCCCGCCCGCAACCCCGGCGACGCAGCTGTACCAGACCGCGTGCCGGCAGCCGGTGGCCCGACGGTCGACCACGATGGGTCCGTCCGCGATGATCTCGAAGTACGGTCCGATCTTCCCGACGACCGCGCCCGCCTCCGCCGCGACCTTGGCGACCGAGGTGTTCTCCGGGACGTCGAGGACGTAGAGCGCGGTCACCGGTCGGCCTGCGCGAGTTCCCAATCGGCCGCCCGCTCGACGATCAGCTCCGCCTTGCGCGCGAGCAGCTTGCCGAACGACGGCTCGGGCTCGGCGACGACGTCGAGCAGCGCGTCGATCGTCAGGTTCGCGTCGAGGTCCTCCTGCGGCGTCACCGGGCGCATCGCGCGGGTGAACTCGACCATGTAGCCGTTCGGGTCGTGCGTGTAGATCGACTCGATCGTCTCGTGCTGGATCTGCATCTCGACCGGCCACGACGAGTCGTCGAGCCGGCGGCGGTACTCCAGCAGGTCGTCCTGGTCGTCGACGTGGATCGCGAGGTGGCGCGACCGCACGAAGAACTCCGGCACGTCCGGCCCGAACCCCGCGTACACATCGCCACGTTCGTGAGAGTGCACCGGCTCGAGACCGAAGTAGTAGAAGAACGCGATCCGGTCGTCGTTGCCGATGTCGAAGAAGAAGTGGATGAAGTCCGGGTGGTTCTCCGGCCCCCAGCCCGCGGCGCAGATCGAGTGCACCACCGGGAAGCCGAGGACGTCGCGGTAGAAGCGCACCGTCGCGGCGGGGTCGAACGTCGGGAACGCCGTGTGGTCGACCCCGCGGACCTTGTGCTCGAGTGTCATCGTCGAACCTCCTGGGCTCCAGATTAGGAGCTGTCAACGTAAGCGTCAATCTTTCGACGGCTGCGTCGTGACGATGCTTTCGAGGTAGTCGAGATCCTGGCGGAGCAGGGCGATCGCGGCCGCCGGGTCATCGGGCCGCGGGGTGTCCGGTGTGCGGTCGGGGGCCTGCGCGACCAGGGCGATGGCCATCTCCGCCATCTGCTCGGCGACCTCCGTCGGCGTCTGCGGGCCGGACGGGTTGAACCACCACGCGACCCAGTTGCACATGCCGATCAGCGCCAGCGCCGTCGTCCGGACCGGGCGCGGGCGGAACTCGCCGCTGCGCACCCCCTGGTCGACGATGCGGGTGAACCCGTCGAGCACGCGGCGCTTGGCGGCCTCGTGGGCGACGGCGAGCTCGTCGGGCAGCTCGGACTCGGAGCGGATTACCAGCCGGAACCGTGCCGCGTGCTGGGCCTGCTGGCTCGCGATGTGCCGCACGAGGTCGCGCAGCTTGGCCGGGGCGTCGACGTCGCGGCCCGCGATCTCCTCGGTCGCGGCCGCCGGCGCCTCGGTGATCTCGGTGACGAGCCGCGCCAGCAGCTGGTCCTTGTTCTTGACGTAGTAGTAGAGCGACGGCCGGGTCATGCCCATCGCGTCGGCAATGTCCTGCAGGCTCGTCCCGGCGAAGCCCCGCTCGGCGAACAGCCGCGTCGCCTGCTCGTAGATCTGGGCCTCGACGAGTTCCCGACGCGGGCGGCGGGCCGGGATCTCGGCGGGTTCCGGCGCGCTCATGGGCGGCGACCATACCGAGCCGACCCGACGTGGACCCGCCGGCCGCGCCCACGCGGCCTCGCGGCGTCTCCACCACGGAGAGCACAGTAGGCAGTTGATCATGTCGGCGGCACCGGGCTGCGTCGGTGCCCTCGACATGATCAACTGCCTAGTACGTCGACCGCGCAACCGGCTCGTCACGGTCTCCCCCGTGGTCAGGCGGCCGTCGTGCTGCGCGCCGAGAGCAGCGACCCGGCGTCGGGAATCTCCGTCGGCAGTCCCAGCGCCCGGAGGAGGCAGAACGCGCCCGCGGTCGCGGCCGAGAGCACCGGCAGCCCGAGCTCGCGCTCGGCGACGGCGACCTGCGGCAGCGACGGCATCTGCACGCAGCAGGAGATGACGAGGGCGTCGGCGCCCGTGAGGTCCAGCCCGCGAGCCGCGTCGAGCACCCGGTCGCCCGGGATGCAGCCGACCTCGGCGTTGTCGCCGACCTCCAGCGCCACCCAGTCGACGATCTCGAGCCCCTCGGCCTCCAGGTAGGCGACGACCTGCTCGGCCAGCGGCTTCATGTAGGGCATGACGAGCGCGACGCGCCCCCACGACATCGCCGCCAGCGCGTCGACCAGCGCGCCGGCGCTGGAGATGAGCTCCGTCGCCAGCCCACGCTCTTCGAGCTGCTCCGCCACGGCGGATTCGACCCGCCGGTGCTCCCCCGCCCCCTGCGCCATCACCGCGACGAGGCAGGCGTAGAGCAGGGCGTCGACGCCGGCGTCGGCGAGCTCGTCGACGCAGCGCCCGCGCTGGGCGTTCATCGCGACGAGCTCCTCCGGCGTCACCTGGCCCATCCGCATCCGGCTGCCGTGGAAGGAGAAGGTGGCGCTCGGATGGCGGGCCAGGAGCGCCGGGACCTCGGTCTCCACGGTGACGTTCGAGCTGGGGACGATCATCCCGATGCGGTGGTGGCTCATGCGTCCTCCAGTCGGGCGGTGATGTCGGCGGTCATCGCCTTCTTGTCGAGCTTCCCGATCCTGCGTCCGCGGTAATGCGTCGACGAGCTCCACGCGCTCCGGCCACTTGAACTTGGCGACGTCGAGCTGCCGCAGGTGGACGCGGACGTCCTCCAGGGTCACGACGGTGCCGTCGGTCGCGAGGTACGCGCAACCCCGCTCCCCCAGCCGCGGGTCGGGCATCGCGACGAGCGCGGCCTCGACGACGTGCGGGTGCGCGAGCAGCAGCAGCTCGACCTCCTCGGCGTTGATCTTCTCGCCGCCGCGGTTGATCAGGTCCTTGATACGGCCCTCGATCGAGAAGGCGCGGACCCCGTCGATCACGGTGGCCTTCGCGAGGTCACCGGTGCGGTAGAAGCCGTCGGCGGTGAAGGCCTCCGGGCGGTCGACGCCGTGGTAGCCGCGCAGCGTGTACGGGCCCTGGCAGCAGAGCTCGCCCACCTCGCCGTCGGGAACCTCCTCCTCACCGCCCGGCTCGAGCACCCGGACCTCGTCGAGCGGCGAGATCGGCGACCCCGACGGTGGTGCGGCGCAGCTCCGGCGACGCGTCGAGCGGCGTCACGAGGAACATGCCCTCGGCCATCCCGAACAGCTGGCCGACCTGCGCGCCACCCTGCGCCGTCGTCGTGAACAGCTCCTCGGAGACCTTCGCGCCGGAGAGCAGGACGACGCGCAGGGTGCGGGCGAGGACGTCGTAGAGCGGGTGGGCCGGCGCGCGGTAGTGCGCGTGGCCGAAGAGCACCGACGTGGTGCGCTCGGCGACGAGGACCGGCATGGCGGTGTCGAGGTCGTGGTCGGTGAGCACGAGGCACGCGCCGACGCTGTGCGGGGCGTGGACGCCGCAGACGATCCCGGCGTTGTGGATGATCGGGATGAGGTGCCCGACGCGGTCGTCGGCGGTCCAGCCGAGAACGGCGGCGTAGGCGCGGGCGTTGTACCAGTACTCGGCGTGCAGCCGCGGGATCAGCTTCGGGACGCCGGTGGTGCCGCCGGAGAGCTGGAAGACGGCGACGTCGTCGGGGTCGATGCCGCGCTGGATCTCCTCGACGCGGGCGCGGGCCTCGTCGGGGTCGAGGTCGGCCTCGGGGAGGTCGTCGAGGACGAGGACGTGGCGCATCGTCGGGTGGTCGCGGGCCTGCTCGTGGGCGAACCCGACGAGGTCGATGCCCCCGCGTGCCGGCTTCGACGAGGTGCGCCCGCGCGCCGACCGCCCGGCTGATGTGGGCGATCTCGTGGCCGCGGTGAGCGGCGAGGGTCGCGACCGGGACCAGCCCGGCCTTGAGCAGCGCGTACCAGGCGACGACGGCCTCGAGGCGGTTGGTGATCTGGACGATCACCGGGTCGCCGGGGTGCAGGCCGAGGTCGGCGAGCCCGGCGGCGATGCGGTCGGTGCGGGCGTCGAGCTCGGCGTAGGTGAGCCGGCCCGCGCCGGTGACGACGGCGTCGCGATGAGGGTGCTGCGACGGCGACCGCGTGGAACTCGTCGGCGATCGTCCGCGTGCCCCAGAGGCCGGCGTCGCGGTAGGTGGCGGCGACCTCCGTCGGGAAGTACTGCTGGGTGGCGGTCATCGGATCGCCACCAGGTGCGCCCGGTCGGCGACGAGGCCGTCGGCGAGGTCGGTGCGCAGGGCGTCGGGTCCGGCGACGACGACGAGCGCGTCGGTCCGGCGCCGGAGGCGTTCGGCGATCTCGAGCCTGGTCAGGACGCTCGACCGGTCGTCCCCGCCGGTCAGCCAGACGCAGCCGGTGATCGACTGCGCCGCGGCGCACGGCCTCCTCGACGGCCGCTTCCGAGCCCGAGGGCCGGGCGTCGGTCCCGACGTCGAGGACGGTCGCGTCGAGCGCGGCGGGGTCGTCGGGGACCACTCGGGCGTCGAAGCCGCGGGGGCCGATCGGCGTCGTCCTCCGGCGACCGGTTCCTGGCCGGGGGTCGACGGGCGCAGCGGCCGCGTGAGGACCCACTCCGCGAGCGGCTCGACGTCGCGACTCAGGCTCCTCCCCCACCCGACCACTGCTGCAGGGCCGACTGCGACGACGTCGGGCGACCCGGCCGCGAACCGGTCCAGCGGCACGTTGCCCGCCCGGCTCATGTACGCGACGAGGAGCTGCTCGACGGGGAGGTCGAGCCGCTCCGGGAACGAGTCCCACCAGCGACGGGAGCGCTCGGCGATGTCCTGGATGCGGGCGACCGCGGGGCGGCGGGCCTCGGTGTACTCGACCAGCGCCGACTCCAGGTCGTCCGCCGACTGCAGCGCCGTGACCAGCGCGATCGCGTCCTCCATCGCCAGCTTCGTGCCCGAGCCGACCGAGTAGTGCGCGGTGTGCGCGGCGTCCCCGAGCAGCACCGCGTCCGCCCGTCGTGCCAGCGCGCGCACCGCACCGTCCGGAACTGCAGCCAGCGCGTGCGGTTCCCGATCAGCCGGTGGCCGCCGAGGTGGTCGGCGAACACGTCGGAGAGGTAGTCCAGCGCCACGTCGTCCGAGGCATCAGACCGGGCGTCGCCGCCGTGCTTTCGCTCGAACCCGGCCGACCGCCACGTCGCCTCGTCGGTCTCGACGAGGAACGTGCTGCGGTCCGCCGCGTAGGGGTAGGCGTGCGTGACGAACACCCCGTGCTCGGTGCGCTCCGGGGCGAACAGCGCGTGGTCCAGCGCGACGTCCGTGCCGGCCCACAGGTACCAGCCCGACCCCGTCTCGACCTCGGCGCCGAACTCCCCCGCCGACCGCGTCGCCGACCCGACCCCGTCCGCCGCGATCACCAGGTCCGCGTCCAGCTCGGCCGCCGACCGCCGCGCCCCGAACTCGAGCTTCACCCCGGCGTCCTCGGCGTGCCGCTGCAGCACCGCGAGCAGCTCCGCCCGCCCGACGGCGACCAGGCTCGACACGTCCATCCCGGCCTCCCGGCCGCCGACGCGCATCCGCATGTCGTGCGACCACGCGTTCGCCAGGATGTCGTCGAGCGACGCCGGGTCGGCCTCGGCCAGCCGCCGCTGCGTGCGCGCGGCGAGCCCGACGCCGAACCCGAACGTCTCGTCGGGCACGCCCTGCTCGTGCACCACGACCTCGCACGACGGCCGCGCGAGCTTCAGCAGCCGCGCGGCGTAGAGACCTCCCGGTCCCCCGCCGAGCACGGCGACGCGTTGCAGTTCCATCTACGACCTCGCGTCCGCGAGCACCCGACTGGTCCGAGTGACGTCGTCGACGTGGTCGACCGGCACGACCGCCGTCGAGATCGCCGTGAAGCACCCCGGGCAGCAGTACTGGCGGAACTGGACCTCGCGGTCGACGTACTCCCCCGCCGCCTCGACGACCTGCGGCCCCGCCTCGGAGACCGGGCCCTCGTGGCGCACCAGGTCGAGCTCGCCGACCGCGCCGCTGCCGAGCACCGTCGCGCAGTGCCGGCACGCGACCTGGTCCCCCGACGGCGACGAGGTTGTCGTCCAGCCGCCGCCCCTGCGGAGACGTCGACGGTCGAGCGCGGCGCCTCCGACGCACCCGACCGCGCCCGGCGCTCGTCCCGCAGTTCCCGACGACGGGTCTCGGTCGCCTCCGCGTCCACCGCTCCGCCGCGCGTCGAGGACGACGCCGTAACTGGCCGCCGCCGTCGTCGTCGTGACCTTCTCTTCCCGCACGTCGTGGGCGACGTCCTCCGGGTCGCGGACCAGCGGGTCGCCGTAGCCCCCGCCGCCCTGCCAGAACATCGTGAACACCTCGCCGGGCGCCACGTAGGTCTCGCCGTAGCAGGGCTGCAGCTCGTGCGTGCCCCCGACCTCGTCGAGATCCGCCGGCACCTTCCCCGACCCGAGCATCGTCGTGACGTCGGCGCCGCGGGCGATCCACTCGACCCCGGTGTTGCCGGGGTAGCCGCCGGCGAGGCCGTTGTTCTGGCTGATCGCCTTGCCGTTGGAGGCGAGGACGAGGCCGATCGGGAAGCTCGTGCCGTGCGGGGTGATGGCCATCGAGGCCGACACGCCACCCCGACGACGGCCGGGGCCGCCCGAGTCGGGCTCCTCCCGCCGCCACAGCGCGAGGACCGGGTAGAGGAACTCGGTCATCTCGACGTCGGGCACCCGGCCCAGCGGGATGCAGAAGAGCCCTCCGGTGTCCATGCCGTCGGCCTGCGGCTGCGCGCCGTAGCCGCCCGCCATCGGGTCCATGAGGATCGAGAGGAACGGCGTGGGCACCGCGCCGCGCTGGTCGAGCCCGGCGATGACGGCGGTGTCCCAGGTGCCGCAGCAGCTCGACTGGACGTGCGCGTCGAGGTTCGGGGACTGGTCCAACATCTGCGAGAGGCACTCGGCGACGAGGTTGCCGGTCAGCCAGGCGGGCCCGATCGGCCCCCGCCCCACCGCGGCCGGGAAGCTCGCGTTGTTGATCGTGCCTTCCTCGGCGATGAGGTCGAAGCAGCGCATCAGCCCGCCGGCCGACCACGGGATGTCTCCGGCGAGGATCGGCAGCAGCGCGAGCATGACGCCGCCGCGCATGCCGGCGTAGGTGCAGTTGACGACGCCGGACTGCTCGTCGGTGCCGGTGAAGTCGAACGCGAGGTGGCCGTCGGTCTTCGTCATCGCGACCGTGATCTTGTGGAGCTCGCGGTCGCCGGTGTGCGACTGGTCCTGGTAGCCGGTGGCCCGCCACGTCCCGTCGGGAAGGTTGCGCAGCTTGCCCCGCAGCCGCGACTCGGCGTCGGACATCATCCGCTTCATCACGGCCTTGACCGTGTCGGCGCCGTACTGCTCGATGACGGCGAGCATGCGGTCGCGCCCGACGGTGTTGGCGCCGACCTTCGCCCGCAGGTCCAGCCCGATCATCATCGGCACCCGCGAGCGGCGCACCCACATGTCGGCGATGTCGTCCTGCAGCAGCCCGTCGCGCACCACCTTGACCGGCGGGGTGGGCAGCGACTCGGAGAACACGTCCTGCGCGGCCGGGGAGAACGAGCCGAGCCCGACGCCGCCGAGGTCGGGCTGGTGCGCGATCGCCGAGGTCCAGCCGAAGAGCTTCCCCTCCCAGAACACGGGCTGGAAGACCATCGCGTCGTTCTGGTGCAGCCCGCCGCCGACCCACGGGTCGTTGGTCAGGAACATGTCGCCCTCGGCGATGCCGGGGTTGGTCGCGCGGTGGCGCAGCGTCCAGTAGATGGCGAGGTCGACGGCGCCGACGAGCATCGTGTTGTAGAGCCCGACCTGCACCTCCTGGCCGAGCTCGTCGGACAGGGCGAAGTCGAAGTCGTTCGCGTCGGTGACGATCGGCGAGCCCGACATCCGCTTGAGCGCCTCGCCCATCTCGTCGGTGACCGACCAGAGGCGGTGGCGGACGACCTCGTAGGTCAGCGGGTCGAGCGCGTCGATCTGCTCCTGGGTGACGGTGTGGACCGGCAGGCTCGCGGGCAGCTCGGCGGCGAGGGTGTCGGGGTCGATCGGGCGGCTCGAGAACCTCTCGGAGCCGGGGACGGCCATCAGCGGCATGGTCAGGCTCCCGTGCTGGTCGGGCGGATGTGGAGGTTGCCGAGGTCGTCGACGGTGCCGGTGCGCCCGCCCGGGACGACCACGGTCGTCGTCGGGACCTCGATGACCGCCGGACCGGTGAGGACGTGGCCGGCGCGCAGGGTCGCGTAGTCGTAGATCGGGGTGTCGACGAAGCCCTGGCCGACCTCGAGGTAGACGGGCCTCGTCGTGGCCGGCTGCGGGTCGCCGTCGGCCTTCTCGAGCGGCGGGAGCTCCGGGCTGAACGGGAGGACGCCGCGGCCGCGGACGCGGTAGGTGATGGCCTGGACGCCGGCCTCGCGGAAGCCCGGACCCCTGGCCGTAGAGCTCGGCGTACTTGGTCTCGAACCGGGTCGCGGCCTCGTCGAGGGCGGCCTGGTCGAGGGGGCCGTCGGTGACGGGGACGGTGACCTCGGCGAGCTGCATGGCGTAGCGCATGTCGATCTCGCGGACGATCTCGACGGTCTCGAACTTCAGGCCCTGCCGGTCGAGGCCCTGGCGGACCTGGTCCTCGAGCTGGGCGAAGTTCTTCTCGGCGCGGACCGGGTCGATGGGGAGCTGGGCGGGGTCGGAGAGCTCCTGGGCCAGCGCGATGTCGGAGGCGGCGAGCCCGTAGGCGGAGAACGCGGAGGCGACCGGCCCGAGCGGGACGACGACCTCCTCGACGCCGAGCTGGCGCGCGTAGGCGGCGCAGAACGCCGGGCCGGAGCCGCCGAAGGCGTAGAGGACGAAGTCGCGGGGGTCGTAGCCGGCCTCGACGACGGTCTTGCGCAGCAGGTCGCCGGTCTGGGCGTTCTGGGCGGCGTGGATGGCGGCCGCGGCGTCCTCGACGGAGAGGTTCAGCGGCTCGGCGATCTTCGTCCGGATGGCCTCTCGTGCGCGCTCGAGACTGAGCGCCTTGCGGCCGCCGAGCAGACCCGTCGTCGGGAGGATGCCGAGGACGAGGTTGGCGTCGGTGTTGGTGGGCTCGGTGCCGCCCTGGTCGTACGCGGCCGGGCCGGGGACGGCGCCCGCGCTGTGCGGGCCGATCCGCAGGTTGCCGCCGGCGTCGACCCACGCGATCGCGCCGCCGCCCGAGCCGATGGCGTGCACCCGCAGCGTCGGGACGTTGATCGGGTGGTGGTTGATGACGGTGGTGGTGTCGCGCTCGGGCTCGCCGTCGACGATCAGCCCGACGAGGAACGTGGTGCCGCCGACGTCGGTGGAGATGATGTTGCGGTGGCCGAGCCGGCGGCCGAGCTGGGTGGAGCCGACGACGCCGCCGGTGAGGACCGACCCGACGGTGGAGATGGCCTGCTGCGGCGCCTCGGTGGCGGCGACCGCTCCCCCGTTGGACTGCATGACGAGCAGCGGGCCGGCGAGGCCCCGGTCTCGGAGGCTGGTCTCGAGGTTGGTCAGGTAGCGGCGCAGGCCGGGCCCGACCTGGGTGCTCATGATCGTCGTGGAGTGGCGGGCGAACTCCCGGATGCGGGGGCTGACCTCGCTGGAGAGCGCGACGTAGAGGTCCGGGTCGACCTCGTGGACGAGCTCGCGGATGCGCTTCTCGTGGGCCGGGTTGCGGAAGGCCCAGAGCAGGGAGACCGCGATGGCCTCGACGCCGTCGGCCCGGAGGGTCTCGACCTGGCGGCGGACCTCGTCCTCGTCGAGCGCGACGATGACGTTGCCGTCGCGGTCGATGCGCTCGGTGACCTCGAGGGCGTGGCGCTTCGGGAGCAGGTAGTGGTCCTTGTCCTGGGCGAGGACGTGCTGGAGCTCGTGCGGGCTCCGGCCGAGGTAGCGGCCCTCGACGTTCATGATGAAGATCGAGTCGCGGTGGCCCTTGGTGGTGAGGAACCCGACGTCGGGCACCTGGCGCTGGACCAGCGCGTTCAGGCTCGACGTCGTCCCGTGGGCGACGTGGTGGGTCTCGGCCAGCATCTCCTCGACGCGGCCGGCCGAGCTGCTCGGCCAGCAGCTCGAGGACGTCGAGCACGCCGCTGCGAGTAGTCCGGAGGGGTCGACGGGGCCTTGGCGGCGATGACGGACCCGGAGTCGTCGTCGAGCACCGCGTCGGTGAAGGTCCCGCCCACGTCCACGCCGATCACGTAGGCCATGAGCCTGCTCCTCGTTGAGGTTCGTCGTGACCCAGGCCACGAGTTTGACGGTGGCGTTGATTATTAGACGCGCCTGACGACGCCGCAAGGGCGAGTTCGCTGGACGGCCTCCGTTTCAGTGGGCGGCGTGCCTCGCTAGGGTTCGTGCCGATGAGCCAGGACCGGGGCGCCGACTTCACCGCATCGAAGGAGTTGCCAAAGGGCTACCGGGCTGGCCATTGGAACCGAGGCGTTAGTCGCACGTGAGCGGGCAAGCACCTCCGAACGAACGTGGGACAGGACCGGCACCTCGCGGGGGTCAAACGGGACACCGCAACATGGGCCTGAACAACGGGCCGCACCCCTGAGTTCTGCGGCCTCTTTGGATCTCACACGGCCTCGTCGAGCAGGCTCCACGTCCGCAGCGGCCGTACGCCGGGCTGGGCTCGGTGCTACTAGCTCGGTGTACAACACCGGTCGGTCAATACATCGTGGCAGCCGCCCACCAGGGCGTCGTCGAGGCCCCGAGCCGCTGCAGCAGCCGTACGAGAACGACCGCGCCTGCGGCCAGGAGCCCACCAGCGTCGTGCTGGGCGTATCGGAAGTAGCCGCTCCCCCGTTTGAACAGGGCAGCCCATCGCACCCTGGCAGGCGTCGCTGTCTAAGGTCGTGCGTCGTTACCGGCATCATGGGGGTACTTGCGTGCCAAGCATCTACGACAACGTGACTGAGGCGGGCCAGCTGGGCCTCGCGCTGCAGAGCGACCTGCGCAACTTCAACTCGGTCGATGTCGCAACTGGGTACCTTGACCTCCGCGGCTGGGCTGGATTCGCGGACATCGTCGACGACAAAGCTAGAACTTGCGATGGGCCTATCGCGCGAGTGCTGATCGGTATGGTAATGCGATCAGACGCTGCCGCGATGCTCGGTGCCCTCCAGGAGCAAGTGCAGCCGGCTCCGTACGGCTCAGACGTCAACAGCCTTGAGAAGGCCATAGCAGCCAAGGACCACTTGGTACGCCACCTTCGCGCGCAGCTGATGCGAGGGTTACCGAACTCGGCTGAGCAGCGGACATTGCAGAAGTTGCGCCACCAGCTGGCATCGGGCGCAGTGGAGATGAAGGTCTTTACGGACGCACCCCTTCACGGCAAGACCTACATTTTCCGTGCTCCCGGCAACCCCTACCTTGAGAAACGGGGATACGTCGGGTCTTCCAACTTGACTGCGGCGGGCTTCTTCCGGAATCTCGAGTTGAACGTCGACGTCGTCGACGCTCAAGCCACCGAATTGTTATCGAGATGGTTCGTAGAACGATGGGACGCACGTTTCTCACTCAGAATCACTCCTGAATTGATAGACCTCATCGAGGATTCTTGGGCTAGCGACATCCAACCAACTCCTTACGAGGTCTACCTTAAGGTGTGCCACAGCCTCTCTGAGGACGCGCGAGAGGGCATGGGATACGTACTCCCACCTTCGATGCAGAATCTTCTGCTCGACTACCAGGAGACGGCAGTGCGGACATTGGCGCGCAGAATCGTGCGTCGTGGCGGCACAATGCTCGGCGACGTCGTCGGCCTCGGCAAGACCCTGACGGCTGTGGCGACCGCGCTGATGCTCGAATCGGCTGAAGACTACACCACGCTTGTGTTGTGCCCAAAGAACCTTCAGCGCATGTGGGAGGAGCATCTCGACCGCTACGAGGTAACCGGCGGACGAGTAATGCCCTACTCGATGGTCGACAAGAAGCTTCCCGAGCTCAAGCGCTTTCATCTAGTTATCTGCGACGAGTCACACAATCTGCGCAACAACACGACCAAAGTGTATGAGTCCATACAAGATTACGTGCGCCGAAATGGGTCGAAGGTCCTATTGCTCACGGCGACGCCTTACAACCTGGCTTTCAAAGATGTAGCAAATCAGATCGGGCTCTACATCGAGGATGACGACGACCTCGGCATCCAACCGGCATCGGCGTTAGCCAAGATTCCTCTGCTTCGCGATAAGGTCGACGGGAAAGTGAACACGCTCGCCGCATTTCGCCTGTCAGAGGAGCCTGAAGACTGGAAACGACTAATGTCTGACCACCTGGTGCGGCGCACCAGGTCGTTCGTCAAACGCACCGCGAAGATTGAACAGGTCGTCCAGCCTGACGGAAGCATATCGGAACAGGAGTACCTGCAGTTCGCCAATGGCCAGAGATTTCGTTTTCCAGAGCGGGTTGCTAAGCCGCTTAGCCACGCGTTCGCTGACAACGACCCGGCCCGCCTGATGGAACGCGACGAAACCCTCGACGCGATCCGCGACCTCCGACTACCACGCTACCGGCTAGCCGACTATGACAACCCAAAAGCCCCACACACCGATAAGGACCTGAAGATCCTCGCTGATATCCGCTCTGGCCGAGGTAATGTCAGCGGGTTCGTTCGGATCGGCCTCTTCAAACGCCTGTCATCTTCGGGATACTCCTTCATCCTCAGCCTGCAGCGACAGCGAGCCCGCAACGAGCTATTTATCTACGCAATCGACCATGGCCTGGACGTACCTCTGGGATCGTTCACCGAGCGGCAGTTCATGGTAAGTGACCGCGAGGTCGACGATGAGACCGACCTGCACGGTTCTATGGAGTCCCGGTACGAGCAGCTCCGTGTCAAACTCCCCGCCGCGACCAAATGGCTCGGTGCGGGGATCTTCAAGGAAGCGCTACGTAAGGACCTCGATCGCGACAACCGAGCACTCACCAAGCTCCTAGACGAGTTCGGGTCGTGGGATGCCAGCAACGACTCCAAGGTCAACGCCTTAGTCGACTTGTTACGGGACGAGCACCCCGGCGAAAAAGTGTTGGTATTCACTGAGTACGTCGACACCGCTGAATACATCGCCGAGGCGCTACGCGACGCCGGCGTCGACAACGTGGGCTTGGCCTCCGGTCAGACCGAGGATGCTGGAACCATCGCGCGGAGGTTCTCTCCGGGCAGCAATCAGCTGCCCGGAGCAGACGAGACGCACTATGAGCCGAACAACCCGATCGATGTCTTGATCGCCACCGATGTGTTGTCCGAGGGACAGAACCTCCAAGATTCGCATGTGGTAGTCAATTATGATCTGCCTTGGGCAATCATCCGCATAATTCAGCGTGCGGGCCGAGTCGACCGCGTCGGGCAGGAAGCGTCAGAGGTATTCGTCTATCTGATCACTCACGAGAAGGTCGAGCAGGCAATCCAGCTACGCCAGCGCATTAGGCAACGCCTGGGCGACAACGCTGCGGCATTCGGCTCTGACGAGCAGTTCTTTGGCGACGATGATGAGGTAAACCTTCTCGACGACCTCTACAAGGGAACTATCCCTAATGAGGATCAGATAGACACGGACGAGGGGGAGGCTGACGCAGTTAGCGAAGCTTGGCTGGTGTGGTCGCGAGTTAAGAACGACAAACCCGACCTGGCACGCAAGGTCACTTATGATGCAGGACATGGTCCATTCGACTCGCGACGCCTACGACCACGAGTTCCGCACCGGAATCACCACTTACGCCTGCACTAGTTCCGGCGTCGATGCATTCGCAACGTCCTATCAAGACCGAGACAAAAATCTCGTCGAACGGCTATTAACGCCCCTCGAAGCTTTGCACATCTTCCGGGCCCAGGAGTCTACTCCGCCCGCGCAGCTCCGCGACGACCACTTCGCACGCGAAGCCATCCTCGTACGCGACAAGCTTACAAGCGAGGTCGTCGCGGTCGGTAACTTAAAAGGCATTCGAAAGTGGGCCATCGAACGGCTCGGAGGGACCATTTACGGCAGCGACGCAGTCGCCGCGATCGAGGCCATGAACGACCGTCCGCTGACCGAGTACGCCAACCTCCGGCTACGTCAGGCCCGTCGAAGCAAGTACGGCGACCAGGACTTGGCGGACCTACTCAACCAGCTGAACGAGCAAGAGCGCCTCGTGATCAGCTCCACGGATCGTGACGAGATTAAAATCGTGTGTTCCCTTGGAGTGAGAGACCGATGACCCAAGACCTTGTAGCCATCTCGGAGACATGCGACTACGGCGAGCTGTTCCGACACCACCTGAATTGGGGCGCGCCCGACCACCCGCCTGTCGAACTGGCCATTGATAACGGCGCCCAAATTATCGCAACCAACGTCTCGTCTTACAGAGGACTCAGGGTATGGGACGGTGCCAGCGTGGCCGGCTCCGTAGTCGAAGCTCAAATCGACCAACTCATCGCGAAAACCACCACGAACCGCCTCGTGATCTTCATGACGGGCCCGATCGACAAGTATGGCGGTGGCCATCTCGCACCAGCAAGGGCGGCGGGGTGGTGTCCCGACCGACGCGGCACGTGCACCGCACAGGGATCACCGAACCGAGGTTCGCGCAAAAGCTCGCAGCGATCCAGTTGCCCAACGATGTGCTCCTCGACGTCAACGCCGTGTTGACGAAGGTTCGCAGCGCGTTTGACGTTGAGACAACACACGAGACGAAGCGCGCCTCGCGGCTCATGGCTCGGATGTACGCGGCGATCGAGAAGGCCTATCCTGCCGCCTACGACCGCCAAGAAGGCGGGATCACGAGATCTCCGTTATCCCTGGCCCGCGTCCTCTTCCTGCTGTTCGGCGACGACACCGAGATGTGGACACGTCGGACCGCCATCTTTTCAGGACTTTATTAAGGACCACACCGCTCGCGATGGCAGCGACATAGCTGAACGAGTTAATGAGCTGTTCCGCGCCCTCGACACCGCCCCGAGACAGCGTGGTCGATTCAGACGCAGAGCTCGACGCGTTCCCGTATGTCAACGGAGGCATCTTCGCGGAAAGTCGCGTTGCCAACGCTCGACAGTGAATTCCGGAGCGCCATCCTGGACGCCTCGTCGGTTGACTGGTCTAGTATCAGCCCCGCAATTTTCGGGTCCATGTTCCAGTCCGTTCGCGACCCTCAGACCCGTCGCGAACTCGGCGAGCACTACACCTCCGAGCAGAACATCCTCAAGACATTAAATCCCTGTTCCTCGACGAATTACGGGCCGATTTCGATACCGCGCTCGAACGGGATACTCCACGCAAGGGCAAGGCAGAACGCACTACGTACTTTGTGGAAAAGGCTCGGCGACGTCCGCTATCATGGACCCAGCCTGCGGATGCGGAAACTTCATCATCGTGGCCTATCGCGAGCTCCGCGAGCTCGAATTGCGAATTCTGGACGCCCTAACCACAATTGACGAGGGAGAGGACGCGGTAACCCTCACGACCGACTGGACCCACCACTTAAAGTTAGCTTGACCACTTCTACGGCATCGAGATCGACGAGTGGCCAGCGCGCATAGCCGAGACCGCGATGTTCCTGATCGACCGGCAATGCGACCTTAGAATGAAGGAACGCTTTGGGAACGCGCCGGAACGGCTGCCGATCCAGCGGGCGGCGCGGATCGAAGTGGAAACGCATAAAACCGCCTGGCGAGAGATTCTCCCGCCAACAGAGAACGTCATAGTTGCCGGGAACCTTCTTTCCTCGGAATCTCTACTGCGTTCAGCTTCGCAAACTGCGGAGCTACAAGAAGTGTGGGGAAGTCACTACCACGGCACGCTCGATTACGTTACTGGCTGGCACGCCTGTGCGCTTCGCTATTTCGCGGAGATCGACGGCAGGTAGGCCTTCGTCTCAACCAACTCGATCGTCCAGGGCGAAGCTGTGGCGCGGGCTTCGGAGCCAAAATTCTCGATCAAGGTTGGCAGATCAACTCTGCCCATCGCACCTTCAGGTGGACATCAGAGGCATCCCACAAGCCGTTGTGCACTGCGTGATCGTCGGCTTCCAGCGACAGCCAGCCGTCCGTCGACTTTTTGACTACGCAAGCCTCGACGCTGGCCCCCTCGAGGTTCCGAATGTGAAGAATATCGCCGTACCTCACGCCTGGCCCATCGGTGATTGTGAACTCCAGCTCCCGACCCATCAACGCTCAGATGGGAGAAGTCACGTACGGCAACAAGCCGACTGACGGCGGCTGGCTCATAGTCGAAGCGGAGGACCCGACGAGGTCCTTCAAGACCCAATTGCCGTTAAGTACCTGGGCCCTACGTCGGTGCACGTAACTCATCCACCCCGGTGAGGAGCGTTATTGCTTGTGGCTCGTCAACGCTGAGCCGGACGACCTGCGTCGAAGTCCTGTGCTGCGTGAACGGTAGACGGGGCACGGCGCTTCCGCACCGCTAGCAAGGCTCCGTCCACTCGGAGGCTGCCCGACCGCACATATCTTCCGCCAGGTCTCGCAGCCCGAAACCTCGTACCTCTGCATCCCCCATCACGTAACGAGGCCCGTCCGTTTATTCTCCAGCGCCCGCTTCCCAGCGACAGTGATTTGCAGCGACGCCAACTTTCTGGCGGCCGACGAGGACGGGCTGTGTCAGCGGTAATCTCCTCCCGAATGTTCATGAGTTGGCAACGTGTCGTCGGCGGACACATTAAGTGATTTACGGTTCAACAAGCTACTATCGTGGAACACGTTCCCGCTGCCATCGCTGTCGCAAGCGGCCATCGAGGCTATTGCGGCGGCTGGAGCGGGGGTGCGCGAGGCGCGCGAGAATCAGGGCGTTCCGCTCAGCGAAATGTACCCGCACGCCGGCCCTCCAGCCAAACTGCAGGCAGCGCACGATATTCTGGACCGAGAGATCGATAGAGCGTTCGGCTTGACCGACGGGTGGCCCCTAACGGAGCTCGACCGGCAAGGCATTCTATTTAAGCAATATGCCGAGAGATTCGGTAATTCGCAGTCCGCGCGCCCGCAGCGGACACCAAACTGACCACTGCAGACGGACCTGTAAACAAGAGCATCCTATTCAGTTAGGACGCGCCATAGTAACGCGTACTCGATCGTACCTACTCTGTCGATCTACGGCTGCCTCATGAGCAATTCGGTCGTGCCTTTCTCGACGACACGCGCCCACGAGCTGCGCCGTCGGTCTGGGTAGGGCAAGGCGACAGAATCGATGGGTACCGCCGCAAAGTGTTCAGGCGTAGGGCGTGAGATCGCAGATCGTCGGGCTAAGACCAGCCACTCAGGCACATTCGGGCAACCTGCATTCCGAGCCCCTTCGCGCAGTACCGACCAGTTTGCGCGACGACGAGCACGACCTGCCCCTCCCGGCGAGTTATGGAGCTGTCGAGGCGCTCGGAGGCCCGGCCGGCGGCGCCACAGGACTCCACGTTCAAGCTGGAGGCTGTGGACCTCCGTCAGCTGTCGGGCATTCGGGCAGCACTACCTAGAGATCAACCGCGAGGAGCGCAACGTCGTCGCCCTTCTCTACGCAGCGCTGCTGCAGGGAGACAACGTCGCGCGGTTCCTCGACGCCCTCAAGACCGACCTGCCGATCGAGCCGGACGAGCTGGCGGTGTACGTCGAGTACGCCTTCCTCCGCGACCTCTGGTCCACCATCGGCAAGGACAACGACCTCAAGCGCGTCGCCATCACCCGCTTGCTCGACACGTCGGACGTGCGCGAGCTGGCTGACGCGTCGACGGCCGAGTGGAACGAGCACTTTGGTGTCGGTCGACGAAGGAGGTCGAGAGCCCGGCCAACTGGGTCGTGAGCCGCTTCCACCACAGGGTCACGGACGATGCCGACTTCCTCGCCACCTGCCGCTTCAAGTGGTGCTTCCGGGTCAAGCCCGACCTCGTCATCCACACGACGCGGGACCACGCGCTGGTCATCGAGGCCAAGGTCGAGTCGGGCGAGGGCAGCTACCCGACCAACCCGACCGAGACCGCGATCTTCAAGCAACGGGGGCTGGCGCGGGTGTCGCAGACCGAGCTTCAGAAGCACATGATGCGCGAGCTCCTCGGCGTCGACGCCTGCCACGTCTTCCTGACCCTGGGTGGCAGGAAGCAGCAGCTGAGCTGGCGAGCGGCGTTTGAAGCCCTCGACCTGACCGGGATGCCGAACTGGAGCCGGCGGTGGATCGAGCGCTACTGACCAACTGGTCGAGATCGACCGCCCGTCGCTCATTGGAGTGGCTCGGTCGCAGAGAGCTTCCGACTCGCCGGAGGAGATGACCACCATCGCCCACTGGGGGGTGGTGGCATGCCGGTGCGGTTTACGACGACGTCCTACGGGGCTGCAGCGTACGACGCCCTGCGCGAGGTGGTCCGCCACAGCAAGGCCGGCGACCCGTTGCGCCAGGTCAACGTCGTCGTCCCGTCGGAGAGGGTCGGGGTGACCGCGCGACGTGCCCTGGCGCGCGGGGACGCCGCGCACGGACCCGGCATTGCCGCAGTCCAGCTCCTCACCATGCGCCGCCTCGCGGAGAACCTCGCTGCGGAGCAGCTGCTCGCGCAGGATCGCCGGCCGCTGACTGGCCCAGTGTTGGCCGAGGCGGTCCGCGTGACCCTTGAGGAACACGCCGGTCGGTTCGACCCGGTCAAACACCACACCGGCACAGTGCGCGCCCTCGCCGAAGCCCACCGCCAGCTCCGGCCCCTCGACGCCGTCGACACGGATCGGCTGCGGGGTGCCGCAGCGCCGATCGTCACCGAGACCCTCCGCGTCCACGACCATCTCCAGGCCCACCTCAGCAGCACTTACGACGAGACCGACCTGCTCCGGGCCGCGATCGACCGCGTCGAACAGGTCGGCGATCCGGTCGTCGTCTTCCTGCCCCAGGACCTCGACCCACCCGAGATCGAACTACTTGCCGCCCTCAGCGCCCGCACCGACGTGCACCTTGTGATCGGGTTGACCGGCGACGCCGGCGCCGGCGCCGACGCCGGCCCACGGCGCGCCGCGACGGCGCTGGGCCTCGTGGTCCCGGACGTCGAGCCACAAGACGCCACCGCCACCTCCGTCGTGCACGCCTCGGACCCCGACGACGAGGTCCGGGAGGTCGTTCGCCGCGTCGTCACTTGCCTGCGGCACTTCCCTGGGCACCGCGTGGCTGTCCTGCACGGCAGCGGCGACCCCTACGCGCGACTCCTCCACGAGCACCTGCACCGCGCCGGCGTCACCTTCTTCGGTCGCGGAGTCAGGCCGGCTGTGGAGACCGCCTACGGCCGCACCCTGCTCCGCCTGCTCGGGCTGCCCGACCACGACCACCGACGAGCCGATCTGCTGGCGGTGATCGCTGACGGCCCGGTGCTCGTCGACGGACGACGGGCGCCGAGCAGTGCGTGGGAGCGCGTCTCGCGGGCCACGGGGATCGTCCGGGGCGCCGATTGGCCGCGCCTCGCTGACTACGCCACCCGCGCACGCCAGAACGCGACGGACGAGCGCGCGAAGACCGAGGCGCGGTTGTGGCTCGCCGACCGCCACGAGCGACAAGCAGAGGCCGCCGAGGGACTGCTCGCCTTCGTCGACGACCTCCGAGAGCACCTCGATGCCGTCGAGCAGGCGGAGAGCTGGCGCGCGGCCGCAACGGCCGTCCGAGCCCTGAGCACGGCGTTCCTCCCCGACGAAGATGCCCTGGCTCCCGAGGACGCCTCCGCCGCCCGCCGGGTGAGGACGACCCTCGACGCCGTGACGAACCAACGCGGGACGCCGACCCGAGGCGCCATGTCCGGGTTGCTGGAACTCGAGCTCGACGCCGTCCTGGACAGGGTCGGGACCATGGGCGTCGGCGTCCACGTGGGCCCGGTCAGCGAGGGTGTCGGTGACGACGTCGACGTCGTCCACATCCTAGGGGCTGCCGAAGGCCTGCTGCCGCCGCGCAGCGCCGACGATCCTCTGCTCCCCGACCGGGTCCGCGAAGAGACGGAGGGTGCGCTGCCGACCCTGGTCGAGCGCACCGCGCGACAGCACCGCCACGTCCTCGCCGCGCTCGCCGCCGCCCCCCGGGACGGTCGAACGATCAGCTTTCCGCGCGGTGACCTCCGCCGCGGTGGCGAACGGGTCCCCAGCCGCTGGCTGCTCCCGACCCTCCGCGCGATGTCCGGCCGGGACGACCTGCAGGTAACCCAGTGGCGCGAGGTGGGCAGGGTCCTCGACGCGTCGCCGTCCTACGTCGGTGGCCTCGCCGCGGCCCGGAACCCAGCCAACGCGCAGGAGTGGCGTCAGCGCGAGGCCATGGAGGCCGCACGTCAGCAGGTGGACCTGCCCGAGGACGACGAGATCATCGCGTGCTCGCGCGAGTTGCGGCGAGCGCGCGCGAGCGCCGAGTTCACCGCCTTCGACGGCAACCTCGCCGGCGAGGACATCCCCGACCCCACCCAGCACCACCGGCTATCCCCGACGGCGCTGGAGGAGTGGACGAAGTGTCCACAGGCCTACTTTCAGCACCAGCTCCTCGGGGTCGCGCCGATCGAGGAGGCCGACGAGGTCATCCGCATCTCGCCGCTGGAGCGGGGCAACGTCCTGCATGAGGTGTGGGAGCGGCTCGTCCTCTCCGCCCTCGAGGAGGGGTGGGCCCCCGGCCCCGGGAAGCCCTGGCCCGACCGCACCATCGAGGTGATCGAGGCGCTCGCCGAGGAGGAGGGCCGCAAAGCCGTCGATCGCGGGGTCACCGGCTTCCCCTTGCTGTGGGCGCAGGACGAACGGGTGCTCCGACGCGATCTCGCGGCGTGGGTCCCTGAGGACGACGCCCGCCGGGCCGCGCTCAACGAGGCCGTGCCCGTCGGCGCTGAGTACTCCTTCGGTCGTGGCCAGACACCACCGGCGACCATCGACCTCGGTGACGGTCGGGTCCTGCGGCTGCGTGGACTCGTCGACCGGATCGATCGTCGTCGCAACGGTGGACTCGTGGTCACCGACTACAAGACCGGCAAGTCCGACCGCTACAAGCTCAGCGACAGCGACCCGACCCAACGGGGGCAGCGTCTGCAGCTCCCCCTCTACGCCCTCGCGGCGCGCGACGCCTTCGGCGAGCCGGCGACGCCGGTGCGCGCGGAATACTGGTTCACCAGTCTCAAGGGCAACTTCGTCCGGCGCGGCTACGACGTCACCGACGAGGTCCTCGAGCGGACCCGCGAGTCCCTCCGCGTGATCGTCGACGGCATCCGGGAAGGCACATTCCCGGCCCGTCCTACGAAGGACCCGGGCAGCGTCGCCTACGACTGTGCGTGGTGCAACGCCGGCGCCGACGACGTCAGTAGCTCGTGGCAACGCAAGACGTCGGCGGCGACCGCGCTACGAGCCATGCTCCACGGCGAGGAGGACGCGTGATGGTTCCCGACCACGATGTGCGCGAGCGCATCGCCAGCGATCTCGACGCGACCCTCTTTGTGGACGCTGGCGCCGGCTCGGGGAAGACGACGGTGCTGGTACGGCGCATCGTCGGGTTGGTCGAGAAGGGCGTTCCGCTACGCCACATCGCAGCGGTGACCTTCACGGAGAAGGCCGCCTCGGAGCTACGGGACCGCCTCCGCGTCGAGCTGGAACAGCGGAGCACGAACGTAGCCGAGACCGCCCTCGTCGAGCTGGACGGCGCGGCGATCGGCACGCTCCATTCGTTCGCGCGTCGCGTCCTGTCCGAGCACCCGATCGAGGCCGAGCTCCCGCCCCTCATCGAGGTCCTCGACGAGGTCGGGTCCCAGGTCGCTGCCGATCGTCGCTGGACCGACCTGCAGAGCGAGCTCCTCACCGACGACGACGTGGCCCCGCTGCTGCGTCTCGGACTCGCTGCGGGGATGACGATGGAGCACCTCCGAGAGCTCGTGGGCGAGCTCGAGGACAACTGGGACATGGTCGAGGAGCGACTGGCCGGCGTCGCGGCGCCGGCTGCGCCCCGGGTCGACGGAGCGTCCTACGTCGCGCCGAGCCCGAGCGCTCGCCAAGCGTCGCCGCGAGTGCACTGACCCGGGTGACAAGCTCCTCGGTCGCTTCCCCCTCCTCGAGGAGATGGATTCAGCGCGCCGACGGGGTCGACGACGATGCCCAGCTCCTCGACCTGCTCGACAAAATCCCGGGCCCCGGCACCGGGGGCAAGAAGGGCAACTGGGGAGGCGACGTCGACTCGGTCCGTACCGAGTTCAAGCAGCTCTCCGCCGACGGCAAGGAGGCGCAGGTGCGCCGTGCTGGACGGCGTCTTGCGGTGCTTTTTGCCCCGCCTGGCGCAGCGAGACGCTCGCGTCGGCGCGAGCGCCGCGTCGCGGAAGGCGCCCTGCGCTTTCACGACCTGCTGGTCCTGGCCCGTCGCCTGGTGCGGGACGTCTACGGACGCGCGGGCTGCGCTCCAGCAGCGATACCAGCGGCTCCTGCTCGACGAGGCCCAGGACACCGACCCCATTCAAGTCGAGCTCGCGGTGCGTATCGCGGGTGGCGCCGTCGAGGCCGCATCGTGGCGCGACGTCGTCGTCCCCGAGGGGAGCCTTTGTTCTTCGTCGGCGACGCGAAGCAGTCGATCTACCGCTTCCGCCGAGCCGACATCGGCACCTATCTCGACGCACGGGCGGTCTTCGGCGAGACCCTCGCGCTGACGACGAACTTTCGCTCATCGCCGGAAGTGCCTCGGTGGGTCAACGCCGTCTTCGGCACCCTGATCCAGTCGGAAGACCGAGTGCAGCCGGGGTTTCACGCGCTCGACGTCGCGCCGGGCCGCCCCGTCCGGCACTGGGTCGGTGACGCTGCTCGGTGCGACGGCCCACCCCGTGCGACCAGTCGCTTTCCGCGGACATGGTGCGAACCGAGGAGGCGGCCGACATCGCCGCCCTGGTGACTGCGGCGCTGCACGAGCGGTGGTGTGTCACCGAGCGGCACGGTTCCACCTGGAGTGATCGTCCGATCCGGCCGAAGGACATCACGATCCTGCTCCCCTACCGAACTGCCATCCTCGCGCTGGAGAGCGCACTCGACGAGGTCGGCGTGCCCTACCGCACCGAAGCGGCGTCGATCGTCTACTCCGCGCCCGAGGTCCGGGAACTACTCACCTGCCTCCGGGCGGTCGATGACCCGACCGACGAGCTGGCCGTGGTGGCGACGCTTCGGAGCTCGCTGTTCGGCTGCAGCGACGCCGATCTCTGGCGGTGGCGGGCCGCCGGCGGCAGGTGGAGCCTCTTCCGCGCCTCCATCGACGGCCGCCGTGGGGTCTGCCCTGGCCATGTCTGCGCGAGTGGGCCCGCGCTCGGTCGCGGTCGACGCCGTCCGAGCTGCTCGAAAGTATCCTCGAACAGCGCCGCGTGCTGGAGGTCGCCGTCGATTCCCCTCGGTACCGCGAGGTGTGGCGCCGATTGCGCTTCGTCGTCGACCAGGCCCGGGCGTGGTCGGAGGCCGAGCACGGGTCGCTGCGGGAGTACCTGCGGTGGGCCGCGCGGCAGGCCGAGGACTCGGCGCGCGTCACCGAGTCGGTTCTACCCGAGGACGACGCCGAATCGGTGCGGATCACCACCATCCATGCATCGAAGGGCCTCGAGTTCCCGTTCGTCATCGTCGCGGGACTGGCGAGCGTCGGGCCGCAATCGACGTCCCACCGTGCTGTGGCCGGCACGACGGGGGCATCGAGGTGCAGCTGGCGGCCGGGGATTTCGCGACCTCGGGGTACGCCGAGGAGGACGCCGACGAGAGGGAGATCGAGCAGGGCCGAGAGGCTGCGGCTGCTCTACGTGGCCTGCACGCGGGCAGAGACCCACCTGGCGGTGTCGCGTCCATCGCAAGGCTCCGCCCGCGAACCCGAAGCCGGACCGGGTCGCACAGTTCGCCGAACTCCTGGCTGAAGGGTGCGCGACGTCCGTCGCCTTCACGTCGCCGTCGCTGACCGCGACGCCGTGGTCGGCCCCGCCCCGGGCGGCGGCCGCGCCGCTGCCCACCTGGTCCGCCTGGTCCGCTGCTCACGAGACCTCGGTGACTTCCTCGGCGGAGCCGGAGGCGGCGTCGGCGACCGACATCGCCCACGGCCGGGTCCGCTTGCCTTCGTTCCCGCCCGGCCTGGCCAAGGACCCGTGGACCTCGAGCTACCGCCGTGGATCAAGGGCCGTTACGGCACCGCGGTAGGTCGGGCCGTGCATGCGGTGCTCCAGACCGTCGACCTCGTGTCGGGCGCCGGTCTGGAGGAGCTCGCCGCCTCGCAGTCGCTCGCCGAAGGGGTGCCGGACGCGACCGAGGACGTCGCCACTGCTGTCCGCTCGGCGCTCGCCTCGGAGATCGTGCAACGCGCCGCGACGCGTCCGCACTGGCGGGAGATCTCGTCGGCACGCTCATCGACGACGTCGTGGTCGAGGGATACATCGACCTGCTCTACCGCGACGACGACGGACTGGTGCTGGTCGACTATAAGACCGACACCGCGATCAGCGTTGAGACTGTCCAGGCCTACGAGCGACAGCTCGAGGTCTATCGCCGCGCCCTCGTCGAGTCGGCCGGCGAGCCGGTGGTCCGCTCGATCCTGCTCTTCCCCCGACCGGGCGCCGCGGTCGTCCGGGTCCTTGACGGTGCCGTTACTCCGAGCTGACTCCCCGCTCCATCGGGTGACCCGACCTCGGGGCGTCCGAGTGGCTCAGGCAACATCAGGTCGTTGCTCGCTGACGAGGGGGAAGCGCATGACGAAGCTGTCGACGGTGCTCGACCAGGTCGACAACGGGACGATGCTGCTGCCGGAGTTCCAGCGGGGCTACGTGTGGAACCGCGACCAGGTCCGCGGGCTCATGAAGTCCGTGTACCAGCGATTACCCCGTGGGTGCGCTCCTCGTCTGGGAGACCGAGACAGCCGCCGATCAGACCCGAGGCGGGACCCCTTGGCGGCGGTACCGGCCAGAAGCACCTGCTCCTCGACGGCCAGCAGCGGGTGACGACGCTCTACGGCGTCGTCCGCGGACGAGCCCCGGGCTTCTTCGATGGAGACGCGAGCGCCTTCACCGGATCTGTACTTCAACCTCGAGTCCGAAGACATTCCCGTTCTATCGGCGCGCCGATGCGGATGAAGAACGATCCGCTCTGGATCGACGTCACCGAACTGTTCCGACGAAGGGCACGGCGGGACCCGGGTTACGTCCACCGCCTCAGGGGCCAGCCGACAACCGTGTCCAGGTCGGCGACCTATGCGGGCCGGCTCGGAGTCGCTCCTCAGCGTCCTCAACCGTCGAGTTCCACATCGAGCAGATCACTGGCGCCGACAAGACGATCGACGTGGTCGTCGACATCTTCAACCGCGTCAACTCCGGTGGCACCAAGCTCTCCAAGGGTGACCTCGCCCTCGCCCGCATCTGCTCGGAGTGGACCAGGCCCGGCCGTGGATGCGCAGCTATCTCGATGGTGGGCGACGCGCGGATACTCCTTCACCCTCGACTGGATCCTGCGCAACGCCACTGCCGTCGCGACGGGCCGCGCTCCGTTCTCGACGCTGGAGGACGTGTCGGCGTCCGACTTCGAGGTCGCGCTCAAGCGCTCGAAGGAGCACATCGACCACCTGCTCGGGCTGGCGGTCGAACGTCTCGGGCTCGACCACGACCGCGTCCTGTTCGGCGCTACGCCTTCCCGGTCCTCGCGCGCCTCCTCGGCCGCCGTGAACACGGCCGATTCGTTGACGGGCGCGAAGCCGACCGGGCCATGGCCTGGTACGTGCACGCTGCGCTGCGCGGGCGCTACACCGGCGCGATCGAGACGAACCTCAACAAGGACTGCAGATCGCGGACAGCGAGGGCGTCGACGGGCTGCTCAGCAGTTTGACAAAGCTCCAGAAGGGCTCGCTGGCGATCCGCCCGGAGGACTTCGAGGGCGTCGGACGGGGGCCCGTTCCTATCCGCTGCTGTACCTCCTGACGCGCGCCGAGGCCGGCCGCGACCTTCGGACCGGCGAGCTGTTCGGCACCACCGCGCCGTCCCTCGTCGTCCAGGAGATTTCCCGAAGGCGGACCTGGTCAAGGCTGGCTACGGCCGCGCGGAGGTCAACGCCATTGCCAACTTTGCCTTCGTCACGCCCGATTCCGCCGCGACATCGGCGATCAGCTGCCCGAGGCTCACCTCGCCGCGTGCTCGCCACAAGGTCTCCGGGCCCAGTGGATACCTGAGGACCGGACGCTGTGGCGCGTGGACCGCTACGCGAGTTCATCCAGGCGCGGCGGGAGCTGCTCGCCGCCGCGGCGGACCGGTTCCTCGACAGCTCGCCGCGGGCCAACGCCCTGGGGTCCAGGGCTCGTCGTCATGCCCCCGCCGCCTGAGCCACCGGGCGAGGGACCACGAGCGGCCCAGCTCGAAGCGCTGGTCGAAGAGTTCGCTGAACTCGGCTTCGCGACGCCGGCGATCGATTGCGAGATCCCCGATCCCGACACCGGGCGGACCCTCGCCGTCGCCGAGGCGTTCTGGGCAGACGGACTTCAAGCGGGCCAGGGCAACCCCGTCGTGCTCGAGCTCGACCCCGACGAGGCCGACCTCGCCCGGCTCGCCGAGCTGGGTTGCGACGTGTTCACCTCCGTTGACGCGCTGCGCCACCACGTCGAGCGTCGATCCGAAGTTGCGTCGGGCGAAGGACCGACGAGGGCACGGTGCACGCCTCGACCACATCCGAACCCGTGACTCCAGAGGCGCCGACGACGGTGGACCGCGAGCCTGCCGCGTCCGGCGAGACGGCGTCGCTGCCCGCGGACGACGAGTCCGCCACAGTAGGAGGTCCGTTTAACCAGGCGGTGCTCGACCTGGTCGAGCGGTGCGTGTCCGAGCTCGCTACAACCCGCGCTACTTCCGAGTCATGATCAGCCAGCACGGAGCGCTGGGGGCGACCCGCAAGCTCCTCGCTGCCCCGGCAGTCAGCGACGGTTTCGTCAAGCTATGGGAGAACGACCGCCTCGACCTCACCGCCGAGCGCTCGTGCTCGACGAGCGGTTCGCGCCCTGTTCACCGAGGCGAGCGCGAGATCGGCGCGCCACGCCTCGACGACTTCGGCTACCGGAGGGCTGCGTGACGGCCCGAGGCTGTCGACCCCTCGGCCTACGGTGACGGAAAATCCACGGAGGGGGAACCGGTGAAGGCGACGTCGCCGCGGTGGCACGAGGTCACGGAGTCCGGGTACGAGCACGAGCGGCGGCCCTGGCCACGTCCGCCAGCTGCTGCCTGACCGTGCTCCCTGGGCGGCCTGGTCGAACTTCACCTTCGTCGCCAAGGACGGGCGGCACCGCGAGATCGACCTGTTGGTCGCGGCGCCCGACGGGCTGCACCTGATCGAGATCAAGAACTGGAAGGGCCACCTCTCCAACGAGGGCGCTACTGGTCCCGGGGGGGCCCATCAGAAGAACCCTCTCGATCTCGCCGTCCAGAAGGGCAAGGAACTCCACGACTATCTCAACCTCGAGGCCCAGCGGCTGGATATCCCCTCGGGCGCCCTTCATCGACGCCTCGATCTTCATGGCTCAACCCTCGATGCGAAGCAGCCTCGACAGCTACCCGGCCAGCACGTCTATGCGCCCGACCAGGCGTGAACGCCCTCCCCCGGCTCGGGCGCGATCCCCTCTTCGACCCGCGCACGGCCGACCCGATCCACGCTTCCTCGGGCCCTCCCGCAGCTCCTCCCGAAGATCGGCATCTCGCCGAGCCGCCGAGTCGGATGGTGGGCGTGGAGCATCGACGCGAGCCCTACGAGAGGGCCCGACCTGGCAGGACTTCCACGCGACTCGCACCGACATCGCCGGCAATCCGCACCGACGGGTGCGGGTCTACCTCGAGGCCAGGCTCGGGGACAAGGAATCTCGCCGGTCGGTCCGCGGCGCGGCCGAACGCGAATTCAAGGTCGCAGCGGGCGTCAACCACCCCGGCATCCTGGCTCCCGCCGACCTTGATGAGCACGGCTCGGGCCGGCGCTGATCATCGAGCAGGAGCTCGGCGCGGAACGCTCGACCACTGGCTGATCCGGCACCAGGGCGACTGACGGTACCACGGCGGTTGGGCCTCGTGCGGCCAGCTCGCCCAGGCCGTCGGATACGCCCATCGCAAGCGCCTCGTGCACCGGGCCCTCTCGCCCCGCGCCGTCATCGTCGAATCCGGGGGGACGGTGCGGGTCGGCGAGTGGCATGCGCCGCTCGCGATATGTCCTCGGGTCGAAGTAGGGTGGGGCGGCGCCGACATCGATGGCCGCCGGTCATCTCGACTCCGCCGTGGAGGCCTACCTCGCCCCCGAGTTCTCGTCCGAAGGGGCCGACGGCACGGTCGATGTCGAATCTTCGGGGTCGGAGCGATCGCCTACCTCCTCCTCACCGGTACCAGCACCGGCGGCATCGCGAGCCGCACTGAACCAGCGGCTGGTCCCGACGGAGGGCTGAACCCGGGCACCGAAACGACGCCCTCAACCAACTCGTCCTCGAAGCGACTCGGCCCAATCTCGAGGAGCGCACCCCTTCGGTCGACGAGATCCTGGGCGCCCTCCGCGGCTCGCCCGGCTCGCCGGCCGGAGAAGGACCCGCTCGAGGCCGCCGTGGGCGATGTCCTCCCCGGCGGGTACCGGGTCGTGCAGGTCCTGGGTGAGGCCAGCTCGGCCAAGGCCCTCCTGGTCCGTCGAGATCGGCTCGAGTCGGTCTCAATAATGGCAACCAGCGTCGGAGGGCCTGCTCGTCGCGGAAGCTGCTGCCCTCGAAGATTCCGCCACGACCACGTGGTCCTCCTCCGGCGCCGTCGTTCCCGCTCGGAAGCCGACAAGCAATCGAACTGGCGAACGCGGGCGAGAGCACCCTGGCTGACTCCTCGTCACACACGGGCCGCTCCCTGCGGCGAGCTCCGCGCCGTCGGCGACCAGGTGCTCTCCGCCGCCGAGTACCTCGCGGGACGCGGGGCCCGACCGCGAATCAAGCCGTCCAACATCGGCGTACGCGGCGAGGGCAGGGACCGGATGGTCGCGTTCTTCGACTTCTCCTTGGCCCTGACGACCATCGATGACCTCGCCTCCGGCACCCGGGCTACCTCGATCCGCGCCTCGGCGGCGGTGGCCGAACGGCTTACGACACGGCGGCGGAGAGTACTCCGTCGCCGGCACGTTGGACGAGCTGGCAAGCGCGGACCCCCGCAGTGGGGCGACGACGGTACGGCGCCCGCGTTCGTGGACGCGGTCACTCTCGCTGACGACAAGTTCGATCCGGCGCTGCATGGC
>CAVQUY010000007.1:0-133774 GCA_963716955.1 uncultured Actinomycetota bacterium
GGGACGGTCAACCCGGATGTCAGGAAAGTCCCCCTATCGGCGTGCTCCCTCTGCCCCGAGGTCAGGAAACCGTCGTCCACGTTCTCCCCGTCGCCGATCTCCCCGGCGCCACGCCGGTGACCGCGCGGTGACGGCCCCCGCGCCTTCCCGACGACGAGCCCTCGCCCTGGCCGTGGAGCACGGCGTCGACGACCTCTATCAGGGTGTCGTCCCCGCGCTCGTGCCGATCCTGGTCGCGGTCCGCCACCACGACCTCGCCCGCGCCGGCGGGATCGTCCTCGCCGCGACGCTGCTGTCCTCGATCGCCCAGCCGCTCTTCGGGATGCTCGCGGACCGCCGCCGGGTGCGGGGCCTGCGCACCACGGGCCTGCTCCTCGCCGCCGGCGGGATCGCCGCCGTGGGTCTCACCGACGGCTTCGTCACGACGTGGATCGCCGTGCTGCTCTCCGGGCTGGGCGTGGCCGCCTACCACCCGGAGGCCGCCCGCGCCGTGCACGCCACGGGGACCGGCGAGCAGGGCATGGGCTGGTTCACCTTCGGCGGGCTCCCGGGGTTCGCCGCCGGGCCACCGCTCACGGTGTTCGTGCTGGGCGGCCTGGGCCTGGGCGCGAGCCCACTGCTCGCGGTCCCGGCGCTCGCGGTCGCCGCGACGTCGTTCGCGTCGGCGCGGCGGCACCGGTGCGCCCACGTCGTCGAGGCCCCGACGACGACGGCGGCGGTGGCCCGTCCGGAGGACCGGCGGCGGTTCGCCTGGCTCGCCGTCGTGATCATGGCGCGCTCGGTGCTGTTCTACGGGATCAGCACGTTCCTGGTGCTCTACCTCGCCGACCGGTCCGGCGCCCCGCTGACGACGACCGCGCTGGCGCTCACCGCGTTCACCACCGCCGGCGCGTTCGCCACGCTGGTCACCAGCCGGATCACCGCCCGGCTGGGCCGTGTCCGCACCCTGCTCGCGAGCTACGTCGCCGGGGCGATCGCCCTCGGGGCCCTGCTCGCGACGACGGACCCGGCCCTCGCCGCCGTCGTCGCCGGCCTGCTCGGGGTCGCGCTCGGCGTCCCGGTCCCGGTGCACACCACGCTCGGCCAGGCCTACCTGCCACGCCACCTCGGGCTCGCGTCGGCGGTGACCCTCGGGCTGTCGGTGAGCGCGGGAGGCCTCGCGTCCCCGGCGCTGGGCGCGCTCGCGGACGGCCACGGCATCGTCACCGCGATGCTCGTCCTGCTCACCCTGCCCGTGCTCGCGGCGGTCCTCACGGTGCCGCTGGGTGCTCTCCGTGCTCGCGAGCAGTGACCGGTGCGGTGCGGCTATCGGGCCGCGTGCCTCGGGCGGTCGTCGACGCCGAACGACGAGCCGTAGGGCGCGTCGCGCTCGGAACCGAACGGGGCCGGCTCGTCGTCGCGACGGCGCCGGCGGCCGCTCTCGGGCCGGTCGTAGGCGGGCAGGTCCCCGCTGAGGGGCAGGTCACCGCTGAGCGGGTCGCCGCTGAGCGGGTCGCCGAACCCGAAGCCCGGGACGTCGCCGGTGCGGGGCGCCTCGAGCGAGTACGGCGACGCGTACCGCGGCGGCGGGGGCGCCGACTGCGTCATCGGGTTCACCGGACCGTGCGGGCCCGTCCCGGGGAGGTTGCCCTCGCCGACCCACTTCGCCTCCTGGGCGACACGGTAGGTCTGGCAGGGCCACGACGCCGTCTCGCCGGAGACGTTGCGGCAGGCGCGGCAACGACCGCCGCCGTCCGGCACGTGCTCGGCGAGCACCCGCCGGTAGACGTCGGGCATCTCGGACATCACCAGGGCCATCGACATGCGAGTGGCCTCCTCACTCCGGGTATGAGCGTCAGGGCAGGACCTGGACCTCGTCGTTCACCTGCAGGTAGTTGAAGAACTCTTTCGGGTCGTCGCCGCCGAGGTGCACGCAGCCCGCCGAGGCGCGCTGCAGGCTGCCGCCGTGGAAGGCGTCGCCCGGCGCGAAGAAGACCGAGTACGGCATCGGGGCCTGGTTGTACTCGCGCGAGTGGTGGAACTGGTCCTTCCACATGACGTGGAAGATGCCCTGCGGGGTCTCGTGACCGGGGCCGCCGGTGGTGATCGCGACGGGGCCGCGGGTCACGTTGCCCTTGCCGTCGGTCAGCCAGGCCTTCTGCTGCGAGATCGACACGCACGCCTTGGCGGTGGCCTCGCACGGCGCCTTCACCGGGGCCGGAGCGGCCGGCGCGGGGGGCGGCGGGGGCGGAGCCGGCGCGGCGAACGCGGGCACCGCGGCCTGGAGCACGCCGACGCCGACGGCCCCGCTGGTCAGCAGGGCGCGCGTGAGGCGGCGATCGGAGTGCTTCTGGTGACGACCCAACTCGTGTCCTTCCCGAACGGACGCTGGCTTCCGACCCCGTACTCCAGGGCCGGGGAGGACGATACGTCGCGGTCAGGTCACCGATGGCAATCGGTCTCATCACGGTGGGTCGCGTCGAAACTCGTGACGGCGGGTGGCGGGTGCAATCGATCGCGGCGTGTCGCGGCTCGCTGACCTGCACCTTCGGCGTAGCTCAGCGCCTCGCGCACCTCGCACCGTCCATGGTTGCTCGGCGAGGGGATGGTCGTTCCGTCACCCTGCATCCCTCGTGCTCGCGGATCATGCCCGAGCTGTCCGGATCCGCAAACCGTGTCGAACGGGGTCGGCGCGCCGAGCGGAGGAGCGAGTGCGCCGAGTGGGGAGGCTCGTTCGAGCGCTACGCTCCGTTCCAGCGGGCCTCTAGCTCAATGGGCAGAGCATCGGACTTTTAATCCGCTGGTTGTGGGTTCGAGTCCCACGGGGCCCACCAAGCGGCTGACCTGCGGCAACAGCGCAATCGCGGTGGGCTCACAGCCTCGAACGGTTGTCCGAAATAGGCTGTCGTGGTGCGAGTCGCTAGCTTCGCTAACCAGATGCCGCATGCTGTGGCTCGGGCCAAGGACCACCCGGTGAGGGCCAGCCGACAGCGGTGACGGTGACCGACACCACGCGGCTCACCACTGTCGCCGACACCGGGGCGTCATGGATTGGCTGGTCGGGGGACGTGGTCCGAGACATCACTGCTCATGGGCCCAGCTCGCCGCCTCGCGTCGCGACGTAGGCCTCGGCCCATCACGCGACATCCCGGGCGCACCGGCCCGCCGCGGACCACCGGGCCGAGCGCCCGAGGGCGGTGGGGCGGGGTGGTGCGGCGGCGCTGGTTATCGTCGGGGACGTGATCGGACTGGGGGAAAGCACGATCGAGCGCACCTTGGGCAGCCTGCGCGCGCTCGACGCGGTGACCGGAGCAAACGCCTCCGCTGTTCACCCCGCTGCGGCGGTCCCTCGGCCAGCGCGACCCGGCCCGGGGGCGGCTGGCCCGGGGCCGGCCGGGCAGGCTGGCACCGCCCCGGAGGGCCCGCGCACCCTCGAGGACCTCTACCGCGAGCACCGGATGCGCTTCGTGCGGCTCGCGATGCTGCTGGTCGACACCCCGGCGACCGCCGAGGACGTGGTGCAGGAGGCGTTCACCGGGCTGCACCGGCACTGGTCGGGGCTGCGCGACGAGAACGCCGCGCTGGGCTACCTGCGCACCGCGGTGGTCAACGGCTCGCGCTCGGTGCTGCGCCGGCGGCGGACTGCGCGGGAGTACACCCCGCCGCACACCGCGGACGCCCGGTCGGCGGAATCGTTGGCGATGCTCTCTGCCGAGCACCAGGCGGTGGTGTCGGCCCTGGGCCGGCTGCCGCGGCGCCAGCGCGAGGTGCTGGTCCTGCGCTACTACGGCGGGCTGTCCGAGGCCGAGATCGCCGAGGCCGCGGGGATCAGCCCCGGGACAGTGAAGTCCACCGCCAGCCGTGGCGTCCACGCCCTCTCCCACATCATCAACGGCGCGTCCTGACCCGGTGACCCTCGGCACCGGCGGCCAGCTCGGCCACCGCGGTGACGTGCGCCATGACGCGGGGCGGCGGCCTCGACGTCGGGGTTTAGCGGCGTCGGTGGGCTCCCGAGGGTCGGACCGGCTGGCGGGGCCACCAGCGCGGCCGCGGCAGGCCCGCGCCGCCGCGGTGTGTGGTTTGGCCGGCGGGCACCGCGGCCGCCTGGTCCGCGAGATCGAGGCGCTGCTGGGCCAGATCTGGCCGCCGCCGCGGTGCCATGTTCCGCGCTCGCTTACCGCGACCTCGCGGTAGCCATCTGCACCGGCCGCCCACCGACCCGCCCTGACCGAAGCGCGGTACTGACACGGTGCGTGGGACACGCCGCCCGGGCGCGCCCGCCTGGGCGTGTCGGACCCGGGCGCTACCGTCAGGTTCGTGGCAGGCACACGGGCGAACACCGCCGCCGGCACCGCCGGGCAGCTGCTGGTGCGCTGGGAGGTGACACCGCCGCCACGAGCGGCAGCGGCCGCCCGACCCGCGCCGTGTTCGGGCCTGGTGATCGAGCACGTCGACGGTGCCGCGCTGTGCGAGCTCGGATCGGGGTGCGAGGCGGACGTGGACGCCCACGATGTGGGCGCGGGGTGCCCCGGCCCCGAGGGCGTGAGTGTGTCAACCCGCGGTGGCCCCGGGGTGACGGCTTGTTCTGGCCCCACCGGCTGCTGTGGGTCATGAGCTGTTCTGCCGGGTGCGGGTGTGGGCGAGGCGGTAGCTGGTGGTGCCGGTTTCGATGATGTGGCCGGCGAAGGTGAGCCGGTCGACGATGGCCGCGCAGAGGCGGGGGTCGGTGAAGGTCTTGGTCCAGCCGCTGAAGGGTTCGTTGGAGGCGACGGCGACGGCGTTGCGTTCTTCGCGTTCGGTGAGGACCTGGAAGAGCAGTTCGGCGCCGCGGCGGTCCAGGCCGAGGTAGCCGAGTTCGTCGAGGCAGAGCAGGTCGACGCGGCCGTAGCGGGCGATGACCTTGGACAGGGTGCGGTCGTTGTCGGCTTCGGCGAGCTCGTTGACCAGCCGGGAGGCGAGCACGTAGCGGACGCGGTGGCCGGCTTCGGCGGCGGCGATCCCGAGGCCGATGAGCAGGTGGGACTTGCCGGTGCCGCTGTCGCCGATGAGGCAGACCGGGGCGCCGGAGGAGACCCAGGTGCCGGTGGCCAGGGTGGCGATGGTGGCGGGGTCGACGGTGTCGTTGGCGGTGTGGTCGAAGTCCTCGAGGCGTTTGGTGCGCGGGAACGCCGCGTCGTGGACTCGGCGGGTGCGGCGGCGTTGGTCGCGGTCGTCGCATTCGGCGAGCAGGGCTTCGGCCAGGAAGCGGGCGTAGCCGAGCTGTTCGCGTTCGGCGGCGCGGATCATGTCCTCGACGCGGGAGCGGATCGAGGGCAGCCGCAGCTCGCGGCAGGCGGTGTCGATCGCGGTCAGCGCGGCGGGGTCGCCGGGGCGCGGGCGGGCGCGGGTCGCGGCGGGTGGGGACGCCGGGCTGGTTGTGGTGGTCGTCGCGGTGGGCGGCATCAGACGGCCTCTTCGGGCTCGGTGTGGTCGTCGGCGGGGCCGGTGCTGGTCGGGCCGGTGCTGGTCGGGCCGGTGCTGGTCGGGCCGGCGGGGTCGCGGCGGCGCAGCAGCTGGTCGTAGGGGGTCACCGAGGGCAGCGGCCGGGGGTCGTTGGGCAGCGCGGCCGCGCTGGTGGGCCAGTCGGGCAGGCTGACCACGCGGGCGTCGGGTTCGTCGCCGGCGATGACGTCCTCGCCGGCAGTGCCGGTGGAGTTGTCGGCGGCGGCGCGGCGGGCTTCGACGGTGACGAGTTCGGGGTTCGGGGTGCCGAGGGTCAGTGCGGCGCGCATCCCGGCGACCACGGCGTCGGTGGGCAGTGTCCGGTGCAGCAGCAACACCTCGATCAACGCCCGGGTGCCGGCCGCGTCCCCGTCGCTACCGTCGCCTCGGTTGCTGTCACGGTCGTTGCTGCGGGCCGCGGTGCGGGCGGCGGCCCAGAACGCGTCGTGGGTGGCGGTGAAGGTGCCCGCGGCGCGGGCCTGCGACAGCGCGGTGGCCCCGGGCAGCGCGCCGGGCTTGCGGGTCAGCACCTCCAGGTAGTGATCGAGGGTGAGGACCTCCGCGCCCCGCATCGTCGCCCGCGCATGGACAGCGACCTGGCGGGCTCCGTCGAAGACCAGCAGCTCGGTGGCCCGCAGCAGCACCCGCACCCGGCGCCCGATCAGCTTGGCCGGCACCGAGTAGCGGCACTGGCGCACCGTGATCCGGGCGTGGCGATCCACCCGCGGCGACAGGGTCAGCCCGGTCTCGAACCCCTCGACCGGCAGCGGGAGAAGGACCCGGGTCTCGAGGGTGAAATCGTGCCCGACGCTCTGCGGCCGCCCGGTGATGCGCCGCGCGTCGTCGCGGCGGTCGAACTCCGCGAGCCGGGCGTTGAGCTCGGCCAGCGAGTCCACCACCGGCATCGGGACCAGATGGGTGCGGCGGAACCGGCCGCCCTCGCCCTCCACGCCGCCCTTCTCGTGGGCGCCGTCGCGGCCCGGGGTGCAGTAGAACGACTCGAACCCGTAGTGCGATCGGAAGATCGCCCACCGTTCGGACTCGACCCGGTTACGCCCGAACAGCACCCGAGTGACGGCGGCCTTGAGGTTGTCGTAGCGGATGTGGACCACCGGCAGCCCGCCGATCACCTCGAACGCGGCGACGTGGCCTTCCAGGAACGCCTCCTGGGACTGGGTCGCGAACGCCCGGTGCACCGCCTTGCCGGAGAACGAGAGCCGGAAGGTGAACAGGAAGACCTTGGTCTTCACCCCGGCCAGGATGATCCACAGGTCGGCGAAGTCGACCTCGCCGTGCGCCCCCGGCTCGTGAGTCTGCGGGACGAACACCTCCTCCAGCGCCCGGCCGGCCTCGGCCCAGATCTCCGGGCGGCGCACCCGCACGTAGTCCCGCACCGTGGAGTAGGTGATCTCGACCTGGCCGTGCTCCTCGACCAGCCGGGCATGCACCCGCCGGGCGGTGTGGCGCTGCTTGCGCGGCGCGTCGAGATCCTCGCGCAGCATCGCGTCGATCAACACCTTGACCGGGTCCAGCCGCGGCGCAGCCCGCACCGGGGTCTTCCGCGGCGGCGGTGCCGCGCTCTCCAAGGCCTCGCGCACCGTGCGCCGATGCACCCGATACCGATCGGCCAGGCCCCGGATCGAGAGCTCCTCCCGCCGGTGATCGCGACGGATCGCCTCGAACAGCTCCACCTTCGACCTCGCCACCTGGCCCTCCCCACCCGCCGCCGACACAGCTGCGGCGACGGTGGCGGTGGGGCCAACTCAGACCGTCATAGGCGCCCCGGCGTGTCGGGAAGTGGGGCCAGATCAAGCCGTCACCACCGGCGAACACGACCACCAGGTGGAGCCAGATCAGACCGACCAGGTGGGGCCAAATCAGGCTGTCAAACTCAAGGGCGGCTGGGCCCACTGCCGGTCGGTGTTTCGCCGCTGCGACGCTCCGGTCATCGAACACGGCCCCGGCGACGGCACCGGCCCGTTGGTGTGCGCCCTGGGGCACGACGCCGACGACCTCGACGCCACCGAGGACACCGACCGCGCGGGGCAGCGCGTCTACCATCCCGGCCACGACACCTATCCGTGCGCCGTCCCGGACTGCCCGCGCTGCACCGGCGCGCTGAGCTGAGCGGTCCCGGCCTCGTGTCGGCGACGAGACCGCTCGTGTCACCGGACGCTGGGCTAGCTCGGATGGCCGGGGTGGGGAACCGGCATCTCCCGCGGTGCCCTGGTCGGTTCCCCCGGGTCCGCCGAGTTCGCGACCGACGCCTAGCAGGTCTCGGGGTTCTCCGTCCGGCGCGCGCCGACACCCCCATATGACAACTCGGGTGCTGGCTGGGCGGTGGTGGAGGCGCGCAGCCGGTGGGGCTTTGTCACCGCTGGTGCTCGGCGCCCGACGGGTCGGCGTGGCCCGATCAGCGGCGCGGTGCCGCGGTGAGCGCGCTGGGCGTGCCGGGGTGACCGGGCAGCGGGTCGATGGTGGTGACCGGGGGCAGCTGGTGGGTCGCGCGGTGGGCGGCCACTGCCTCGGCGAGTACCTCGATCAGTGTGGTGTCGCGGGTGGTCTGGCTGCCGGTGGCGGTGAGCACCGCCTCGGCCAGCCCCTTCACACGGCGTTGCAGCTCGATCTCGGCGAACACCTCCGAGCACGGGGAGGAGAGCAGCCACTCGCTGATCCGGGCCCGCCAGCGCCGCGCCCGTCCGGAGGACGGGATGGCGGTGCCGATCAGGGCCGGGGCCAGCCGCGCCAGCTGTGGCCGGGCGGTGTCGTCCAGGGCGTCGTTGACCGCGCGGGCCAGGCTCGCCAGGCGCCGGTCCACACAGCGGGGCCGGTCGCAGAACCGTTCCCCGGCCAGCACCGAGACGTACTCCAGCAGACACGCCCCCTGCTCGGGGCGGGCGTGCGAGCCCGCCTCGAGCGCCGGCAGCCCCGTCACCGTCTCCACCGCGACCACCCCACGACACCGATCCGCCACCGACGTCGCGCGCCGCGCACCGGGCGCTGCCGCGACCTGCACGGGCCAGGATGCGCGTCCTGGCCCAGCTCCTCAACCGGCGGAAACCTCAACCCGCGCACCCCACCCATCGGCCTGGCCAGGGCGGCGTCGGCGATCAGAACGCCGAGCTCGACGGTCATGAACGATCGCGTCGGGCACGATCTGGGCAGACGCGGACCTAGGCTCCACGGCAGGGCTCCCGGGTTCTGACGGTGCGAGGCGTCAGTGCCACGGGCCGGTTCGCCCCCGGGTGTCAGGGGTCGTGGCCCCGGACACTGGCGTGGCACGCGCACTCACGCCCGCGGCCATCCGGCGCCGCATCGCTGACACCGAGCGTCAGGGATCTAGTGGTCCCATGCCCGTCGCGAAGCGAGGGCTTAGCCGGTCCCATCCTCGTGGCAGGCGACAGGCGGACGCGGTGGCCACGCCGATGGCGCCCGCGCACGTGCTCGCCGGTGAGCGGGGCTCCGCTGTCCCGTGTTTGCCGTGGTCGTCAGCTGTCGGGCGCCACGTGGTGACCGGCTGGGCCGAACAGAAGGGGCCCGGGTCCGACCGCCCCAACGGTCGGACCCGAGCCCTGGTGAAACGGCGCGCTCCCCAGCTCCGGCCCGCTCACCCATGCGTGCTGTACGGGGTTAGCCGTGCCCTGAGCAGTGAAACGCAGATCATGAGGGTCATAGCAAGTGCCCCCGTGCGGCGCACCCCCCGACTCTGCGCGGTGCACCGCGTCGTGGCGCCTCATCCGGGCGGCTGCGCGCACCTCACCAACTGGGCAGGAGCCAGACTTAGTCGAGCCCGGAACCGCCAGTTCGGGGGTCCGACGGTCCGGGCTCGCTGGGGTCATCGGCGGCGGGGCGCGGGGTGCTACCCAGGCTCGTCCGGAAGCAGTTCGACCTGTGGCGGCGTACGACCGTCTTGGCCAGTGCTCGAACGACACCAGCCATATCGAAGGTCAAGAGGCGGTTCCACCTGACATCGGTCCATGGGACGGTCCACCTGGGTCGTCCCGCCAGGACCGATATCCGTGCGCTCAAGCTCCTGTCCGATAAGTCGGCTGTATGTCGTTCGGCGTGGGTGCGCGGTTGCGATGCCGCGGCGTTCGCCTTGGGCGTCCCCCCGCAACAGGTCGAGGCGTGGGCGGCGGCCGGAGTGATCACCCCCGCGCACGCTGCGCCCCGCGCCACACGCCTGTGGGATGTCGAGCAGCTACGCGAGCAGGTGCGACGCCACCTCGAGGAGGAAGCTCGGTGAGTCGACGAGGGTGCCGACCGGGGAGTGAGTGCCCGCCGCCGCCGCACCGACCGGTGATCGTCGTAGCGCAGCCGGACCCGGGCGGCCGATGATCAGATCGCCCTCCCAGTCCCCGAGCCGTCCGCGGTCCTCGACTTCGGGTGCGCGCTGGTCGATCAACTTCGACGGGATCACGTAGCCGCCCGGCGCCGATCCGCGCCCGGCGCCGCTTGCGCAGCGGCCGTCCCGTCTCTGGAGGAGCGCACCGCCACCCCGGACACTGGCGGGGCTCTCGCAACGCCCCAGGTCGATAACGCCGTGCCCGTGGAGGCTCGTGACGTGTCGGTGCCGGGGTGGCGGGTGGCAGTCAACGCCCAACCCCGCGTCCCGAAGCCGTGCTGGCGACTCCGCGTCAGCGAGGCGGCCGCCTGCTTCTCAGTTGGGGTCGACGTGCTCGGGCCCGGGGCCGCCGCCGAAATCCTCTCCGGTGGCGCTGTCCAGCCAGCGACGCAGCGCCTCGGCGCGCTGCTCGACCTCTGCGGGGGCGGGCGCCGGCTCGGGCGGGTGCAGATCGTCGAACGCGCTCTCGGCGATCTGCTCGAGCGGGACTGCGGCCGCCTCGAGCACTGCGGCGGCGGTGTGGATCGCCACCCCCGCGACCAGCGCCACCGGCACCGCATCGCTGGGCCGTGCTGGGATGCGGGCGCCATTCGCGAGCACCACCTCGGCCAGGAACACCCCGTCGGACAGACCCGAGATGGTGACGTGGGTGATGCGCTGTCCCTGGGCGGTGACCACGTCGACGATCAGTTGGTGGGTCAGCGGCCGGCGCAGGGGTTCCTCGCTGGCGAGCAGCGCGATCTCCCCTGCCTCCACCGGTCCGATCCAGACCGGCAGCGCCCGACGGGCTCCACCGCGTTCGCGCAGCAGCATCAGCGGCGCGCCGCTGCGGTCGTCCACCCCGATCCCGAGCAGCGTCATCTCGCAATCCCCGCCACCCTGGTTCACGCGATCCTCCTCGGCCTCGACAACCAGTTGCTGCCCCGAGGGGAGATCAAGTCAAGAGGTGCGGCAGCAAGCTCGGCGGGACAGCCCGAGGGTCTTGCCGCCAGCCCCATCGACGACGACAGGCCCGAAGAGCCCGACAAGTCGGCCCTATGTCAGCTCGTCTGGGTCCATGGGGCGGTCGAGACTGACTGTGATCCGCCTTTGGTGGCCGCACCCGGCGGTCAGCCGTGTCTGTGCCTCCGATTCACTCACGCCGGGCTACTTCTCGACGTGGTTCCCTGCAGCGTTCGGATAAGGGGGTGGTGGTCATGGTGCGATGGGCACCTCGGCGGGTCGGGCTCGGGGGGCGGGCCGGCGTGGTGACGGCAGCGGTGCTGCTGGGGTTGTGCGCGGGCTGCGGAGGATCCGGCGGACCCGCCCCCTCAGGCGGGGGGCTGACGTTGGCTCCGGTCTCCTCGACCGGCGCGTCGACGCCCCCGGCGCCGGGCAGCGGCGGCGGGATACGGCCGGGGGCAGCCTGGTCGACCTATCACGGTGATCCGGCCCGCGCCGGGTACGACCAGACCGGGCCTGACCCGGTCAGCCCGGCGGCGGCCTGGCAGGCGCCATTGGACGGCAAGGTGTACGCCAGCCCGCTGGTCGTGGGTGGTGAGGTCCTCGCGGCCACCGAGAACGGGTCGCTCTACGGGCTCGACGCGGTCTCCGGGGCGGTGCGGTGGCGCACCCATCTCGCTGATCCGGTGCCCGGCAGCGCGTTGCCGTGCGGTGACATCGACCCGGTGGGGATCACCGGTACTCCGGTCGCGGATCCGGCGACCGGGCTGGTCTACGCCGTCACCACTGGGAACGCGCCCGGCGGCGGCGTCCAGCACGTGCTCTGGAGCGTCGATGCCGCCACGGGGCAGGTCCGCGCCCAGCGACCGGTCGACGCGCCCGGCGCGGACCCGACCACCCACCTGCAGCGTGGCGCGCTGCTGCTGGCCAACGGCACCGTCTACATCGCCTACGGCGGGAACTACGGTGACTGCGGCCAGTACCTGGGCCGCGTGGTCGGAGTCCCGGCCACCGGCAACGGCCCCACGACCACGTTCGCGGTCCCCACCACACGGGAGGGCGGCATCTGGGCCGCGGCCGGTCCCGCCGCGCTCCCGGACGGGAACCTGCTGATCACCACCGGCAACGGCGACGCCGAGAGCGGACCGTGGGATCACAGCGACTCGATCCTGCGGTTGAGCCCGCAGCTCGCCCTGCTCGACGGCTTTGCCCCGACCCAGTGGGCGCAGGAAAACTCTGAGGACGCGGACCTCGGCTCGACCGGCCCGGTGATCCTGCCCGGCGGCAGCGGGGTGATCGCGGCGGGCAAGGGCGGTGGGGTCTACCTCGCCGATGCTGCCGCGCTCGGTGGGGTGGGCGGGCAGCGGGCCCAACTCGACAACTGCGAGGCCTACGGCGGCGGCGCGGCGGCCCCGGTCAGCGGCGGTGGCGCGGTGGCCTACCTGCCCTGCAGCACCGGGCTGCTCCAGGTCCGGGTGCCCGGCCCGGGACAGCTGGCCCGCGGCTGGCAAGCGCCCAGCCAGATCACCGGCTCGCCGATCGTCGTCGGGACCACGGTCTGGTCGCTGCAACAAGACGGGGTCCTCGACGGCCTCGACGCCGCCACCGGCGGAGTGCGCGCCAGCCTGTCGGTCGGCGACGCCACCCGCTTTGCCACCCCGGCCGTCAGCGGCAACGCGCTGTACCTGCCCACCAACCACGGCATCACCGCCGTGCGCATCACCAATTGAGTGCCCCAGCGACCGTGCGTCTAGCTCACGGTCGCCACGTCGCGGCGTGGAACATCTACGTGAACAGCTCGTCGAGCCACCCCTGGTTGAACGCGTCACGCTTTGCAAGTGCCGGGTCGTGCCCCGGGCCCACAACCAGGCCGCGACGTCGTCCATGCCGCCCGGCCTGGGTGGCACGCCGCCCGCACCCGCGGGGAATTCACGAACGCCACGCGCTCGCGACGGTGGCGAAGTAGCCGTCGCAGGTCTCCTTGGCCATGCAGGAAGACGCCGCGGTCGTGGTGATGGCGCTAAGGGAATGTGGCTCTGGCGCACTTTCCGGGCTCTGGCGCACTTTCCGTGAAGTGCGTTGTCGCTCAGGGTGCGGCGGTGACCACTGCGGGGTGCCCGCAGCATTTCTTGTACTTGCGGCCGCTTTGACACCAGCACGGCTGGTTACGTTCCGGCGGCCAGGCGATCAGCGCGGCGGGGTTGGTGCGGGTCTGGTCGGCGGCGTATCGCGCGCGGGTGTCGGCGCTGGCGGGGTCGCGGTGCTCGCGGGTGCACCAGCGTTGGAAGCCCTCGAGTCCGAGGGGGACGATCCAGGCGGGCGCGGCGGTGTGTTCGGCCAGGTCGCGCAGGTGGCGTTCGAGGCGGTGGCAGTAGTCGGGGTGCTCGTGGGCGCCCCACTCGTCGCCGAGGTGGGGCCAGAGCTGCAGGGCGGTGGGGAACTCCTCGGGCGGGAACCAGGCCAGCGCGTGCGCGATCGCGGCGGTGGCGCTCGGCGGGCCGGCCGGGACGATGCTGGTGGGGGCCAGCGCGGTGCTGGGGGTGGTGTCGAGGGCGGCGAGCACCTCGCCCAGCGCCTCGGGCGACCAGGCGGGGCGTTCGGGTCGGGGTTGGGCCAGGAACTCCTCGGCGCGGGCGTCGAGGTCATCGTGGGGCCGGCCGAGGACGGTAAGTTGTTCGCGGCGCAGGTCGGCCAGCTGGGCGACCAGCCGGTCGGGGTCGCCGGTGTCGAGGGCCAGCTCGAGCCCGGGGGTCAGCCAGGCCAGCGCGGTTGCGGGGTCGCCGGCGGCGCCGTATTCCAGCCCGGCGCTGTTGTAGAGCCACACGTCATCCTCGAACTCGGCGTGGACCTGGGCGTAGAGGGCGGCGGCCGGCTCGACACGGCCGGCACGCAGCTGGATCTCCGCCAGTCGGCAGCGGGGGTCGGGTTGGCTGCGGTAGCCGGCGGCGATAGCCGCGCGCATGGTGTCGAGCGCGTCGTCGACCCGGCCCTGCGCCTCGTAGATCTCGCTGAGCTCGCCGAGCAGCTCGTCGCCGTTGAACGCGTCGGCGACGCGGGGGTCGTCGCGGCAGGCCGCCACGGCCCGTTCGAGCACCGACGCGGCCCGGTCCAGATCGCGGGAGCCGCCAGAGAGCACCTCGTCGAGCTCCTCGGCCAACCCGGCCACCGGTGTCGAGCGCGCGGTCATGGCGGGTGCCCCCTTTCCCGTGGTGCGGGCAGCGTACGGGCACCGACCGGCCCGGGCGGGCGCCTGACACACGCCGAGCCGGTCCTTCAGGCGAGCAGGATGCGGGTGCGCAGCAGGTCGAACCCGGCGCGGCCGAACATCTGGCGTTTGAGCATCTTGATCCGGTTCACCGTGCCCTCGACCGGCCCCGAGGAGTGTTCCAGGGTGAGCCCGGCGGTCACCGCGTCCTGATCGCGGCGCAGCCCCCGGGCGAAGCGGGCCAGCTCGGGCAGCCGATCCTGGTCGGCCTCGATCGCGGCCAGCCAGCCCTCGAGCTCTCCGCCGCCGCGCTCGGTCATCATCTCGGCGAACCCGCGCACCTGCCCGGCGGTGACCTCCAGCACTGGGCAGACCGCCAGGACGCCCTTGAGCGCTACCCGATCGGCGTCGGTGAGCGCGCCGGGCGGCTGCAGCAGCCAGCGGGTCACCTCCCGCACCGGGGGCGCGGGCGGCCGGGCGGGTGGGGCCGGGCGCCCGTTACGCAACGGACGCAGGTAGCGGCGCACGGTCTGGTCGCTGCCGCGATACCCGAGATCGCGCAGCTCCCCGGTCAAGACGGCGGCGTCGCGGGCGCCCTGGGCCCAGCGGTGGTGCAGGTAGTCGGTGAACCCGTCGAGCAGGCTGGCCCGCTGCCGGGTCTTGACCAGCAGCTCCTCGACGTCGCGGGCGCGCACGAACCGGCGCACGGTGGCCCGGTCCAGCCCCAGCTGCCGCGAGATCGCGCTCATGCTCGCCCCGCCCGCGGCCAGCTCACTGACCGCGCGGTAACGCTCCCGAGTCCGGATCATGATCGCCAGCTCCCGATCCGGCACGACCACCGGCTCCGCCGCCTCGCCGTCGCCGTCGCCGTCGGGCACGGGTGCGGCGCTGGTGTGTAGGCAGCCGCGGTGGGCGCGCACGGTGTTCTCGACGTGCTCGGCGAGGTTGTGCCACAGGTGCCAGCGGTCGGCGACCTGGGTCGCTTCGGGTGCCCCGACCCGGGCGCCCTCGGCGTAGGCCCCGGCCCGGTCCCGGCAGACGATCTCGGTGCCCGGGTGCGCGGTCAGCCAGTCGGCGAACGTGGCCGCCTCGCGGTCGGCGAGCACATCCACCGGGCGGCGGCTGGCCATGTCGACGAGCACGGTGCCGTAGTGCTGCCCGCGTCGTAGCGCGAAGTCATCCACCCCCAACACCCGGATCGGGCCCAGCTCCGGCGTCGGCAGCGCTTTGACCAGCCGCAACAACACGTCCCGACCCACCGCCATGCCCACCGGGCCGCCAGGCGGGCCCCGGCGCGACCGGCCAACGCCAACCCCACCGCCTCGAGCATGCCGCGCAGCAGCCCGGTACGGCGGGCGTGCGGGGCGGTCAGCTCCGGCACCTGCTCGGCGAAGGTCTTCTTCTCACATCCCGGGTTGTCGCAGAAGAACCGGCGCACCTACGAGCACCAACTCCGCCCGCTGCGCCGCCGATCGGCGCATCGGCCAGCGTCCGCCGATACCGGGAATGGACCCGCCGCGAGGGGCTGCAGCACTTCGAGCACGCGCCCGCCGCGGCCCGGACCCGCCCGCACAAGCGCACCCACCCCGCCCCGCGCTCGGCGTCCTCGACCACGACACCCGAAAGGTGCGGCAACAGAAGATCAAGATCCCATGTCGGTGATCATCGCGCTCCAAGCGCCACCAACCCGGGCGACACGCCGCGCAGCCCCTTCACGGAAAGTGCGCCAGAGCCAGATTCGACTAGCGCCATCAGTGGTCGGCAACGCCGTCGACGCCTCCTCGGCGGCGAGGCGTGAGCGCTGTGGCGCGCGCGCACCTCGCCCGCGACGGCGTGACCCGTGGTGCGGGGTGGCCTTCACTCGGCGCCACCGCCTTCGGGGCAGGAGCATGCTCGCGACCCAACACTGTCGGCCCCCCGGGGGACCAGCCCGGGACAGCCGGGCCGACCCCGCCCGTCCACATCGCACGGTCGGGGTCGGCCGGACCCGTTGGTCGGCGCCGGCCCGGTCAGCGCCACCGTGATCCGCCGATTGCGGACTTGGGAGTGCGGCCCGTGACCGCAGCGGTCACCGAGGCCACCGGGTCAGCAGCCGCAGCGCTTCGGCTTGCACTCCCTCTCAGGGCGGCACTCCTCCGGTGGCTTGCACTCGTTGCAGCCACAGGCGCGGTGGTGGTGGTGCTTGTGCCGCGGCGGCGCGCAGACCTTCCAGATGTCACCCATTGTCGTGTCCTCTCGGTGAAGGAACAGCCCTCACGGTTGGAGAAGGCTCGATTCGTCTATCGGGCAGCGGGGCGTGGTCGTTACGTCGGCTGTCTACTCAAGCCGAGTAATCGTGCCGCGCCTCAACGAAGGTCAAGAGTCCGCGTGTGTCTTGGTCACGAGACAGCCCCGGGGCGGCTCGCGGGTAAAGGCCAAAGGCCCCCGGACCGGTCGAGTCGGTTCCTTCCGGGCGGCCCGGGTTGGCCTCCGCGACACCCAAGTTCTGCGCAGGTGCGAGGACCAGGTAGCGGTCGGTGCGGGGCCACCGACACCGCCGGTCACTCCCGGGTGGCCGTCGACGCGTCCGTCGATGTGCCACGTGGGTGCGGGGTGAGGCTCCTGAGGCCAACCGATTCACGGGGGCGTGGTGCGGGTCGTGGTGCGAAAGGATATCAACTGCTGGGACGTGGCGCGGCGGGGTGGACAGCCGCTGTGGACGTAGTTGCTGGTAGAGGCTCTGGTCGCCGAGGATCGGAATCCTTTTAATCCGCTGGGTGTGGGTTCGAGTCCCACGGGGCCCACAAGCCGTGGAGGTGCGGGTGTCGACGGCTGGTCCGTCGCGCTGGGCTCGAACTGTCGTCCAGAAAACGCCGTCATGGTGCGAGTCGCCAACATCGCTAACTAAGACGCGGCGCGCTGGGGGAGGGCCGACGTCGGCGTGCAGCTCGTTAGCCGACACACCGTCGGGCGCCCCGACCCAAGAGCCAGAACTCAGAGGCCGGCAGCGCGCACAGGGCCTCCCGACCGGCCGCACCACCTGCCACCCGATCTCACCGGGTCCAACCCGACCCCCGTGGAGTGGCGGGGTCGGCCGACGGCCGGATGTATGGCCTCGAACAGACTGCTGACCCCTCGTGTCGAGGACCCGCCAGGTAGCGGCATCAGCCCTGGTGTTCGCCGCGGGCCTCGGCCGCGACATTCCGCGCAGCGCCTCGCTGTGATCCCGGAGCACGTAGACCACCGGGCGCCGCATCGACGAAGATTCCCGTCGATGGTGGTGCGACGTCCGACCGCAGTGTGCACCGTGGCGCGTCAGCGGTGTGCTCTGCGAGCGGCCAATGTCGGATCGGGTGCCAGTGCTTTCGATCTCCCCGGCCAGGGCCACCGGGACCGGCGCCTCCCGGGGATCGTCGCGACGGGCACGCGACGCGATCCCGGCGTCCTCCGTGTGATCGACAGGGTGCTCCTACGAGGTCCTCTCGGTAGAGCGCTCAGCATCTGGTGATCGAGGTCGGGAGTAAACGGTTGAGGCCTACGGGTAGAAGCGGCTACACGTCGCCTGGACTTGGGTCACTTCGCGTCCATTGAAATTGGACCACGTCTCGGTGACGTAGCCGGTTTGCGTCCAGGCGACGAATGCATTGGTGTCGTAATCAGAAGGCTGCGTACTCGCCAGAGTTCTCGCCATAAGTGGCTAGAAGGTTTCGCTGACCCATGCCCACCAGATAGCTGGCGCTCGTGCTGTTGGTGACGAAAGTGTTGGCGAGCTGGTCGAATGAGCTAGTTACAGTGTTGACGCACTGCGTCGCGCGGGCTGAGGAACTGGTGGTAGAAGTCGACCCGCCGGAGTTGGCGCTCAAGGTGCTGCCGGAGGCAGTGGAGTCGTGGTTGCTGACGAGCACGCCGATCAGCACGACCACGCCAGCGATGGCTGCCATGACGATCCAGGGCCAGGGGATGTGCCCTCGGCTCGACGACGACGACGACGGCGAGGGTGACGGGCTCCCGGCCGCCGAGGACGCGGGCGTGCCGAACGTGGTCGCGGCTCCCGAGAAGGCGGCCCCGCCGGAACGAGGTCCGTTGATCGGCCCCGCCGCGCCGGATGGGAGTAGCTGAGCGGTGACTGGCTGGGCAGCACCGTCAGCGTCTGCCCTGGCCGACACGGGGTTGGCGGTCCACGCTCCAGTCGCCGGGTCCCGTCGCCAGCCAGTCGCTGTGCTCATCTCTGATCCCCCGATCGATTCCATCGCCGCACTGCGCGGTCGCCGCTTCCTCGCACTGGCGGCGGCCGCCGTTACTCTGTCGCTCGGAAGCGTGGTGTTCGCCGGAACACAGGTTGGGGTTGCTAACGAATGATGCGGGCCGGCGATGAATCCGCCGTCCGGCCACGGTGGCCGGGTCGGGGATGTCGGGGGACAACACATGAGCGGGACCTGCCGCTGCGGGGCGCAACTGATGGCCTCGGTGACTTTCTGCGTGGAGTGCGGCGCCTCGGCGGCAGCTCGGCCGGTGCTCGTGGCCGCGGCGCCGTCGGGCGCCCGGCAGCAGGGGATCGCAGCGCCCGGTTTCGGTGCATCGACGGCGGCGTCCGGGCTGCCATACCCGCCCTATGCCGCCCCGTCCAAGTCCCGGCGACCAGGCTGGTCCAGTTGGTTCAGCGGCCCGTGGATCGCCGCGATGACCTCCGCGGCCGCCGTGGCGCTCCTGGTCATCGTGGCGTTTCTGGGGGCGCGCGCGTCAGCGCCGACGGTCGCCGCGACCGCTACACCGGTCGCTTCGGCGTCCCCCTCGGCCGCTGTCGGGTCGTCCTACTCGCCCGCCCCGGGGTCGTCCTCTGCGAGTTCCTCTTCCTCGGGGTCGACCGGCTCGTCTTCGGGCTACAGCAGCTCGGAGACCACGTCCACGGCGGCAGCATCGTCCGATGCCGGGAACCAGCTGACGTCGCTGCTGTCCTCGGACAGCCCCGAGGTGTCCACGCTGGCTGACCAGTGGGTCCCTCAGTTGTCGTCGAAGCAGGTCGGCATGGTCGTCCGGGGAGTGACCTACGACGACTCCGCGATCCTGGCCGAACACGAGGCGCTGCGGGCGCGGTATCCGCAAGCGCGGCTGGTGCTCTCCGACGACTGGTCGGTGTTCAGCGGTTCGGGGTACTGGGTGACCGTGGTCGCGGAGCCGTTCGCTTCTGCCGGTGCTGCCAACGCGTGGTGCGTCGAGCAGAGGATTGGGCCTAACGACTGTTTCGCGAAGAAGCTCTCGCACACCGCCGGGTCGCAAGACTCGACCAAGCTCCGCTCCTGAACCCCAGGCTCGCGGGGGCCTGCCCAGCGAACCGTTGGAGCGGTCCGCCCGTTGTACGCAGAGTTCTGTTTAGACACCCCGGGGGGACCACCATGTCCGAGCGCGGCAAGCTGCTGCCCTTCTACCTGGTCATCGATGTGTCGTATTCGATGGACGGGCCTAAGCTGGCGCGGGCCAACAACATCCTGCCGGCGATCGTCGACACCCTGGCCCAAAACCCGATCATCTCCGACAAGGTTCGCTTCGGGCTGATCGACTTCTCGGATGATGCGCAGGTGCGGCTGCCGCTGTGCGACCCGCTGGACCCCCATCTGGTGCTGCCCGGGCTCTCCCCGCGGGGCGGCACCTCCTACGGGGCGGCGTTCTGGATGCTGCGCCAGGCCATCGCCTACGACGTCGCCCAGCTCAAGGCCGACGGGTTCAGCGTGCACCGCCCGGCGGTGTTCTTCATCAGCGACGGAGAGCCCACCGACCCGAACCGCAGTGGCGCTCCGAGTTCGCGGCGCTGACCCAGTACGACCGGGCCACCGGGCAAGGGTTCGCGATGTATCCGAACGTGATCCCGTTCGGGATCGACCAGGCCAACCCCCGCACCTTGCAGACCCTGATCCACCCGGCGACCGGGTCGAAGCCGATGCGGATGTTCCTCGCCGACGAGGGCCAGGACCCCGCGGTGGCGATCAAGGCGATCGCCGAGATCCTGATCTCCAGCGTGCTCGCCTCAGGGGGAAGCCTGGCCGGCGGTGGATCGGGAATCGTGCTGCCCGCCGAGGCGGAGCTGCCAAACGGCATCCACTCCGTCGCCGCAGACGAGGACTTCGTGTGATGGGCCGGGCCGCGCTGCGACGCCGACACCTGTTCCGCCAGCCCGAGTCCACCACTGCCGCCTTCGATAGCCCCACCACCGACCACATCACGAAGGACACCCACGACGGCGGCACCACACCGACCCCCGCGGCCGGCGTCCCCGCCGCCGGTCCCAGCCCGTCCCCGAGCGGGCAGGTTCGGGCGGCTGGGCGGGGTTATGTGGTGGGGGATCCGGGTCGTGCCGCAGGGCAGGTCCGGCCGCTGCCTGACCTGCGGTTCCCCGAGCGCCCCGACACCGTGGTCGACGGCTACACGATCGCGGGACCCGACGGGCGACCAGGGGTCGAGGTGCGCGCGGCCGGCGTGCGGGGTCTAGCCCATCGCTACTACGGCACGGTTCGCCAGGACTCCGCCGCGGTTCGGGTCAGTGGCGACGGCCGGTGGCTGGTGGCTGCGGTCGCCGACGGGGTCTCCGCCGGCGCCCACTCCCATGTCGCGGCCGACGCCGCTGCCACCGGCGCGGCCACCGACCTCGCCGCCCAGATGGCCGCCAACCCGCCGGAGGCGATCGACTGGGCTGGGTTCCTGGCAAGTCTGGCCGAGCACGTCGCTGGCGCGACTCGCGCCCACCTGGCCGGGCACGGCCTCGATCCCAGCGGCGACCTTTCCCACGTGGCGTCGCAGGCCGCCGCGACCCTGCTCGTCGCCATCGTGGCCCTCGACTCCGACCCGGACGGCTCCCGGGAGCTCCACCTGATCGGGCTAGGCGACACCTCGGCCTGGAACCTCGAGTGTGGCGGCTGGCGCTGCCTGCACGGGGCCAAGACGCAGGATGTGTTGGCGTCGTCGGCTACCGCTGCCCTGCCGATCCTGCCGCCCCGCCCGCCGCAGCCGCTCCGAAGCCGGCTGGACCGTGGGCAGGTGCTCGCGCTGGTCACCGACGGCGTCGGTGACCCCCTCGGCGATGGCGCCGGCGAGGTCGGCGCGTTCCTGGCCGAGCACTGGCAGGCTCCGCCCGCCCCGCTGGAGTTCGCCGCACAGATCGACTTCGCCCGCCGTTCCTATGACGACGACCGCACCGCGGTCGTGATCTGGCCGCAGGACACTCGGTGACCAGCCACCCCGACAACGGTCGGGCGACCAACTCAGTGACGGCAGGTGAGATCCAGCGCGGCCAACTCGGGCACCTCGGCGCCGAGCTCGGCCGCGGCGGCCAGGCGCGCGTGGTCGCGGTCCCGCAGCTGGCCCTGCCCGATGTCCCCGGCCCGTTGGTGTTCAAGGAGTACAAGCCCGGCCACGCACCGGCCCACGGCCTCGCCGGCATCGTCGCGCTGCGCGACACCCTCCTACCCGCGCGGCGGGCGGTGCTGGATGCGTGCACGGTGTGGCCGGTCCGGGTGGTGCGCAACGCGGGCGACATCGTCGGGGTGGTGATGCCGCTCATTCCTGACGGGTTCCTTCAGGAGAGGACCCTGCCCTCCGGTCGGATCGAGCGGGCTCCCCGCGAGGTCCAGAATCTGTTCGTCGACCCGGATGTCGCGACCCGGGTGGGCATGCCGCTGATGTCGCTCGAGCGGCGTCTGACCGTGTGCCGAGACCTCGCCGCCGCGCTGGCGTTGCTGCACGAACTCGGGGTCGTGTTCGGCGACGTGAACGCCAAGAACGCCCTGTTCCGCAGCTCGGACGCCGGCAGCGTGCTGCTCGTGGACTGCGACGCGGTTCGGCTACGCGGCAGCAGCGCCGTGGTCCGCCAGCTCAATTCCCCGGACTGGGACCCCCCCGAGGGCGACATCCTCAGCCAGGCCACCGACGTCTACAAGTTGGGGCTGTTCCTGCTGCGCGCCCTGAGCCCCAGCGCGCAGGCCTCTGTCGCTCGCGACGCCTCCCGTGCCGCGGCACTGCTCGACAACTCCGGTCGCGCCCTGCTCGACCTCGCCATTGCCGCCGACCCCAGGGCGCGACCCAGCGCAGCGCACTGGGCGAACTACCTCGGCGAACGCGTCGCCGCTCTGCGAGGCGCCCGCGCCGGACATCGCAAGAGTGCGAATCCGAAGAGCACCGACACCCCGACCGCAACTGGTGCGGTAGCTGCGCCAGCTGGCACCCCCCGCCCCGGCACCCCGTCTGCGGCCGCCGGCAACGTCCCCCTCGATCCGACGCGGGCGGTGCCGGCCGGAGCCCGCGCGAGCGTGTTCCGGCTACGTCCCACGACTCCGGCCACTTCGTCCGAGAACACCGACCTCGTGGCGACCGCACGCGGCACGACCTCGCAGGGCCCGGCCGCCATCGCGGGCGAACCCCGAGGCCGCCACAGCGCGCCCGTCGGTCCTCCCGACCAGGACTGGGTCGACCCCGATCCCTCGGACTCCCCACCGCCGCCCGACCCCACGTCGGGTCGTAACGCCCGCCCGAACCCGTGATCCGGAGCCCCACCATGACCGGCCCCCACAACGCGCCTCGCTCCGGGCTTCCCCAGCTCTCATTACTGCTGCCCTGGCGAGCGTGGTGGCACAACCCCACGCTGCGCACCTGGCCGGTGTGGCTCTTCGTCGCGCTCGTTACCGTCCCGCCGGCTGCCGCGCTGCTCGCGAGCGCCGGCACCGACGACGGATCGCTCGCCGCCGACGTGTTCGCCTTCTACTTCGCGGCCGCGTGGCTGTTACTGCTGCGCGCCGTGCTGCGCCCCCGCAACCTGACCGGGCGTATCTACAGCGAGATCGTCATCCTCGCTCTGATCGTCGAAGTGCCTCTGGCGTTCGGATTGGAGAGTGTCCTCCAAGCCGACCCCGGCAACCTCTTCTCCACCGTCGTGGCCATCGGCTTGCCCGAAGAGCTGGCCAAGGCGTTGCCTGTCGCCGTCCTGGCGCTGTTGCACCGCCGCACCTGGGTCGCCCTGCCGCCCCGGGACTATCTTTTCCTGGGAGCGATCAGCGGCCTCGCGTTCGGAGCGCGAGAAGCCATCCATTACTACGGCAGTTACACCACCGACGATCTCTCCCGACCTGAAGCGCTTGAGGTGATGTGGCGCTTCGTCGCAGACCCTGTCACCCACGCCTGTTGGGCTGGAATCTCCGCCTACTTCATCGGGTTGGCCGTTCAGCATCGCGATGTCGGGGCCAGGGTGGCTCTGGCCGGGCTCGGCCTATCCATTCCTGCCGTCCTGCACGGGCTCAACGACTGGACCCCCATCAACACCAGCGTTCTGTGGGTCGCGGTCACTGCGCTCAGCGCACTGCTCTTCCTCGCCTACGCCACCGTCGGCGTCACCCTCACGGCGACCACCCCCAACCGCGCCCCTCAACCACCAACTGCGAACAGCCAGCCGGCCGCCGGCCGTACGACAGCGGCACCCACCGCCGGCCCGCACCACGCACCGCAGGGCTGGGCCCGCGGACCCGACGGACGCTGGACCCGCATCTGACGAACGCCTGACGGCGCGATGTGGGGCTGTCCCCGCGATGTCTCATGTTTCGGATGCGGTCGGCGTTGCGGTGTCGCTCGCGATGGTGGTGTACGCCGCACACCACGTTCGGGTTGCTAACGGATGGTGCTGACCGGCGATGAATCGACTATCCGGCCTCGGTGGCCGGGTCCGGGGATGTCGGGGACAGCATATGAGCGGCATTTGCCGCTGTGGGGCGCGACTGCTGGCGTCGGTGACGTTTTGCGTGGAGTGCGGCGCTTCGGTCGCAGTCCGGCCGGTGCTCGCGGCCACCGCGGCGTCCACTGCCGCGCACGAGCCGGTCTCCGCCCCCGGCTTCGGAGCGTCGGCGGTGGCGTCGGGGCTGCCGCACCCGCCCTACGCTGCGCCGTCCAATTCTTGGCGTTTGGCGGTCGGGTCCAGCTGGTCGAGGGGTCCGTGGATCGCCGCGATGACCTCTGCGGCCGTGTTGGCCCTGCTGGTCCTCGTGGCGTTCGTCGCGGCGCGTTCGTCCGCGCCGATGGCGGCCGAGCACGCTACCCCGGTCGCTTCGGCGTCCCCACCGGCTGCCGCGGGGTCGTCCTACGCGCCCTACACGCCGGGGTCCTCTTCCCCGGCAAACACGACATCGACGAGCGGCTCGGAACCCGGCCAGGACAGTTGCACAGCGCGCACCACGGATGTGTTCACCCGCCTGGCGCGGGGCCAGATCACACTGAGCCAGGCCCGCAGCCAGCTCCCTCAGGAGGTTCCGCCTTCCGCTCTCATCAACGAGCTGGACGGTGTGCGGCGCCTCGAGGCCGACGGCGCGAGCCCCACAGACGCCATGAGCCAAGCGGCTGGGACTCTCGCGCAAAGCTGCCCGTGACGGTCGCCGCGCGGCCTCAGATGTTCGACGCGTCGGGAGGAAGGTCGGCGGGCGGTTGGGGAACCCCGATGTCGACGGAGCTGCCGGAGCAGGGCGCGCCGAGGGTGTAGGCCGTCATCGACAGCGACCCGTAGGCGTAGCCGTCGACCAGGACGTCGATCTCGGGCGCTTGGTCTGCACCAGCCAGCCCCGCGAAGTACAGCGCTGGGATGAAGTGATCGGGGGTCGGCACGGCGCGCCGGAAGTCGGCGTGGGCGTCGAGCGCGGCGAACTCGGTCGGCGCGGTGAGCATCCGCTCGCGGGACGTCCTCGTTGAACCGCTGCGCCCAGTCGTAGCCGTCGTCGGCGAGGCGCCCAGCTCATCGCCCCGAGGTTGTGCACCACGTTGCCGCTGCCGATGATCAGGACTCCGCGCTCGACGCAGCGGGGCGAGCTTGGCGCCGAGCTCGAGGTGGTAGTCGAGCGGTTTCTCGGCGTTGATGCTCAGCTGCACCACCGGGATCGAGGCGTCCGGGAACGCATGCAGCAGCACCGACCAGGTGCCGTGGTCGATACCCCAGCTGTCGACATCGGCACCGACCCAGGTCGGGTGCACGACGTCGCTGACCTCGTCGGCGAGCTCTGGGAGCCCCGGCGCGGGGTAGTCGACGTCGAAGAGCTCTGGCGGGAAGCCGTAGAAGTCGTGGATGGTGCGCGGCCGGGGCATCGCGGTCACCGCGGTGGCGTTGACGTACCAGTGCGCGCTGATCACCAGGATCGCCCGCGGGACGGGGAACCGCCGTTCCCGAAGGCGTGCCAGGCGGCGGTGTAGCGGTTGACCGCCAACGCGTTCATCGGGTTGCCGTGCCCGAGGAACGCCGCTGGCATGACCGCATCCGTGTCCACCCGCCGAGGATGCACTACTCGGCCGACTTCGGATCGCCAGCGTCGTCGGCAGGATCGGGTCGGTCCGACGCCCCTTGCGCGAGCCGGACCGATCTCGGAACGCTTGGGTGAGGGGTCGGTGTGGGCCACGGCCAGAGGGGACGACGTGAACGGCAGCCCAGGAGGGACGGGGCAGGGCGGAGCCCCGCACGTGCGGATGCGGTCCGGAGCTGGTCCGTCCCGCCGCAGTGTGGTGACGATGCTCGGGGTGGGGTTGGCGGCCTGGCTGAGCGGATGGGCCGACGGCACGGTCTCCGCGTCAGCCGCGCGGAGGGGCCCGGCGATCGCCGCGGCACCCGGGCGGGGCGGACCGGCGATCGCAGCGCTCCCGACACCTGCGGCGAGGACCCACGTCGCTCCGCCCCTGCCCGGCAAGCCGATCGCGTTGACGGTCGACGACGGCTACGCGCCCGAGGTCGTGGCGGGCTACGTCGAGTTCGCCCGCCGCACGGGCGTCCACCTGACGTTCAGTCCCAACGGGACGTACGCGAGCGCCTGGGCCCCGCAGGCAGGGGTGCTGCGGCCACTGATCGACGCGGGCCAGGTCCAGATCATGAACCACACCTTCAGCCACCGATGGCTGACGCGGATACCGGCGGGTCAGGTCAGGGAGGAGCTCGAGCGCAACGAGCAGTGGATCGCGGCCACGTTCGCGACCAGCTCCCGGCCCTACTGGCGGCCGCCGTTCGGGGCACACAACACCGCCGTGGACGCCATCGCCCGGGACGCCGGCTTCGCGAGACCCGTGATGTGGACCGGCTCCTACGGGGATTCCACCGTCGTCACCCCGCAATTCCTGCTCGACCAGGCGCGGCGATACCTGACTGTCGGGACGATCGTGCTCGGTCACGCCAACCACCCGACCGTCCTCGGGCTGTTCGACCAGATCAGCAGCATCATCAGAGACCGGGGCCTGCAGCCGGTCACTCTCGACGAGTTCTTCGGAACCCGCCGTGGTTGACCGCGTCCGGCGCCCGTCGCCCCGCCTAGGCTGCCCCGGAGCACCAGCCGAGCGGAGGTCGACGTTTCGCTGACGGCGCCGCGGCTCGTGGGGCGACACCAAGCAGGTTTCCCCGGGCACCGGCGCGGAGCTCGCTGCTGGCGGTGGTCGCAGCCCAGCCGACCCACATGGACCTGCTCGACGGGCAACTGGCCGTCGTGTGGTCTCGAGTAGCCCGCTGCTGGTGGTACACAGCGGCTTCAGGGCGCCTTCGTCGCCGGACATCGCTCACGACGATGACCGCGCCGACCGGCACCGGGCCCGTCAAGGCGGCTCAGTTGCCGCGCCCACGACCAAGTCCGCGGCCGTTCCCGGGCGCCTCGTCCGTCCAGTCCCCGCCGTCCTGCACCACCTGGTACTCGCCGTCGTCGCCCCAGACCTCCTCGCCCCAGACCTCGTCGGCCCGGGCCTCGTCGTCGTAGCGGCTGGAGATCGGAACCGCCGGTGTGGCCGGCCGCGACCTCCGGGACCTCGTCGGCGCGCCCGAGGCGACCCGCTCGACGTGCTTCGACGTCGTGGGGCTCGGCGTGGCGGACGCGGCCGGCGGTCCGGTCGGCGTCACGGGCGGAGCGGCCACCGGCCCGAGGGCGGGCGACGCCGCCGAAAGGGGGTCGGGTCGGGACGGCTGGGCCACGATCGCGACCGCGCCGAGGGCCGCGGCCAGGCCCGCGCCGACCGCCAGCGCCCGCCGCGACGGGCGCCACCGGGCCGCCCGGTGGCGCCCGACAGCATGCGCCGGAGCGCTCCGGCGCCCCGGGACCGCTGCGGGCTCGTCGTCCACGCGATCCTGGGGAGGGGCCCCGACAACGGTCAGCGGGCCGGTCGGAGCGGTGTCGTCGCCGCCACCGGTCTGCGGTGTCGGTGCCGCCGGGCCCCGCAGCTCCGCCGCGACGGACCGCACGATCGCGGCGTCGGCATCGGCACGCCGACCGCAGCGTGCTCGGCAAGCAGACCGGCGGCAGCGGCGGCGCTGGGGCGTCGTTGCGGATCGGGGTCGAGCAAGGCGCGCAGCACCGGGCGCAGCCGGCCGACGGCGGCAGGGGCGAGGACGTCGAGGGACTCGCCGTCGCGGCGGTCCCCAGCAGGAGGCGCGCCCTCGAGTGCCGCGTCGAGGGTCGCGCCGAGGGAGAACATGTCGGCCGCCGCGGTGGGCAGGTCGCCGCGGACGACTTCGGGAGCCACGTAGTGCGGCGTGCCGGCAGGGTGGGCGCCGCTGCGGGGTCCGGTGCCCGCGACGGCGATGCCGAAGTCGGTGATGGTGACCGTGTCGTCGTTCCCGACCATGATGTTGGAGGGCTTCACGTCGCGGTGCACGATGCCGCACCGGTGCATGGCCGCGAGGCCCTCGGCGATCTGGGCGCCGATCGCGGCGAGGCGCGCGGCGGGGAGCGGGCCCTCCCGATCGAGCAGATCGGCCAACGACGGTGCGGCCACGAACTCCATGACGAGCCAGACCTCACCGTCGAGGTCGGTGAGGTCGTAGATCGCCGCGAGCCGCGGATGGTGCAGGCGCCCGATACCACGACCCTCGGCCCGCTCCTGCAGCATTCGGGAACGGACGGCGTCGAGGCTCCGGCCGCCGTGCAGCCGCTTGACCGCGACGTCGCGGTCGAGCAGCTCGTCGTGAGCTCGCCACACCGAGCCGGACCCGCCTCGCCCCACCTGGGCGAGCAGGACATACCGCCCGCCGACGACGTGTCCCGGCTCGATGGTCGCCGAGTTGCTCGGCACCGTCGTCGGCATCGACATGGCCCCCTCCCGTCCGCGTGCAGCGTCCCGGCCATCGCGGGTCGTGACCGTTCCGTTACCGGTGGTCCGGGTGCCTTCTCATCCCCGTGCAAGTGGTGAACTGCTTTCGCCCGAACAGACGTGCAGCAGTGGCCGTCGGCGCAACTTCTGACGATCAGTAACAATCGCGGCTGACCTCGGCGACGCACGAGTGAAGGCCTCCGTCGGACGGGGACATGCGGTGTTCATATTGCTACTGATCGTGGCCGGAGCACTGTCGCACATCACCGTGGGCGTCGCGCTGTACGCGCTCGGCCATCGACGTGGGTCGCGACGACGACCCCCGCGGCGAGTGCGCGTTCAGCTGCCGCGCCGTGAGCTGACGACCGCATCGACCACCGGACGGCACGGCGCTCGGCACTGAATCGGTCGGCGGCTGGGGTGGATCGGGCGGTCAGGCGTCGCCGGCAGCACGGCACCGGCCTGAGACACCACCCCGACCCCGGCTGCGTCGGTGACCACGCGTGGATACAACGACACCGCCAGATCGAGCACGATCTTCGCCGGTTCGCGGACCGCGGTCGGCCGCCGCCAACCCTCGACGCTCCCTGTTGGCGCAGACGGCGGAGGCGTCCGGTCCCGGCTGTTCGGCGGTAGGCCCGTGCCGGGCGCAGGCGTTAGCGTCCGCCGCGACGACACTGGGCGCCGCCAGGGCAGGGGAGCGCGTCCGTGTCCGGCGCCCGGGACCCCGGTGCGACGCCCGGTCTCCTGCGCGCCCGCCCGGAGCGACCATGACTCCCGACGTCAGGCCCAGCGCAGACACCTCGGGAATCGCGGACCTGCTGCTCGTGGCCCTCCGGTCAGGGTAGGACACCGTGCCCGACCGAACCGTCCCCGTCGCGGTGGTGGGCAGCCGCGCGACCGCCGACCTGATCGTCGGCTTCCTGGACTCCCGTGGCCTGTGGGCGGCCGTGGCCGCGCCGACGACGCCGGCGGGCAGGAGCCACAGCTGCAACTCCAGGGAGTCCGCGTGCTGGTGGCCGCCCCGGACGAAGCGACGGCGCGCCGGCTCCTGGACGACCTCGAGGACCCCCAGACACCCGACCGGGAGACAGCCATGGACACATCGAGCACGACCGACACCGGGCGGGGAGTCCGCCCGTTCACGATCGACGTCCCCGACGAGCAGCTCGCCGACCTGCGGCGGCGCGTCACCGCGACGAGGTGGCCCGACCGGGAGACGGATCCCTCGCAGGGCGTGCGGCTCGAGACGATCCAGGCGCTGGCCGACTACTGGGCGACCGACTACGACTGGCGCACGTTCGAGGCGGCGCTTCGCCGCGCTCCCGCACTTCGTCACCGAGATCGACGGCGTCGACATCCACTTCATCCACGTGCGCTCGGAGCACGAGGACGCGATGCCGCTCATCGTCACGCACGGCTGGCCGGGCTCGACGATCGAGCAACTGAAGATCATCGAACCGCTCACCGACCCGACCGAGCACGGCGCGAGCGCGTCCGACGCTTTCCACCTCGTGATCCCGTCCCTGCCCGGCCACGGGTTCTCCGGGAAGCCGACCGAGACCGGCTGGGACCCGATCCGCATCGCCCGCGCCTGGGTCGCGCTGATGGACCGACTCGGCTACACGGGGTACGTCGCGCAGGGCGGCGACTGGGGCAACGCGGTCACCGAGCAGATGGCCCTGCTGAAGCCGCCGGGGCTGCTGGGCATCCACACGAACATGCCGGCGACGGTGCCGCCCGAGATCTCCAAGGCGCTCCAGGTCGGCGACCCGACGCCGCCCGGCCTGTCGGCCGAGGAGCAGCACGGCCTACGAGGTCGCTCGCCCACTTCTTCGCGACCGGCGTCGGGCTACGCCGGCGAGATGGCCAACCGGCCGCAGACGCTCTACGGCATCGCCGACTCCCCGATCGGCCTGGCCGCGTGGATGCTCGACCACGACGTCCGCAGCTACGAGCTGATCGCCCGCGCCTTCGCCGGCACGCCCGGGGGCCTCTCGCGCGACGACGTCCTCGACAACATCACGCACTACTGGCTGACGAACACCGGCGGTCTCCTCCGGCGCGCCTGTACTGGGAGAGCAAGCTCGCCTTCTTCGACACCAAGGGCGTGGAGATCCCGGTCGGAGTGACCGTGTTCCCGGACGAGCTCTACCCCGCGCCGCGGAGCTGGGCGGAGCGGGCCTATCCCGAAGCTCATCCACTTCAAGGAGATCGGCGAGGGCGGCCACTTCGCCGCCTGGGAGCAGCCGATGGTCTTCTCGGAAGAGATGCGGACGACGTTCCGGTCACTGCGGTGACCAGGGCGGCCGCGCTGCCCGTCGAGGGTGCCTTCCCGTCCCTCGACGGCGCCACTGCGTGGCTCAACTCGGGACCGCTGACGCCCGCGGACCTGCGCGGGACGGTGGTGGCCGTCCAGTTCGGCACCTTCTCCTGCATCAACTGGCTGCGGACGCTGCCCTACGTCGAGGCGTGGGCCGAGAAGTACCGCGGCGACGGGTTGGTCGTGATCTGCGTCCATTCCCCTGAGTTCCCGTTCGAGCACGACCTGGGGAACATCCGGTCCGCCCTCGACGCGATGGGGGTCGTCCACCCGCTCGCCGTCGACAACGACTTCACCATCTGGCGGGCCTTCGAGAACCACTACTGGCCCGCCCTGTTCCTGGTCGACGCGCAGGGGCGGATCCGCTACCACCACTTCGGCGAGGAGGCCTACGAGCGCTCGGAGCGGGTCATCCAGCACCTGCTCGCCGAGGCCGGGAGCGCCGGCGTCGGCGAGGACCTGGCCCCGGTCGAGGCGGACGGCGTCTACCTCGCGGCCGACCGGGACCGGCTGGGATCGCCCGAGACCTACCTCGGCTACGGCCGGGCCGACGGGTTCGCCTCGCCCGGGGGCCTCGGGATCGACGGGCGCCGGACCTACACCGAGCCGTCGCGCCTCGCACTCAACCGCTGGGCGCTCTCCGGTGACTGGACGGTCGGGGAGCAGTCCGTCGTCCTCGGGGAACCGGGCGGCCGGATCGTGCACCGGTTCCGGGGCCGGGACGTCAACCTCGTGATGGGTCCCCGTCCCGACGGGGGCCCGGTGCGCTTCCGCGTGCTGCTCGACGGCGAGCCGCCCCGCGGCGGCCACGGGCTGGACGTCGACGAGCGAGGGCACGGGGTCGCCGCCGAGGAGCGGCTCCACCAGCTGATCCGCCAGGACGGTCACATCCGCGAGCGCACCGTCGAGATCACCTTCCTCGACGCCGGTGCCCGGGCCTACGTGTTCACCTTCGGCTAGGGAGGACGTCGCCGGTGACCCGACGTGCGCTCGGGCCGGTCCTGGCGAGCACCGTCCTGCTCCTCGGGCTGGTCGCGGGGTGTGGCGTCCGGACGCCCGTGGGTCCACCCGTCGTCGGGCGGGGCCTCGACCCGGTGCCGTCGACCGCGGCCGGCGAGGCGACCTGGTCGCCGTGGCCGTCGGCGCTGCACGATGCGCGGCACAGCGGTGCGACGACGGCCGACGGTCCGAGCGCGGGCGCCGTCCGGTGGCGCCGCACGTTGGAGGGCGCGGTGAGCTCGGGCCCGGTCGTGGCCCGGGACGGCACCGTCTACGCGGGGTCCAACGGCGGGGTGCTGCACGCGCTGGACCCGGCCACGGGCGCCGACCGCTGGACGTTCGACGCCGGTCGCGGCGGCGGGGACGACCTGTCCACGTCGGCGCTGGTCCTGCCCGACGGCACCGTGCTCTGGGGGCCGCCGGGTCAGCGCATCCTGGTCGCGCTGTCACCCGGCGGGGCGCTGCTCTGGACCCAGCCCCTCCCCGGGGAGCCGACCTCCCCGGTCAGCGCCGACGGCCGGCGGGTCTACGTCGGCGATACCACCGGTGGCGTCACCGCCCCCGAGGTGGGTGGGGGCGACGTGCACCGGGTCGCCTGGAGCGTCGACCTGGGGGCGGTCTCCTACGCCTCGGTGGTCACCGACGGAGCGGGCCGGGTGTACAGCACCGTCGATTCGTCCCTGGTCGCCGTCGACGACCACGGGACGATCGGGCAGATCGCGTGGCGGGCCGACCCCGGCGACGGGATCACCGAGGTCTCCGCAGGCCTCGCCGCGGACGGCACCGTGCTGCTGGGGACTAACGGCAGCCGCGAATGGGCGTACCTGCCGAACGGGTCCCTGCGGTGGACGGCTCCCCGGGTGATCACCTACTCGTCGCCGTCCGTCTCCGCGGACGGGTTCGCCTACGTCGCCGACCACTCCGGTCAGGTCAGCGTCCTGCGCGTCGCGGACGGCTCGCCGGCGGCGGTCCACCAGCTCGCGCCACCGCGTCAGATCCGGTCCTCCGTCGCGGTCGACCGCGCGCACCGGTTCTACGTCGGCACCCAGGACGGGCACGTGCTCGGCGTCGCGCCCACCGGCGCGGTCCTCTTCGACGTCGCGCTCGGTGGTCCCGTGGACTCCTATCCCGCGCTGACCGCCGACCACGCCCTGATCGTCGGGGACCGCGACGGGGAGCTCGTCGCGATCGGCTCGCCGTCCTGACACGTGTCGTGGCGGCCACGGTCGGGCACCCGAAGGGCACGTCGCGCCCGGGACCGTGTCCGCACCGCCCGCCGGTCCCCCGAGGGCGCCCGTCGAGACCTCCGGCACGGGCGGGGCGGCCGCGTCCACCACGACGGCTCGCCCGGACATCCGCCGACGGAGCGACCATGTCCCTCCCCGACCACAGCGCCGCCATACGGCGGGCCGTCGCCGGCCTCGGCGTCGCCGCCGCCCTGTCCCTGGGCGCGTGCGGCACGACCGGCGCCGCGTCGCCCCTCCCGCCGCCACCACCGCCGGCAGCTCCCGCGTCGGCGGCCGTGCCCCTCGCGGTGCCGCCCGGGCCCTGGGACAACATCGCCCGGTGCGAGACGGGTGGCGACTGGCACGCCGACACCGGCAACGGCTACCAGGGCGGACTGCAGCTCAGCCTGCACACGTGGGCGGCCTACGGGGGAGGCCAGTTCGCCCCGCGGGCCGACGAGGCCAGTCGTGAGCAGCAGATCGTCGTCGGTGACCGCGTCCGGGCCCAGGAGGGCTGGCAGGCCTGGTCGGGCTGCGCCGGGTAGGCCCTCAGGGGGCCGCGGTGAACCGTTGCGCGAGCGCCTCGACGGAGGTGTCGACGGCGGGGTCGGTGAGCAGTTCCTCGATGGCGGCCAGCAGCGGGAAGTCGTCCCGCGCGACCGCGCCCTCCGCGACGAGCTGGTCGAGGAGCCGCGCGGCCGTCGTCGCGGTCGGCACGCCCTCCACGGTCTGGCCGGCCTCGCGCATCAGCCGCAGCGCCTCGTCCGGACGCTCGCCCGCGCCGATCCGCGCGCCGTACACCCGGTTGCGCCCGGACAGCGCCGTGACCTGCAGGTCCCCGACGCCGGCCAGCCCGGTGACGGTGCCCATCTCCCCGCCGAGGGCGACGGCGAGGGCGCCCATCTCGGCGACCGCCCGGGTGAAGACGAGCGCGTTCAGGTCGTGGAACGGTTCCCCGCCCGCGTCGGCCAGCCCGTGGCACACCCCGAGCGCGATCGCGTAGACGTTCTTCAGCGCCGCGGCGACCTCGACGCCCGTCCGGTCGTGGTGCGCGGCGGCGGCGTAGGTGGCCGTCGTGAACAGGTCGTGCGACCGCGCGGCGACCGCGGGGTCGACCGCCGCGTGCACGGCCGCGGTCGGGCGCCGGGCCGCCACCTCGTTCGCCTTGCAGGGCCCGCCGACGGCGAGGACCGGCGTCGTGCACCCGGCGTCGGCGAGGACGGCGTCCGCGCGGTCGGTGAGCACGACGATGCGCCCGTCGCCGGTCCTCGCCGAAGCCCTTGGTGGTCAGCCCGAGGAACGCCTCGGCGCGCAGGTGCGGCACCACGGCGGCGAGCACGTCCTCGAAGCCCTCGGTGCTCACGGCGAGGACGACCGCGGTGGCCCCGTCGAGCGCCTCGGCGAGCTCGTGACCGCGGAAGGTGCGGACGCGGGGGTCCCCGACGACGCCGGTCCTCGGATGGGCGTGACCCGCGTCGATCGCGTCGACGAGCTCGTCGTCGAGGCGGGTGCCCCAGAGCCGGACCTCGTGCCCGTTGTCCACGGCCGGCACGGTGAGCGCGCTGCCCATCGCGCCCGCCCCGAGGACGGTCAGCACCTCGCTCACGGGTCGGCCGTCGCGGGGTCGGTCGAGGCGGCCGCCAGCGGGGCGAAGAGGTCCTTCACCGCCGGGTAGAACCGCTCGTAGACCGCGTAGAGGTCGTCGTAGCGGGCCCGGGCCGCCGGGTCGGGCTCGACGGTGCTCCCGAGGTGCGCCATCCGCGTCGCCGTGGCGGCGACGTCGTCGGTGTCGTCGAGCCCGACGGCCGCGGCGGCGAGCATCCCGGCGCCGAGCGCGGTCGTCTCGGTCTCGGCGCACACGTCGACGTGGCGTCCGGTGACGTCGGCGACGATCTGGGTCCAGAGCGGGCTGCGCGACCCGCCGCCCATGGCGCGGTAGCGCTCGATCGCGACGCCCGTGTCGGCGACGACGCCCTCGGTGGTCAGGCGCAGCTCGAAGGCGACGGCCTCGAGCAGCGCCCGGTAGAGGTGGCGCTTGCGGTGGTAGCCCGACCAGCCGATCACCGCGCCGCGGGCGTGCGGGTCCCAGTACGGGGTCTGCGCGGCGTTCCAGTAGGGCAGCACCATGAGCCCGTCGGCGCCGGGGGAGAGGCGCGCCGCGGCGGCCTCCAGGACGTCCTCGGCGGTCAGGTCCAGGTCGTCCACCGCGGGCGCGCCGAAGGTGTCCTGGAACCACGAGACGAGGTAGGTCCCCGACGACAGCAGCGTCTCGAGCGTGTAGGTGCCGGGCAGCGGGCCGCCGAGCGTCCGGTAGGCCCGCGACCAGCGGTAGTCCGGCGACCACGTGCCGGCGGCGACGGCGGTGCCCAGGTTCGCGTACATCAGGCCGGCCTCGGTCACCCCGGCGCCGAGGCCCGCGCACTGGCCGTCGCCCGCGCCCGCGACGACGGGGATGCCCGCCCGCAGCCCGAGGCGGTCGGCCACGTCCTCGCGCAGGGGACCGAGCTCCGAGCCGGGGGCCACGAGCTCGGGCAGCTGGTCGGTCGACAGCCCGACCGCGTCGAGCAGGGTCGACGACCAGCGGAACCCGCTCATGTCGACCAGGCCCAGCGGGTCCGCCGACGACCAGCTCGTGCGCCACCCGCCGGTCAGCTCGTGGGCCAGGTAGGCGGCGACGTCGACGACCCGGGCGGTCGCGTCGAGGACGTCGGGTTCGTGGTCGCGCAACCACAGCAGCTTGTAGAAGGCCGGCGTGACGTCGGGCGGCTTGCCCGAGAGCCGGTGCACCTCGTCGGTCCCCGCCCGCGCGATCTGCTCGGCCGCCCGGCCGTCGAGCCACAGGATCGCCGGGCGAAGCTCGCGGCCCGCGCCGTCGAGGCACACGAACGTCTCGCGCTGGTGGGTCAGCCCGATCGCGGCGATCGCGTCGGCGTCGACGGAGGACGCCACCTCGGCGATCGCGTCGCGGGTCGAGTCCCACCAGTCCCGGGCCCGCTGCTCGTGCCACCCGGGGCGGGGCCGCGAGAGCGGGAACGTGCGGCGCGCCTCGGCGACGGCGCGGCCCCGGGCGTCGAACACGACCGCCTTGGTCGCCGTGGTCGAGCAGTCGACGCCGATCACGTAGCGCTCGCTCATGGTCTCCCTCGACCCCGGCCGTCCCCGCCGCTCACCCTGCGAGGACGGTCACCCGCTGTCAATCGGAGCGCTGCGAGCCGGTGGACCCACCGTGTGGCGTGTCGGCGTGGCGCTGCGCGCCGCCCGTGGTCGTCGCGCTCGAGATGTGCGACGGCGTGTTCCGTGGGACGCCGACGTGCGCCGTGGTGCGGGACGACGTGGCGGACCCTGCCGACGAACGCGCCGCCGACGACGACGTCGAACGCGCCGCCGACGACGACGTCGAACGCGGCGTCGATCGCTGCTCGGTCGACCCGTGCTCGGTCGACCCGCGCTCCGGCGCCGACGAACTCGAGGTCCGCTGCCGCGGCACCGAGGTCACCGGCGACGTCGTCGACCGGGTGGACGCGACGACCTCGTGCTCCGGCTCCGAGGCGACCCGGGTCTGCGCGACCTGCAGATCGCGCAGGTGCACCGCGGCGGGCTGGGCGATCGACGCGTCACGGTACAGGCCGACCGTGAGGTAGCTCCGCTGGCCGGGGTAGAGCGTCCCGCCGGGCGGCCGGAGGTCGGTCAGGACCGGCTCGCCGTCGCGCGAGGCGCTGACCGACGCCTTCTCGGGGTTCGCGGAGAAGCACACCCGGATACCGACCTGGCACCACTGCCCGGTCGGCACCGACCCGAGCGATCGGTCGAAGGTCCGCCAGCCGCTCGGGTGGCCCTCGCCGCCGTGGAGCACCAGCTGTCCGTCGCGCACCCGGAGGTCGAGCGGGGCCGGGCCGGGCCCGTCGTTCTGCCACCGGGCGATGACCTGCCGGTCCGGCAGCTGGAGGGGGAAGTCGCGGCCGAGCAGGAGTCCGAAGACCACGTCGTGCTGATCGCCCTCCTGCACCGCGGGCAGGGCCGGTTCGAGCTCGCTGCGCTGCCCGCGGCCGGTGAGCCGCACCGACACCTGGCCGCCGACCACCTCGGGTGGCGGGGCGCCCACCGTGCTCCGCGGTGTCGGCCGGAAGGCGTCCGGGTCGTCGGCGCGCCACACGGTCGCCGGCGCCGGCTGCGGCTGCGGCTCGGCGGGACCGCCGGTGTGACGACGGGGGCCGCGGGGACGGCGGGCGCCGGCGCCCCGCGGTGGTCGTCGGGCCGCGCCGGGGTCTCCGCCCTCGACTGCGGGAGCGAGGCGTCGTGGAACCACGGGATGTTCGTCGCGGTGATCACCGCGCCGGCCGCGAGGACCCCGACGGCGAGCGCCGAGGCCGCCCGGGCGCGCGTCGGGTTCTGGACGCGCCGGTGCGAGGTGAACGCCCCGGAGGCCAGGAGCGCCGCCTGCTGAGCGCGGGGGATCCCCGTGTTGCGATGGCGTCCCATGATCGTGTCGCGGCCCCCAAGGTGCCGTTCGGGTGTCCCCGTAGCGTTGCCGGAGGGGCGCACTCCTGAAACACCCCGGCCGCGACCTTGGTGCCCGCGAACCAGCGGATTGGTCTCCCTGCGCGCCCGGCGTCCGACGCACGCACGGCCTCTCACGAGGGGGCGCGGACGCCCGCGAGCACGTGGTCCACGACGGCGCCGGCCGTCGGCATCGCCTGGTGGGCGATGAGCCGCCGGTAGAAGAACGGCGCGGCGAGCAGGTCGACGACGAGCTCGACGTCGGTGTCCGCGACGAGCTCGCCACGGTCGACCGCCCCGTCCAGCAGCCGCACCAGCGGCTCGCGTCGTCGTCGGGTCAGCTCCGCGTGCATCGCCCCGAGCGCGGGGTCGCGCTCCGCGGCGTCCGTGAACGCGGCCATCAGCTTCGGGAAGTGCGGGTCGAGCAGGGACGACGCCAGGGCCGTCAGCAGCCCGACCAGGTCCGCCCGCAGGTCACCCGTGTCGACCTCGGGCAGCGGCCGGAACTCGGCGTCCATCGCGTCGACGAGCAGCGCCGACGACGTGGGCCAGTGCCGGTAGACGGTGGCCTTGCTCGCGCCGGCCCGGCGGGCGACCGACTCGACGGTGAAGCCCGGCATCCCGTCGTCGGCGAGCACCTCCAGCGCCGCGCGCAGCACCCGCCGTCGGGCGTGCTCCCCCCGACCGAGCGGCGTGCGGGCCGTCTCCGTCACCGGCTTCCCTCCCTGCCATCGAGGCGCTAGCGTATCGATCCATCAACGAAACGCACCCGTATCGATCGGCAGGTTCCCGATGACGACCCCCCGCGCACGGACGATGCCGATGCAGTCCGCGGTCAACCGGTTCGTCCGCGCCCTGCTCCACGTCCCGCTGCTCAACCGGGTGGCCGGGCGGCGGCTGATCGTCATCGAGGTCGTGGGCCGCCGCAGCGGCACCCGCTACGAGGTCCCCGTCGCCTACCTGCGCGACGGCGCGGACCTCCTCGTCGGCACCCCGTTCGCGTGGGGTCGCAACCTGCGCACCGGCGAGCCCGTGACGATCCTGCTGGCCGGACGCCGGCGCCTCGCCGACGTCACGGCGATCACCGACGAGCCCGGCGTCACCGAGGCCTACGCGACGATGGCCCGCGAGAACCGCCAGTTCGCCGGGTTCAACCAGATCGGCGTCGACGAGCACGGCGAGCCGGACCCCGCCGACCTGCACCTCGCCTGGGCGAACGGGGCCCGGGCGTTCCGGCTCACGCCGCGCTGAGCTCGGCCAGCCCGGCGAGGGCGGCCGGGAGCGGGCCCCGGTGCAGGACGCCGAGGCGCTGGGTGGCGCGCGTCAGGGCGACGTAGAGCTCGGCCGCGCCCCGCGGGCCCTCCGCCAGGATCCGCTCCGGCTCGACGACGAGCACGGCGTCGAACTCCAGGCCCTTGGTCGCCGACGGCAGCACCGCGCCGGGCACCCCCGCCGGTCCGATCACCGCGCTCGTCCCCTCCCGCCCCGCCTCGTCCCGGACGAACTCCGCGACGGCGTCGGGCAGCTCCTCCGCGGTGACGTGCCGGGCCCACGGCCGGACCCCGCTCGCGCGCACCGACTCCGGCGCGCGGACCTCGGGCGCGAACTCGGCGAGCAGCGCGGCGGCGACGGCCATGATCTCCGCCGGGCGTGCGGTAGTTGACGGTCAGGCCGCGGTACACCCAGCGGCCGGGCACGTAGGGCGCGAGCACCGCGTCCCACGACGTGGCCCCGGCCGGTGACCGGCGTTGCGCGAGGTCGCCGACCACGGTGAACGACCGGCCCGGGCACCGGCGCATCAGCACCCGCCAGTCCATCTCCGAGAGCTCCTGCGCCTCGTCGACGACGACGTGGCGGTAGGTCCAGTCCCGGTCCGCGGCGGCGCGCTCGGCGAGGCCGCGGGTGTCCCGCTCGCCGAACCGCTCGGACAGGTCCTCGGCGCGGAGCAGGTCGTCGACGACCACCCCGACGTCCTCGTCGAGCTCCTCGCGGTCCAGCGTCAGCTGCTCCATGACGTGGGCGGCGTACTCGGCCTCGCTCTGCCGCTCCCGCGCGGCGCGGTCGGCCTCCCGCCGCACCGCCGGGTCGGGCCCGAGCAGGTCGACGAGCTCGTCGAGCAGCGGCACGTCGGACACGGTCCAGGCGGCGCCGTCGGCCCGCCGCACGGCCGGGTCCGCGCCGGCCGCCCGCAGCCGCTCCGGGGAGGCGTAGAGATCGGCCAGCAGCGCCTGCGGGGTCAGCACCGGCCAGAGCGCGTCGAGGGCCGCGGTGAACGCGTCGTCGTCGCCCAGCTCGCGCAGGAGCTCCGTGCGCAGCTGCTCCCACCCCGCGCGGTCCTCCCGCGTCAGCCAGCCCTGGCCGAGCCGCATGATCGCCCGCTCGGTGAGCGCCCAGGAGAGGACGTCGAGGAACACCGCGCGTGCCTCGTTGTGCGGCCGCCCGCTCGCGCGCGCCTCGTCGCGGGCCCACCCCGCGGTCCCGGCGTCGATGCGCAGCGCGACCCCGCCGACGTGGACGGTCAGCGGCTCCTCGGGGAGCCGCTGCCGGTCGGCGACCGCCGCCGCGAGCACGTCGAGGAACGCGCGGGAGCCCTTGAGCTGCGCGACCCGGGGCGTGTCCTCGGCGGTGACGGACAGGCCGGGCACCAGGTCCCCGGTGGTCGCGAAGACGACGTCGGACTCGCCCAGCGAGGGCAGCACGCGGCCGATGTGGTCGAGGAACGCCGGGTTGGGGCCGACGACGAGGACGCCGTGGCGCTCGATGCGCTCGCGCTGCGTGTAGAGCAGGTAGGCGACGCGGTGCAGCGCCACCACCGTCTTCCCGGTGCCCGGACCGCCCTCGATCACGGTGACGCCCGGGTGCTCGAGCCGGATGATCTCGTCCTGCTCGGCCTGGATGGTCGCGACGATGTCGCGCATCCCGGGCCCGCGCGGCGCGTTCACCGCCGCGAGCAGCGCCGCGTCGCCGGGCTGGTCGCCCGTCCCGGGACGCCCCAGCACCTCGTCGGTGAAGCCGAGCAGCCGGCGCCCGCGCGAGCGGAACGCCCGCCGCCGGCGCACGCCCTCCGGGTGCGCCCCGGTGGCGACGTAGAACGCCCGCGACGCCGGCGCGCGCCAGTCGAGCAGCAACGGCTCGTCGTCCTCGTCGTGGATCCCGATCCGCCCGACGTAGGACACCTCACCCGAGACCGCGTCCAGCCGGCCGAAGCACAGGCCCTCGTCGGCGACGGCGAGTCGGCGCGCCTGCTTCACCGCGGCGCGCACCACCACGTCGCGGTCCATCGGGCGCTCGTCGCCGAGCAGCGCCGCGCGGTACTCGTCCGCCACCCGCGCGCGCTCGACGTCGAGCAGGTCGTGGAGCACGGCGACGTACTCCCGCTCGGACCGCAGTTCCTCGTCGTACTCCGCTGGCACGGGCCCCCCACGTCTCCTCGGGAATCAGCCGCGTGATGGTGCGCGACGACCCGGGTCTTGCCGCAAGACCCCCGGCCCGCTATACGTTGAGGACGGCGGGAATACCCGTCAGCTCTCGCGCGTCGCGAGGTGCACGGTCACCTCGTCGCCGGCGGTCTTGCCGATGCTGCGCAGGACGGCGGCCGTCACCGGCAGCTTGTGCGTCCCGTCGCCGAGCGCCATGAACGACGTCCGGAGCTCGTGCCCGTCGACGGTCCCCGTGACCCGCACGCGGCCGCGGGTGCCGAAGTACTCCGCCGAGCCGGGCATGACCACGTAGGTCCAGCCGCCGGTCGCGCTGCTGCGCTGCACGACCGCCGAGAACGTGTGGTCGAGGGTCTGCGGGGTCGTCCGGGTCTGCGCGGGCATCGGGTCCTCCTCGGGGTGCGTCCTGACGAGGAGTGTCGACGCCGGGGCGCCCGGTTCGACACCCGCTGACCCCCGGACGCGTCAGCGGGAGCCGGCGACCGCCGCCGGCGCCCGCCCGCGCGGACGACGCGGCCGGGGAACCCGGCCGGCCGCCACCACCGCCGCGGCCACCCCGGCCGCCGCGACGACGCGGCCCCCCGGACCCCGCGCCCGGGCCCTGGCCCGGCCGCGACTGGGGACGGGCCTCCGGCGCCGCCGGACGCTCCTCGGCCCGCACCCGCGGCGCCGCCTCGCCGACCAGCTCGGCGATCGCGTGCGCCCCCGGGCCGACCTCGGCGGCGCGGGGCTTGATGCCGGCCTTGCGCGTCATCTTCGCGACGTCGTCGCGCTGGTCGGGGGCCACGAGCGTGACGACGTCCCCGGTCGCGCCGGCGCGCGCGGTGCGCCCCGAGCGGTGCAGGTAGGCCTTGTGCTCCGACGGCGGGTCGACGTGCACCACGAGGGCGACGTCGTCGACGTGGATGCCGCGCGCGGCGATGTCGGTGGCGACGAGGACGCGGACGTCGCCGTCGCGGAAGAGCCCGAGGTTGCGGTCCCGCGCGCCCTGGCTGAGGTTGCCGTGCAGCTCGGCCGCGGGGATGCCCGCCGTGGTCAGCTGGCGGGAGAGCCGGCGCGCGGAGTGCTTGGTGCGGGTGAAGAACATGGTCCGGCCGCGGCCCGCGGCGAGCTCCTGGACGACGGCGGTCCGGTCGTCCTTGCGCACGGTGAACACGTGGTGGGTCATGTCCGGCACGGGCTCGCTCGCCCGGTCGACGCTGTGGGTCACCGGGTCGTGCAGGAACTCGCGGACGATCCGGTCGACCTCGCCGTCGAGCGTCGCGGAGAACAGCAGCCGCTGCGAGTCCGCGGGCGTGCGGCGCAGCAGGCGCCGGACGGCGGGGAGGAAGCCCAGGTCGGACATGTGGTCGGCCTCGTCGAGGACGGTCACCTCGACGCGGTCGAGGTCGACGAGGCCCTGGCCGATGAGGTCCTCGAGGCGGCCCGGGCAGGCGATCAGCAGGTCGACGCCGCGGCGCAGCGCCTGCTCCTGCGGACGCTGGCCGACGCCGCCGTAGACGACGGTCTGCTCGAGGCCGAGGGCCTCGGTGATCGGGGCGAGCGCGTCGCGGACCTGGCCGGCGAGCTCACGGGTCGGCAGCAGGACCAGGGCGCGGGGCCTGGAGCGGCGGGTCGGCTGGTCACAGCGGGCCAGCGTCGCGAGCAGGGGCAGCCCGAACGCGAGGGTCTTGCCGCTGCCGGTGCGTCCGCGGCCGAGCACGTCGCGGCCGGCCAGGGCGTCGGGCACCGCGGCGGCCTGGATCGGCGTCGGGTCGGTGATGCCGAGTCCGGCGAGGACCTCGGCGACCGAGGGCGAGATGCCCAGCGCGGTGAACGGCAGGGGGAGAACAGAGATGTGGAGTCACCTGGATCCGGGGAGGCCGCCCGGCGCGCTCAGGGGAGAGCCGCGGCCGGGGCGGGGGTACGCCGGAGCGGTGGCCCGACGTCGTTGCCCCTCCAGTGTGGCAGAGGGGGGTGTCCCCGACGCGCCACCCGGGGGGAGATCACAAGTGGTACTCCCGATCGGCGGACTCGCCCACCCTTGTCCGGCTCCTCCGACCGTGAGACGCTCTATGATCTAGGACACACTGTGGGCACGTCATCGAGGCGGTCCCCCGGCCCCCGGGACCTCCACCACCCGATACGAGCATCGGACGAGGTCATGGGCGGCTGCGAGCCTCGGAACTTCCAGCGACCGTGCCTCCTGCTCCTGTTGCAGGAGCGGCCCGCGCACGGCTACGACCTGGTGGAACGGCTGCACGCCTCGTTCATCGACGACACCGACACGGGCGGGGTGTACCGCACCCTGCGGGCGCTGGAGCGTGAAGGGCTCGTCTGCTCATCGTGGTGCGTGTCGACCGCGGGCCCGGCGCGCCGCACCTACGCGCTGACCCCGACCGGCCTGGAGGCGCTGTACCAACAGGTGGAGACGGTCGAGGTGACCCACCAGCTCCTCCACGCCTTCCTCGATCGGTGCGGCCGGGCCCTGGCCCCGATCACGGCGCGTGTCGCCGTGACCCGACCCTCCTGCGACGGTCCGGTCTGCATCACCTGTGCGGACGCGGCGGTGCAGGTGACCGTCGTCGAGCTGATCGATCCCGATCTCGCGCGGGTCGACACCGGGGTGGGCACCGAGACGGTGAGCGTGGCGCTCGTCGACGCCGCCCCCGGCGACGTCGTGCTGGTGCACGCGGGGGAGGCGATCGGGTCGCTCGGGCCCGCCGGAGCCGAGTCCCGCCGCGGACGCCGTTCCCGTGCGCGGGGCCCTCGGTCCACCGTGACGCGGGTCGCCGGTCGGGTGCGGGTCCGGGTGCACGTCGCCGGGATCGTGCAGGGCGTCGGGTTCCGGCCGTTCGTGCACGCGGCCGCGACGCGACTGGGGCTGGCCGGGTTCGTCGGCAACGACGAGGCGGGGGTGCTGCTCGAGGCCGAGGGCGACCCGTCGGCGGTGGACGCCCTGGTCGACGCCCTGGAGCGGCGGCCGCCGCCGCTCGCTGTCGTGGAGTCGGTGACCGTGGTCTCCGCGCCGATCACCGGCGCGACCGGCTTCGGCATCGCCGCGAGCACGGCCGGGCCCACGGGCGGCGCGCCCCGCACGCTCGTCTCCGCGGACACCGCCACCTGCGACGCCTGCCTGGCCGAGATGGCCGACCCGGCCTCGCGGCGACACCGGTACCCGTTCACCAACTGCACCGACTGCGGCCCGCGGTTCACCATCGTCCGCGACGTGCCCTACGACCGGGCCACCACGACGATGGCCGGGTTCGCGATGTGCGCGGCGTGCGCCGCCGAGTACCACGACCCCGGCGACCGGCGCTTCCACGCGCAGCCGCTGTGCTGCCCCGCCTGCGGCCCGACCCTGCGCCTCGACGGTTCCGCGGCCGATCCGGTCGACCGGGCCGTCCGCCGGCTGCTCACCGGGGAGGTGCTCGCCGTCAAGGGCCTCGGCGGCTACCACCTCGCCGTCCGGGCCGACGACGAGACGGCCGTGGCGCGGCTGCGCGCGGCCAAGCACCGGGAGGACAAGCCGTTCGCGGTGATGGTCGCCGACCCGGCCGCGGCCGCTGCGCTGGTGGTCGCCGACGCCGACGACGCAGCCCTCCTGACCTCGCGCCGGCGGCCGATCGTCCTCCTGCCGCGCCGGGCGGACGCAGCCGTGGCGCCCTCGGTGGCCCCCGCGACCGGAGAGCTCGGGGTGCTGCTGCCCTACACCCCGCTGCACCACCTGCTCCTCGCCGGGCTCGGGGTCCCGATGGTGCTGACCAGCGGGAACGTCTCCGACGAGCCGATCGCCCACCGGGACGACGACGCCGCACAGCGCCTCGCCCCGCTCGCCGACGGCGTCCTCGCCCACGACCGCGCGATCCACACCCGGGTCGACGACTCGGTGCTGCGGACCGCGCGCGGCCGGCCGGTCCCGGTGCGCCGCGCCCGCGGGTACGCCCCGGAACCGGTGCCGCTCGGGTTCGGCGTGGACCCGCCGGTGCTGGCCGTCGGGGGCGAGCAGAAGAACACCGTCGCGGTCGCGGCCGGGCGGCGCGCGTTCCTCTCCTCCCACATCGGCGACCTGGAGAACCTCGCCACGCTGCGGGCGTTCACCGCGGCCGTCGAGCACCTCGGTCGGCTGTTCGCCGTCGAACCGCAGGTGGTCGCGCACGACCTGCACCCCGAGTACCTGTCGACGAAGTACGCGCTCGACCGGGAGGACCTCGAGCCGGTCGGCGTGCAGCACCACCACGCACACGTCGCGTCGTGCCTGGCGGAGCACGGGTGGGGCGTCGACGACGGACCGGTCCTCGGCATCGCCTACGACGGCACGGGCTGGGGCCCCGACGGCACCGTCTGGGGCGGGGAGCTACTGCTCGCATCGCTGAGCGCCGCGCGCCGCGTCGGGCACCTCGGGACCGTCGGGCTGCCCGGCGGGGCGGCCGCGGTGCGGGCACCATGGCGGATGGCGGCCGCGTGGCTGGGCCGCGACGGCGCCGACTCCGCGGTGGCCCGTCGGCACGCCGACCGGTGGGACGCCGTCGCGGCACTCGCCGATTCCCCGGTGACGCTGCGGACCTCCAGCGCAGGCCGGCTCTGCGATGCGGTGGCGGCGCTGGTCGGCGTCCGTGACACGACCACCTACGAGGGCCAGGCCGCGGTGGAGCTGGAGCAGCGTGTCGACCCGCACGAGCGGTCGGCCTACCCGGCAGGCGTCGACGGCGGGGTGATCGCGGCGGGCGACCTGGTCGCCGCGGTCGTCGAGGACCTGCGCCGCGGCGTCGACCCCGGCCGGATCGCGGCGCGGTTCCACCACGGGCTCGCCGATGCGACGGTGCGCGCGGCCGCGGCCGCGGCCGCCGAGCACGGCGTCGGCACGGCAGCCCTCTCCGGCGGGGTCTTCCTCAACGCGGTGCTGCTGGAACGGGTCCGCGCCGGGCTGGAGGCGCGCGGGCTGCGGGTGCTGGTGCACGAGCGCGTCCCCTGCACCGACGGGGGCCTCGCCCTCGGCCAGGTCGCGGTGGCCGCGTGCCGGAGCAGGGCCGGCTCCCCGGGGACCGGCTTCGACGCAGGGGAGGGATGACCGTGCCGACGGAACCCACGGTGCAGGACACGGTGGCGGCGTTCGCGCGGCGCCGGGCTCCCACCCGCGCGCTCGGCGAGGACGCCGGGCGGATCGCGGCGGCGTGCCACGACATCGCCGTCCGCTTCCACCGGGGCGGCCGACTGATCGCGTTCGGCAACGGCGCGGCGGCGGCGGACGCGGCGCACCTCGCCGTCGAGTTCGTGCACCCGGTGACGGTGGGCAAGCGAGCGCTCCCGGCGATCTCGCTCGTGACCGATCCGGCCACCGTCACCGGGATCGCCCGCCGATCCGGGTTCGACGACACCTTCGCCGCACAGCTGCGCACCCACGCCCGCCCCGAGGACATCGCCGTCGGTTTCTCGGTCGACGGGCGGTGCACCAACGTGGTCCGTGCGCTGCGCGAGGCGCACGACCGGCAGTTGCTGACCGTCGCGCTCGTCGGCGGCGACGGCGGGGCGGTGGCCGCGTTGCCGGGCCTCGATCACCTGCTCCGCGCCCACTCGTCCGACCCGGCGGTGGTGAAGGAGATGCACGTGACGACCTACCACGTGCTCTGGGAGCTGGCCCACGTCTTCCTCGAGCAGCCGACCGCGATGGCGGTGTCGTCGTGAGCGGCATCGAGGCGCTCTACCCCTTCCTCTACTCCTCGGACGAGGGCGACGCGTCCGCGCGCGCCGCCGGCGTCCGCGACCGGGTGTTCGAGGAGGTCCGGCGCTCCACGCAGGAGAAGACGGCGGAGATCAGCGCGTTGCGTGAGGAGGTGCTCGCCGCCCAGGCCGAGGCCCTCGTCGCGTGCGCCGCCGCGGTGGCGCGCTCGTTCGCCGCGGGAGGTCGCCTGTTCGCGTTCGGCAACGGCGGCAGCAGCACCGACGCCCAGGCCGTCGCCACGATGTTCGCCGCCCCCGACCTGGCCGACGCCGGGGCCGGCCTGCCCGCGACCGCACTGACCGCGGACGTCGCCGTGCTCACGGCGCTGTCCAACGACGTCTCGTTCGAGGTCGTCTTCGCGCGCCCCCTCGCCGCCGCCGGACGGCCCGGCGACGTCGCCCTCGGGCTCTCCACGAGCGGGAACTCGGCGAACGTCCTGCGCGCGTTCGCCGAGGCGCGCCGACGGGGCATGATCACGGTCGGGCTCGCCGGTTACGACGGGGGCCGGATGGCGGAGGCCGGCATGGTCGACCACCTCTTCGTCGTGCCGTCGGCCTCCGTGCACCGCATCCAGGAGGCCCAGACCACCGTCTACCAGGTGCTGGGCGAGCTGGTGTTCCGCGCGCTCGCGTGACGGGACGGTCCCACTGACCGTCCCGTCACGCGGTCAGCTGCCCTGGTCACCCGGCCCGAGGTCGGGGCTCCCCTCGGTGACCGACGGCTGCGGATCGACTCCGCGGGCCTCGTCCCCGCTGCCGTGGGGCCGCCCCGAAGCACCCTTGTGGCCCTCGCGGTCGGAGCCCCGCTTCTCCTCGGCCTCGCGGGCGATGTCCTCGGCGCTGGCGTTGATGCTCTCGCCCACCCCGAGGGGCCCCTTCGGCGCCATGTCGGTGTCCTTGATGCCCGACCGCTCCTCGGGAGAGGACTCGCGCCCCTCTCCCGGGGGTGGGGCGTTGTCGGCGTCGAAGGCCTTGTCGGCCCCCTTCTCGGCGTCCTTCATGGTCGATCTCCTTTGCCCGGTCGGGCCGTCCGTGCGAGGCAGGGGACGGGTGTCAGCAGATGCGCGGCAGGGGATCCCCGACGAGCATGTCGACGATGCGGGTGCCGCCGAACGCGGTGCGCAGGAGCACCAGCCCGGGCGGGTCGTCGGCGACGTGCCCGATCACGGCGGCGCCGTCGCCGAGCGGGTGCGCCCGGAGCGCGGTCATCACCGCGTCGGCGCGGGCAGCGTCGACCACGGCGACCAGGCGGCCCTCGCAGGCGACGTAGAGCGGGTCGATCCCCAGGAGCTCGGAGGCGCCGTTGACGACCTCGCGTACGGGCACCGCCGTCTCGTCGACCACGACGGCGACCTGCGACGCGGTGGCGATCTCGTTGAGGATCGTGGCGACCCCGCCGCGGGTCGCGTCGCGCAGCACCCGCACCCCGTCGCCACCGGCGTCGAGCAGGCCTGCGGTCAGCTCGTGCAGCGGGGCGGTGTCGGAGACCAGGTCGGCCTCGATGTCGAGCTCGCCCCTCGCGAGCATGATCGTGATGCCGTGGTCGCCGAGCGGTCCGGAGACGATCACGGCGTCACCGGGCCGGGCGGCGGCGGCCCTCAGCGTCACCGGCCGTTCGAGGACGCCGACCCCGGCTGTGGTGATGAAGCAGCCGTCGGCCTTGCCCCGCGGGACGACCTTGGTGTCCCCGGTGACGATCTGGACGCCCGCCGCGGCGGCCGCGCGGGCCATCGAGTCGGCGATCCGGCGGAGGTCGGCCACTCCGAAGCCCTCCTCGAGGATGAACCCCGCCGAGAGGTGCAGCGGCCGCGCCCCGCACATCGCGAGGTCGTTGACCGTCCCGTTGACGGCGAGGTCGCCGATGTCCCCGCCCGGGAAGAACAGCGGCGAGACCACGTAGGAGTCGGTGGTGAACGCCAGCCGTGCCCCGCCCACGTCCAGGGACGCGCCGTCCTCGAGCTGCTCGAGGACCGGGTTGCGGAAGGCCTCGACGAACACCGCGTCGATGAGGGTGTGGGTGGCCTTGCCCCCGGCCCCGTGGGCGAGGGTGATGCGCTCCTCCCGCACCCGCGCCTTGCGTCGCCGCGCCCGCTCGATGCGCTCGAGGACCTGCTCCTCGGTCCGCAGGTGCTCGGCGCCGGCGTGCGTCGCCACGGCCTCCTCGGCCCAGCCGGCGTTGACCGTGGTCCCGTGCGGGCTCCCGTTCCGGGTCGACGTCATCGCCGCACCACCACCGGGTCCGCGAGCATGGTGGTGCCGCCCGCGCGGACGCGCTCGCGGCTGAAGCGACCGAAGTTGTAGTAGGCCGCGCAGGCGCCTTCCGAGGACACCATGCAGGTGCCGATCGGGGTCTCGGGGGTGCACGCGGTCCCGAAGACCTTGCACTCCCACGGCTCGAGGACGCCCTTGAGCACCTCGCCGCACTGGCACGCCTTCGGGTCGGCGACCCGGACCCCCGGAACCCGGAAGATCCGCTCGGCGTCGAACCGCGCGTAGGCCTCGCGCACCTGCATGGCGGACTGGGAGATGAAGCCGAGGCCCCTGAACTCGAAGTAGGGCCGGAGCTCCATCACCTCGCCGATGACTTCGAGCGCCCGCCGGTTGCCGTCCCAGGGCACCACCCGGCTGTACTGGTTCTCGACCTCGCACCGGCCCTCGCGCAGCTGGAGCATCAGCTGGTGTACCGACTGGAGGATGTCCAGCGGTTCGAACCCGGCCGTGACCAGCGGCTTGCCGTGCCGGGCCGCGATGAACTCGTAGGGTCGGCACCCGATCACGGTGGACACGTGCCCCGGGCCGAGGAAGCCGTCCAGGCGCAGGTCCGGCGAATCGAGGATGGCCTTGATCGCCGGGATGATCGTCACGTGGTTGCAGAAGATCGAGAAGTTCTCGATTCCCTCGCGGGCGGCCCGCAGCACGGTCATCGCGGTCGACGGGGCGGTGGTCTCGAAGCCGATGGCCATGAACACGACGCGCTTGTCCGGGTTGTTGCGCGCGATCTTCAGGGCGTCCAGGGGGGAGTAGACCATCCGGATGTCGGCCCCGGCGGCCTTCGCGTCGAAGAACGACCCGTCCCCGCCGGGGACGCGCATCATGTCGCCGAACGCGGTCATGATCACATCGGGCTCCTGCGCGATGGCGATCGCGTCGTCCACGCGTCCCATCGGGAGCACGCAGACCGGGCAGCCGGGCCCGTGGACGAGCCGGACCGACTCGGGCAGGTGGTCCTCGAGCCCGTGCTTGTAGATGGTGTGGGTGTGCCCGCCGCACACCTCCATGAAGGCGTAGCGGCGCCCCGGCTCGCACAGATCGGCGATGCGGGCGCCCAGCGCCCGCGCGGTGTCCGCGTCGCGGAACTCGTCGACGTACTTCACAGCCCCTCCTGACCGACGGCACTGGTGGTGAAGTCGGCCATCTCCTGGTCGAAGGCCGGACCCATGTCGTGAAGCATCTGCAGGGCGGCCTGGGCCTCGCTCTCGTCGATCTTGGCCAGCGCGAAGCCGACGTGGATCAGGATCCAGTCGCCCGTCGCCAGCTCCTCCTCGTCCAGCAGAAGCCCGACGTTGACGCGGCGCCGTACGCCGGCCACCGAGACCAGCGCCAGGTCGGTGTCGTCGGTCGGCATCTCCATGAGCTCTCCCGGAATGCCCAGGCACATCAGCGCACCTCCTGCCCGCCGGCCACGCGGCCCGCGATGGTGATCGATTCCAGGACGAGGTCGTCGCCGTGGAGCAGTTCGAGGTCGTGTGCACCGCAGCACCCGCAGGCGGTGATGAGCTCGTCGGCGACGGTGAGGTGATCGCAGCCGCGGCAGCGGACCTGGACCGCCACCTCGACGACGTCGACGTGTGCCCCGTCGGCCACCCCGCCCTCGCCGACCAGCGCGAAGGCCTGGTCGAAGACGTCGCGGTCGAGCCGCTGGAGGGCGCCCACGTGCAGGCGCAGGGCCGCCACCGGACGCCCCGCGGCGCGCGCCTCGACCGCCTCGAGAACCGACGCGGCCACCCCGAACTCGTGCATCCCGGCTCCTCCTGCTCAGCGTCCGCGTCCGGCTACATCGCGCGCAGGCGCAGGTACCGCTTGACGTCCGGGATCGACTCCTTCACCACCCAGCCCGTCCCGACCAGCGCTGCTGCCACGAGGATGATCTTCATCGGTCGTCTCCTTCGTCCGTGGTTCCAATGGCCGGCCCTCGATCAGCCGCTCGACGAGGCGGTGCACCGCGTCCACGGCCGCGTCGACGGCGGTGGCCACGGCCGGGGTCAGGCCCATCCCCTCGCCGAGGTGCGCCGGCTCGCACCCGAGGACGAGCACCCGTTCGAGTCCGTGGGTCCCGACGCCGCGGGCCAGGGCGCCGATCAGCTCGAGCACCGCGTCCGGCTCCATGCCGTGCGGATCGAACGCCGCGTCCCCGGACATGGCGGCCAGGTCGTGCTCGAGCAGGTAGAGCGACCCGGGCGGCCCGTCGCCGTGGGTGGTGTCGACGACGACGAGCACCCGGTAGCCCTCGAGCACCTGGTAGGCCAGGTGCATCCCGCGGATACCGACGTCGACGACGTCGACCTCCTCGGGCAGGCCGCCGGCGGCGAGCAGGCGCCGCGCCACCTCGGAGCCGAAGCCGTCGTCGGAGAGGAAGACGTTGCCGACCCCGGCGACGAGCGTCCTCACGGCGCACTCTCCTGGCGGGTTCCGAGCGCGAGCTCGTCGGGCCGGAAGTACCGGTACCGGCCGTGGAGGGCCTGCAGGTCCGCGCCCGGGTCGTCGTCGATCGAGACCGCGACGTGGGTCTGCCCGTCGACGTCGTGCAGGACGGCCTGGACGGTGGCCGCGACGCCGCGCAGGAACGTGTCCTGCGCGTCGCTGCCCGCCCCGGGCATGAGGATCACCGCGCTGCCCCGCGACACCAGCTGCCCGCCGACCGGCGCGGTGTCGGTGTCCGGGTCGACCGAGGCGTCCGCGGCCGGGTCCCACCACGGTGCACCCGGCGTGGCGAAGGTGGGGATCGCGTCCGCCTCCGGGGCCCGCCCGCCCGGTCGCACCGTGCCGTGGAGACGTTCGAACATCGCCGGGCCCATGGCGTCGAGGGCGTCGAGGAGCCCGGCCGCCCGCGGGTCGGTGGCGCGCGCCTCGCGCTTCTCGTCGTCGGTGAGGGCGAGGGTGCGCAGGCTGAGGATCTCGTCGTTCTCGGTGCCGTCGAAGAGGTCGGTGGGGCTCTCCGGGGCGAGCTGGGGGTGGTCGTCGAGGATGATCGGCGACGCGAGCACGAGCCGGGTGCTGCCCTCGGGGCCCGCCAGCACCGGCCAGCTGTGGGCGTTGACGCACTCGGCGACGGCCGGGCGCGCCCACTCCGGCGGGTCCGCGCTGGAGAGGAACGCGCCGGCGTCGAGACCGAGCACGGCGTGCGCGGAGATCAACGACGAGCGCAGCACCTCCTCGCGGGGCTCGTCGGCGCCGCAGGTGGCGTCGTTGACCACGTCGAGCCGCAGTCGCAGCGCCCCGTAGGGGCCCGGCACCGGGACGGCGGAGACCAGGACGTGGCCCGTGAGCGCGCCGGGTGGTCCGGACGTAGGAGCCGTGCACGGTGCCGGCGGCGTCGGTGATCGGCTCGCGGGTCTCGGTGCCCGGGAGCGTGATCGGCACGCTCGTGGTGCGCTCGCGGAGGTCGTCGACCGGCACGGCGGCGTCGACCTGGCGGGGGAGGGCCTCGTCCCACGCGAAGTGCGGGGCGCCGTCGACGGTGAGCTCGTCGAGGGGCGCGCCGTCGGGCCCGATGAGGGTGCGCTGCTGCACCTGCAGGAACCGCACGCGCAGGCGCAGGGTCGCTCCGGCGCGGGGCTCGAGCAGCAGCTCGGTGCGGCTGCGGGTGGGCTCGGCGAGTCGTTCGGACGCGTCGGGCGGTACGAGGACGCCGAACTGCCAGCGCAGCGCGTTCTTCTGCGCCGACGCGCGGTAGGGGTAGAGGAGGTAGCCCTCGAACAGGACCGCGTCCGCCACCGCGGCCACCGCGTCGAGCGGGTCGGGGGTGGTCATGACGACGGCCCCCCGGCCTCGTCGAGCAGCGCGTCGAAGGTCTGCTCCCAGCTCGGGAGCGCCCGCGCGGCGCGCCAGGCCGAGAGCCGCGCCAGGGTGTCCTCGGGCAGCTGCAGCCAGGCGGTGCCGCCGTGGTGGGCGGCCATCATCTGCGTCCACACGGCGATCGGGAGCCGGAACGTGGTCTCCGAGCTCCACGGGACGAGACCGACCTGGACGCCGGTGCCGGGATCGGGGGACTCGTAGAACACGGTGCCGCTGAACAGCAGGAGCAGCGGGACCTCGCCGCCGTCGGCGAGACCGCGGAAGTAGCGGGTGGCCGCGACCTCGGTGTCGTAGGTCAGCGGCACCTCGAGGACGAGCTCGTACTCACCGGTGAACGAGGTGGTGACGCTCGCGACGGTCGCGAGCTGCATCGGGTTGAGGGTCCGGCCCCAGCGCTCGGGGTCGCCGAAGAGCTCGACCAGGCGGCTCTGTTCGGTGGGGGAGTAGCGGCGTCGGGCGGGCTCGATGCGGATCTGGCTGCTCAGCGCGAGCGCGTGGATGCGGGTCCCGGTGGTCTCGGTGATCGTGAGGGACAGCCGCAGGGTCGGGCCGAGGGCGTGCGGGTCGTGGTCGGCGCCGGTCACTGCGAAGCGGAACGCGGGCCCGGGTGCGGTGCGGGGGAACGGGAGGGTCATCGGGGCACCTCCCGGCTGCGGGCCTCGACGGCGTCGAAGAACGCGTCGATCTGCGCCCACGCCTCGGGGCCGCCGTCGAAGCCGCGCCAGTGGCGGCGGACCAGGCCGACGAGCCGGTAGCAGGCGTCGACCGGGACGAGCACGCAGCGGGTCGCCGCGTCGTTCCCGGTGCCGCGACGGACCAGCAGTGCCTCGACGTCGGGCTCGAGCAGCGCGGCGAGCCGGCCGGCGCCGACGCCGTCGGACCAGTGGCCGAGATCGAGCTCGCTCTCGGTGGCGCCGGCCGGGCTGGGGTAGCAGGCGAGCACCGACGGTCCCGACGCCGTCATGGTCGTCGCGGCACTCCGCTGCTGCGCAGGAAGAACGCCATGCCGACCGGGATCTGCAGGGCGTCCCACTGCTGGTCGGTCAGCACGAAGTCGGGGTCGCGGAGGTAGCGGTCGGGGATCGTGCGGAACCCCGAGAACGCGCCGGCGGGTGCGTCGGCGGGGCGGTCCCGGAACAGCAGGGCGCACGGCCGGCACGCGCACTTCAGCGAACGCTCCACGATGTGCACGAGGTGCGGGTGCTCGGCGGCGACCTCGGCACCGCAGAGGTCGCACCGCTCGACCGGCACGCCCGGCTGCTCGGACTCCGGTCGCGCGGCGAGGAAGCGTCGCAGGCCCGCGACCTGCGGGCCGGCCGTCATGATCCGGCCGCGGCGATGGTCGAGGCGCTCGGGGGCCGCAACCCGATCTGCAGCAGTGCCGGCCCCGGCGCCTCCGCGGCGAACTCGACCGCGGCCACCTCGGGGGCGAGCTCGGCCACCGCGGTGCGCACGACGTCACGCACCGTCTCCGACGACGACCCGCAGCCGGCGGCGAGCGTGACGTGCACGGTGCCGGTGTGGGTGTCGACGCGGTCGAGGGTGATGCCCGACCCGTGGCTGCCCAGCCGCCGCCGCGCGGTGTCGAGCGCGTGCCCGACCCGCACCGGGAGCTCCACGGGGTGCAGGTCGTGGAGGGTCAACAGGGCCGCGACCAGGGGGTCGGCCGCCATCCGGTGGACCATCGTGTCGCCGGCCCCGAGCCGGACGATCGAGATCATCTGGGTCAGCCCGGCGCCGTAGAACTGCATGAGGACCCGCACCAGGTCCTCACCGACCTCGCGGGAGGTGTCGTCGGTCGAGAGCTCGTCGAGCAGGTCGGCGATCGTCCCGGCGACGGCGCCCGGGTCGGTCTGCTCCTCGGGGGGTGCCACGGCTCAGGGCAGGTTGAGCTGGGTCGGTGAGGTCTCGCGGTGCAGCTGTCTCCCGCCGGGAAGGTACATGTGCACGCCGCACGGCAGGCAGGGGTCGAAGCTGCGAACCGCCCGCATGATGTCGATGCCCTTGAAGTTCTCGGGCTTGTTCTCCTCGAAGATCGGCGTGTTCTGCACCGCGTCCTCGTAGGGGCCGGGTGTGCCGAACTTGTCGCGGACGCTGCCGTTCCAGGGCGTCGGCGGGTACGGGTGGTAGTTCGCGATCTTGCCGTCGCGGACCACCATGTGGTGCGAGAGCACGCCGCGGACGGCCTCGGTGAAGCCGACGCTGATCGATTCGTCGGGGACCTCGAAGGACTCCCAGGTCTTCGTGTTGCCGCCGCGCACCTCGGCGAGCGCCTTCTCCAGGAAGTGCATCGCCGCGGCTGCGGCGTAGGCCTGGAAGTAGGTCCGCGCCCGGTCGCGCTCGATGGCGTTCGACAGGGGCCGGCCCTGCTTGTCGACCGGCGGGGACCAGGTGAACGTCTTCTCGGGCTTGTTCACCGTCTTCGGGAGGTTGAGCTCGACGCTGTGCCCGGTGGAGCGGACGTAGCCGATGTCGACCTGGTTGGCCAGAGCGGTCGCCCAGAGGCGGGCGATCGGGCCGCCGCCGGTGTCGAGGGCCAGGTGCTCCTTGCCGTCGAACCAGCGCGGCGACATCGTCCACGAGTACTTGTCGTCGAAGTCGCGCTTCTGCGGCGCCGGGATCGTGTGCTGGTTCCAGGGATGGTCCTGGGAGACCGGATTGCCCAGGGGGTCCTGCTTGACGAAGACCTCCTGGTCCTCCCAGCCCCGGTAGAACGAGCTGCCCAAGAGGATCCGGATGCCGAGGTTGATCTCCACCAGATCGGTGGTGACGAGCTTCCCGTCGACGACGACGCCCGGGGTGACGAACATCTTCCGTCCCCAGTCGGTCATGTTCTTGTACTGGAAGTCGCAGTGGTCGGGGTCGTTGAACGACCCCCAGCACCCCAGCAGCACCCGCCGGCGCCCCACCTCCTCGTAGCCGGGCAGCGCCTCGTACATGAAGTCGAAGAGGTCGTCGTGCATGGGCACGACGCGCTTCATGAACTCGACGTAGCGCATCAGCCGCGTCATGTAGTCGGTGAACAGCTGGATGGTCGCGACCGTGCCGACGCCGCCCGGGTAGAGCGTCGAGGGATGGACGTGGCGCCCTTCCATGAGACAGAACATCTCGCGCGTGTAGCGCGAGACCTGCAACGTCTCGCGGTAGAACTCGCCGGTGAACGGGTTGAGCGCCCGCATGATGTCGCCGATGGTGCCGTAGCCGTGCTCGGCGGCGCCGCGGCATGCGGTGCGGTTGGCCAGCTCGAGGACCCCGGGGTTGGTCTCCGAGATCATCTTCTCGCAGAAGTCCACCCCGACCAGATTGTCCTGGTAGAGGTTGTGGTCGAACATGTACTCGGCGGCCTCGCCGAGGTTGATGATCCACTCGGCGAGGTGCGGCGGCTTGACGCCGTACGCCATGTTCTGGTTGTAGACCGAGCACGTGGCGTGGTTGTCCCCGCAGATCCCGCAGATCCGGCTCGTGATGAAGTGCGCGTCGCGCGGGTCCTTGCCCTTCATGAAGATGGAGTAGCCGCGGAAGATCGACGACGTCGAGTGGCACTCGGCCACGGTCCTGTTGGCGAAATCGATCTTCGTGTAGATCCCGAGGCTGCCGACGATGCGGGTGATCGGGTCCCAGGCCATCTCGACGAGGTCGGTCTTCTGGCCGGTGGTGCTTCGCGGTGCGGTGGCGGTCATGGCACGGCCTCTCAGAACGCGGTGGGCTGGTAGCCGGTCTTGAGCTGACGACCCTTCCGCCGCCACTTCGGTTCCTTGTCGACCGTCTTGGCCGTGATGCCGCGCAGCTTGCGGATGACGACGCCGTAGGCGCCGCTCGCGGCTCCGGAGACCTTGCTGCCGGGCGGGGCGTCCATGAAGGGCATGAACTTGTCCGGGAAGCCGGGCATGGTGCAGCCGATGCAGATGCCGCCGACGTTCGGGCAGCCACCGACGCCGTTGATCCAGCCGCGCTTGGGGACGTTGCACTTGACGACTGGGCCCCAGCACCCGAGCTTCACCAGGCACTCGGGGGAGCCGTACTCGGTCGCGAACTGGCCCTGCTCGTAGTAGCCGCCACGGTCGCAGCCCTCGTGCACGGTCATGCCGAACAGCCAGGTGGGCCGGCCCGCCTCGTCCAGCGGGATCATCGGCGCGGAGCCGACGGCCTGGTAGAGCAGGTAGAGGATCGTCTCGGAGAGGTTGTCGGGGTGCACCGGGCAGCCGGGCACGTTGACGATCGGCAGGCCGGCGTGGGACTTCCAGTCCCAGCCCAGGTAGTCCGCCACGCCCATCGCCCCGGTCGGGTTGCCGGCCATGGCGTGGATGCCGCCGTAGGTCGCGCAGGTACCGACGGCGAGGACGGCCAGGGCCTTGGGGGCCAGCCGGTCGATCCACTCGCTGGTGGTCATCGGCTGCCCGGTGGCGGGGTTGTTGCCGAACCCGCACCAGTAGCCCTCGGACTTGATCGCCTCGTTCGGGATCGACCCCTCGATGACGAGCACGAAGGGGCCGTCGAGCTCCCCGCGCTCGGCGCGGAAGTAGTTCTCGATGAAGGTGTCGGCGCCCTTGTCGGGGCCGGACTCGAAGTCGATCAACGGCCAGTGGACGGCGACCTTCGGGCAGACCCGGGAGGGCGCCGAGCGCGATCTCCTCGATGCTCGGCTGGGTGGCCGCGGTGAGGGCCACGGAGTCGCCGTCGCAGGAGAGCCCGGCGTTGATCCAGAGGATGTGCACGGTGGTGTCGTCGTGCGCCGCGAATGCCATGAAGTGCCCCCGCACGGACTACGGCGACTCCGCAGGTGGTGGTGTGGTCGCCGGATCCGCAGGTCTAACAGGGGGCCCGGGGACGGGTAAGTGAGCGCGCCATCTAGGGACACCGCGCAGTGTGTGGGGGTTCGGCCGGAAGGTCGCGATGGGGAGCAGACCGGTCACCGAAGATTGCCCGATGTGTTCCGGATCACCTACCGTTCTCCTCGTATTGCACGCGCTCCGGAGGTCCGCTGTACGGGGGTGTCGGGATGGACGACGCGACGCGGGCCCTGCTGCGGCTCTGGGACGCGACGGACGACGCGGTCACCGGCCTGGGCGACACCGACTGGACGCGGCCGCTGGCCCCGTCCGGAGCGCCCGCCGCGGTGGCCTCGGCGGTGCTCGGCACGGGCGGCACGGACGTCGCCGGCCTCGTCGCCCACCTGACCGGCGTGCACTACGCCGGGCCCGACCGGCTGCGGGCGGCGCTCACCGAGGCGCACGAGCGGGCGCAGCACGCGGCGCTCTCCGCGGCCCCGTCCGACCGGGTGCTGCAGGCGCAGTGCCTCGACATGTGCCTGCACACCCACGACCTGCACGAGGCCCTCGGGCTCGAGCTCGACCCGGTCGCCGCGGCCCCGGCGGCGGTCGCCGCCTGCCGGCTCGTCAGCGGCTTCGTGCCCCGGCTGCTGGTGCGCTCCGGTGCCCGCGCGACGAGTCTGCGGCTCCTGGTGCGCGACGGACCCGACGGCGCGGTCGTGATCGACCGCACCGTCCGGATCGGGGAGGGCGCCGCCGGCCCGACGGCGGAGGTGGACGCCGACGCCGAGGCGTTCCTGCTGCTGCTCGCGGGCCGGCGCAGCGCGCGCGAGCTCGCGGACGCGGGCCGGGTGGTCTGGAGCGGCCGGAGCGCCGCCGTCGTTGGTGGGCGCCTGAGCTCAGCCCACGTCGCGCCGACGCACCAGGCTGACGAACGCGATCGCCGCGAGCACCGCGACGATCACCGAGAACGCCACCGCGGACGGCACGAGACCGAACGCCGCCGTCGCGACCCCCTCCCCGATGACGGGCAGCGAGATCGCCACGTAGAGCACGAGGAAGAAGCTCGACGCCACCTCGCTGCGCTGCTCCGGCGGGCTCCCCGCGCTCACCGCGCCGAGCCCGGCGCGGAAGCTCATCCCCTGGCCGACCCCGGCGACGGCGGCCCCCGCGACCAGCAGCCACAGCGACGCGACCGCCACCGACAGGCCGACGACCAGCACCCCGACGACGAGCGCCGCGCAGCCCACGAGCAGCGCCGGGCGCGCGCCCAGCCGCGACGAGGCCACCTGCCCGATCGTCGAGAAGCCGAGCAGGGTGAAGACGACCAGCCCGGTCACGAGGTGGTTCGGAGATGTGCAGGACCTGCCCGATGAACGACGGGGACACCGCCGTGAACAGGCCGAGCACCGCGAAACCCGCGAACCCGGCGATGGCGGCGCTGACGAACACCCCGCGCACCTGCGCGGGCACCGCCACCCGCTGCGGGCGGAAGGACACCGTCCCGCCGGCTGGGCGTGATCGGCTCCGCGATCGCGAACAGGGCGACCCCGACGACGAGGACCAGGACGATGTGCACGGCGTAGGGCAGGAAGAGCGGGGCCGGCGCGTACTGGGCGAGCACCCCCGCGAGCACCGGCCCGAGGCCGAGCCCGAGCATGTTGACCGCCGCCGCGAGCAGGCTGTAGCGCGGCTGGCGGCCCTCGGGGGCGAGGTCGACGAGGGTCGCGGTGGCCGTCCCCGTGAAGATCCCGGCCGAGATCCCGGACAGCACGCGGCCGACGAACAGGCGTCGGCACGTCGCCCGGGATGAGGAACACCGCGCTCGAGACCGCGGCCAGGACGATGCCGGGCAGGAGGACCGCGCGCCGCCCGACCTGGTCGGACAGGCGCCCGAAGAGCAGGAGCGCGGCGGCGACACCGACCGCGTACGCGGCGAAGATGCAGGTGACCATCACCCCGCCGAAGCCGAGCTCCTGCTCGTAGAGCGGGTAGAGCGGGGTCGGCAGCGTCGCCCCGAGCATCGTGACGAGGAAGGCGAGGGCGACGACGGCGGCGGCGGCCGGACCGCGCAGGCCCCGCTGCCGTGACGTGCCCGTGGTCCCGGTCGACGCGCTGATGGCGGTCCTCCGTCCGGTCGCGCCCGAGTGATCGATCGGAGTGTGCCCGGATCACCGCGGGCGTACCCCCGCCGTTCGACCGGGCGGCCCCGCACCGCCGGGTGCGCGAGAATGCGCCGCGTGACCGGGTACGACGTCGCCGCGCTCCGCGCCCGCTTCCCCGCCCTGGACCGCGGCTACGCCCACTTCGACGGGCCCGGCGGCTCCCAGGTCCCCGTCGAGGTCGCGCAGGCCGTCGCGGCGACCCTGACCGCGCCGATCGCCAACCGCGGCCGGGTCACGCCCGCGGAGCGGTTCTCCGACGACGTCGTCCTCGCCGCCCGGCAGGCGGTGGCCGACCTGCTGGGCGCCGACCCCCGCGGCGTGGTCTTCGGGCGGAGCATGACGTCGCTGACCGTCGACCTGGCGCGCACCCTCGCCGCGACCTGGGGACCGGGCGACGAGGTCGTCGTGACCCGGCTCGACCACGACGCCAACGTCCGCCCCTGGGTGCTCGCGGCGCAGCGGGCGGGCGCGACCGTGCGCTGGGTCGACTTCGACCCGGAGACCACCGAGCTCAGCGTCGACGACGTCGCCGCGCAGCTCTCCGGGCGCACGCGGGTCGTCGCGGTCACCGGGGCGTCCAACCTCGTCGGGACGCGCCCGCCGGTCGCGGAGATCGTCGCGCGGGTGCACGCGGCCGGGGGCGAGCGCAGCGACGGGGGGCGTGGGAGGGGCGAGTGCGGCGACCGGGCCCTGTGCGTGGTCGACGGGGTGCACCTGACCGCGCACGCCGCCGTCGACGTGGCCGCGCTCGGCGCCGACGCCTACCTCTGCTCGCCCTACAAGTTCCTCGGCCCCCACTGCGGGGTGCTCGCCGCCGACCCGGCCTTCCTGGAGACCCTGCACCCGGACAAGCTCCTGCCCTCGACCGACGCGGTCCCGGAGCGCTTCGAGCTGGGCACGCTGCCCTACGAGCTGCTCGCGGGGACGACGGCGGCGGTGGACGTCCTGGCGTCGCTGGGCGGCGACCGGGGCCCGCGTCGGGACCGCCTCGTCGCGGGGATGGCCGCGGTGGAGGCCCACGAGGACCGCCTGCGGACGCGGATCGAGACCGGCCTGGCCTGGATCCCCGGGGTGTCGGTCCTCTCGCGGGCCGCGCACCGCACCCCGACGCTGCTCGTCCGCGTCCCGGGCGGCGACCGCCGCGCCCACGAGGGCCTGGCCGAGCGCGGGGTGTTCGCGCCCGCCGGGTCGTTCTACGCCCTCGAGGCCTCCCGCCGGCTCGGCCTGGGCGACGACGGGGCCCTGCGGATCGGGCTCGCGCCCTACAGCGACGACGCGGACGTCGACCGGCTGCTCGACGGCCTCGCCGCGCTCGCGGTGCAGTAGTCCGGTACGGCAGACACGGACCGCGGTGGTGCTCACTCTCGGTGACCATGACCGCTCTCGCCAGGCGCCCGTCCGTCATGACCGGCGCCGTCCTGTTCGCCCTCTTCGGCCTCGTCGACCTGCTCAGTCCGTGGATCTTCCCGGCGCCGGCGGACGCGCCCGCCTTCGCGAACACCCTGACCGCGGTCGTTCGGGGTGCTCGCGCCTGATCGCCATCGGCGTCTGGTTCGCGACCGCCTCCCGCTGCGGCGATGTGGGTCGGCGTCGTCGTCCGCGTGATCGGGGCCCTGTTCGGGATCCTGGCGTTCACGGACCCGGCGGTGTCGACGGGGTTCATCGTCGCCAACATCGTCTACATCGTGCTCACCGTCGTCGCGATCGTGCTCGTGGTGCCCACGCTGCGCTGCCCGGGCCGATCGGGGGAGTGACGCTGCGCTGAGCGGGAGCGCCTGACCGACGTCGTGCGGCCGCTTTCGTCCGGCCCCGTAGTCGACCGTGAGCGGAGCGTTGCCTGCCGGTGATACGCAGGTCACATGCTCTCCGCAGAGTGGGTGCGCCCGTCACCCACTCGTGCCCCGGAGGCGCCATGACTGCGACACAGTCCGTCACCACGACCTCATCCTCGGAGCATCAGGGGCGGCTCGCGGACGGGGCGCTCGGGCTCCCGTCGGTGCTCTTCTGCATCGTCACCGGGGCGGCGCCGCTGACGGCGATGCTGTTCAACGTCCCGGTCTCGGTGAACGGCGGCGGGTGGGCGACCCCGGCGGCGTTCCTCCTCGCCACGGTCTCGCTCACGATCTTCTCCGTCGGCTACATCGCCATGTCCCGGCGGGTGACGAGCGCCGGCGGCTTCTACACGTTCGTCAGCCGCGGGCTCGGGCGCGTGGTGGGCCTGGGCTCGGGACTGCTCATCGCGCTCTGCTACATGGTCTTCGTCGGCGCCGTGATCGGGGTGATGGGCTACTTCGCGGCCTCGACCGTCGAGACCTTCACCGGGCTCGCGCTGCCCGCGTGGATCTACATGGCCATCGGGCTGGCGATCATGAGCCTGCTCGCGTGGTTCCACATCGAGCTGACGGCGAAGGTCCTCGGCGTCATGCTGGTCGCCGAGGTGCTCGCGCTCCTGGTCCTGGGGGTCGCGGTGTTCGCCCACGGCGGCGCGGAGGGGCTCTCGCCCTCGCCGTTCAACCCGGTCCAGATCTTCGGCAACCCCGGCGCGGTGCAGGTCTTCGGGACCGGCGCGGCGGGCATCGCGCTGTTCGCGGCCTTCTGGTCCTGGGTCGGCTTCGAGATGGCGCCGAACTACGCCGAGGAGTCCCGCGACCCCCGCCGGATCGCCTCCATCGCGACCTACGGCTCGGTGATCGGGCTCGGCGTCTTCTACATGTTCGTCTCGTACGCCTTCGTCACCGGCTGGGGCCTCACCGGCAGCGTCAAGGCGGTCTCCGACCAGCTGAACGGCGTGTACGCGTCGGCGTTCTACCCGCTCTCGGACCGCTACGTCGGCGGCTGGCTGACCGCGGTCATCGAGATCCTCGCGGTGACCAGCTCCTTCGCCTGCGCGATGGCCTTCTACAACACGTCCTCGCGCTACCTCTTCGCGCTCGGCCGCGAGGGGGTCCTGCCCCGGGTCCTGGGCCGCACCTCCAAGCACCGCAGCCCCGGCGTCGCGTCGGCGACGACCACCGCCGTCGTCGCGCTCTACTGCCTCGGCTTCACGATCTACGACCCCTCCACCGAGGCGGCGCTGACCAAGCTCGGCACCTGGTCGCCGCTGCTCGGGGTGCTCGGCATCCTCGCCGTGCAGGCCCTGGTCTGCATCGCGATCATCCGGTACTTCCTGACGACGGCCCGGGACGGCTTCCGGATCTGGAGCACGCTCGTCGCGCCGGTCATCGGGTTCGCCGCCATGGTCGGCGCCTGCTACCTGCTGATCGACAACCGCGACGCGCTCGCCGCCGCCGAGGGCGTCCCGTTCATCGCCCTGCTGCCCTACGTCCCGCTGGTGATCTTCGTCGGCGGCGTGGTCGTCGCGCTCGTGCTGCGCTCCCGACGTCCCGAGGTCTACGAGGGCCTCGGGCACTTCTCCCTGACCGACCCGGTGCTCGACGCCCCCGAGCCCACCACCGGCACCAAGGAGGTCCCGGCATGACCGCTCTCGACGAGCCCCGCACCAGCACGACCCCGGCCACCCACCCCCTCGAGCCCCTCACGGCCGAGGAGGTCACCGCGGCGACGACGCTGCTGAAGGAGGCCCGCGGACTCGCCGCGACCGCGCGCTTCGTGTTCGTGCACCTGCACGAGCCCACGAAGACGGCGCTGGCCGGGTGGTCGCCGGAGTCCCCGCTGCCGCGCGAGGCCGAGATCGTGCTCTACGAGCGCGGCGAGCGGATGCTCTACGAGGCCGTCGTCTCGCTCTCCGAGGGCAGCGTGCTGTCCTGGCGGGCCCGCCCCGGCGTGCAGGCCCCGGTCATGGCCGAGGAGTTCTTCGCGACCGAGGACATCGTGCGCGCCGACGAGCGCTGGCAGGAGGCCATGCGCCGGCGCGGCATCACCGACTTCGACCTCGCGATGATCGACCCGTGGGCCTCGTCGTGGACCGGCCCGGAGGACGACCCGAGTGCGCGACGCATCGTCCGCCCGCTGACCTGGGTGCGCTCGGCGCCGGGCGAGCACGGGTACGCCCGGCCGGTCGAGGGCCTCCTCGTCACCGTCGACCTCGACCTCCGCGAGGTCGTCGACGTCACGGACTACGGCCCCGTCGACCTCCCGCCGAACCCCGCGAACTACGAGCAGCCGTGGATCCACGCCCCGGAGAACGTGCCGCGCGTCGAGACGGTCCGCGACGACGTCAAGCCCATCCACATCACCCAGCCCGAGGGCCCCAGCTTCACCGTCGACGGGCACGCGGTGAGCTGGCAGAAGTGGCACCTGCGGATCGGGTTCACGCCGCGCGAGGGCCTCGTGCTGCACGACGTGTCCTACGACGACCGCGGCACGCGCCGCCCGGTGCTGCACCGCGCCTCGCTCGCCGAGATGTACGTGCCCTACGGCGACCCGGCGCCCACGCACCGGTTCAAGAACGTGTTCGACCAGGGCGAGTACGGCGTCGGGTGGCTCGCGAACCCGCTGACGCTCGGCTGCGACTGCGTCGGGCACATCCACTACTTCGACGGCGTCGTCAACGACCAGGACGGCGGCGCGGTCGTCATCCCGAACGCGATCTGCATGCACGAGGAGGACACCGGCATCGCGTGGAAGCACACCGACTTCCGCACCGAGGCCGTCGAGGTCCGCCGCCGGCGGCGCCTGGTGATCTCCTCGATCGTCACCGTCGGGAACTACGAGTACGGCTACTTCTGGTACCTCTACAACGACGGCCTGATCGAGTACGAGGTCAAGCTGACCGGCGTGATCTCGACGGCCGCGCTGCCGGTGGGCGAGGTGCCGGAGTACGGCACGCTCGTCGCGCCGGGGCTCTACGGCCCGAACCACCAGCACTTCTTCTGCGTGCGGCTCGACATGACCGTGGACGGCCCGGAGAACACCGTCGTCGAGATCGACTCGGTGCCGGTGGCGCCCGGCCCGGCGAACCCGCACGGGAACGCCTGGGTCACGACGCGGACGCCGGTCACCTCGGAGGCCGAGGGGGCGCGGGACACGGCGCCCGGCAAGGCGCGGTTCTGGAAGATCGAGAGCACGACGCGGACGGGCCCGACCGGGGCGCCGACCGCCTACGCGCTCATGCCGGGCTCGACGGTCCCGCCGATGTACTCGCCCGAGGCGCTGTTCGCGCCGCGGTCGGGGTTCACCGAGCACACCGTGTGGGTCACCGCGCACGACCCCGAGCAGCGCTTCGCCGCCGGCGACTACCCGCTGCAGGCGCCGCGCTCGACCGGGCTGCCGACCTACCTCGACGGCGACCGTCCGCTCGAGGGCTCCGACGTCGTGGTCTGGTACACGTTCGGCGCCCACCACGTGGTGCGTCCGGAGGACTGGCCGGTGATGCCGGTGTCGACGATCGGCTTCATGCTCCGGCCCACCGGGTTCTTCGACGGGAACCCGGCGCTCGACCTGCCGCCGAGCGAGCCGGGCGCCTGCCACTAGGCCGCTCCGCGGCTGGACGTCCCCGAGTGGACCGCGAGGGTTGTCGGCGCTGCCATGCGGGCCCCCTCGGCTGCTCCCGCGCCGCCCCCCGCGCTCGTCGGCGTGCCTCGTCGGGCTACGGTGCCCGTGCTCCCGTGCGCCGACGACGGGGATCGATCGTCGGTGGTGCATCGTGGGGGAAACAGCGGCATCCGGGGACGCGCTGCGCCGGACGGGGCAGCCTCGCCGTGTGACGGGTGTGGCTGCTGTGGCACTGGTGGGTGCGTTGCTCGCGGGCTGCGGCGGGTCGCCCGCGGCGGCCCCGCCGCCCGGGGCCTCGACGTCGGCCGCCGGCGCGTCGTCGTCGGCTCCGCTGCCGGCGTCGGTCACGAAGGTCCTGCCCACCGCCTACCAGCGGCTCGCGTCGTCGGCCGACGCCCTCGACCCGGCCGCGGGCTACCCCCGCTCGGTCGACCGGGGCGCGACCACATGGTCGACCAAGCCGATCAGCGACTGGACCTCCGGGTTCTTCCCCGGCGAGATGTGGCTGGCGCGCGAGCTCACCGGGGACCAGGCGTGGACCGCGCGGGCGCAGCGCTGGACGGCCCCCATCGCCTCCCAGGTGAACCGGACCGACACCCACGACCTCGGCTTCGTCGTCGACGACAGCTTCGGCGACCAGCTCGCGGCGACCGGGACGGGCGCCGGCGACGTCGTCACCGCCGCCCGCAGCCTCGCGACGCGGTACTCGCCGACGGTCCACGCCATCAAGAGCTGGGACACCGAGGGCGACGACGACCAGCGCGGCACGTGGCGCTTCCCCGTCATCATCGACACGACGATGAACCTCGCCCTGCTCGACCGGGCCGCGGGCCTGCCCGGCGGCGACCCGGCCTGGAAGGACATCGCCACCCAGCACGCGCTGACCGCCTCGCGCACCAACATGCGCCCCGACGGCAGCGTCGCCCACGTCGCCGTCTTCGACCCCGACACCGGGGCCTTCCTCAAGCGCGACACCTGGCAGGGGGCCGCGCCGGACTCGACGTGGTCGCGCGGGCAGGGCTGGGCGATCCACGGCTTCGCCGCGCAGGCGCGGGCGGCGGACAACCCGGAGCTGCGGGCCGCCGCGCAGAAGGCCGCCGACTGGTGGCTCGCCCACACCGGGCCGGGCAACCGCGTCCCGGCGTGGGACTTCTCGAAGCCGACCGAGGAGCGCGACACGTCCGCGGCCGCGGTCGCCGCGTCGGGGCTGCTCGACCTCGCCGACCAGGTCGGCGGCGCGGACGGCGCCCGCTACCGCCAGGCCGCGGGGGAGACCCTCGACGAGCTGGCGACGAAGGACGTGGCCCCGGCCGGCCCGGCGCTGCTCGCCCACGCCACCGGCGGGAAGCCGCAGGACGACGAGGTCGACGTCGGCATCGTCTACGCCGACTACTACTTCCTCGAGGCCGCCAGGCGCTGGTCGGACCCCGCGCGGACCTGAGGCTCTGCTCGCCGGGCGTCGTAGGCCGCCCGGGCCGCGTCGACGTCGGCGATGTGGGTCTCGGCCCACTCCTCGAGGGCGCGGGCGAGGGACGAGCAGGCTGCGCCCGAGGTCGGTGAGCGCGTACTCCACCCGCGGCGGGACCTCGGGGTACACGGTGCGGGTGGCCAGCCCGTCGCGCTCGAGCCCGCGCAGGGTCTGGGTGAGCATCTTCGGGGTGATCCCGCCGATCCGGGCCGCGATCTCGCCGTGGCGCAGCGTGCCGTCGGTGAGCACCCGGACGACGAGGACGCTCCAGCGGTCCCCGATGCGGTCGAGCACCTGCCGGCTCGGGCAGTCGGCGGCGAACAGGTTGCCTCTCACCTGCTCACTATCCACCAGGTACCTACGGCACTTCAAGGTGCTCACTCTCCGACGGGAAGTGACGCCCGCGCGGCGGGGGTTCGGTGACGACGAGGGCCGCGACCGCGCGGCCGTCGTCGTGAGAGGAGGATCACCGTGTACGTCGTCACCGGAGCCACCGGAGCACTCGGGCGCCTGGCCGTCGAGGCGCTGCTGGAGCGCGTCCCGGCCGAGCAGGTCCGGGCGACCGGCCGTCGGGTCGAGACGCTCGACGACCTCGCCGCCCGCGGCGTCGACGTCCGCCGCGCCGACTACGACGACCCGGCCTCGCTCGCCGCGGCCTTCGAGGGCGCGACCCGGGTCCTCTTCGTCTCGGGCAGCGACGCGGGGGCGCGGCTCGACCAGCACCGCCGCCGTCGTCGACGCCCTGGCCGCCGCGGACGTCGAGCTGGTCGGCTACACCAGCATCCTGTACGCGCAGACCTCGGACATGGTCCTCGCGCGCCGAGCACGCGGCCACCGAGCGGATGCTCGCCGACGCGGGCGTGCCCTACGGTCCTGCTGCGCAACGGCTGGTACGTCGAGAACTTCCTCGCGGGCCTCGCCACGGACCTCGAGCACGGGATGGTCGGCGCCTCCGGTGACGGGCGCTTCGGGGCCGCGACCCGCGCCGACTACGCCGAGGCCGCCGCCGTGGCGCTGACCGGCGGCGCGGCCGCGGGCGACGTGCTCGAGCTGGGCGGGCCGGGCTTCACCCGCGCCGAGCTCGCCGCCGAGATCGCCCGCGCCGCCGGGCGGGAGGTGACCTACACCGACCTCTCCGTCGCCGGGCTCACCGAGGCGCTCGTCGCCGCCGGGCTCCCGGAGGGCTTCGCGGGCGTGCTCGCCGACTCCGACCGCGGCGCCGCCGCCGGGTGGCTCGAGGCCCCGGGCGACGACCTCGCCCGCCTGCTCGGGCGCCCGGCGACCCCGTGGGCCGAGGTGGTCGGCGCCGCGGTCCGCGAGGTCGTCGCGCCCGTCTGAGCGGGAGGGACCGCGTAAGGTCGGCCCGTGTCCGCCGCGTCCGCCGTGCCCGGTTCGCCCGCACCCCGGCCGTACGAGAGCGTGCTGCTCGTCTACAACCCGACGAGCTCCGGGGGCGGCGAGGGCAAGGCCCACACCCTCGCCCGCGACCTGCGCCGGCTCGCGCCGGACCTCGACGTCGAGCTCGTGCCGACCGAGTACGCCGGGCACGCGCGGCGCATCGCCGAGAGCGCGGCGCGCACCTACCGCCCGCTCGTGGTGTCGGTGTCCGGCGACGGCGGCTACAACGAGGTCGTCGACGGGGCCATGGCGGGCGGCGACGGGGAGCACACCGGGACCGTCGTCGCGGTGACCTCGGCGGGCAACGCCAACGACCACCGCCGCGTCACCCGCCGCCGGCCGCTGGCCGAGGCGATCGCCGAGGGGGTCGTGGAGCACCTGGACGTGCTGCGGCTGACCGTCGGGCCGAACGCGCCGCGCTACGCCCACTCCTACATCGGGCTGGGCATCACCCCGGTCGTGGCGCTCTCGCTGGAGCGCAGCGGCAAGGGGTCGCTGCGCGAGCTCGGGACCACGGTGCGGGAGTTCCTGCGCTTCCGCCCGTTCGAGATCGAGCTGGAGGCCTTCGAGGGGCAGTCCGACCACGGCGTCGGGGTGGGCGAGTTCCTCGGGCCCCACTGCTACGACAGCCTGATCATGGCCAACCTCTCCGAGATGGCGAAGTACGTGCGGCTCTCCGACACCGGGGACCCCGCCGACGGCCGCTTCGAGATCGTCGCCATCCCGCACCGGGGCCGGCTGCGGCTCCTGTTCACGGGGATCCGGGCCGCGGTGCGGGGACTCGGGTGGCAGCCGAGCGCCCGGCGCCTGCGCTTCCGCACCCTCGGCGAGCTCCCGCTGCAGCTCGACGGCGAGGTGATCACGCTCCCCGCCGACCTCTCGGTGGTGATCGAGCTGGTCCACGGCGCCCTGTCGACGGTGCGCTGAGGTGAGCGCCGCGGAGGACCTCGCCGCGCAGCGGGCCGCCACGCAGGAGCGGATCGCGGCGCTCGAGGCGCAGGTCGCGGCGATCGTCGAGACCGCGTCGGCGAGCTCCGGCGACGACGAGCACGACCCCGAGGGCCAGACCGTCGCCTACGACCGCGCCCAGGCGCAGGCCCTGCTCGGGCGCGCGCGGGCGGACCTGGCCGAGGTCGACGCGGCGTTCGCGCGGCTGGACGCGGGGACGTACGGCGTCTGCGAGGTGTGCGGGCGCCCGATCCCGGGGGAGCGGCTCGAGGCGCGGCCGGCGGCGCGCCGGTGCGTGCGGCACGCGTAGGGTCGGCCGCCCACCCCCGGTCAGCAACGGCGCGTTGCTGCCGTCGGACGGCAGGACGGCGCCGTTCGCCCACCCCGGCCTCGTGACAGCAACGGCGCGATGCTGGCGTCGGACGCCAGGACGGCGCCGTCCCCTCCGCGGAGCTCACGGCCGGCGGAACGGCACCCCGGGCTCGCGCGGCGTCTTCTCCCCGGCCGCGGCCACGTAGCGCTGCTCCGCCTCGTGCGCGGCCGGCGACGCCAGCCCCGGCGGGCCCGACGAGCCCGGCGACCGCCTCCCGGTGCACCTCGCGGTCGTCGTCGGGCACCCAGGTCAGCGCCAGGCGCGCCCGCAGCCACGCCGTCAGCCGCTCCTCGTCGGCCGTGGGCAGGATGACGTCCGCGGCCCACGTCGGGGCGAGCGCCAGCTCCTCGAGCAGCAGGCCCGCCGCGACCCGGCGCAGCCGCGAGACCCCGGCGCGGTAGAGGTCCTGACGCCGGACGCGGTTGCGCAGCATGGTCGCGACGCCGAGGTCGAGCAGCCGCAGGTCGGCGTGCGGGTGCGGCGCGCCGTCCAGCGCCGGGAGCACCGACGGCGCCGCCCACCACGCGACGTGGCCGGGCGCGCCGGGGAGCTCGGCGACGGTCGCGTCCAGCGTCGCCGGGCACGACGTGAGCGCGGCCGCGGCCTCGTCGGGGGTCACGGCACACCAGTTCCGTCCGCCGCGCGAGGGGAGGATCCGGCCGCTCTAGCCGGCCGAGGGTTCCCCTCGCGCAGGCCGGGCGGCGGCACCGCGGGGCCGCAGCGCGCCCGCCAGCACCGCGGCGCCGAGCGCGGCGACCGGGACGACCAGCAGGCCCGTCCCGACCGAGGAGGCGTCGGCGATCGCCCCGATGATCGGCGGCGTCGCGAGGAAGCCCAGCCGGGCGAGGAAGCCGACGACCGCGATGCCGTCGCCCGCCCGCACCCCGGGCACCGCCCCGGCGGCCGCGAACGCGAGCGGGAAGAGCGTGGCCACCCCGAGCCCGGCGACCGCCCAGCCCACGATCGCCACCTCGGAGCGGGCGAGCAGCAGGGCCGCGAGCAGCGCGACGGCGGCGACGAGCGCCCCGGTGCGCGCCACCGGCACCGCGCCGAAGCGGTCCACGACCCGGTCGCCGGCGACCCGCCCGACCGTCATCGTCACCTGGAACGCCACGAACGGCAGGCCCGCGAGGAAGGGCCCGGCCCCGAGGTCGTCGCGCAGGTAGACCGCGCCCCACGACGCCGAGGAGTCCTCGACCGCGCCCGAGCACACCATGAGCCCGGCGACGGCGAGCAGCGGCGCGACGAGCCGCCACGAGGTCAGGACACCGCGCAGCCCGGGCCGCGGACGACGCCGCGCGCGAGCCGCGGGGTGCTCCGGCGGGAGCACCGAGCCGCCACGCCAGCGCCGAGGTGACCACCAGCACCGCGCCGACCACCACCAGGTGCACCGTCACCGGCACCCCCAGCCCGGCCGCCGCCGCCCCGACCAGCCCCGCCCCGACCGCGGCGACGCTCCACGTCGCGTGCAGCCCGTTGATGATCGAGCGGCCGTAGCGCTCCTGGACGACGAGGCCGTGCGCGTTCATCGCCGCGTCGGTCCAGGCGTCGGTGATCCCCAGCACGAACAGCGCCCCGGCGAGGCCCCACCACGACGGGGGCCAGCGCCACCAGCGGCAGCAGCAGCGCCCCGAGCCAGCGACACCGACGCCGCGACCCGCCCGCTGCCCCACCGCGCGATCAGCGGCCCGGCCAGCACCCCGACGAGCAGGGCCGCCCCGGGAACGCGGCGATCGCGGTGCCGAGCTCGGTGTTCGACAGCCCCAGGCCGTCGCGCAGCGCGGGGAAGCGGGGGACGAGCGAGTTGTAGGTGGCGCCGTTGACCGCGAAGAGCGCCATCACCGCGCCGCGGGCGCGGCGGTCGGCACGCGTCGGGACGACGGGCGCGGTCATCCAGAACGCGCGTCGAGCGTCCAGCAGGCTCACGACGTCCACGTGTCCGAGCGCCGCGCGACGGCGAAGGTCTCCTCGACGGCGGCCGCGGAGAGCCGCTCGCCGCGGGCGCGCATCGCGCGGGCGAGGTCCCCGGCGCGGGCGACGATCACCCCGCGGGGGCGGCTGTGGCTCACGATGGTGGCCCCGACGACCGCGATCACCGGCGTCACCGGCGGCGGGTCGAGCACCTCCTCGAAGCCCGCCGCCACCGCGATCCCCTCGGCGAGCCGGTCGTGCACCTCGTCGCCGAGGGTGCGGATGCGGGCCAGGTCGATGTGCCTGCCGTCGATCTCGAGACCACCGGTGGAGGTGTGCACCTTCCCGCCGGGCTCGTGGCGCACCTCGAGGACGAAGACGCCGGGCGGGCCGATCACCAGGTGGTCCAGCGTCACCGTGTCGCGCCCGACGGACATCGGGACGCCGTGGAGGATCCGCCAGCGGCTGCCGCGCCCGAGGCGGCCGCCGGGCCCGCCGACCTCGCGCCCCAGCGCCGCCGCGACCGCCTGCCGCCCGTCGGCCAGGTAGCGCAGCGCCCGGTCGGCCTCCTTGTCCCCCGCGGCCCGCGCCTGCGCGGCGAGCCGCAGCAGGCCGTGGTCGGGGGCGTGCAGCGCGAGGTCCTCCCAGAGGTCGCCGAGGCGCTCGGGCTCGTCGTGGCCGCGGTGTCCCGGGTCGGCGAACGCGTCGGCGCGGAACCCGTCGGCGCTGTCGGCCGACCAGCCGCCCGCCGGCGTCGGCGTCCCGGCCTCGAGGGCGGCCGCGGGGTCGGGGCGCGCAGGCGCCGGGCGCTCCCCATCGCCGCGGGTGCGCGTCCCGGAGGACGCGCGGGCCCCGCCCGGCCGGGGGATGCGCAGCGTCTCGGTGAGGCGGCGGCGGGACCCGGGCCGGACCCGGTCCTCGGCGAACCCGGGGAAGGGGTCGAGGTCGTGCGCCTCGAGCCACTCGTCGAGCTCGGCGACGAAGGTCGCGCGGAACGCGGGGGCGACGTCGGTGACCTCGCCGGTCTGCAGGTCGTAGCTGCCCAGGCGGCTCCCGTAGGGGGACGTGACGACGACGCGGTCGCCCCGCCCGAGCCGTGTGCGGCGGGCCGGCATCAGGTCTCCTCTCGCGGATGCGCGTCGAGCCACCGGGTGATGTTGTCGTGCTCGACGTGGGTGAGCTGGCGGACGCCGTCGGCGACCGCGCCCTCGATCAGCGCGCCCGCCAGCGGGATCGTCACCGTGACCGCCACGTCGACCTCGAGCCGGCAGCCCGAGACGGCGGCCTCGGCCACACTCATCGTCCCCTCCGCGCGGACCGGCGCGAGGGGCACGGCGACCTCCACCCGGCCGTCGCAGCGCCGGGACCCGAGCTGCCACCGCTCGGTGCGGCGCAGCACCAGGCCGCCGGTGAGCAGCCGCCCGAGGGCGGGGGGCACCTGGCCGGTCGGCACCGGCTGGCGGACGACGACCTCCACCGTGCCGTCGGCGGGGGTCCCGGTGACGCGGTGGCGCTCGACCTCGCCGCCGCCGCCCGCGTCGAGCCGGGCGCGGTGGAACTCGGGGTCGGCCAGCGCGACGGCGAAGTCGGCCACGTCGTGGGGGTAGTCCCGGCTGGCCCGCAGGCGGGTGGTCACGCCCCCTCACCCTAGGTGAGCGGCGCCCGGTGGGCACGGGACGACACCCGTGGGAACATGTGTTCGTGTCCGGCGAGGCGGGGCGAGCGGGGCGACGGGTCCGGAGCGGCGACGATCCTGCACGCCGACCTCGACGCCTTCTACGCCGCGGTCGAGCAGCGCGACGACCCCGACCTGCGCGGACGCCCCGTGATCGTCGGCGGCGGCGTGGTGCTCGCGGCGAGCTACGAGGCCAAGCGGGCCGGGGTCCGCACCGCGATGAACGGCCGCCAGGCCCGCGCGATGTGCCCGGGCGCGGTCGTCGTCCCGCCGCGCATGGAGGCCTACGCCGCGGCGAGCAAGGACGTGTTCGCGATCTTCCGCGACACCACGCCGCTGGTGGAGGGCCTCTCGATCGACGAGGCGTTCCTCGAGGTCGGCGGGCTCGCCCGCCTGGTCGGGTCGCCGAAGGACATCGCCGCGCGGCTGCGCGGGCGGGTCCTCGCCGAGGCCGGGCTGCCGATCACGGTCGGGGTCGCGCGCACCAAGTTCCTGGCGAAGGTGGCCAGCGGCGTCGCCAAGCCCGACGGGCTGCTGGTCGTCGACCCCGACCACGAGCGCGAGTTCCTGCACCCGCTGCGGGTGGAGCGGCTCTGGGGCGTCGGGAAGGTCACGGCCGGGCGGCTGCACGCCCTGGGCGTCCACACCGTCGCCGACGTGGCCGACCTCGGCGAGCAGGCCCTGGTCTCGCTGCTCGGGCCCGCCGCGGGGCGCCACCTCCACGCGCTCGCCACGTTCTCCGACCCGCGCGCGGTCACCCCCGGGGTGCGGCGGCGCTCCATCGGCTCGCAGCGCGCCCTCGGACGGGGCCGGCGCTCGCCCGAGGAGCTCGACACCATCCTCGCCGGGATCGTGGACCGGCTCGGCCGGCGGCTGCGCGACGGCGACCGGGCCTGCCGCACCGTCGTGCTCCGGCTGCGGTTCGACGACTTCACCCGCGTCACCCGCTCCCATACCCTGCGGGCCCCGACGACGCTGACCGCGCCGATCGACGCGGCCGCGCGGGAGCTGCTGGCCGACGCGATGCCCACGATCCTCGACCGCGGCATCACCCTCATCGGGCTCTCGCTCGCGAACCTCTCCGGCGACGACCGCGAGCAGCTCGAGCTGCCCCTCGACGCGCGGGAGGAGCCGCCGCCCGCGCTCGCCGGCCGCGGTGCCGTGGAGGAGCCCCGCGACCCGGCCGCCCTCGACCGCGCCCTCGACGCGGTCCGCGCCCGCTTCGGATCGGCCTCGGTGAACCGGGCCACGCAGCTCGGCCGCGACCCCGGGGTGTCCGTCCCGGTGCTCCCGGAGCACCAGTAGATTCTTGCTCGGCGGTGTCTCCCTCTGAGACACGGGGTGGGCTGCTGGACCCCCGAACGAGGCCCCTGCAGGCCTCTGACCTGCGACGAGCGGTCGACCGTCGTGGTCCGGCGGCCATGTGCAGGATCTGCACACACAAACGGTGATGTTGACCACAGGGTTCGGTCGGGCGTTCAGTTGCTCGCGGCTCGCCGGGGACCGCCCGGCGACGGAGGCGGGAGGAGGGGGCGCGCATGACGGACCGCACGGGCACCCGCGCCGCCGGCTCCGGCCGTTCCCTCAAGACCGCCGCCGAGGCCCTGACCGCCCTGCGCTACCTGGGCTCCGCCGCGACCGGCGTGACCGCGGAGGAGCTCGGGGGCGAGCTCGGCAAGAGTGCGGCCACCGCGCGGTACCTGCTCAACACCCTGTGCCAGGAGGGCTACGCCCTGCGGGAGGGCCACGCCGGCACCTACCGGCTCTGCGACGCCCCGCCGTGGGGCGACTCCTGGGGCGGGCTCCTCGACGGGGCCGCGACCGGGCCGGACGACCCGTCGGACGCGGACGTCGCGGAGGTCGTGGACCTCGACGAGGCCCGCGACGCGCTGCGCCCGATGCACCGCGAGGACGACCCGGTCAGCCGCTACGAGCTCCCCGAGAGCCTCGCCGACGCCGTCACCGAGCTCTACTGGCGCACCCGCCAGCGGTCCTACCTCGCCCGCTGGGACGGCGACGCGACGGTCATCGTCGACGCCCGCGGCCACCAGGGCCTGGCCCGCATCCCCGACCTCCGCGAGCGGATCCCGGTCGCCCAGGCGCACGCGCTGGCGGTCACCAAGGCCCTCGCCGCCACGACCGCGGAGATCGAGCAGCTGCTGCTCGCCCAGACCGACCGCACCGCGTTCACCGCCACCACCATCACCACCTCGCCGGGCCTGGCGCGCGAGCTCGCCCGGGTCCGCCGCGACGGCGTCGCCATCGACCGCGAGGAGTTCGCGGAGGGCTTCTGCTGCGTCGGCGCCCCGATCGTGGCCCCCGACGGCCGGGTCGCCGCGAGCATCGCCGTCTCCAGCCCCGCGCGCCGCTTCGCGCAGGACTCCGAGGCGCTCACCGACGCCGTCCGCGAGGTCGCCGCGACGGCGATGCGCGAGTGGCGCGCCCGGGCCGCCGCGACCGGCACGGCGGCGGGCGGGGCGCCACACGACCATCCGGCGACCGACCAGCACGGACCGACCGGAACCGGTCCGCCGAGGAGGAGGTGAGCCCAGGAACGACCGGCACGACCCGCCCGGAGACCGGGCCGCACCGGGAGACGCCGACACCCGTCGGGTCCCCGACCACCTGATCGAGGAGGAAGAATGAGCCGTCAGAGTTTGGCGAAGGCTCACCAGAAAATCCAGGAACTCTCCTGGGAGCCGCAGTACCACGAGCCGTACATGAAGTACGGCACGGACTACACCTTCAAGAAGGCGGCGAAGAAGGACCCGCTCAAGCAGGTCCTCCGGTCCTACTTCCCCATGCAGGAGGAGAAGGACAACCGCGTCTACGGTGCCTCGGACGGCGCGATCCGCGGCAACATGTTCCGCCAGGTGCAGGAGCGCTGGCTGGAGTGGCAGAAGCTCTTCCTGTCGATCATCCCGTTGCCCGAGATCTCGGCGGCGCGGTCGATGCCGATGCTGTTCCAGGCGGTTCCCAACCCGGAGCTGCACAACGGCCAGGCGATCCAGATGATCGACGAGGTGCGTCACTCGACGATCCAGCAGAACCTCAAGCGCCTGTACATGAACAACTACATCGACCCGGCGGGGTTCAACAACACCCTCCGGAACTTCCACTCGGACTACTGCGGCACCATCGGCCGCCAGTTCGCCGAGGGGTTCATCACCGGTGACGCGATCACCGCGGCCAGCATCTACCTGACGATCGTCGCCGAGACGGCCTTCACGAACACGCTGTTCGTGGCCATGCCGGCCGAGGCGGCCGCCAACGGTGACTACCTGCTGCCGACGGTGTTCCACTCGGTCCAGTCGGACGAGTCGCGCCACATCTCGAACGGCTACGCCACGCTGCTCATGGCGCTGTCGGACGAGGGCAACCGCCAGCTCCTCGAGCGCGACCTCCGCTACGCGTGGTGGAACAACCACCGCGTCGTGGACGCCGCGATCGGTACGTTCATCGAGTACGGCACGAAGGACCGCCGCAAGGACCGTGAGTCCTACGCGGAGATGTGGCGTCGCTGGATCTACGACGACTACTACCGGGCCTACCTGCTGCCGCTCGAGAAGTACGGCCTGGTGATCCCCCACGACCTCATCGAGGAGTCGTGGAACCAGATCTGGAACAAGGGCTACGTCCACGAGGTCGCGCAGTTCTTCGCCACCGGTTGGCTCGCCAACTACTGGCGCATCGACGGCATGACCGACGACGACTTCGAGTGGTTCGAGTACAAGTACCCGGGCTGGTACGACCGCTACGGCAAGTGGTGGGAGAACTACAGCCGGCTCGCGAAGCCGAACGGCCACCACCCGATCGTGGCCGAGGACGTCGACTACGTGTACCCGCACCGCTGCTGGACCTGCATGGTCCCGTGCCTGGTGCGCGAGGACATGGTCGTCGACAAGGTGGACGGCCAGTGGCGCACGTACTGCCACGAGGCCTGCCGCTGGACGGACGCCGTGGCGTTCCGCCCGACGTACGAGGGCCGCGACACCCCGAACATGGGCAAGCTCGTCGGTCACCGTGAGTGGGAGACGCTCTACCACGGCTGGAACTGGGCCGACGTCGTCTCCGACATGGGCTTCGTCCGCGACGACGGCAAGACCATGACCGCGCAGCCGCACCTCGATCTCGACCCGAAGAAGATGTGGACGCTCGACCACCTGCGCCGTATGGGCCCGGTGGCCAGCCCCAACGTCATCCTCAACGAGATGAGCGACTCCGACCGCGACGCGTTCGTCGCGGACTACAACCAGCAGGGTCCGGCCGGCCGGCCTGCCGGCATCGGCGGCGAGGCACTGAAGCGCTGATCCGGTCCGCCTGATCACCGTGCACGACACCGCGGGGAGGGCCGGCCGTTCCCGGTCCTCCCCGCGGTCCCGGGCCGCGCCTGCCGGCGCGGCCCGTTCTCTTCCCGGGCGCCGTACACGTCCGAGGTCCTTCCGCGGCCGGGACCCGTCGTCGTCAGAACCCCCAACCGCAAGGAGCCAGTCGTCCGATGGGTGACAAGCACCGGGTCCGCTTCGAACCGGTCGGCATCGAGATCGAGGTCGACGAGGACCAGACGATCCTGCGTGCCGCGTTCGAGCAGGGCGTGCAGCTCATGCACGGCTGCAAGGAAGGGCAGTGCGCTGCCTGCAAGTCCTTCGTCCTCGAGGGCGACATGGACGACATCGAGCTCGACCGTTACTCGACCTTCGCGCTGCCGGACATGGAGCGCGAGGAGGGCCAGACCCTGCTGTGCCGGGCGCACGCCTACGAGGACGTGGTCATCGAGCTCCTCAACTACGACGAGGAGGTCCTCCGCTCCGGCCTGCCGGTGCGGAAGGGCACCGTCGAGGTCCTCGCGAACGAACCGGTCACGCACGACATGCGCCACCTCGTCGTGCAACAGGTCGCCGGGGAGGACATCAAGTTCTTCCCGGGCCAGTACATGGACTTCTTCCTCCCGGACGGCGGCGAGAGCCGGTCGTTCTCCATGGCGAACACCCCGAACCGCGAAGGCCGGTTCGAGTTCGTCATCAAGATCTATCCCGACGGCCTGTTCTCGCAGTTCCTGGAGAACGAGGTGACCGTCGGGATGCGCATCGAGGTCGAGGCGCCCTTCGGCACCTGCACCCTCCGGGAGAACCGCACCTCCGACATCGTCTTCGTCGGCGGCGGCGCCGGGATGGCCCCGCTGCTCGGGCTGCTGCGCTCGCTCGCCGAGAAGGAGACCGAGCGGAAGGCCGTTCTCTACTACGGGGCCCGCACGAAGGCCGACCTCTGCTTCGAGAAGGAGCTCCGCGCCCTCGAGGAGGAGCTCGGATCGTTCCGCTACGTGCCGGCCCTGTCGGAGCCCGACGGCGACGACTGGGACGGCGAGACCGGGCTCATCACCGAGGTCGTGCGTGAGCACGAGCCGGACCTGAAGGGCAGGGATGCCTATGTGTGCGGGCCGCCGCCGATGGTCGACGCGGCGATCGCCCTGCTGGCACAACGCGGTGTGGATGAACGCAACATCTTCTTCGACAAGTTCACGACGACCGGAGAGCCCGAGGACGAGGGGAACACATGACCACAACCGAGAGCAGCAGCACCGAACGCAGCGTACCGAAGCCGCAGTTCACCGACGCCGAGGCGGGAGCGAAAGAATTCCCCGACTCCGGACCGTCGGCGCGGCGCTACAACTACTTCAAGCCGGCCAAGCGCAAGCAGACCCACTACGAGGACGTCACCGTCGAGGTCCAGCCGGACCCCCGCCACTACCTGACCCAGGGCTGGATCTACGGCTTCGCCGACGGCACCGGCGGGCTACCCGCTGGACTGGACGAAGCTCAAGGCATGGGGCTCCGACGACCCGATCCCCGAGCGCGGCCCCGGGTCCGGCGGCAAGCCGGTGGAGAACTGGCCCGCCCACGGCTGGCACGAGTTCCGTGATCCCAACGAGGAGTGGGAACTCACGATGTACCGGTACAACGCCAACGTTGTCCGGCAGATCAACCAGAACGTCGAGAACGCCCGCAACGCGAAGGCGTTCGAGCAGTGGACCCAGAACTGGGTGCACTTCGTCGAGCGCAACGTCGGCGCGTGGATGCACATCGAGCACATCCTCGGGCTCTACGTGTTCGCCGCCTGCAACCGCTCGGGCCCGACGAACATGCACAACACGGCGATGGCCGTGAACAGCGAGCACAAGATCCGGTTCGCGCAGGACCTCGCGCTCTACAACCTCACCCTCACCGAGGAGATCGAGGGCTTCGACGGCGCCGCGCACCTCGAGGCGTGGAACAACGACCCCGAGTGGCAGGGCGTCCGCAAGGTCACCGAGGCGCTCACCGCGGTCAACGACGACTGGGGCGAGTCGATCTTCGCGTCCAACATCGTCTTCGAGCCGCTGCTCGGTGAGCTCTTCCGGTCGAACCTGGTCATGCAGGCGGCGGCCGGCAACGGCGACTACGTCACCCCGACCGTCATGGGCGCCGGCGAGTACGACTACGCCCAGCGCGACCTGCGCTGGACGCAGGCCTGCTTCGGTCCGCTCGTCCAGGACCGCGAGTTCGCCGAGCACAACAAGCAGATCATGAACGGCTGGCTGCAGAACTGGGTGCCCCAGTGCCTCGAGGCCGCCCGCCAGCTGCAGCCGCTGTGGTCCCAGCCCGACGCCAAGCCGCCCCGCTTCGAGGACGGCCTCGACCGCGCCAAGAGCCGGTTCTCCGGGATCCTCACCGATCTCGGCCTCGAGACCCCGAAGGAGCTCTCCCAGTGACCCAGACGGCCGATAGCCGGTTCCAGCAGAACAACACCGAGTCCGGCATGGCCGGCGTGACCCTGATGAACAACCAGGTCGGCGTCGTCGTCGCCGAGGTCATGGATCGTCAGGAGAACGTCACGGTCACGCACCTCCCGGCGATGATCCGCGTGGACTGCGTCGGACGGATGGACTTCGTCTACGCCGACATCTCGGAGGCGCTCGGCGAGGAGCCGGACTTCTTCGACGCCGCCGAGTTCGAGGAGAACATGTCGACGCACTACGGGAAGATGGTCCACATGGACGACCGGACCGTGATGTTCGGCAACCTGGAGGAAGCGGCCGAGTTCATCGGCGACATGCTCCCGCCGGTGGTCAACAAGTAGCGCCACCGGGTCACACCGGGACGCCGGCCGCCCCGTCGCGGGGGCGCGGCCGGCGTCCCGGTCACCCGACCGACACGATCTCGCGCGAATACCCCCGAGCAACCGCCCCGAACCCCAATTCTTCGGAGAGAGAGGCCATGGCCAAGGAACTGCGATTCGGCGCCGATGCCCGTCAGGCCCTGCAGGCGGGGGTGGACCAGCTCGCCGAGGCGGTCAAGTCGACCCTCGGCCCCAAGGGGCGCAACGTCATCCTCGAGAAGATCACCGGCACGCCCGAGGTGACCAACGACGGGGTGACGATCGCGCGGGAGATCTACCTGCGCGACCCGTTCGAGAACATGGGCGCGCAGGTCCTCAAGGAAGCCGCGGTCAAGACCAACGACGTCGTGGGTGACGGCACCACCACGGCCACCGTCATCGCCCAGGCGATCGTCCGCGAAGGCCTCAAGGCGATCGGCCAGGGCGGCAACCCGGTCCTCGTCAAGCGCGGCATCGACCTCGCGGTCGGCAAGCTCGTCGACCACCTCTCCACCGTGGCGCACCCGGTGGACGACGTGGAGTCCCTCTCCCGCGTCGCGTCGATCTCGGCCAACGACGACGAGACCATCGGCCGCGTCGTCGCCCAGACCCTCCACACCGTCGGCGACGACGGCGTGATCACCGTCGACGACGGGCCGATCCACGGCCTGCAGGTGAACTTCGTCGAGGACTTCGAGTTCGACAACGGCTACGTCTCGCCCTACCTCGTCACCGACCCGGGCTCGATGCTCGCCGTCCTCGACGACCCGTACCTGCTGTTCTGCGCCGAGAAGATCACCGACGTCCGCACGCTGATGCCGGTCCTCGAGAAGATCATGCGCGAGCCGCGCCCGCTGGTGATCGTCGCCGAGAAGGTCGAGGGCTCCGCCCTCCAGATGCTGGTGCACAACCACGTCAACGGGCACCTCAAGGTCACCTGCATCCAGGCGCCCGGCTTCGGCGAGAAGCGCGTCCACCTCCTCGAGGACATGGCGGCCCTCTGCGGCGGCAAGGTGCAGTCCAAGGCCTCGGCGTTCGCGCTCGAGCAGATGGGCACCGAGCACCTCGGCCGCGCCCGCCAGGTCCGGGCGACCAGCGAGCACACCGTCATCATCGGCGGCGGCGGCGACCCGGCCGCCCGCGAGACGCGGGTGAACCAGCTGCGCACCGAGATGGACCGCGCGACGATCGGCACCGACGAGGACTGGTTCTCCGAGCGCATCGCGCGCCTGTCCGGCAAGGCCGCCATCCTCCAGGTCGGCGCCCCGACGAACGCCGAGCTCAAGGAGATCCGCCACCGCGTCGACGACTCGCTGCAGGCGACCCGCGCCGCGATGGCCGAGGGCATCGTCGCCGGCGGCGGCGCGGCCCTGCTGCACGCCGAGCAGGCGCTCGACGACGGCCTCGAGCTCTCCGGGGACTACCGGACCGGGGCCGAGATCGTGCGCGCCGCGCTGCCCGAGCCCGTGCACCTCATCGCGACCAACGCCGGCTACGACGGCCACGAGGTCGTCAAGCGGGTCCGCGACATGACCGTCGACGAGGGCTTCGACGCCCTCGAGGGCCGCTTCGGCAACATGCTCGAGCTCGGGATCATCGACCCGCTGCGCGTCGTGCGGTCGGCCCTGCAGAACGGCGCCTCGGTCGCCGGGCTGATCCTCACCACCAACTCGCTGGTGGCCGAGGAGCAGACGCCCTGGAACAAGGCGCTCATGACCGAGTACGGCCCGCTCGACGAAGGCATCCCGCAGCCCTCGCCCGACTCCAGCACGCCGCAGTCGCTCGGTCTCGGCCCGTCGATGGGCTGAGCCGTTTCCGCGCCGTTCCCACGATGTGAGCGAGAGGAGCACAGTCGTGAAGGCCGTGCGCGTGCACGAGTACAAGAAGGACCCGTCGATCGACGACATCGCGGAGCCGAAGCTCCAGGGTCCGTTGGACGTGATCGTGAAGATCGGCGGGGCGGGGGTGTGCCGGACCGATCTGCACATCGTGAACGGGGACTGGGAGGCGATCCAGAACCCGTCGCTGCCCTACGTGATCGGGCACGAGAACGCCGGCTGGGTCCACGAGGTCGGGGACGCGGTCACCAACGTCAAGGTCGGCGACACGGTGATCCTGCACCCGCAGCCCTCGTGCGGGCTGTGCCTGGCGTGCCGGGCGGGGCGGGACATGCAGTGCACCGGGGACGCGTTCTTCCCGGGGCTGTCGAACAACGACGGCGGGATGGCGGAGTACCTGCGCACCACCGCCCGGGCCTGCGTCAAGCTCAACGCGGACACCAACCCCGCCGACGTCGCCGCGCTGGCCGACGCCGGGATCACCGCCTACCACGCGGTCCGCAAGTCGGTGCCCTACCTGTACCCGGGGACCACCGCGGTGGTGCAGGGCGTCGGCGGGTTGGGGCACATCGCGGTGCAGGCCCTGGCCGCGCTGACCGCCACGAAGATCATCGCGGTGGACCGCAACCAGGCCGCGCTGGATCTGGCCAAGCAGATCGGCGCCGAGGAGGCCGTCGTCGCCGACGGCAACCACGTCGAGGCGGTGCAGGAACTGACCGGCGGCGGCGCGACGGTGGTGTTCGACTTCGTCGCCGAGCAGGGCGCCGAGAACGACGCGTGGGCGATGACCGGCCCGGCGGGCTACGACTTCGTGCTCGGCTACGGCGGGCGAGTTCACCGCGCCGACGCTGGATTTCGTGGCCGGGGAGAAGAACGTCATCGGCAACATCGTCGGGCACCTACAACGACCTGGCCGAGCTGATGGTCCTCGCCCAGGCCGGGAAGGTCACCCTGCACACCGTCCAGTACTCGCTGGACCAGGCGCTCGACGCGCTGCACGACCTCGACGCGGGCAACGTCCGCGGCCGGGCGATCCTCGTCCCCTAGCCGATTCCGCACCACCAACCACCACGATCTTCGCGGAGGCATTCCATGTACGAAAAAGATGGCGAGAAGTACTTCATCGTCGACTCCCACATGCACTACTGGGACGCGTCGCCCGAGAACTGGGTGAAGGGCGCCGAGCAGTACGCCAAGGGCTGGATCGAGTGCTTCCACGCCTACCAGGGCCTCGGCCCGGCCGAGACGCACCAGCCCATCGAGGAGTTCCAGCGGGTCTCCGAAGAGCAGCTGATGCGCGAGGAGTTCGAGGAGGGGTACGTCGACGTCGCGATCTTCCAGTCGACCTACCTGCGCGAGTGGTACACGAACGGCTTCAACACCACCGAGCGCAACGGCTCGCTGTTCGAGAAGTACCCCGAGAAGTTCCGGGTGAACACCCGCTTCGACCCGCGTGACGGCGACGCCGGCATGCGCGAGTTCGAGGCCAACGTCGAGCGTTTCAAGCCCCTCGGCGCGAAGCTCTACACCGCGGAGTGGAACGGCGAGTCCCGCGGCTTCAAGCTCACCGACCCGGAGTGCTACCGCTTCCTGGAGCGCGCCCAGGAGCTCGGCATCAAGAACATCCACGTCCACAAGGGCCCGACGATCTGGCCGCTGGACAAGGACGCGTTCGACGTCGCCGACGTCGACCACGCGGCCACCGACTTCCAGGGCCTGAACTTCATCGTCGAGCACGTCGGGCTGCCGCGCATCGAGGACTTCTGCTTCATGGCCACGCAGGAGCCCAACGTCTACGCCGGGCTCTCGGTCGTCATCGGCGGCCTCATGCACGCCCGGCCGCGGTTCTTCGCCAAGGTCATGGGCGAGCTGCTGTTCTGGGTCGGCGAGGACAAGATGACCTTCGGCTCGGACTACAACATCTGGACCCCGAAGTGGCAGATCGAGGGCCTCGTGGACTGGGACTACCCCGAGGGCCACGACTACGACGACTACCCGCGCCTCGGCGTCGAGGGCAAGAAGAAGATCCTCGGCCTCAACGCCGCGCAAGCTCTACGACATCGAGGTCCCGAAGGAGCTCCAGGTGTCCGGCACGCCGGCCGCCCAGGACGACGCCGAGCTCGTCGAGAACCGCGTCGGTGGCGCAGGCATGACCAGCTCCCTCACCCGCCCGACGGCCGGCGAGCACGCCGAGGTCGTCGGGCGGGTGTGGGAGGCGCTGCGCACGGTGCGCGACCCCGAGCTGGACAACGACGTCGTCTCGCTCGACTTCGTGGCCTCGCTCGAGGTCGACGAGCACCGGGTCGCGCACGTGCGGCTGCGCCTGCCCACGTACTTCTGCGCGCCGAACTTCGCCTTCCTCATGGTCGCCGACGCGTGGGACGCGACGTCGACCGTCGAGGGGCTCTCCGACGTCGACGTGGTCCTCATCGACCACTTCGCCGCCGACGCCATCAACCGCGGCGTCGCGGCCCGGGCGGGGTTCGTCCACTCGATGGCGGGCACCGAGGTCGGGGAGGCGGTCGACGAGCTGGACTCGCTGCGCCGCCAGTTCACCGAGCGGGCCCTCATGGCCGGCACCGACCTCGTCGTCTCGCCGCTGGCGCGGGCGGGACGCACCCCCGAGGAGCTCGCGGCCATGACGCTGGGCGACGCCCCGGAGTCGGCGGACCTGACGCGGCTGCGGGCGCGCCGGCGCGAGCTCGGCATCCCGTCCGAGGACTCCGATCCGCTGGTCGTGGACCCGCGCGGGCGCAAGGTCGGCGTCGAGGCGCTGCCGCTGCACCTGCGCAAGGCCCGGTCGTTCCAGGTCGGGGTCGACGCCAACACGAGCATCTGCCGTGGCCAGCTCGCCGTCCGCTACGGCCTGACGTAGCGCCACCGAACGCAGCGCCACCCCAGGGACCCCCGGGCCCCACACCCACCACCAGGAGGCGATGGCGGCATGACCGGCCAGGCCACGGCGCCGCACACCGTGCGGCGGATCGGCTCGCCCGCCGCGGCGGCCCTCGCGGACCTCGCGGCGATGTTCGACGACCTCCAGACCGTCCTGCTCTGCTGCGAGCGGCTCGTCAGCGAGGTCCGTCCCGGCGTCGGCAAGCAGGTCGACGAGGTCGTCGTCGAGTCCCTGTGGACGACGGCGCTGATCTCCTACTCGCGCTGCTTCGCCGGCGGCGAGCGGGGGATGGGCCTCACCGAGGACGACGTCGAGGGGCTCGAACTGCAGGGCGAGAAGCTCGCGTGGCACCGGATGCTGCGCAAGCTGAAGAAGCACTTCGCCGACCCGGCGGCCAACCCGCGCGAGGAGTTCACCGTCGGGGTGGCGGTCGCCGAGGGGCAGCCGATCGGCGTGGCGATCACGTCGACGCGGCAGGTGCCCGTGGACGAGCAGACGGTCCGCCAGACCGGGGCGCTCGCCTTCGCGCTGACCCAGCTCGTCGACGCGCGGATCGCCGAGCACCAGGCCACGGTGCTCACGGGCGCGGCGACGCTCTCGGCGAAGGAACTGGAGACCCTCGAGGAGATCGAGGTGAGCGGGGACGGGCGCCCACCGCCCGGGCCCGACGACGAACCGCAGCGACGGAGGGGGAGCGACGTCGTGAGTCAGCAGTTCGCCACCGAGGAGCGTTTCAATCCCTGGTCGGTGGTGCACCTGGTCTTCGACCACCTGTCCGCGCAGGGCCTGCACCCGGTGCTCGGCGAGGCGGGGGACCCGTCCGAGCCGGCCGCGGAGCTGTTGCGGGCCCTCGGGATCACCCCGGGCGACCCGTCGTGGGCACGCGGTCAGGACGCGGAGCAGATCCAGGACCAGCTCGCGGAGATCCGGTCCTTGTTCACCCCGGTGGATCAGGCCGAGGATGCCGAGGGTCGCTGAGACCGGCCGGCCGAGGGGAGGACGGGCATGCAGGAGCTGCACCTGGTGACGCTCGTCGTCCACGCGATGACGCGCGAGCCGCTGGCGGTGCTCGGCGACGACGAGGAGGAGCGCTGCCTCGTCGTCTCCGTGCGGCCGCCCCAGGCCGAGGTCATGTCGCAGGGGCCGCGTCCGGCGCGTGACGACGACGCCCGCCTCACCCAGGACCTGGTCGCCGACGTCGCGACCGCGCTCGGGCGCGCGCTCGCGGGCGCCGAGATCACCGAGCTCGTCGACGACCGCTTCCGCGCGGTCCTCGTCCTCGACGACGGCACCCGGGTCACCGCGCGGCCCAGCGACGCGCTGGCGATCGCGGTCCGCGACGCCCTGCCCATCGCGGTGGCCGACGAGGTGATGGAGCGCGCCGGGCAGTCGTGGAAGGAGCTGCAGGGCGACGACCCGCACCCGCAGAGCAAGGAGGTCGACCAGATGCGCGACTTCCTCGACCAGGTCACCGCCGACGACTTCGACGGCTCCGGTCCCGGCACCGAGCCCCCCGCCCCGCCCGAGCCCGGACGGGACCGCTGATCCGTGTTCCGACGACCTCCGGTGGTGCTCGCCGGCCCGGCCTTCGTGGCGTCCGTCGCCTACGTCGACCCGGGCAACGTCGCCACGAACAGCGTCGCCGGGGCGACCTCGGGCTACGCGCTCGCGTGGGTGGTGGTCGCCGCCGGGCTGATGGCGATGCCCGTGCAGTACGTGGCGGCCAAGGTCGGCATCGTCACCGGGCGCAGCCTGCCGCGCGTGTGCCGGCAGGTGATGAGCCGCCCGGCGCGGGTGCTGATGTGGCTGCAGGCCGAGGTGGTCGCGATGGCCACCGACGTCGCCGAGTTCCTCGGGGCGGCGGTCGGGCTGAACCTGCTGTTCGGCCTCGGCCTGCTCCCGTCGGGCCTCATCACCGCCGTGGTGGCGTTCGGCGTGCTCGCGCTGCAACGACGCGGCCACCGGCCCTTCGAGGTCGGGATCGTCGCGTTCCTCGCGTTCGTGGTCGCCGGCGTCGGCTTCCAGCTCGCCGAGGTCGGGATCGACCCCGGGGGCGTCGCCGCGGGCCTCGTCCCGGGCCTCGACGACTCCGCCCAGCTCGTGCTCGCGGTCGGCATCGTCGGCGCGACCGTGATGCCGCACGCCATCTACGCCCACTCCGCGCTGTCGGCGGGCCGCTCGCGCGGGGTCGGGCGGCCCGGCCGCGCGCGGCTGCTGCGCTTCCAGCGCACCGAGGTGATCGGCGCCCTGACGATCGCCGGCCTGGTCAACCTCGCGATGCTGCTCGTCGCGGCCCGCGCGTTCGGCCGCGGGACGGGGCAGGGCGTGGACGGGCTCGAGGCGGCCCACGCCGGGCTCGGGCAGCTCGCGGGCGGCGCGGTCGCGCTGGCCTTCGCCGCGACCCTGCTCGCGAGCGGCCTCTCCTCGGCCGCCGTCGGGACCTACTCCGGGCAGGTCGTCATGGAGGGCTTCGTCGACCTCCACCTGTCCCCGACGATCCGGCGCACCGTGACGATGCTGCCCGCCCTCGTGCTGCTCGCGATCGGGACCAGCCCGACGACGGCGCTGATCGCCAGCCAGGTCGTGCTCTCCTTCGGCATCCCCTTCGCGCTCTACGCCCTGCTCCGGGTGGCCCGCGACGAGCGGGTGCTGGGGACCGAGGCGATCGGGCGGGGCATGACGCTCGTCCTCGGCGGGATCAGCGCGGTCGTCGTCTGCCTCAACGTGTTCTTCCTGGTGGACACGCATCGTCGGCTGACGGTCGCGGGTGAACGGCGGATGTCTCGGATCGAGACGGCCGGGGCTCGCGCGGTGGCGCCGATCACGCCTACCATCGCGCGTTGCGCATCCTTCGAGGACGAGCGAGGCGCAGCAGCGAGGTGGCCCATGGACGCACGGACCGATCCCGGTCTCGACCGTGCCCGTGAACGGTTCCTGGGTGACGGCACCGTCGACGAACGGGGCGTGGTCCGCCCGGAGATCGTGCAGTCGTGGGAACGGTCGCGACGGGCCGGCGTGGACGCCGACCACCTCGCGCTGCCCTACGACCCCGACCTCGACTTCGAGGGCAGCCTGGTCCACTGCGCCCGCCCCGTCCTCGACGACCTGACCGAGCGGCTCTCCGGCATGGCGGTGGCCGTCGTGCTCTCCGACGCCGAGGGCAACGTGCTCGACCGCCGCGTCGGGGAGGGCGAGCTGCGCCGCCGGCTCGACGCCATCCAGCTCGCGCCGGGCTTCAGCTACGCCGAGGAGTTCGCCGGGACCAACGGCGTCGGCACCGCCCTCGAGGGCGCGGCCAACACCATGGTCATCGGCGCCGAGCACTTCACCGACCACCTCCGGCCCTTCGCCTGCGCCGGCGCCCCCGTCCACCGCCCCGGGGGTGCGCTCGCCGGGATCCTCGACGTGACGTGCCTGGCCGGCGAGGCGAACGACATCATGCGCTTCCTCGCCGCGCAGACCGCGAAGGACATCGAGGAGGTGCTGCGCGAGCGCGGCAGCGCCGGCGCCCGCGCCGTCATGGGCGCGTTCCGCGCCGCGAGCGCGCGCGCCCGCGGGACCGGTGCTCGCCCTCGCGCAGGACTTCGTCATCGCCAACCGCGCCGCGCACGAGACGCTGGACGCCGCCGACCGCGACCAGGTCGCCCGCCACGCCGCCGATTTCCGGCCCGACGGCCCGAGCGAGGAGCGCGTGCTGCTCGGCGACGGTCCGGTCCGGCTGCTGTTCACCCCGGCGCCGGCACACCGGCCCGCGGGCGTCGTCGTCGAGGTCGTCCCCAGCAGGAGCACCCTGCGCCTCGCCGCGAGCGGGGGCGGGAGCCCCGCGCCCCGCGCGTACTCCGGGCCGGCTCCGGCGCCCGCGCGCCCGCTGGCCGGGCTCGCCGGGACGTCCCGCTCGTGGCGGACCACCAGCGCGGTGCTGCGGGCCGCCGCGGGCGCGGTGCGCAGCACGGTCGTCCTCGGCGAGACCGGCGTCGGCAAGGCGGCCGCGGTCCGGGCCGCGCACCGCGAGGTACGCCCCGCCGCCCGCTTCGTCGTCGTCGACGCCGAGACGCAGGAGGCGACCGACGAGCTCGCGGCGCTGCCCGCCGCGCTCGGCGCCGAGGCGGCGACGGTCGTGGTGCGGCGGGTCGAGGCGCTCGACGGGACCGGGGCCGCGGCGCTGGCCCGGCTGCTGGACGCCGCGCGCCCGAACGTCTGGGTGACGGCGCTGGTCACCGGCGCGGAGGTCGGCGAGGGCCGGGCGGTGCACGACGTGCTGGGCCGGTTCTCCGGGTCGCTCACCATCGAGCCGCTGCGCCGCCGCCCCGAGGACGTCGGGCCCCTGGTCGAGGCGCTGCTCGCGCGCCTGGCGCCCGGACGGCGGGTGCGGTGCACCCCGGAGGCGATGGCGCTGCTCGGGGGCGCCCGCTGGCCGGGCAACGCCGCGCAGGTCGAGGACGTGCTGCGCCGGGCGCTGGTGGCGCGGCCCGCGGGCGACCTCGAGGCCGGGGACCTGCCCGCCGAGGTCGCGGTGCACGGCACCCGGCGGCGCCTGACGCCGCTGGAGACCGCCGAGCGCGACCTGATCGTCGGCGCCCTGATCGAGGCGCGCGGGAACCGGGTCAAGGCCGCGGCCGCGCTCGGGATGGGGCGCGCGACCCTCTACCGGCGGCTGCGGGCCTTCGGGCTCACCGACGTGGGCCGCTGACCGCCCGGCCCGGGCGCCGCCGGTGCCCGCGGACGAGCGGTCGCCGATCGGCCGGCCGGTGGTCGGTCCCGGTGAGCTCGGCGGGCTCCGGCCCGGGCCCGCACCCGTCGTGGTCCTGCGCCGGGTCCGCGGCCCACTCCCGGTGGGCCGCCTCGGCGACGGCGACGACCGCGGCGACCAGCTCGTCGCGCTGCGCGGCGAGCCGGCGGACCGAGCACGACAGGCCGATCGCGACCGTGGAGGTGCCCGACGGCGCCGTCACGGGAGCGGCCACCGTCGCGAAGCCGGACGCGAACTCGCCGTCGTCGAGCGCCCAGCCGCGTGCGGCGATCGTGTCGAGCTCGCGGGCGAAGCCCTCCGGGCACGTGATGGTCCGCGGGGTGAGCGCGGCGAGCTGCTCGCCGCACACCGCCTCGCGGTAGGTCGGCGACGCGGCGAGCAGCACCTTCGTCAGCGCGAGGGCGTGGGCCCGCTCCGGGGGGATGTGGGTGTCGAGGCCGGGGATGCGCGCGAGGCCCTGGTGCCCGCGGACGTCGGAGATGCTGGCGACGACGGTGCCGGTGCGCCGGACGAGGTAGGTCCGCTGCCGGGTCTGGCGGTACAGCTCGGTGACGGCCTCGGCGAGGACCGCGCCGGGCGCGGGGTCGCCGGGCCGGAGGTCGGGCGAGCCGGCGGGGCCGGCCCCGAGGCCGTCGCCGGTGGCCACCCAGGCCCCCCACGGCGGGGCCGCCCCCAGCCGGCACCGGCCGGACGCGTCGCGGCGGGCGTACCCGGCCTCCACGAGGGTGTTGACCATGTAGCGCGCCGTGGCCGGGCTCTTGCCGAGGTGCGCGCCGATGTCGGCGGGCGACAGACCCTCCGGGTGCTCCCCGAGCAGCCGCAGCGCCCGCAGGACCATGGCCGCCGTCTTCAACGACCGCGCGCCCGACGTGTCCTCGCTCACAGCTGAACAGTAGGAGTCGGGGCGTCCGCGTGCCTGTCTCGATGTGGGACAGGTGGACGCTCCTCCGGGGTCGACCCCGAGAGGAGACCGGGGTCCGGCACGGAGGCCGCGGCCCGGACGTTGGTCCAGTGTCGGACGTGACGAACCCGGCGCGACCCCCGCGCCGCGTCGCGACCCCGGAGGACCTGCCATGGCCGTGCTGACCCGCTCCCACGAGGACGTCTGGATCGCGGGGGTGTGCGGCGGGCTCGCGGAGCGCTTCGGCGTCCCCGCCAACGTCGTGCGCCTGATCTTCGTGCTGTCCTGCCTGCTGCCGGGGCCGCAGGTGGTCGTCTACCTCGCGCTGTGGGTGATCATGCCGCGCCGCTGACCCGGCGCTCACGCCAGGCGCGAGGCGCGGTCGAGCAGGTAGGCCCGCTCCGGGGCGGACCGGGTGAGCCGGGCCGCCTCGCGGTAGGCCGCCACCGCGGCGTCGCGCCGGCCCGCGGCCTGTTCCAGGTGGGCGCGCACCGCGGCGACCCGGTGGTGGGTCCGCAGGCCCGGGTCCTGCGCGAGGTCCGCCAGCTCGGCGAGGGCGGCGTCGGGCCCGTGCACCTCCCCGACGGCGACCAGCCGCCCCAGCCGCGACATCGACTCCGGCCAGAACCCGACGAGCGTGTCGTAGAGCGCCAGGATCTGGGGCCAGTCGGTGTCCGCCGGGTCGGCGGCCCCGGCGTGCAGCGCGGCGACCGCGGCCTGGACCGTGTACGGACCCGGCACCCCGTCGCGCAGGACGTCCTCGACCAGCGCCGTCCCCTCCGCGATCATCGCCGCGTCCCACAGCGTGCGGTCCTGCTCCGCGAGCGGCACCAGCGCCCCGTCGGGGGAGAGCCGCGCCGGGCGGCGCGCGTCGGTGAGCAGCATGAGGGCCAGCAGCCCCGCCACCTCCCCGGCCTCGCCGGCGCCCGGCGGGAGCGCGGCGCGCAGCGCCCGGGTGAGCCGGATCGCCTCCGCCGTCAGGTCGGGGCGGTGCAGGTGCTCGCCGGTGCTCGCGGTGTGGCCCTCGGTGAACACCAGCGAGAGCACCGCGAGGACCGCCGGCACCCGCTCGGTCCGCTGCGCCGCGGTGGGCGGGGCGAACACCTCCCGCGGGTGGACGAGGCCGTCGGCGAGGCGCGCCTTCGCCCGGCTGATCCGCTGGGCCACCGTCGCCTCGGGCAGCAGGAGCCCGTGCGCGATCTCGGCGGTCGTCAGGCCCCCGACCGCGCGCAGCGTCAGCGCGACCTGGCTCGGCGGGCGCAGCGCCGGGTGGCAGCAGAGCAGCAGCAGCGCCAGGGTGTCGTCGCCCCCGGGGACGGGCGTCTCCGGCGCGGTGGCGACCTCGCGCAGCGCGTCGTTCTCCTCGCGGCGCCGCCGGGCCGAGTCCCGCCGCCAGGCCTCCACCAGCCGCCGGCTCGCCGCCGTCACGAGCCACCCCGTCGGGTTGGCGGGCACGCCGTCGGCCGGCCAGCTCGTCGAGGCCGCGAGCAGGGCCTCCTGGAGCGCGTCCTCGCAGGCGTCGAAGTCGTGGTGGCGGCGCACCAGCACGCCGAGCACGGACGGGGCCACCTCCCGGAGGACCTCGACGACGGGCCCGCTTCGGTCACACGTCCCAGCCGCTCATGTCGAGCACCGGCCGCACCTCCACCAGCCCCCACACCGCGTCCGGCACGCGGGCCCCGATCTCCTCCGCACGCGCGGCGCTGTCCACGTCGACGAGGTAGAAGCCCGCCAGGTGCTCCTTGAGCTCGGCGAACGGTCCGTCGGCCACGACCGGGCGGTCCCCGGCGGTGGACACCCACCGGGCCAGGGACGGGTCGGCGAGACCCTCCGAGACCACCAGCTCCCCGGACTCGGCGAGCTCCCGCGTCAGCGCGAGGTGGTCCTTCCCGAACCGGGCGCGCTGGTCGGGGGTCAGCGCCTCCCAGCGCTGCCCGAAGTCGGGGTTCGAGTGCAGCAGGATCATGTACTTCACGGTGGGACCTCCTCGTAGAAGACATCGTCGCCGGGGTGTCGAGACCCCGGGCGCGGTCTCGACACCCCGGCGACACCGAGTCCCGGGAGGAACCGATGACACCACCACCGACCAGCAGACCGACACCGAGGCAGATCCTGGCCGTGCTGGACGAGCGGCACGCCGCGATCGCCGCGGGGGACGCCGCGCGGGCGCTGGCGACCTGCGTCGCCCGACGCCGTCGTCGCCGAGCCTCGCGCCGCCGCTGCTGCAGCCGCACCGGCTCGCACGCGGACGCCGTGGCCGCGCTGGGCGACTGGATCGCCTCCTTCGCCGCGCCGCCGCGCCTGGCGCACCGGGAGCCGACGGTGCACGTCGACGGCGACGTCGCGTTCGTCCACGCGCTGTCCTCGATGACCGGGACGAAGGGCGGCGAGTTCACGCTGTGGTTCCGCTCGACCTTCGGCCTGCGCCGGACCGGCGGGCGCTGGCTGATCGTCCACCAGCACGAGTCGGTCCCGTTCCACATGGACGGCTCGTTCCGCGCGGCCGTCGAGCCTGGAGCCGTAGGGAGATCGCATCGATTCACCCCGCTGCGGGGGTGGGACGCGGACGGGAGATCGGGGCACTCTGGCGGCAGGAAGACAACGACGTCGTCCGGAGCCCGCCATGAACCCCGCCACCCCGTCCGATCCCGCCCCGCTCACGAGCGAGGAGCAGGCCGTCCTCGCCGCGATCTCGGCCCACGAGCACCGCTGGGACGCGGGCTTCGCGAACGCCCTCGCCGTCGGGACCCCGCCCGCCCCCGCGCGCCGGTGGCGGACCCTGCTGCTGGTGCTCGCCGTCGTCGTGCCGGTCGCGGTCGGGCCGATGGTGCTCCCGTCGGCGTGGGTCCTCGCCATCGCCGCGGTCGCCCTGCTCGTCGTGATCCCGACCGGGCTGGTGGTGTGGGCGCTGCGCCAGGGGCGCGTCTACCCGAGCTAGACCCGACGGACGAAGCTGGGCCCAGGGCCTTCGCGATCCGCTGCGGCGAGATCGACCCGGCGGTGCCGATCTCCTGGGCGAAGAGGCTGACCCGCAGCTCCTGGATCATCGCGGCGACGGCGTCCCAGCCGTCCCGGTCGAACGTCCGCGGCTCGGCCTCGGCCGCCGCCCGGCGCGCGCGGTAGTCGGCCTCCACGGCGTGGGCCTCGGCGGTCAGCTCGGCGTCGCGGCGCGGGGCGGTCGGCAGCTTCTCGAGCCGCTTGGCCGCCGCGCGCAGCCAGCGCACGACGTCGGGCAGGCGGCCCACCCCGTGCCGCGACACGAACCGGCCCCCGACGAGGGCGCCGACCTGCGCGCGGACGTCGTCGAGCGCGGCGCGGAGCAGGTCGCTGCCCGGGCGCGCCGCGAGCTCGTCGAGCGCCAGCCGCACCGTCGTGGCCTCGGCCAGCACCGCCTCCGCGCGGGTGAGGACCTCGGCGGCCCCGCCGGCCAGCCGCGCCGTCACGTCCGCCCGGAGGCGCTCGAACGCCTCCGGGGTCCACGCCGGGCCGCCCCGGGCGGCGACGAGCCCGTCGACGGCGGCGGCGACGCAGTCGTCGGCGAGGTCGGCGACGTCGCGGTATCCCGACTCGGCCATGGCGCCGCGCAGCCGCAGCACCGCGCGGTTGTCGAGCGAGCGGACGAGCGCCTTCGCCGGTGACGTCGTGCTGCGCAGCAGCAGCCGGCGGGTGCCGGCGCGCATCGCGTCGCGGGCCTCGAGGGCCGAGTCGAACACCCCGATCCCGACGGTGCCCGCCGGGTCGGTGCCCTGTCCTGATCGCGCGAGCCCCTCGTCGACCAGCGCGAGGTAGGCGGTGACGGTGCCGCCGGCCCGGGACTGCTCGCGGGTCCGCGGCAGCTCCCCGACCTCGGCGAACGAGGTGAGCCCGCGCCGCTCCAGCCCGTCGGCCACCTTCGCGACGGCGGCGCGCGTCTCCTGCGCGTAGCGCCGGCGCAGCGCGCCGAGGTCGGTGCCCTCGGCGACCGTCGCCGCCCGCGTCGTCGACGACGCGGAACGTCAGGCGCAGGTGCGACGGGAGCCCGGCGACGTTCCACGCGTCCGTCGGCACGTCCACGCCCGCGAGCCGCTTGACGGCGTCGGTCACCGCGCCGAGCAGCGGTTCGCCGTCCGCGGGGCGACGGTCGGCGGCGAGGCGGGCGAGCAGGGCGCGGGCGGTGTCGGGCGCCGGGACCAGCGAGCGGCGCAGCGGCTTGGGCAGCGAGCGGATCAGCGAGGTCAGCATCTCCTCGCGCAGCCCCGGCACCTGCCAGGCGAGGTCCTCGGCGCGCACCTGCCCGAGGACGGCGAGCGGGACCGAGACGGTCACGCCGTCGCGCTCGGACCCGGGTTCGAAGGCGTACGAGAGCGGCAGCGTGAGCCCGCCCGCGCGCCACTCGTCGGGGAACGCCTCGGCGTCGGGGGCCTCGTGGGCGAGCAGCGCCCGCGGGTCGAGGTCGAGCAGCTGCGGGTGGCGACGGGACTCGCGCTGCCACCACCGGTCGAAGTGCCGCTGCGAGACGACGTCGGCGGGGACCCGCTCGTCGTAGAAGCGGAAGATCGTCTCCTCGTCGACGAGCAGCTCGCGCCGCGCGCGGCGCTCCATCTCGGCCACCCGCTCCAGCTCGGCGGCGTTGCGGCGCACGAACGCGTGCCGGCCGTTCCAGTCGCCCTCGACGAGGGCGTGGCGGACGAACAGCTCGCGGGAGGTCTCCGGGTCGATGCGCCCGTAGTCGACGGTGCGGTCCATCGCGAGCGGCACCCCGAACAGCGTGACCCGCTCGACGGCGACCGCGCTGCCGCGGCGCTTCGACCAGCGCGGCTCGGAGTACGTGCGGGTGACGAGGTCGCCGGCGGCCGCCTCCGCCCACGCCGGGTCGATGCCCGCGACGGTGCGTGCCCAGAGCCGGGAGGTCTCGACGAGCTCGGCGGCCATGACGAACGTCGGGGGCCGCTTGGCCAGCGTCGAGCCCGGCCAGATCGCGAACCGGGCGCCGCGGGAGCCCTCGTACTCGGTGATCGGCCGTCGCTTCGGGCTTCGGGGCGCCCGGCTTGGGCTTCGGCGGCTCGTGGGCCAGCCCGAGCTGGGAGAGCAGGCCGGTCAGCAGGGCCTGGTGGACGCGGTCGGCCAGGTCCTTCGTGATCTCCTCGGCGGGCGCGTTGCGGGTCAGGCCCAGCTCCTCGGTGAGCTGGCGAAGCTGGGCGGCGAGGTCCTGCCACTCGCGGATGCGCAGGAAGTTGAGGTACTCCGCGGCGCACTGCTTGCGGAACCGGTTGCCCGAGAGCTCGCGGCGCTGCGTGCGGACGTGCTCCCAGAGGTGCAGCCACGACAGGAAGTCCGACCGGGCGTCGGTGAACCGGGCGTGCGCGGCGTCGGCCTCGGCCGCCTTCTCGGTCGGCCGCTCGCGGGGGTCCTGGGCGGAGAGCCCGGCGGCGATGACGGTGACCTCGTGCAGGCAGCCGAGCCCGTCGGCGGCGAGGATCATGCGCGCGATCCGCGGGTCCACGGGCAGGCGCGCGAGCGATCGGCCGACGTCGGTGAGCCGCGTCGCGTCGTCGTCGACGATCGCCCCGAGCTCGGTCAGCAGCCGGACGCCGTCGCGGATCGCCCGCGTCTCCGGCGGGTCGACGAACGGGAACTCCTCGATCGGCCCGAGCTTCGCGCCCGCCATCTGCAGGATCACCGACGCGAGGTTGGTGCGCTGGATCTCCGGGTCGGTGAACTCGGGCCGCGCGTCGAAGTCGTCCTCGGCGTAGAGGCGGACGCAGATGCCGTCCGCGACGCGCCCGCACCGGCCGGCCCGCTGGGTGGCGCTGGCCTGGGAGATCTTCTCGATCGGGAGGCGCTGCACCTTGGTCCGCTGGCTGTAGCGCGAGATGCGGGCCAGGCCGGGGTCGACGACGTAGCGGATGCCGGGCACCGTCAGCGAGGTCTCGGCGACGTTGGTGGCGAGGACGATCCGGCGCCGGTTCGACGCCCCGGGCTCGAAGACGCGGTGCTGCTCGGCCGCGGAGAGCCGGGCGTAGAGCGGGAGCACGTCGAGCGGGTCGGTCGGGCGGTCGGGCAGCGCGTTCAGCGCGTCGGCGGTGTCGCGGATCTCGCGCTCGCCGGCGAGGAAGACCAGGACGTCGCCGCCCGGCCCCTCGCGCCGCAGCTCGTCGACGGCCTCGACGATGCCGTCGATCTGGTCCTTGGGCTCGGCTCCGGGCTCGTCGGGGTCGGCCAGCGGGCGGTAGCGGACCTCGACGGGGAACGTGCGACCGGAGACCTCGATGATCGGGGCGTCCCCGAAGTGCTTGCTGAAGCGCTCGGGGTCGATCGTCGCCGAGGTGATGATCACCTTGAGGTCGGGGCGGCGGGGGAGCAGCTGCGCGAGGTACCCGAGCAGGAAGTCGATGTTGAGGCTGCGCTCGTGGGCCTCGTCGATGATCAGGGTGTCGTAGCGGCGCAGCAGCCGGTCCTGCTGGATCTCGGCGAGCAGGATGCCGTCGGTCATGAGCTTGACCAGCGTGTTCTCGCTCGCGTGGCTGGTGAACCGCACCTGGTAGCCGACGACGTCGCTGTCCTGGGTCCCCAGCTCCTCGGCGACCCGCTCGGCGACCGTGCGCGCCGCGATCCGCCGCGGCTGCGTGTGCCCGATGGTCCCGGTGACGCCGCGGCCGAGCTCCAGGGCGATCTTGGGCAGCTGCGTCGTCTTGCCCGAGCCGGTCTCCCCGGCGACGACGACGACCTGGTGGCTCTCCAGGGCGGCCTTGATGTCGTCGACGCGGGCCGAGATCGGCAGCTGCTCGGGGTACGAGACGGCGGGGACCGACGCGCGGCGTCGCTCGAGGCGCTGCTCGGCCTTCTCGACGTCGGCCGCGATCCGCTCCAGCGTCCCGGCCCGCTTGCCCTCGTCGGGGATCCGGCGGGTGCCGTCGAGCCGGCGGGCGAGCCGGTGCGCGTCGGCGCCACCGAGGGCGCGGACGCGGGTGGTCAGCTCGTGGGTGTCGATGGTGGGTGTGGTCACTCCGGTCCCGGGGTCGAACGACGGTCAGCAGCGCGGCGCGGACGGGCGCTCCCTCCATTGTCCCCCGTCGCGCGACCGCGTTCCCGCGGTGCGCGGGAACGGGGCTCGCGGACAGTCGATCCCCAGGGAGCTCACAGGTCGCGGCCGGGAGGGCGCCCTATCGTGATCACAACCTGCGGAACCGGTCATGGTTCCCGCAGACGCGGGTAGCCCCGACCCAGCACTCCACCACCGGAAGGACCCGCATGGCCCACACGACCGGCACCCTCCCCGCCGCACGCACCACCGACTCCCTGCTCACCGCGGTGCGGGTCCTGGCGGTGCTGACCGTGGTGAACCTGCTCTGGCAGTACGTCACGGCGGGCCAGCTGTTCCCGCGGGGCGGCCCGGAGGAGCTCCACTCGGCCGGGGCGATCGTCCTGCACGTGCTCTCGGGGCTCACCGCGATCGCCGCGCTCGCCTACTGGCGGCTGCGGGGTGCGCCGGCCTGGCCGGGTGTCCTCGCCGCCGTCGTGTTCGTGCTCTCGTTCGTCCAGGCGTACTACGGCGGCCGCTCGACGCTCTACATCCACGTCCCGGGCGCGATGATCCTCACCATCGGCGCCGTGTGGGTGGCCGCCTGGTCGTTCACGTCCGGTGCGCTCCGCGCTCGACGAGCGGTGATCCAGCCCGAGTGGACTCCCACGGCTGCCGCGGCAACTCTCGGGGTCCACTCGGCGAGAGGCGCCGGAGGCACCTATCGCCGGCGCGAGCTGATCACGCCGGTGTTGAAGCCGGCGAGGTGGAGCCCGCCGTGGAAGCGCGCGTGCTCCACCTTGAGGCAGCGGTCCATGACGACGGTCAGCCCCGCGGCCTCGCCGCGGCGCGCGAGGTCCTCGTCGTACAGGCCGAACTGGGTCCAGTAGGTGGACGCCCCGACGGCGATCGCGTCGTCGAGCACGTTGCCGAGGTCCTCGGGGCGGCGGAACACGTCGACGAGGTCGGGGACGACCGGCAGGTCCCCCAGCGAGGGCCAGACCGGCTTGCCGAGGATCTCGTCGGCGTGCGGGTTGACGAAGTAGACGTCGTAGTCGGTGCTCGAGAGCAGGTAGGTGGCGACGAAGTTCGACGCCCGCGCCGGGTTCGCCGAGGCGCCCACCATCGCGACGGACCGCGTGCGCCGCAGGATCTCCTGGCGCGCGAGGGCGCCCGGGTTCGACCAGGTCCGGTCGGGGGTCGTCGTCATCAGGCGTCCTTGGTCGCGGCGGTGAGGGCCTGGTCGAGGTCCCAGAGGATGTCCTCGACGTCCTCGATGCCCACGCTGATCCGGATGAGGTCCGGGCGCACGCCGCCCTCGCGCAGCTGGTCCTCGGAGAGCTGCTGGTGGGTGGTCGACGCCGGGTGCAGCACGAGGGTGCGCGCGTCGCCGATGTTCGCGAGGTGGCTGCACAGCTGCACCGACTCGATGAAGCCGCTGCGCCGGCCTCGCGCCCGCCGCCGGCACCCCGAACGCGAACACCGACCCGACGCCGTCGGGCAGGTAGCGCTCGCGCCCGCTCGTGGTGCGGGTGGTCCGGCAGCCCGGCGTAGCGGACCCAGTCGACCCGCTCGTCCGCGTCGAGCCACTCGGCGACGCCGCTGCGCGTTCGCGACGTGCGCGCGCATCCGCTGCGGCAGCGTCTCCACCCCCTGCAGCAGCAGGAACGCCGAGTGCGGGGAGAGCGTGGCGCCGATGTCGCGCAGCTGCTCGGAGCGCAGCTTGGTGAGGAAGCCGTACTCTCCGAAGTTCCCCCACCAGGTGAGGTTGCCGTAGGAGGGGATCGGGTCGGTCATCTGCGGGAACCGGCCGTTGCCCCAGGGGAAGCGGCCGGACTCGCAGACCACGCCGCCGAGCGTGGTGCCGTGGCCGCCGAGGAACTTCGTCGCGGAGTGGATGACGATGTCGGCGCCGTGCTCCATCGGCCGGCACAGGTACGGGGTGGCGGTGGTGGCGTCGATGATCAGCGGAACCCCGGCCTCGTGCGCGACGTCGGCGAGCGCGGCCACGTCGGTGACCTCGCCGGAGGGGTTGGTGACCAGCTCGGCGAACACGAAGCGGGTCGTGTCGGTGATCGCGGCCCGGAAGGCCTCGGCGTCGTCACCGGCGACGAACGTGGTGTCCACGCCGAAGCGGCGCAGCGTCACGTCGAGCTGGGTGACGGTGCCGCCGTAGAGGCTCGCCGCGCTCACGACGTGGTCGCCCGCGCCGGCGAGACAGGCGAAGGTGAGGAACTCCGCGGCCTGGCCGGAGGCCGTCGCGACCGCACCGAGCGCGCCCTCGAGGCTGGCGACCCGCTCCTCGAACGCGGCGACCGTCGGGTTGGCCATGCGGCTGTAGATGTTGCCGTACTTCTGCAGCGCGAAGAGGTTCGCGGCGTCGGCGGTGTCGGTGAAGACGAAGCTCGTGGACTGGTAGATCGGGACGGCGCGGGCGCCGGTCGCACTGTCGGGGACCGCGCCGGCGTGCACGGCACGCGTCGCGAAGCCCCAGGGGCGGTCGTCTCTGGACGGGCTGCCGGACTCCACGCCGCCGTTCTACACGCGTGGCGGCCCGCCGTCAGGCCGGGCGACGTGGCTCACCGCCCGGCACCGACGACTACTCCGACGCTTCCTGCGTGCGCTTCTCGTCGGTCTCCTGCGGCTCGGAGAGGATCTCGTCGTGGGCCGCGACGATGAGGCTGCGGACGGTGTCGTCCCTCGGTTCGGTCATCCACCCGCATACCCGCTGGGCGGCCATCCGGACCATCCGTGCGTCACATGCCGTACATCTTCGCGATCACCTGCAGCATCACCTCGTCGGCGCCGCCCCCGATCGACGTGATCCGCATGTCCCGGAGGAACCGCGCGGTCCACGTCTCCTCCATGTAGCCGATCCCGCCGTGGTACTGCAGGCAGGTCCGCGCGACGTCCTCGCACAGCCGCCCGATCGCGAGCTTGGCGATGGTCGCGAAGCGCGACGTGTCCTCGCCGCGCTCGTAGGCCTCGGCGCACGCGTAGTTGTAGTGGCGGCACAGGTCGACCCGGGCGTACAGCTCGGCGAGCTGGTAGCTCAGGTACTGGTTGGCGATCAGCGGCCCGCCGAACGCGGTGCGCTGTCGCAGGTAGTCCCGGGTGCGGTCGAGGGCCCGCTCGCAGGCCCCGACCCGGCCGTAGCAGGCCACCATGCGCTCGTTCTGGAACTGCGCCATCTGCTGCTGGAAACCGCGGCCGGCCGTGCCGATCGTGTGCGACACCGGGACGCGGGCACCGTCGAAGGAGAGCTCGGCGGTGTCCGAGCACCGGTTGCCGAGCTTGTCGAGCTTGCGGGAGACGCTCACCCCGGGGGTGTCGGTGGGCACGACGATCTGGCTCATGCCGCGCGCCCCGCCCTCGTCGGAGGTCCGCGCGAGCAGGCACAGCCAGTCGGCCTGCACCCCGTTGGTGATGTAGAGCTTCGCGCCGTCGATCACCCAGTCGTCGCCGTCCCGCGTCGGCCCGGGTCCGCAGGCCGGCGACGTCGGACCCGGCGTCGGGCTCCGTGACCGCGATCGCCGCGACCATCTCGCCGCGGATCGCCGGCGCGAGGTAGCGCTCCTTGAGCTCGTGGCTCCCGAACCGCGCCAGCGACGGCGTCGCCATGTCGGTCTGGACGGCGATCGCCATCCCGACGCCTGCCGCGTCGCACCGCCCGAGCTCCTCGGCGAGCACGACCGAGAACAGGTGGTCCGCGCCGCCGCCGCCGTAGGCCGGGTCGTACTCCAGGCCCAGCCAGCCCAGGGCGCCGAGCTGGGCGAACAGCTCGTGCGTGGGCATCTGGCCGTCGCGCTCCCACGCGTCGACGTGCGGGTCGATCTCGCGCTCGACGAACCCGCGGACCGACTTGCGGAACGCCTGGTGCTCCTCGGTGAACGCCACCATCACCGGTCTCCCGTCGCGTCCTGCAGGTACTGACGTGCCCGGTCCCAGCGGTCGAGGTCGGCGCCGTTCGGCGCGTAGAAGCGGGATGCGCTGGGCGACGCCGCCGAAGCGGCGGGCCAGCGCCGGGCCCACGTCGTCGGGCTCGGCCACGACCGCGATGGCGTGCAGCACCTCGTCGTCGACGGCCTCGCCCATCGCGTCCCAGTCGCCCTGCTTGGAGAGCCGGTTCAGCTCGGTCGCGAGCTCGCCCCAGCCGTGCAGCTCGAGGACCGGGGCGTAGGCGGGCGTCGAGCCGTAGAAGGCGACCTGGCGGCGCACGTCGCGCACCGACGCGGCGAGCTCCTCCTCGGTCGTGCCGGTGGCGATGAGCGCGGTGCCCGAGATCTCGAAGGCGCTCCCGTCGCGCCCGGCGCGCTCGAAGCCGCGGCGCAGCGCCGGCAGCGTCACCTCGTGCAGGTAGCGCTCGGTCGAGAAGGCGTGGGCGAGGAGGCCGTCGGCCACCTCGCCCGCGACCTCGGTCATCCGCGGCCCGACCGCCGCGAGGTGGATCGGCGGCGTGCCGTACGGGTTGGGGGGCGGCGAGAAGAACGGCGTCATGAGGGTGTGCGTGTAGAACTCGCCGGCGAAGCGCAGCGGCTCGCCGTCGTTCCAGGTCGCCCAGATCGCGCGGACGGCCTGCACGTACTCGCGCATCCGGTCCGCGGGCCGCGACCACGGCATCGAGAAGCGCCGCGTGACGTGCGGCTTGATCTGCGTGCCGAGCCCGAGGACGTAGCGCCCGCCGGAGACCTCGTGCAGGTCGTTGGCGGTGATGGCCGTGGTCATCGGGGTGCGGGCGAACGCGACGGTGATCGCGGTGCCCAATGTGATCGTCGTGGTGCGGGTGGCGGCGAGGGTGAGCCCGACGGTGGGGTCGTGGGCGGTCTCGGCGAACCAGACGGCGTCGTACCCGCGCTCCTGCGCGTCCACCGCGGTCGCGACGAAGTCCCCGGCCGATCCGGTCACCAGCGTGGCGTCGACCTTCACGCGTCCAGCCCCAACCGCGACGCGATGACCTCGTCCATGATCTCGTTCGTCCCTCCGCCGATCCCGAGGATGCGGGCGTCACGGTAGTGGCGCTCCACCTCGACGCCGTGCAGGTAGCCGGCGCCGCCGTGCAGCTGGACGGCCTGGTCGACGACCCAGTCGCAGGCCTCGACCGCCGTGTTCTTCGCCATCGCGAGCTCGGTGACGAGGTCGCCGGAGGGGTCGCCGGCCTGCCAGCGCACGAAGACGTCGCGGACGTAGGTGCGCGCCACGGTGGTGCGCCGGGCCATCTGCGCGATCCGGTGCCGGACGACCTGCCGCGACGACAGCGGCGCGCCGAACGTCTCGCGCTGCCTCGCCCAGGCGATCGTCAGGTCGACGCAGCGCTGCGCGGTGGCGTAGGCCTGCACCGCCATCGAGAGCCGCTCCGAGGCGAACCGCTCCATGATCTGCCGGAACCCGCTGCCCTCGGCCCCGACCAGGTGCGACGCCGGCACGCGGACCTCGTCGTAGGAGATCGTCGCGGTGTCCGAGCAGTGCCAGCCCATCTTGCGCAGCCGCGTCCGCGACACCCCGGGCCGGTCGGTCTCGACGACGAGCAGCGACACCCCGCGGTGACCGGGCCCGCCGGTGCGCACGGCCGTCGTCACGAAGTCGGCACGGGTGCCCGAGGTGATGAAGGTCTTCGCGCCGGTCACGACGTAGTCGTCGCCGTCGCGGACGGCGCGGGTCGTGATCGCGGCGACGTCGGAGCCGGTGCCGGGCTCGGTGATCCCGAGCGAGCCGATCAGCTCGCCGCGCAGCGTCGGCCGCACGAACTCCTCCACGAGCGCGGCCGACCCGTGCAGCGCGATGTGCGGGGCCGCGATGCCGTGGGTGAGCAGGCCCGCGCACACCCCGCTGGACCCGCCCGCGAGGATCAGCTCCTCGGCGACGATCGCGCCGTCGAGGTGCTCGCCGTCCCCGCCCGCGGCCTCGGGGAACCCGAGGGCCAGCAGCCCCAGCTCGCCCGCACGACGGTGCAGCGGGCGCGGCAGCTCGCCCGCGTCCTCCCACGCCTCGAGGTGCGGCACGATCTCCCGCTCGGTGAACCGCCGCACCGTCGCCCGCAGCTCCCGGCGCTCCGGGGTGTCCCACGCGGCGTGGGTGCTGACGGGGGCCCGGGCGACCGGGTCCGCCGACACCGCGGTCACCGCGACACCGCCGCCGCCGACCCGGCGAAGCGCTCCCGCAGCACGCGCTTGAGGAGCTTGCCGGTGGCGTTGCGCGGCAGCTCCCCGACGAACTCCACCCGTCGCGGCGCCTTGAAGTGCGCGATCCGGTCGCGGGCGAAGCCGATCACGTCGTCGGCGGTCACGGCCGGGTCGTCCGCCACCACGACGGCCAGCACGGTCTCGCCCCACTGCGGGTCCCCGACCCCGACGACGGCCACGTCCGCCACCCCGGGATGGCGGTGCAGCACCTGCTCGACCTCGACCGGGTACACGTTCTCCCCACCGGTGATGATCATGTCCTTCCGTCGGTCGACGAGGGTGACGAAGCCCTGCGCGTCACGGACCCCGAGGTCACCGGAGGAGAACCAGCCCCCGCGCAGCGCCTCGGCGGTCTCGGCCGGCCGGTTCCAGTAGCCCGCGAACACCGTCGGGCCCCGCAGCACGAGCTCGCCGACCTCCCCGACGCCGACGTCGGCGCCCGCCTCGTCGACCAGCCGCGCGTCGACGTGCAGGAACGGGCGCCCGACCGAGCCGGCGTGGGTCACGACGTCGGCCGCGTCCAGGAACAGCGCCGCCGGCGAGAGCTCGGTCATCCCGAAGCCCTCCGTGAACGTCCACCCCAGCGCGAGGAACCGCTCGATGACCGTCAGCGGGCACGGCGCCCCGCCCGAGATCGCCCAGCGCAGGGCGGGGAACGCGCGGTCGTCGAGGTCGGGCACGCGGGTCAGCGCCGCCCACATCGCGGGCACGAGGAACTGGGTGGTCACCCGCTCGGCGGCCATGAGGTCGAGGAAGCCCACCGGGTCGAACGCGGGCACGACGACGACCGTCCCGCCCGCGTAGAGCAGCGGCAGCGCCGAGAGCCCGAGCGCCCCGATGTGGAACAGCGGCGCGGCGGCGATCGTGACGTCGGTCGAGGCGACGCCCGGCCCCGCGACGCACATGTTCACGGCGTTCCAGAGCATGTTGTCGTGGGTGAGCACCGCGCCCTTGGGCTGCCCCGTGGTCCCCGAGGTGTACATGATCACGCAGGGCTCGCCACCGCGTCCGGCCGCGGGCTCGGGCTCGCGCCGCACCGGGCCGTCGGGGTCCTCGCCCAGGGTCACGAGGGTCGGTGGGGTCGACGCGACCGCGCAGGCGGCGTCCGCGAGCGCCGCGAACGCCGTCGAGCGCACGAGCACCGTCGCCCCGGCGTCGTCGAGCACGTAGGCGACCTCCGTCGCGGCCAGGCGCACGTTGACCGGGACCGCGATCGCCCCGAGCCGGGCGGCGGCGAAGAGCCACTCCAGGTAGGCGGGCGAGTTCTCGCCGAGCAGCGCCACCCGGTCCCCGTGGCCGACCCCGAGCCCGGCGAGCCGACCGGCCCGCGCGCCGACGCGCTCGTCGAGCTCGGCGTAGGAGGTGCGGGCCCCGGTCGGGCCGTCGACGAGGGCCACGGCGTCGGGGGAACGCTCGGCGCGCCGGGCCACCCACGCCCCGATGCCCTCGTCCATGCGCCGCCTCCTCGCCCGCGGTGGTGATCCGGGCTCACTCTGCCCGTGCGCGGGTCCGGTGGACAGCCCTCCTCAGCGCGTCGGCGCCGACCTCCGCATGAGCCAGTAGATCGACGGCCGCCACGACGAAACCGACCTCGAAGCCGATGTCCCCGATCTGCGGCACCGCCTGGGCGACGAAGCCGGTGAAGGCCGTCTGGTTCGAGAACAGCACGATCGACACGACGATGCCGGCGAGCATCGCGACCGGTCCGGCGACGTTGCGGTACGAGGTGTCGAACAGCAGGCGCTCGGTCGCGGAGTAGGCCTGCCCGCGGCGCAGGTACCAGTCGACGAACACGACGGCGAGCCACGGCGCGATCCAGTAGGAGATGATCAGCAGGAAGCCCTCGTACTCCTCGCCCGCGTCCGCGAGCCCGGTCAGCGCCACGAGGAACCCGAGCACCCCGAAGACCCCGACGGTCAGCGCGCGGCGCAGCGTCAGCGGGAGCCGGATGCCCAGCGCCACGAAGGACATCGAGCCCGAGTAGATGTTGATCGCGTTGGCGGCGACGGCGCCGACCGCGATGCACAGCAGCGTCAGGGCGGCGAGCCAGCCGGGCAGGTGGCCGGTGAACGCCGCGGTCGGCGAGGCGTTCGGGTCGGTCGCCAGGGTGGCCGACGCCGCGCCGACGGACTCGAGGATCACGCAGGGCACGAACACGCCCAGCCCGGCCGCCCAGCCGACCGCCTTCCGGCTGGAGTCGGCGGGCAGGTAGCGGGTGTAGTCGGTGGCGTAGGGGTTCCAGCCGACGGCGTAGCCGAAGGTCGCGCCGACGGTGAGCAGGAAGCCCGCCACGGAGCCGGCCGGCTGCCCGCCGGTGGGCACGTACGACGGGTCGACCTCGGCGAGGATGACGACCGAGGTGATCGCGAAGACGACCGCGAGCACCGGGAGCACGACCTTCTCGAAGCCGTGGATGAGGTTGTGGCCGAGCAGGGCGACGGCGATCTGCACGGCCGCGACGATCAGCAGGCCGAGCCAGGCGGGCATCCCGGTGAGCGTCGCCAGGGCGAGGGCGCCGGACACGCTGTTGACCGCGAACCAGCCGATGCCCCCGACGATGGCGTTGATCCCGGCGGGCAGCGCGTTGCCGAGGAACCCGAACCCGAGCCGCGAGAGCACCATCATCGGCACGCCGGCCGCGGGACCCCGCGAGGACAGCAGGCCGTGGGTGATCGAGCCGAGGGCCGTGCCCACGACGACGCCGAGCACCGCGCCCCAGAAGCCGAGGCTGAACGCGCTGACCGCGAGCACCCCGACGAAGATCGTCGCGAACTCGAGGTTCGGCGAGCACCACGTCCAGAACAGCTGGCGGGGCCGGCCGTGTCGCTCGGCGAGCGGGATGAACTCCGCGCCCCCGGGTTCGACGGCGACCACCCGGTCGCCGTAGACGCCGTCGCGCAGGACGACGTCGGAGGGCTCGTCGACGAGGGACACCCGGGTCTCCGTTCTCGGTGATGTGTTGTTCGGACGGCCGGTCACTCCGGGCCGCCGATGTCCTCGAGCCAGGTGTCCGGGTGCTCCCGGGCGAACCGGCCCATCAGTTCGGCGCACTCGGGATCCTCGAGGACCGTGACGTCGACGCCGTGCGCGGCGAGCCAGGCGTGCTGCCCGCCGAACGTCCCGGCCTCCCCGACGACGAGGCGCGGGATGCGGAACTGGCGGACCAGCCCGGCGCAGAAGAAGCAGGGGGAGAGGGTGGTGACCATCGTCGTGCCGGCGTAGTCCGGGCGGCGCCCCGCGGCGCGGAAGGCGGCGGTCTCGCCGTGGGTGGCCGGGTCGCCGTCCTGGACGCGGCGGTTGTGGCCGGCCCCGAGCAGGGTGCCGTCGGCGGCGAAGAGCGCCGCCCCGACCGGGACACCGCCCTGCGCCGCCCCCGCGCGCGCCTGTTCCAGCGCGACGGCGAGCATCTCGTGCGGACCCGGGACCACCGGCGACACTGTCACCCCTCCCATGCTCCCGGAGGTGACGGCGCGGTTGAACACGACGGCGTCGAGAGTGACCCGGCTCGCCTCCGCCGGGTCCGGCGTGAGGTGGTCCGTGCCGGGGAACACCCGGACGTGCCCGAGCTGCCCGAGGTCGAGAACGCGCGCCAGGTGCTCGAGAAGGCGGTGGGCCGGACGATCACCGATGTCGACGACTCCGACGAGTACGTCTGCCGCCCCCACAAGCCGGGCGAGATCGCGAAGGCCCTCGTCGGCGGGCAGCTCACGGCCACGCACCGGCGGGGCAAGACGATGTGGTGCGACACGGTCACCGCCGACGGCGACGAGGGCCCCCACCTGGGCGTGCACCTGGGCATGGGTGGGCGGATCCGCGTCACCGGCCCGCGCGGCTCGCGCGAGGGCGACCTCGCCGGCGGGCTGCCGCGCCGGGCGAACGAGGCGGCCCAGAAGCCCGAGTGGGACCGGGTCACCATCAGCTTCGACGACGGCGGGTCGCTGCGGCTCTTCGACAAGCGCCGGCTCGGGCGCGTCCGCCTCGAACCCGACGTGGACGCCCTCGGCCCGGACGCCGCCGAGATCGGCCGCGACGACTTCCGGGCGCGGGTCGGCCGCGGCACCGCCCCGATCAAGGCGCGGCTGCTCGACCAGGCCGTGCTGTCCGGCGTCGGGAACCTGCTCGCCGACGAGACCCTCTGGCAGGCGAAGGTCGACCCGCACCGGCCGGCCGGGGAGTTCTCCGTCGACGAGCTCGACGAGCTGCGCCGCGTGCTCCGCCGGGCTACCCGCGAGGCGATCAAGCACGGCGGGGTCCACACCGGCGAGGTCATCCCCCACCGGCAGCGCGACGAGACCTGCCCCCGCTGCGGCGCCCCGATGGAGCGCGGCACGGTCGGCGGGCGCACGACCTGGTGGTGCAGCGTCGAGCAGACGGCGCCCCGACAGGCATGATCCGGGGAGCCCGGCCTGGGCGCTTCCGGCACCGTCGCCCCCGCGGGAGGACATCGTGACCACCGGCCCGATCATGCTGAACACGCCGATGCCCGCGCCGTTCACGTTCACCGAGCTCACGCCGACGGCGTTCCTGGACCGGTCGGAGTACGCGTTCGCCGAGCGCACCGCGATCGTCGACCCCGGCGCGGGTGAGGATCGGGTCGAGCGGCGCTTCACCTACCGCGAGTTCGCCGAGCGCTCCCGCCGCCTCGCCGGGGTCCTCGGTGCGCTCGGCGTCCGGCCCGGCGACCGGGTCGCGGTCCTGGCCACCAACAGCCACGTCATGCTCGAGGCCCACCACGGCGTGCCCTACGCCGGCGCGGTGCTCGTGCCGCTGAACACCCGGCTCTCGGCCGACGAGCTCGTCCACATCGTCGGGCACTCCGGCGCGCGGGTGCTGCTCGCGACGTCGGAGCTGGACGACCTCGCGGTGACCGTCGCGGGACGGACCGGGGCGACGCTGGTGGTGGAGGGCGACGAGTACGAGCAGACGGCTCGCGTCGGCGGCACCCGAGCGTGGTGCCGGTGGTCGACGAGCGGGGTCTGCTGGCGATCAACTACACCAGCGGGACCACCGGGCTCCCCAAGGGCGTGATGTACCACCACCGCGGGGCCTACCTGCAGGCCCTCGCGATGGCTTACCACATGCGGCTCGGCCCGGACTCCCACTACCTGTGGACCCTGCCGATGTTCCACTGCGACGGCTGGTGCTTCCCCTGGGCGGTCACGGCGGCCGGGGGCACGCACGTCTGCCTGCGCGCGATCGACGCCGAGGAGATCTGGCGGCTGGTGCGCACCGAGGGCGTCACCCACTTCTGCGCGGCGCCCACGGTGCTCACGATGATCGCGGGCTCGTCGGCGGCGGACGGGCCGGCGCCCGAGCGGCGGGTCACGGTCGCCACCGGGGGCGCGCCGCCCTCGCCGACCCTGCTCTCGCGCATGCACGCGCTCGGCATGGACGTCACCCACCTCTACGGCCTCACCGAGACCTACGGCCCCGCCGTCGTCAACGTCTGGCTCCGCGAGTGGGACGAGCTCCCCGACGAGCAGCGGGCGGAGCTGCAGGCGCGGCAGGGCGTCGGCAACGTCGTCGCCACCCGCCTGCGCGTGATCGACGAGACGACCGGGCACGACGTCCCGGCCGACGGCGAGTCGATGGGCGAGCTGGTGCTGCGCGGCAACGACGTGATGCTCGGCTACTACCGCGACGCCGCGGCGACGGCGGAGGTCGACGCCGCGGGGTGGTTCCGCACCGGCGACCTGGGCGTCGTGCACCCCGACGGCTACGCCGAGATCCGCGACCGCAGCAAGGACGTGATCATCTCCGGCGGCGAGAACATCGCCTCGGTCGAGGTCGAGCGGGTCCTCGACAGCCACCCCGCGGTGATCGAGTCGGCCGTCGTCGGCGCCCCCGACGAGCGCTGGGGCGAGATCCCGGTCGCCTACGTCAGCGTGCGCGAGGAGGTGGACCCGGACGCGCTGCTCGAGCACGTCCGGACCCACCTCGCCCGCTACAAGGCGCCGAAGCGCGTGGTGTTCGGCGAGCTCCCGAAGACGTCCACCGGCAAGATCCAGAAGAACGTCCTGCGGGACCAGGAGCGCTCAGCCGCCGGGTGACTCCCGCGGCGACGGGAGCTCCGAGCGCCACGGCGGGGCCGCGTCGGCGGCCGGTCGCGGCGTCGGGATCGCGGGCAGCGCGTCCGGCGGTGCGGACACCTGCCGCAGCCGGCGCTGGGCCCGGGCGATCCGCGCGGCGAGGGCCTGGGCCTCGGCCGCCTGCCGGCGGGCGCTCCGGCGTCCGCGCCACCCGAGTGCCGCGGGTGGGCCGAGCGGCTCGATGACGGGTGCCGGTGCGCGACCGGTGTCGGGCGCATGGTCAGGACGAGCTGTGCCTGCCCGACCGGGCCGGTGGGCTCGTCGGATCGGTGGTGGCGTCCCATGTCCTCATCCCCCTGAGGCTGTGGTCTCCAACTGCCCAGCGGGGTTGCCCGGTCACGCTGAGGTCACACATCGACCACGGAACGGAGTCGGCCAGCTCGCCATGGCGTCGGTGGTCCTCCAGCGCTGACCGGCCCGGGAGGAGCAGCCTCATGCGCGACCAGTTCGCGGCGCTGCTGCACGCGCCGGCCTCAGTGGAGCTGCGTGTCCGGCCGCTGTCCGCACCGATCCGGCGCTTCGCCCTGAGCTCCTTCGCCGTCTTCCTGCCACGGCTGAGCTCGCTGGACGCCACCGTGATCAACATCGAGGCGGCGGGCCGCGAGTACTACCTCGAGGACCCCCAGGAGGCGGCCCACTATCAGGGCGCCTTCCAGACCCTCTGGAACGAATCCCTCAGCACGAGCGACTCGTTGTCGCTGATAGAGGACCTGGCGGGCTGAGTGCACCCCGACGATCTCAGCCCGCGTCGCTTACGGGAGGATGCGCCGGTGGACGTCAAGCTCGTGGAGCCCTACCGCACCTCCTCCTTCTGTGGAGGCGGCAACTGTGTGGAAATCGCTCGGTTCTCCAACGGTGACATCAGTGTTCGAGATTCGGAGAACCGCACGACCCGGTTCTCCGTGCACGAGTGGGAAGGTTTCGTCCGAGGCGTGAAAGCGGGAGAATTCGACTTCAGCTGCTGATCGAGAGCAGGTGGCTCCGCTCACAACGGACCACCTGCCGGACGATCGCGGCACTCCGTGACGCGCCAGCTGCGCTCCCCCAGCCGTTCGGTTCTCGTGCTCGAGCAACGACAGATGCGCCCCTGTGGCGCGGGTGCAGGGAAGTGGCGAGCCTCGGGGAGGTCGTTGTGCTTACGTGGTACCCCGTGGTCGCGGGCGGTGTGATCGTCGCTTTCGCGCGGGCTTTGAGACTGGTGCTCCGCGACGTGCTGACCTACCGCCATCGTCGGGACATGCACCGACGACTGCAGGAGATCGTCCGTATGCTGCCCGGGGGAAGAACCACGTTCACCGAGCTCGAGGCCCTCCTCGTCCTGGAGTTGGATCGACCGCTGTACGAGAGCTTCGTCCGGGGCCGCCCTGCACGAGGCGCTGCTTCGCGTTCCGCGACGCAGCTCCCGGCGGGAGCGGAGGACTCGGACGCGGAATGTCTCGTCGACGATGTGGATCGATCGCACGCCTTCATGTCTGGGGCTCCTGTGCCTCCTCAACGCCATCCCTCCGCAACGCCGTGAGGACTCCGTCCGGCATTCTTGAGCGTGCCGCCGTGCGTGTCGAGACTTCCGGGGCCAACGGCGCCCTCATAAGTTGACCTCGCAGGGGCTCGCTTTTCCACAACGCGCGACGCCTCGGACGCGATGCTTTGCAGAGGAAGCCGAGTGCTCGGGAATTCTCGGTCCACGCACATCGCGACGAAGACTCCTCGTCCGGCCCGTGTTCTGGTCGCCGCCGCCACCGTTCCGGCTCCTCACGGAAGGTGCTCCGGGCTCGCCGTCTGGTGGGGGTCCGCGCGGGCGCGGTCGGTGGATGCCCCCAGGACGCCCTGCGCCTCCCACGCCTCCACCAGGTCCGCCACCAGCAGGTCCGGCGCCTGCAGCGCGGCGAATGGCCACCGCGCCCGTACCGGGTCCAGCGCACGACGTGGTGGGCGCGCTCGGCCAGGCCGCGGACGGTGTGGTCGCCGGGGAAGCAGGCCACCGCCGTCGGGACCCCGGAGGACGGGCAGTCCGCCCGCGAACGCCTGCCCGGCCTCCTTGTAGGTGCGGGCCGAGGAGCCCGCGGTGCCGGTGAGCCAGGTGATGGTGACGTCGGTGAGGATCGCGAGCGGGTCGATCGGCGTCTGCACGGTGGCCGCCGGGTCGTAGTCGACGAACCACTCGAGGTCCCAGGCGAGCAGGCCGACCGGCGAGTCGTTGAGGGCGTGGGCCAGCGTCTGCGGCCGGGTGCCCTGGATCGCCGCGTAGCCCTGGCGCTCCCGCCACATCGCGCCCAGCGCGTACACCTGCGCCGCGCTCGTCGTCGGACAGTCCCGCGGCCGGGTCGCCGGAGGTCCAGTCGACCGGGGTGACCAGCGCGTTGACGTGCACCAGCGCCACCCGCTCCGGCGCCCGGCGCGCCACGTGCGGCCCGATGAGCGCCCCCCAGTCGCCGCCCTGGACCACGAACCGCTCGTAACCGCACCGGGACATCAGCTCCAGCAGCGTGTCGGCGTGCCGGTCGAGGTCCCAGCCGGTCCCGAGCGTCGGCCCGGAGAACCCGAACCCGGGCAGCGACGGCGCGACGACGTGGAACCGCTCGGTCAGCGCCGGGAGGATGCCCAGGAAGTCGGCCACGGTCGAGGGCCAGCCGTGCAGGAGCAGCAGCGGGGTCGCGTCGGGGTGCGGCGACCGGGCGTGGATCGCGTGGACCGGCTGGCCGGCGATCGTCGTCGTGACCTGCGGCCACGCGTTGAGCGCGTCCTGCACCGCGGCCCAGTCGAACTCCTCGCGCCAGCACCGGACGAGCTCGCCCAGGTGGTCGACCGTGACCCCGTACTCCCACCCGGCCCCCGCGGGCTGGTCGGGCGTGCGGACGGCGTCCAGTCGGCGACGCAGGTCGTCGAGGTCCGCCTGCGGGACGTCGACGGTGAAGGGCATCAGCTCGCTCATGACGGCGAGCCTCGCGCAGGAGGCGGTCGTGGCCTGACCGCCTCCCCGGATCGATCGCGCGCGTGAATCGTCCGGCGAGGGGCTTTTGCTGGGCTGTGGGCCGAGGCACAGTTGGGGTCCGGCGAGAACGGAAGGACGGTGCGCCATGACCAGGCCGAACAGCGCGCCCGAGCAGGTCATCGGAACCCCGGGCGAGGCCGAGCGGGCCCGCCGGGACGAGGCGGAAGGGACGCTGCGGCGCATCTCCGGTCAGGTCACCGTGCTCGAGAACTTCGAGCGACGGCTGAACCGCCAGATCCACGAGGCCCAGGAGAAGGGTCGCGACGACTACGTCCGCGAGCTCCTGCAGCGCCGGATCTCGGTGCGGTCCCAGCTCCAGGAGATGCGGCGGCGCCAGCAGCACGCCCGCGACGACATCGGTCGTCGCTGATCGTCCCCCGCCGGATGGCAGCAACGGCGCGTTGCTGGCGTCCGGCGGCAGGACGGCGCCGTTCACTCGTTCCCGGGGCGGCCGGGCCGGCTGACCCCGGTCGCTTCAGCCGCCGAGCGCCGCGACCGCCATCGACGTCAGCACCGTCGCCGCGGTCTCCTGCGGGGCGTGCACCGCGCTGCGCGGCGTGGAGTTCATGAGCCCGAACGCGGCGTGCGCGGCCACGCGGACCTCGTCGGGGGAGCGCGGCGCGCCCGCCCGGGCGATCGCGTCCTCCCACACCTCCACGTAGGCGCGCTGCAGTGCGCGCACCCGGCGGCGCGCGTCCTCGGGGAGGTTGGCGAGGTCGCGGTCCTGCACCGAGATGAGCTCCGGGCGCTGCAGGGCGAAGTCGACGTGGAACGCCACGAGCGCCGTGAGCCGGTCGGCGGGGGCCGGGTGGCGCGCGGCGAGCCGGCGCCCGCCGTCGAGCAGGTACTCGCTGATGCCCACCAGCATCTCGGTGAGCAGGCCCTCCTTCGAGGGGAAGTGCCGGTAGATGGCCGGCCCGCTCACGCCGGCCGCCGCCCCGATCCCGTCGATCGACGTCCCGTGGAAGCCGTGACGCGCGAACAGGCGCGCCGCCTCCACCAGGATCTGGTTCCGCCGTCGGGTGGGTGCGGTACCCGGCCCCGACCAGCTGTCGATCGTCGGCACGCGCGCCTGCTCCACACCGGCACCCTACGGCTCTTGCGCCGCGATGTGAACGCCGACTAACGTGCCGTGTTAATCAGCGTTCACGTCGCCGGAGACGGACCGGAGCGCAGCTCGACCATCGGGACGGGAGGTCCGCGGTGACCCTGGCGGACGCGGGGGTGCCGGTCGGCGGCGCCCCGGAGGCCGAGCAGCGGCAACGCCGCCGCGCACCGCGAGCTGGTGGACGACCTGCGTTCCCGGCTCGCGACGGTGCGCCTCGGCGGCCCGGAGCGCTCGCGGACGCGGCACGTGGAGCGCGGCAAGCTGCTCCCGCGCGACCGGGTGGACGCGCTGCTCGACCCGTCGTCGCCGTTCCTGGAGCTCTCCCCGCTCGCCGCGTACGGGATGTACGACGACGCGGCCCCGGGCGCGGGGATCATCACCGGCGTCGGGCGCATCGCCGGCCGCACCTGCGTCGTCGTCGCCAACGACGCCACCGTCAAGGGCGGCACCTACTACCCGATGACGGTGAAGAAGCACCTGCGCGCGCAGGAGGTGGCGCTGCAGAACCGCCTGCCCTGCGTCTACCTCGTCGACTCCGGCGGGGCCTACCTGCCGCAGCAGGACCAGGTGTTCCCCGACCGCGAGCACTTCGGCCGGATCTTCTACAACCAGGCGACGATGTCGGCGGCCGGCATCCCGCAGATCGCGGCCGTCCTGGGCTCGTGCACGGCCGGCGGCGCGTACGTCCCGGCGATGAGCGACGAGGCGGTGATCGTCCGCAACCAGGGGACGATCTTCCTCGGCGGTCCGCCGCTGGTGAAGGCGGCGACCGGCGAGGAGGTCACCGCGGAGGAGCTCGGCGGGGGCGACCTGCACGCGCGCACCTCCGGCGTCGTCGACCACCTCGCCGACGACGACGCGCATGCGCTGTCGATGGTGCGCGACATCGTCGACACGCTCCCGGCCGATCCGGCGCCGCCGTGGGAGCGCCGCGACGCGGTGGCGCCGGAGAAGGACCCCCGCGAGCTCTACGACGTCGTGCCCCCCGACGGGCGCTCGGCCTACGACGTCCGAGAAGTGATCACGCGGCTCGTCGACGGGTCGCGGTTCACCGAGTTCAAGCCGGAGTACGGCACGACGCTCGTCACCGGGTTCGCGCGGCTGCACGGGCACCCGGTCGGCATCGTCGCGAACAACGGGGTGCTCTTCCGGGAGTCGGCGCTCAAGGGCGCGCACTTCGTGGAGCTGTGCGACCAGCGCGGCATCCCGCTGGTGTTCCTGCAGAACATCACCGGGTTCATGGTCGGGCGCGAGTACGAGGCCGGCGGGATCGCGAAGGACGGCGCGAAGATGGTCACCGCCGTCGCGACGACGCGGGTGCCGAAGCTGACGGTCGTCATCGGCGGGTCGTACGGCGCCGGCAACTACGCGATGAGCGGGCGGGCCTACTCGCCGCGGTTCCTGTGGATGTGGCCGAACGCCCGGATCAGCGTCATGGGCGCCGAGCAGGCGGCGACGGTGCTGGGCACGGTCGGCTCCGCGGAGGCCGGGTCGGTGCGCGAGCAGTACGAGCACCAGGGCCACCCCTACTACTCCACGGCGCGGCTGTGGGACGACGGCGTCATCGACCCGCTCGAGACCCGCACCGTCCTCGGCCTCGCGCTGTCGGCCTGCGCCCACGCCCCGCTCGACGACCCGCGCTTCGGCGTCTTCCGGATGTGAGGCAGATGTTCACGAGCGTCCTGATCGCCAACCGCGGCGAGATCGCGGTCCGCATCGCCGCGACCCTGCGCGCCCGCGGGCTCCGAAGTGTCGCCGTCTACACCGACCCCGACGCCGGGTCCCCGCACGTGGGCGCGGCCGACGTCGCCGTGCACGTCGCGGACTACCTCGACGGCGCCGCGATCGTGGACGCGGCGGTCCGGGCCGGCGCGCAGGCGGTGCACCCCGGCTACGGCTTCCTCGCCGAGAACGCCGGCCTTCGCCCGCGCCGTGACCGACGCCGGGCTCACCTGGATCGGCCCGCCGGCCGCGGCCATCGACGTGATGGGCGACAAGATCTCGGCGAAGGCGGCCGTCGCCCCGGCCGGGGTCCCCCTCGTGCCCGGCACCACCGGGACGGGCCTCACCGACGCCGACCTCGCCGACGCCGCCCGCGAGGTCGGCTTCCCCGTGCTGCTCAAGCCGAGCGCGGGCGGGGGTGGCAAGGGCATGCACGTCGTCACCGCCGACGCCGAACTGGCCGACGCGATCGCCGCCGCCCGCCGCGAGGCCCGGGGCTCCTTCGGCGACGACACCCTGCTGCTCGAGCGCTACGTCACCGACCCGCGCCACGTCGAGATCCAGGTGCTCGCCGACGCCCACGGCAGCGTCGTGCACCTCGGCGAGCGGGAGTGCTCGCTGCAGCGCCGCCACCAGAAGGTCGTCGAGGAGGCCCCCTCGACCGTGCTGGACGAGAAGCAGCGCGACGCGATGGGCCGGGCCGCGGTCGACGCCGCGCTGGCGTGCGGCTACGTCGGCGCGGGCACCGTCGAGTTCGTCACGAACTCCGACGCGAGCGAGTTCTACTTCCTCGAGATGAACACCCGGCTGCAGGTCGAGCACCCGGTCACCGAGGAGGTCGTGCGCATCCGGGGCGCGCGGATCGACCTCGTCGCCGAGCAGCTCCGCGTCGCCGCGGGCGAGCCGCTGGGCTACGACCAGGACGACCTGACGCTCGACGGCCACGCGGTCGAGGTCCGGCTCTACGCCGAGGACCCGGCGCGCGGCTTCCTCCCGACCGGCGGGCGCATCCTCGAGCTCGAGTGGCCGGAGCACGCGCGGGTCGACGCCGGCGTCGCCGCGGGTTCCGAGGTCGGCAGCGCCTACGACCCGATGCTCGCCAAGATCATCGCTCCTCGGGCCCGACCGCACGAGTGCCCTGGACCGGCTCGACGCGGCGCTCGGCGCCACCACCGTGCTCGGCGTGGGCACCAACCTCGCGTGGCTGCGCGGGCTGCTCGCCGACGACGACGTGCGCGCCGGGCGCCTCGACACCGGGCTCATCGGCCGGCGGGTGGAGCGCAGTGCCCACGGACCGGTGCCCGCGCAGGTGCCCGACGACGTCGTCGTGGCCGCCGCGCTCGACGGGCTGCTGCGCCTGCCCGACGGCGGCGAGACCGGCGACCCGTTCGACCGCCTCGGCGGGTGGCGACTCGGCGGCGAGCCCGCCCCCGCGCGGTGGACCCTCGTCCCGGTCGGCGTCGAGCACCCGGAGCCGATCGACGTGGCCGTGCGCGGCCGCGCCGACGCCGCGACGGTGGTGATCGCCGACGGCGAGCGCCGGCCCGCCACCGCGCACCGGGACGCGACCGGCCTCGTCGTCACCGTCGACGGCCTCACCCGCCGCTACCGAACGGCCACGACCGACGACGGCGTGACCTGGCTCGGCCGCGACGGCGCCGCCTGGGCTCTGCGCGAGCGGGAACGCCTCGCGGCGGCCCGCACCGCCACCGGCGCCGGCGACGGGGCCGTGACCAGCCCGATGCCGGGCACCGTCACCGTCGTCGAGGTCGAGGCCGGGCAGCACGTCGAGGCCGGTCAGCGGCTCGTCGTGCTCGAGGCCATGAAGATGGAGCACGTGCTCACCGCGCCCGTCGCGGGCGTCGTCACCGACCTGCCCGCGAAGGCCGGCGCCACCGTCGCGCTCGACGCGCCGCTCGTCACCGTCACCCCCTCCGAAGAGGAATGATCATGCAGCTGTCCGAGGAGCACGAGGCCCTCCGAGCGACCGTCGAGGACTTCGCGCAGAAGGAGGTCGCACCGGCCATCGCGGACTACTACATCCGCGAGGAGTTCCCCTACGACCTCGTCGCGACCATGGGCGAGATGGGCCTGTTCGGCCTGCCGGTGCCCGAGGAGTACGGCGGGATGGGCGGCGACTACGTCGCGCTGTGCGTCGCGCTCGAGGAGCTCGGCCGCGTCGACCAGTCGGTGGCGATCACCCTCGAGGCCGGGGTGTCGCTGGGGATCATGCCGATCGCGCGCTTCGGCTCCGACGAGCAGAAGCAGCGGTGGCTGCCCGCGCTGGCCGAGGGGAAGGCCCTCGGCGGCTTCGGGCTGACCGAGGCCGGCGGCGGCTCGGACGCCGGGGCGACGAAGACGACCGCGCAGGTCGACGAGGGTGCGCTGGGTCATCAACGGCTCGAAGGCCTTCATCACCAACTCCGGGACGCGCATCACCAGCCACGTCACCGTCACCGCCGTGACCGGGCGCGGCGAGAACGGCAAGAAGGAGATCTCGGCGATCCTGGTGCCCGCCGGGACCGAGGGGTTCACGGTCGCGCCGAGCTACTCCAAGGTCGGCTGGAACGCCTCGGACACCCACGAGCTCGCGTTCGCCGACTGCCGCGTGCCCGAGGAGAACCTCGTCGGGCAGCGCGGCCGCGGCTACGCCCAGTTCCTCTCGATCCTCGACGAGGGCCGGGTCGCGATCGCGGCGCTCTCGGCGGGGGCCGCGCAGGGCTGCGTCGACGAGTCGGTGCGCTACGCCCACGAGCGGCAGGCGTTCGGCGCCGCGATCGGGACCTACCAGGCGATCCAGTTCAAGATCGCCGAGATGGAGACCCGCGCCGTCACCGCCCGCCTCGCGTGGCAGCACGCCGCCGAGAAGATGGCCGCCGGGGTGTCGTTCACGAAGGAGGCCGCGATCGCCAAGCTGGTCTCGAGCAACGCCGCGATGGACAACGCCCGCGACGCCACGCAGATCTTCGGCGGCTACGGGTTCATGAACGAGTACCCGGTCGCCCGCCACTACCGCGACTCGAAGATCCTCGAGATCGGCGAGGGCACCAGCGAGGTCCAGAAGATGCTGATCGCCCGCCGCCTCGGCCTCTGATCGTCGAGCGAGCGGCACCCTGGATCACCGAGAAGCAGCGAGAGTGCCGTTCGCTCCACGGCCGGCTCGTCAGGACGCCGGGGCCGCCACCGGCGCCGTGTCCTCGGTGCGGGCGCCGAGCCGGATGGCGGAGGTGCTCGCGGCGTCCAGGGTGACCGCCCGGCCCGCCGCGAGCAGGCCGATCTCCGGCATCGCGCCGTAGATCGTCTCCCACTGACCGGCCGAGACGCGGTAGGTCTCGTGGAAGATGCCCACCGAGCCGCCCTGGGATCGGGCGGCCCGGTTGAAGGCCCGCCAGGCCGGCAGGTGCTCGGCCTGCGCGTTGCGGGCGTAGGCCTCGAGGTGCTCGTAGGACCGCCAGTACTGCACCACGGCGGGCCCGCCGAACATCCACCCGGGATGCGCCTTCAGCATCCCCATCTCGGGGTGCTGGGCCAGTTCCTGCAGCATCCGCGGCATGGCCCGGAACACGGGCAGCCAGGCGCGGACGTCGCGCCAGCGGTTGACGTGGGTGCCGATGAGGAAGACGACGAAGTCGCCGTCGATGTCGGCGCTCCGGCGGGTGTAGGCGGTCATGACGGACCTCCGGTGGTGGCGGCGGGACGGGCGGACGGCGCCGGGGCGCGGCGCGAGAGCGTCACCTCGCGGCAGGCGAGGAAGAGCGGGAAGACGAACGCCACGGCGATCGCGAACGCGCCGACGACGAGCAGCACGAGGACCCACGGCCGCCAGCCGAGCCGCCGCCCCTCGACGACCATGAGGATCGCGGCGGCGAGGCCGGTGACGAGGATGTCGACGGCGGCCGAGGAGCTCGCGGCGTTCGCGAACCAGCCGCCGAGGTAGTCCTCCCCGGCCGCGGCGGACGACAGGTTGAACCACCAGGTGCCGACGAGGCCGACGGCCGCGAGCAGGACGTAGACGGGGACGAGGCGCACGGCGGGACTCCTCAGACGGTGACCGGGGCGGGCGTCCCGGCCGGGGTGACGGGGCGGGCGCCGCGGACGAGCACGAGGGCGGCGGCGCCCGCGGTGACCACGACGAGGCCGGCGGCGACGGCGAGGGTGAGCGCGTCGGGCGCGAGCAGCGGCTGGGCGCGCAGCGCTTGCCAGGTCAGCAGCAGCGTCAGGCCCACCCACGCCCCGGCGCCCACCCCCACCAGCTGCGCGCGCACCTGCTCGGAGCGCAGCACCGCGACCCGCCCGGCGAGCAGGGCCAGCCCGAGCGCGAGCAGCGGGATCGCCTGCAGGGCGTGCAGCCCGACGAAGTGGCCGATCCGCAGGTCGCCGCCCGTGGTCGACCACCCCAGGAACGGCAGGCCGGGTCCGCCGTCCGGGACCCCGACGGCGTGGGCGCCCGCGGCCGGCATCGAGCCCGTCGCCTTCGCCTGCGCGACCTGGTAGCCGGACGGACTGGTCATGAGGAAGGCGACGGCCATGCCGAGCAGCGCCGCGACCAGCCCGAGCCGGACCGCCCACGCCGTCGCCACGGGCAGCGAGCGCTCGCGCAGCAGGACCACCGCGATGACGAGGTTCGCGACCCAGAGCACCGCGATCGAGGTCCCCATGACGGCCCAGACCGCGGTGTCGAACGGCGTCGCGATGTCGAAGTGGCTGGCGCGGCCGCGGACGACCTGCCCGACGATCGCGACCATCTCGATGACCGACGTGATCGCGACGACGGTGCCGGCCCCCGAGGCCAGTCGCTGTGCCCGGGGCCCGCGGACCAGGCTGACCATCCACGCCAGCGTCGTGGCGTAGAGGACGAACGAGACCGAGAACTTGAGCGGCTTCGCCCAGATCGGCTGGCCGAGCAGCGTGCGCGGGTCGACCAGGAGGCCGACGACGCACACCACGGCCAGGAGGATCATCGCGCCGGCGAGTGCGAGGAGTGACCGGTTCCAGGAGCGCACGGCGGGCCTCCACAATGGATAGTGTCGCTGTCCGATATGCGGACAGTACTACTATCCGAACGGGGATGTCGAGAGGGAGGCCGGATGAGGGTCGGCGAGCTGAGCCGCCGGAGCGGCGTGAGCGTGGCGTCGATCAAGTACTACCTGCGGGAAGGGCCTCCTCCCGCCGGGCGAGCGCACGAGCCCGAACCAGGCCGCCTACGGCGACGCGCCACCTGCGGCGGCTGCGGATGATCCGGGCCCTCATCGACGTCGGGGGCCTGTCGGTCGTCGCCACCCGGGGTGTGCTCGCCGCCGTCGACGACCCCGAGCTCCCACTCCACGAGGCCCTCGGACGCGCCTCGGGCACGACGACCGCGGCGCCCGACCCGGCCGAGGAGCAGGACGAGGCGTGGGCCGCGGCCGAGCGGACCCTCGCCGCCGCCGTCGACGCGCACGGCTGGGCGGTCTCCGACGAGAACCCCGCCTGGCACACCGCCGTCGAGGTCCTGGCCACCTACGCCCGGCTCGGCGACGACGACCTCGCCGCCCAGCTCGAGCTCTACATGCGGACGATGGAGGAGGTCGCCGAGCGGGAGGTCGCGGCCGTCGTCGACCGGGGCGACCGCGCGCGGACGGTGGAGGGCGTCGTCGTCGGGACGGTCCTCGGGGACACCCTGCTGGCCGCCGTCCGCCGGCTCGCCCAGCAGCACTGCTCGCTGCAGCTCCTCGGGGAGACACCGGTCCGGCCGCGGGGCTAGCGTCCGCGATCATGACGAGCAGCGAGGCGCGCCCCGCGATCGACTTCCCCTCCCGCGTCGGCGTGTGGTGGACCAGCGACGCCTGGACGATGGGGGCCGCGTGCGAGGTCGCGCGCGACATCGAGCGGATGGGCTACGGGTCGCTGTTCTACGGCGAGGCCTACGGCAAGGAGACCCTGACGCAGGCCGGCGCGTTCCTGGGCGCCACCGAGCGCCTCGTCGTCGGGACCGGCATCGCGAACATCCACGCGCGGGACCCGATCGCCGCCGAGTCCGGCGCCCGCACCCTCACCGCGCTGCACCCCGGCCGCTTCGTGCTCGGGCTGGGCATCAGCCACGGCCCGCTGGTCGAGCGGGGGCGCGGCGGCACCTACACCAAGCCGCTCGCGACGACCCGGGACTACCTGCAGCGCATGGACGCCGTGCCCGAGCAGGTCGAGCCGGGCGTCCGCCCGGTCCGGCTGCTCGCCGCGCTCGGACCCAAGATGATCGAGCTCTCCGGGAGCGCGGCCGACGGCGCGCACCCCTACCTGGTGCTGCCGGCGCAGACCGCGGTCACCCGCGAAGCCCTCGGGCCGGACAAGTGGGTCGTCTCCGAGCAGGCCGTCGCGATCACCGGGGTGAACGGCGCCACCGAGGAGGACGCGCTGCGCCGCGCGCACGCCCACCTCGAGATCTACTCCGGGCTGCCCAACTACCGGAACTCGTGGCTGCGCCAGGGCTTCGACGAGTCCGACCTGGTCCGCGGCGGCTCGGACCGGCTCGCCCGCGCCGTCGTCGGGATCGGCGACGCGGCCACCGCGGCGGCGAGCCTGCAGGCGCACCTCGACGCCGGCGCCGACCACGTCGTCGTCCAGGTGCTCGGCGACTCCCCGTTCGACGACCCGCGCCCGGCGCTCGAGGAGCTCGCGGGCTCGCTCATGTGAACGGATGTCGTCGCCCTGACGACCAAATCCGTTCACGTGGACCGGAGGTCCTTGCGGATCGGGTGGTCCGGCGGGACCTCGACGAGCACGATCGCGCGCCCGTCGGGGTCGGCGATCCAGCACTCGCGCAGCCCCCACGGCTCGGTCCGGGTGCCGCGGGTGACCGGCGCCCCGGCGTCGCGGAGCTCGGCCTCGGCCGCCGCGACGTCGCGGACCTGCACCCACAGCGCGTCCGGCCCGACGGGCGCCGCCGAGGACCGCCCGGACACCTCGAGGTAGCCGGTGCCGAGGAAGTAGACGACCCCGCCGGGGAACTCGCGGGAGATCGCGAGGCCCAGGGTGCCGCCGTAGAACGCCCAGGCCGCCTCGGGGTCGCGGGGGCGGATGAGGATCCTGCTGCTGAGCACCTCCACGCGGGTGGTGCACCTCCCTCGACGTCGTCGGGCTCGTCACCGGAGTGCTTGGGCACGCGTCGGCGGGGGCATCCTGACGTCCGTGACCGCCCGCGACCAGACCGAGAGCCCGACCCGCGCCCCCGACGAGCCCGACCCCCGCCGGTGGCGCGCCCTCGTCGTCTGCCTCGTCGCCGGATTCATGACCCTGCTCGACGTCAGCATCGTCAACGTCGCGCTGCCCTCGATGCAGCAGGGGCTCGGCGCGTCGTCGGCGGAGCTGTCCTGGGTCGTCTCGGGCTACGCGCTCACCTTCGGCCTGGTCCTGGTCGCCTCGGGCCGCCTCGGCGACGACCGCGGCCGCAAGAAGATGTTCCTCATCGCCCTGGCGCTGTTCACGCTGACCAGCGCCGTCGCGGGGCTGTCGGTGGACCCGACGATGCTCGTGGTCGCGCGCCTGCTGCAGGGCGCGGCGGGCGGGATGATGAACCCGCAGATCATCGGGGTCATCCAGCAGCTGTTCCGGGGCCGGGAGCGCGGCCGGGCATTCGGCCTCTTCGGCGCGGCGATCGGGATCTCCACGGCGGTGGGCCCGCTGACCGGCGGCCTGCTCCTGCAGTGGGGCGGCGACCTCGAGGGCTGGCGCTACGTCTTCTACGTCAACGTCCCCATCGGCGTCGTCGCGTTCCTGCTCGGCCTGCGCCTGCTGCCGCGCGACGCCTCGGTGGCCAAGGGCGACCGCCGGCCGCTCGACCTCGTCGGGGCGGTCCTGCTCGGTGCCGCGGTCGTCTCGCTGATGTTCCCGCTGGTGCTCTCGGAGGGGAACCCGTCCGGCGCGCCGTGGTGGCTGGTGGGCGTCGCGGTGCTGTTCGTGCTGCTGTTCGTCGCCTGGGAGCGGCGCGCGAAGCGGGCGCACGGCCACCCGCTGGTCAACTTCGGCCTGTTGCGCACCCGCAGCTACGCCCTCGGCACCACCCTCGGGCTGGTCTACTTCGCCGGGCTTCACGTCGATCTTCTTCGTGCTCACCCTGTTCCTGCAGCAGGGCCGCGGCTTCACCCCGCTCCAGGCCGGCCTGGCCCTGACGCCGTTCGCGCTCGGCTCGGCGGTCTCCTCGGCGCTGGGCGGCCGGTGGGTCTCGAGGTTCGGCAAGCCGCAGGTGGTCCTCGGGCTGCTGGCGGTGGCCGTCGGGCTCGTCGTCACCGACGTGGTGCTGCGGCTGGACCCCGGCAGCGTCGGCTGGGCGATCGCCGCGCCGCTGCTCGTGGCCGGGATCGGCAGCGGCTTCGTGATCGCGCCCAACCAGACGCTCGCCCTCGAGGAGGTCCCGCCCCGCGAGGGCGGCACCGCGGCCGGGGTGCTGCAGACCGGGCAGCGCGTGGGCTCCGCGGTCGGCATCTCGGCCGTCGGGGCGGTGTTCTTCGGGTCGCTGACGTCGAGTCACGGCAACTGGTCCTCCTCGATCAGTTCCGGCCTCGTCATCACCGTCGGCCTCGTCGTCCTCGCCCTCCTGGTCGGCGTCGCCGACCTGGTCAGCGACCGGATCACGAAGCGCCGTCGGGCCCGATCGGCCACCGACGACCAGGGGCCCGCGGACACCCCGGCCGCCCCGGAGCCCGCCGGCGCCGACGGCGGGCGGCCCGACGCCCAGGGTCCCGACGACGAGGCGCCCCGGTCCGTCCCCGGGGTCGCCGGGCGGGTGGTGCGCGCCGAGGACGGCGAGGGCGTGCCCGGCGCGGTGCTCACCCTCGTCGACGAGGCGGGGCACCAGGCCGCGCGGACCGACGGGGGCGCCGACGGCAGCTACCGGCTCGAGGCCGCCGCCCCCGGCTCGTACCAGCTGGTGGCCCGCGCGCCGGGGCGGCGTCCCGAGGTCGGGCGGGTCCGCCTCGACCGCCGGGGCAGCGCCTACGACGTCGTCCTGCGCTCCAGCGACGTCGAGCAGCTCCTGCCCGTCGTTGATTAGGTCACACCCCGGCCGGGTACCTCGCGCCCACCGACGTGACCATCACGAGGAGCCGCTGCGTGTCCGCTGACGACAAGTTCGACAACAAGGCCCAGGTGCTCAAGGGCAAGGCCAAGGAAGCCCTGGGGCACGCGACGGACAACCAGGAATGGAAGGCCGAGGGCAAGAAGGACCAGACCGTCGGCAACCTCAAGAGCGCGGGCGAGAAGATCAAGGACGCGTTCAAGCCCTAGGTCTTCGGCGCCCGGCGATCCGTCCGGGCCGTGCCCTCCGGGCGCGGCCCGGACGTGAGTCCGGCCGTCACACCCGCTTGAGCGGCGGGCGCGCCACGCCGTCGTCACCGGCCAGCGAGGCCTGCGCCGGCGAGCGCGCGAGCACCACGACGCCGCCCAGCGCGAGCACGAGCCCCGCGACGAACCCGAACGCCCACCCGCTGCGGATGCTGTCGCCGAGCAGCACGAGCCCGAGCAGGCCCGGCGCGAGCGTCTCGGTCACCGCGAGGACGGCGACGACGGGGCCGACCGCGCCGCGCGAGAGGGCCACCGTGTACAGCCCGAGCCCGAGCGCCGCGTAGCCGATCAGCGACCACGCCACCGGGTCGGTGACCACGGTGTGCACCACCTCGCCGAACGGTCCGCCGAGGTCGACGAGGCGCACCGCCACCGCCGTTCCCCCGTAGGCCAGCCCCGCGAGGAACGCGACCGGGACGGAGCGGCGGCTGCGCACGGCGGTGCCGATCCCGACGACGGCGAGGACCACGAGCACGACCAGCAGCGCGATCGTCCCGCCGACCCCGGCGTGCGGCAGGTCCCCGGTCTCCGCGCTGCCGACCAGCAGGCCCAGCCCGACGACGTTGGCCCGCGGCGGCCAGCAGGTCCACCCGGCGCAGTGGCGTGTCGAACACCCAGTGCGACGCGACGACGGTGATGGCGACCTGCCCGGAGACGATCGCCTGCACCGCGACGATGGGCATGTAGCGCAGCGCCAGGACCGTCAGGACCCAGCCCGCGATGTCCAGCAGCAGCCCGCCGAGGTACATGGGGCTGGTGAGGACCCCGGCGGCGCGGACGGCCCGGCGGGTCGCCATCGCCTCCAGCAGGGCGGCGCCGGCGTTGGCCGCCGCGGCCACGAGGGCCGCGACGAGGCCGAGGACCAGCACGCGCTCCTCCTGGCTCCACCGTCGCGGGGCGGCGCCGGAGGTGAGGACCGGTGCCCGGCGACCACGGGGCCGCCCCGCCTGAGTGTGCCTGCCGAGCCCGCCTGGTGCGTGTCGTCCGGTATGGGCGACACGCCGTCGGGTCGGTGTCGGCGGGAGGAGCGCCGCGTGACGGCGGGGTGGAGGATCCGTCGCCGCCGTGTGGGATCGCTCACCATCGGCGGGCTCACGGGCGCCGTGGAGCGCGCCCGGTCCGCGGTGGTGATCCGCGCGCCGGCGGGGACCTCGACGTCGCCGCCGCCCGGTCACTCGCCGATGGTGTGGCTGCTCGGCGGCGCGCTCCCGGCGCTCGGGGTCGGATGCGCTGCGCCCCGGGCTACCCGCCATGGAAATCCATCCCTCGGAAGGAGTACGTGCCTCCCCGCTACGCTGACGCGCTGACGACGATCTCGCGTCCGGACGCTCATGGCGTCACCCGAATGCGCTGTCTAGGGTTCTCCGCAGCGCCGTCCGACGAACGGGGGTCCCGATGGAGCACGTGCCGCTCCTGGTCCTCGGGGCCGGGATCGACGGTCTCGCGTCCGCCCTCTGCCTCGCCCACCAGGGCTTCCCCGTCCAGCTGCTCGAGCGGGGGCCCGACCCCGAGACCGTCGACGACACCGGGTCGACGGGCTCGATGCTCCTGCGCCCGGCCGCCGCGCGGGTCCTGCAGGGCCTCGGCCTGCTCGAGACGCTCCGGACGCGGGCGCTGGAACTGCAGCGCTACTGCCACCTCGACGCGGCGAGCGGCCAGCCGCTGCGCAAGGTCGAGATCGGCGACGTCGCCCGGGCCCGCTTCGGCTACCCCTGCCTGATCGTGGCCCGCCGGGACGTGCGGCGGGCCCTCGCGCAGGCCTGCGCCGCCGACGAGATGATCGGCGTGCACTACGAGTGCCGCCCGAGCGCCGTCGGCGACATCGGCGACGCCGCCCTGGTGACGCTGGAGGACGGCACCCAGTGGCGCGCGGAGGCGCTCGTCGGCGCCGACGGGGCCTCGAGCCGCGTCCGGGGCCTGCTCGAGGCCGGGGCGGGCGCGCTGTCGCCCACCTTCGTCGTCCGTCGGACCACGGTGGCCTCGAGCGCGGGCGAGCCCGCGAGCGCCGGAGCTGCGGGTGTGGTCGGGTCCCCAGCTGCAGGCGATGCGCCTGCCCTCGCCGCACGGCGGCGCCGAGGTCGTGCTCGTCATGCGCGCCGACCTGCCGGCCGCCGAACGGGAGTGGGTCGTCTCGCGGCTCGAGCCCGAGCTGCGGCGCAGCGTGAGCGCGGTCGTCGCCCGCGAGCCCGAGCAGGTCCTCGCCCACCAGCGCCCGCTCTCGCGCTGGACCCGCAACCGCCTCACCGTCCTCGGCGCGGCCGCCCAGCCGCTCCTGCCCCACACCGGCGACGACGAGAACCAGGCGCTGCTCGACGCCCACGCCCTCGGCGCCGCCTTCGACCGGTCGGACGGCCGGATCCTCCCCGGGCTGGAGGGGTACGAGACGCTGCGCGCCCCGGCCCGCGCCGCCTGCGCCGCCCGGACGGCCGAGTTCGCCGCGCTCTCGCACGCCGAGGGCCTCACGCGGCGCCTGCGGGACCGGCTGTGGGCCCGCGAGGCGGTCGACGAGGTCGCCGAGGTGCTCGGCGAGGTCTGACCCGGCGGCGTGCGCGGAGCGCACGGTCGGGATGAGGATGCGGGGCATGACGACCTCTCCCCTCGCCGTCGAGAAGGACCCCGCCGCCCTCGGGTTCGACGCGACCCGGCTCGCCCGCATCGACGACCACTTCCGCCGCTACGTCGACGACGGGCGCCTCGCCGGCTGGCAGGTCGTCGTCACCCGGCGCGGGGAGGTGGTGCACGCGAGCGAGGCCGGTCAGCGCGACGAGGAGGCCGGCCTGCCCGTCGAGCCGGACACCCGCTGGCGGATCTACTCGATGACGAAGCCGATCACCTCGGTCGCGGCGATGATCCTCTGGGAGCGCGGCGAGCTCGAGCTCACCGACCCGATCAGCCGCTGGCTCCCCGCGTTCGCCGAGCCGCGCGTCTACCTGCGCGGGTCGGCCGGGGCCCCGCTGACGATGCCCAGCCCGGAGCCGATCCGCGTCTGGCACCTGCTCAGCCACACCGCCGGGCTGACCTACGGCTTCCACCACGCCCACCCGATCGACGAGATGTACCGGACGGCGGGCTTCGAGTGGGGCGTGCCCGCGGGCCTCGACCTCGCCGGCTGCGTCGACGCCTGGGCGTCGATGCCGCTGGTGCACACCCCGGGCACCGAGTGGAACTACAGCCACGCCACCGACGTGCTCGGCCGCCTCGTCGAGGTCGTCTCCGGGCGCAGCCTCGACGTCTTCCTCGACGAGGAGATCCTCACCCCGCTGGGCATGACGGCGACCGCCTTCGCCGCCGACGACCCCTCCCGCACGGCGGCGCTGTACGCGCGCCTGGGCGACGGGTCCCGGGTCCGGGCCGACGCGTTCGGGGCGCCCTTCCTCGAGCCCCCGACGTGGCTCTCGGGCGGCGGCGGCCTGGTGTCCACCGCCGCGGACTACCACCGCTTCACCCAGATGCTCCTGCGCGGCGGTGAGCTCGACGGCGTGCGGATCCTGGGCTCGCGCACCGTCGCCTACATGGGGCGCAACCACCTGCCCGGGGGCGCCGACCTGACCGAGGTCGGGCGCCCGCTGTTCGCCGAGATGCCGTTCGACGGGGTCGGGTTCGGTCTCGGCTTCTCGGTGGTGCTGGACCCGACGCGCTACCGGACGCTCTGCAGCGCGGGCGAGATGGCGTGGGGCGGCGCGGCGAGCACGGCGTTCTGGGTCGACCCGCAGGAGGAGCTCACGGCCCTCTTCTTCACCCAGCTCATGCCCTCGAGCGCCTACCCCATCCGCAGCTCGCTGCGCCGGCTGGTCTACCAGGCCCTCGTCGACGAGCCGCCCCGGGCGTCGTGAAGCGTGTTGCGCGGTCTCGTGTGTGCTCCTCGTGAACGATCGAGCACGTTGCGTCACTTTCCTGAGGAGATCGTGGGTCACCCTGAGAGAGGGCTGCACAGGCCACCCTCGCTCTGTAGCGTCTGCGCCTGCCGTCGGCGGGCAGCCGCCGGCAGGGGGCGAGGGAGACGGATGAGCGTGACGCCGGGGCCACGACGACGACCTGCGGGGCCGCACCCGGAGCGCGGCGCCACGGAGCCGGCCGGGGTGCCCGAGCCGCGCTCCGGGCCCGAGCCGGGAGGAACGGGGATCGTCTCGGGCGTCCCCAGCCAGCGGACCGCGGCCGACGTCTACCGGGTCAGCGAGGAGCAGGTGCACCGCGCCCGGATGGCGGTCGCCCGCAACGCGCTCGACTCCGACGACTGCCGGGATCTGCTCGACATGCTCGGGCTGATCGGCGAACCGGGCGAGCCGCCGCCGGTCCGCCGCTGATCGTGGTGACGCCGCCCGACGTCCGGGCCCGCGTGGGCCCGCGGCAGGCGCGCGCGCTCGCGACCCGCGAGACGATCCTCGACGCCGCGGCCCGCGAGTTCGCCGCCGAGGGCTACCAGGGCGCCTCGCTGTCGAAGATCCTCGAGCGCAGCGGCGTCACCAAGGGCGCGATGTACTTCCACTTCGCCTCCAAGGAGGCGATGGGCCGGGCCGTCGCGGACGCCATGAAGGCACGGCTCCCCGAGGTCGTCGCCGACTTGAGGAACCGTGGCGACGACCCGCTCGCCACCGCGGCGCACCTCGCCGTCGGGTTCGCCGAGATCCTCCGGGACGAGGTGCTCTGCCGCGCGGGCCTGCGCGTCGTCCACGAGGGCGCCCTCGGGCGCGAGCGGGCCCGCTACCCCTACGACTTCTGGGAAGACGTCCACGTCGACCTGCTCGTTCAAGCGCGGGCGGCGGGCTCACTGCGTGCGGGCATCGACCCCGTCGAGCTCGCCCGCACGGTGGTCGCGCTCGGGACCGGGGTCCGGGTGGTGTGCCTGGCGGACGGCGGCTACGCGTCCGTCCGCGAGCGGACCGCGGCGGCGTGGTCGGTGCTGCTGGCCGGCGTCGCCGAGCCCGGCTGGCTCGAGCGCTGGCACGCCGCGGGCGGCATGGCGACGGTCCCCGGGGAGCCTCCGGACGTCCCGGCGGGGGTGCCTGACGGGGCGGCCCGGAGCGTCCCGTAAGGTTCGAGCCGCACCCAACGGGGTCGGGAGTCTCCGGTGCTGGAGGGGGTAACGTCCTCGCGGGTCCGGAGGAATCGAGCCCCCATCGTTCAGTGGCCTAGGACTCCGCCCTTTCAAGGCGGCAACGCGGGTTCGAATCCCGTTGGGGGTACGCAGTAGCCTGATCGTCGACAGCGGTCAGGATGAACTGAAGAGCAAGGCCCAGTGGCGCAGTTGGTTAGCGCGTCGCCCTGTCACGGCGAAGGTCGCGGGTTCGAGTCCCGTCTGGGTCGCACAGTCGTGCACGCGCCGTTCGGCGTGGTCGCCGACACGGCCAGGTAGCTCAGTCGGTACGAGCGATCGCCTGAAAAGCGATAGGTCGGCGGTTCGACCCCGCCCCTGGCCACCCACTCTCACCAGCAGTTTCGTCGGTTCGACTCGGTGGCTGGTCGCGGCACCTTCAGCAACCGCCCTCACCGGTCCTCCCAGCGGCGGTGTCCGGGACCTCGATGCTGGCCGGGTTCTCGCTGAGGTCATCGGTGGTGTCGGTCGGCTTGCGGCCCGATATGGCACTTAGAACAAGCCCAGGCCGGCCGCCCCGGCGGCCGGCGGAGCGACCGGGTCGGACGTGGCCCCGGCCTCGCCGGCGCTCCTGCCTCCGGCCCGCGCCAGCAGGCCGGCCACGTCTCCCGCGGCCGCCACAGCCGGCGGGGCGGTAGCGGGGTGGCCGGGGGAGTACGAGCGCCACGGTCAGGCAATCGCGACCACAACGACCTGGCAGCGGAGATGTTGGTGGGGCGGTGGGACACGGCGGGGCTCCTCGAGCTGCGGGAGCCGTCCGGCGTGCTCGGACCGTCGGAGGACGCGCGTCATCGCCACAGCACCCGTCAGGGCCTGAGGTAGGAGGTGCGCGACGGGGGCCGCCACGCTAGAGGCGGATGTGTCACCGAGGTGTCGGGATGTGGCCCTTGCCCTCGCGCGCCCGACCTGTCGGGGACGACCCCGCGCCGCCGAGGGAGAGACCCTGGCACCGACGCGTGCGGTTTCACGGGCCAGTGTTGATGGGCAGCCCTGCCGCGCTGGTGGCCGGAGGCTGCTGGCCGGGGCGGCCTCGGCGTCCGTTAAACAGTCAGCATCTCCGGGGCCGTCATCGTTCTCCGGCCCCGCAGCTTCACGGGCCGCGTCCCGCTGCGTCCGGTGCGGGTTCGGACACAACGGATGCGACGCGGGCGCCGCCCCCCTCGACACGCGGCGGCCCCACGGTGAATCGTGCGGTGCGTGCAGACCCCACCCTCCGACCCGCCACCGCCAGCAGACGAGGTGGAGCCCGGCCAGCAGGAGCGAGTGATCGCCGCTCTCCGGTCGGCCGCCGAGGAGATGGCGCGCGGCTGCAACCTGCGCGACATGGACAGCGTCCTGGACAGCATCGTCGTCCACGCCGTGGAGACCGTGCCCGGGGCCGACGCCGGCGGTATCACCGTGGCCGAGGACTCCAAGATCGAATCCCGTCACACCACGGTCCATGCCATCGGCGAGCTGGACCAGCTGCAGACCGAGCTGAACGAGGGGCCCTGCATCACTGCGGCCACGAACCCTCCGCCCAGCGGCGTCATCGTGATCGACGACCTCGCCGGCGACGACGCCGAAGCCTGCCCGCGCTTCGCCAAGGCCGCGGTGGACGCCGGCTACCGGTCCATGTGCTCGACCCAGCTCTCCACCGATCACGCCGGGTACCGCGCAGCCCTGAACCTCTACTCCAGCACCCCCGGCGCCTTCACCACGGAGGCCCAGTTGGTCGCCGCTCTGTTCGGTGCCCAGGCCGCGATGCTCCTCTACGGCAGCGAGACCGCAGCACACCTGACGCGAGCCATCGACAGCCGCGACGTGATCGGCCGTGCCAAAGGCGTCCTGATCGAGCGCTTCGGCGTCGACGACTCCGAGGCCTTCCAGATGCTCGTCAAGTCCTCCCAGGACACCAACCTCAAACTCGTCAACGTCGCCACCTGGCTGGCCCAGGACGCCGTCGAACGCGGCAAAAGAAGAGGCAGGAAGGGCGGCCGCGGCGACTGATCGGCACGACGCGGCAGGCGTCGTAAAGACCCTTCCGTACTTCAGCAGTACTTCAGCAACCGGCCGGTGTCCGGAGCAGTCCGCGAACGTCCGAAGACGACGTTTTCCCTGACCAGGGGACTGGCGTAGACAAGCTGAGCAGCGCTCCGGGCACCTGGAAAGCGATAGGTCGGCGGTTCGACCCCGCCCCTGGCCACCCACTCTCACCAGCGGTTTCGTCGGTTCGACTCGGTGGCTGGTCGCGGCACCTTCAGCAACCGCCCTCACAGGTCCTCCCAGTCGATGGCGTCGGGCGCCTGGCGCATGGCGTCGAGGTTGGTGTGGGCGTAGATCGCCATGGTGTTGTCGACGTGCGCGTGCCGGGCGACGGCCTGGACCACGTGCGGCGGGGTCCCGAGGTCGAGCAGCAGGCTGACCATGGTGTGGCGCAGGTCGTGGAGCCGGACGTCGGGCAGGCCGGCCGTGACGCGCAGTCCCTCGAAGTGCCGGTTGAGGTTCCGCGGCTCCATCGGGGTGCCGATGGTCGACGGGAACACGAGGTCGTGGTCCTCCCAGCGGTGTGGTTCCGCCCGCTCGTCTTCCTGGCGGCGGTGCTCCTCGAGGACGCGGCGGGTGAGCTTCGGCAGCGGGATCGTCGCCTCCGAGGCGTCCGACTTGGCCGGCCCGACGTAGAGCTGGCCGGCCGCACGGACGACGGTCTGCGCCACGGTGAGCGTGGCCCGCTCGAAGTCGATGTCCTGCCAGCGCAGCCCCCGCAGCTCCCCGTGACGTCGGACGTGCGGCATCGCCACAGGACCCGGAGGGTCTGCGGTGGCGCGTCAGAAGGGCCGGTCTCGCGGCCCTAGACGAGTAAGTCCTAACGGCGTGGCGGCCGTGAAGCGGGACGGAGGGTGTTCAAGATCCGTTTGTGACGACAGACCTGAACACCCTCCTGACCGCACTCTATGTCCACATCGATGACCACCTCGGACCCCGACACCGGATCGGGCGTCCCCCGAAGCTCACCGACGCCGAGCTGGTCACCTTGGCGGTGGCCCAGGTCCTGCTCGGGGTCCGCTCCGAGGCCCGTTGGCTGCGTTTCGTCGATCGAGCCCTCCCCGGCGCGTTCACCTACCTGCCCGGCCAATCCGGCTACAACAAGCGCCTCCGCGCAGCCGGCCCCGTACTCGGCCAGCTGATCCGGTCGCTGGCCATCGACACCGACCTCTGGCGCGACAACGTCTGGGTCGTTGACTCCACCCCGGTCGAGTGCGCCCGCTCCCGACCCACCGCGAAGCGCTCGAACGTCGCCGGCTGGGCCGGCTACGGCTACTGCGCCAGCCATTCCCGGTTCTTCTGGGGGCTACGTCTACACCTGGTCTGCACCCCCGCCGGCCTCCCGATCACCTGGGCGCTGGCCGACCCGAAACTCGACGAACGCCAGGTCCTGATCGCCATGTGCGATCACGACCCCACCCTGCTGGCGACCCGCCCAGGACTGACCATCATCGCCGACAAGGGCTACGTCTCCCGCGAGCTCGACCAGTACCTCGATCAGCACCAGGTGCGGCTGCTGCGGCCCTCCTACCGCAACCGAACCCCGCGGCCCGGAGAACACCTGCTCAAGCCGATCCGCCAACTCATCGAGTCGGTCAACGACACCCTCAAAGGCCAACTCGACCTCGAACTACACGGCGCACGCAGCATCGCCGGCGTCGGCGCCCGCGTCGCCCAACGCGTCCTGCCATGACCGCCGCCATCTGGCACAACCGAGCCACCGGCCAACCCCTCACCCGATCCCTGATCGCCTACGACCACTGATCCGGTTCGGACTTACTCGTCTAGCGGTCCGAGCGGCGAGACGGCGGCGGACAGACTCAGCGAGGGGAAGGATGGCTTCCGGCGACCAGGCGCTCCGTCCTGGACCAGGGCACCGACCTCAGGAGAGGCGGCCCAGCTGGCGTGCGGGTCGGGAGTGCGGAGAGACCCCGACGATGTCCCGTGCGGTAGGGCTCATGCAGCAACGCTCAGCACGAAGCAAATGCCTCGACCTGAGCCACGAACCGTGCCACACTTTGTGGCATGGCGGGTGTCGAGGAACTCCTGCAGAGCGCGGCCGAAGCGCGTCGGGTGGCGCAGAACGCGCTCCGGCTGGCGGTGCGTGAAGCGCGCGAGGCCGACTGGTCGTGGGACCGTATCTCCGCGAGCCTCGGAGGCTCTCCCAACGGGGAGACGCTGCGGCGGAACTTCGCCAACGACTGAGGTCGCCCGAGAGGCTCTTCATCAGTCCTTCGGCAACCGGGATGCATTCACGGGCGTCCGCTGGAGTCCACCGCCGACTTTTCCCTCCTCAGACACGGTCCCGCTTCCG
>CAVQUY010000008.1:0-494933 GCA_963716955.1 uncultured Actinomycetota bacterium
GGGCGCCGTGCACCCGGTCGCGCATGGCGGAGATGACCGCCTCCTCCTCCGGCGTGACCAGCTTGAAGCCGCGGACGTCGACGGCGCCCTCCCACTGGTTCGAGTCGATGGGGATGTCGGCCTCGTCGCTGTCGGAGACCTGGGCCATCGACCAGCGGGCGAACGTCCGCTCGACCCCCGGGCTCTCCTCGACGAGTTCCACGTCCTGGTGGCGGGGGTCGACCGCGATCGTGTCGTAGAGGCCGCGGACGACGCCCTCGTCGCCCTCGAGGGTCTGGACGACGCCGTCCTCCCAGATCACCAGCGCGCCGGTGATGCCGTGCTCCGGGTTCTTCGTGCGGGCGGCTTTCAGGATCTTGGCGACCTCGACCTTGAAGTTCTCCGCGGGGATCGTCAACCGACTGCGATAGATGAGGCGGAACACCGGCCCGCCACCGGTGGTCGTACTGTCGTCAGGCATGTCGTCGACTCCCTCGTCGCCGACGCGCGCCGTGCCGACCCTCTGGTTGAGTCGATCGTGGCGCGCATCACTCCGAAGGTAACCGCGTATGACGACGATCACCGGATGAACCCGGGCCACCCCGAAAAGCCTGTCCTCGACCTCGACCACTGACGCCGCCGGCGGGGGTCGGCCGCAGCCCACCCCCGCCGGACGGACGACGTACTGGTGCAGGGAACCTATTCGGGACCTGCGGTATGCCTCGGCCGGGCAGCCACGAAGTCGTGCCAGTCGCGCGCGGCGAGCTGGGCCCAGCGCGTGGCCGTGACGTGGTGCAGGCCCAGGAGGTCTGCGAGGACTGCGGGTGGCAGCGACGCTGCTAGTGAGGCCAAGGCCGCGTTGCGCGCTGGTCGCGCCTGCATCCCGAAGCCAACCAGCTTTTCGTTCATTGCTCGGCCGCTCAGTGGTCGCCCGGGAACCATCCCAGGTAGAAGCCACCGCGGCGTCTCGGCTGTGTGCTCCTGGTAGCGGGAGCGCATGTTGTCTCGTCTGGCGAGCTCGTTGATCATTTCTGCGAGTTGTGGCGGCAGCAACATCCGGTGCTGCCCAGTAATGAGGTAAGACTGCCCGTCCTCGCTTGTGACTTGCTCATCAGTGAGATGTCGGATCCGGGAAACTGTCATGCCGAATAGCAGGACAAGAGCGACGGCGACTCTTGTGTCGAGTGCCTCCGACGTGTCGTGGAGACTGCGCCGCAGGAGGTCCCAGCGGGCTTCCTCGTCGAGGAACTCGTTCGGCCGAGCGGGGACTCGGGGTGGTGCTTGAAGTTCCTGGGTCAAGCGATGTGACCGGGCCCAGGCGAGGAAGTGTCGGACATCGGCGACGCGTTCGCTGCCTTGACTCAGCCAGCGGTCGACGTCCGCTTGCCCGGCTGAGGCTAGGTCGATCCCGGCAGTGTCGAGCCAAGTAAGAAACTCGAGGGCAACGCGAATATGTTGGCGCGCATAGTACCCCGTCGCTCCGGGGTACCGCCGACGAGCGGCTGACCGTCGGGCCCGACGGAGGACAAACCAATGAGCGAATGGCCGAATCAAGCGAGCACGATGGTCGGGCTGCTGAGCCAACAGTGCATCCAGCCATGGCGGGATGCGTTCAAGATCGTCGTCTCGAGCGGGAACCGTGCCGGCTTGGACGAGTAGCTGCCGTAAGAATATTTCGTGTCGACCTTGCGGTAACGTATCAAGGAGTGCGTGCGTGATTGCTTGATCGCTTCCTGCTAGTTCGCGGAGCATGTGAGCCGATCCGCTGCGTGGAAGCCATCGAATCAAGCTCTCCGCTCGCTCGCTTGCGAGGAGCACGTCTCGGACGCCTTGGAGGTCCTGGCGTGGGGTCCCGTCCGACCCGGAGAGCAAGTCGTCGAGGCGGTCGGCCAGGGTGCATCTGGCGCATTTTTCGGTCGTGTAGTGCCGGCTGGGCTCTCCGCATGAGTTGCAGCGGGGGTCCGGGAACCCTCCGGCGCAAGGGCCACAGATCATGCCGCGGTCGTCGAGCCCGACGAGGATGCGGTGGTCGCCGCAGGCGGCGCATGGCGATGGGTGTTCGTTCAGGTAGGTGTAGCAACCGCTGCAGACTGGCCCGAGCGGCAGGCGAGCTTGGACGGGGCGAGAGCGTTCGCATCGCGCGCAGGTTTGCCTCGTGCGTGGCACGCACCCTCGGCATAGCCATGCCCCGTTGTCGGTCAGTCGGCCGGGACGTTCGCGGCCGCATCGACTGCAGGTTCTACTCGGGCCAACGTTGCAGCTATCGCAGATGTCGGGTTCGCCGTCTCGTCCTCGGCGGCCGACAATGCGAACTCGCCCGCACTGCCCGCAGAGGGTTCGCGGTCGCTTGTATCGGCGGTAGCAGGCTGGACAGAGCGGGCCGTCTTGGTCGATGGAGCTCGCTGGACCGGTCTGCCCGCAACGAACGCATTGATGTTTAGGGCGATCCCAGCATCTTATGCAAAGACCGGTTCCGTCGTGGAGGCGGGACACGACGTGTTTTTGGCGGCCGCAGCCTCCGCAAGGTTCGAGTCGTTCCGGGTCGGACCGGTAGCATCTGTAGCAGATCCGGCCCTCGGCCCGCCGGGTGACGATGCGAACTTGCGGGCGCCCGCATCGATCGCAGTCACGACGATTATTCCTTGCCCGACAAGCCGGACATATCCTTCCGCTTTCCGCGAATCGTGGGAGGTTGGTTGTTCGTTTGCCGCAGCTCGTGCATTGCGGCAGTGTTACTGCGTGGCCCGCGCTTGCGAGTTGTTCGATGAGCCGGAGTAACCCGCTCGGCCCGTCAGCTGATCCGGATATCAGGGTGCCAGGATGAGACTTGAGATGGTTCGCGAGGGCACTGAGCGCCTTCCGCTCGTTCACCTTCGCGGCGACCATGAGGCGTTCCATCTCCTGAGTCTCAATCTCAGGGAACTGCTGCTCGACTATCGCTCGGACCGTGGCGCGATGCTCGTGGACGGCCTCTTGGCGTCCAGCTTCTCGCTGACTCACGACTTTCCGGGACGCCGAATGACGGTTCGTCGCACCGACGGCGCTGGGTTGGCCGAGGTCGTGCCACTTTTGCGGAGCTCGGCGTTGACCGCTTTGACTTCGATGAGATCGTTGGGCTCGCAGTCGAGGATGTCGCAGAGCGCAGCGAGGGTGTCCATCGACAGGCGCTGTGGGGGTTGGGTGACAAGCCGGTAGACCTGTTCGCGGGACAGTTCGATGCCGCGCTCCGCTAGGAGCGGGACCAGGTCCGAGGTCTGGTAGAGGTCGCGCTCCGCCATGCGACGGCGCAGGTGCCACTCAACGCCCATCTTCTTGATCATGAGTCAGGCTCCCAGAGGTCGAAGCCGGGCGCGGTCAGCGACCGCTGCAGCAGCCGGTTGCGGTAGTCGTCGGACACTCCGGTGTAGATCGCCGTGGTGCTGGCGTAGGAGTGGCCGACCTGCTCCTGGACGAAGCGCTCGGGATAGTCGAACTCGACCAGGTGCGTGACGTAGGAGTGTCGCAGCGAGTGCAGATCGAGCTGAGGGTCGATGCCGGCCGCAGCGCGGGCGTGCTCGAAGGCCTCGTTGATCGACCGGAGTGACATTCGGCCGCGGCGTTCGGTCACCCAGAACGCCGGATGTTCTCCCGGGCTGAACAGGGGACGGACCTCGGTGAGGTAGTGCTCGAGCAGTCCGACGATCCAGTCGAACTCCGGAACCGTCAGCACAGTGCGACGCTTCGGAGTGCTGCCGCGCGAGGCCTTGCCGTGGCGGACGAACACACCTCCCATACGGCCGAACGACTTGACCTTCGGGTTGGCGCGTAGGTCAACCAGGTCCAGGCCTCGCGCCTCTTGGCGGCGTAGCCCGAACGCGTAGACCGTCTTGAGCAGCACCGCGTCCCGCTGCGCCGCCGCGGCGCCCTTCCGGCGCCGACCACGGATCTCTGCGACTCGACCGTCGGCGGCGTCGAACAGGGCCTGGACCTCGTCGTAGCTCAACGGCCGTCGCGAGGTGCGTCCCTCGAACTCGACGTTGTGGATCACCGAGTTCCACTCGTGCAGCACCTGCTGCGGCGCGGCGCCGAACTGCTGCAGGCACTCGGCCGGCCAGCCGTAGCGGGCGTCGGTGACGTAGTCGCAGAACAGCCGCAACGCGTTCTGGTAGCCGCGCGCTGTCGAGACCGCCACCGACATCGAGTCCATGAACGCCTCGAGCTCGCAAGGGGTCCACTGCCAGGGGTACTGGTTGGAGAACCGCGCGAACCGCCGCACCAGCTCCAGCCGCGGCTTGATCGTCGCGTCCGCCCGCAAGAACCGCGACCGTTGCTGACGCGACCAACCCTCCAACATCGCCTCGAACACCGCCGGCCCCGGGTCCAGATGCCGAACACCTGACAGCAGCACCGAGGACGCCGCACCCGGCAAGGCCGCACCGTGATCCACGAGGTTGCATCTAACACAACATCGTTGCGGTGAGTGTCGCCAGGGTGGCCTTCGCCCGGACGGTCCGGCCCCCGAACTCGCCCGTACTCGATCAACAAGGCGTGGGAGAGGGATGACGACGCTGGCGGCGGGTCACCACGCCGCCAGCGTCTGGACGGATCACGCGGCTGCTGAGTCGTTCCCGCCGATGTTGCGCCACTCCCGGACGATCGAGACGGCGGTGCGTACCTGCTTGGCTCCTCGGCGCAGCGGGGTCACTGAGCGCCGCAGGCCAGCGCTGAGTACCTCCATGGGCCGCAGCAAGAGGAGAAACTCGTCGATCGTTGTCTCGATCTCCGCCATCTGCTCGATCTGGCCCACCGCCTGACGGAGGTTCTCCCGGAACGGCTCGGTGCCGGGGCAGTCGGCTAGCGCCCAGGCCTGGCGAAGGGCCGCGTCGGCGTCGGTGGCGGACTGCTCCATGCGAGCGCCGATGCCCTCGAACCGCTCCGTTAGCGGCTTCGCCTCGCGGGCCAGCCGAAGGATCTCATTCTCCCCCGGCATCCGCGGATCCGCGGACTGCATCCGGTGCCCTGCCATCGTGAACACCGTCTTCATCACGTCCATGACCTCGACGAGCTCAACGAAGCCGTGGCTGATGTCCCCGGCGCGGTCGGCGAAGAGCTGATCGAGCTCCATGAGTCCGGGCGCATCGTCGTCGAGTTCGTCGCCGGCCGCGACGGGCTCCCCGGGCTTGCCGCTTGAGGCGGCCTGGGTGGTGTCCTGAGCGGGGTCAAGCCTGGCCTCGACGCTCTCGACGGCGTCAATGAGGTCGTTGACCAGCGCGAGCATCGTCCTAGTCCACTCAGCCGACCCTGGCCCGGCGAGGACGGCGTCGGTGAGGCTGCGGTATTGACGCTCGGCGATGATGCGGACCGTCTCGTCGGGGTTGTCCACCGTGATGAAGCGGTGCCCGAGGACGACGACGGGCAGCAGCAGCTCGGTGACCGATAGAGCACGAGCCCCGTTGTAGAACGTCAGCAGCTCTTGGCGGCAGGCTGGCCGGTCGAAGTATCGTCGAGTGATCATCGGGACGAAGACCAGCGCGCCGGAGACTCCCTGATGCAGCCTCTCCTGCCAGTCCTCGCCCCAGCCGATGTCGTGGCGGTCAAGGAAGACCTCGAGACGCCGGCCGCGGTCAGCGACCGCCAGGCTCTCCAGAGTCATCTTGAACGCCTCGACGAACGACAGGATCTGGTCGTCCCCGTGGGCATAAGAGACGAACACCTGGACCGGAGGCTCGTCCAGCGTGCTCGTCTGTGTGGTTGATGGAGTTGTCACCGTTCACCTCGGGTGTCAGGCCCTCGCCTCGAGTGTCAGTCAAGGGCCTTTGGACTCGGATCACGGCGCGTTAGGCACCTCCACGATGGAGGGCAATCGTCTGCCACCCGTCTCGCGGAGCGCCTGCGCGTCGTTTAGGTTCCGAGGTCCGGCCCGGGGGTGGCGTTAACACCCCCGGTCCGGGACCTCTCGAACCGCTACTTCTTCTTGCTCGGACGCGTCTGCGCCAGAGCACTGCCCGCAGCCGTCTTGGCCGCGCGCGAGGCGTTGCCCCGCAGAACCCTCGAAGCCGCCTTCGCGGCCTTGGAGCTCGTCTGCTTGGGGTTGGTCTTTGCCATGCCCCGTTCCTCCTCTCGGGGTGTCGATCGCGATCTCGGGTCGCTCCGGACCACACGGGCCCAGAGCGACCCGAGTCTTCAGCGAGGCCACCGCTCCCTCACCGCCACCGCTACGGACCTAGAGGATCCGCGCGCGATGCGCGTGCCGAACCTGATCACGCGCGCTTGTTGCAGCCGGTGCAATAGCGCTCGCTTTCAGCTGCAGCCGCTGGTCGAGCCGCAGCCCTCGCAGACGTAGCAGGACCCGGCCGGGCGCATCTTCGTGCCGCAGGTCAGGCAGAGCGGCGCGTCGGCCGCCTTGCCCTGCTGCAGCTCCAGCAGCTCGGTGGAGCTGCCGACGGAGATGTCGGCCCGTCGCACCCCGGCCTGCCCCGTCCCGGTGTGCCCGGCACCCGTCTCCGGAGCGGCGTCGAGCGTGGTGCGGAGCTCCTCGACCACCGGCTCCACGGCCGGCGCCGACCCGTAGTCGGTGGCCACCTGGGCGGTGCGCTCGTCCGCCGAGAAGATGCCCAGCTGGGCGCGCTTCTCGTAGGGCAGGTGGTCCAGGGCGATCCGGCGGAACAGGTAGTCGACGATGCTCGTCGCCATCCGCACGTCCGGGTCGTCGGTCATGCCCGCCGGTTCGAAGCGCATGTTCACGAACTTCGACACGTAGGTCTCGAGCGGCACGCCGTACTGCAGCGCGATGGAGATCGCCATCGAGAACGCGTCCATGACGCCCGCGAGCGTCGAGCCCTGCTTCGACATCTTGACGAAGATCTCGCCGAGCCCGTCGTCGGGGTAGGAGCCCGCCGTCATGTAGCCCTCGGCGCCCGCGACGGCGAACGACACCGTCTCGCTCGGGCGCTTCTTCGGCAGCCGCTTGCGCACCGGGCGGTGGTCGGTGGTGGCCACCTCGGCCCCCGTCGTCGACTCCGCGGTGCTGCCGCCCGTCTTGCCGGCGGACAGCGGCTGGCCGACCTTGCAGTTGTCGCGGTAGATCGCGAGGGCCTTGAGCCCGGACTTCCAGGACTCGAAGTAGATCTCCTCGACGTCCTCGACGGTGGCCCGCTCGGGCATGTTCACCGTCTTGGAGATCGCGCCGGAGATGAACGGCTGGACGGCCGCCATCATCCGCACGTGGCCCATCGGGGCGATCGCGCGCTCACCCATCGCGCAGTCGAACACCTCGTAGTGCTCCGGGCGCAGGCCCGGCGCGTCGACGACGTGGCCGTGCTCGGCGATGAACTCGACGATCGCCTCGATCTGCTCGCCCTGGTAGCCCAGCGAGGCGAGGGCCCGCGGCACCGTCTGGTTGACGATCTGCATCGAGCCGCCGCCGACGAGCTTCTTGAACTTGACCAGCGAGAAGTCCGGCTCCACCCCGGTGGTGTCGCAGTCCATCATGAAGCCGATGGTGCCGGTGGGGGCGAGCACGCTGGCCTGCGCGTTGCGCCAGCCGTTCCGCGCGCCGACCTCGAGGCCGGTCTGCCACTGCTCGGTGGCCGCGTCGCGGATGCGGGCGCCCTCGCGGTCCGCGGTGCGGATCGCGTCGTTGGCCGCGGCGTGCTTGCGCATGACACGGCGGTGGGCGTCGGCGTTGCGCCCGTAGCCGTCGTAGGGGGCCACGGCACCGGCGAGCTCGGCCGAGCGGCGGTAGGCGGTCCCCGTCATCAGCGAGGTGATCGCGGCGGCCAGCGCCTGGCCACCCGCGGAGTCGTACGCGTGGCCGGTCGCCATCAGCAGCGCCCCGAGGTTCGCGTAGCCGATGCCGAGCTGACGGAACGCCCGGGTGGTCTCGCCGATCGACTCGGTCGGGAAGTCCGCGAAGCAGATGGAGATGTCCATCGCGGTGATGACCAGCTCGACCGAGCGCACGAAGCCGTCGACGTCGAAGCGCCCGTCGTCGCCCAGGAACTTCATGAGGTTCAGCGAGGCGAGGTTGCAGCTGGAGTTGTCCAGGTGCAGGTACTCCGAGCACGGGTTGGACGCGGTGATGCGCCCGGACTCCGGCGAGGTGTGCCAGTCGTTGATCGTGTCGTCGTACTGCAGACCGGGGTCGGCGCACTCCCACGCGGCCTCGGCCAGGCGGCGGAACAGCGACTTCGCGTCGACGGACTCGATGACCTCGCCGGTCATGCGGGCTCGCAGCCCGAACTCACCGCCGGACTGGACGGCGCGCATGAACTCGTCGGTGACCCGGACCGAGTTGTTCGCATTCTGGTACTGCACCGAGGCGATGTCGGCACCGCCGAGGTCCATGTCGAACCCCGCGTCGCGCAGCACGCGGATCTTGCGCTCCTCGGAGCGCTTGGTCTCGATGAACTCCGCGATGTCCGGGTGGTCGACGTCGAGCACGACCATCTTCGCCGCACGACGCGTCGCGCCGCCCGACTTGATCGTCCCCGCGGACGCGTCGGCGCCGCGCATGAACGAGACCGGGCCGGAGGCGGTGCCTCCGGAGGAGAGCAGCTCCTTCGAGGAGCGGATCCGCGAGAGGTTCAGGCCGGCGCCGGAGCCACCCTTGAAGATCAGTCCCTCCTCGCGGTACCAGTTGAGGATCGACTCCATGGTGTCGTCGACGGAGAGGATGAAGCAGGCGCTGACCTGCTGCGGCGACGCGGTGCCGACGTTGAACCACACCGGCGAGTTGAAGCTGAAGTACTGGTGCAGGAGCATCCAGGTCAGCTCGTCGGCGAAGATCTCGGCGTCGGCCGGCGTCGCGAAGTAGCCGTTCTGGCGGCCCGCCTCGGTGTAGCTGCGCACGACGCGGTCGATGAGCTGGCGCAGGCTCGACTCGCGCTGCGGCGTGCCGACCGCGCCCCGGAAGTACTTGCTCGTGACGATGTTGGTCGCGTTCGCCGACCACGTCGAGGGGAACTCGACGCCGCGCTGCTCGAAGTTCACCGAGCCGTCGCGCCAGTTGGTCATGACGACGTCGCGGCGCTCCCACTCCACCTCGTCGTAGGGGTGGCGCCCCTCGGTGGTGTGCACGCGCCCGATCGACAGGCCCCGCTTCCCGGTCGGCCGGCCCGCGCCGTCGGCGGCGCCGTCCCTGCTCCTGTCGGACCCGACGGTCTCCGTCATCCGCTCATCCCCTCGTGCTCGCGTGTGCCGGGGACGCTTCCCCACGTTCCGGCATCGATGTCGCCGGGCGGTCACCGCCGGCGGTGCCCTCGGCACCGCCGCCGTCCCGCTCGTCGGTCCTGTCCGTGCTGCTCGCCCCGTCGGCCCCGGGGCCGTCCCCCTGTCCGGCCTCCGCGGTCCCGCCGTCCGCGGACAGGCGCCCGCGGAGGTCGGCGATCTCGGCCTCGAAGTCGGCCACGGAGGAGAAGTTGCGGTACACGCTGGCGAACCTCAGGTAGGCCACCGCGTCCAGTTCGCGCAGCGGTCCGAGGATCGCCATCCCCACGTCCTGGCTCGGCACCTCGGCCGTGCCCGATGCCCGCACCGTCTCCTCCACCTTGTGGGCCAGCAGCGCGATCGCGTCCGGGTCGACCGGACGCCCCTGGCAGGCCCGGCCCACACCGCGGACGACCTTCTCGCGGCTGAACGGCTCGGTGACCCCACTGCGCTTGACCACCGCGAGGACGGCTTCCTCGACGGTGGTGAACCGCTTCCCGCACGCCGTGCAGGAGCGGCGGCGACGGATCGCCTGACCCTCGTCGGCCTCGCGTGAGTCGACGACCCGGGAGTCGTCGTTGCGGCAGAACGGACAACGCACCCTCGGCTCCCTTCCCGCGACGAGACCTGCTCCGTGTCGCTGTCCCCACCTGTGGACGGACCGGAGGCCGGCCGTCGTCCTGGGGACACCGCTGTGGATCGGGCACCTCCGGCCGTGGACCGAGAGGTGCCGCCGGTGGACGGATCCACCGACCCGGTGGAGTTCCCTGTGGACAGGGCCTCCACCTACATGCACAACCTGTGGACTAACTACAACCATGTAACCACAAGATGTTGGGGCGGGACGCTAGCGACACCCGATCAAGCGGTGCAAGCCGGATCACGCTTCCCGAGGATGTACGCGGCGAACGGCCCGCTCCCGCGTGCCGGGCGGCCGCCGGGCGCGACGACCGGGACACACGCTGTTCCTGGGAGTGAACCGGGGCGTGCGGGGGCTCAGGACCCGGTGGGGACCACGAGCGGGCGCCCCGCCACGACTGTTGACCCGACCAGGTGGTTGTCCGTGCGGATCCGCGCCACGACGGCGTCGGTGTCGGCCGTGGGCGCGGCCCGGTGCGCGACGTCGATCAGCGTCTCCCCCGGCGCCACGACGACGACGGCCGAGCCCACGGGCACCGGTCCGGACGGCGCGTCGGCCGCGACGCCGCCGAGGCGCACCGCCAGGACGACCAGCCCGAGCAGGAACCCGCCGAGGACGACCGTGGCGACGGTGCGTCGCCGGCTCAGCACGACCGCCCGAGCGTGGCCCCGCGCGGCCGCCTCGGCCCCCACCCGGCCGGACGCGGGCACCGGGCGCACGAGCGGCGTCACGAGCGCCCCGGGCCGCCCGGCCGGGCGCCGCGCGTCGCGCCGGCCCGCGGGCCGCGTCGGCAGGCCCGGGGCCGACGGCGCCCACGGCGACACCGGCCGCACCGCACCGGGCGACAGCAGGCCGACCGCCCCCCGGTCGGCGCGGCCGACCTGGGACGGGACCTCTGTCAGCGGGGCCGGACCGGAAGCTGCCCGCACGTCCGTGACCGTGCTCGTCCGCGTCGTCATCCGGGTCGTCATCTCGAGCATCTCCCCTCGCACACGCGTTCGATCGAACGCGTGTGCGATGTCTAGCATCGACCCCTGACAACGTCGACGAGGAGACCGGCGTGTCGTTCGAACACGTGTTTGATCCCGTCGGTCGTCGGCGCTACCTTCGGGCTCCGAGAGCACGCAGCGTCACCGGTGCCCGGCGGCAGTGCGACATCACTGCCGGCTGCGGCGCCCGCTGCCGGGCCGGACGGAGGAGGAACCATGGCTGGACGCAGGCGCGACGGCGGGGCGGACCCGCCCGTGGTCGAGGACGCCGCCGCGGTGTCGGACGCCGGCGGGGACGCCGTCGTCACCGCCCAGGTGCACGCGTTCCCCGACCGCGAGCCCGAGCCGTCCCCCTCCGGCGCCCCGAGCCTCACCCCCCGCCAGCGCAAGGTGCTCGAGGTCATCCGCGACCACGTCGAGCGCGTCGGCTACCCGCCGAGCGTCCGCGAGATCGGCGACGCGGCCGGGCTCACCTCCACCTCGTCGGTCGCCCACCAGATGAAGGTGCTGGAGAAGAAGGGCTACCTGCGGCGGAACCCGAACCGGCCCCGGGCCCTCGACGTCCGCCTGCCCGAGGAGCTCGACCCCGAGCTCGGGAGCGCCGCCGACACCGAGGCCCTGCGCTCCGACCGGCCCACGCCGTCGTTCGTCCCGGTCGTCGGCCGGATCGCGGCGGGCGGGCCGATCCTCGCCGAGCAGGCCGTCGAGGACGTGTTCCCGCTGCCGAAGGAGCTGGTCGGCGAGGGGTCGCTCTTCCTGCTCAAGGTGGTCGGGGACTCGATGGTGGAGGCCGCGATCACCGACGGGGACTGGGTGGTCGTGCGCCAGCAGCCGGTCGCCGACAACGGCGAGATCGTCGCCGCGATGCTCGACAACGAGGCCACCGTGAAGACCTACAAGCGCAAGGACGGCCACGTCTGGCTGCTCCCCGCGAACGCGGCCTACGAGCCGATCCCAGGCGACGAGGCGACCGTGCTCGGCAAGGTCGTGGCGGTGCTGCGCAAGCTCTGAACGGGCTCGTCACCGACGCACGACACGGCGGCGGCGTCGCGCAAGGGCCGCCAGCGGCACCCCCACGACGACGACCCAGAGCGTGCCGTCGGTGGTCCGGGCGAGATCCTCGACATCGCGTCCGGACACGCCGACCGGCCGGGCCGACGTCACCGAGCAGTCCGGCGCGAGGGTGTACACGACCGTCGCGTTCCCGCTGTCGTCCACGACGACGGGTCCCGAGGGCGTCACCGCGAGCCCGGAGGCCTCGTCGAGCCGCGGGTCGTCCAGCACGCACCGCGTGACGGGCGCCGTCGCGGCGAGCGCATTCGGCACGCCGATCGCCCCGGCGAGCAGGAGCGCCACGACGACGGCGAGCACGCCGCACCCCAGACCGGTCGGCTCACCCGGCGGGTACCGGCGTCACGGGCGCCCCGTCGCCGGAGCCGCCCCGCCGGTCACGGCACCGGGACGTCCGCCCCGACCGAGACCCGCTCGACGGCGGCGGCGAGCTCGGGCCCGACCCGGGCCTGCAGGACGGTGCCCTCGGCGACGTGCCGCTCGGCGAGCACCTCGCCCTCGGCGTGCACCCGACCGACGAGCGCACCCTCGGTGTAGGGCAGCACCACGTCGACCTCGACCTCCGGACGAGGCAGTGCCTCGGCGATCCGGCGCCGCAACAGCTCGATGCCCTCGCCGGTGCGCGCCGAGACGAACACCGCCCCGGGCAGGGTCGCGCGCAGCTGCGCCAGCGCCAGCGGGTCGGCGTCGTCGACCTTGTTGACGACGAGCAGCTCCGGCGGCGCGGTCTTCTCGCCGATCTCGGCGATCACCTCGCGCACCGCCGCGATCTGGTCGGTCGCCGCGGGGTCGGCCCCGTCGACCACGTGCACGACGAGGTCGGCGTCGCCGACCTCCTCGAGCGTCGAGCGGAACGCCTCGACGAGCTGGTGGGGTAGGTGACGCACGAAGCCGACGGTGTCGGTCAGCGTCGCCTCGCGCCCGTCCGGGATCTCCCACCGGCGCGTCGTCGGGTCGAGGGTCGCGAAGAGCGCGTCTTCGACGAGCACGCCCGCGTCGGTGATGGCGTTGAGCAGCGAGGACTTGCCGGCGTTGGTGTACCCGGCGATGGCGACCGCCGGGACCTCCCGACGACGGCGCCGGTCGCGCTGGGTGTCGCGGGCGGTCTTCATGCCCTCGAGCTCGCGGCGCAGCTTCGCGATCCGCTGGTGGATGCGCCGCCGGTCGGTCTCGAGCTTGGTCTCACCGGGGCCACGGGTACCGACGCCGCCGCCCGCGCCGCCCCCGGCGCCGCCGCCCTGGCGGGACATCGACTCGCCCCAGCCGCGCAGGCGGGGCAGGAAGTAGCGGAGCTGGGCCAGCTCGACCTGCGCCTTGCCCTCCCGCGACCGGGCGTGCTGGGCGAAGATGTCGAGGATCAGCGCGGTCCGGTCGACGACCTTGACCTTGAGCTTCTCCTCGAGCTGGCGGAGCTGGCCGGGCGAGAGCTCGCCGTCGGCGATCACGGTGTCGGCGCCCGTGCTCGACACGGTCTCACGCAGCTCGGCGACCTTGCCGGAGCCGACGAACGTGGCCGGGTCGGGGTTGGAACGGCGCTGGACCAGCCCGTCGAGCACCTCGGAGCCCGCCGTCTCGGCGAGGCGCGCCAGCTCGACCATGGAAGCGTCCGCCATCGCGGCGCTGCCCTCGGTCCACACCCCGACGAGCACGACGCGCTCGAGGCGCAGCTGCCGGTACTCGACCTCGGTGACGTCGGTGAGCTCGGTGGACGCGCCGGACAGGCCCGGGACGCGCCGCAGCGACGAGCGCTCCTCGAGCTCCATCGTGCCCGTCGTCGGCTCGGACTCGTCGGGTGCGGGATCGGGCACCGTCGGGTCGATCTCGATGCGGCCGTGCGCGGAACGGTCCCCGCGACGGGTGGACACACCGGACACGGAGGACGTGGGAGGACCGGAACGGTCGGATGCGGGTTCTGTCATCGTGACGTCCACTGTCCCACGAGTGACGCGCCGTCACCACGTCTTTCCCGCGCGCTGCGTCGTGCCGGCAGTCCCCGGCCGTCAGACCCCCGCCGGCGCCCGCAGCCCGACGCGGGCCCGCATCTCCCCGGCCCGGGTGGGGTCCGACTCGAGCGCCACCTCGCCACGCGCGACGAGGACGGCGGGGCCGGTGAGCGTCGTCGTCGAGCCCGGCGCGGAGCCCAGGCCGGGGCCGACGTCGACCCGCAGCACCCCACCCGGCGTCGTGACGGTCACCGTGCCCGAGTCCCGGCCGGCCGCGCGCAGCCCGGCGACCGCGCCGGCGACCGTCCCGGTGCCGCACGAGCGGGTCTCGCCGGACCCGCGCTCGTGCACGCGCAGGTGGGTGGCCCCGTCGGCGGTCAGCGGCGTCAGGAACTCGACGTTCACCCCGTCCGGGAACCGGTCGGGGTCGTGCCCGGGGGCGACGGTGAGGTCGAGGGCGTCCAGGTCGGCGGTGGTGACGCAGGCCAGGTGCGGGTTGCCGACGTCGACGGCCACCCCCGCGAAGGAGGTGACCGAGCCCGCCGGGCCCACCGGCGAGGGCAGGATGGCCACCGCGTCGGGACCCACCCGCGCCGGGCCCATGTCCACGGCGACCTCGCCGTCGGGGTCCTCGCCGAGCTCGACGGTCCGCAGACCGGCCCGGGTCGCGATCGCGATCGTCCCGGCCCCGACGAGCCCGGCCTCGACCAGGTAGCGGGCGAACACCCGCACCCCGTTGCCGCACATCTCGGCGATCGAGCCGTCGGCGTTGCGGTAGTCCATGAAGAACGCGGCGCCCGGCTCCCGCGTGGGCGCGACGCGCAGCACCCCGTCGGCGCCGAGCCCGCGGCGGCGGTGGCAGAGGGCGCGGACCGCGGCCGGGTCGAGCTCGAAGCGGCCCTCGGGGTCGGGCAGCAGCACGAAGTCGTTCTCCGTGCCGTGGCCGAGGACGAACTCCATGGCCCCAGCCTACGAACCACCGGCGGTCTCGTGCGCCAGGGTGACGACGTCGTCGACGAGCGTGGCCGACGACGCGTCGAACCACGTCACCCGCGGGTCGCGGCGGAACCACGAGCGCTGCCGCCGGACGAGGCGGCGGGTCGCGACGACGATGCGGCGGCGGGCCTCGGCGAGCGCGGCCGGGTCGGGGTCCGGCGCCGGGTCGTCGTCGCCGCCGTCGTCGTGGAGGACCTCGAGGAGCTCGCGGTAGCCGACGGCGCGGGACGCGGTCTCGCCGTCGCGCAGGCCCGCCGCGGCGAGGCGGCGGACCTCGTCGAGCAGGCCCGCCGCGAACATGCCGTCGACGCGCGCCTCGACGCGGGCGTCGAGCTCGGCGGTCTCGCGGTCGAGCCCGACGAGCACGGTGCCGCGGCGGGGCGCGCCGGGGCGGGGCAGGCTCGCCGCGAACGGCGCCCCGGTGATCTCGACGACCTCCAGGGCGCGCACGAGGCGCCGACCGTTGCTGGCCAGGATGCCGGCGGCGGCGTCCGGGTCGATCCGGGCCAGCCGGGCGTGCAGCCCCGCCGGGCCGGTCTCGGCGAGCTCGGTCTCGAGCCGGGCGCGGACCGCGGGGTCGGTGCCGGGGAAGCGCAGGTCGTCGACGAGGGCCTGCACGTAGAGCCCGGACCCGCCGACGGCGACCGGGAGCCCGCCGCGGTCCAGGACGTCGTCGACGGCGGCGCGCGCGTCGCGCTGGTAGGCGGCGACCGTGGCGGTCTGCGTGACGTCCAGGACGTCGAGCAGGTGGTGCGGGACCCAGCGGCGGGCCTGCACGGGCAGCTTCGCGGTGCCGATGTCCATGCCGCGGTAGAGCTGCATGGCGTCGGCGTTGACGACCTCGACGCCGCCGAGGCGCGCGGCCAGGTCGAGCGCCAGGTCGGACTTGCCCGTCGCCGTCGGCCCGACGAGGGCGATCGGTCGCGCGCTCACCGCCGTCACGCTAGCTCCGCCGGCGCGATCACCCCGCTGCGACGGGCCGGGATCGGCCCCTGGGCGGCAGGGCGCTCGCGGGGCGATCGCCCGGCCGCCGAGAGGTGGATCATGGGCGGGCACGGGGACCGGCCGGTCCTGCGGGGCGCCGTCACGGCCGTCGGGAGGCTCCCCGACCGCCGGTCCGTGGACCCCGATGTGCGGGTCGCTGCTGGTCGGGGGTGCGACGTCGACCGGGAAGCTGTTTGAATGCCCCGCACGATCCGAGCGGGAGGTGTACGGCGAATGGCCGAGGAGCAGGCCACCGGGCTGGCCGGCGCGGTCCCGGGCGCGGACGGGGCGCGGGCGGGCGCGACGGCGACCCAGGACGAGCCGGACGTCGGGAGCACGACGGACGACGCCGGGCGCGGCCCCGAGGACGGCGGGACGGCCGAGCCGGAACCGACTCCGGACGTCGCCGCCGCGGAGCCGACCGGGGCGACCGAGCTGGTCGAGCCGACGGCGGTCGAGCCGGCCGAGGCACCCATCGCCACGGAGCCGGCCGAGCCGGAGGGGTCCGCCACCCCACCCGCCGTCGACCACGTCCCGGACCCGGAGTCCGACCCGCTCCCCGCCCCCCGGCCCGAGCCACGGCCCACCCCGGCGGTCCCCATCCCGTCGGCCCTCACCCCGGACGCCGTCCCGCCACGCCCGACCCCGACGCCCGCCCCGGAACCGGCAGCCTCGCCCGACGCCCCGGCCGGCGCGCCCCTCCCGAGCGCCGCCGCCTCGGAGGTGGCCGAGCTCCCGACCGTCGTCCCCGCCTCCGACGAGCCCGGACGGTGGGGCCGAGTCGACGCCGACGGCACCGTCTGGACCGTGGCCCCCGAGGGCGACCGCGCTGTCGGGTCGTGGCAGGCCGGTGACGCGCAGGAGGGCCTGGCGCACTACGCCCGACGGTTCGACGACCTGCGCACCGAGGCCGACCTGCTCGTGCGTCGCCTGCAGTCCGGCCGTGGGGACGCGGCGGGCCTGCTGCGCAGCGCGACCGTGCTGCGCGAGCGTCTCGACGTCGCGGCCGTCGTCGGCGACCTGCCCGGGCTCGTCGTCCGCCTCGACGCGGTCATCGCCGCGGCCGGGACCGCGGGGCGGGCCGAGAAGTCGGCGCGCTCGACCGCCCGGGAGCAGGCGGTCGCGCGCAAGGAGGCCCTGATCGGCGAGGCCGAGACCCTCGCCGAGGAGACCACGCGCTGGAAGCACGCCGGCGACCGCTTCTCGGCGATGCTCGAGGAGTGGAAGTCGATCCGCGGGATCGACCGCAAGACCGACGACGCGCTCTGGAAGCGGTTCGCGAAGGCCCGCGAGACGTTCACGCGCCGCCGTGGGGCCCACTTCGCCGAGCTCGACCGCGAGCGGGCCGCCGCGAAGACGCGCAAGGAGGAGCTGGTCACCGAGGCGGAGTCGCTGCAGGAGTCCGAGGACTGGGGGCCGACGGCCGGGCGCTACAAGGAGCTCATGGTCGAGTGGAAGGCGGCCGGGCGCACCTCGAAGGACACCGACGACGCCCTCTGGGCCCGCTTCCGGGGCGCGCAGGACCACTTCTTCTCGCGCCGGTCGTCGACGTTCGACGCGCGCGACGCCGAGTTCGTCGGCAACGCGAAGGCCAAGGAGACGCTGCTCGCCGAGGCCGCCGCCATCGACCTCTCCGACATCGACGCCGCCCGGGCCGCGCTGCGCTCGGTGCAGGAGCGCTGGGACGAGATCGGCAAGGTGCCCCGCGAGCGGGTCCGCGAGTTCGCGACCCGGCTCAAGGAGGTCGAGGACCGGGTGCGCGCCGCCGTCGACCGGCGCTGGTCGCGGGTCGACCCGGAGAAGGAGGCCCGCGTCGGGCAGTTCCGCGAGCGCGTCGCCCAGTACGAGGCGCAGGCCGCGAAGGCCCGCGCCGCCGGCGACGAGCGCCGCGCGAAGGAGGCCGACCGCCAGGCCGAGCAGTGGCGGGAGTGGCTCGCGGCCGCGGAGCGCGCGACCGGCTGAGCCGGGTGCGCGCTCAGGGCGGGCGCGATGTTCTGGTGCAGGCAGGGGTGCTCGAGCACGGCGGCGTCCCCCTCATGATCGACGACGGTTCTCTGACGTCCAATGTCAGCAGAGGGACTTCTCTGACGCCCACGGGACCGCCACCCGCCGGAACCGCACCGTCGCCCCCGGCCGGAGCTGGCCCGCCCGGTCGGTGTCGGCGTCGGGCACCACGCCGATCACCGGGTAGCCGCCGGTCACCGGGTGGTCGGCGAGGAAGACGGTCGGGCGCCCGGACGGCGGCACCTGCACGCTCCCCCGGACGACGCCCTCGCTCGGCAGTTCCGCGCCCTCCCGCTCCGGCGTGCGGGCGAGCTCGGGGCCGTCGAGCCGGAACCCGACGCGGTTGGCGTCCTCGGTGACCGTCCACGCGGAGCGCAGGAAGGTGGTGACGGCGGCGTCGGTGAACCAGTCCCGACGCGGGCCCAGGACCACCCCGAGCGTCAGCTCGCCGGCGAGCCCGGCCTCCGGGGCGACGTCCACCGCCGGCACCGGCGACGCCGGCGTCTCCCCCACCGGCAGCTCCACGCCGGCCTCGAGCACCGGGGGACCGAGCGCGGCGACGGTGTCGGTGGCCCGGCTGCCCAGCACGGGCTCCACCGCGATGCCGCCGCGGACCGCGAGGTAGGTCCGCAGGCCGCAGCCCGGCGTCCCCAGGCGCAGCTCGGCGCCCGCGGGCACGACGACGGCGCGGTGCAGGTCCCCGGGACGGTCCCCGACGCGCACCGGGGCCGGCGCCCCGGTCACGGCGACCACCACCGTCGTCGCGAACCGCAGCGCGAGCCCGCCGAAGGTGACCTCGAGCCCGGCCGCGGCCTCGTCGTTGCCGACGAGCCGGTTCGCCCGCCGCAGCGCCGCCCGATCGGCCGCGCCGGAGACGCCGACGCCGAGGTCCGCGCGGCCTGGTCGCCCGAGAGCGTCCTGGACCGTCGTCTGCGGGCCGGTCGCGACGACGGTGAGGCGGCTCATCGGGCCCGGAACCGGATGCGGGCACCCGGGACGAGGACGGCGGGCGGGTCGCGGTCGAGGTCCCAGAGCACGTGGTCGGTCCGCCCGATGAGCTGCCAGCCGCCCGGCGACTCGCGGGGGTAGACCCCGCTGAACTCCCCCGCGAGGCCGACCGCGCCGGCCGGGACCCGGGTCCGCGACGACGACCGCCGCGGCACGTGCAGCCGGTCGTCCTCGGTGGCCAGGTAGCCGAACCCGGGCGTGAATCCGGCGAACGCGACCGTCCAGAGGCGGCCGGTGTGGGCCTCGACGACCTCGTCGCGACTCATCCCGGTGTGCTCGGCGACGTCGTCGAGATCCTCGCCGTCGTACGTCACGGCGATCTCGGTGACCTCGCCCGACCCGCGGGCACCGGTCGAGGCCGGCTCGCGGTCACGGACGTCGCGAGCGACGCCCGGCAGGTCGGCCGCCGAGCGCACGCGCAGCAGCACGGTCCGCGCGGCCGGCACGAGGTCGACGACGCCGTCGGGCGGGTCGGCGGCCAGCGCGGCGTGCAGCCCCAGCACCTCGTCGAGGGTGTCCACCTCGACGAGCAGGCCGGTGTCGCCGCAGGGCCGCAGGGTGCGGGTCACGGCGACCATCCTGCGCCGTGGGGACCGGCGGAACTCACCGGCTCACCGGAAGATCGACGGGATCGCGGCGACCGACTCGACCCCGGCGTAGACGGTGAACGCGAAGGCGGCGAGCCCGAGGACGAGCATCCAGACCGGTTGGCGCACGCCGCCGAGCAGGTCGCGGCGCCGCCAGGCGACCCAGAGGATCAGGGCGAGACCGAACGGCAGGATCAGGCCGTTGAAGGCGCCCGCGAACACCAGCAGCGCCGACGGGGCCTGGCCGAGCACCAGGAACGCGACCGTGCACACCGTGATGAAGGCCGAGATCGTCAGGCTGAACCGGCGGTCCACCACGGGCGAGAGGGTCCGCAGGAACGACGCCGACGTGAACGAGGCGCCGATCGTGCTCGTCATGCCCGCCGTCCACAGCACGACGCCGAACAGGTGCAGGCCGACCGGGCCGAGGGCGAACGCGAAGGCCGAGCCCGCCGGGTCGGCCTTCGAGAGCTGGGCGCCGGCCGCGACCGCGCCGAGGATGCCGAGGAACAGCAGGATCCGCAGCACCCCGGTGACGAGGATGCCGTTGACCGACCCGCGGCTGATCGTGCGGAGGTTCTCCGGGCCGGTGGTGCGGGACTCGATGAGCCGGTGCGCACCGGCGTAGGTGATGTAGCCGCCGACGGTCCCGCCGATCAGCGTGAGGACCGGCAGGAGGTCCAGCCCGACCGGCGCGACGGTGCGCACCGCCGCCTCGCCGACCGGCGGCGCGGTGACCACCGCGACGATCGCGATGAGCACGATCTTCAGCACGCCCAGGACGATCACCGCACGGTCGACGGTGCCCTCCAGCGCGCGGTAGTTGAAGATCACGATCGCGAGGATCGCGCTCAGCACGGCGCCGATGCGCGTGTCGAGCCCGACGGCGTCGTGCAGGCCGAGGCCGGCGGCGCTGATGTTGCCGATGCCGAAGACCAGACCGCCCACGACGACCAGGAACGCCAGGGCGTGGCCCGACCACGGGAGCACGCGGTTGGCGAGGTCCTGCGCCCGCATCCCGGACAGCCCGACGACGCGCCAGACGTTGAGCTGGATGGCGAGGTCGATCACGACGCTCGCGACGATGGCCGCGGCGAACGAGGGGCCGTACCTGGCGGTGAACGTGCCGGTCTGCGAGATGAACCCCGGGCCGGCCGCGGACATGGCCATGAGGAACATCGCGCCGGCGACGGCGACCGAGCGCTTCACCGACACCACGGGCCGGGCTTCCTCGGTGCCCGCCGGCGCCGCGCCGGACTCCGTCGTGCCGGGGTCCGCGGTGTCGCGGTCTCGGGGGCGATCCGGGCCGTCGGTCATGGGGGCCTCCCTGCAGGCCTCGCTCGGGCGGCAGGGACCGGCGCGGACGTCGTCGAGCGGCCGGTCTCCCGTGCGGTTCGTCCAACGTAGGGATCGTTCAACAATCCGTCAACGACTTGGGCTGGCGCCGTGTGCGTGCGTTTCCGTGTCTGGGCACGGAAAGACACGCACGAGGCCGTCAGGCCGAACCTCAGGTGCGCGAGAGCGCCCAGGCGGCCCAGCGGGCCGCGAGGACCACGATCGCGACGAGCGCGAGCCAGAGGCCGAGGCCCGGCCCGTTGCCCGGCACGGTGTTCTGCGACCAGATCGCCCACAGCCCCGTCACCGAGGTGACGCAGCACCCCGCGGCGGTCACGAAGACGACCACCCAGCGCCGCGTCATCACCGCCGCCGCCGACGCGGCGACGCCGAACACCAGGGCGAGGATCGAGAACAGCCGCGGCAGCACCGTGACCCCCGGGTCGCCGAGGACCACCTGCCAGCCGGTGGCGCCCTGCGTGGTCCACGGCAGGATCGCCGCGACCAGCAGGACGAGGATCGCGACGGCGGCGACGAGCACCTTCGGGCCGAAGTCGACCTCGCGGGAGATCGAGGGACGCTCCGGTTCGGCCCGCACCGGACCGGCGGGCTCGTCGAACGGGTTCGGACGGCTCATGCGCTCGGGCTCCCCGCCCCGCAGTGGTCCGGAACCCCGGCCGACACCGGCTCCGGCTCCGGGCGGCCCACCGAGGGCAGCCCCAGCGTGACCCGCGGCGTCGTCGGGCGGGTCCCCGCCTCGTGCGCGTCGCCCGCGCGGGTGCGGCGGTGCGCGAGCACGTCGCCGTCGGCCACCACGTGGTGCGGGGCGCCGTAGGTGGCGCGGACGGTGACGACGTCGCCGGGGCGGACCGCCCCGTCGCACGCCGGGCCGGTCGGCGTGAAGTGCACCAGCCGGCCGTCGCGGGCCCGGCCGCTCATCCGCCGGGTCGCGGTGTCCTTGCGGCCCTCGCCGGACGCGACGAGCAGTTCGAGGTCGCGGCCGACCTGCTCGCGGTTGCCCGCGAGGGACATCTCCTCCTGCAGGGCGACGAGGCGGTCGTAGCGGTCCTGCACGACGGCCTTGGGCACCTGGTCGGGCAGCGTGGCGGCGGGAGTGCCGGGGCGCGGCGAGTACTGGAACGTGAAGGCCTGGGCGAACCGGGACTCGCGCACGACGCGCAGCGTCCCGGCGAAGTCCTCCTCGGTCTCCCCGGGGAAGCCGACGATGATGTCGGTGGTCAGCGCCGCGTCGGGCATGGCCTCGCGGACCTCGTCGACGATCTCGAGGTAGCGCCGCGCGCGGTAGGAACGGCGCATCGCCCGCAGGACCCGGTCCGAGCCGGACTGCAGCGGCATGTGCAGCTGCGGGCAGACGTTCGGGGTCTCGGCCATGGCCGTGATGACGTCGGAGGTGAAGTCCCGGGGGTGCGGGCTGGTGAAGCGCACCCGCTCGAGGCCCGCGACGTCGCCGCAGGCGCGCAGCAGGTCGGCGAACGCGGTCCGGCCGCTCGCGCGGTCGTCGAACGAGACCCCGTAGGCGTTGACGTTCTGCCCGAGCAGGGTCACCTCGAGCACGCCCTCCGCGACGAGGGCCCCGACCTCGCCGAGGATCTCCCCCGGGCGCCGGTCGACCTCCTTGCCGCGCAGCGAGGGGACGATGCAGAAGGTGCAGGTGTTGTTGCACCCGACCGAGATCGACACCCAGCCCGAGTAGGCGGACTCGCGCCGCGCGGGCAGGTGCGACGGGAACGTCTCGAGCGCGTCGAGGATCTCGACCTGCGCCTCGCCGTTGTGCCGCGCGCGCTCGAGCAGGGCGGGCAACGACCCGACGTTGTGGGTTCCGAACACGACGTCGACCCACGGGGCCTTCGCGGTCACCGTCGCGCGGTCCTTCTGCGCGAGGCACCCGCCGACGGCGATCTGCTGGTCGGGGCGAGCCGCCTTCGTCGGGGCGAGGCGGCCGAGCTGGCCGTAGAGCTTGTTGTCGGCGTTCTCGCGGACCGCGCAGGTGTTGAAGACGACGAGGTCGGCGTCCTCGGGCGCCGCGTCGACGGGGGCGGGCTCCCACCCGGCCTCGACGAGCACGCCGGCGAGTCGCTCGGAGTCGTGCACGTTCATCTGGCACCCGTGGGTGCGGATGGCGAAGGTGCGCGGGACTGCTGCGGTCATCGCACCCAGGATAGGCGCCCGACCAGCGACGACGAGACGCCAGGTCGTCTGCCGTTCGGCAGAGGTTCTCCCGCGCCGAGGTCCCCATCCTGGCCGGACAGTCCGTCCGATCCCGGGAGAGACCACCATGCCCACGACCGTCACCGAGCACCCGAACACCACGGCCGCGAGCCAGGCCTTCGCCGCGCTGGCCCAGGGCGACGCCGGGCCGAGCGACGCGCTGATGACCGACGACTTCGTCATGGTCAACCACGACAACGGCGCGGGCGACTGGCACCTCATCGAGGGTCGCGCGGCCTTCTGGGACTTCCTCGGGACCTGGTCGGCGTTCTTCGAGGGGACCTTCGCGCAGGAGCCGCTCGGCATCTACGGCGGCGAGGACCACGTCGTGATGCTGGTCCACGAGACGGGCCGCGTCGGTGAGGCCGTGTTCGACAACCAGGCCGTGTACGTCATCCACGTGCGGGGCGGCCGGTGGACGCGCCTGGAGACCTACGACCGCGACCGGGACGCCAACGCCCGCTTCTGGGCGCAGGTGGGTGTCACGGCGCCGCCGAGGTGAGCGTCGGCGCTCCGGCTCGCGGCCCGGACCGTGGTGACGGTCCGGGCCGCACGCCGGTGGCCTAGCTGACCGGGCCGATCGAGTCGGCCGGCAGCGGTGAGCCGTTGTCCGGGCCGGCGTCGTCGAGCGAGGTCTTGCCGGTGGCGCCGCGCTGCTCGAGGTCCTGGCGCTTGAAGATCTTGCGGCCGAGCCAGACCAGCGGGTCGTACTTGCGGTCGACCACCCGCTCCTTCATCGGGATGAGGGAGTTGTCGGTGATCTTGATGTGCTCGGGGCACACCTCGGTGCAGCACTTGGTGATGTTGCAGTACCCCAGGCCGTGCTCCTCCTGGGCGTCCTCCTTGCGGTTGCGGACGTCCAGCGGGTGCATGTCGAGCTCGGCGACGCGCATGAGGTAGCGCGGCCCGGCGAACTCCGCCTTGTTCTCCTCGTGGTCGCGCACCACGTGGCAGGTGTTCTGGCAGAGGTAGCACTCGATGCACTTGCGGAACTCCTGCGGGCGCTCCACGTCGATCTGCGACATGCGGTACTCGCCCGGCGCGAGGTCCTCCGGCGGCGCGAAGGACGCGATCTCGCGCGCCTTGACGTAGTTGAAGTCCACGTCGGTGACGAGGTCACGGATCACCGGGAACGTCCGCAGCGGCGTCACCGTGACGACCTCGTCCTCGGTGAACGTCGACATCCGCGTCATGCACATCAGCCGCGGCCGGCCGTTGATCTCGGCACTGCACGACCCGCACTTGCCGGCCTTGCAGTTCCACCGCACCGCCATATCCCCGGCCTGGGTGGCCTGCAGCCGGTGGATGATGTCGAGGACGACCTCGCCCTCGTTGACGTCCACGCGGTAGTCCTGCAGGTCACCGCCCGTGTCGTCGCCGCGCCACACCTTGAAGTGCGCCTGGTAGCCCACGGTCTAGGTCCCCTGTCCCTGTGCCTGCTGCTCGTCACCGAGGCCGCCCTCGGTCTGGTCGGCACGCTGCCCGCGGGGGGCGTCGGAGCGGTGCCCGCCCAGCTCGTCGCCGGTGTAGTACTTCTTGAGCTCGTCGAGCTCGAAGAGGTCGAAGAGGTCCTCGCGCATCGCGGGCTGGCCCTGGTGGGCGAGCACCACCTCGTCGTCCTGCAGCGTCAGCACCAGGAGCTGCTGACGCCACTCCTCGTTCATCGTCGGGAAGTCGTCGCGGGTGTGCCCGCCGCGGCTCTCCTCCCGCTCCAGGGCGGCCTTCGCGATGCACTCGCTGACCAGCAGCATGTTGCGCAGGTCCATGGCGAGATGCCAGCCCGGGTTGTAGGTCCGGCGCCCGTCCACCGCCACCCGCGGGACCCGGTCCTTGAGCTCGTTGAGCTTCTTCAGGGCCAGCTCCATCTCGTCGGCCTTGCGGATGATGCCGACGAGGTCGTTCATCGTCTGCTGCAGTTCCTGGTGCACGGTGTAGGCGTTCTCGCCACCGGAGTTGCGGATCGGCCGCTCGACGTCGTCGCGGGCCGACTCGAGCGCCTCGTCCGACACCGACGGCACGGCGCCCAGCGCGTCGAGGTACGCGGCCGCGCCGGCCCCGGCCCGGCACCCGAACACGAGCAGGTCGGACAGCGAGTTGCCGCCCAGCCGGTTGGAACCGTGCATGCCGCCGGCCACCTCGCCGGCGGCGAACAGGCCGGGCACCGACGACGCCGCGGTGTCCGGGTCGACCTCGACCCCGCCCATCACGTAGTGGCAGGTCGGTCCGACCTCCATCGGGCCGGCGGTGATGTCGACGTCGGCCAGCTCCTTGAACTGGTGGTACATCGACGGCAGGCGCTTGCGGATGGTCTCGGCCGGCATGCGGCTGGAGACGTCGAGGAACACGCCGCCGGCGGGCGAGCCACGCCCCTCCTTGACCTCGTTGTTGATCGCGCGGGCGACCTCGTCACGGGGCAGGAGCTCGGGCGGGCGCCGGTTGTTGTCGGCGTCGGTGTACCAGCGGTCGCCCTCGTCCTCGCTGGTCGCGTACTGCTCGCGGAACACCTCGGGGATGTAGTTGAACATGAAGCGCTCGCCCTCGGAGTTCTTGAGGACGCCGCCGTCGCCGCGGACCGACTCCGTGACGAGGATGCCCTTGACGCTGGGCGGCCAGACCATGCCCGTGGGGTGGAACTGGACGAACTCCATGTTCAGCAGGGTCGCGCCGGCGCGCAGCGCCAGGGCGTGCCCGTCGCCGGTGTACTCCCACGAGTTGCTGGTGACCTTGAAGGACTTCCCGACGCCGCCGGTGGCGAGCACCACCGCGGCGCTGTGGAAGCACAGCAGGGCTCCGGAGGACCGGTGGTAGCCGAACGCGCCCGCGACCCGGTCGCCGTCCTTGAACAGCTCGGTGATCGTCGTCTCGTGGAAGACCTTGAGGTCGGACTCGTAGTCGCCGGTGCGGCGGTGGTCCTCCTGCTGCAGCGACACGATCTTCTGCTGCAGCGTGCGGATGAGCTCCAGCCCGGTGCGGTCGCCGACGTGGGCGAGCCGCGGGAACTGGTGGCCGCCGAAGTTGCGCTGGCTGATCTTGCCCTCGGGCGTGCGGTCGAAGAGCGCGCCGTAGGTCTCCAGCTCCCAGACCCGCTGCGGTGCCTCCTTGGCGTGCAGCTCGGCCATCCGCCAGTTGTTGAGGAACTTCCCGCCGCGCATGGTGTCGCGGAAGTGGACCTGCCAGTTGTCGTTCGGGTTCGCGTTGCCCATCGACGCGGCGATCCCGCCCTCGGCCATGACGGTGTGCGCCTTGCCGAACAGCGACTTCGAGATGATCGCGACCCGCTTGCCGAGCATCCGGGCCTCGATCGCGGCCCGCAGTCCCGCGCCGCCGGCCCCGACGACCAGGACGTCGTAGGTGTGGTGGGTGATGTCCGGCGCGGTCTCCTGGCGCGGTGGCCGGCCGGATCGGTTCCCTGGGTCATCAGTTCACGATCCTCAGGTCGGGAATGGTGCCGCTCGCGACGAGCATGATGTAGAAGTCGGTGAGGATCAGCGTCCCGATCGTGATCCACGCGAACAGCATGTGCCGCGTGTTCAGCTTCGAGAGCGTCGTCCAGATCCGGTAGCGCACCGGGTGCCGCGAGAAGTGCTTGAGCCGCCCGCCGGTGATGTGGCGGCAGGAGTGGCACGACAGCGGTGTAGAGCCAGAGCCCGATGACGTTGATCAGCAGGATGACGTTGCCGAGGCCGAGCCCGAACCGGGCGCTGCCGTCGGGGGCGTCGCTCTGGAACGACACCACCATGTCGTAGGTGTTGATCACCGAGATGAGGAACGCGACGTAGAAGAAGTAGCGGTGCGCGTTCTGCAGGACCAGCGGGAAGCGCGTCTCCCCGGAGTACTTGGTGTGCGGCTCGGACACCGCGCACGCCGGCGGCGACGCCCAGAACGCCCGGTAGTACGACTTCCGGTAGTAGTAGCAGGTGATCCGGAAGCCGAGCAGGAACGGCAGCGAGATGATCGCCAGCGGGATCCACGCCGGGAACTCCGGCAGGAAGGCCCCGAAGTGGCTCGAGCCCGGGACGCAGCTCGCGGAGAAGCACGGCGAGTAGAACGGCGACAGGTAGTGGTACTGGGCCACGAAGTAGGCGGAGCCCCAGAACGCCCGGATCGTCGCGTAGACGACGAAGGTCGCCAGGCCCAGCGCGTTGATCAGCGGCGGGAGCCACCATCGGTCACGCCGCAGGGTGCGTGCCCGGATGTCGGCACGTCCCGCTGCGAGCGGAGGGGTGGCGCCGTGGTCGCGCTCTGTGGTGGTCAATGCACCTGTCCTCGTCGACGGAGCCGGCCGGCGCTCGCGCGGTCGGGCCGCGGCCTGGAGCGGTCGTGGTGGTGACCGCGCACGGCGTCCTGACCCGCGCGGCGCCGAGCCGCGTGGTGCGAGGCACATTACGACGCTCGGTCGTTGGCTGTCGTCCGGGTCACAGGCGATCGCCGCCGTGATCCCCGTCACCGCGACGTGTCGGCGACGTCCTCGCTGGTCAGCCCCGCGTTCCGGCGACGGGCCCGGAGTCCTCGAGGTCCGGATCCGCCTCGTCGAGCTCGGCCCCCCGCTGCGCCATCTCGGTGCGCACGACCTCGTAGGCCAGCCCTGCGCCGTAGCCCTTCCGGGCGAGCATCCCGACGAGACGCCGGGCCGCGGCCTGCGGCTCGACGCGGTCGAGCGAGGGGAGCCGCCGCCGGACCAGTTCGGCGGCCTTCTCCCGCTCGGCGCCGGCGTCGAGGCCCGCGACGGCCTCGTCGACCGTCTCGGACTCGACGCCCTTGCGCCGCAGCTCCTGCGACAGCGCCCGCCGCCCGAGCCCACGGTGGCGGTGCCGGGAGTCCACCCACTGCTCGGCGAACGCGGTGTCGTCGAGCAGCCCCACCTCGACCAGCCGGTCGAGCACGGCGGCGGCGACCTCGTCGTCGAACCCGCGCCGCTCCAGCTCCCCCGCGAGCTCGGCCCGCGTGCGGGCCCGCGTCGTCAGCAGGTTCAGGCAGACCGTGCGGGCCGCCGACTCCGGGTCCGCCGGCGGGTCGGCCTCGTGGTCGCGGGGGTGGCCGTCCCGGGTGTGGCCGTCGGCGTCCGGCGCCTCCGGCGTGGGGCGCCGGCGCCGCGCAGCGCTGCCTCCGGACCGTGGGCCCCCGCCGAACCGGGAGCCCCCTCCGAGCTGCCCCACGTCAGAAGTCGACCGGGGCGGGGGTCGTCTCGTCGGCGTCGAGCTTCGGCCCGACCCCGAGCTTCTCCTTGATCCGCTTCTCGATCTCGCCGGCGACGTCCGGGTTCTCCCTGAGGAACTTCCGGGCGTTCTCCTTGCCCTGGCCGAGCTGGTCGCCGTCGTAGGTGTACCAGGCACCGGACTTGCGGACGATGCCCTGCTCGACGCCCACGTCGATCAGCGAACCCTCCTTGGAGATGCCGATGCCGTAGAGCATGTCGAACTCGGCCTGCTTGAACGGCGGCGCGACCTTGTTCTTCACGACCTTGACGCGGGTGCGGTTGCCGACCGCGTCGGTGCCGTCCTTCAGCGTCTCGATGCGGCGGATGTCGAGCCGGACCGAGGCGTAGAACTTCAGCGCCTTGCCGCCGGTCGTCGTCTCCGGGGAGCCGAACATGACGCCGACCTTCTCGCGCAGCTGGTTGATGAAGATCGCCGTGGTGCCCGAGGCGTGGAGCGCGCCGGTGATCTTGCGCAGCGCCTGGCTCATGAGCCGGGCCTGCAGGCCGACGTGGCTGTCGCCCATGTCGCCCTCGATCTCGGCGCGCGGCACGAGGGCGGCCACCGAGTCGACCACGATGACGTCGAGGGCGTTCGAGCGGATCAGCATGTCCATGATCTCGAGCGCCTGCTCGCCGGTGTCCGGCTGGGAGACCAGCAGCGCGTCGGTGTCGACCCCGAGCGCCTTGGCGTACTCCGGGTCCAGCGCGTGCTCGGCGTCGATGAACGCCGCCACGCCGCCCGCGGCCTGGGCGTTGGCCACCGCGTGCAGCGTCAGCGTCGTCTTCCCCGAGGACTCCGGGCCGTAGATCTCCACGACCCGGCCGCGGGGCAGGCCGCCCACGCCGAGGGCGACGTCGAGGGCGATCGAGCCGGTGGGGATGACGTTGACCGGCGCGCGGCCGTCGTCGCCCAGCCGCATGATCGAGCCCTTGCCGAACTGCTTGTCGATCTGCGCGAGCGCGAGCTCCAGCGCCTTGTCGCGGTCCGGGGCCTGAGGCATTCGGGGTTCCCCCTCGGGACGGGTGGTGGTCCGGCGCTGGGTCCGGGTTCGTGGCGGACGCTAGGCCGGGGGTCCGACACCGTGGTGCCGGCGGTGTTCGGCTGTGGACGGATCGGGCGGCCGGTGCCGCTGTGGACGACCGGCTCGGGCGTTCAGCGTAGACGAACAGGTGTTCGATGCCCCAGGGGGACACGCCGGGGATCGTCCCCCGTCGGCGCTCACCGGCGTTCGGCGGGGACCTCGAACTCGGCGCAGACCGCCCGCCAGACGTCGCGCGGCTCCACACCGGCCTCGAGGGCCTGCTCGACCGTCCGGCCGTCGAGCGCGGAGAACACGTGGTCGGAGCTGATCGACCCGGCGCGCACCGCACCGAACTCGTCGGCCATGAGCTGCCGGAAGTGGGTCAGACGCACCCCTGCCAGGGTAGGGACGGCGTCGGCGCCGGCCGGCGCCCGGGCCGGGTCGCCTACCGTGGCGGAGGTGGACCCCCTGCTGCTCGTGGTCGGCCAGATCGACCTGCACTCGACGGGCCCGGCGTGGCTCTGGCAGGTCGCCGGGGTGCTCGCCCTCGTGGCCGCGCTCGTCGTGCTGCTGCGCTGGTGGTTCTCCCAGCGGCGGCGCTGACCCGCCCGGTCGGGCGTCGCTGTCGGACCCCGAGGGCACCATGGTGGGGTGACCGTTCCCGAGGGCGTGCTCGAGCGCTTCTCCCCCGCCACGCGCGACTGGTTCTCCGGCGCGTTCGGGGAGCCGACGGCCGCGCAGGCCGGGGCGTGGGACGCGGTCGCCGACGGCGAGCACGCGCTCGTCGTCGCACCCACCGGGTCGGGCAAGACGCTCGCCGCGTTCCTCTGGGCGCTGGACCGGCTGGCCGCCGCCGCGGTGCCCGAGGAGCCCCAGCGCCGCTGCCGCGTCCTCTACGTCTCCCCCATGAAGGCGCTGACCGTCGACGTCCAGCGCAACCTGCGCTCGCCGCTGGCCGGGCTGCGCCAGGCCACCCACCGGCTCGGGCTGCCCGAGCCCGACATCACGGTGGGCTCCCGCACCGGGGACACCCCGGCCGACGAGCGGCGCAGCTTCAACCGCACCCCGCCCGACGTGCTGGTCACCACGCCCGAGTCGCTGTTCCTCCTGCTCACCTCGGCGGCGCGGGAGTCGCTGCGCGGGGTGGAGACCGTGATCGTCGACGAGGTGCACGCCGTCCTCGCCTCGAAGCGCGGCGCGCACCTCGCCCTCTCCCTGGAGCGCCTCGACGCGCTGCTCGACGCTCCGGCCCAGCGCATCGGGCTCTCCGCGACGGTCCGCCCGGTCGAGGAGGTCTCGACGTTCCTCGCCGGGGGCCGGCCGGTGCGGGTGGTGCAGCCGGCGTCGGCGAAGGTCGTCCAGGTCGGCGTCGTCGTCCCGGTCGAGGACATGAGCGCCCTGGACGCCGGCGACAATGCCGGCGGCCCGGGCGCCGAGGAGGAGGTCGAGGGCTCGGCGGCCGGGGCGGCGCAGCGGGCCTCGATCTGGCCCGCGGTGCAGGAGAAGGTGCTCGACCTCGTCGAGTCGCACCGCTCGACGATCGTCTTCGCGAACTCCCGCCGGCTCGCCGAGCGGCTGACCGCGCGGATCAACGAGCTGGCCACCGAGCGTGCCGCGGTGGCGGCCGCCGAGCGGGAGCCGGTGGACCTCGACGCCGACGACGACCACGACGAGGACGACGACCAGCCGCGCCGCCCGCGACGACGAGCGCGACGAGCTCGCGCCGGTGGTCGGGACGATCGGGCCGTTCCCGGCCGAGGCGGTCGGCCAGTCCGGGGTGGCGGAGCCGGCCGAGGTGATCGTCGCCCGCGCCCACCACGGCTCGATGAGCCGCACACAGCGCACGCTCGTGGAGGAGGCCCTGAAGTCCGGGCAGCTCCCGTGCGTGGTGGCCACCTCCAGCCTGGAGCTGGGCATCGACATGGGCGCGGTCGACCTGGTGATCCAGGTGGAGGCGCCGCCGTCGGTCGCGAGCGGCCTGCAGCGGGTCGGGCGCGCCGGCCACCAGGTCGGCGCGGTGTCCGAGGGCGTCGTGTTCCCGAAGTACCGGGGCGACCTGGTGTCCTGCGCCGTCGTCGCCGAGCGCATGGCCGCCGGGAAGATCGAGGCGATGCGCTACCCGCGCAACCCGCTCGACGTCCTCGCCCAGCACGTGGTGGCGATGACGGCGATGGAGAACTGGTCGCTGACCGACCTCACCGCGCTGGTGCGCCGCGCGGCGCCGTTCAGCGGGCTGCCGGACTCCGCGATGACCTCGGTGCTCGACATGCTCGCGGGCCGCTACCCCAGCGAGGACTTCGGCGAGCTGCGCCCGCGCATCACGTGGGACCGGGTGACCGACGACCTCGCCGGGCGCCCCGGCGCCCAGCGCCTCGCCGTCACCTCCGGCGGCACCATCCCCGACCGCGGTCTCTACACCGTGGTGACGCCCGGGTCCGGGGAGAACGGCACCGGCGGGTCCCGCGTCGGCGAGCTCGACGAGGAGATGGTCTACGAGTCCCGCGCCGGCGACACGTTCCTGCTCGGCTCCACGGCCTGGCGCGTCCTGGACATCACCCGCGACCGGGTCATCGCCGAGCCCGCGCCCGGGGTGCCGGCCCGGATGCCGTTCTGGAAGGGCGACGCCCCCGGCCGGCCGCTGGAGCTGGGCCGGGCGCTCGGCGCGTTCGTCCGGGAGGTGTCCGCCGCCGACGAGCCGGAGGCCCGCGCCCGCGCCGAGGCGGCCGGGCTGGACGCCTGGGCGGTCGACAACCTCGTCGGCTACCTCGGCGAGCAGCGCGAGGCGACCCGCCACGTCCCGAGCGACCGCACGATCGTCGTGGAGCGCTTCCGCGACGAGCTCGGCGACTGGCGCATCGTCGTGCACTCGCCGTTCGGCGCCCAGGTCAACGCGCCCTGGGCCCTCGCGATCGCCGCACGGTTCCGGGAGCAGCGCGGCCTCGAGGTCTCCGCGGCCTCGGCCGACGACGGGATCGTCCTGCGCCTGCCCGACACCCTCGACGACGCCGGCGAGGAGATCCTCCCGGGCGCCGAGGACGTCCTGCTGGACCCGGACGAGGTCGAGCAGGTGGTCACCGCGGAGGTCAGCGGATCGGCGGTGTTCGCGGCGCGGTTCCGGGAGTGCGCGGCCCGCTCGCTGCTGCTCCCCCGCCGCGACCCCACGCGGCGGACCCCGCTGTGGCAGCAGCGCCAGAAGGCCTCGCAGCTGCTCTCGGTGGCGTCGAGGTTCGAGCAGTTCCCGGTGGTGCTGGAGACCTACCGGGAGTGCCTGCAGGACGTCTACGACGTGCCAGGGCTCGTCGAGCTGATGCGCGACGTCCGGTCGCGCAGCGTGCAGGTGGTGGACGTGGCCACGCCCGTCGGCCTCGCCGTTCGCCCGCACCCTGATGTTCGGCTACGTCGGGATGTTCCTCTACGAGATGGACGCCCCGCTGGCCGAGCGGCGCGCGGCGGCGCTGTCGCTGGACTCCACGCTGCTCGCGGAGCTCCTGGGCTCGGAGGCCATCCGCGAGCTGCTCGACCCCGCGGTGGTGGCCGAGATCGAGGCCGGGCTGCAGCGCACCGACCCGGAGCGCCACGTCCGCGACGCCGAGGGCACCGCGGACCTGCTGCGCTTCGTCGGCGACCTGACGACCGCCGAGGCCGCCGCGCGCGGGGTGCGCGAGGAGTGGCTCGTCGAGCTGGAGTCCGCGCGCCGGGCGATCCGGGTGAAGATCGCCGGCGAGCAGCGGTGGGTCGCGATCGAGGACGCCGGGCGGCTGCGCGACGCGCTCGGCGCGGGCCTGCCGGTGGGGGTGCCCGAGGCGTTCACCGAGCCCGTGGCCGACCCGCTGGGCGACCTGCTCTCCCGCTACGCCCGCACCCGCGGGCCGTTCCCCGCCGCCGCCCCGGCCCGGCGCCTCGGGCTGGGCGTGGCCGTGGTGACCGCGGTGCTGGAGCGCATGACGGGCGCCGGACGCCTGGCCAAGGGCGAGCTGCGGCCCTCCGACGCGCCGCCGCTGCCCGGGGACGACCGGACCCCGGAGCGGGCCGGGCCCGGGCGTCGACTTCTGCGACGCGGAGGTGCTGCGGCGCATCCGGCGGGGGTCGCTCGCGCGGCTGCGGGCGGAGGTCGAACCGGTCGAGCCGGCCGCCCTCGGACGCTTCCTGCCGTCCTGGCACGGGATCGGCGGGCGCCGGCGGCGCGCCCCGGGCCCCGACGACGTCCTCGGGGTCGTCGAGCAGCTCGCGGGCGCCCCGATCCCGGCGAGCGCGTGGGAGTCGCTGGTCCTGCCCGTCCGGCTGCCGGGCTACCAACCGGCCCTGCTCGACGAGCTGACCAGCGCGGGCGAGGTGACCTGGACCGGCTGCGGCACGCTCTCGGGCGGCGACGGCTGGCTCGCCCTGGCCCCGTCCGACGTCGCCGACCTCATGCTGCCCGACCCGGAGGAGGACCTGGTCGGCACGCCGCTGCACCGGGCGCTGCTGGAGGCCCTCGACGGCGGCGGGGCGCTCTTCTTCCGCCAGCTCGCCGACCGCGCGGGCGCGGTCCTGCGCGACGCCGACGAGAAGCTCCCCGACGACCCGGCCACCGTCGAGGCCCTCTGGGACCTGGTCTGGGCCGGGTACGCCACGAACGACACCCTCGCGCCGGTGCGGGCGCTCGTCTCGGGCGGCGGCAGCCGCTCCAAGGCCGCCCACCAGCGCAAACGGGCCCCGTCCCGCGGGCGCTACGCCCGGGTGGGCCGGCCGCAGATGCCGTCGCGCACCGGGCCGCCCACCGCGGCCGGCCGCTGGTCGCTCGTCCCGCCCCGCGAGGGGGAACCCACGCGGCGCACCCAGGCGCGGACCGAGTCGTTCCTCGAGCGGCACGGGGTGCTCACCCGGGGGGCGCTGGAGACCGAGCGGGTCACCGGCGGGTTCTCGGGGATCTACCCGGTCCTGCGGGCGATGGAGGAGTCCGGGCGCTGCCGCCGCGGCTACGTCGTCGAGGGGCTGGGGGCGGCGCAGTTCGCGGTGCCCGGCGCGATCGACCGGCTGCGCGCGACCTCCCGCGACGACGACGCGTCCGCCCGCGGGCAGGGAGCCGTGGTGCTCGCGGCCACCGATCCCGCCCAGCCCTGGGGCGCGGCGCTGGACTGGCCGGCGACCCGCGCGGCGCAGGACGGCACCACCGGCCACCGGCCGGGCCGCAAGGCGGGCGCGCTCGTGGTGCTCAGCGACGGCGAGCCGTCGATCTACGTCGAGCGCGGCGGGCGGTCGCTGCTGTCCTTCACCGACGACCACGAGACGCTCGCCGCGGCCGCGGGGGCCCTCTCGGCGGCGGTCCGCGAAGGCTGGTTGGGTGGTCTCTCGGTGGAGCGGACCGACGGGTCGGGCGCGCTCGACGGGGTGCTCGCGGAGGCGCTGGCCGAGGCCGGCTTCCGCAACAGCCCGAAGGGCCTGCGGCTGCGGGCCTGAGGCGGGGCCGTCCCGCCGCGACGAGAGGAGACCGATGGCGCTGGCGTGTCCGAGCTGCGAGGAGGCGGCCGCGGAGTACGTCGGGATGGCCGACGACGGGCGCAACGAGATGCGCTGCACGGCGTGCGGGCACCACTGGCTCCTCGGCGCCAAGCCGGTGTCGCCCCGGGCGGTGGCCCCGAAGCCGGCGCCGAAGGCCCCGCGGGCGCCCGCCGGCCGGTCGACCGCCTCCCGGACGACCACCACGACCCGCTCCGCGGCGCCGTCCGCGCCGGCCGCGCCCCCCGTGGCCGTGCGGTTCCCCACCCTCGACGACGTGCCGGACGAGGCGCTGCGCCGGCTGGCCGCCCTCAAGGCCGCCTGGCCGCGGGCCCGCCCGCGGCCCGACCCCTACGCCGCGGACTTCCGGCGGCTGCACGAGCTGATGTTCAGCCGGGCCGGCCTGCCGCACACCGAGCCGGGGCAGCTGCGGGACTTCGTGACCTCCGACGTCCTCGCGCTCTCGGGCAACACGACGTCGTTCGCCCGCGAGTGGCGCCGCCTCGGCGACCGCGACGCCTCCCGCCGCTTCCGCGGGGTCGTGGAGTACCTGCTGCGCGGTGAGAACGGCGAGGACGACGACTCCGCCGACGACCTCCCGCTCCCCGACCGGTTCACCGCACTCGCCGAGGGCCGCTCCGAGTACGCGATGGGCGGGGTCCGCGAGCCGGTCCTGACCCGGATCCTGGCGGTCGCCCGCCCCGAGCGGTTCCTGCCCGTGCTGACCGTCGACGGCGGCTCCGGCGGGGAGGGCAAGCGGGAGCTCGCGCGCAGCGTCCTGCGCCTGGAGCTCCCCGCGGTCGACCGGAGCCGGCACACCGTGGGCCGGGTCGCCTGCGGCTCGAACGACCTGCTCGTCGACGCGCTCGGGGCCGGCTTCGTCGACCTCGACGACGCCGCCGCCTTCCTGATCTGGGCCCACGGCCAGGACTGACCCACCCGGGTCCGCGCGCGCCGGCCCGGGTCAGGCGCCGTCCGCCCAGGCCGCGACCTCGGCGCGCAGCTCCGCCCGGCGCGCGTCGCCGACGAAGGCCGCCTCGACGGCGTTCTCGGCCAGCGTGCGCACCTGGTCCCGCGAGAGGCCGAGGGCGTCGGCGACCGCCCGGTGGTTGTCGTCGACGTAGCCGCCGAAGTACGCCGGGTCGTCGGAGTGGACGCTGACGGCGAGGCCCGGCGTCGAGCATCCGCGCCAGGGGGTGCTCGGCGAGCGTGTCGACGGCGCGCAGCCGCACGTTGGACAGCGGGCAGACCGTCAGCGGCACGGCGTCGCGGGCCAGGCGGCGCACGAGGTCCGGGTCGTCGAGGCTGCGGATCCCGTGGTCGATCCGCTCGACCCCGAGCACGTCGAGGGCGTCGGTGACGTAGGCGGCCGGTCCCTCCTCGCCCGCGTGCGCGACGAGGCGCAGCCCCTCCGCCCGGGCGCGGGCGTAGACCTCGACGAAGTCCGCGGGCGGGTGGCCGACCTCCGCCGAGTCGAGCCCGATCCCCAGCAGCTCGACGTCGGCCCGCACCAGCGCGTCGAGCACGCTCCAGCGCCTCCGCGACCGGCCGGTCGCGCAGGAAGCACGGGACCAGACCGGTGGTCAGGCCCGCGGGCGCCGCGGCGAGCGCGCCGGAGACCCCCTCGAGCACCGTCTCGAGGGCCACCCCGCGGGCGAGGTGGGCCTGCGGGTCGACGAACAGCTCGACGTGGCGGACCCCGCCGGCCGCCGCCCGCGTCAGGTACGCCCCGGTCATGGCGGCGAAGTCCTCGGCGGTGCGCAGGACGGCCATGTTCGCGTAGTAGAGCTCCAGGAAGTGGCCGAGGTCGGTGAAGGCGTAGCGGGCGCGCAGGTCGTCCAGGTCGGCGTAGGGCAGGGCGACGCCGCCGCGGTCGGCCAGTTCCAGGATCAGCTCGGGCTCGAGGGTGCCCTCGACGTGGACGTGCAGCTCGACCGCCGGCGGGGTGTCGCGCGCGCTCATGGGGCGCATCCTCGCTCACGGCACCGCGGGGGTCCCCAGCACCGGGAGGCCCCGGGCCGTCCCGGGGCTCGAGGGGTCGCAGCCCACCCGGTGGAGGCGGTTCAGCACCCCGCCGACGGTCCGCCCGAACCGCGCCGCGAGCCCGCGCATCAGCTCGGCGCGGTCGGCGGCCGGGTCCGCGCCCAGCCAGGCCTCGCGCAGCGCCGCGTCGTCCGCCGCCGACCACGGCTGCCCCGCCCGGGGCGCGTGGGCGGGCCGGCCGGGCAGCGGCGCGCTCCCACGACCGCGGGCCCCACGCCGCCTGCCCCGGGAACGGCACCAGGTCCCCGAGGCCGCCGCCCTCGTCGGGCCGGTCGTCCCGCCACCCGAACCGCGCCCGCTCCTCGGCGAACGGGTCCTCGAACGCGTCCGGGCCGTCCGGGCCGTCCGGGGGCTCGTCGGGGTGCCGCAGCGGCGGGTCGAGCGGGCCGGTCGCGCCGTACTGGTCGTCCGCCCACGCGGCGCGCACCAGGGCGTGCAGCCGCCGGGCGGGCAGCGACACCGTCCGCGTCCAGGCCTCCGGGTCCTCCGCCCCGTCGACCGCGACGATCGCGACGTAGGCCCGCCCGTCGAGCACCTGCACCCGCAGCTCGTGGCCCGCCTCGCGGACCGTGATCATCTCGCGCATGGCGTCCACGCTGGGCGCCCCACGGCGGCGGGCACAACGCCGGCGTGCCGGGCCTGTGGACAACCCGGTCCGTCCACAGGCCCCGCTGCTCCGGACGGCAGGATCCGCGCCGGAGGCCTCCCACGGTGTCGGTGTCCGGGTGCACCATGGCTGATCATGACCACCTCCGAGACCTCGGACGAGCCCGGCGTCGCCGGTCTCGACGCCACCGCGCTGCGGCCGTGGAACGTCGTGGCGATCGCCGTCTCGGCGATCTCCCCGACCACCTCGGTCTTCCTCGTCTACGGCTCCGTCCTCGAGGTCTCGGGCACGGGAGTGGTGTGGGCGTTCGTCGTCGGCGCGCTGATCGCGCTGGCGATGGCGCTCTGCTACGCCGAGGTCGGCTCGGTCTTCCCGTCCGCGGGCGGGGTCTACGCCCTCGTGCGGGGGGCGCTCGGCCCGGTCGCGGGCGGGGTCACCGCGGTGCTGTTCATGCTGCTCGGGCTCGTGTCGACGGCGTCGATCCTGGTCGCCGCGGCCACCTACGTGGGCGCGCTCACCCCGGGCGGGGTCGCTGTCCACCGCGGTCACCGGGCTGATCGCCTTCGGGTTCCTGGTACTGGTGACGGCGCTCTCGATCGGTCGCATCGCGCCGGCGAGCTGGGCGGCGGCCGGGATGCTCGGCCTGGAGATCGCCGTGATCGTGGTGTTCACGGTGGCGGCGTTCGCCCACCCGGCGGCCGGGGCGGGGGCGGCGTTCACGACGCCGGTCGAGCCGGGCGGCGGCACGCTCGGCGCGGCGGCGCTCCTGGCCGGGGTGGCGCCGGCGCTCTTCGCGTTCAACGGCTACGACTGGCCGCTCTACTTCGCCGAGGAGACCCCGCCGGCGCAGCGGCGTGCGCTGCCGCGGGCGGTGCTCCTCTCGGCGGGGCTCGCGGTCGTGCTCGAGGTGCTGGCGGTGGTCGCGGCGACGGGGGCGGTGCGCGACGTCGGGGCGACGGCGGCCGCGGACTCGCCGCTGGCGGCGCTCGCCCGGGAGGTGATGGGCCCGGTCGGGACGACGGTGCTCCTCCTGGGCGTCGTCGTGGCGATGGTCGACACCGGGCTGGCCGCGAACCTCGGCTACGCCCGCGTCTACTACGCCGCGGCCCGCGACGGGATGCTGCCCGGTCCGGTCGGCCGCTTCCTGTCCCGCGTGTCCGCGCGGTCGCGCGTGCCGGTGGGCGCGATCGCCGTACTCTTCGTGGGCAACGGGATCCTGTGCCTGGCCGCCGGGCTCGACGCGCTGATCACGGCAACCAGCGTGGTCATCGTGGTGATCTACCTGCTGGTGGCCGCGTCGGCGCTGGTGAGCCGGGTGCGCGACCGGACGCGGCCGGCGGGGGCCTACCGGATGCCGCTCTGGCCACTGCCCCCGCTCGTCGCGATCGTCGGCGCCGTGCTCGCGCTCGTGGAGCAGAGCGTGGTCGACCTGGTCGTGGCGCTGGGGATCGCGGTGGTGACGGCCGTCGGCTTCTCCTGGTCCGCCGCCGCCTCCCGCCCCGCCCGGCCCCGGGATGACCGGGTAGGGGCCGAGCGCCTCACCGCACGTCGCGGTCCACCACGCGCGCGGTCAGGCGGCGGTCGAAGTACTCGACGGCCAGCTCGGTGCCCTCGCGCGCGAGGTCCGGCGGCACCACGGCCAGCGCGAGCGAGACGTCCTCGGCGTGGGCGACCTCGGCGGCGACGACCTGCCCGACGCACGCCTCGCCGGCCAGCACGGGCTCCTCGCCGAGGACGACCTCGCCGGGCTCGTCGAGGGCGAGGGTCACCAGCCGGCGCCCGGGCGGGGCGAGGGCGCCCTCGCGGCCGAGGAAGAGGCCCTTGCCCGGGTCGACGAGGTGGTCCAGGCCCGCCTCGACGGGGGTGAGCTCGGCGTCCAGCCCGGCGCCGAGGGTCCGGTGCCCGGCCTCGACGAGCAGGCTCGTCACCGCGCGGGCCCCGGCGGCGACGATCCCGAGGGTGGCGCCCGCATCCCAGAGGACGTCCCACAGGGCCGCACCGAGGTCGGCGCGGGTGCGCAGCTCGACCCCGTCGACGCCCACGGGGGTGCCCCGCAGCGCCAGCACCGGGACCGGCCCGACGTGGGTCTCGGCGGCGTCGGCGGTCCGCGCCCGGCCCGAGGGGTCGGTCAGGCGGGAGAGCAGCACCCCGGCGGCCGGGCCCCACACCCCGAGCGCGCACGTGCCGGCGGTGACGTCGCGGACCTCGACGTCGCCGAGGACGTGCTCGGCGAGCCAGCGGGCCTCGAGCCGGGACGCGACGCCGACGGCGAACCGGTCGCGCGCCAGGCGGGCGACGTCGAGGTCGGCCCGGATGCGTCCCGCGCGGTCGAGGGCGAGCGCGCGGGTGCGGGCACCGACCGGGCGGTCGAGGTCGACGGTCGCCAGCTGCTGCAGCAGGCCCAGCGCGTTGGGGCCGGTCACCTCGAGGCGGTGGCGGCTCGTGAGGTCGACCAGGGCGACCGCGCGCCGCACCACGAGCGCCTCGGCGCCCGCGATCGGGGACCAGTGCCGCCCCGCCCAGGCGCGGCGCGGGCGGACCTCGCACACCTCGGGGAGGTCCGCGTTGTCGCCGAACCAGGCCGGGACCGCCCAGCCGTCGAGCTCGGCCACCATCGCGCCGAGCTCCCGGTGGCGCGCCTCGAACGGCCCGGCGCGCGGCGGGCGCGTCGTGGGCGAGAGCCGCTGGGGGTGGGCGATGTCGTCGACCTCGTCGAAGGCGTGGCAGGCCCGGCTGCGCACGGTGACCGGGGCCAGCAGGGCCGGGTCGAACCGGTCGTGGTGGGAGGCGGACACGTCCACGGGCGCGGCCGGCCGCCCGGGCCCGCGCCCGGCTCCGGCAGCGCCGGCACCCCGTCGACCATCCAGCTCGCGACGGCCTGCGCGACGCCCGCGGAGTGGGTGATCCACACGGCCTCGGCCAGCCAGAACCCGGGGACCGTGGTCTCCCCGAGCAGCGGCATCCCGTCGGGGGTGAACGAGAACAGGCCGTTGATCCCCCGCTCCACCTTCGCGTCGGCGAGGGCGGGCAGCAGGGCCTGGGCGGCGTTCCAGCTGGGCTCGAAGTCGAGGTCGGTGAAGGTGCGCTCGCTGGGGATCGCGCCGCGGTCGGGTCCGGGACGGTCGAGGCCGGCCGGGTCCGCCGGCATGGCGCGGTGGCCGGAGGCGCCGACGCCGAGCCGGTCCCCGTGCTCGCGGACGTGCAGGTCGGCGTCGGGGTGGCGCAGCACCGGGAAGGCCGCGCCGCCCGGGTCGACGAGCCCGCGCAGCTTCTGCAGCACGTCGAGCTCGCGCAGCGGGGTCGTCCAGGCGTACTGGTGCGCCATCGGGGAGAGCGGCACCGTCACGCCGGCCATCGCGCCGATCAGCGGGCCCCACATCCCGGCCGCGGAGACGACCACCTCGGCCCGGACCGGGCCCTGGTCGGTCTCGACCCCGCGGACCCGCCCGCCGCGGGTGTCGATCCCGGTGACCCGCACGCCGTAGCGGAACTCCGCGCCCCGGTCGGTCGCCGCCCGCGCCTGGGCGAGCGCGGCGAGGAGCGGGACGGCCACCCCGTCGGAGGGGACGTGCAGGCCGCCCAGGACGACCTCGCGGTCGAGCAGGGGGTGCAGGGCGGCGCACTCGCCGGGGTCGAGGAGGTGGCTCTCGATGCCCGCGGCCGTGGCCCAGCCGTGGCGGCGGTGCAGGTCGGACAGGCGCTCCCGGGTGGCGGCGACCTCGAGCCCGCCCACGGGCCGGAAGCACGGGCGGCCCTCGACCCGCAGGGCGCCGTACTTCGCGGTCGTGGCCCGCGCGAACCGGGTCAGCGAGCGGTCCCCGGAGGTCTGGAACACCAGCCCCGGCGCGTGCGAGGTCGACCCGCCCGTGCGCCCCGGATCCCCCTGGTCGAGCACGGTGACGCGGGTCCAGCCGCGGGCGGTGAGCTCGTCGGCGAGCGCACAGCCGACGATGCCGGCCCCGACGATGACGACGCGAGGTCCCATGGGCGGTCTCCCACTCGGGCCGGTCGCCTGCGCGCTGTTGCACAGGGCGCAACTAGTTCTACTTCCTGCAACACCGTGGGTCGCCGACCCGAGCGCTGTCAAGAGCGCGACGGGGTGGGTGATGCAGGCGGTCGCCGACGAGGGCGCGGGACGCCGGACCTGCGGCCGTCGGCCGCAGGAACGCTGGTCCGATCAGCGCAGCGGGCCGCCGCCGGCCGGCTCCACCCAGCCGAGCTTCGCCGAGAGCTCACGGGCCGCGTCCCGCATGTCCGCGACCACGGCCCGCGCGCGGCGGCGCGGGAGACGGTACGACGGCCCGGACGCGGACAGCGCCGCGACGACGGTGTTGTCGTGCGCCCACACCGGGACCGCCACGGCGTGCATCCCGACCTCGAGCTCGTCGAAGGAGCGGGCGTAGCCCTCGTCGACGACCCGGGCGAGCTCGGCGCGCAGCGCGGCCGGCTCGGTGATGGTGGCCTCGGTGTAGCGGGGCAGCCGGCGGCGCAGGAGCGACCGGCGCTCGAGCTCGTCCATGTGCGCGAGCAGGACCTTGCCGGCGGACGTGGCGTGCAGCGGGGTCCGTCGTCCGACCCAGTTCTGCGAGCTCACGGAGGAGGTGCCGAACTCCTGGGCGACGTTGATGGCCGCCTCGCCGTCCGACACCGCGAGGTTCACGGTCTCCCCGATGATCTCCGCGAGCGCCTGGCACGTCGGCTGACCCAGCCGGGCGAGGTCCATCCGCCCGGTGGTCGCCGCCGCCAGCCGGACGATGCCGAAGCTCAGCGCGTACTTCCCGCGGTCCCCGAGCTGCTCGAGCAGACCCCGCCGCTGCAGGGCCGAGACCAGCCGGGAGGCCGTCGACTTGTGGACACCGAGCTCCTCGGCGATCTCGGTGATCCCCGCCTCGCCCCGGGCCGCGAGGATTCTCGAGGATCGTCACCGCGCGGTCGACGGACTGGACGGCAGAGCGCTCACCCTGCTCGCCGTCGGCCCTCGACATGCCGGGAAGTGTAACGACCCCCCGCCCCGCGACGGCCGCCCCCGATCCACGATTCTCGACATCGGCCCGGGAATTCGCCGGTGCGAGTTGCGCATCGTGCGTCGCGCTCCGCCACGCGCAACGGACGAGGGGGCCTCGTCGGACCTCGGCGAGCGGGGGCCCGGATGCGGCCGTGTGGCCCAGCACGCAGCCACCCCGTCGTCCGTCCGGACGCCGGTGGTCCAGAATCGGGGTCGTGTCGGGCGCGGAGGTCGAGCGTGGCGACCCCGCGGTCCCGCCGGAGGCGGCCGGCGCGGAGCACCGCGACCCTTGCCCGGCCCGGAACCGGCCGGGGCGCCGGTGCACGGCCCGCGGCCCCGGCCGCCCGCGGCGCACGTCGTCCACCGCGGCCCCGGTCCGCTCGACCGCCCCGGCCTGCGGTGGCTGCGGGTGGACGCGCTCGGCCTCGCGCTCGCGGTCGCCGCCGGGTCGCTGGCGATGACGCCGTCGCTCATCCCGCGGACCTGGCTGGTCCAGGGCCTGGCGAGCGGGCTCTGCGCGGCGGTGGGCTACGGCCTGGGCACCCTCGTGTGGTTCCTGCTGCGCCGGACGCACCGCGGGCTGCGGCTCATCGCGCACGTCCGGAGCGGGACGCCGCGCCGGGTCCGCCAGGCGGCGTGGACGATCCTGCTCGTCGCCGCGGCCGTCCTCGTGCTGGTGATGCTGGTGGCGGGGGCGTCCTGGCAGCGCGAGCTCGCCGGGCTCATGGGGATGGCGCCGCCGGGGTACCTGGGCTACCTGCGGGCGGCGCCGATCGCCTTCGGCGTGGCCGCCGTGCCGATCGCGGTGGTCCGGACGGTCCGGCACGCCGACCACGTGCTGGTCCGCGGGCTGCGCCGGTACGCGCGCCTCCCCCGGCGCATCGCCGCCGCGATCGCGGTCGTCGTGCTCGCGGTCCTCATCGCCGCCGTCGCGGACAACGTCGTGCTCCAGGGCGGCCTCACGCTCGCCGACGAGGCGTTCGGCGGGGTGAACGAGCAGACCTACCCCGGCGTTCGACCAGCCCGCGGTCGCCCACCCGCTCCGGCTCGCCGACCTCGCTCGTCCCGTGGGCGACGCTCGGCAAGGAGGGGCGGCGCTTCGTCGCCGCCGGTCGCGACGCCGCGACCCTCGCCGCCGCCTCCGGGCGGCCCGCGAGCGAGCCGGTGCGCGCCTACGTCGGGCTCGAGTCGGCTCCCGACCCGCGGGCGCGGGCGGACCTCGCCGTCGCCGAGCTCGACCGCGAGGGCGCGTTCTCCCGCGGCGTGGTCGCGGTGGTGACCACGACCGGGACGGGCTGGGTGGACGACCCGGTCGCGGACTCCCTCGAGGCGATCTGGGGCGGGAACTCGGCGATCGTCGCCACGCAGTACTCCTACCTGCCCAGCTGGCTGTCGTTCCTGGTCGACGGCCCGCGTGCGGAGGAGGCCGGCCGGTCGCTCATCGACGCGGTGCACGCCCGCATCCGGGCGATCCCGCCCGGGCAGCCCCGGCCGAAGCTGATCGTGTTCGGCGAGAGCCTCGGCTCCCAGGGCTCGGAGGCCGCGTTCGGCTCGCTCGCCGACGTGCGCGCAGGCGCCGACGGGGTGCTCTGGGTCGGTCCGCCGAACTCGAACCGGCTGTGGTCGCAGATCGTCGACCGCCGCGACCCCGGCTCCCCCGAGATCCGCCCCACCTACTCCGACGGGCTCGTCGTGCGCTTCGCCGGCGGCCCGAACGCCCGCACGGTCACGCAGACCCCGCCCACGCCGTGGATCGCCCCGCACGTGCTGTACCTGCAGCACCCGTCGGACCCGGTGGTGTGGTGGTCGCCCGAGCTGATCTGGCGCCGCCCCGACTGGCTGGTGGAGCCCCGCGGCGGGGACGTCCTCGGCGCGACGAGCTGGTACCCCGTCGTCACCTTCTGGCAGGTCACGGTCGACCTGACCAACTCGGTGGGCGTGACGCCCGGCCACGGGCACGTCTACCAGGGCGAGCTCCTCGACGGCTGGGCCGCGGTCGCCGCGCCGCCGGGCTGGACCCCCGCCGACACCGAGCGCGCCCGGCAGGCCCTCGACCGTCCCGGGTGAGGCGTGTCACCGGCGCTCCGGGACGGGTAGCCCGCACCCCTCACCGGCCGCACACAGCTCGTCCTGGCACGGTGGAGGGCCCTGGCGCCGACCCCGAGGTGACATGACCGCTCCCACCGCCGCCCCCGCCGCGCCCCCGACCGGGGCCGGACCCCGCCGGGCGCCCGCCGCGGTCGTGCTGTCGGCGGTCGTCGTCGTGGTCGCCGCGGGCCTGGTCGCCTGGAACAACCTGCTCGTCCCGGCCCTGCCCGCCGACCCGGTCGTCCGCATGATCGCCAACGTCGTCGGGGTGCTGGTGCTCGTCCTCGCCGCCCGCGCCGGCGGCCTGTCGTGGCGCGACCTCGGGCTCTGCCCGACGACGTGGCGCGCCGGGCTGCGGTGGGGCGGCGCGGCGGTGGGCATCGTCGCGCTCGGGTACGCGGTCGCGTTCCTGCTGCCCGCGACGCGGCCGCTGCTGGAGAACCCCGGCGTGGCCGGGAGCCCGACGTCGGCGGTGGTGCTGCGGGCGCTGCTGCTCATCCCGGTCGGGACCGTGCTCTGCGAGGAGCTCGCGTTCCGCGGGGTCCTGCACGGGCTGACCGAGCGGGCCTGGGCCGGCCGCTGGTGGGCCGGGCGGGGAGCCGTGCTCGCGGTGGCGTCGGCGTTCGCGGTGTGGCACCTCGCCGGTGCGGTGGCGGCGCCCGCGGGCGGCATCCCGGTGCTCGGGGTGCTGGCGGTCCTGGTCGTCACCGCCGTCGGCGGCGTGGTCATGTCGGTGGTGCGCCGCCGCACGGGCAGCATCTTCGCCTCGATCGGCATCCACCTCGGCACGAACGTCGTCGGCCTCGTCGCCGTCGTGCTCGCCACCCGCTAGCGCCGCGTACGGCGCGCGGCGCGGAAGGATTGTGAGGAGCCGGACGTTGTCGTCCCCGTGGTGGACGCGCGCCCTACTGTCACGTCCGGGTTGTCGAGCACACGAAACGGACGGCGCGGAGGTTCGGTGACACGAGCGGTCGACCGGGACGGGCCGGCGCGCCCCGCCCTCGTCGTCGCGGTGCTGTCCTCGGTCGGTCTGATCGCCTCGCTGTGCATGACGCTGGTGGTGCCGATCGTCCCCCAGCTGCCCGCACTGCTGCACACGACGACCGCCGACGCCTCGTGGGTCATCACCGCGACCCTGCTCGGCGGCGCGGTCGCCACGCCGATCGCCGGGCGGCTCGGCGACATGGTCGGCAAGCGGAGGGTGCTGCTCGCGACCCTCGCACTGCTCGTCGTGGGCGCCCTGATCTGCGCGCTCACGTCCTCGCTGGTCCCGGTGATCGTCGGGCGCTCGCTGCAGGGCGTGGCCGTCAGCGCGGTCCCGCTGGGGATCAGCCTCATGCGCGACGCCCTGCCCCCGGAGCGCCTCGGCTCCGGGCATCGCGCTGATGAGCGCGACGCTCGGCATCGGCGGCGGCCTCGGCCTGCCGCTGTCCGCGCTCGTCGTCGAGGTGGCGGACTGGCACGCGCTCTTCTGGGTCGCCGGCGCGCTCGGCGTCGCCGGCATCGTCGTCATCCTCGCCGTGATCCCGGAGTCGCCGCAGCGCTCGGGCGGGCGGTTCGACGCGGTGGGGGCCGCCGGACTGACCGTCGGCCTCGTGCTGGCCCTGCTCGCGATCTCCAAGGGCGGGCAGTGGGGCTGGGGCAGCGCGACGACCATCGGGGCGGCCGTCGGCGCCGTCGTCGTCCTGCTGGTCTGGGGCGCGTGGGAGCTGCGCACGACGGACCCGGTCGTCGACCTGCGGATCTCGGCGCGCCGGGCGGTGCTGGTCCCGAACCTGGTGTCGGTCCCGGTCGGCGTCGCGATGTTCACCGGGATGGTGACGTTCCCGCAGCTGCTGCAGGCGCCCACGTCGTCGGGCTACGGCCTGGGGCTCTCGCTGCTGGCGGCGGGCCTCGTCCTCGCACCCAACGGCGTCGTCATGATGCTCATGTCGCCGGTGACGGCGCGGGTGTCGGCTCGGTACGGGCCGCGGACCTCGCTGCAGGCCGGCCTGGTGATCATCGTCGTGGCCTACGGGCTCGGGACGATGCTGCTCTCGCAGGCGTGGCACGTCGCGCTGGTGATCTCGCTGGTCGGGGCCGGGGTCGCGCTCGCGTACGGCGCGCTGCCCGACCTGATCATGCGGGCGGTCCCGACCGACCGGACCGCGGCCGCCAACGGCCTGAACACCCTGATGCGCTCGGTGGGCACCTCGACGGCGTCCGCGGTGGCGGCCGTCGTGCTGTCGGTGATGACGATCCGCGTCGGCGACGCCGTGCTGCCCTCGCTGGACGGCCTGCGCACGACGCTGCTCATCGCGGCCGGCGCGGGGCTGGTCGCCCTCGTGGCGACGGCGGCGATCCCGGTGCTCCCCCGCTCGCGCTCGGTCGACGAGACGGTCGTGGACACCGGCACCGACGACCCGGAGCCGGTCCCCGACGACGGCGCGGCCGGTGGTCCACGGCCGCGTCCGGATGGCCCACGGCGCGCCCGCCCCCGAGGCCCGCGTGACCCTCGTCGACCTGCACGGGCGACAGCTCGCGGTGGTGCCCGTGGACCCCGACGGGACGTTCCGCGCCCCCGTCGACGACCCGGGCACGGTGCTGGTCATCGCGAGCGGACCCGGCGGGGGGCCGACCGCCGAGCACGTCTCGCTGGCCCAGCGGGCCGCGCCGCGGGACCTCGTCCTGGCCCGCTGAGCCGCGGGGCGCCCGGGCGGGCATCATCGACGGGGCGAGCGGAGCGACGGGAGGTGAGCCGGCAGTGCCCGAGGGTGACACCGTGTTCCTCGCCGGCCGGCGCCTCGACGACGCGCTGTCCGGGAAGACGCTGACCCGCGGCGAGCTGCGCCACCCCCGCCTGATCGACCACGACCTCGCGGGGCGCACCGTGCTCGCGGTGGCGTCGGTCGGCAAGCACCTGTTCACCCGCTTCGACGACGCGACGAGCCTGCACAGCCACTTCCGCATGGACGGGTCGTGGCACCTCTACCGGCCGGGCCGGCCGTGGCGCGGGCGGGAGCACGACATCCGGGCGGTCCTCGAGGTGCCCGACCGGGTCGCCGTCGGGTTCCGCCTGCACGACCTGGACCTGCTGCCGACCGCCGAGGAGGACCGCTGGGTCGGCCACCTCGGCCCCGACCTGCTCGGCGCCGCGTGGGACGCGGACCCGGAGGGGTGCACCGCGGAGGTGGTGCGGCGGATGCGCGCCGAGCCGGACCGCGAGCTCGGGGCGGCGCTGCTCGACCAGCGGGTCGCGTGCGGCGTCGGGAACCTCTACAAGGCGGAGATCTGCTTCCTGATGAAGGTCTCGCCGTGGACGCGGGTGGGCGACCTCTCCGACGCGCAGGTCCACGACGCCGTCGCCTGGTCGCGCAAGCTGCTGCTGCGCAACGCCTGGCGTCCCGAGCAGTCGACGACGGGTGACCTGGGCGAGGGGGCCCAGCACTGGGTGTTCGAGCGCGGCGGCCGAGGGTGCCGGCGGTGCCGGGACGTGGTGCGCACCGCTGGACAGGACGACGACCTGCCGGGCTCGAAGGACCGCGAGGACCGCATCGCCTACTTCTGCCCCACGTGCCAGCCCGGTCCGCACCCGGAGCTGCCCCGCCGCGGGGCCCGGCGGCCGCAGCAGCAGTCGGGTCGGCGGTCGCGGTACGGCTGAGCCGCCCGCGCCGATCTGCGCGAGGGGAGCCCTCGGTCGGGTAGAGCGGCGAGGGGCGCCCCTCGCCGGAACGCTGGGGCCGCCCCGCGGCGAGCGAGGGGCGCCATCGGTCGGATAGAGCGGGCGAGGGGCGCCCCTCGCCGGAACGCGGGACCGGCCCCCGGACGAGCGAAGGGCCCCCTCGCGCGATCCATCCGCGCGAGGGGGCCCTTCGGTCGAACAGGTGCTGGCCGGCCGAGCTCAGTTCTGCTGCGGCGGGGCGTACTGGGTCGGGGCCTGCGCCGGGGCGGGCTGCGCCGGCTGGGTCTCGGGCTGGGCGGGCCGCGACTGAGCCGGCTGGCCCTGGGTGACCTGGCCGGGACCGTTCATCGACGCCCGGATCTGCTCGAGACGGCTCTGACCGGCGAAGTCGGTGCTGGCCTGCTGCACCTCGAGCATGCGGCCCTGCACGCTGTTCTGCGCGAGCTCCGCCTGCCCGAGCGCGGTGGTGTACCGCTTCTCGATCTTGTCCCGGACCTCGTCGAGCGACGGGGTGTTGCCCGGGGCGGCGACCTCGCTCATGGAGCGCAGCGACGCGGAGACCTGCTCCTGCATCTTCGCCTGCTCCAGCTGGCTGAGCAGCTTGGTCCGCTCGGCGAGCTTCTGCTGCAGCACCATCGCGTTGCGCTCGACCGCCGCCTTGGCCTGCTGGGCGGCGCCGATCGACTGGTCGTGCAGCGTCTTGAGGTCCTCGACGTTCTGCTCGGCCGTGACGAGCTGCGTCGCGAACGCCTGCGCGGACTGCTCGTACTGCTGCGCCGCCGCCTCGTCGCCCTTGGCGCGCGCCTGGTCGGCCATCGTCAGCGCCTGGCGCGCCGAGGCCTGCAGCTTCTCGATGTCGCCGAGCTGGCGGTTCAGCTTCATCTCCAGCTGGCGCTGGTTGCCGATCACCGAGGCGGCCTGCTGCGAGAGCGCCTGGTGCTGGCGCTGGGCGTCCTCGATCGCCTGCTGGATCTGCACCTTGGGGTCCGCGTGCTCATCGATCTTCGAGGAGAACGCCGCCAGGAAGTACTTCCAGGCCTTCACGAAGGGGTTGGCCATCTGCTCCCGCCCAACTCGTCACCGTCTGCACAGGCCGACCACGCTGACCTGGACTCCTCACCCATCGTGTCAGCTCCCGGCCGCGCGTTCCACCGAGGTACCCCACGGACGTGGAGGACCGGTGATCAGCAGCGGCGAGCGGTCGGCGATCAGGACGCCACCGCGGCGGTCACCAGAGCTCACGCGGCCGAGCGGACCGCGCCGGCCGGCTCCCGGCCCAGGGTCACGATCTCGACCACGCGCAGCTCCCCGGCGGGCTCGGGCGCCTCGTCCGTGAGGTCGCCGAAGGTGCCCGGGGCGTCGTCGGGGACGACGTCGGGCGCCGGGTCCGCGGCCAGGTCGACGACCTCGGCCGACGCGGCGGGCCCGGTCGCGCTCGCGGCGGCCCCGCCCTCGGCGGGCGCGGCCTCGGCGTCGTCGGCGGGCGTCTCGGCCGCACCGAACGCCTCCTCGACGGCGGAGCGCAGCGCCGGGTCGACGCCGACGAGCCGGTGCCCGGCCAGGCGCGCGGGGGCACGGCGCGGGCGTGTCGGCACCGATCGCCTCGGGACGCAGGGCCTCGGGACGCAGCGAGTCGGCCACGTCGTCGAGCAGCTCGGGCAGCGAGAGCGCCAGCGCGTCGCAGATCGCCGCGAGCAGCTCGCTCGAGGGCTCCTTGCGCCCGCGCTCGATCTCCGACAGGTAGCCCAGGCTCACCCGGGCGTCCCGCGAGACGTCCCGCAGGGTCCGCCGGCGCTCGGTGCGGGCGCGGCGGATCGTTCCGCCGATCGCCTCGCGCAACAACAGCGCCATGTCGCACCTCCGCCCTCACCGCACCCCGGACGCGGGACCAGCAGCGGCCCCGCGGGGAGCCCGGCGTCGATGACCGTTCCGACCACGGTACCGACTCCCGCGCCGCCCCGTCGGCCCGCGTCCCGCCGGTCCGAGCAGGTTCGCCGACGGCGAACAGCGGTGCTCAGCGCGCGGCGGCCCGGCGCAGGCGCACCGCCTGGGCGACGTAGTCGAGCCCGGAGATCACCGTCACGACCACCGCGAGCAGGAACAACGTCGCCACCAGCGGATGCGCGGCCGCGGGCAGCGGCATGATCGCGAGCCCGATCGCGAGGGTCTGCAGCGCCGTCTTGAGCTTGCCGCCGCGACTCGCGGGGATCACCCCGTGGCGCAGCACCCAGAAGCGCATCGCCGTGATCCCCAGCTCGCGCACGGCGATCACGATCGTGACCCACCACGCCAGCTCGCCGAGCAGCGACAGGCCGATCAGCGCGGCCCCCACGAGGGCCTTGTCGGCGATGGGGTCGGCGATCTTGCCGAAGTCGGTGACGAGGCCCCAGCGCCGGGCGAACTCGCCGTCGAAGCTGTCGGTCAGCGACGCGACCGCGAACACCCCGAACGCGATCCAGCGCCAGGACGGCGCGTGCCCGCCGCCGGCGAAGAGCGCGGCGAGGAACACCGGCACGAGCACCAGCCGCGCCACGGTGAGCGCGTTCGCGATGTTGACCAGCGGGACCGGAGCGCGGGCGGCCGTCGGGCCCACGACGGCGCCGGGGGTCGCGCCGCCGTCCGCGGACGACGGGGCGGGCGATCCCGGCGGCTGCGTCATCGCGCGCCGGCCACGGCGACCTCGGGCGCGGCGACGCGGCGGCGCCGGCGCCGGGCCCCGGGGCGAGCACCTCGAGGGCCTCGACGACGAGGTCCACGCCCTCCGAGCCGATGACCCGGGCCCGGACCACCGCCCCGCGGGTGAGCCCGCCGAGCAGCGCTCCGTCGCCCGTCAGCAGGCACTCACCGTCCACGTCGGGACCCTGGTGGGCGGCGCGGCCGATCCACACGAGGTCGCCCGGCTCGGCGTCGTCGACCTCGGTCGGCGTCCTCGTCGGCGTCGTCGCTCGAGGTCGGTCATCGCGGGGACGTCGTCCTCGGTCAGGCCCAGCTCCGCCAGGTCGAGGTCCTCGAGGTCGGCGAGGTCCACGTAGTCGGACGACGCCGCGTCCTCGGAGAGCTCCTGGCGCTCGACGAGCACCTCCACCTCGGTGCCGATCCGGCGGGCGGCGCGGTCGGCGCTGACCACCTCGACCAGCGAGGTGATCCGCTCGACGCGGGCCGCGACCTCCGTCGGGTCGATCTTGTCGGGCAGGTCGGCGGCCTCGGTGCCGTCCTCGTCGGAGTAGCCGAAGACCCCGACGGCGTCGAGCTCGGCCTCGGAGAGGAACGCCTCGAGCTCCGCGAGGTCGTCCTCGGTCTCCCCGGGGAAGCCGACGATGACGTTGGACCGGATGCCGGCCTCGGGCGCCAGCGCGCGGATCTCCGCGCACAGCGCCAGGAACGTCGTCCGGGACCCGAAGCGCCGCATCCGGCGCAGCAGCGGCCCGGAGGCGTGCTGGAAGGACAGGTCGAAGTAGTCGGCGACGCCGGGCGTGCGGGCGATCGCGGCCAGCAGCGGCGGGCGGACCTCGGCGGGCTGCAGGTAGGACACCCGGACGCGGCGCAGGCCCGGCACGTCCGCCAGCTGCCCGAGCAGGCGCTCCAGGGCCCCGCCGGCGGCGCCGCGGGCGTCGATGTCCTTGCCGTAGGAGGTGGAGTTCTCGCTGACCAGGGTGACCTCGGCGACGCCGTGGTCGGCGAGCCAGGCGGCCTCGGCGACGACGTCCTCCGGCGCGCGCGACACGAACGCGCCCCGGAACGAGGGGATGGCGCAGAAGGCGCAGCGGCGGTCGCACCCGGAGGCGAGCTTGAGCGGGGCGACCGGGGCGTCGTCGAGGCGCTGCCGCGGGACGTCGGGCAGCCAGGCGTGACCGGGGATCGAGCCCTCGCGCACCGCCTCGGGCCGCTTGACCGGGCTGAGCGGCAGGAGGGTGCGTCGGTCCGTGGGCTGGTGGGGCGCGAGCGGGCGCCCCGCGAGGACGTCGTCGAGGCGCTCGGAGATCGACCCGTACGCGTCGAAGCCGAGCACCGCGGACGCCTCGGGCAGCGCCTCGGCCAGCTCGGCGCCGTACCGCTCGGCCATGCACCCGACCGCGACGACCTTGGAGTCCGGGCCGCCCGCGGCCAGCACCGCGTCGACGGAGTCCTTCTTGGCCTGCTCGACGAAGGTGCAGGTGTTGACCAGGACGACGTCGGCGCTGCCGTCGTCACCGCCGGCGACCTCCCAGCCCTCGGCGGCGAGGCGGCCGGCCAGTTCCTCGGAGTCGACGTCGTTGCGGGCACAGCCGAGCGTCACCAGCGCGACGCGGCGTGGCTGGTCGAGCTCCGCGTGTGCCGTCCCGGACGCGCCCGCGCGGGATTCCTCTTCGCGCTGGGGCACCCGTCCAGGGTAGACGCCTCCCGGGTCGGTGGAGCGACACCGGTCGCGGACGGCCCGACCGCGCGCGCCCGCCTAGGCTCGCCGTCCATGTCCCCGGAGATCCGCCCCGGCGTCGTCGCCGCCCCGATCCTGCTGCGCCGGGCCCGCACCGCCGACGTGCGCGGCATCAAGGAGCTGGTCGACGGGTTCGCCTCGGACAACATCCTGCTGCGCAAGCCGCTCGTGACGCTCTACGAGACGGTGCAGGAGTTCCGGGTCGCGGTCCGGGGCCGGGAGGTCGTCGGGTGCGGGGCGCTGCACGTGCTCTGGGAGAACCTCGGCGAGGTCCGCACGATCGCGGTGCACCCGTCGGTCCAGGGCGGCGGCGTCGGGCACGTGCTCGTGGAGGAGCTGATCGCGCAGGCCCGGGCCCTCGGGCTCGCGAGCCTGTTCGTGCTGACCTTCGAGGTGGACTTCTTCGTCCGGCACGGGTTCCGGGAGATCGACGGCTCCCCGGTCGAGCGAGGACGTCTACCTGGAGATGATGCAGTCGGCCGACGAGGGCGTCGCGGAGTTCCTCGACCTCGCCTACGTCAAGCCGAACACCCTGGGGAACACGCGGATGCTGCTGGATCTGTAGGTGCGCTGCGCGCTCGTGAGCACCAATCCGCGGCTATGGCCGCATAAGTGCTCACGAGCCGGAGGCACCTACGCGGCGACCGAGGCCGCCGCCGCCACCGGCAGCGCCCCGGCCACGGGGAGCACGACGCGGACCGAGATGGCCTCGCGGCACGAGGTCACCTCGACGGTGCCGCCCAGCAGGGCCGCCCGCTCGGCCAGGCCCGCCGGTACCCGGCCGGGGCGCGCGCCCGGCACGCGGCTGCGCCCGGAGGCGACCTCGAGCACGACGGCGTCGTCGCGGTGCTCGACGCACACGCACGCGGCCACCGGGCCCGAGCGGGCCGTGACCTCGGCGACCAGCTCGGCCAGCAGGCGCGCGGCCAGCTGCCCGACCTCGGGGGACCCGGTGGCGGGCACCCCCCGGACGACGACCGACGGCGGGCGCCCGGCGTGCCGGACCGCGGGCTGACCGCCCAGCGCCGCGGCGTGCCGCGCCGAGGCGACGAGCACGGCGACGCGGCCCTCGTCGAGGACGGCCTCGCTCTCGCCGACCGGGCGTCCCGGCTCGGCGTCCACCGCGGCGAGGGTGGGCAGGATCGTCGCCACCCGGTGCCGCGCGATCCGGCGGCGCCGCGGCTCGCCGGCCTCGAGCCCGGCGAGCACCCGCAGCTCCAGGGTGAGGGTGCGGTGGACCGACGCCGGCAGGCCGAGCCGGCCGTCGACGTCGGAGCGGGCGTGCTCGTCGAAGGCGTGCAGCAGGGTCCCGCGGCCGGTGGCGATCGCCCGGCGGCGCCGGTGCAGGCCGACCGCGAAGGCGGCCGCGAGGACCACCCCCAGCAGCAGGCACTCCCCCGGTTCCGGGGCGGCCTCGACGGGCAGGCCGAGTCCGCCGGCGACGGCGGCGGTGGTCGGGGCGGTCGTCGTCGCGAACGGCGCCGCGACGGCCAGCACGGCGAGCACCGCCGCGAGCACGACGCCCCCGGCCCCGGCCGGGGCGTGGCGCCCGACCAGGGCGACGGCCACCGCGAGCGCCACGACGAGCAGCGGCCCGGCCGCCACGCTCGCGGGCAGCAGCACGACGACGAGCGCGGTCAGCGAGACCGCCACGGCACCCAGGACGGTGCCGACGACGAGGGCCGCCGGGCGCAGGGCGTGGCCCCGCGCCGGGCGGGACGGGGCGGTCGGGACGGGCAGGCCGCCGAGGGCGGCGGCGCGGTGCACGGCGTCGAGCGCGGTCGCGGCGTGCCGGGCGGAGCCGGCGGCGCTCTCGCGGTCCTCGGCGTCGGCCGGGATGTCGAGCAGCCGGTGCAGCGTGTCGACGACGCCCGCGCGCAGGTCGGTGACGATCCGCCCGCGTTCCCGCGCGACGGCCGCGGCGACGGCGGGGTCGGCCGGGTCCGACGTGGCCGGCTCGACGTCCTCGGGCGGCGCGACCGCGTCGCGGGCCACCGCACCGACGAGGACGACGTCGGCGACGTCGACCCGGGACCGGGCGGCGCCGTGCGTCGCCCCGATCACCGCACTGGACCCGTGCTCGACCATGTCCGCCTCCCCCGACTGGGATGTGCGGCGCAGCCTCTCAGACGCCTCCGCGCCCGCTGCAGGGACACGCGGACCCGATCAGGCGGGTTCCTCGGACCCGACGTCGTCGGTGGGCTCGGCCCCGTCGAACCCACCGACGGCGTCGTCGGCGCGCCGGCCCGGGGCCGGCTCGCCGCGCAGGGACGCCATGAGGTCGCCCAGCTCGTCGGGCTTGAACAGCACGTCGCGGGCCTTGGAGCCCTCGCTCGGTCCGACGACGCCGCGGGTCTCGAGCAGGTCCATGAGCCGCCCGGCCTTCGCGAAGCCGACGCGCAGCTTGCGCTGCAGCATCGAGGTGGACCCGAACTGGCTGGTCACGATCAGCTCGGCCGCCTGGCACAGGACCTCGAGGTCGTCCCCGATGTCGGGGTCGATCTCCTTCTTCTCCGCGGCGGCCTCGGTGGTGACCGTCTCGTCGTAGTCCGGCTCGGCCTGGGCCTTGCAGAACTCGACCATCGCCGAGATCTCGTCGTCGCCGACGAAGGCGCCCTGCAGCCGGTTCGTCTTGCCCGCGCCCATCGGGAGGAAGAGCGCGTCGCCCATGCCGATCAGCTTCTCGGCGCCCGGCTGGTCGAGGATGACGCGGCTGTCGGTCAGCGAGCTCGTGGCGAACGCCAGCCGCGACGGCACGTTGGTCTTGATCAGGCCGGTGACGACGTCGACCGAGGGCCGCTGGGTGGCGAGCACCAGGTGGATGCCGGCCGCGCGGGCCTTCTGGGTGATCCGGACGATCGCGTCCTCGACGTCGCGCGGGGCGGTCATCATGAGGTCGGCGAGCTCGTCGACGATCGCCATGATGTACGGGTAGGGCCGGTAGACGCGCTCCGACCCGGGCGGCGCGGTGATCTTCCCCGAGCGCACGTTCTCGTTGAACACGTCGATGTGGCGCACCCGGTTGGCCTGCATGTCCGCGTAGCGCTGCTCCATCTCCTCGACGAGCCACGCCAGCGCGGTCGCGGCCTTCTTCGGCGAGGTGATGATCGGCGTGATCAGGTGCGGGATGCCCTCGTAGGGCGTCAGCTCGACCATCTTCGGGTCGATGAGGATCATCCGGACCTCGTCCGGCGTGGCCCGCGCGAGCAGCGAGACGAGCATCGAGTTGACGAAGCTCGACTTGCCGGAGCCGGTGGAGCCGGCCACCAGCAGGTGCGGCATCTTCGCGAGGTTGGCCGTGACCATCTGGCCCTCGATGTCCTTGCCGAGGCCGATGACCATGGGGTGGGTCTCGCGGCGCGCCGTCGAGCTCGTCAGCACGTCCGCCAGCCGGACCATCTCGCGGTCGGTGTTCGGCACCTCGATGCCGACCGCCGACTTGCCCGGGATCGGCGCGAGCAGGCGGACGTTGTCGGTGGCCGCGGCGTAGGACAGGTTGCGGTGCAGCGCGGTGATCTTCTCGACCTTCACCCCGTGGCCGAGCTCGACCTCGTAGCGGGTGACCGTCGGGCCGCGGACGAAGCCGGTGACCTGCGCGTCGATCTTGAACTGCTCCAGCACGCCGGTGATCGCGTCGATCATGGCGTCGTTCGCGGCGGAGCGGGCCTTCGGCGGGTCGCCGGCGATCAGCAGGTCGGGCGGGGGCAGGTGGTAGTCGGCCTCGGGGTCGGCGACCTCGCGGTGCGAGCTGAAGCTGGTCGCGGCGTGCGGGTCGGTCTCGGAGTCGGGGACGTCGACGGCCGGCGGGGTCTCGGGGATCTCCGCGGCCGGGACCTTCTTCCGGCTGCGGGCCGGGGCGGCGGGCGCGGGCTCCTCGGCGGGCGGCACGACGGGTGCCGCGGCCGCCTCGGGCTCGTCGCCCACGATCAGCGCGCCGCCGGCGTCGCGGTGCCGGGCCGGGTGCGCGGCCGCGTCGGCGTCGGGCTCGCCGGTCGTCGGATCGTCGGCGGCCCCGACGCGCTTGCGGCGCGGGCGGCGGATCGCGGTGGTCTCGGCGTCCGGGTCGTCGGCGGCGGTGGCGGCCTCGCCCGCCGCGGCGTCGACGTCGGAGACCCCGCCCCACTCGTCGTCGTACTCGTCGTCGAACGGCTCCCCGGTGATCAGGCAGCGCACCCGCCGCGGGACGTCGCGCACCGGGGTGCCGGTGAGGACGAGCAGCCCGAACGCGGCGACGAGCACGAGGACCGGCATCGCGAGCCAGACGGTCACGCCGGCGGTGAGGGGATCGGCGACCCAGGCGCCGATCACCCCGCCGCCGGCCTGCCGTCCGGCGAGCAGCCCGGCGCCCCGACCGAGAGGTGCCAGACGCCCAGCACGCCGAGGCCGAGCAGCAGGGCGCCGACGACGCTGCGGGGCCGGGTCTCCGGGTCCGGGTCGGTGCGCATCAGCACCACGGCGATCGCCAGCAGGATCACCGGGAGCCCGAGGGCGACCGACCCGAGCACCGTCCGGAACGCGATCTGGATGCCCGTGCCGACCGGCCCGCCGGCCCCGAGCCACAGGCCCGCGGCGGTGACCAGCGCGAGGACGACGAGCCCGAGGGCGATCCCGTCGCGGCGGTGGGCCGCGTCGATCTCCCGGCCCCGCCCGATGGTGCGGGCCACCGACCCGAGGCCGCGCGCGGCCAGCGTCCAGGTGCCCTTCAGTCCGCGGACCAGCGGGCCCGGCCCGCGGCGCGGCGCCGGCCGGCGCGCGGGGGCGCGGCGCCCGCCGCCCTTCGCGGGGGCGCGGCGACCGGATCCCGACCCCGACCGGCCCCGGGGCGCGGGCTGCGCCGACTCCGTGGTGCGCGCGGGCGTGCGGCCCCCCGTGAGGGGCCGGCTGCGCGACGTGCGCGCCGTGGTGTCGGTACGGGCCATGGCGGACACGGTAGCCGCGCCGCCCCATCCGTCCCGGGAGCCACACGCGCGTCTCCCCCGGTCAGCGACACAGGTGACACGACGGGGATCAGGACGGCAACGACGAGCCGACCTCGGCGAGCAGCCCCCGCAGCCAGCGGTGGGCGGGGTCGGAGTCGTACATCGGGTGCCACCACATCGCCTCGACCAGCGGCGCGGCCGCGAACGGGCACGCCAGCACCCGCAGCCCGTCGTCGGGACGCAGGCGCGCGGCGAGCCGGCCCTGCAGCAGCGCCACGCGGTCGGTGCCGGCCACGAGGTCGGGGATGGGCAGGAACGACTCGACGATCACCTGCGCGAGCGGTTCGACCCCGCCGACCCGCAGCTGCTGCGCGGCCGGGGTGAACGCCGTGGGGCGGTGGTAGACGGTGATCCACGGGAGCTCCCGCAGGTCGTCGAGGGTGACCTGCTCCCCCACCCGCTCGTTGCCCGCCGCGACGATCACCACCCAGGTGTCGTGCGTAGAGGTCGAGGTAGGGCATGTCGTCGACGAAGCCGTGCGGCAGCAGGAGCCCGTCGACCGTGCGCAGCCGCTCGGTCACCCCCGCGATGTCCTCGGGGCGGTGCGGGACGAGCCGCAGCCGGGCGTGCGGGGCCTGCCGGGTGAACGCGGCCGCCAGCGGCGGGCCGAACACGCTCGTGGCGTAGTCGGAGACGAGCAGGGTGAACTCGCGCGTGGTGGCCGCCGGGTCGAAGTCCGGGGCCACCGAGAAGACCCGCTCGATCCCGGCGACCGCGCTCTCGGCCCGGTCGACGAGGCGCACCGCGAGCGGGGTCAGCTCGTAGCGGTTGCCGACCCGCACCAGCAGCTCGTCACCGAAGTGGCGCCGCAGCCGGGCGAGCGCCGCGCTGACCGCCGGCTGCGAGAGACCGAGGGCCGCCGCCGCCCGCGTCACGTTGCGCTCGGCGAGGAGCGCGCGCAGCGACAGGAGCAGGTTCAGGTCCAGGTTCGCCAGCCGCCCCGGGAAGGCCGGGGAGGCGGTCCCGGCCACGACGTCGGGGCCCACGGAGGCGGTCACCGGTCATCCCTACCCCGCCGTGGGGCATCCATCAACGCCGCCATCCACCCGGTCGATGCCGGGCATCAGCGGTTCGGCCTTCCGCCGGCTGCGGCGCGGGCCGCATCGTCGGTGCCGACGCCATCGACGCCGCGGAGGACACCAGATGATCAGGGTAGGGACGTTCTCGCGCCCCGGGGACGGGCGGCGCTTCGCCGGGCTCGTCACGGACGACGGGCGTCGTCGAGCTCGACGGGGCGGTGGTCGGCCTGTCCGACCCGGTCACGACGACGTCGCTGCTCGCCGACTGGGACCGGGTGCTGCCGCTGCTGGACTCGGTGGCCGCCGACGGCGCGCGGGCCGGGGCGGGCGAGCCGCTCGACGGCCTGCACGTCCACGCCCCGCTCGCGCCCGGGCAGATCCTGCAGTCGGGCGCGAACTACCGCACCCACGTCATCGACCTCGCCGCGGCGCACCACGCCGAGCGCGGCACCCGGCCCGACGCCGAGCTGCGCGCCGAGATCGCGGCGATGATGGACCGCCGCGCCGCCGAGGGGACGCCCTACCTGTTCATCGGGCTGCCGTCGGCGGTGACCGGCCCGCTCGACGACGTCGTGATCCCGGCGTGGACCGAGAAGTTCGACTGGGAGCTCGAGCTCGCCGCGGTGATCGGCCGCGAGGCGTTCCGGGTGGACCGCGCCCGGGCGCTCGACCACGTCGCCGCGTACACCGTCGCCAACGACCTCACCGCCCGCGACCACGTCTTCCGCCGCGACATGCCCGAGATCGGCACCGACTGGTTCCGCGCGAAGAACGGCCCCGGCTTCACCCCGCTCGGCCCGTGGCTGGTCCCGGCCCGCGACGTCGACCCCGGCGACCTGCGCATCCGCCTCGAGCTCAACGGCCAGGTGATGCAGGACGAGACCACCAAGGACATGCTCTTCGACGTCGCGGCCCTCGTCGCCGCCGCCTCGGAGGTCACGACGCTGCGCCCGGGCGACCTGGTGCTCACCGGCAGCCCCGCCGGCAACGGGATGGCCCTCGGCCGGCTGCTGCGCGACGGGGACGTCATGACCGGCTCGATCACCGGCGCGTCCGGCTCCTTCGGCACCCAGCGCACGACGGTGGTGGCCCCGTGACCGACACGCGCGCGATCGTCGCCGCCGGGCACGACCCGGCCAAGGCCGAGGAGGCCATCGCCGCCGTCGCCGTCCGCGTCTCCAACTGGGGCCGCTGGGGCACCGACGACGTCCTGGGCACGCTGAACCTGCTCACCCCCGCCAAGCGCGTCGAGGGCGCGGCCTGCGTCCGGCGCGGGGTGGCGTTCTCGCTGTCGCAGTCGTTCGACATGGACGGCCCGCAGTCGGGCTGGCGGCGCCGGACGAACCCGGTGCACACCATGCTCGACACCGGCCGCGAGGCGCTCGACGGCCACTTCCCGCACGGCCTCGGGCGGCGCGGACGACGTCATCGCCATGCCGCTGCAGTGCTCCACCCAGTGGGACGGGCTCGGGCACATCTTCGACCACGGCCGGGCGTGGAACGGCCGCGCGGCCGCCGACGTCGTCACCAGCGCCGGGGACGCGGTGACCGGCATCGAGACCGCCGCCGCCCACCTCGCCGGGCGTGGGCGTGCTCCTCGACGCCGGCCGCGCGCTCGGAGACGGCGCAGGGCGAGCTGCCCGACTCCCACCCGATCACCGCGGCCGAGCTCGACGCGATCGCGGCGGAGCAGGGCGTCGAGGTCCGCGAGGGCGACATCGTCTGCGTGCGCACCGGCCAGTACGCCCGCACCCGCCGCGAGGGCTGGGGCGGCTACGCGGGCGGGCCGGCCCCGGGGCTCTCGTTCACCGCCCTGGACTGGCTGCACGACACCGGGATCGCCGCGATCGCCACCGACACCTGGGGGGTGGAGGTCCGGCCGAACGAGTTCGAGAACGCCTTCCAGCCCCTGCACCAGGTCGCCATCCCGCACCTCGGGCTCTTCCTCGGCGAGATGTGGGACCTCGACGGCCTGGCCGACGACTGCGCCGCCGACGGCACCTACGAGTTCTTCCTGACCGCCGCCCCGCTCCGGATCACCGGCGCGGTCGGCTCCCCCGTCAACCCGATCGCGGTGAAGTGATGGATCCAGAACGCCCTCGTCGTCGGCGGCGGGGCGGCCGGCGCCGCCACCGCGATCCTCCTGGCCCGGGCCGGCGTCGCCGTCGACCTCGTCGAGGCCTCGCCCGACGTCGCCACCTCCGGCTCCGGCATCACGCTGCAGGGCAACGCGCTGCGGGTGTTCTCGTGACCTCGGCGTGCTCGACGACGTGATGGCCCACGGCTACGCCTTCGACGTCCTCGGCCTGCGCACCCCCGACGGCACCGTGATCGCCGAGTTCCCCGACGCGAAGACCGGCGGCGACGACCTCCCGGCGACCGTCGGGATGCCCCGCGCGGTGATGGCGCGGCTGCTCATCGAGCGGGCGGCGGCCGTCGGCGCGAAGGTCCGCATGTCCACGCGCCTCGAGTCCGTCACGACCGAGGGCCACGTGACCCTCTCCGACGGCACGAGCCAGACCTACGACGTCGTCGTCGGCGCCGACGGCCTCAACTCCGCCGTCCGGTGCGCGATCGGGATCCCGACGCGGCCCGAGCCGATCGGCATGGGCATCTGGCGGGTCTTCACGACGCGGCCGGCGAGCATCACCCGCACCGACCTCACCTACGGCGGCGCCGCCTACATCGCCGGGTACTGCCCCACCGGCGACGACTCGATCTACGCCTACCTCGTCGAGGACGCCGCCGACCGGACCGGCCTCGACGCCCGAGGAGCGGCTCGCGACGATGCGGGAGCTCGCCGGGCAGTACGGCGGCCCGTGGACCGAGATCCGCGACCGGATGACCGACGCGTCGCGGGTGAACTACACGTGGTTCACCCACCACGTCGTCGACGAGCCGTGGCACCGCGGCCGGGTGGTGCTCGCCGGCGACGCCGCGCACTCCTGCCCCCCGACCCTCGCCCAGGGCGCCGCGCAGGCCCTCGAGGACGCCACCGTGCTCGTCGAGGAGCTCCTCGCCGGGACCGACGTCGAGGCCTCGCTCGGGGCCTACACCGCCCGACGGCGGCCGCGCGCGGCCACCGTCGTCGGGAACTCCGTCCAGCTCGCGCGCTGGATGCTCAGCCACGAGCCCCCGCCGCAGGCCGGCGGCACCGCCGACGTCCCGGGCCTCATGGCCCGGACCTCCGCGCTGCTCTCGCAGCGCCCCTGAGCCAGGGAGAGACGACGATGGACCGCCTGATCACCCACCTGCGCCACGTCGACCTGGGCGTGCCCGACTTCGACCGCCAGCTCGAGTTCTACACCGACCTGTGGAAGCTCTCCCCCGAGACGACCGACACCGGGATCGCGTTCCTCGCCGCCGAGGGCTCGCCCGAGCAGTACCAGGTGCGGCTGCGCGCGGACGCCGAGAAGCGGGTCGACCTCATCGCGTTCGGCGCCGCCTCCGCCGCGGACGTCGACGCGCTCGCCGAGAAGCTGGGCCGCGAGGGCGTGACGCTCGTCAGCACGCCGGACAAGCTGCAGACCCCCGGCGGCGGCTACGGCTTCCGCTTCTTCGACCTCGAGGGCCGCACGATCGAGGTCTCCTCCGACGTCGCGCTGCGCGCCCACCGCAAGGTGGAGGAGGGCGAGTCGGTCCCGGTCAAGCTCTCCCACGTGGTGATCAACTCGCCGGCGCCCGAGGCGCTCGTCGCCTGGTACGACCGTCACCTCGACTTCAGGCTCTCGGACACGCTCTTCAGCCCGCACATGGGCGAGATGATGTACTTCCTGCGCTGCAACCCCCAGCACCACTCGCTGGCCATCGCGCGGTGCCCGCACGTGTCGCTGCACCACGCGTCGTTCGAGCTGCGCGGCATCGACGAGTACATGCGCGGCACCGGTCGGCTGCTCCGGGCCGGCGTCGAGAAGGTCTGGGGACCCGGGCGGCACCTGGCCGGGAACAACACGTTCTCCTACTTCCTCGACCCGCAGGGGAACACCATCGAGTACACGACCGAGCTGGAGTGCCTCGACGAGGACACCTGGCACCCGAGCCTGCACGACTTCACCGACCCGATGGTCTCCGACCAGTGGGGCACCGCGAACCCGATGAGCGAGTTCGTGGCCAAGCGCTCGTTCAACGACCCCGACCGCGGCGTCTTCGTCGCGCCCCCGGTCTGATGCGGATCGCGACCGTCCTGGACGAGGGGGCGGTGCGGGTCGGGGTCGTCGTCGGGGGTCCCGACGACGAGCTCCGGGTGCACCTGCTCGACGCGGGCGTGACGGTGCTGGACCTGCTGCGGGCCGGGACGCTGCTCGACGCGGGCGCGGACGCGCTGCGCCGCCCGGCGACGGCGCTGGCGTCGGTGCGGCTGCTCGCGCCGCTGGAGCCGCCCACGGTGCGCGACTTCGTGACCTTCGAGGAGCACGTCGAGGGGATGCGGCAGCTGGCGGGCCTGCCCGACGCCTGGTACGAGGCGCCGGCGTTCTACTTCTCCAACCCCTACGCCACGCGCGGACCCGAGGACGACGTGCCGGTCCCGCCGGGCAGCTCGGTGCTCGACTTCGAGCTCGAGGTGGCCGCGGTGATCGGCCGGACGGGCTCCGACCTGGGCGCGCCCGACGGGGCCGCCGCGATCGCGGGCTACACGATCCTCAACGACTGGTCGGCGCGCGACCTGCAGTCCCGCGAGATGCAGGTGGGCCTCGGGCCGGCGAAGGGCAAGGACACCGCGACGACGCTGGGCCCGTGGCTGGTCACGGCCGACGAGTTCACGGCGGACGACGACGGGTTCCTCGACCTGGCCCTGACCGCCGAGGTCAACGGCCTCGTCGTCGGCTCCGACCTGCTCTCCAACATGGGCTGGCCGTTCGGCGAGCTCGTCGCGTACGCCTCGCGGGGCACCGAGGTCCGACCCGGGGACGTGCTGGGCTCGGGGACCTGCGGCAACGGCGGCTGCCTGGGCGAGCTCTGGGGCCGGGGGGCGTCGCAGGAGGAGCTGCCCCCGCTGGCGGCCGGCGACGTCGTGACGCTCACCGTCGAGGGCATCGGCACCCTGTCCACCCGCGTCGTGCCCGGGGTCGCGCCGGAGCCCCTCGGGGCGGCCCGACCGCGTCCGCGCCGGCGCCCGGCCGATCGGGTGAGCCCGTGAGCCCCGTCGTCGACACCCACGCCCACCTGCTCGTCGGCGCCGCCGAGGCCCTCGTCGCCGACGCGCCGGAGCTGGGCGTCGCCCGCGCGCAGGAGGCCCGCGCCGCCGGCCCGGCCAGCGCCGCGCTCAACCGCGAGCAGATCGCGGCCCTCGGGCCCGCGCTGACCTCGGTGGAGCACCGGCTCGCCGCCATGGACGCCGCCGGCGTCGAGGTCCAGCTGGTCAGCCCGATGCCGATCCACCACCCGTGGGCCGACCGCGACCTCGCCCGCCGCTACGCGGAGGCGGTCAACGGCGGGGTCGTCGAGCACTGCGCGCAGGCCCCGGACCGGCTCGTCGGTCTGGGCACCGCGCCGCTGCAGCACCCCGACCTCGCCGTCGAGACCCTCCGGGCGGCCGTCGCGGACGGGCTGCGCGGCGTCGAGATCTCCACGTTCGTCGCCGGACCCGAGGGGGCGCGGCGCGAGCTCGACGACCCCGCCCTCGCCGGGTTCTGGGCGGCCGCGTCGGAGCTCGAGGCGATCGTGTTCGTCCACCCGTGGGGCTGCACGCTGGGCGAGCGGCTCGACGTCGGCTACCTGTCGAACACCGTCGGCAACCCGGTGGAGACCACCGTCGCGCTGTCCCGGCTGGTCCACGGCGGGGTGCTCGACGCGGCCCCGGGCGTCCGCGTCCTCGCGGCGCACGGCGGCGGCTTCTTCCCCTACGGCACCGCCCGCCAGGACCACGCCTGGCACGCCCGCCCCGGGGACCGCGCCGCGCCGGCGCCGCCGAGCCGGGCGCTGCGCCGCCTCTGGTTCGACGCGCTCGTGTACACCCCGGAGGCGCTGCGCCACCTCGTCGCGGTCGCGGGCGCCGACCGGGTCGTGCTGGGGACCGACTACCCCTTCGACATGGGCGTCACCGACCCGCTCGAGCGCCTGGCCGCCGCCGGGCTGGACCCGGCCGAGGCGGACATGGTCCGCAGCGGGAGTGCGGCGGGGCTGCTGGCGTAGGTGCCTCCGGCTCGTGAGCACTAAGTGCGGCTATGACCGCATTAGTGCTCACGGGCGCGGAGCGCACCTCGCGACGACGAAGATCCGGCGGAACGGGAACCACGTGCGCGCCGTCGGGGCCCGGCGGGTAGGCCTCGCGCAGCCGCGGCGCGAGCTCGGCGGTGTAGGCCGCGTAGGTCGCGTCGTCGAGCGCGTCGCGCACCGGGCGCAGCGCGGTCCCGGAGATCCAGTGCAGCACCGGGTCCTCGCCGGTGAGGCGCTGCAGGTACGTGGTCTCCCAGACGTCGACGGCGGCCGCCCCCGCGCCGGTGAGGTCGTCGGCGTAGTCGGCGGGCTCGGCCACCGTCGCCGCGTCGCGCAGCGGGACCCCGAAGCGGTCGGCGACCTCCCGGGCGAGCACGTGGGAGGGCGCGGTGAAGTTGCCGGGGACCTGCATCGCGAGCCACCCCCCGTCCGGGAGCGCGCGGGCCCACTGCCGCAGCAGCTCGCGGTGGGTGGGGACCCACTGCAGGACGGCGTTGGTGACGACGACGTCGACGTCCTCCGCCGGCGTCCACGTGCGCACGTCGGCCTGCGCGGCGTCCACCCCGCGGGCCCGGGCGGCGGCCACCATGTCCGGCGAGGAGTCGAAGGCGCTCACCCGCGCGTCCGGCCACCGCCGGGAGAGCGCCGTCGTCAGGTGTCCCGGCCCGCACCCGGCGTCGACGACGTGGCGCGGGTCGCGCGCCCCCACCCGGGCGAGCAGGTCGGCGAAGGGCCGCGCGCGGAGGTCGTCGAACTCGAGGTAGAGGTCGGGGTCCCAGGAGGTCGCGCTGCTCACGGCACGGAACCTACGCCCGCGATCACGAGCACGGCCCCCGTCACGCCCGCCCCGAGCACGCACCCGACGACCACCTGGGCGAGCGTGTGCGCCCGCAGCCGCAGCCGCGCCCAGCCCACCACCGGGACCGCGAGCCACGACAGCGCCCACCACCGCCGCCCAGCAGGGTCAGCACGCAGGCCGCCGCGCCGACCACCGCGACGTGGAGGCTGACCTTCCACAGCAGCGTCAGCGCCGTCACCACGACCACGGTCACGAGGACCGCCACCTGCAGCGCGACGATCGCGCGCGGCGCTCCCGCGAGCGCCAGCACGGCCACCCCGGCCAGCACCGACGCCGCGGACAGTCCCAGCGGCACCGCCCGCTGCTCGCGCCGGGAGAGGTGGTGGTCGGTGTAGCGGCCGCGCCGGACCCCGACGTCGACGATGGCCGCCGGGATCGCCACGGTGAACACGATGCCCAGCAGCGACCACGCCACCCCGGGCCACCCGTCCGCCAGCGCGCCCACCACGGGGTAGAGCACCGCGAGCAGCAGCGTCGGGGTGAACACCCGGGAGATCAGCGTCGCGGCGCGCACCCGCACAGTGTCTCCGGCACCCTCAGACGCCGAGCAGGCCGACCGCCACGAGCGCGAACGCGACCACGAGCAGCGCGACGCGGGCGTGGTGCAGCCGGTCCCAGCGCCCCACCTGGGCGCGCCAGTCGGCGGGGGCGTCGCCGGCGCTCCACGTCTTCACGCGGTCGTTGATCGGCACGAGCAGCGTGATCGACAGACGACGGCCGCGACCAGCAGCGCCGCCGCGACGACGACGGGGACCACCGCCGCCCGCCCCACGCGAGGACCGCCCAGACCGCGGCGAGGACGATCGCGCCCGAGTACCAGAAGGGCATGACCCGCCCGAGGACCCGCGCGCCGTCGCTGCGGGCCGCCAGCCCGGCCTCCCGGGCAGCCGGTCGAAGATCGGGTTGACGAACACCGCCACGGCGAACTCGACCCCGACCATCAGCCCGATCGCCACCACGGTCACCACGCCCAGTACGTCCATGTCGCCTCCGTTCTAGCACTGCTAGCTCCGGCCGACGCTAGCGGTTGGTGCTCGTTAGGCTAGCAATGCTAGATTCACGAATGGCCGTACGGGATCGTCGGGACCGGGAGCGCGCCGAGCGGCACCGCGGATCGTCGCCGTCGCCCGTGAACTCGCCGAGGACCAGGGCTGGGACGCGGTGACGACGCGGCGCCTGGCCGAGCGGATCGAGTACAGCCAGCCCGTGCTCTACGGCCACTTCCCCGGCGGCAAGGACGAGATCGTCGCGGGCGTCGCGCTGGAGGGCTTCGCGGAGCTGGCGACGACGCTGCGGGCGGCGGTCGACGCCGCCGGGCCCGGCGGGGCGCCGGGAGCGCTGATCGCGGCCTACCTCGACTTCGCGGCCGCGCACCCGGCGGTCTACACGGCGATGTTCGAGTCCGCCGCGCTGCCCTTCGGCCGCGACGACACCCCGGCGCCGCTGAACGAGGGGTTCGCCGTGCTGCGCGACGTGCTCGCGCCGGCGACGAGTCGCCGACCCCGGCCGGTACGCCGAGCTCGCCTGGGCGACGCTGCACGGGCTCGCGACGCTCGAGCCGCGCCGGGCGCCTGCCCGCCGAGGGCGCGGCCGACCGGCGTGCGCTCGCCGTCGACCTCCTCGCGCCGGGCGTGAGCGACCGTGATCGCGAACCCGGTGACGGACCGTTCGGTCCTCGCCCGCTTTCCTCACGACTCAGAAGTCGATCATCCCGGGCGACGGCCCGGCGGTGACGAGCCGTGATAGGACGACACGATGAGCCGGGAGAACCACCTCGTGCTGGCCGTCGTGACGGCGCCGCCCGGCCTCCTGCTCCTGCACCGCCCCGGCGAGACGCCGCCCGCGGTGCTCCCGGGCGGGCGGCCCGAGGCCCGCGAGTCGCCGGGCGCCACGGCCGAGCGCGGCTGCCTGGAGGAGACGCGGGTGCGCGATCCGCGCCGGGCGCCAGCTGGGCCGGCTGGTCAGCGACGGGATCGCGACGACCTACGTCGCCGCCCGCCCGTCGTCGAACCGCCGCCCGTCGGCGAGGTCGCCGTGAGCCTGCACGTCGCCTGGTACACGCTCAACCAGGTCGAGCTCGCGCTCCCGGAGCTCTGGGCGCCGGTCCGGGCGTACCTGGACAAGGCGCTCCGCGCCATGTGAACAGATGTGGTCGCCTGAGCGACGAAATCTGTTCACATGGGCCTCGGCCCTACACCGGCAGCACCGTCGGGACGATCATCGGCCGGCGGCGGTAGGTCTCGCCGACCCACTTCCCGACGACGCGGCGCACCGACTGCGCGATCCGGTGCGTGTCGGTGATCCCCTCGGCCTCGGTGCGCGAGAGCTCCATCTCCACGAGGGCGACGACGTCCTCGAGCGCCTTCGGGTCGTCGGAGAACCCGCGCCCGGATATCCGCGGCGGCGAGACCGCGCGCCCGGTCGCCGCCTCGACGGCCACCGTGATCGAGATGAAGCCGCCCTCGCCGAGCACCAGGCGGTCCGAGAGCGTCGACTCGCCGACGTCGCCGACCTGGTTGCCGTCGACGTAGACGTGCCCGACCTCGACGCGCCCGGCGATGGCCGCCCGCTTGTCGGTCACGTCGACGACGACGCCGTCCTCGGCGATGACCACCCGCTCGGCCGGCACGCCGACCCGCCGCGCGATCTCGGCGTTGGCCCGCAGGTGGCGCCACTCGCCGTGCACCGGCATGACGTTGCGCGGGCGCAGCGCGTTGTAGAGGAACAGCAGCTCCCCCGCGCTCGCGTGGCCGGAGACGTGCACCTTGGCGACGCCGGAGTGGACCACCTCGGCGCCGAGGCGCGTCAGCCCGTTGATCACCGCGAACACCGCGGTCTCGTTGCCCGGGATGAGGCTGGAGAGCAGCACCACGGTGTCGCCCGGGGTGATCGTGATCTGGCGGTGGTCGCCGCGCGCCATGCGCCCGAGCGCCGAGAGCGGCTCGCCCTGGCTGCCGGTGGACACGAGGACGACGTCGCGCTCGGGCATCGCCAGGGCGTCGTCGAGGTCGACGAGCAGCCCCTCGGGGATGTCGAGCAGCCCGAGGTCGGCGGCGATGCCCATGTTGCGCACCATCGAGCGACCGGTGAAGCAGACCTTGCGCCCGTGCTTCGCGGCGGCGGTGAGCACCTGTTGGACGCGGTGCACGTGGCTCGCGAAGCAGGCGACGATGAGCCGGCTGGGGGCCTTGCGGAACACGTCGTCGATGACCGGCGCGATGTCGCGCTCCGGGGTCACGAAGCCGGGGACCTCGGCGTTCGTCGAGTCGATCAGCAGCAGGTCGACGCCCTCGTCGCCGAGCCGGGAGAACCCGGCCAGGTCGGTGAGGCGCCCGTCGAGCGGCAGCTGGTCGAGCTTGATGTCCCCGGTGTGCAGGACCGTGCCGCCGGGGGTCCGGACGGCGACGGCGAGCGCGTCGGGGATCGAGTGGTTGACCGCGAAGAACTCGCAGTCGAACGTCCCGAGGTGGTTGCGCTGCCCCTCGCGGACCTCGAGCAGGTGCGGGGTGAGGCGGTGCTCCTTGCACTTGGCCTCGACCAGCGCGAGCGTGAAGCGCGACCCGACGACGAGCAGGTCCGGCTTCTGGCGCAGCAGGAACGGCACGGCACCGATGTGGTCCTCGTGCCCGTGGGTGAGCACCAGGGCGTCGATGTCGTCGAGGCGGTCCTCGATGGCCCGGAAGTCCGGGAGGATGAGGTCGACGCCGGGCGAGTCCTCGCTGGGGAAGAGCACGCCGCAGTCGACGACGAGCAGCCGGCCGCCGTACTCGAGCACGGTCATGTTGCGGCCGATCTCGCCGACGCCGCCGAGCGCGACGACGCGCAGGGCACCGTCCGCGAGCGGCTTCGGCGGGACGTCGGCGACGGCGCCCGAGGTCCGCGGCACCGACTGGGTGGGCGTGCCGGTGCCCCCGCAGTCGTGGTCGGCGTGTCCGGCGTCCTGGGTCCTGGGGGGTCCGGGCTGGCGGTCCTGGCCGCCCTGGCCACCCTGGGCCGCCGTTGCCCCGGCGGCGTTGTGCGGTCGATCGACTCACCGGGTCACCCCGGTGGGGTTCGTGCTGTGGATGTCGTTCCTCCTGGTCAGGGGGCGCCGCCCGGCGGGCGTCGGGACGACGCCGGGTCGCGGGGACGTACGCCCTCGGGTGCGGCCCGTCGCGGGCCGCGGGAATGTCGGGGTGGCACGAGGCCCGGAGCGCCGGTCGGCGACCACGGGGACACCTGTGGTGGCCTGGTCGGCGCTGTCGACGGACGTGCTCATGCCGGGCCCACCCTACCGCCCGCCCCTGGGGCCGGTGGTACGCGAGGGGTTGTCCGGCCCTACAGCCCGCGGTCGAGGCCCTTCACGGTCGCGACGTCGGCGGGCTCGCCGTCGAAGGACACCACGGCCTGCTCGCGTCCACTGGTGTAGATCACCAGCTCCCCCGGCTCCCCGGTGATCGTCACCGGGCGCGGGCCGCTCTTCGCCGCGTGCTCCCGGCCGTCCGGGGCCCGCAGCGTGACGCCGACCGGGCTGGCGCGGTAGGCCAGCTTGGCGAGCAGGCCGAGCTGGCGCCAGAGGATCCCGTCGCGGGCCGGCTCCGCGGGCCGCGGCGCCCAGCCCTCGACGGCGCGCCGCACGTCCTCGGAGTGGATGAAGTACTCCTGGACGTCCACGCCGGCGAGGACGGGCAGCGCGAGGGGGCTCCACGACGGCGGGCCGCTGCGGATCAGCGCGACGTTGGCGCCGAAGTCCCGCTGCGCGGCCTGCGACTGGACGCGCTGGGTCCAGAACGACAGCGGCGGGATCAGGATCCCGGGCGCGGCGTCGGGCCGCCGCTCCCGGATGACGAGGTGGGCGAGCAGGTCGTTCGTCGTCCACTCCCCGGCCAGGGTGGGCGAGTCCGGCCCGCGCTCGAGGAAGAGGTCGGCGAGGGCGTTGCGCTCGGCGGCGGCCACGGCGCCGGCGGACCGGGGAGCACTCATGGTGACCTGCTACCCCGTCCCGCGGTGGATCACCCCTCGGCGATGAACGGGCTGGACGCGACCCGGGACCCGTTCGCCAGCGCGCTGATCGTGAAGTCGGCGAACACGTTGGGCACCTCGGCCTGCAGGACCTCGAGGCACGCGACCGCGAGGTCCCGGATCTCGACGTCGGCGTGCTCGGTGGCGCGCATCGCGATGAAGTGCCGCCAGGCCCGGTAGTTGCCGGTGACGACGATGCGGGTCTCGGTCGCGTTGGGGAGCACGGCGCGGGCGGCCTGGCGGGCCTGCTTGCGGCGCAGGGTGCGGTCGGGCTCGTCGGCGAAGCGCTCCTCGAGCCCCGCGAGCAGCTTCTCGTAGGAGGCCAGCGCCGCGGCGCTCGCCTCGGCGAAGAGCTCGTGCAGCTCGGGGTCGGAGGCGATGACCTCGGGCTCCACCATCGCCGCGTCCCGCTCGGGCACGTAGCGCTGCGAGAGCTGGGAGTAGGAGAAGTGCCGGTGGCGGATCAGCTCGTGGGTGAGGCTGCGCGACATGCCGGTGAGGTAGAAGCTCACGGTGCCGTGCTCGAGCACCGAGAGGTGCCCGACCTCCAGGATGTGGCGCAGGTACCCCGCGTTCGTGGCCGTGGCCGGGTTCGGCTTCTTCCACGACTGGTAGCAGGCCCGTCCCGCGAACTCGGCCAGCGCCTGGCCCCCGTCGGCGTCGGTCTCCCACGGCACCCCGGCGGGCGGGATGAACTCCGTCTTCGCGATCAGCGTCACCTGCGGCGTCACGGTCTCCGGCACCCGCCCACGGTAACCGCCGGCATGTTCCGGTCAGGAGCGCCCGCTGTTGATGTCACGATGCCACCACGACGACGATCTCCGGTCGCGAACACGACACCAGACTCCTTGCCGTGGTGTCGCTGTGGTGTCACTGTGGTGGCATGGATCTCACGCCCTACGTCACCGCCCTGCGGGACGACCTCGCCGCCGCGGCGTCCGTGGGCGACGAGCAGACCGCCCGGGCCGGCACCGCGCTGGCCGGGGCCCTCGAGCCCGCCGTCCGCCTCGCCCTCATGAACGCGCTCTCCGACCTCGCCGCCGAGGTCTCCGACCACCTCGACGACCACACCGTCTCGCTGCGCCTGCGCGGCCGGGAGGTCGACGTGGCGGTCGAGCGCACGCCCGACGCCGCCTCCGACACGCCGGAGGGGCAGGCGAACGGCGGGTTCTTCGCCGGACCGGCGTCGAGCCCCTTCGCGGGAGCCGGCGGGTCCTTCCGCGCCGGCGACCGTCCCGGCTTCGCCCCGCCCGGGCGCGGTGGGCCCGGGCCGGCCGACATGGGCGACATCTCGCGGATGACGCTGCGCCTCGTCGACCAGATCAAGGGCCAGGCCGAGCAGGCCGCCGCGTCGCAGGGCATGTCGCTGAACTCCTGGATCTCCCAGGCGGTGCAGGGCGCGCTGCAGGAGCGGTTGCGCAACAGCCGTCACGGCCACGGGTGGGGGCAGGACTGGGGCCAGGACTGGGGCCACGACTGGGACCGGGGCGCAGGGCCGCGACCACGGCGACGGCGGGAGCGCCCGGCCCGAGGGCGACGACGGGCCCCACGAGCGACCCTCGCGCGATTCCTCGGGCGATTCCTCGGGCGACGACGACCAGGGCGGGTCCGGCGTGTCGGGCTGGGTGCGGGGATGAGCGCGCCGAGCAGGCAGGAGCGCTTCGACGTCGGCGGCCCCGTCGACGCCCGCGTGGACATCGACGCCGGGCGGGTCGACGTCCGGCTCCGGTCGGCGGTCGCGGAGACCACCCCCGAGGTGCGCGTCGAGGTGACCGCCGACCTCGAGGGCGCCCCCGGCTGGATCCGCGGCCTGGCGGGCCTCGTCGACGCCGCCGGCGGGCTCGAGCAGCGCCTCGGGTTCGACCTCGGCTCGATCCCCGGCCTCGGCGTCCGTCCCGGGGAGGACTCCGAGGACCGGGCCGAGCGCGCCGTCGCGGCCGTGGAGATCACCCTCGAGGACGGCCGGCTCGTGGTGCACGGGCCCCGCGAGGTCGCCCTGCGCACCGTCCCGCTCCACGTGACCGTGGACGCGCCCGCCGACGGGGCCGTCACCGTGCACGCCGGCGCGGCGCCGGTCGAGGTCACCGGGCGCCCCGGCGCGGTCGAGATCGGCACCACGGGCCGCGTCGCCGTCGAGGAGGTCGTCGCCCGGAGCTCGGTGCGCTGCGGGGCCGGCGACGTGTCGGTGGGGCGGGTCGCCGGCGTCCTGCGGGTCAAGGGCGGCGCGGGCGACGTCACGCTCCACGACGTGTCCGCCGCGGTCGAGGTGACCACCGGCAGCGGGTCGGTGACGGCGGACCGCGTCGCCGCGGACCTCGTCGTGCGCTGCGGGAGCGGCGACGTCACGGTCCGGGACGCCTCGGCCGGGGACGTCGACCTCACGCACCGGCGCGGGCTCGGTGCGGGTCGGCGTGCACGCCGGGGTCGACGCCTCGGTCGACCTGCGCTCGGCGGCCGGCTCGGCGTCGTCGGACCTGCCGGTGACGAGGACCCGCCCGGAGGGCGCCCCCGGACGCGGCCGCCGCCCCGCTGCGCATCCGCGGGCGCGCCGCCGCCGGCAGCACCCGGGTGCAGTCGGCCGCCCCGGCCTAGCTTCCCGCCCCCGGAACGCACGAACGGCCCGTTCGGTCACCGAAGACGGTGACCAACGGGCCGTTCGTGCGGTCGAGGGACGTGGACCCTCGCCCGCTCAGTCCGAGCGCGCCCCCGCGAGGGTCGCGCCCAGCACGTCGTGGTTGAGCCGCGAGATCGTCGCCAGCGGGATGCCCTTGGGGCACACCTCGGCGCACGCCCCGATGTTGGTGCACCCGCCGAACTCGAGCTCGTCCTGCTTGGCGAGCATGTTGATCGCGCGGGTCTGGCGCTCCGGCTGCCCCTGCGGGAGCAGGCCGAGGTGGGTGACCTTGGCCGCCGTGTAGAGCATCGAGCTGCCGTTCGGGCACGCCGCCACGCACGCCCCGCAGGCGATGCAGGTCGCGGCGTCGAACGCGTCGTCCGCGGAGACCTTGTCGACCGGCGTCGCGTGCGCCTCCGGCGCCGAGCCGGTGTTGACGCTGACGTAGCCGCCGGCCTGGATGATCTGGTCGAAGGCCGACCGGTCGGTCACCAGGTCCTTGATCACCGGGAAGGCCCGCGCCCGCCACGGCTCCACGTCGATCGTGTCGCCGTCCTTGAAGTGCCGCATGTGCAGCTGGCACGTCGTGGTGTTCTTCTGCGGGCCGTGCGGGATGCCGTTGATGACCATCGCGCACGAGCCGCAGATGCCCTCACGGCAGTCGTGGTCGAAGGACACCGGGTCCTCGTCGGCCATCGTCAGCTTCTCGTTCAGCACGTCGAGCATCTCGAGGAACGACATGTCCTCGTCGACGTCGTCGAGCTGGTACTTGACCATCTTGCCCTTGGTGTCGGCGTTCTTCTGACGCCACACCCGCAGGGTGAGCTTCATCGGTGAATGCCCTCTTACTTGTAGCTGCGCTGACTCGGGTGGACGTAGGAGAACTCGAGGTCCTCCTTGTGGAGGACCGGCTTGCCGCCGTCGCCCCACTCCCAGGCCGCGACGTACGAGAAGTTCTCGTCGTCACGGGCGGCCTCGCCGTCCTCGGTCTGGTGCTCGACGCGGAAGTGCCCGCCGCAGGACTCCTCGCGGTGCAGTGCGTCGAGGCACATCAGCTCCGCGAGCTCCATGAAGTCGGCGACCCGGTTGGCCTTCTCCAGCGACTGGTTGAAGCCGTCCCCGGTCCCGACGATCTTGACGTCGCGCCAGAACTCCTCGCGCAGCGACGGGATGCGGTCGAGGGCCTTCTCCAGGCCCTCCTTGCTGCGGGCCATGCCGCACTGGTCCCACACGAGCTGGCCCAGCTCGCGGTGGAACGAGTCGACGGAGCGGTTCCCGTTGGCCGAGAGCAGCTTGTCGATGCGCGCCCGGGTGGAGTCGACCGCCTCGCGCACCGCGGGGTGGTCCTCGGGCACCTCGTCGAACGGGGCGTCCGCGAGGTAGTCGGCCACCGTCGTCGGGAGGATGAAGTAGCCGTCGGAGAGCCCCTGCATCAGCGCCGAGGCGCCGAGCCGGTTGGCGCCGTGGTCGGAGAAGTTCGCCTCGCCGCCCACGAACAGGCCCGGGATCGTCGAGCGCAGGTCGTAGTCGACCCAGAGCCCGCCCATCGTGTAGTGGATCGCCGGGTAGATGCGCATCGGGACCTCGTACGGGTCGTCCCCGGTGATGCGCTGGTACATCTCGAACAGGTTCCCGTACTTCGCCTCGATGGTGTGGCGCCCGAGCCGCTCGATGGCGTCCTTGAAATCGAGGTACACGCCCAGACCACCGGGCCCGACGCCGTGCTCGGCGTCGCACATGTTCTTGGCCGCGCGCGAGGCGATGTCGCGCGGGACCAGGTTCCCGAACGCCGGGTACTGGCGCTCGAGGTAGTAGTCGCGCTCGTCCTCGGGGATGTCGTTGGGAGAACGGTCGTCGCCGCGCTCCTTCGGCACCCAGACGCGGCCGTCGTTGCGCAGCGACTCCGACATCAGGGTCAGCTTCGACTGGTACTCGCCGCTGACCGGGATGCAGGTCGGGTGGATCTGCGTGTAGCAGGGGTTGGCGAACAGCGCGCCCCGCCGGTGCGCCCGCCACGCCGCGGTGACGTTCGAGCCCTTGGCGTTGGTCGAGAGGTAGTAGACGTTGCCGTAGCCGCCGGTGCAGAGCACGACGACGTCGGCGAGGTAGGTCTGGATCTCCCCGGTGAGCACGCTGCGCGCGACGATGCCGCGGGCGCGGCCGTCGACCACGATCAGGTCGAGCATCTCGGTGCGCGGGTGCATCTCGACGGTGCCGGCCGCGATCTGGCGCTCGAGGGCCTGGTACGCCCCGAGCAGCAGCTGCTGGCCCGTCTGGCCGCGCGCGTAGAACGTCCGCGACACCTGGGTGCCGCCGAACGACCGCGTGTCGAGCAGGCCCGAGTACTCGCGGGCGAACGGGACGCCCTGCGCGACGGCCTGGTCGATGATGCTCAGGCTGTTCTCGGCGAGCCGGTGGACGTTCGACTCCCGCGAGCGGAAGTCACCGCCCTTGACCGTGTCGTAGAACAGCCGGTGCACCGAGTCGCCGTCGTTGCGGTAGTTCTTCGCGGCGTTGATCCCGCCCTGCGCGGCAATGGAGTGCGCGCGCCGGGGCGTGTCCTGGTAGCAGAACGACTTCACGTGGTAGCCGGCCTCGCCCAGCGTCGCCGCCGCGGCGCCCCCGGCCAGGCCGGTGCCGACGACGATGACCGTCATCTTGCGACGGTTCGCCGGGTTGACCAGGCGGGCCGAGAACTTCCGGTCGTCCCACCGGTCGCCGATCGGGCTGTCGGGAGCGCGGTTGTCGGCGATCGGCTCGCCGACGACGTAGCGGCCCTCGCCCTGCGTCGACGTGGGCTCCTGCTGCAGCTCAGACATTGCTCACCTCACCAGACCGGTCATGACCGAGATCGGGATGATCGCGAAGCCGACGGCGATGACGACCCCCACCGTGATCGAGAAGATCTTCAGGGAACGCTGTCGGATCGCGCTGTTGCCACCCAGGGTCTGGATACCCGACCACAAACCGTGGCTGATGTGGGTGCTCAGCGCGACCATCGCGACGATGTAGAAGATCGCCACCACGGGCCGGTCGAAGCTCGCGACCAGGCGCGCGTAGGCCCCGCCGGCCGGGTCCGGGTTCACCGTGCCCAGGGTCAGGTCGAGGATGTGCCAGATCACGAACAGCGCGATGATCACGCCGCCCCAGCGCATCGTGCGCGCGGCGTAGCTGCCCTGTCGGCTCCGGTGCTGGTAGCCGATCGGCCGGGCCCGCCGGGCCCGGTACCAGAGCGAGAAGGCGGCCGCCATGTGCAGGACCACCGCGGCGGTCAGCACGACACGGATGATCCAGAGCACGCCCTCGAAGCCGAAGATGTCCGCACCCAGGGTGCGCAGGTGCTCGGAGTAGGCGTCGAAGGTCTCCTGGCCGAAGAAGATCTTCAGGTTCCCGATCATGTGGGCGATGACGTACAGCAAGAAGATCGCGCCCGTCACGGCCATGACGGACTTCTTGCCGACGGACGATCCCCACGTCCTCGTCACGATGTTGCGGTGTTGGGTCATGACCACGCCGACACGCTAAGCCGAGGAACACGCCGACTGCCAATGCATGAAAGACGGTCCAGCGATGCTCTTAAGCTATCGGGGTGACGCTCAAGCAGCTCGTCTACTTCCTCGCCGTGGCCGACAGCGGACGGTTCGTGCAGGCAGCGGCCGAGGTGCGGATCGCCCAGCCGACGCTGAGCCGTCAGGTCCAGGCGCTCGAAGATGATCTCGGCGAGACCTTGTTCACACGCGGTAGGGACCACGTCACACTGACGGTAGCGGGCGAGACGCTGCTCCCCCTGGCCCGCCGGATCGTCGCCGACGTCGAGACCGCCCGCCTGGAGATCGCCGAGCTCGCCGGGCTGCGCCGCGGACGGCTGCGCGTCGGCGCCACCCCGAGCCTCTGCGTGGGCGTGCTCGCCGACGTGCTCGCGGTCTTCCACGCCAGCTACCCGGGCATCTCGCTGCAGATCCGCGAGGGCGGCTCGCAGGACCTGGTCGCGGCCCTCGAGGACGGCCAGCTCGACCTCGCCCTGGTCATCCACCAGCAGGACCGGGGCGGGGTGGCCGGCCGGGCCGGGTCGGCGGCGCGGGAGGGGACGGGCTCGCCGGCCGCGGGCGACGTCCCGCTCCGGCTCACCCCGGTGCTGCGCGAGGAGCTCGTCGCCATCTCGGCGGCGGGCGGCCGGTCCGGGCTCGACGAGGCCCTCGGCGACCACGCGGGGATCGTCGAGATCGCCCGCCACCCCCTCGTGGTGAACCGGCCCGGCTACGAGCTGCGCGAGGTGGTGCTCTCGGCGTGCGCGGCGGCCGGGGTGACGCCGCGGATCGCGGTCGAGGGCGGCGAGATGGACGCGGTGCTGCGGATGGTGGAGGCCGGTCTCGGCGTCGCGATCGTCCCGAGCCTGGTGCTCTCCGGGCGGCACGGGCTGCGTCCCACGCGCCTCGACGGCTCCGGGTGGACCCACCGCACGATCGCGCTCGCCCACCGCACCGACGTCGCCCCCACCCGGGCCGCCGACGCCTTCCGCGAGACGCTCCTCGCCGTCCTCGCCCGCACCTCCCGGACCGGGGGGCTGCCGCCCGGGGTGCGCTTCATCCACCCGTAGCGGGCGTCCGCCCCCCGCCCCGCACCTTGATCAGGAGCACACCGGCCAGGTCCCGGGGCCCTCGCGCATGCCTGACGTGCCCCTCGTCGGACAGCGGCCCGCCCGGCCCGCCCGCGCCGAGGCTCGTCCTTGATCAGGAGCACACCGGCCAGGTCCGGCGGCCGTCGCACATGCCGGATGTGCCCCTCGACCGGAGCGGGACCAGGGTCAGCCGGCGTCCGCGTACCGCAGCGCGCGGGCGAGAGCCGGGCGCGAGCGGACCGCCCTCGACGACCACGTCGCCCACCCCGAGCCACGCCGCCATCTCCTGCAGCGCGCCCGCCATCTCCGCCGCCACCCGCGCCTCGTCCGCCCCGCGCTCGACGCACTCGGGCTCGGCGAACGCGCCGGGCACCCGCAGCACGCCCGCGGCCCGGTCGGTCTTGAGGTCCACCCGGCCGACGAGCTGGCCGTCGAGCAGGAACGGGAAGACGTAGTAGCCGTGGGTGCGCTGCTCCGCCGGGGTGTAGATGCCGATGCGGTAGGTGAACCCGAAGATGCGCTCGGTGCGCGGGCGGAACCACACCAGCGGGTCGAACGGGGCGAGCAGCGCCCGGCCGGCGACCTTGCGCGGCATCCGCGCCCCGGCCCACCGGTAGGCCGGCGCGCCCCAGCCGGCCACCTCGACCGGGACCAGCTCGCCGGCGTCCACGAGCTCCGCCACCGCGACCCGGCTCTCGGCGGGCGGGAGGCGGTAGTGGTCGCGCAGGTCCGGCTCGGTCGCGACCCCCTGGGCGGCCGCCGCACGCCGGGTGAGCTCGCGCATCGCCTCGTCCCGGTCGGGGTCGCGCGCCAGCACCTCGGGCGGCAGCACGTCCTCGGTGAGGGCGTAGGCCCGGCGGAAGCCGCGCCGCGTGCCCGTCGTCAGGACCCCCGTCGCGAACAGGTGCTCGCACGCGACCTTGACGTCCGAGCGGTGCCACCACCCGCCGTGCGCGCGGGCCCGCCGCTCCCCGCCGTCGCCGAGCACCGCCTCGACCTCCCGGGCCTCGAGGGGACCGGCCGCCGCCACGGCCGCGGCCACCGCGTCGAGGATGTCCGGGCGGTGGTCCAGGGCGTTGCCCAGCCAGCGGCTGCTGCGCGCGGTGTTGTCCCGCATCCGCCAGCGCAGCAGCGGCCAGTCCTCCACCGGCACCAGGCTCGCCTCGTGCGCCCAGTACTCGACGAACGCCCGACGCCGCCGGTCGGCCGCCGACTGCGGCCAGGCCAGCGCGTCGAGGACGTCGCGGTCGTACGCGCCGAGCCGCGCGAAGGGCGGGGCGTAGTGCGCCCGGACCGCCACGTTGACCGAGTCCAGCTGCAGCAGCCCGAGCCGGCGCACGAGCCGCCGGAACGCGCCGCGGTCCGGCGCGCCCGCCCGGACGGGCGCGTCCAGCCCCTGCGCGGCGAGGGCGGCCCGCCGCGCCGCCGCCGCCGTCATCCGCTCCGCCACCACGCTCCTGATCGTGCCAGCCACCCCCGACAGCGACGGGAACAGGAGGGCGCGCACCGGCGTTGACCAGGGTAGAACAGTGAGGAGAGCCCATGATCGGGGACCGTGTCGAGATCGTCGTGGACGCCGGTGGCACCACACGCAGCTGGGAGGTGGCGGCGACCCGGGCGGGCCGTCGCGTCGAGGTCGCGCACGGGCGCGGCGTCGTCGAGGTCAGCGAGGTGACCCGCGGGGGCACCCCGGTGCGCACCGCACGCTTCATGTCCTCGCGGGTGCTGGCGCTCGTCGAGCACCCGGCCGTCGGCGGCGGTGCGCCTCGCCGACGACGAGCCGCCCGCCCTGCCGCTGCCGCGCCCGGCGGCCTGAGCTCCGCTACCGCAGCAGCGGGGCGAGACGCCGCGCGGTGCGGCCCGCGCGGCTGACCGCGACCAGGTGCACGCCGTCGACGACGCCCGCCGCGCGCAGCGCCAGCACGTGCTCGCAGGCCGCGGCGACCCCGGCGTCGGGGTCCTCCGCCAGCGCCTCCGGCAGTCCCTCGGGCAGCTCGAGGTCCGGGATCGCGGACGCGACGCCCTGCGCCATGCGCGGGCCCGTCGGGACGATCACCCCGGCCCGGACCGGGACCTCGACGTCGGCCTGCTCGCGCCAGCGGACGACGTCCGGGACCGAGAAGGACGGCGGGAGCCAGATCGCGTCGGCCGCGCGCTTCCACGCGCGCGAGCGGGCGCCCCAGCGGCGCGACCACCCCCACCCGCAGCTCCACCTCGTGCTCGTCCGCCAGCGCGCGGGCCTCGTCGAGCATCGTCCGCACCCGCAGCGGGCCGTCCTCGGCGTCGTCCTCGGGCGGGTCGCCCCGCAGGAGCAGGACCTCGCGGACGCCGAGCGCGAGCAGCCCCAGCAGGTCCCGACGCAGCCCGAGCCGGTTGCGGTCGCGGGCGTTGAGCACCGCGGTCACCGGTCGCGCCGGCCTGCCGCGCCACCGCCGTGACCGCGATCCCCGAGACCGCCGCGCGGGCCGTCGGGATTGTCCGGGGCGAGGACGTGGTCGGTCAGCGGCGCGAGCTCGGCCACCTGACGGCGGACCGGGTCGAGGTCGGGACGGTGCGGGACGTCGATCTCGGCGACGACGTCGAAGGTCATGCCACCTCGGTCAGCGCGCCGGTGTCCACGTCGTAGACGAAGCCCCGGACGGCGTCGGTGTGCGGGAGGAACGGGCAGGCGCGCACGGCGGCGAGCGAGTCCCGGACGTCCTGCTCGGTGTCGGTGAACGCGCCCGGCGCCCACGCCGGCCGCTGCCCGGCGTCGGCGGTCAGCTCGGCGACGAACTCGTCGTCGTCGAACGTCGCCATGCCGCACTTCGTGTGGTGGACCAGGACGACCTCGGTGGTCCCCAGCTTGCGCTGGCTGATCGTCAGGGACCGCAGCACGTCGTCGGTGACGACGCCGCCGGCGTTGCGGACGACGTGCGCCTCCCCGTCGCCCAGGCCCAGCACGCGGTACACGTCGAGGCGGGCGTCCATGCAGGCGACGACGGCGACGTGGCGCGACGGCGGCCCGGGCAGCCCGCCGCCGGTGAACGACGCGGCGAACGACGCGTTGGCGGCGACCAGCTCGTCGGTGACGGACACGGCTCCTCCTCGGGTCTCCGGCACGGGAGGTGCAGGTCTACCCGTCCGACGCCGCCCGCGGCCGTCCGCGTGACGCGGACGACAGCCGCCGTGCCACCCTCGCGCCATGGCGATCGCCGACGTCCGCCCCGCCACCCCCGACGACGCCCCGGCCGTCACCGCCGTCCAGCGCGAGGTCTGGACGGGCGCGTGGGCCGGGTTCCTGCCCGCCGGCCTCACCGAGGGGTTCGACGACGACGCGGTGGCCGCCGCCTGGGCCCGCACCGCGGCGGGTCCCGGGCTGTGGGTGGCGACCGAGGGGCCCGAGGTCGTCGGGCTTCTGTCTCGCCGGGCCGGCGGCCGAGGAGGACGTCGCGGACGCGGTGGGCGCGGTCCCCGACGACGCCGGGCGGGTCGGGCTGGTCGCGACGCTGCTGGTCTCGCCCCGGTGGGGACGGCGCGGGCACGGCGGGCGGCTGCTGGTGGCGGCCGCGGCGGGGCTGCGCTCGGCCGGGGCGGCCCGCGGGATCACGTGGACCCCGGAGCGCGACGCGGCGTCCCGGGCGTTCTACCGCCGCGCCGGGTGGGAGCCGGACGGGACGGTGCGCACCCTCGACGCCGGCGGCCGACCGCTGCGCGAGGTGCGCCTCGGGGGCCCGCTGGACCTCGAGTTCGCCCCGGAGCCGACCGCGGACGACCTCGGCCTCCCCCTCCTCTGAGCGCCTGGCGCGAACGGCGCCGCCTGCCGTCGGACGCTCAGGAACGTGCCGCTGCGCGGACCGGGCGGGAGCTAGTCGAGGTCCAGGACCGACTCGAGGCCCACCGTCAGGCCCGGGCGCGAGGCGACCGAGCGGACGGCCAGCAGCACGCCGGGCATGAACGACGAGCGGTCGAGGGAGTCGTGCCGGATCACCAGCGTCTCCCCCGCCGTCCCGAGCATCACCTGCTGGTGGGCGACGAGGCCGGTCATGCGCACGGCGTGCACGTGCACCCCGTCGACGACGGCGCCGCGGGCGTGGTCGGGGTCGTGCGTGGTGGCGTCCGGGCTCGGCCCCAGCCCCGCGGCCGTGCGGGCCTCGGCGACCATCTGCGCCGTCCGGGTCGCCGTGCCCGAGGGCGCGTCGGCCTTGTTCGGGTGGTGCAGCTCGACGATCTCGACGGAGTCGAAGAACCGCGCCGCCTGCGCCGCGAAGCGCATCGAGAGCACGGCGCCGATGCCGAAGTTGGGCACGACCATGACGCCGAGGCCGGGCTTGGGCTCGAGCCAGCCCCGGATCGTGTCCAGCATCTCGGTGGTCACGCCGCTGGTCCCGACGACGCAGTGGATGTTCTGGTCGATGCAGAAGCGGATGTTCTCCGCGACGGTCGAGGGATGGGTGAAGTCGACCGCGACCTGGGTGTCGGCGTCGGCGAGCGAGAACAGCCAGTCGCCCTCGTCCACCATCGCGACCAGGTCGAGGTCCTCGGCGGCCTCGACGGTGCGGCACACCTCCGTGCCCATGCGGCCGCGGGCCCCGAGGACGCCGACCCGCAGCACCTCGTCGTCGGCGACCGGGACGGGGTCCGCAGCAGTCATCGGTCAACCTCGCGCAGCTCGTCGGGGAGATCGTCGAGGTCAGCGTAGGGCCCGACCACCGCCGCGGTCACCGGCGTGGAGAACAGGTCGGCGGCCAGGGTCGCGACGTCCTCGCCGGAGACCGCCTCGATCCGGTCGAGGGAGTCCGCGAGGTCCAGCGAGGCCTCGCGGCCGTCGAGCTCCCGGCGGCCGAGCCAGCTCATCCGCGAGGACGTGTCCTCGAGACCCAGCACGTACTCGCCGCGCAGCTGGCCGCGGGCGCGGACGAGCTCGGCCGGGGTGACCCCGCCGTGCGCCAGGTCGGCGAGCTGGGCCCGCAGCACGCCGGCGGCGGTGCCGAGCCGTTCCGGGGCGCAGCCGACGTAGACCGAGAGCACGCCGAGGTCGGAGTAGCCGACCGTCGACGAGTACACCGAGTACGCCAGGCCCCGCCGTTCGCGGACCTCCTGGAAGAGCCGCGAGCTGGTGCCGCCCCCGAGCACCGTCGAGAGGACCAGCTGCGCGGCCCACCGCGGGTCGCCCCGCGGCACCGACGGCATCCCGAGCATGAGGTGGGCCTGCTCGGTGTCGTCCTCGCGCAGGGCGAGCCGGTCGGGCGGCAGCGGCGGCGGGACGGCCGCGGCGGGCCGCGCCCACGCGGCGCCGTCGCTGCGGAGCCGGTCGCCGAACCCGGCGAGGACGGCGTCGAGCACGGCGGCGTGGGTGACGTTGCCGGCCACCGCGAGCACCGAGCGGGACGGGACGTAGTGCGCGTCGTGGAACCGCGCGAGCACGTCGCGGGTCATCGCGCCGACCGACTCCTCGGAGCCCACCACCGGGCCGCCCAGCGGGTGGTCACCGAGCAGGACGCCGTCGAAGTCGTCGGCGAGCAGGTCCTCCGGGTCGTCGTCGCGCCCGGCGATCTCCGACAGCACGACGTCGCGCTCCACCTCGACGTCCTCGGCGGCCATGCGGCCCTCGAGGACGACGTCGCACACGACGTCGACCGCGAGCGGCATGTCCGCGTCGAGCACGTGGGCGTAGAAGCAGGTGTGCTCCTTGGAGGTGAACGCGTTGAGGTCGCCCCCCACCGCGTCGATCTCCTCCGCGATCTGCCGCGCGGAGCGCCGCCGCGTGCCCTTGAACAGCAGGTGCTCGAGGAAGTGCGCAGCGCCCCGCGACGCCGGGTCGAAGCCCGGCTCGTCCCGCGAGCCGACGTCGACCCAGAGCCCGACCGAGGCCGAGCGGGCCCCCGCGACGTGCTCGGTGACCACCCGCAGGCCCCCGGGCAGCACGGTGCGTGCCACGCCGGGGGCCGGGTGCTGTGTCTCCGCGGCAGGCCGTTCCGGCGCCACACGCTCCTCCGTCGCGTGTGCCGCCGGCGTGCGGCGCCGCGCGTCGGCGGTCACGCCCGGGTGCCGCCCGCCGATGGCGCCGGTGACGGCGCCGGAGGTGGCGGGCTCGGCCGGCGGGACCCCGGCGCCCTCGGCGCCGGTGCCCTCGGGGCGCGTCACCGTCGGTGGGCGCGGCCTCCGCGGCCTCGTCCTCCTTGACCGGGACCAGGCTGATCTTGCCGCGGTTGTCGATGTCGGTGATCTCGACGCGGATCTTGTCGCCGACGTTCACGACGTCCTCGACCTTGCCGATCCGCTTCCCGCCGCCGAGCTTCGAGATGTGGACCAGGCCGTCGCGGCCGGGCACCAGCGAGACGAACGCGCCGAACGCCGCGGTCTTGACCACGGTGCCGAGGTAGCGCTCGCCGATCTTCGGCATCTGCGGGTTGGCGATGGCGTTGATCATGTCGACCGCGGCCTGGGCGCTCGGCCCGTCCGCGGCACCGACGTAGATCGTGCCGTCGTCCTCGATCGAGATGTCGGCGCCGGTCTGCTCGGTGATCGAGTTGATCATCTTGCCCTTCGGCCCGATGACCTCGCCGATCTTGTCGGTCGGCACCTTCACCGTGGTGATGCGCGGCGCGTAGTCGCTCATCTCGTCGGGCGCGTCGATGGCCTCGGCCATGACGTCGAGGATCGCCAGCCGGGCGCCGCGGGCCTGGGTGAGCGCCTTCGCCGAGGACCTCGGAGGGGATGCCGTCGAGCTTGGTGTCCAGCTGCAGCGCGGTGACGAAGTCCTTCGTGCCGGCGACCTTGAAGTCCATGTCACCGAACGCGTCCTCGGCGCCGAGGATGTCGGTCAGCGCGACGAAGGTCTCCTTGCCGTCGACCTCGCCCGAGACGAGGCCCATGGCGATGCCCGCCACCGGCGCCTTCAGCGGCACGCCGGCGTTGAGCAGCGACATCGTCGAGGCGCAGACCGAGCCCATCGACGTCGAGCCGTTGGAGCTCAGCGCCTCGGAGACCTGCCGGATCGCGTAGGGGAACTCCTCGCGGGTCGGCAGCACCGGCACGAGCGCCCGCTCGGCGAGCGCGCCGTGGCCGATCTCGCGGCGCTTGGGCGAGCCCACGCGGCCGGTCTCGCCGGTGGAGAACGGCGGGAAGTTGTAGTGGTGCATGTACCGCTTGGTGGTCTCCGGGCCGAGCGAGTCGATGTTCTGCTCGAGCCGGAGCATGTTCAGCGTGGTGACGCCGAGGATCTGGGTCTCGCCGCGCTCGAACAGCGCCGAGCCGTGCGCCCGCGGGATGACCTCGACCTCGGCGGCCAGCGGCCGGATGTCGGTGACGCCGCGGCCGTCGATGCGGAACCCGTCGGTGAGGATCTTCTTGCGGACCGTCGACTTCGTCAGCGAGCGGAAGGCCTCGCCGATCTCCTTCTCGCGGCCCTCGAACTTCGGCCCGAGCTCGGTGACCAGGCGCTCCTTGAGGGCGTCCTGGGCCTCGTCGCGCTCGTGCTTGCCCGCGATGGTGAGGGTGCGGGCGAGCTCGTCGCCGGCCGAGGAGGTGACGGCGGAGAGCACGTCGTCCTGGTAGGGCGGGAAGGTCGGGTAGTCCTTCGTCGCGACGTCGACCGAGTCGTACAGGTTCTTCTGCGCCTCGCACAGCGTGCGCAGGAAGGGCTTCGCGGCCTCCATGCCGGCGGCCACGACGTCCTCGGTGGGCGCCGGGGCGCCGCCCGCGACCAGCGCGAGCGCGTGGTCGGTGGCCTCCGCCTCGACCATGGAGATCGCGACGTCGGAGCCGTCGGCGGTGATCGAGCCCGCGATCACCATGTCGAACACGGCGTCCTCGAGCTGCTTCCAGGTCGGGAACGCGACCCACTGCTCGCCGATCAGGGCCATGCGCGTCGCGCCGACCGGGCCGTCGAACGGCAGGCCCGAGATCTGGGTGGACGCCGACGCGGCGTTGATCGCCAGCACGTCGTACGGGTCCTGCGGGTTGAGGCTCTGGATCGTCACGACGACCTGGACCTCGTTGCGCAGGTTCGACACGAAGGTCGGGCGCAGCGGCCGGTCGATGAGGCGGCAGGTGAGGATCGCGTCGGTCGAGGGGCGGCCCTCGCGGCGGAAGAACGAGCCGGGGATGCGCCCGGCCGCGTACATCCGCTCCTCGACGTCGACGGTGAGCGGGAAGAAGTCGAAGTTGTCCTTCGGCCGCTTCGAGGCGGTGGTCGCCGAGAGCAGCATCGTCTCGTCGTCGAGGTAGGCGACGACGGCGCCCGCGGCCTGGCGGGCGAGGCGGCCGGTCTCGAAGCGGATGGTGCGGCTGCCGAAGGAGCCGTTGTCGAGGACCGCGGTGGTCTCGTGGACGCCGGTCTCGGTGTCGACGGCGGCCGGTGAGGCGGAGTTCGCCATGGGTCGGGATTCCTCCTACGGAGGCCCCGCCGCCACGCGCCCCCTCGCGTCGGGGGCCGCCGTCGGACTCACCGGCGTGACCGGTCTTCGATCGAAGCCCTCGGACGGGGTCCGGGGGCCACTACCGAGGACCGGGTCGGACCGGTCGCCGCCGACTGGTGCGGTGGCGGGGCTCGTCGTGGTTCTGGTGTGTCGTTCGTGTCGGGATACAGATCGGGCCGCCCGCGTCGTCGACGCGGGCGGCCCGGGGATCAGCGGCGCAGGCCCAGACGCTCGATGAGCGACCGGTAGCGCGTGACGTCCACCGAGGCCACGTACTTCAGCAGCCGGCGGCGGCGGCCCACCAGCAGCAGCAGTCCGCGCCGCGAGTGGTGGTCGTGCTTGTGCATCTTCAGGTGTTCGGTCAGCTGGACGATCCGCTTCGTCAGCAGCGCCACCTGCGCCTCGGGCGAGCCCGTGTCGGTGGTGTGCACGCCGTACTCGGCGAGGATCGTGCTCTTCTGCTCGGTGGTCAGTGCCACGTGTGTCCTGCTCCTCGGTGTCTTGGGAGGTCCTGCCCGTCCGGGTGACGTGGGCCGCCCGTCCGGTGCCGTGTGCTGGTGCGTCGGTGAGCGGAACGCCTGCTCGGCGCCCCGTCCCGCGCGTCCGGCCGCCACGGACCGCAGCCGGATCACCCGCGAGTCTACCCGTGGGGTCCGACAGCCCCGTCGCCGCCCGGTCGGGCACCCCCGCCCACCAGCGGGAACCGGTCCAGGACCCGGTAGGGCACCCCGCTCGCGACGAGCACGACCCCGGTCGCGGTCCAGGCCGGTCCCCGGTGCCCGGCGAGGCCGGGCGGGACGGCGGGGGCGGCGCCGCGCGCCCGGGCCACCGTGAGGTGGGCGACGTGGGCGTCCGGGTCTCCCCCGGCCGCCCGGACGAGGTCCGTCCAGCCGGCCGGGTCGTCGGGGTGGACCCCGAGCCAGAGCGCCGTGCCGAACACCCCCGCGCCCGCGCAGCGCAGGGTCGGCGCCGGGCATCCGGCCAGGCCGACCCGCAGGTCCGCGGCGACCTCGGCCGGGTCGGCGTCGGCGTGGAAGCGCAGGGTGACGTGCCGGCGCGACGACGCGACCGGGCGCCAGCGCCCGGCGTCGGGACCCCGCCGCAGCGCCACCTCGAGCGCCGCGTCGATCGCGCGGTCGACCGCCGCGTCGGGCACGACGGCGACGAACAGGCGCACGCCGCGGGGCTCAGCCGGACAGGCCGAGCAGCTCGCGCGTGGTCGCCACGTCGCCGTCCATCGCGGTGATGAGCTCCTCGATCGAGTCGAAGCGGGTCATCCCGCGCACCTTGCCGACGAAGTCCACCCCCACCCGCTGGCCGTAGAAGTCCTCGGAGTGGTCGAGGACGAACGCCTCCACCGTGCGGACCTGGCCGGAGAAGGTGGGGTTGGTGCCCACCGACACCGCGGTGGGGAGGCGCTCCTCGCCGCCGTCGCGCCCCGGGCGCACGAACCACCCGGCGTAGACCCCGTCGGCGGGGATCGCCGCGTGCTCGGTGGCGGCGACGTTCGCGGTCGGGTAGCCGAGCTCGCGGCCCCGCTGGTCGCCGCGCACGACGACGCCCTCGACCCGGTGGGGACGTCCCAGGGCGTCGGCCGCCGCCTCGACGTCGCCCGCGGCGATCGAGCTGCGGATGTAGGTGGAGGAGAACGTCACGGTGCGGCCGCGGTCCCCGTCGGCGACGAGGTCGAGCCCGATCGCCTCGAACCCGAAGCGCTGGCCCAGCCGCTGCAGCTCGGCGACGTCCCCGGCCGCCTTGTAGCCGTAGGTGAAGTTGCGCCCGACGACGACCGCCGACGCGTGCAGCCGGTCGACGAGCAGCTCGTGGACGAACTCGGCGGGCGCGACGTGGGCGAACTCGTGGCTGAACGGCAGGACCCAGAAGGCGTCGACGCCCAGCTCGGCGACCAGCTCGGCGCGCCGGGTCAGCGTGGTGAGCTGCGCGGGGTGCGACCCCGGCCGCAGGACCTCGCTGGGGTGCGGGTCGAACGTGATGAGCACCGTCGGCAGGTCCCCGAGCTCGGCCGCCCGGGCCACCGCCCGCCCGATGAGCTGCTGGTGGCCGCGGTGCACCCCGTCGAACACGCCGATGGTCACCACGCAGCGGCCCCAGCCCGGGGGGACGCCGTCACGACCGCGCCAGCGTTGCACTGCTTCCGGCCTCCGGGGGCGACTCGACGTCGGACGGCGCTCAGCGTACGGCCGTGGCGGCGCCGGCTCCGGACGACGGGTGCGGAGCACCCGTCGGGCCGGCCCGCGCGGCCGACGAGGGGCACACCACGCACGCTCGGGCGGCCCCGGACCTGCGCGCGGTGCCCCTCGACGTCGGGGCGGGCGAGCACGCCGCCGCGGCCACCCGCGAGGGGCACACCACGCATGCCCGAGCGGCCCCGGACCTGCGCCCAGTGCCACTCGATACCGAGGCGCGCGAGCACGCCGCCGCGGCCACCCGCGAGGAGCACATCACACGGGCGCGGGCGGCCGCGGACCTGCGCCCAGTGCCCCTCGACGTCGGGGTCGCCGGCCGAGCGCACCGGCTCACCCCGCCGGGGCGAGCACCAGGACCGGGCGGGCCCGGCCCTGGTCGTCGGCGACGAGCCCCACGACGTGCCCGTCGGGCCCGAACACCGCGGTGGTGCCCGCGGTGCCGGTGGCGTCCAGCGGCCGGCCGTGGGCGAGGTCGTCGACGCCGGCCGCGTCGACCTCCCGGCGGGGGAACGCGGTGTCCACCGCGGCGTCGAGGTCGAGCGACAGGCTCGGCCCGCCCCGCCTCGCCGTCCGCCTCGGCGGCGAGCGTCTCCAGGTCGCGGGCGTGCTCGAGCGTGAACGGCCCGACGCGGGTGCGCCGCAGCGCGGTGAGGTGGCCCCCGACCCCGAGCCCGCGGCCCAGGTCCCGGGCGAGCGCGCGGACGTAGGTGCCCGAGGAGCAGTCGACGAGGACGTCGAGGTCCACCGTCGGCCCCTCCCGCCGGATCGCGAGCACGTCGAAGCGGGCCACGTGGACGGGCCGCGCCGCGAGGGTGACCTCCTCCCCCGCCCGGACGCGCTCGTAGGCCCGCCGGCCGTCGACCTTGATCGCGGAGACGGTGCTCGGGACCTGGGCGATGTCCCCGGTCAGGGCGGCGACCCCGGCCGCGATCGCCGCGTCGTCGACCCCGCTCGCGTCCGCCGTCGCCGTCGGCTCGCCCTCGGCGTCGTCGGTCGAGGTCTCGACGCCGAGCCGGATCGTCGCGAGGTAGGTCTTGGTGTCCAGCGCCAGGTGCCCCAGGAGCTTGGTGGCCCGCTCCACGCCGAGGACGAGCACCCCGGTGGCCATCGGGTCGAGCGTCCCGGCGTGGCCCACCTTGCGCGTCCCGACCAGGCGCCGCGCGCGGCCCACCACGTCGTGCGAGGTCCACCCGGCGGGCTTGTCGACCACCAGCAGGCCCGGCGGCGGAGGCGGGGACTTCGGCGGGCGGCGCTGGTTCATCGCCGGGCATCATGCCCCGCGCGGACGCCGGGCACGGGGTCGGGCGCGACGCGGTCGAAGGAGATCGAGACCGCGGGGACCCGGCGCGGCGCCGGGACGTCGTCCGGCCCGTGGGCCCAGACCGGCACCGCCGCGAGCCACAGCGGCTCGGTGTCGTGCTCCCAGGGCACGGCGAGCCAGCCCGAGGTGGTCGACGTGGCCGGGTCGCCCGTCCAGACCAGGACGACGTGGCGCAGCCCGACGTGCCCGTCGTCGGGCGCCCGGGGTGGCGGGACGCCGAGGCCGTCGAACCAGAGCTGGCCCGCGCGGTCGTCGGGCGCCGGGGCGTAGACCAGCCCGTTGGTCGTCGCCGCGGCCCCGCGCACCTCGCCGACCCAGCGCAGCGTCGCGAAGTCCGGGCGGCTCCCCGAGCCGTCGGGCGCCTTCATCAGGTGCAGGACCACCCCGTCGTACGCGACGGCCAGGGAGTTGCACGGCGCGCCGACCAGCACGCCCCGGGGCTCCCACTCCGGCGCCGCGCGCAGCAGCACCGTCCGCAGGTTCTCCGAGGACGTGATCCCCAGCGTCACCGCGGTGTCCCCCGCGACCTCCGGATCGTGCCGCGCGACGTTGCGCTCCCACACCTGCGCGACGGCGTCCTCGAGCAGCCCGAGGACCCCCACCGCACCCCACCGGTCGGCCACCCCGCGCAGCCACGCGAGGGCCCGCGCATCCCCACCCTGCCGTGTCCCGCTCACGGTCACAGCAGAGCACGGACCCCCGACAGCGTGGGCCCGCCGCGGCGAGCCCCGCCCGGCCTCAGGTCTTGGGACCGCCGGCGACGTAGATGACCTGGCCGGAGACGTACCCGGCCGCCTCGCCGACGAAGAAGGCGACCATGTTCGCGATGTCCTCGGGCACGCCGACGCGCTGCACCGGGATCTCCTTGGCCCGCGCGGCCTGCCACTCCTCCCAGTCCTGCCCGAGCCGCTCCGCGGTCGCCCGCGTCATCTCCGAGGCGATGAACCCGGGCGCGACGCAGTTCGCGGTGATGCCGAAGCGGCCCAGCTCGATCGCGAGGGTCTTGGTGAACCCCTGCATGCCGGCCTTGGCCGCCGAGTAGTTGACCTGCCCGCGGTTGCCCAGCGCCGAGGTCGAGGACAGGTTCACGATGCGGCCCCACTGCGCGGCGACCATGTGGCCCTGGCAGGCCTTCGTCATCAGGAACGAGCCGCGCAGGTGCACGTTCATGACCGAGTCCCAGTCGTTCTCGGTCATCTTGAACAGCAGGTTGTCCCGCGTGATGCCGGCGTTGTTGATCAGTACGGTCGGCGGTCCGAGCTCGGCGACGATGCGCTCCACCGCGGCGTCGACCGCCGCGGCGTCCGCGACGTCGGCGCCGACCGCGATCGCGCGCCCGCCGGCGTCGCGTGATCGCGTCCGCGGTGGCCTTGGCCGCGCTCTCCTCGAGGTCGATCACCGCGACGGCCATCCCGTCGGCGGCCAGGCGCAGCGCGGTCGCGGCGCCGAGCCCGCGGGCGGCACCCGTGACGACGGCGACGCGGGAACTGGGAGCGGTCATGGTCTCCGAGACCTCCTCGAGCGGTGGACGACGGTCCTGCCCGGCATCCTGCCCCGCATCCGTCGCGGCTGCTCAGAGGCCCCCGGGCACCATCCACCGGTCGCCGCGCGCCCGCAGCCCGACGCCGAGGGCCCGGCCGAGCATGAACAACGACAGCCCCGCCCACACCCCCGGCAGCCCCCACCCGAACACCAGCGACAGCCAGATCATCGGCAGGAAGCCCACGACCGCCGAGCCCAGCGTGAGTCTGCGCAGGAAGGCGGCGTCCGCGGCGCCGAGGAGGACCCCGTCGAGGGCGAAGACGTACCCGGCCACGGGCTGCAGCGCGACGAAGAACCACCACGCGGACGGGATCGTCGCGAGGACCGTCGGGTCCGTGGTGAACACCCGCGGCAGGACCCCGGCGAGTGCGGCGAAGACCACACCGGCGACGACGCCGAGGACCAGCCCGTAGCGGGTCACCCGGCCGGTGACGGTCCGCGCGGCGGGCCGCGACGACGCCCCCAGGGCCGCCCCGACGAGTTGCTGCGCGGCGATGGCGAGCGAGTCCAGCACCGTCGACATGAACGTCCACAGCTGCAGCACGACCTGGTGCGCCGCGACCGAGGCCGCCCCGAACCGCGCGGTCACGGCCGTCGCGGACAGGAAGCAGGCCTGGAACGCGAGGCTCCGCAGGAGCAGGTCCCGGCCGAGGCCGAGCTGGGCGCGCAGGTCGGCGGGCACCGGGCGCAGCGGCACCCGCAGCGCCACCGCCTCGCGGACCAGGGCCCCGCCGAAGAGCAGCAGCACCACCGACTGCGCGCCCACGTTGGCGATCGCGGAGCCCTCCAGCCCCAGCCCGGGCCACCCGCCGACCCCGTGGACGAGGAACGGGCACGCCAGCGCCGAGGCCCCGTTGCCGGCGAGCACGACGACGACGGGTGCGCGGGTGGACTGCACGCCGCGCATCCAGCCGTTGCCGGCCATCGCGACGAGGATCCCCGGCGCCCCGCACAGCGCGATCCGCATCCACGAGACCGCCCCGTCGGTGAGCGGGCCCCCGCCGCCCAGCGCCGCCGCGACCGGCCGCGCGGCCAGTTGCCCCACCACGACGACGGCGAGGCCCGCGGACAGCGCCAGCCAGGTCGCCGCGACGCCCTCGGCGATCGCCCGGTCCCGCCGCCCGGCACCGAACGCGCGGGCGGCGCGGGCCGTCGTGCCGTAGGCGAGGAAGGTGCCCAGCGAGGAGACCTGCGCGAGCACGACCGCGCCGACGGCGAGCGACCCCAGCGGCAGCGCGCCGAGCCGCCCGACGACGGCGGTGTCCACCAGCAGGTAGAGCGGCTCGGCGACCAGGACGACCAGGGCCGCCGCCGAGAGCGACAGGACGCGGACCGGCCCGGCGTCCTCGACCCCGATCGGCCCGGACGGCGAGGCCGCGGCGCTCACAGCAGCGGGGCCGCCGCCAGGGCCCGGCGCACGTCGGCCACCACGTCCGTCCCGTCGGGGGTGCGGCTCGCGACGGTGAACCCGGAGGCCGCGCGGTGCCCGCCCCCGCCCATCGCGATCGCGGCCGCGGCCACGTCGAGCCGGCCCTTGCCGCGCAGCGAGGCGGTCCAGCGCGACGGCCCGACCTCCTTGAGCACCATCGCGACCTCGGCCTCCGCGGTCGTGCGCAGCACGTCGATGATGCTCTCCACCTCCTCCTGGCGGCCGCCGGCGATGTGCTCGGCCCGCGCGCTCGCCCAGACCAGGCCGAGCCCGCGGGCCTCGTCGGGCTCCAGGGTCGCGGTGGCGAGCACCGCCGAGAGCATCGCCAGCCAGGAGAACGGGTGGGTGTCGAGCAGCGGGCGGGTCACGGCCTCCGCGTCCACCCCCGCGACGAGCAGCCGCGCGGCCATGTCGTGGGTGGCCGGCGACGCGGCGCGGAAGTTGCGGGTGTCGGTGACCAGCCCCGCGTAGAGGCAGCGCGCGATCGGCAGGTCGACGGGGGCGCCCAGCGCGTCGAGGAGGCCGAGGACGATCACCGCGGTCGCCTCGGCGTCGGGCTCGACGTACCAGGCCGTGCCGAACCCGGCGTTGGACGCATGGTGGTCGACGACGAGCGTCGTGCCCGCGTGCTCGACGAGCGGGGCCAGCGGGCCGAGCCGGTCGACGCTGCCGGTGTCGAGGACGACGAGCAGCTCCGGCGCGGCCGCGACCCGGCCGGCGGGGACCACGAGGTCGGCGACGTCGAGGTCGCGCAGCGACTCCGCCGGGCGCTCGGGGGCGCCGAAGGAGACCTGCACCCGGGCGCCGCGCCGGTGCAGCGCGAGCCCGAGGGCCAGCGCGCTGCCGAGGGCGTCGGCGTCCGGGTTGACGTGGGCGAGCAGGACCACCTCGCGGGCGGTCGCGAGCATCGCGACGGCCTCGTCGCGCCCGACCGCCCGGGACGTCACCGTGCGGGGCCGTCGAGCGCGTCGGGGGCGTCCTCGAGCTCGTCCTCCAGCTCGTCGTCCTCCCGCGGCTTGCGGTAGGGGTCGGGCTCCCCGGCGTAGGTGGCCGCGGCGGCCTGCGAGGCGACCTCCTCGTCCGCCGCACGGGCGCCGGCGAGGAGCTCCTCCATGCGCGCGGCGCCCTCGGGGACGGCGTCGAGGACGAACTCGATCGACGGGGTGTGGCGCACCCCGGTCTGGCGGCCGACCGCGGTCCGGACGACGCCCTTGGCGCTCTCCAGCGCGATGCCGCTCGCCTGGCGCGCGTTGTCGTCGCCGTAGACGGTGTAGTAGACCGTCGCCTCCCGCAGGTCCGCGGTGAGCCGGGCGTCGGTGATGGTGACCATCGCCAGGCGCGGGTCCTTCACCTCGTGCTCGAGCGTCGAGGCGACGATCTGGATGATCCGCTTGGCGAGCCGTCGGGCCCGCGGGGCGTCGGCCATCTCGGCCTTCCTCCTGGCAGCGTTGAGTGACCCGTGGGGTCAGTCGTCGTGCGGGCCCAGCCATCGGGTCCGCGCGGAGAGCACCTGCAGCTCGGGACGGGAGCTGACCAGGCGCTCGCAGTGCTCGAGCACGTCGGTGACGTGCCCGGCGTCCGCGGCCACCACCGCCACGCCGATCAGGGCGCGGCGGTGGAGGTCGAGGTGTCCGGCCTCGGCGACCGAGACCGCGTACTTCCGCCTGATCTCGGCGACGACCGGGCGCACCACGGAGCGCTTCTCCTTGATGCTCCCGACGTCGCCGAGCAGCAGGTCGAGCTCGAGGGCGCCGACGTACACCGTCAGCGCCCCCGGGCCCGGATCAGGACCGTCACTCGCGCGGCTTCTCCCGCATCTCGTAGGTCATGATCTTGTCGTCGACCTTGACGTCGTTGAACGACCCGAGCGTCAGACCGCACTCGTAGCCGTCGCGGACCTCGGTCGCGTCGTCCTTGAACCGCTTCAGCGAGTTGATCGTCAGGTTCTCCGCGACCACCGCGCCGTCCCGGACCAGGCGGGCCTTGCCGTTGCGGCGGATGATCCCCTCGGTCACGAGGCAACCGGCGATCGCCCCGACCTTCGAGGAGCGGAAGACCTCGCGCACCTCCGCGGTGCCGAGCTCGACCTCCTCGTAGATCGGCTTGAGCATGCCCTTGAGGGCCTGCTCGATCTCGTCGATCGCCGCGTAGATGACCGAGTAGTAGCGGATGTCGATGCCCTCGCGGTTGGCCAGCTCGGTGGCCTTGCCCTCCGCGCGGACGTTGAAGCCCATGACGATGACGTTGGACGCGATCGCGAGGTTGATGTCGCCCTCGGTGATCGCCCCGACGCCGCGGTGCAGCACGCGCAGCTGCACCTCCTCGCCCACGTCGATCTTCGTGAGTGCGTCCTCGAGCGCCTCGACGGTGCCCGAGTTGTCACCCTTGATGATCAGGTTGAGCTCGTTGGTCTCCTTCAGCGCGGCGTCGAGGTCCTCGAGCGAGATGCGCTTGCGGCGGCTGGCGAGCTCGGCGTTGCGCTCGCGGGCGCGCCGCCGGTCGGCGATCTGGCGGGCCACGCGGTCCTCGTCGACGACGAGGAACGTGTCACCGGCGCCGGGCACCGACGTGAAGCCGATGACCTGCACCGGACGGGAGGGCAGCGCCTCGCGCACGTCGTCGCCGAACTCGTCGAGCATCCGTCGGACACGGCCCGACGCGTCGCCGGCGACCACCGAGTCGCCGACGTGCAGCGTGCCGCGCTGGACCAGGACCGTCGCCACGGGACCACGGCCGCGGTCGAGGTGCGCCTCGATCGCGACGCCCTGGGCCTCCATGTCGGGGTTGGCCCGCAGGTCCAGCGAGGCGTCCGCGGTGAGCAGGACGGCCTCGAGCAGCCCGTCGATGTTGATGTTCTCGCGTGCCGAGATGTCGACGAACATCGTGTCGCCGCCGAACTCCTCGGCGACCAGGTTGTACTCGGTGAGCTGCTGACGGATCTTGGCGGGGTTGGCCCCCTCCTTGTCGATCTTGTTCACCGCGACCACGATCGGCACGTCGGCCGCCTGGGCGTGGTTGATCGCCTCCACCGTCTGCGGCATGACGCCGTCGTCGGCCGCCACCACGATCACCGCGATGTCCGTGGACTTCGCGCCACGGGCACGCATGGCGGTGAACGCCTCGTGACCCGGGGTGTCGATGAAGGTGATGGCCCGCTCGACGCCCTCCAGCTCGGTGACGACCTGGTAGGCGCCGATGTGCTGGGTGATGCCGCCGGCCTCGCCCTCGGCGACCTTCGTCTTCCGGATGGTGTCCAGGAGGCGCGTCTTGCCGTGGTCGACGTGGCCCATGACGGTGACGACCGGCGGACGGGCCTCGAGGTCGTCCTCGCCGCCGTCGTCGGAGCCGTAGGTGAGCGAGAACGACTCCAGCAGCTCGCGGTCCTCCTCCTCGGGGGACACGACCTGCACGTCGTAGTTCATCTCGCCACCGAGCAGCTCGAGGATGTCGTCGGACACCGACTGGGTGGCCGTGACCATCTCGCCGAGGTGGAAGAGCACCTGGACCAGCGACGCCGGGTTCGCGTCGATCTTCTCCGCGAAGTCGGTCAGCGACGCGCCGCGCGGCAGCCGGACGGTCTCGCCGCGGCCCTTGGGCAGGCGGACACCGCCGACCGACGGCGCCTGCATGTTGTCGAACTCCTGGCGCTTCTGCCGCTTCGACTTGCGCCCACGACGCACCGGGCCACCGGCGCGACCGAACGCACCCGCGGCACCGCCGCCACGACCACGGCCACCGCCGCCGCCGGGGCGTCCGCGGAAGCCGCCCGCGGGCGCGCCACCGCCACCGCCGCCGCCACCGGGACCACCGCCGCCACCGGGGCGGAAGCCACCGCCGCCGCCACCGCCGGGACGGCCGCCGGGGCCGCCGCCGGGACGTCCACCGGGGCCGGGACGGCCGCCGGGACCACCGGGGCCACCGCGACCGGGAGGACCGGCCGGGCGGGCCGGCATCATGCCGGGGTTCGGGCGCGGGGGCATGTTGCCCGGGGTCGCGCCGCCCGTGCCGCCGGGACGCGGCGGACGGTCGTTCGCCGCGGGACGCTCGCCGTCGCGGGGCGGACGCGGGGCCGGGGCCTCGCCGTCACGCGGCGGACGCGGCGGGCGCTCGCCACCGGCGACGCCGGCACCGCCCGGTCGCTGCGGACGCGGCGGGGCGCCGGAACCGACACCGAACGGGTTGTTGCCGACGCGCGGGGTCTTCGGGCCCGGCCTCGGGCCCGGCGCGCGGGGTGCGACGGCGCTGCCGTCGCCCTGGCCGACCGCGCCGCGGCCGGACGCTGGTCCTGGCCCGGCCGGGACTGGCCCGGGACGGCCGGCCGCCGCCCTGGCGCTGGTCGCCACCGCGCTCACCACCGGGACGCTGGGCGCCCGGCTTCGGGATGCCGCCCTGGCGGGGCTGGCGGTCCGGGCGGTCGGTGCCGCTCGGACGCGGAGCCGGACGGCCCCCGTCGCGGGACTGACCGGGGGCCGGAGCGGACGGGCGGTCGGCGCCGGGACGCGGCGCGCCCGGGGTCGGGGCCGCCGGGGCGTCCGCGGGCGCCGCCGAGGCCGCCGGGGCCTCGGTGCTCGGTGCCGGGGACGCCGCGGCCGCGGGCTCGGCCGGCGCCGCGGGACCGGGCGTCGGCCCGGCCGGGCGCGGTCCGGGAGCGGACGCGGGCGCCGAGGGCGCGGGCGCGCCGTTGCCGGAGGCGCCGGGGCGCGCACCGGGACGGGGACGGCGGGCCGAGGCTCCGCCGTTGCCGCCGCCGTTCATGGAGTCGCGCAGCTTGCGCGCGACGGGGGCCTCCACGGTCGAGGACGCCGACTTGACGAACTCGCCGAGGGATTCCAGCTGGGTGAGTACCTGCTTGCTGGTGACGCCGAGCTCCTTCGCGAGCTCGTGCACCCGGGCCTTGCCTGCCACTGATCTCCTCATTCTCGAGGTCGGCGGCGTGCCCGCGACCTCGTGTCCTACGCCTGCCCGCTCATCGCGAGTGCTTCACGGCTGGCTCATCGGGGGTCGACCTGCTTCCTTGTTCTCCGGCTCCGACGGGGCGTCGGGGCCTGCGCCCGGGCTGGGGCGCCGGTTCCGTTCGGCGAGCAGTGCGTGCAGGGCACCGGTGTCCAACGGCCCCGGGACGCGCAGCGCCCTGGGGAACGCCGATCGGCGCTCCGCGCGGTGCAGACAGTCGGCGGTGGGGTGTATCCAGGCTCCCCGCCCCGGCTCGCGACTCCGTGGATCGGGCTCGCATGCCCCGTCCACGGCCACCACTCGCAGCAGTTCCGACGCCGGCTCCCGTGTTCGGCACCCCACGCAGGTGCGCACCGGTCCTTCGATCGGTACGTCCTGGCGAGGGACCGCGCGGGTCCGGGCCATGTGTCACTCTACCGCGCTCGTCGCCACGGTCAGAATCACCCGTACCCACGACCCGGTCCGGGCGCCCTCTGCTACGGGGCGACGAGGTCGGGCTCCGGCTCGGCGTCCGACCGGATGTCGATGCGCCATCCGGTGAGTCGCGCGGCGAGCCGGGCGTTCTGCCCCTCCTTGCCGATCGCGAGCGAGAGCTGGTAGTCGGGGACGACGACGCGGGCGGCGCGCGCCCGCTCGTCGGTCACCTCCACCGAGACGACCTTCGACGGCGAGAGCGCGTTGCCCACGAACTCGGCCGGGTCGTCCGAGTGGTCGATGATGTCGATCTTCTCGCCGTGCAGCTCGTCCATGACGCCGCGGACCCGCGCCCCCATCGGGCCGATGCAGGCGCCCTTGGCGTTGAGGCCGGCGACGTTGGACCGGACGGCGATCTTCGACCGGTACCCGGCCTCCCGGGCGATCGCGGTGATCTCGACGGCGCCGCTGGCGATCTCGGGGACCTCGAACGCGAACAGCTTGCGGACCAGGTTCGGGTGCGTGCGCGACAGCGTCACCGCCGTGCCCCGCGGGCTGCGCGTGACGCCGATGACGTAGCAGCGGACCCGCTCGCCGTGGGCCAGCTTCTCCGCGGGGACCTGCTCGGCGGACGGGATGACGCCCTCGACCGACCCGATGTCGACGACGACGACGCCGCGGGCGTTCGCGCGCGCGTCCCGCTGGACGACGCCGGAGACGACCTCGCCCTCGCGGGTGGCGTACTCGCCGTAGCTGCGGTCGTTCTCGGCGTCGCGCAGCTTGGCGACGACGACCTGGCGCGCGGTCGCGGCGGCGATGCGGTCGAACCCGGCGGGGGTGTCGTCGACCTCCCCGACCCGCTCGCCGTCCTCCCCGAGCTCGGGTACCAGCACGCGGATCTCGCCGGTGGAGCGGTCGACCTCGGCGCGGGCCCCCGGGGTGTCGCGCCCGGCCTGCCGGTAGGCCGAGAGCAGGGCCGACTCGATGGCCGAGACGACGGTCTCGAACGTGATGTCCTTGTCGCGCTCGATGGCGCGCAGGGCCATCAGGTCGACCTTCACTGCTCCTCCTCCTGCGCGGTGCCTCACGCCGTGCCGCCCGCAGCGCCTCGACCTCGGCGTCGGGGGCGGGCTTGAACTCGACCTCGACCCCGGCGCGCGTGACCTCGTCGAGGGAGACCGTGCGCAGGTCCTTCCCGACGGCGAGGGTGACGGCCGCCGGGCCGTCGTCCGGGACGCTGACGCCCCCGACCCGACCGGTCAGCGTCTCGCCCCCGGCGAGGGTGACCGCGACGCGGCGCAGCCACGCCCGCTGCCAGTGCCGGGGCTCGGTGAGCGGGCGGTCGGTGCCCGGCGTCGAGACCTCGAGGGTGTAGGCGCCGGCGAGCGCGTCGCGCACCGCCGGGTCGTCGGCCTCGCGCGCGTCGACGGCGGCCGAGACCTCGCGCGAGAGCTCGGCGACGGCGTCGAGGTCGGCGCCGCCCGCAGGTCCGTCGTCGACCCCCGGGACCGCGGGCGGTTCGACGGTGACGCGCACGACCAGGCGGCGCCCGGCGGGGCGGACGTCGAGCTCGTCGAGGACGAAGCCGGCGCGCGTCACGACCTCGTCGACGACGGGGCGCAGGGCGCTGACGGCGGCACCGGTGGGTGAGCCCACGGGCGCAGGGGACACGGCGGGGTCCTCCTACACGGCTGACGGGGGTCCCGGCTGGGACGGGTCCGGACGGGGAGCGCCGCCGGGTGGCGACGGAGGCCCGCGGGTCACCCAGCCTAGCCCGGGTGGTGGCGCCGCGGCCCGGCCCGGCGGCCCGTCCGCCGCCCGGGTCGCACTGGCAGGATGAGCGGTGATGGACCCCTCCTCGCCGTCGCGACGCAGCGTCCTGCGGGCCACGGCGGGGCTGGCACTGGCCGGGTCGGCGCTCACCCTGGCGGCGGCCTGCGGGAACGCCGACGAGGGCCCGGACGAGCTGGAGGCCCCGCTCGCCGCGGCCCGGTCGGACGCGGCCCTCGCGACGGTGGCCGGGCGCGCCTTCCGCCGACGCCGCGGCGCGGCTGGGACCGGTCGCGCAGGTCCGTCGGGCCCACGCCGACGCGCTCGCCGCGGAGGTCCGCCGCGCACGGCCCGACCGGGCGGACGCGGTGGCCGCGCCGGTCGCCGACCCGCCGCCACCCGGGTCGGCCGCGGCCGCGGCGGCGGCGCTGCGGACCTCGCTCGGCGCGGCCCGCGACGCCGGGACGGACCTCGCGGAGCGCACGGCGCGGTACCGCAGCGGGCTCGTCGCCTCGGTGGCGGCCGCGTGCGGCGGGCTCGCGGAGACGCTGGCGTGAGCGGGGTGGGTCCCTGATGGCCGGCCCGCTCGACGACGGCGACACCCGCTCCGCGGTCCAGGCCGTGCTCGGGGCGGAGCACGCGGCGGTGTGGTCGGCCGGGCTGGCGACCGCCTACCTGCCCGCCGACGACCAGACCGCGCTCGCCGACGCGGCCCTCGCCCACCGCGAGCGCCGGGACGCGCTGGTGGCGCTCTGCGAGGCGGCCGGGGTGACGCCCGTGCCCGCGGCCGCGGCGTACGCGACTCCGCGGCCGGTGACCGACGCGGCGAGCGCGGCGGCGCTGCTCGTGCTCGCCGAGGACGACACCGCGGTCGGGTGGCGGGCCGTCCTGGAGCGCACCGACGACGCGGGCCTGCGCCGGTCGGGGGTGGCCGCCGTCGTCTCGGCGGCGAGCGTCGGGGTGCGCTGGCGGGGCCTCGCGGGCATGCAGCCCCTGGTGGCGTCCTTCCCCGGCACGCGCTGAGCGGGGTCTGCGGCGGCCGGGTCGGTCGGCGCTCGACGAGGGGCACAGGGCGCACGCCGCAGGCCGGTCGGGCCTGCGCCCAGTGCCCCTGATCATGCGCGGCTGGCCTCGCCTGAGCCGGGCTCAGCGCAGCGCGGTCGCCTGCCGCGCGATCCGGTCGAGCGTGCTCTCCCCGACCGATCCGCTCCCGGCCCCGGGCGCCGTCTCGGCGATCACCACCGACTCCCCGACCTGCGCCGAGCCGTAGCCGGCGTTCCCGAGCGAGGCCGGCGCCCCCGCGAAGCCCCGGCCCTCGCGCAGCAGGTCCGCGACGTTGCCCGTGCCCGACGAGTCGACGAGCGCCTTGAACGCCGCCGCCGAGGCCGCGTCGCCCATCCGCACGACCGCGACCGACGCGACCATCGCGCTGCCGCCGACGTCGCCGGACCACAGCGCGCGGTCGAGCTGCACGCACGGGTGCTCCCGCAGGAACTGCACCGCGAGCCCGTACGCGTGGCCCTCGCAGGTGGGCTCGGTGGCCACGACCTGCTCGGTCCACGACACCCCGTCGACGACGCGCACCGGCAGCGCGGCCACGTTCTCCGGCGTCGGCGCGACCCCCCGCACGACGACGACGGCGACGCCGAGCGCCACCCCGAAGGTGGCGACGGCGGCGATCCCGAGGCCGCGCCAGGTCCCGAGCCAGTCGAGGGCCACCATCCGCCGGCTCCGGTGCGCACGACGACGTCGGGAGCGGCTCCCGGGCCCGGTGGCCCACGGGCCCAGCGCACCCGGCGGAAGGTCCGCGACCGCGGCGACCGGCAGTGGGGCGGTCAGCGGCCGGGGTGACGGCTCGTCGGGGCCGGACAGCACGCCCGTGCGCGGGGGTCCCGGGGGCAGCGGGGCGCCACCCGGGCTGGAGGCGACCGCGGAGCGCGCGGCCGGGACCACGGCCGGCACGGGTCCGGAGCGACCCGACCCGCCGTCGGGGACCTCGCCCGGGAAACCGGCCGTGCGCAGGTCGGCGGCGTCGGGGAGGAAGTCGGCCAGGCGCCAGGCGAGCAGGAGGCGGTGGACCTCGGCGGCGTCGAGGACGGTCGGCCCGGCGGAGGCGGTCAGGACGAGGCGGGCCGCCGTCGCCACGCCGACCCCGGTGTCCTCGTCGGTGCGCTCCGGGTCCTCGTGGCGCGAGGTGGCCGGGGCGTGGCGGTCGACGATGGGGACGACCTGGCGGGGTGCGGTCGGCGTCGGGTCGGCCAGGGCGAGCAGGCGGTCGATCTCCGCCGCCGCCAGCTCCTGCGGGCCCGCGCCCCCGGCGTCGGGACCCCCCGCGCCGACACCCACCCGCCGGGACGCGAGGGCCGGGACGAGCCCGAGGACGCCGTCGGGACGCAGCACCACCGCGTCGAGGTCCCCGTCGGGGCCGCCGGGGAGCGCGACCGCGAGCCCGGGAGCGGTGGGCAGCCCGTCGAGCAGGGTGCGGACCCGGCTGATGCGCTCCGGCGCGATCCCCAGGCGGGGATCGGGGGCGACGAGGAGCATCCGGCCTCCACGATCGGGGGACGACGAGCGGCGCTCACCGTAGCCCGTGAGATCACGGAGACGTCACGGCCCCCGCACGGCCCTGCCGGTCACCGCGCCGGGCGCCGCCGCTCACCGATGCGGGCGACCATCGGGGTCAGGGTCCGGGACGCCGACGGGAGCACGGACTGTGTCCGGGTGAGCCAGCCGCGCCACGCGGGCAGCACCTTCAGCTGGCGGCGGGAGGCGAGCAGGTCCATGGCGCCCTCGACGACCTCGTCGACCCCGAGCACCCGTGGCCCGGTGAAGAGCAGGGCGGAGCTGGGGCGGTCGGAGACGGCGTGGAGCAGGTCGGTGCTCACGGCGTCGGGGCACAGCGCCCGAACCCGGATCGGGCGTCGCGCGGCCCCCATCTCGATGTGCAGCGCCTGGGAGTAGGACAGCGCCGCGGCCTTGCTGGCGCCGTAGATCGCGAGGCCCGGCGTCGGACCGAGCGCGGAGAGCGACACCACGTTGAGGATGTCGCCGCGGCGCATGACGTCGACGGCGGCCCGGCAGCCGTGCACCAGGCCCAGGGTGTTGATCTCGATGGTGGAGGTGACCTCGGCGTCGGTGGACTGCCACACCGGGGCCGTCGAGAGCACGCCGGCGTTGTTGACCCAGACGCTGACCTCGCCGAGGTCGGCGGCGGCCAGGGCGACCGCGCGGTGGGCCGAGGGGTCGCGGACGTCGAGGGGCATCGCGGTGGACGGGCCGTCGAGGGCGTCGGCGGTCCGGGAGGCGGTCTCGGCGTCCACGTCGGTGACGACGACGTGGTGGCCGCGCGCCGACAGGGCCCGCGCGATCCCGGCGCCGATACCGCGTCCGGCTCCGGTGACCACGGCGACTCCGGCGTGACCGCTCATGGGGTGAGGTCCTCTCAGGTCGGGGTCGGGGTGCCGCCGAGTGCAAGCGAAGCCCTATCGGCGTGCTCGTCCTACTGCTTGCGATCAGTGGCAGGAAATCCGCTTCGTCGCGGGGCGGGGCCGGCAGATTCTGGCGCACCCCCGTGCGCCGTAGGCTCGCGGGCGATGCGCAGCGAGGAGATCGAGGTCCGGACCGGCGGTGACGAGACCGTCCGCGACATCACCCGGGAGTGCGAGCGCTTCCTCGGCGACGCGGGCGCGCAGGACGGCCTGCTGCACGTCTTCGTCCCGCACGCGACCGCAGGCCTGGCCGTCATCGAGACCGGCGCCGGCAGCGACTCGGACCTCCTCCGCCAGCTCCGCGAGCTCCTCCCCGCCGACGACCGCTGGGGCCACCGCCACGGCTCCCCCGGCCACGGCCGCGACCACGTGCTGCCCGCGCTGATCAGCCCGTCGCTCTCGGTGCCGGTGCTCGACGGGCGGATGGCGCTGGGCACCTGGCAGTCGGTGTGTCTCGTCGACACCAACACCGACAACGCGACCCGCACGGTCCGGCTCAGCCTGCTGCCCGGCTGACTCCGCCCCGCCCAGGCATGCTGGAGCCGTGAACACCCCGACGCGCACCGACGTCCTCGTCGTGGGTGCCGGTCCCGCCGGCTCGGCCGCCGCGGCGCGCGCCGCCGCGGCCGGCCACGACGTCGTCCTCGCCGACGCCGCCGTCTTCCCCCGCGACAAGGCCTGCGGCGACGGCCTGACCCCGCGCGCCATCGCCGAGCTGCAGCACCTGGGCCTCGGCGAGTGGGTCAGCGGGCGCGGCGAGAACCGCGGGCTGCGGGCGGCCGGCTTCGGTCAGCTGCTCGAGCTCCCCTGGCCCGGTGGGTCGCTCCCGGCGCACGGCGGCGCGGTCGCGCGCACCGAGCTCGACGCCAGGATCCGCACCGCGGCGCTCGATCGCGGCGCGGTGCCGGTGGAGGGCGCGCGGGCCGTCGACGTCGAGCGCGACGGGGACCGGGTGACCGGCGTCGTGTTCGACGGCCCGGACGGGACGACGACGATCGCCTGCCGCCACCTCGTCGTCGCCGACGGGGCGCGCTCGACGCTCGGGCGGGTGCTGGGGCGGGTGTGGCACCGCGACACCGCCTACGGCGTCGCCGCCCGCGGGTACGTGCGCTCCGGGCGCCACGACGACGAGTGGATCTCCTCGCACCTCGAGCTGCGGGGCGCGGCGAACGAGGTCCTCTCCGGCTACGGCTGGGTGTTCCCGCTGCACGACGGCCACGTCAACATCGGGGTCGGCACGCTCGCGACGGAGGCCCGGCCGGCCAACATCCGGCTCCGCTCGCTCATCGCGCACTACGCCGAGCAGCGCCGCGAGGACTGGCAGCTCGACGGCGAGGTCCGCGACGTGGCGTCGGCGCTGCTGCCGATGGGCGGCGCGGTCTCGAACGTCGCGGGGCGGAACTGGGCGCTGGTCGGGGACGCCGCGGGGTGCGTGAACCCGCTCAACGGCGAGGGCATCGACTACGGCCTGGAGACCGGGCGCACCGTCGTGGACCTGCTGGGCGAGGACGACCTCACGCTCGCCTGGCCCGCGACGCTGCGGCGCCAGTACGGCTCGGCGTTCTCCATCGCCCGGCGCCTGGCGACGCTGCTGACGATGCCGAGGCTGCTCCCGGTCGCGGGGCCGATCGGGATGCGCTCGCGGGCGCTCATGACGGTGGCCCTGCGGGTCATGGGCAACCTGGTCACCGACGAGGACGCCGACCTCGTCGCGCGGGCCTGGCGGCTCGCCGGGCGCGCGTCGATGCGGGCCGACGCGCTCCCGCCGTTCCCGGCCGCGGACCTGCGGACCCCGGCCGTCGCGGGCTGACGTCGCGGGCCGAACGGTCCGCCGGCCCGGACCCCGGCCGCATGATCATCAGCACACGGGGCAGCCCGAGGGCGTTCACGGGATGCGCTGTGTGCCCGTGATCATGACGCCCGTGCGCACCCCTCCGGCAGGGGCACACCACGCAGCTCGAGCGGCCCGGCGCCCTGCCCCATGTGCTGATGATCATGCGGGCGGCGGGCCCGGTGTGGCCGGGCCTCGACGAGCGACGACCCCGGATCGCCCACACCGCCCGCGACCGGCTCGCCGAGCTCGCCCTCGTCGCGGGCGGTCAGGGGATCACGACGGTGCCGGCGAGCCTCGTCGGGTCCCTCCCGGCCGGGGTGGTCGCCCGGCCGGTCCGGGGCTCCGCCGAGGACCGCCGCGTCGTCCTCGCCCGCCTCCGCGGGCCCACGCCGGCCGCCGTCGACCGGGTCGCCGGTGCGCTCCGCGCCCGTGAGCAGAAAGTGTCGTCATAGCCGCACCTTCTGCTCACGAGCCGGAGGCACCTAGGGCGTGATCACGACCTTCAGCGCGAGGTTCGCGGCCGCGTTGCCGAAGACGTCGTAGGCCTCGTCGAACTGGTCGAACGTGAAGGTGTGCGTCCCCATCTTCTCGGCCGGGATGCGCCCGCCCGCGACCATCTTCAGCAGCGTCGGGATCGACACCGTGTCGACCAGGCCCATCGTCAGCGTCACGTTCGCGATCCACATGTCCTGCATGGGGATCTCCACCGGGCGTGCCGTGGACGCCGACGTTGGCGATCGTCCCGCCGGGTCGCACCAGCGACGCGGCCGTCAGCAGCGTCTCCGGGTAGCCGACCGCCTCGATCGCGACGTCCACCCCGAGGCCGTCGGTGAGGGCGATGACGTCGGAGACGGTGCCCGGGCCGACCTCGATCGCGTCCGTCGCGCCGAACTCGATCGCCCGCTCCAGGCGGAACTTGTTCGAGTCGATCGCGATGACCTTCGAGGCGCCCCACAGCCCCGTCGTCAGCACCGCCGACAGCCCCACGGCGCCGGCACCGACCACCGCGACGGTGTTGCCGGGACGCACCCCGCCGGCGAGGACCCCGACCTCGTAGCCGGTCGGCAGCGAGTCGGCGAGGAAGATCGCCTGCTCGTTGGTGACCGAGTCCGGCACCGCGTAGAGCGAGGTGTCGGCGTAGGGCACCCGGACGTACTCGGCCTGGGTGCCGTCGATGAGGTGGCCGAAGATCCAGCCGATGCCGCCGACGGTCTGGCAGTGCGAGGGCATCCCGCGCTGGCAGTACTCGCAGCGCCCGCACTTGGTGATCGCGGGGACGAGCACGCGGTCGCCGACAGCGAAGCCGCGGACCGCGTCGCCGATCTCGGTGACCGTCCCGACCGCCTCGTGCCCGAGGATGCGGCCGTCGGTGACGGCGGCGACGTCGCCCTGCAGGATGTGCAGGTCGGTCCCGCAGATCGTGGTGGTGTCGACCTTCACGACGACGTCGGTGGACTCCTGGACGCGGGCGTCAGGGACGTCCTCCCAGGCCTTGGTGCCGGGACCGTGGTAGACAAGGGCCTTCATGGCGTGGACCTCCGTGGCTGCGCTGCGACCCGACCGACGCTAGTGGCGCAGCACACACCCGGACTGTCCGATATCGAGACCATCCGCGGCCGTCCGGGCCGGTCGACGCGACCCGGTGTCCCGCCCGCGGGACACCTCGTCAGGCGATGTAGCTGATCCCGAACGCGTCGATCTTGCGGTAGAGCGAGGACCGGGCGATCCCGAGCATCGCGGCCGCCTTGTAGCGGTTCCCGCGGGTCTCGTAGAGCGCGTGGATGATCGCGTCGGCCTGGGCGGTCTCGAGCATCGTCAGCCGCGGGGCGCTGGTGAAGCAGAACGCCGGCAGATCGGGCGCCTGGACCACCCCGACCGGCTTGCGGGCGACGACGTAGCGCAGCACGTCCTCGAGCTCGGCGATGTTGCCCGGCCACGAGTAGCCCTCCAGCACGCGCACCACCTGGTGGGACAGCCGCAGCGACCGGGCCCCGCTGGTCGAGCGCAGCACCGAGCGCGCGATCTCGGCGAGCTCGTCGGTGCGGTGGCGCAGCGCCGGGACCCGGACCGTCTCGTGGAAGTGGCGCAGCAGCAGCCCGTAGGGCCGGCCGGCGTCGACCGAGGCGCTGTCCAGGCACCCGATGACGACCACCCGCCCCGGCAGCACCGTCAGCGGACGCAGCGCCTCGTCGAGCCGGCGGGCGCTGCGCGGGGTGAGCGCGTGGACGGCGTCGAGCAGCACGAGGTGGACCTCGCCGGCCGGCTCCGCCACGAGCCCGTCGGGGAGCCGCGCGTCGGGGTGTTCGCCGAGGGTGGCGCAGTCGATCGTCGTCGAGGTGCCCCGCGGGAAGAGGTGGGCGAACCGCTCGCGGGCCAGCGAGCGCTTCCCGACGCCGGTCTCCCCCACGAGCAGCAGGTGACGACGGTGCGCGAGCGTCGCGGTGGCGTCGCGGCGGGCCCGGAAGTACGGGCTGAACAGCTCCTGGTTGGCCCGGAGCCGGGCCTCCTCCGAGGCCTCCGTCGACGGCCCGCGGTGCAGGTCGGCGGCGAAGTCGCGGCGCACCGTCGGCGCCACGTGCGAGCCCTGGCGACGGCGGGCCTCGCGGGCCGCGGTCGTCGTCCGGCCCGCCGCCACGTGCTCCTCGACGGGCGTCCCGCCCAGGACCGCGCCGAGCACCTCGCCGTCGTCGGCGCGGACCTCGTGGATGCGCACCTCCGCGCAGCGCCCCGACGGCAGGTCGACGTGCCGGGCCCCGCCGGTCTCGTCCAGCAGGACGCTCGCGGTCAGCAGGTCGTGCAGCGACTGCTGGTCCGACGGGTCGAGGGCCTGCGCGGCGCGCCCGAGCCAGAGGTCGTCGCCGGCGGCGGCCAGCACCCACGGCACGCCGTCGGCCCGCAGCGCCGCCGTCGCGTCGTGCACCGCGAGCAGGCGACGGTGCCGGTTCCCGCTCGTCGTGCTCGACGACGTGCGCCGCGAGCATCCGGGCCAGCGCGAGCGCGGCCCCGCCGCCCTCGGAGGCGTGGGTGACGACGACGACCGCCGCGCGGTGCGCGCCGCGGGTGACGGGCGCGGCGGCCTCGCGCAGGGGCCGCCACGCGGGGTGCAGGTGCTCCGGGCCCTCGACCAGCGCGGGTCGGCGGGTGTGGCGGACGAGGGCGGCGGCCGTCGTCCCCGTCGTCGGCTCGTCGTGGCGGTGGCCGGGGACCCACCACGGCGGCGTCGAGCAGCTCGACCGGTGCGGTGGCGGTGTCGTGGCGCAGCCGCAGGGTGCCGTCGTCGGCGACGAGGCCGACCGCGCACCCGGCGTCGGGGTTCTCGGCCGCGAAGGCGCCGAGGACGGCGTCGGCGGCGGCGACCAGCGGGCCGCCGTCGTGGTGGCCGACGAACGGGGCGGGCCCGTCCGCCGGGCCGGAGCGCTCCCAGGAGGCCAGGACCTCGGCCCGGACCTCGTCGGGCACGAGCGCCGACCGGCCGCCGCGCAGGAACCGGGCCCGGGCGGCGTCGAGGTCCCGCTCCGTCGCCACGCCCGCGACGTTAGGCCGGTCGTGGGGGCGCGCACCACCGCCGAGGGGGTCAGCCCGGCGGCGCGCCGGCCCCGTGGCCGCCGGCCCTGTTCCGCCCTGGCCCGCGCCGCCCGCCGCCCCCCGCCCCGCCCCGCCCCGCCCCGCCCCGGTGATCATCAGCACGCCACGCAGGATCTGCCCGCGCAGAGCTGCCCGATGTGCCCGTGATCATGGGAGACCCGGGCGCCCCGCCACGAGGGGCACGCTGCGCAGGTCCCGGGCCCGCCCGGCCTGTCCCATGTGCTGATGATCAAGGCCCGGGGCGCGCGAGCGCGGCGGGGGCCGCTCAGGCGGGGCGGGGGCGGCCGCGGAGGGCGGCCGCGGGGCCCGGCGCGAGCGCGGGCTCAGCCGGCCGCGCGCGCCAGCCCCTCGGCACTGGTCACCTCGTCGAGGGCGAGCGCGACCGCGCCGTACAGCGGGGCGTCGTCGCCGTGGACGGCGTCGCGCACCGGGGTCGGCTCGGCGCGCCGGTAGCCCATCAGCCCGCACCGGTAGGCCGCGTCGAAGGCGGGCCCCCGGAACCGCGGCCCGAGCCCGCCGAGGACGACGACGTCCGGGTCGTGCGCGTTCACCAGCCCCGCCACGCCGCGGCCCAGCGCGGCCGCGACCCGCGCGACGGCCCGCGCCTGCGGCGTCGTCCCCCGCGTCGGCCCGGTCGAGGACCCGGGCGGCGTGGGTGCGCGGGTCGGCGGGCGGGTCCTCCCCGAGGTGACGGGCCAGCGCCCGGCCGTCGAGCTCCATCGCCCAGCACCCCGACGCGCCGCACGCGCAGGCGATCGCCCGGGTCCCCGAAGGGCATGTGGCCGTACTCCCCGGCCGCGCCGTGGGCGCCGCGCTGCGGGCGGCCGTCGAGCAGCAGCGTCCCGCCGATCCCGACCTCCACGGTCAGCGACAGCGCCGTCGCCGCCCCCGCGGCCGCGCCCGAGCGGGCCTCGGCGAGCCCGGCGAGGGTGGCGTCGTTCCCGGGGAGCACGGGGATCGCGGGCTCCCCCAGCCCCGCGACGAGGCCGCCGAGCGCGACCGCGCCCCAGTCCAGTTCGGTCGCGCGGACGAAGACCTCGTCGGAGAGCGGCGCGGGAGCGGCGAGCCCCAAGCGCGAGCGGGCGGCCCCCGTCGTCGGACACGGCCTCGACCGCCCGCGCGAGCTGCCCGGCGAGGTCGTCGCCGCGCCGACCGGCGCAGCGCACCGTCGGGACCCCGTCCAGCCCCGCGACGGCGAGGCGCCAGTCCTCGTGGCGCAGGTCGAGCGCGAGGACGCGGGGGCCGTCCGGGGCCGGGCGCAGGCACGTCGTGGGGCGGCCGCGCCCGCTGACCGGCGCGCGGTCCTCGGCGAGCCAGCCGGCGTCACGGAGCCGGGCGACGGTCTCGGTCGTCGTCGCGCTGGAGAGGTTGAGGCGCGTGGCCAGCTCCACCCGGGTCAGCCCCGGGGCGCGGCGGACCTCGTCGAGCACGCTCGCGCTGGTGCGCCGGCGGTCGACCCGGGCGCGATACGGCTCACAGCGGTCGGTGCCGTCCCCGCTTCCCACGATGCCCACGCCCTCATTATGCTCGGAGGGCGAGGAAAAGCGTGGGGAAGGGGATCGACCATGACGCGGACGAGTGACCGTCCGACCGTCGAGGCGTACGCCGCGGTGCTGTTCGACATGGACGGCACCCTGGTCGACTCGGACGCCGCCGTCGAGCGTTCCTGGCGCGCCTGGGCCCGGGAGTACGGCGTCGACGAGGAGCAGGTGCTCGCCGTCATGCCCGGCCACCCCGCCGCGGACACCGCCGCCCGCATGCGCCCCGACCTCGACGGACCCGCGGTCGAGGCCGCCGCCCGGGCCCAGCTCGAGCGCGAGTACCACGACCTCGACGACGTCGTGGCCGCGCCCGGCGCCCGCGAGCTGATCGCGGTCCTCGAGCGCCTCGGCCGACCCTGGGCCGTCGTGACCAGCGCGGACGCCCGCCTCGCGGCCGCCCGCCTCGGCGCCGCCGGCATCACGGCGCCGGTCGTCGTCGACCGCGAGGCCGTCACCCACGGCAAGCCGGACCCGGAGGGCTACCGGCTCGCCGCGGCCCGCCTCGGCGTCGACCCGCACGACGTGCCTCGTCGTCGAGGACACCGCCACCGGCGCCGCCGCGGGTCGCGCGGCCGGCGCCACCGTCGCCGGGCTCAAGGGCATCGACGCCCACCTGCCCATCGCCGACCTCACCGACCTCGTTCCCCACCCGTCCTCCCGGAGGCCCCCGCAGTGAGCACATCCGTCGAGCCCTCCGCCACCGCGGACACGGCACGGACGACCGGCTCCCCCACCACCCCCGGGCGCCGGGTCCCCGCCGGGGTCAGCCTCGCCGCGCTGTCCCTCGGCGGGCTGGCGATCGGCACCACCGAGTTCGCGAGCATGGGCGTGCTGCCCGGCTTCGCCGCCGACCTCGGGGTCTCCGTCCCGACGGCCGGCATCGCCATCAGCGCGTACGCCCTCGGCGTCGTCGTCGGCGCACCCCTGATCGCCCTGGTCGGCGCCCGGTGGCCGCGCAAGCGGCTGGTCGTGGCGCTCGCCGTCACCCTCGTCGTCTTCAACGCGCTCTCCGCGCTGGCGCCGTCGTTCCTCCCGTTCGTCGGCCTGCGCTTCCTCGCCGGCCTGCCCCACGGCGCGTACTTCGGCACCGCCGCGGTGCTCGGCTCCTCGCTGGTGCCCCCGGAGAAGCGCGCCCGCGCCCTGGCCACGGTCATGCTCGGGCTGACCATCGCGAACATCGTCGGCGTCCCGGCCGCGACCTGGCTCGGCGACACCTTCGGCTGGCGCAGCGCCTACCTCGCGGTCACCGTGATCGCGCTGATCACCGTGCTCGCGGTGACGACGCTCGTGCCGAGCCCCGCCGGGGACCGCGGCGGCAGCCTGCGCGGCGAGCTCACCGCGCTGACCCGCCCGCAGGTGTGGCTCACCCTCGGTGTCATCGCCACCGGCTTCGGCGGCCTGTTCGCGGTGTACAGCTACATCAGCCCGATCCTCACCGCCGAGGCCGGGGTCGCGACGTCGACGGTGCCGCTGCTGCTCGGCGCGCTCGGCATCGGCATGACGATCGGGAACGTCGCCGGTGGGCGGTTCGCCGAGCGCGCGCCGCGGCTGACGATCGCGATCGCCCTCGTCGTGTACTCCGGCGTGCTGGTGGGCTTCGTCTTCGGCGCCCACCACGTGGTGACGGCGACCATCGGGCTCTTCGCGCTCGGCTTCACCGGGCTGTCGGCCGGCCCCGCGCTGATGGGCCGGCTCATCGACTTCGCCGCCGAGGGACCGTCACTGGCCGCGGCGAGCTTCCACTCCGCGTTCAACGTCGCCAACGCCCTCGGGGCGGCGCTCGGCGGCGCGGTGCTCGCCGCCGGGCTGGGCTACGACGCCCCGGCCGCCGTGGGCGCGGTGCTCCCGCTCTTCGGGATCGTCGTGTTCGCGGTCAGCGTCCGGCTGGAGCGCCGCCGTCGGCGTGGCCGTAGCTCCGGCGGTGAGCGAACGGCGCCGTCCTGGCACCTGACGCCAGGATCGTGCCGTTGCTGTCAGGCGGGGCCGGCGGGCCGCACGGGTGAACGGCGCCGTCCTGGCATCTGACGCCAGGATCGTGCCGTTGCTGCCGTGCGGGGCCGCCCCGAGTCACGCGCCGCCGGTCAGCGCCCCGACGACGTCGTCGACCGGGACCTCGCGCCGCTCGCCGGTGGCCCGCTCGGTCACCTCGACGACGCCGTTCGCGAGGCCCCGGCCGACGGTGATCGCGGTGGGGACGCCGATGAGCTCGGCGTCGGCGAACTTCACCCCGGGCGAGGCCTTGCGGTCGTCGAGGAGCACCTCGAGGCCCGCCTCGGCGAGCCCGGCGGCGATCGTCTCGGCCGCCTCGCGGTGGGCGTCGTCCTTGCCGGCGATCACCAGGTGCACCTCGAACGGCGCGACCTCGCGCGGCCAGACCAGGCCCTTGCCGTCGGCGTGCTGCTCGGCGATCGCGGCGACCGCGCGGGAGACGCCGACCCCGTAGGACCCCATCGTCACCGTGACCGGCTTGCCGTCGGACCCGAGGGCGGTGAGCCCGAGCGCGTCGGCGTACTTGCGGCCCAGCTGGAAGATGTGGCCCATCTCGATGCCGCGGGCGGCCACGAGCGGGCCCGCGCCGTCGGGCGAGGGGTCACCCGCGCGGACGTCGGCGGCCTCGATCGTGCCGTCGGGGGTGAAGTCGCGGCCCGCGACGAGGTCGACGACGTGGCGACCGGGCTCGTCGGCGCCGGTGACCCAGGCGGTGCCGGTGACGATGCGCGGGTCGACCAGGTAGCGCACGCCGTTCTTCGCCAGGCCCACCGGACCGATGTAGCCCTTGGTCAGGAAGGGGTTCGCGGTGAAGTCGGCGTCCTCGAGCAGCACGACGTCGGCCGGCGAGACGGCGGCCTCGAGGCGCTTCATGTCGACCTCGCGGTCACCCGGCACCCCGACGCCGAGCAGCGACCACTCCGTGGTGCCCGGCAGCTTCGTCTTCACCATGACGTTCTTGAGGGTGTCCGCCGCGGTGAACGTCCGCGCCCCGCCGTCGCGGTCACGCAGCCCGAGGGTGTTCACGTGCGCGACGAGCGTGTCGATCGTCGGGGTGTCCGGGGTGTCGTACACGACCGCCTCGGGCTGGTCCGCGACCGACCGCTCCGGCGGCGCGGGCGTCGTCACGGCCTCGACGTTCGCGGCGTAGCCCGACTCCAGGCAGCGGACGTAGGTGTCCTCACCGGTCTCGCAGGGCGCGAGGAACTCCTCCGACGCCGACCCGCCCATCGCCCCGGACATCGCCGAGACGATCTGGGTCTGCAGGCCGAGCCGGGAGAAGATGCGCTGGTAGGCGAGCCGGTGCGCGGCGTAGGACTCGACCAGGCCCTCGTCGGACAGGTCGAACGAGTACGAGTCCTTCATGACGAACTCGCGCCCGCGCAGGATGCCCGCGCGCGGCCGCTCCTCGTCCCGGTACTTGGTCTGGATCTGGTAGAGCGTGATCGGGAAGTCCCGGTACGACGACGTCTCCCCCTTCACCATGAGCGTGAAGAGCTCCTCGTGGGTCGGCCCGAGGAGGTAGTCCGCCTTCTTGCGGTCCTTGAGCCGGAAGAGCGCGTCGCCGTACTCGGTCCAGCGACCGGTGATCTCGTAGGGCTCCTTGGGCAGCAGCGCCGGGAAGTGGACCTCCTGGCCGCCGATCGCGTCCATCTCCTCGCGCACGATGCGCTCGATGTTGCGCAGCACCCGCATGCCCAGGGGCAGCCAGGAGTAGATCCCCGGCGCGATCCGGCGGACGTACCCCGCGCGCACCAGCAGCTTGTGGCTGGGCACCTCGGCGTCGGCCGGGTCCTCGCGCAGGGTGCGCAGGAACAGATCGGACATCCGCGTGACGCCTCGTGCCATGCCGCGAGCCTAACGAGGCGGCGCGAACCGGTTCCGCGGGCGGCTACTGGTAGGTGACCAGGTCCGGGGCCGGCTGGAGGGCGAGGGCCTGCGCCGCGGTGAGCATCGGCGTGTCCTCGGTGTAGAAGAGCTTGAAGCCCAGGTGCATCTGCTGCGGGCGCTGGAGCTCCTGGTACTTGCCGAGCTTGTTCGGCGGGGCGCCGAAGCCGTCGATGTGCTGCACGACGGCGAGCTGCGGCGGCGTCTGCAGGCGCTCCGGGTTCGTGATCTCGTTCGGCGTGAACTGGTGCACCACGAACAGCTTCTGCGGGAGGTTGCCGGTTCGCACGATGTCGGCGAGCCACGTCGAGACCTGGTTGACCTCGTCGGCGGAGACGGTGCCGATCTGCTTGCCGGGGACCTCGCCGGGCGGCATCCGCCACTCGGGGTCGAGCGCCAGGCTCACGTCCGGCTCGTGCAGCAGGTTCTCCCACGGCCGGACCGCCGTCATGAAGTCCGAGCGGCCGGGCTGGATGTCGATGATCATCGTCTGCTTGTGGGCCCGCGCGGTCGCGAGGTAGCGCTGGGCGGCGCCCTGGTCGATGTCGTGGTGGTAGTCGCCGTCCGGGCCGGGGCTGCCGTCCGCGACCCCGACGATCAGCTCCATCGCCGGCTGCACCGTCCGCCCCAGGGTGGCGAACGGGGCCGCGGCCTGCTCGAGCTTCTCGGCCGCCTGCTCGGGCGTGCCGGCCCCGAGGACGCCGAGCCGGTCGCTGTCGGCGGTGCCGTAGTAGGCGACGACGCGGTAGTTCGGGAAGAACGTGGTGCCGCCCCGCGGCAGCTGGGGCATGGGCGCGGGCGGAGCGGGCGGCGCGGGGGCGGCGGCGGGCACGCTGAGCACCGGGTTCGGGGAGGCGCGCGGCGGGGCGCTCCCGTCGTCGTGGCTCGTCACGAGGGCGACGAGCCCGAGGAACGCCGCGAGCACCAGCGCCGCCAGGACGAACGCGAAGAGCACCCGCCGACGACGGCGGCGGTCCCGCACGACGCCGGGTCGCGGCTGCGCCTCCTCCGGCTCCGTGTCCGGGTCCGCGACCGGGACGATCGCGTCGGTGCGCTCCGCCGGGCTCGGCTCGGCGACGGCCGGGGCGGGCGCGCTCGCTGCAGCCGCAGCTGCAGGGGCGCGGGTGCCGACCTTCTCGGTCGTCGGGGCCGTCGCGGTGGGCGCGGCCTTCGCGGTCGTCGCGGCCTTCGCGGCCTTTGCCGCCGGGGCCTCCGCGGTGGCCGCGGCCTTCGCCGACGGGACTCTGCGGACTTCTCCGTGGCGCAGCCTTCTCCGTGGTCGCGGCCTTCGCCGTCGGAGCCTCCGCAGCGGGCGCGGCCTTCGCCGCCGGGGCCTCCGCGGACTTCTCTTTCGGGGCCGTCGCGGCGGCTCCGGCGACGGCCGCGGCACCGGCGGCCGCCCCGGCCGCCGCCGGACCCCACGGCCGTGCCGGCTTCTCCTCGGTCGACGTGGTGCCGGAACCGCGTCGCGACGACTCGGTCGGGCGGTCGCCGACCACCTGCTGCGCGCCCGTGCGCACCGTGTCGGGCTCGGTCGGTCCGGCCTTCTCGTCGGCGAGGGCTTCCCGGTGGGAGCAGCCGTGGCCCCGGCCGGCTTCGGAGCGGCAGAGCCCTTCGAGCCGCCGGCGATGACGGCACCCGCCGCCGCCGCACCCGCGACGCCCGCGACCCGGCCCGACGTGCTCGACGCCGGCTCCTCGGTCACCGGGGTGGCGGCGGGACGTGACGACCCGGTCGAACGGTCACCTGGCTGCGGCTGCTCGGTCCGCACCGTGTCGGGCTCGGTCGGAGCGGCCTTCTTCGTCGGTGAGGGCTTCTCGGCGGGAGTGGTCCTCGCCGCGGGCTGGTCCTTCTCCGGGGCGGCAGCCGACCCCGCACCCGCGGCCACGGCGCCCGTGGGCCGGACCGGCGTGCTCGGCGCCGACTCCTCGCGTCACCGGGGTGGCGCCGGATCGCGACGACCCGGCCGCGGCCCTGCCGTTGCGGGGCTGCTCGGTCGGCCCGCCCTGCCCGTCGGGCAGGGTGTCCCGCTGCGGCGGTCGCGGCGTCGAGGTCCGGGAGGTCGCAGCGGCCGCCGCGCCACGCCGCCGCGCCACCCGCCGCCGCGCCCGCCAGCCCGGCTGCAGCCCTCCCGGCCGGAACCCCGCCCGGAGGACCGGGTCGCCGACCCCTCGGCGGGCTTCGCGGTGCGGGCGGTGTCCGCGTCGCCGCGGGTCGGGCCGTCGCCGGCGGTCCGCCACGGCGGGACGCCCAGCATCGGGGGGCGCTCGGCGTCGACCGGGGAGGACGGCGACGCGCTCGGGACCGAGGCATCGGTCCGGGAGGTCCCGGGCGACGGCCGGCGGCCCCACGGCAGCCGGCGGCGGCTCTCGGGCGGGGGGCCGTCCTCCCGAGTGGGCCCCGAGCGCGGTCCGGGACCGGGGTCCACCGCGCTGGGGGACCTCTCGGCGTCCCGGAGCGCCTCGTCGGGGTCGTTCTCGGGCGAGCGCCGGGGCTCGGGGGCCTCGGTGGGGGCCTCGACGAGGGGCTCCGGGGCCGGGTCCGCCACCCGGTCGGCCACCAGCGTCGTGCCGGTGTCCCGCTCCGGCTCGGCGGCGTCCGGCTGCGGGCCGGGTCCGTTCGACCCCGCCCGCTTCTCCGGCGGCTTCAGGGTCACCTCGTCGGGACCGCCCCAGCGCATCACGCCCTCCTCCGCCTCCCCCGGCGCAGCGGACGGCCGCACCGCGCCACACCGTAGGCAGTGGAAGGAGCCGGAATTCAGCACATCCGGCCCGCGTGTCACACGCGTATCACCCGCAACACGGCGATTCAGGCCAGGCCGAGCACCGAGAGGGCCGTCCGCGCCGCCTCGCCGCCCTCGTCCTCCGCGATGGCGAGCGCCGCGGGGACGTCGAGGTCGTCAAGGAGCGCGGCCACGACGGCCTCCGCCGCGGTGTCCCCGTCGACGTGCCGCGCGGCCGCGGCGAAGAGCCGCTCGAGACGCGCGGCGGCATCGTCGAGCGCCCCCGGCTCGACGTCCCAGGCCTGCGCCCAGGGCCGGTCGAGCAGCAGCAGGCGCACCGCCGCGGCCGGGTGGGTCTCGAGCAGGTCGGCGACGAGCACGAGGTTCCCCGCCGACTTCGCCATCTTCGCGCCGTCCACGCGCACCGTGCCCACGTGCAGCCGCGCCCGGGCGAACGGCCGGACCCCGGTCACGGCCTCCGCCATGGCGGCCATGCACGCGTGGTGGGGATGGCGGAGGTCCGCGCCGCCGACGTGGAGGTCGACGGCGGGCCCGAGCACGGAGAGCGCCATCGCGGCGCACTCGGCGTGCCACCCCGGGCGCCCGTCGCCCCAGGGGCTCGGCCAGGCCGGCTCACCGGACGTCGCGGGCCGCCAGACCGTCGGGTCCCGGGGGTCCTCGGCGCGCGGGGACGGGGGGACCTCGGAGGCGTCCGGGCCGGGAGTGACGACGTCGAGTCCGGCCGCCGAGGCGCGGAACAGGACCTCGCCGTCGCGCTCGTAGGCCACGCCGCGTTCGAGCAGCGCTGAGGCGAGCCGGACGACGTCGTCGACGTGGTTGTGCGCGCGCGGCTGGTGGGTCGGGGGGCGGACGCCGAGGGCGGCCATGTCCCGGTCGAACCGGAACTGCCCGACGGCGGCGAAGCTGTCGAAGCGGCGACCGGCGCGCTCGGCGGCCGCGTCGAGGACGTCGTCGACGTCGGTGATGTTCCGGCACATCTCGACCTCGATGCCGAGGCGGCGCAGCACCCGGCCGGCGACGTCGGCCCACACGAACGTCGCGGCGTGGCCGAGGTGGGTGGTGTCGTACGGGGTGATCCCGCAGACGTAGGCGCGGGCGCGCCCGACCAGCGGCAGCGGTTCTCCGGCGAGGGCGAGACGGGAGGTCACGCCCTCATCCTGCCCCCACGTACGCCCGGTCGGTCCGTGCTGCCGTCTCGATCACGGCGGCGACGACACGGGCCGGATCGCCCGGCCACCGACCTGGGCTTCGGTGAGCTCCTCCGCGGCGCCGAAGACGCCGGAGCCGGCGCTCGAGACGACGACGTCGGTGCGGCCGAGCTCGGTGACGGCGGCGTCGACGACGGCGCGGAGCCGGTCGGTGTCGGTGACGTCCAGTGCCGCACGCCAGAGCCGGCCGCCGGACCTCGCGGCGAGGTCGTCGAGCTGCTCGGGGTGCCGCAGGGTGGCGGCGACGCGGTCCCCGCGTTGAGCACCGGGTGGTGTGGCGCCGCGACGAGCCCGACCCCGACCCCGCGGCCCGCCGACTCGCCGCGCTGGTCGACTGACCGGAAGCGGGGAGACCGACGCGGCGATCAGGTGGCGAGGAAGCGCTCGAAGGCCTGCCGCGCCGCGGTGTCGCGCGCGGCGATGCGCGACACGTCCTGGGCGAGCGCCTGCAGCCACTCCTCGACGTCGACCCGGCGGCGGCTGATCACCACGCCGCCCGAGATGCGCCGGACCTCGGCGTGCACGCGCTCCCCCTCGGCACGCAGCTCCAGGTCGCGTCCCTCGCCGTGCACGAGCACCGACTCCGCGCGGCCCTCCCGCCCGGCGAGGCGGTCCGCGAGCCCGCGGCGGTACCCCACCTCCACCGTCCCGGGCGGCAGCGCGTCGCCGAGCGCACCCGAGAGCACCCGGGCGTAGGAGGCGACATCCATCCGGTCGGTGCGCAGGGCGGCGGCGACCAGCGAGACGTCCCCCATCGGACCCAGGCCGCTCACGCCCCTGTCGGCGTGCTCATCGGGATCGTCAGGAGTTCCCATGACCTCACCCGTCCAGGAGCGGCAGCACGAGCTGCGGGGTCGGGATGTGGTGGTCGGCGCGCAGCGGGCGCACCGCGGTGCCGATCGCGAAGAACTCCGTGGTGTGCCCGCCCCAGCGGTGGCCGTGGGCGTTGAGGCGGACCCCGACGATCCCCTCGGCGTGCAGCGCCTCGGCCTCGGCCTGCATGCGGCTCATCGCGAGCTCGCGGGCGTCGTAGAGCCCCTCGGTGTACTGCGGCAGCTCCACGTTCTGCCCGATGTTGCTCATCGCGCGGAACATGCCCTGGTGGGCGATGTGGTAGACGCACGAGCCCATGACCATGCCGAGCGGGGCGTAGCCGGCCTGGATCAGCGTCCAGAAGTCCTGCCCGGACAGGTCCGAGGTGAACGGCTGGTGGTGCACGTTGCGCCAGGTGCCGCCGGTCGGCGGCGGGGCGTCGCCGGAGACCGCGGTGCCCACGGCGATGAACTCGGCCAGGTCGTTGCCGAACTCCTTGAACTCGATCTCGAGCCGCACCCCGACGATGCCGTCGGCGCCGAGCTGGTCGGCCTCGGCCTCCATGCGGGTCATGGCGAGCTCGCGGGCGTGGTACATCGCCTGCGACAGCGTGTCGAGCTCCTGGTTCTTCCCCCAGCGCCCGACCTGGAAGCCCACGTGGTAGATGCTCGAGCCCAGCACGAGGCCCAGCGGCCGGAAGCCGGCCTCGCGCACGAGCAGGAACTCGTTCACCGACAGGTCGGAGGTGAACATGCTCGTCGCCTGGCCCGGGCGCATGTGCGCGAGCCGCGCCATGGCGTCGGACGGGACGCCCGTCACGGCGGCCGTGTCGGACGGTGACGAGGTGTCGGACTCGGTCACGGGGTCTCCCGGGTGGAGCGCAGGGGCATGTAGGTCAGCGACGACGAGCGCGCGGGCGCGCCCGGGTGCCCGACGGCGAGCAGGGCGTTGCCGAACACGGTCGCCTCGGCGACGTGGTCGCGGTGGTTCTCCGAGGGCTCGATCTCGCGCATCGCCACCCCCATCGTCGACACGATCGCGCCCTCGGCGCCGGCCTGCGCGACGCGGCGCGTGAAGTCCCGCCGGGCGTCGGCGCGGGCCGCCGTCACGAGCTGGGTGTATCCGGTGACCTCGGTGTTCCCACCGGCCCAGGAGGCCTGGGTGCGGGTCGTCATGTCGTCGTGGCGGATGAGCATCGCGATGCCGTAGACGATGCGCACCGGCAGCCAGCCGGCGCCGACGAGCTTCGCGAGGTCCTGGCCGGCGAGCTCGGTGACGAACGGCCGCGCCGGTCGCTCGCGGGCGCGTCGGGAGCGGACCGCGGTGCCCAGGGCCGTGAACTCGCGGCTGCCCTGGTCGAACGGCTTCGCGGCGAGGCCGACCCCGATGACGCCGTCGGCCCCGATCCCGGAGGCCTCGAGCTGCATGCGCGCCAGCGCGGTGTCGTAGCCGTGGCGCAGCGCCTCGACGTAGGGCCCGAAGGCCGGCGTCGGGGCCATCGCCCCGTAGCCGCCGCCGAACCCGCCCCCGAACCCGGCGCCCCACGCGCCGCAGCCGCCGTACCCGCTCCACCCGACGTTCTGGACGATCGAGCCCATCACCTCGCCGACGGGCTCGAACTCGGTGACCGAGAGCCCGGCCGCGGAGGGCACGGTGAGCATCGACGTCCACGGGCCGCCCGACGCGGCGCGCCGGACCCGGGCCGCGGCGACCGGGGGCAGCCCCCGGCCGTCCCACTGGTCGGACACGGTCCGCACCCCCCGTCGCTCCTCCGCTCGTCCGGCCGCGAAGCTACACCCGGTTCGTGAGGCGTCCTCCCAGCTCAGCGAGGGTGCCGGTTGTCCGCCGCAGTGTCCGGTTCGCGGCCGGCCCGACCGTCACAGCCGACACACACCGTCCGCCGAGCCCCACCCCACCGGGGGCCCCGACGATCGTCGTCATGGACGACACGACGAGCACGGCCAGGGTCAGCAGCGCAGGTTCCGCCCCGGCGGGCGCCCTGTCGGGCTGGCCGGCGCCGTGCTCGGGATCGCGGCCCTGAGCGGCGCGGGCACCGTCGCCGCCGTCCTGCCCGCGATCTCCACGGCGCACCACCGCCCCGTGGCCGTCGCCGACGCGGCCGTGCTCGGCCTCCCCGCGTCGAGCACGACGGCCACGGTGGCCTCCCGGCGCGACCGGACCGACGCCGCCGTGCCCGGCGCCGGCCCGTTCCCCCGCACGACGTCGAGCCCGATCACCGCGATCTTCCCCTGAGTCAGCGGGCGAGCGCGACCGTCACCCGCCGCCCGCGCTGCTTCCCGACGACGAGCACGCCCGCCCCGCCGGTGTCGCGCGCGGCGAGGATCGCGGCCGCCTCGGCGACGCTGCCGGTGCCGGTGAGGCGCCGCACGACCGCGGAGGGGCGCGGGACGTCGACGGCGTCGAGCTGCCCGGGCGTGTAGCCGACGAGCGGCCGGTCGCCGGCGACGGCGGTGACGGCGGGCTCGTCGAGGCGGCGGTCGATCGTCGCGACGACGTGGACGTCGACCTCACCGAGGGCCGCGACGGCCGCGAGCAGGTCCTCGACGGGCGTCCCGGGCTCGACCCCGACGCCCAGCGCCAGGGTGTGCCGGCGTCGGCCATCCGCCTCCGCCGCCCGACTGGATCCATGATCGGGTGCCGTGTGCGGGACCGTTCGGTCCTCGCCCGGTTCCGTCACACGGATGTCGATCATGTCCGGCCCGGTCCACGACCGGGCGGCCGCCGCGAACCGGCTGACCGCCTCCGGCCGCCCGGCGGGGTGGGTGTGCAGGTAGGAGGCGTGGACGTTCCCGGCGACGAAGCCCTCGGTGACCGGCTCGCCGTGCGCCGACCAGTGCCAGGCCGGGGTGGCGCCCGCGCGCGGCGTGGTGACCGTCCGGTGGAACTCGTGGCCGGTCACCGTCTCCCCCGCGGCGGCCACGGGCGAGTCGGCGGCGGCGGTGGCGGTGCGGTACCCGAGGGTCAGGCGCGGGCCCATCGCGGCGTCGGCGTCGAGCACCCCGCACATCGCGGCCCCGTCGAGCGAGCGCCCCAGGTAGAGCAGGCCGCCGCACTCCGCGTGCACCGGGCCGCCGTCGTGGGCGAACCGGCGCACCGCCGCGCGCAGCGGCGCGTTCGCGGCGAGGTCGTCGAGGTGCTCCTCGGGGAACCCGCCGGGCAGGACGAGCCCGGCCGTGCCCGCGGGCAGCGCCTCGTCGCGCAGCGGGTCGACGACCACGACCTCGCAGCCCGCGGCGGTCAGCAGCTCGGCGTGCTCGGGGTAGCCGAAGGTGAAGGCCGGCCCGCCGGCGACCGCGACCACGGGCGCCGCGCGGCCGTCGGGAGCCGTCACCTCGCGGGCGGGCTCCCAGGCCGTCGTCGGGGTCGCGGGGGCGCGGCGGGCGAGGGCCACCACGGCGTCGAGGTCGACGTGGGCCGCGACCAGGGCGGTCATCGCGGCGACCGCGTCGCGGGCCGCGTCGCCGTGCTCGGCGGCGGTGACCAGCCCGAGGTGGCGGCTCGGCACGGCCAGTTCCGCGCGGCGCGGCACGACGCCCAGCACCGGCATCCCGACCTCGGCGCACGCCGCCCGCAGCGCCTCGGCGTGCCGCTCGGTCCCGACCCGGTTGAGCACGACCCCGGCCGGGCGCACCCGCGGGTCGAAGTGGGCGAACCCGTGCAGCAGGGCGGCGACCGACCGGTGCTGGCCCCGCGCGTCGACGACGAGCACGACCGGCGCGTCCAGCAGGCGGGCGACGTGCGCGGTCGACCCCCTATCGGCGTGCTCCCCTTCCCCGTCGCCCTCGCCGCCGAGACGGCCGTCGAAGAGGCCCATCACGCCCTCGACGACGGCGAGGTCGGCCCCGGCGGCCCCGTGGACGACGAGGCCGGGCAGGCGGTCGGCCCCGACGAGGACCGGGTCGAGGTTGCGGCCCGGGCGCCCGGCGGCGAGCGCGTGGTAGCCGGGGTCGACGTAGTCCGGGCCGATCTTGAACGGCGCGGGGCGGGTGCCGCGGGCGGCGAGGGCGCCGAGCAGGCCGGTGGTGATCGTCGTCTTGCCGCTGCCCGACGACGGCGCGGCGATCACCACCCGCGGGGGGAGGCGCTACCACTCGATGCCCTTCTGGCCCTTCTGCCCGGCGTCCATCGGGTGCTTGATCTTGGTCATCTCGGTGACCAGGTCGGCGAGCTCGATCAGCGCGGGCGGCGCGTCGCGGCCGGTGATCACGACGTGCTGGTTCCCGGGCCGGTCGCGCAGCACCTCGACCACCTCGTCGATGTCGACCCACCCCCACTTCAGCGGGTAGGTGAACTCGTCGAGGACGTAGAAGTCGTGCGCGCCCGCCTCCAGCCGCCGCCGAATCTCCGCCCAGCCCTCGCGGGCGGCGTCGGCGTGGTCCTCCTCGGACCCCGGCTTGCGCGACCAGGACCAGCCCTCGCCCATCTTGTGCCACTCGACGGGGCCGCCCTGGCCGGTGCTCGCGTGCAGCTCGCCGAGGGCCTTGAGCGCGGTCTCCTCCCCGACGCGCCACTTCGCCGACTTCACGAACTGGAACACCGCGACGTCCGCGCCGGCCGTCCACTGGCGCAGCGCCATCCCGAACGCGGCGGTCGACTTGCCCTTGTTCGGGCCGGTGTGCACGACGACGAGCGGCCGGCGGCGGCGCTGGCGGGTGGTGAGCCCGTCGGCGGGCACCGCGGTGGGGACTCCCTGGGGCATGGCTTCCTCCTAGACGGCGGCGCGGGCGACGGCGGCCACGCTCTCGCCGGTGAGCTCGTCCAGCGTCACGATCGCGCCGGCCGCGGCCCCGGCGATCCGGCCCGCGAGGCCGAGGCGCACCGGTCCCGACTCGCAGTCGACCACGACGGTGCTCATCGCGGCCCCGCCCCGGCCGGGCCCCGGCCTCGCGCGCGAGCCCGCGGGCGGCGTCGAGGGCCGCCTCGAGCGGGGTGCCGGCGACCCGGCGACACGGTCGCCCGGCCGTCGGTGAGCACGATCAGCAGGCCGCGGCGCCGCGGGTCGCGCACCCGCTCCGCGCGCAGCACCCGCCGGGCGGTGCGGAGCCCGTCGGCGAGCGGGGTGCGGCCACCGGTGCGCAGGTCGGCGAGGCGGTGGTGGGCGGTGTGCACCGAGGTGGTCGGCGGCAGCGCGACGGCGGCGCCGGACCCGCGGAAGGTCACGACGCCGACCTTGTCCCGCCGCTGGTAGGCGTCGCGCAGCAGGGCGACGACGGCCCCGGTCACCGCGCTCATCCGCCGGCGCGCGGCCATCGACCCGGAGGCGTCCACACAGAACAGCACGAGGTTGCCCTCGCGCCCCTCGCGCTGGGCGTGCCGCAGGTCCTCCGGCGCCGGACGGCCACGGCGACCCCCGCGGACGGACGCGAGGACGGTCGCCGGCAGGTGCGGCGCGGGGCCGGAGACGGGGGTCTCGACGACGGCCCGCACGGTGCGGCCACGTCGTCCCCGGGCCCGGGACCGCCGCCCCGGCACGCCCTCGCCGATGCCGTGCACCTCGAAGCGCCGCGCCCTCAGCCGGGTGGGGGTGGGCGCGCCGACGGGTCGGCCCGCGGGCTCGTCGCTCGCTCCCCCCGATGCAAGCGAAGCCCTGTCGGCGTGCTCGTCCTGACTGCTTGCATCCAGTGGCAGGAAATCCCCGTCGTCGGGCTCGGCCGAGCCCCGGGCACCCGACGCCGGGTCCTGACCCGCGACCCGAGGGCGGCGGCGCGTCGGAGCCCGGGCCGCCCTCGCCCGCGGCGCCGTCCGGGGCCGGCCGTCGTCGGCCTCGTTCGTCGGGGCCGTCGTCCGGGCCGCCGTCGTCGGGACCCTCGCCGCCTCCGGACGGCGGGTCCGGGGGCTGCTCGTCGTCGAAGTCCTGCACCGCCTGCTCGGCCTGCTCGAGGGCCTTCGCCAGCTCCTCGTCGGAGAGGTGGGGCTCGTCGAAGGGGTCCCGGCGGCGCCGGTGCGGCAGCGCGAGGCGGGCGGCCGCGCGGACGTCGTCGACGTCGACCGCACCCGCTCCGCGCCACGCGGCGTGCGCGACGGCGGTGCGGGCGAGGACGACGTCGGCGCGCATCCCGTCGACGTCGACCGCCGCGCAGACCGCCGAGATCCGCACCAGCTCGCGGTCGGTGAGCACCACCGCGCCGAGCCGCGACGCGGGCGTCGTCGAGTCCGCGGCGCAGCTCGTCCTCGGCGGGGGCGAAGCGCGCGGCGAAGCCGGCCGGGTCGGCGTCGTGGGCGAGGCGGCGGCGCACCACCTCGGTGCGCTCCGCGACCGCCCGGGACGCGGTCACCGCGACGGTCAGCCCGAAGCGGTCGAGCAGCTGCGGGCGCAGCTCGCCCTCCTCGGGGTTCATCGTCCCGACCAGCAGGAACCGCGCCGGGTGCGCGAACGACACCCCGTCGCGCTCCACGTGCGAGCGCCCGGAGGCCGCGGCGTCGAGGAGCAGGTCGACGAGGTGGTCGTGCAGCAGGTTGACCTCGTCGACGTAGAGCACGCCCCGGTGCGCGGCGGCGAGCAGCCCCGGCTGCACCGACCCCCGGCCGTGGGCGAGGACCTCCTGCAGGTCGAGCGACCCGATCAGCCGGTCCTCGGAGGCGCCGACCGGCAGCTCCACGAGCCGCGCCGGGCGCCGCTCGACGGGGACGTCCGGGCCGAACGGGCCGTCCGGGCTCTCCTCACCCGCCTCGACGTCCACCCCGAAGCGGTCCCCGGCGCGCACCGTGACCTCGGGCAGCAGCGCGGCGAGCGCGCGCACGATGGTCGACTTCGCCGTCCCCTTCTCCCCGCGCACCAGCACGCCGCCGATCCCGGGGTCGACGGCCGAGAGCAGCAGGGCCAGCCGCAGGTCGGGGTGGCCGACGACGGCCGAGAACGGGAACGTCACGGGAGGCGACCCTAATCCCTATCGGCGTGCTCCCCTTTCCCCGACATCTCATCGGTCGCTGAGATGTTGCCGACGGTCAGGCCGCGACGCCGTTGCCCGCCCGCTTGTCGGCCTGGAAGCCCTCCTCGTCGAGGCCGCGGCGCCAGTACCCGGAGATCGAGAGGAGCTCGCGCTCCACGCCGCGCTCGTCGCGCAGGAGTCCGCGCAGCGCCTTCATCGCGCTGGTCTCGCCGTGCGCGAACACCTGCACGCGCCCCTCGGGCCAGGTCAGCGCGCGCACCACCTCGACGAGGTCCTCGCCCGCGTCCCGGTGCACCCAGCGCAGCGACAGCGATCCCGGGCACTCGAGCGCCAGCTCGTCGTCGGGCCCGTCGACCTCGACGACGGCGTGGACCGGCGTGCCCGGCGCGATCCGCTCGCAGGCGGCGGCGATGGCCGGGCAGCGCGGCCAGGTCCCCGATCAGCACGTGGGCGTCGACGTCCGCCGCCGGGGCGAAGGCACCGCCCGGCCCCTGCAGCACGAGCTCGTCGCCGGGCTGCGCGGCGAGCGCCCAGGGACCGGCCACCCCCTCGTCGCCGTGGACGACGAAGTCGATGGCCATCTCGCCGGCGGCGTGGTCGAGGGAGCGGATCGTGTAGGTCCGCATGATCGGCCAGTCGGAGCGCGGCATCGTCTCGCGCACCGCCCCGACGTCGAGGGGCTCGGGGTAGGTCACGCCGGGCCGGCGGAAGGCGAGCTTGACGTAGCGGTCGGTGTAAGCCGTTGTCGGCGATGCCGGCCACGCCCGGGCCGCCGAGCACGACGCGGACCAGGTGCGGGGTGAGCCGCTCCGTCCGGAGCACGCTCAGGCGGTGGCCCGGACCGCCGCGTCGGGGTGCTGCTGGTGCCGTCGGGGACGCCATGGAACCTCCTGCTGCTTAGGTAAGGGTCACCTTACCCAATCGCGGTGAGAACGGGCTGTGACCCGGACCGCGGGCGCCGTGGGCCGTTGTGCGACACCCCTGGCCGTGGGAATCTGCCTGTCAGGCCCGTGACCTGGATCTCACGAGGGCGGTTGATGCCACAGCCGTCGCAGCGCCGCCGCCTCCCCCGACACCCGGCTTCCGTGCCGTCGGACCACCGCCCTCCGTGCCACGTCCGGAGCGGCGCCGACGCCTGCCGGGTCGGCACGTCCGTCGGGGACCTCCGGAAGGTTCCTCCGTGTCGCTGCCCCACCCCGCCGCTCCCGCGCGCCCCGTGCCGCCCGACGCCGAGCCCCTCGAGCTCCCCACCGCGGTCGTGGCCGGCCTCAAGGCGCTGGGCGACCTGCGCGACCTGCCGACGGGCGTCCGCGACGGCCGCCTCGAGCGGATGCTCCGCGCGACCCTCGACCACCACCACCGCTCGCCGCGGGCCTCGCCGGGCACCGAGGCGTCGGCCGCCGCCGTGCGCACCGCCTGCGCCCACCTCGCCGCGGGCGAGCACGAGGACGCCTACCTGGCGCTGTGCACCGCGTACGACTTCCTGCCCCGCCGCCCCGCCCCGCCGTGGGGCTGAGGGCGACACACGTCTGAGGGCGGACCGGCCTGCCCGCCGATCCGCCCTCGTCCCCCGCCGGCCTGCCCGCCGGCCGGGGACGCCTCAGCCGAGCTGCTTCTCGATCACCGCGGCGTTCGGGCCGACGCGGGTGTAGTAGCCCGGCTTGCCCGCCCGGGCGCACCCGTCGCCGAAGCTCGTGATGCCGACGAGCTTGCCGCTCACCACCAGCGGGCCGCCGGAGTCGCCCTGGCAGGTGTCGACGCCGCCGTCGTCGTAGCCGGCGCAGGTCAGCAGGCTCGGGTCGAAGTTCGAGGCGCCGGCCTTGCAGTAGGAGTCGTCGCGGATCGGGACGGTGGCCGAGAGGAGGTAGCGCGACGCCGAGCCGTTCTCCGAGGTGGAGCCCCAGCCGTAGATGGTGGCCGCCGTCGCCGGGGCGTAGAGCGCGGCGTCCGCGGGCGTCGCGAGCGGCAGCGTCTTCTGCGTGACCGGCGCGGCGAGCGTGAGCACCGAGACGTCGAGGCCGTTGCCGACCGAGGTGAACGTCGGGTTGACCCAGGTCTTCGCGACGGCGACCGAGGTGCCGGCCTTCGACTGCTTGTCGTCGCGCCCGACGACGACGAAGGTCTTGCGGTCGGGCGCCGACGCGGTGCAGTGCGCCGCGGTGACGACCTTCGTCGGCGTCACCAGCGTCCCGCCGCAGAACTGGAAGCCCGAGGCGTCGGTGAGGTAGACGACCCACGGCGCGGCCGTCGTGGTCCCCCGCTGGCCGCCGACGACGCGGCCCTGCTCGACGTCGCCGCCGCCGCTGCCCGAACCGTCGCCCCGGAGCCGCCGGAGCCCGCCGGAGCCGCCCGGGTCGTCGCCCGCCCGGGAGCCCGCGTGACCCGCGTGCCCCGCGACGACGACCGTCGCGACGCCCTGGGTGACCGTCGCCGAGCTCCGCCCGCCGAGCCCGACCATCCCGACCGCGACGCCCGCGAGGACGAGGGCGCCGGTCGTGGCCAGGAGCACCGTCCGGCGGGCCACGGCCGTGCCGCTCACCGTCCGGGGTGCGGGCGCCGCCCGGTGCCGCCCGCCGGGGCGACCCCGCCGGTCCCCGGGGGTCTCGGCCACGTGGGGCATCCGGTCCGCCGTCGCACGTCCCCGCATGTACCCCTCCCCTCACCGTCCGCTGCCCCGGCCGTCCCTCGAGGGGGTCGGATGGAGCAACTGCCTGCGCCTGACGGAGCAGAACCTGACCAGAGGGAGCGGCGGCCGACAAGGCGCAGCGGCGGAGTTCGCTCCGCCGAGCGACGACGAACGGTCGATTTCGAGCGGTAAACGACGCCGACGGGTGAGCAGGGCGCGACGAGCGGTCGATGAGCGGCGCCGTCCGGCGGGTCCGGCGACCGCTCGTCGGACGGTCACCGGTCGTCGTCACGCCGGTGACGCAGCGTGGTCGATTCTCGGACGACGCGCCCCGCGGCGCCGTCCCAGTAGCGTGGACGACGTGCCGCACCACGACCTCGTCATCATCGGCTCGGGCTCGGGCAACTCGATCCTGGACTCCCGGTTCGACCACCTCGACGTCGCGATCGTCGAGCACGGCGTGTTCGGGGGCACGTGCCTCAACGTCGGGTGCATCCCGACGAAGATGTACGTCTACGCCTCCGACGTCGCCGAGACGGTCCGCGAGGCGGGCCGGTACGGCATCGACGCGGGCATCGACAAGGTGCGCTGGTCCGACATCCGCGACCGCGTGTTCGGGCGGATCGACCCGATCTCGGCGGGCGGGCGGCGCTACCGGGACACCGAGTGCTCCAACATCACCCTCTACCAGGGCCACGCGGCGTTCACCGGCGAGCGCGAGCTCGCCGTCGCCCCGACCGACGGCGGTCCGGCGACCACGGTGACCGCCGACCGCATCGTCATCGCCGCGGGGTCACGCCCGACGGTGCCCGACGTGATCGCCGACGCCGGGATCCCGTTCCACACCTCCGACGACGTCATGCGCCTCGAGGACCTCCCGCGCCGCATGATCATCTGCGGTGGCGGCTACATCGCGGCGGAGTTCGCGCACGTCTTCGACGCCCTCGGCGTCGAGGTCACCGTGGTGACCCGCGGCCCGGCCCTGCTGCGCGAGCAGGACGAGCTGGTCTCGCAGCGGTTCACCGCGATCGCGCAGGAGCGCTTCACCGTGCACCTGGCGGCCGAGCCGACCGCGGCCGAGCAGCGCGGGGACGGCACGATCGCGCTCACCCTGGCCGACGGCGAGACCATCGAGGGGGACGCCCTGCTCGTCGCCACCGGCCGCCGTCCCAACGGGGACCGGATGGACGTCGCGAAGACCGGGCTCGAGCTGACCGAGGACGGGCGCATCGAGGTCGACGAGTACCAGCGCACCCCGGTCGAGGGGATCTGGGCGCTCGGCGACGTCAGCTCGCCCTACCAGCTCAAGCACGTCGCCAACCACGAGGCGCGCGTCGTGCAGCACAACCTGGCCCACCCCGACGCACTGCGCACCACCAGCCACCGGTTCGTGCCCTCGGCCGTGTTCACGCACCCGCAGGTGGCCTCGGTCGGGCAGCGCGAGCAGGACCTCCGCGACCGCGGCACGCCCTACGTCGTCAAGGTCCAGGCCTACGGCGACGTCGCCTTCGGCTGGGCCATGGAGGACACCACCGGGTTCGCGAAGGTCCTGGCGGCCCCGGACGGCACGCTGCTCGGCGCGCACTTCGTGGGCCCGCAGGCCTCCTCGCTGATCCAGGTGCTCGTGCAGGCCATGGTGTTCGGGCAGAAGGCCCAGGAGGTCGCCACGGGCCAGTACTGGATCCACCCGGCGCTGCCCGAGCTCATCGAGAACGCGCTGCTGGGCCTGCCGCTCGCGTCCTGACCGGCCCCGACCGCGCCGGGTCAGCTGCTCGAGCGCGCCGCCACGGTGTGCTCGCGCAGCGCGGCCAGCGCCTCGATGCGCGTCGCCTTCAGCACGTCCGGCGGGTCGCCCGGGAACTGCTTGACCCACGCGTCGGTGCGGCCGTGGTCGCTGACCGCGAACCAGACGGTGCCGGGCGGCTGGTCGTCCTGCGGGTCGGGACCTCCGGCGCCGCTCACCGCGACGACGACGTCGGCGCCGAACATCTCCGCCGCCCGCTCGGCCATCGTGCGCACCGCGGGCTCCGCGACCACAGGGCCGTCCGGCACGCCGAGCACGCCGTGCTTGGTGCTGCGGTCGTAGGCCACGACGCCGCCACGGAACCACTCGCTCGAGCCCGAGGACGCCGCGAGATCACTCGCGACCAGTCCCCCGGTGAGCGACTCCACCACCGCGATCGAGCGGCCGTCCCGGCTCGCGCCCTCCGAGATCTCCTGCGCGAGCGTTTCGGGCTCCGCGTCCACGGGCTGGTCCACCGACTACCTCCAGGTCCCCGGGCGCCGTCGTCGAGTGCCCGCCACGGTGGATGACCACCGGGGCCGGCCCCGGAAACGCTCAGTCGGTGCGGCGGAAGCGCCCGACGGCGAGCGCGAGCAGCAGGACGGAGAACGCGACGGTCAGCACGATCTCCAGCCACGTCGGGACCGCGAACGAGCCCCAGGTGATCCCGGGGTCGAAGCGCGCCCGGTCGGCGGCCGAGACGTCGAGGCGGGCGAACACGACGTGGCGCAGCGGCTCGACGGCGTAGGTCATGGGGTTGACGTGGGTGAGGACGGCCAGCCAGGTCGGGAGGTTCGCGAGCGGGAAGAGCGCGCCGGACAGGAACATCAGCGGCGTGATGATCAGCTGCACCATCGGCATGGCCGTCTGGACCTGCTTGAGCCGGGCGGCCAGCATCAGCCCGAGCGAGCAGATCATGAAGGCCATGAGGAAGATCAGGCAGAGCAGCTCGAGGAACATCAGCGGGTCGTAGGGCACGCCCACCAGGCCGGCCAGCGCCAGCAGCAGGACGCACTGCAGCGTCGCCACCGTCGCCCCGCCGACCGCCTTCCCCACGAGGATCGACGCCGTCGAGACCGGGGCGACGAGCATCTCGCGCAGGAACCCGAACTCGCGGTCCCAGACGATCGAGATGCCCGAGAACGCCGCGGTGAACAGCACCGAGATCGCGAGCACGCCGGGGAACAGGAACGTCGGCAGCGCGACGCCGCCGCTGCGCCCACCGGCGCTCGAGAGCAGGGACCCCAGGCCGCTGCCCAGCACGAACAGGAACAGCAGCGGCTGGGCCAGCGAGGAGACGATCCGGGTCCGGTCCTTGAAGAAGCGGATCATCTCGCGCTGCCACACCACGGCCGCCGCGCGCGCCTCGGTGGCGACCCCGCTCTGCGGCACGCGCACCGACTCGACGCGCAGCTCCCGGTCCCGGACCGGGCGCTCGCTCTGGCCCCTGGCTCTGCAGGTCGGTCATCTAGCGTCCCCTCATCCGCATGGCCATCGGGTGCATCGAGGGCCCGCGGCCGGCCTCGGCGTCCCGCAGCGTCGTGCCGGTGTGGGCCAGGAACACGTCGTCGAGCGACGGCCGCGTCACCGCCACCGAGCGCACCCCGACCCCCTCGGCCGTCAGCGCCGCGAACAGCCGCGGCACGAACTCCGCGCCCCGGGGCACCGACACCGTGACCGCGCCCTCGCGCACCGCCGCCTCCAGCCCGAACTCCCGGCGGATCGCGGCGAGCGCGGCGTCGTCGTCGTCCGTGGTCACCACCACCCGGTCGGCGCCCACCTGCGCCTTGAGGGCCTCCGGGGTGTCGAGGGCGACGATCCGGCCCTCGTTCATGATCGCGATCCGGTCGCAGTTCTCGGCCTCGTCCATGTAGTGCGTGGTGACGAAGACGGTGACGGTCTCGGCCTCGCCGAGACGCGCGAGGTAGTTCCAGATCGACGCCCGGGTCTGCGGGTCGAGCCCGATCGTGGGCTCGTCGAGGAAGAGCACCTGCGGGGAGTGCAGCAGGCCGCGCGCGATCTCCAGGCGCCGCCGCATGCCGCCGGAGTAGGTCGACACCGGGTCCGCGCGCCGGTCCCAGAGCCCGACGGTGCGCAGGACCTCCTCGCGCCGCGCGGCCGCGGTGCGCCGGTCGACGCCGTAGAGCTCGCCGTGGAAGCGCAGGTTCTGCTCCCCCGACATCGGGCCGTCGAGCGTGGGTTCCTGGAACACCAGGCCGATGCGCCGGCGCACGGCGGCCCGGTCGGCGACGACGTCGAGGCCCGCGACGGCGGCGGTGCCCGCGGTCGGCTCGACGAGGGTGCACAGGATGTTGATCGTGGTCGACTTCCCGGCGCCGTTCGGGCCCGAGGAAGCCGAAGGTCTCGCCGCGGGCCACGTCGAGGTCGATCCCGCGGACGGCCTCGACCTCGCCGTAGCGCTTGGTCAGTCCCCTGACCTCGACGGCGCTCGATCCGTCCGATCGCTCCACGTCCCGCCCCCTCCGACGGCGTCAGGGTAGTGCGACCTGCGCCGGGCCAGGCGTGGGTTCGCGCCTCACGGCGGGGAGGCGGCGCCGGACGGCCGGCGGCCCACCGGCCCGCCCGGCCCGCCCGGTCCGCCCGGCCCACAAGATCATGAGCACGTGGGGCAAGCCGGGGAGCCTCCTCGGATGCGTGGTGTGCCACTCGCGGACGGCCTGCCCGGACCCGTCATGATCACCAGCACATCACGCACGCGATACACGCCCGGAACCGGCCTGACGTGCTGATGATCGTGCGCGGGGCCGGGCCCGGGCCGGCGCCGGACCGTCAGGGCAGGCCGACCGACGCCGCCGCCCGCCCCGCGACGTGGTCGAAGTAGGTCTCCCGGTCGACGACGACGTTCTCGTACTGCCCGAAGAGCTCGAACCCGACCGTGCCGAACAGCAGCGTCCAGGCCGCGACGGCGGCGGGCGCCATCCGGGGGTCGATGCCGAGACCCGCGGCGACCTCGGGCGCCACCGCGTCCGTGACCTCCTCGAAGTCGGGGTCGCCGTGTCCCTCGGTCGCGATCCGGCCGAGCACGACCCCGACGCGCCCGGCCGCCGGGAGGGTGTCCGCCGGCGCGACGTAGCCCGGGACCGGAGAGCCGTAGATCAGCGCGTACTGCGCGGGGTGGGCCCGCGCCCAGGCCCGCACGCCCCGCCACACCGCGACCCAGCGCTCGCGCGCGGACGTGCCGGCCGCCGCGTCGTGCGCCGTCTCCGCCGCCTCCCCGACCGCGTCGTAGGCCTCGACGATGAGCGCGGTGAGCAGCTCGTCGCGGCTGGGGAAGTAGCGGTAGACGGCCGAGGAGACCATGCCGACCTCGCGGGCCACCGCCCGCAGCGACAGGGCGGCGGCCCCGACCTCGGCGAGCTGCGTGCGGGCGGCGGCCAGGATCGCCTCGGTCGTCAGGGCGCGGGCACGCTCGCGGGCCGTGGTCACGCCGGGAGCATCGCACATTTCCGAGAGCACTGCTCTTGACAGCCCGAGGTCGCATCGAGAACACTGCTCACATCAGAGAGCGCTGCTCTCGACACACGAACCCCGGAGGCGATCCCCGTGACCACCCACTACCAGCAGCCCGGCTTCCTGACCCGCCGCGTCATGAACCCGACGGTGGCCTTCCTGACCCGCCACGGCATGTCGCTCGCCGGCTCGTCCGTGCTCGGCGTCCCCGGGCGCACGAGCGGCGAGATGCGCACGACGCCGGTCAACCCGCTGACCCTCGACGGCACCCGCTACCTGCTCGCCGCCCGCGGCCACACCCAGTGGGTGCGCAACCTGCGCGTCTCCGGCTGGGCCGAGCTCACCGTCGGCCGCCGCACCGAGCGGGTCACCGCCCGGGAGATCACCGACCCGGCCGAGATCGTCCCGGTCCTGCGGGCCTACCTGAAGGTCTGGGCGTGGGAGGTCGGCGCGTTCTTCCAGGGCGTGGGCGCCGACTCCTCCGACGAGGAGCTGGCCGCGATCGCCCCCGCGCACCCCGTGTTCGTGATCACCGGGTGACGCGGACGGCGGTCGGCGGGGACCGGCGCTACCGTGCCCGTCCATGAGCGAGCGCGTGCACGACGTGCCATGGGTCGTCCTCTACGGCGCCACCAGCTTCGTCGGGGCCCTCACCGCCGACTACCTCGCCCGCCACGCCCCGACCGGCACCCGCGTCGCCCTGGCCGGACGCTCCCGGGACAAGCTCGAGCGGGTGCGCGCGTCGCTGCCCGCCCCCGGGACGGACTGGCCACTGATCGTCGCCGACTCGACCGACCGGGACGCGCTCGACGCGATGGCCGCCTCCACGACGGCGCTCGCCACCACCGTCGGGCCCTACGCGAAGTTCGGCCTGCCGGTCGTGCAGGCGTGCGCCGCGGCCGGCACCCACTACGCCGACCTCACCGGCGAGGCGACGTTCGCCCGCCAGGCCATCGACGAGACCGACGCCCGCGCCCAGCAGACCGGCGCCCGGATCGTGCACTCCTGCGGCTACGACTCGGTGCCCTCCGACCTCGGCGTCCTGCTCCTGCACTCCCGGGTGCAGGCCGACGGCGAGGGCGAGCTCGAGGACGTCACGACCGTCGTCCGCATCCGCGGCGGCGTCTCGGGCGGGACGATCGACTCGATGCGCGGCCTCGCCGACACCGTCCGGTCCGACCGCTCGACGATGAAGGTCCTGCGCGACCCGTACAGCCTCTCCCCCGACCGCGAGGCCGAGCCGGACACCCGCCAGCCCAGCGACAACCCGGCGCCGCACCGGCTCGACGGCAGCCTGCTCGGCGGCCGCTGGGCCGCCCCGTTCGTCATGGCCTCCTACAACACCCGCATCGTGCGCCGCTCCAACGCGATCGCCGGCTACGCCTACGGCAAGGGACTGCGCTACGGCGAGGTCATGGCCACGGGCTCGGGACCGGTCGGCGCCGTCACGGCCGGGGCGGTGACCGCCGGGCTCGGCGCCCTGGTCGCCGGGTTCGCGACGCCGGGCGCGCGCCAGGTGCTCGACCGCGTCCTGCCCAAGCCCGGCGAGGGCCCCTCGGAGCAGACCCGCGAGAAGGGCTGGTTCCGCCACGACGTCGAGGCCACGACGACGACGGGCGCGCGCTACACCGCCCGGGTCTCCGCCTCGGGCGACCCGGGCTACGCGGCCACCGCGGTGATGCTCGGCGAGTCCCTGCTGTGCCTGGGCCTCGACGGCGACCGGCTCCCGGCCCGCACCGGCTCCCTCACCCCGGCGACGGCGATGGGCCCGGCGCTGGTCGAGCGGCTGCGCACCGCGGGGCACGTCTACGAGGTGGGTCGCGCGAGCTGACGGCGTCGATCCCTCGGCGCCCCGGCCCGATCCGACGGGTTCCGGGCGGGGTTCCGGACGGGCGCGGTTGAACGGCGGGCGCCCGGGGCAGGCCTCCGGACATGAGTGACCAGCAGCAGGTGAGCAAGACCGTGGACGCGAGCCCCGAGCAGATGTTCTCCCTGCTCGCGCAGCCCGCGCGCCACGCCGACTTCGACGGCGCGCAGATGTGCCGCGGCGCGGAGCCGGCCGACGAGCAAGATCACCGGGACCGGCGACGCGTTCGTCATGAACATGGAGAACGACGCCCTGGGCCCGTACCAGATGCGCAACGTCGTCACGGCGTACGAGGAGAACCGCAAGATCGGCTGGGCGCCGTCGCTGCACCCGATCGACGGCTACAAGGACAAGCTCGGCGACGTCCGGGCGACCGGCCACACCTGGACCTGGGAGCTCGAGCCCGCCGGCTCGGGCACCAAGGTCACGCAGACCTACGACTGGAGCGGCGTGAAGGACGAGCAGTTCCGCGGCTTCTTCCCGATGGTCACCGAGGAGCAGATGTCGGAGACGATCGACAAGGTCGCGAACGCCGCGAAGTAGTCCTGCCCCGGACCGTGTCGGAGAAGTCCCCCATCGGCGTGATCCACTGGATCGACGTCCAGTGTCTGCAACGGGACTTTTCCGACATCAGGGCGCGCCGGCCGGCGGAACCACCCGCAGCCCGGCCGGCGCACCGTGCTCGATCAGCGACGCGCAGCGCCGCCGTGTCGAGGTGGGTCTCGACGAGGTCGGCGAGCAGGTCGAGCTGCGCGGTGCGCGCGGCGGCGAACGACGTCGTCGTCGAGACCCGGAACGCGCGACCCCGTCGTCGTCGCCACCCGCTCGAGCAGCCGCCGCCGGAACCCGTCGTTCTCGAGCAGCCCGTGCCAGTGCGTGCCGAGCACCCCGCCCGCGTCGACCCCCTCCGGGACCCCGTCGGCCGTCGTCACCAGCGGCGCCGCGCCGTCGCCGCGCACCTCGCGGCCGTGGTGGATCTCGTAGCCGGCGACCGCCTCCCCCAGCGCCGTCCCGGTCGGGTTGCCGAGGTGCTTGGCGGGGTCGAAGACGACGTCGACGTCGAGCAGCCCGAGCCCGGCGTGCCGTCCCGGGGCGGCCTCGACGCCGTCCGGGTCGTCGATGGTGCGCGCGAGCATCTGGTAGCCGCCGCAGATCCCGAGCAGCGGCCGCCCGGCGCGCGCGTGGGCGAGCACCGCGTCCGCGAGGCCGGTCTCCCGCAGCCACGCCAGGTCGGACACCGTGGCCTTCGAGCCGGGGAGCACGACGAGGTCGGCGCCCGCGAGCTCGCCGGGTGAGGTGACGTAGCGGACGGAGACGCCGGGCTCGGTGGCGAGCGCGTCGACGTCGGTGCCGTTGGAGACCCGCGGCAGGCGCACGACGGCGACCCGCAGCCAGTCGGTCCCGAGCGGCGGCGCGGGCCGGCCGACGGCGCCGTCGTGGCCCAGCGAGTCCTCCGCGTCGATCCACAGCTCCGGCGCGAACGGCACCACGCCGAGCGTCGGCCGCCCGGTGAGCCGCTCCAGCTGCGCCAGCCCGGGCTCGAGCAGCGCCGGGTCGCCGCGGAACTTGTTGACGACGAAGCCGCTGACCAGGGCCTGGTCGGCCGGTTCCAGCACGGCCAGCGTGCCGAAGAGGTGGGCGAGGACGCCGCCCCGGTCGATGTCCCCGACGACGAGGGTGGGCAGGTCCGCGGCGCGCGCGAGGCCCATGTTGGCGATGTCGGTGGCGCGCAGGTTGATCTCGGCGGGTGAGCCGGCGCCCTCGCAGACGACGACGTCGTGGCGGGCGCGCAGGTCGGCCAGCGTCGGTCGTCACGACCTCGAGCAGCGCGGCCTTGCGCTCGCGGTAGGACAGCGCGGTGACGGTGCCGTCGACCCGGCCGCGGACGACGACCTGGCTGGTGCGGTCCGAGCCGGGCTTGAGCAGGACCGGGTTGAACGCGACGCTCGGCGCGAGCCCGCACGCCGCGGCCTGCAGCGCCTGGGCGCGCCCGATCTCCCCGCCGTCGGTGGTGACGACGGAGTTGTTGCTCATGTTCTGGGCCTTGAACGGCGCGACGTCGACGCCCCGGCGCGCGAGCCAGCGGCAGATCCCGGCCACGAGGACGCTCTTGCCGGCGTCGCTGGTGGTGCCGGCGACGAGCAGGGCACCGCGCATGATCGTCCAGCCTAGGGGCTCCGCGCGGACCGGCGGGCCAACGGCTCCCACCGGGGCCGGTGCGTGGTCGCGATCCCGGCCCGCTCGAGCGCCTCGATGCCGGACGGGAGGGCGACGAACTCCGGCGGCTCGCGCCAGGCGTAGACCACCCGGGAGACGCCGGCCCGCTCGATCAGCGTCGCGCACGAGTCCGGCCGGGACGCCCGCTGCGCGCAGGGCTCGAGCGAGCTGTAGAGCGTGGCGCCGGGCAGCCGCGGGTCGCCCGCCAGCTCCCGGAGGACGCCCTCCTCCGCGTGGTCGAGCGGGTCGGCGCGGCGGGACCAGCCCGAGCCGAGCACGGTCCCGTCGTCGGCGACCACCACGCACCCGACGCTGAACGCGCTCGCGCTCGGTGGGCACCGCTCGGTGAGCACGCACGCCTCGGCGAGGTGGCGGTCGTCGGGGGCGCCGAAGCGGTGGCGCAGCAGGACGTCGTCGCCGAGGGTGCGGGTCTCGACGAGGTGGCGGCACGGCGTCGGGCGCGCCGGTGAACCGCAGGCCGTCCCCGACGAGCCGGGGCGCCACGACCAGCTGCAGCTCGTCGACCACCCCCGCCGTCAGGAACTCGCGGAGGACCTCCGCCCCGCCCTCGACCATGAGCCGCACGACGCCGCGCGCCGCCAGCTCGTCGAGGACCGCACTCCGGCGTCCCGGACAGCACGACCGTCTCGGCGCCCGGCTCGGCGAGCACGCGGGCGGCGGGGTCGAGGGCGCGTCGTCGAGAGCACCACCCGCAGCGGCGAGCACGGCTGCCCGCGGGCGCTCCGCTCGGCACGGCGGTCCGGCCGAGCGCACCAGCAGCCGCGGATCGTCGGCGCGCACGGTGCCGGCCCCGACCAGGATCGCGTCGACGCGGGCGCGCTCGGCGTCGACCCGGTCGAGGTCGGCCGGCCCGGAGAGGATCAGCCGCTCGGGCGAGGCGTCGTCGAGGAGCCCGTCGAGCGAGACCGCGCACGAGACCAGGACGTGGGGCCGCACGCCGGGGCTCACGGCAGCGTCAGGATCTCGCTGCCGGTGTCGGTGACGAGGATGGTGTGCTCGAACTGGGCGGTGCGCGACTTGTCCTTCGTCGTCACCGTCCACCCGTCGTCCCAGACGTCGTAGTCGATGTCCCCGAGGGTGATCATCGGCTCGATCGTGAACGTCATCCCGGGCTCGAGCATCTCGTGGCGCGACGGGTCGTCGTAGTGCACCACCACGAGGCCGCTGTGGAACGTCCGGCCGATCCCGTGGCCCGTGAAGTCGCGGACGACGCCGTACCCGAAGCGGTTGGCGTACGACTCGATGACCCGCCCGACGACGTTGAGCTCGCGCCCCGGCTTGACGGCCCTGATCGCGCGCATCGTCGCCTCGTGGGTGCGCTCGACGAGCAGGCGGTCCTCCTCGGCGACCTCCCCGGCGAGGAACGTGGCGTTGGTGTCGCCGTGGACGCCGTCGATGTAGGCCGTGACGTCGATGTTGACGATGTCGCCGTCCTCGATGACCGTCGAGTCCGGGATGCCGTGGCAGATGACCTCGTTGAGCGAGGTGCAGCACGACTTCGGGAACCCGCGGTAGCCCAGGGTCGAGGGGTAGGCGCCGTGGTCGACGAGGAACTCGTGCACCACGCGGTCGACCTCGTCGGTCGTCACGCCGGGCTTCACGGCCTCGCCGCCGGCCTGCAGCGACTGCGCCGCGATCCTGCTCGCCACGCGCATCCGCTCGATGACGTCGGGGTCCTGCACCCAGGGGTCGGTCGAGCGTTCGGGGCCGCTGCGCCCGACGTACTCGGGACGGACGATCGCGGGGGGCACCGGGCGCAGGGGCGTCTGCTGCCCGGCGCGCAGGGGGGCACGCACCGGCATGCCCTCCAGCGTAGGCGCCGCGTCAGGCGTGCTGCCGGGCGCGGCGGCCCCGCAGCCGCATGATCCCGAGCACGGCCCCGCGCCAGCCCAGCACGAGGACGGCCAGCGAGACCGTCGCGACGACGATGAACGAGAGCGGCGGCCGGTCGACGAACGCCCAGCGCAGCAGCATCCCGACGACGACGGCTCCGAGCCAGACCGCGATGCCGCGTCGCGGGCTCAGCGGGTCCTGCCAGGTCCGCGCGACGAGCGCGCCGACGAGCGCGCCGACCAGGAACGGCGCCGCGACCTCGAGGACCCCGACGATCGCGAGGTCCTCCTCGTGGGAGCGCGTCCCGATCGCGGCGAACACGAGCACGGCGAGCGCGTCGACGAGGGCGAGGACCGGACGATGCTTCACGACGGCAGGATAGGTGGCCGATGCCTGACGGTGCCGTCGCGCGGGATGGCCGGCACGGTGGGTGAACGGCGCCGTCCTGGCGTCAGATGACAGCAACGTGCCGTTGCTGGCCTGTGGGGAGCGCTCAGAAGAGCACCGTCGCGAAGCTCGCCACCTGCGAGAAGCCCACCCGCGAGTACGCGGCGCGCGCCGGGGTGTTGAACGCGTTCACGTAGAGCGAGGCGATCCGCCCGGCCCGGACCAGGTGCTCGACGACGGCCGCGGTCCCCGACTGCCCGAGCCCCCGGCCGCGCCAGTCGGGGTGCACCCAGACGCCCTGGATCTGCCCGACGCGCGTGGACAGGGCCCCCACCTCGGCCTTGAACACGACCTCGCCGGCCTCGAAGCGCACGAACGCCCGCCCGGAGGAGATCAGCTCGCCGACCCGGGCCCGGTAGCCGGCGCCGCCGTCGCCGAGGCGGGGGTCGACGCCGACCTCCTCGAGGAACATCGCGATCGCCGCGGGGAGGTAGCGCTCCATGTCGTCGGGCCGGGCCTGGCGCACGGCGGGGTCGGGCGCGATCGCGGGCAGCGTGTCGGTCGCCATGAGCGGCTGGTCGGCGCGCACCTCGCGGGCGGCGCCCCAGTGCTCGGCGAGCTCCTCCCACAGCGGCAGCACCAGCTCGCGGCGCCCGACGAGCGAGGAGCAGGTGCGGCGGTGACGTCGGGCGCGGTCGGCGAAGGCACGCACCGCGGCGCGCTCCCCGCGCAGGGGCACCAGGTTCGCGCCGGAGAAGCACAGCCCGTCGAGCCGCCCGCCCACGCCCCAGAGCTCCCCGCCGAGCCGCCACGGCTCCACGCCCACGGTCTCGACGCGTGAGGCGACCATGCAGGACGCGACCGGATCGGCGTCGAGCACACCGCGCACCCTCGACCGGTCACGGTCGTCGAGGAGCCGCGCACCGGCGGTACGGAGCACGGGTCAAGAGTGCCACACCGGGCGTGCCACCGGACGTGCGCGGCGCGTACACCTCGCCCGGGTTGCGTCGTCCGCTCCTCATCCACCCGTCATGATCGCCACAGGTGTCGGACACCGATTCCACAGCCGGGGCGGGGAGGCTCGAGGACATGGCCGACAACGACACCGTGCACGACGACGCCTCGTCCCGCGAGCAGCACGACGCGATGCTCGAGGCGCTCGCGCGCCCCCGCAGCGTCGCGAACCCGCGCCGCACCCGCCGGTAGCGCACGGACCCGCGCCGTCACACCAGCTCCGGGCGCTCCCACTCCTGCCCGAGCACGTGCCGGGCGAGGAACGCGAACACCGTCGAGTACCAGACCTTCGCGTCCCCGGGCTTGAGGACCCAGTGGTTCTCGTCGGGGAAGTACAGGAACTGCGACTCGACGCCGTGGCGCTGCAGGTCGTACCAGAGCCGCAGCCCCTCCCCGATCGGCACGCGGTAGTCCTTGTCGCCGTGGACCACGAGCATCGGCGTCGTGATCTCCGACGCCCAGCGGTGCGGCGAGTGCTCGTCGTATCGCTCGCGTTCGGTGATCGGGTCGCCCCACTGGCGCACCCAGTGGTACGAGCCGTCGGTGGTGCCGACGAACCCGTCGAGGTGCCAGATCGACGCGTGCGTGACGATCGCGGCGAAGCGGTCGGTGTGCCCGGCGATCCAGTTGGCCATGTAGCCGCCGAACGAGCCGCCCATGGCCGCCGTCCGGGAGGCGTCCAGGTCGTCCCGCTCCAGCGCGGCGTCCGTCACCGTCATGAGGTCGGTGTAGGGCAGGCCGCCCCAGGCGCCGGTCGCCGGGTCGGTGAACTCGCGCCCGTACCCGGTCGAGAGGCGGGGGTCGGGCAGCAGCACCGCGTACCCGCGCGCCGCCAGGAGCCAGGGGCACCAGCGCCAGGACCACGCGTTCCAGCTCATGTACGGGCCGCCGTGCACCCAGAGCACCAGCGGCGCCGGGGCGTCCGCCGAGGCCCCCTCCGGGAGCACCAGCCAGGCCCGCAGCGCTGAGCCGTCCGTCGCCGTCGTCGTGACCTCCGTGAGCGAGCCCGGGACGTCGTCGATGACGGTGGCGCCGCGGAGCAGCGCCGGTTCCTGGTCCGCGGTGTGCGGGTCGAGGCGCACCGGGGTCGGCGGGGTGTCGATCGTCGCGCGCATCGCGTACAGCGCGCCGCCCTCGGGGCTCGCGACGACGTCGCCGTAGGCGCCGGACGCGGTCAGCCGCGTGGCGGAGTCGTCGACGAGCGAGACCCGGAAGATCGGGGCGTGCCCGGCCTCGTCGGCGACGACGAGGACGGTGTCCCGGATGGCGGTCCCGGTCACCGACCGGATCGCCCACCGGCCGGACTCGACGACGATCCGCGCGTCGCCGCCGTCCAGCGGGCGCGCCATGAGCGACTGCGCCGGCGCCCGGCCGGGAGCGGCGTGCTCCTCGCGGATCCACAGCAGCCAGCGCCCGTCCGGGGTGATCACCGGCATCTCGTGGTCCGCGCCCGGCTCGTCGGCGACGACCTCGGTGTCCCCGCCGCCGATCGACCGCAGCTCGAGGCGGATGCGGACGGCGGCGGGGTCGTCGGGGTCGCGCACGTCGACCGCGACGGCGAGCCGGCTGCCGTCCGGGGCGATCGCGGACTCGCGGACCCGCTGGCCCGGCTCCGCGGGGTCGACGACGGCGAGGGGCTCGGTGAGGCGGTCGGCCGCGAGCTGGTCGTGCACGCGGATCTGCGGGCGGCCGGGCCCGAGGTCGTGGTCCCAGAAGCGCACCGGGAACCGGTCGTGCAGCCGTGCCGAGACGCCCGCTTTCTTCCGGGCGGCCCGGAACGCGGCCGCGGGGTCGTCGGGCGACGTCAGGACAGTCCCTTCGCCGTCACTGGACGTCCGGGGATCGTCGTCGATCTTCGCGGGCGCCTCCCCGACCGGGACTGCGGTGGTGACGACGACGTGCCCCGAGTCGCGCGCGACGGCGAACGACGCGACCCCGTCGCCCGGCGCGAGGATCTGCCGCGCCTCCCCGCCGTGGTGCGGGAGCACCCAGAGCGCGGCGGGCTCGTCGTCGGCGGCCTCGGCGGTGGGATCCGGGCGGCGGGAGGTGAACAGCAGGTCGCCGTCGGGCGCGAACGCCGCCGCCGACTCCCCCGCCGACGACCGCGTCAGCCGCCGCGCCGCGGCCTCCCCCGTCGGGTCGACCTCCCAGATCGACGTCACCGACTTCGTGGCGTCCGGCGAGAGCTCGGAGACGGTCGTGACCAACCGGGCCCCGTCGGGCGACAGGGCGAGGCCGCCCTGGCGACGGGTGGCGACGAAGGCGTCGAGGTCGTCGAAGGTGCTCATCGCGGGCGATCACACCACGCCGGGGCCGGCAGGTCCCGCCAGGTCCCGCCGAGGAGCACACCACGCAGCCCGCGAGCGCCACCGGGATGCACGACGTGCCCCTCGCGAGGGGGCCAGGTCACCCGACCTCGTCGAGAGGCACAGCACGCAGCCCGGCGAGCCCTCGGGAATGCCTGACGTGCCCCTGGCAGGTCGCCCCGAGGCCGACGGCGACCTACGAGACGGTCACCGTCGGGGCACCGCCGGCCTGGTTGCCCGCGAGCTCGCCCTCGCCCGCCTCCTCGGCCAGGCGCATGGCCTCCTCGATGAGGGTCTCCACGATCTGCGCCTCGGGCACGGTCTTGATGACCTCGCCCTTGACGAAGATCTGGCCCTTGCCGTTGCCGGAGGCCACTCCGAGGTCGGCGTCGCGCGCCTCGCCGGGACCGTTGACGACGCAGCCCATGACGGCCACGCGCAGCGGCACCTCCATGCCCTCGAGGCCCGCGGTCACCTCGTCGGCCAGCTTGTAGACGTCGACCTGCGCGCGCCCGCAGCTCGGGCAGGAGACGATCTCGAGCTTGCGCGGGCGCAGGTTCAGCGACTCCAGGATCGAGAGGCCGACCCGGACCTCCTCGATCGGCGGGGCCGAGAGCGAGACGCGGATGGTGTCGCCGATCCCGCGGGAGAGCAGCGCGCCGAACGCCGTCGCGGACTTGATCGTCCCCTGGAACGTCGGCCCGGCCTCGGTGACGCCGAGGTGCAGCGGGTAGTCGCACTGCTCGGCGAGCAACTCGTAGGCGCGCACCATCGTCACCGGGTCGTGGTGCTTGACCGAGATCTTGACGTCGTGGAAGTCGTGCTCGGAGAACAGCGAGGCCTCCCACAGCGCCGACTCGACGAGCGCCTCCGGGGTCGCCTTGCCGTACTTGGCCATGATCGAGGGCTCCAGCGAGCCCGCGTTGACCCCGATGCGGATCGGGATGCCGGCGTCCTTCGCGGCGCGCGCGATCTCACCCACCTTGTCGTCGAACTTCTTGATGTTCCCGGGGTTCACCCGGACCGCGGCGCAGCCGGCGTCGATCGCGGCGAACACGTACTTCGGCTGGAAGTGGATGTCGGCGATCACCGGGATGTTCGACTTCTTCGCGATCGCCGGCAGCGCCTCGGCGTCGTCGGCGCTCGGGACCGCGACGCGCACGATGTCGCAGCCCGCGGCCGTGAGCTCGGCGATCTGCTGCAGTGTGGCGTTGATGTCCGCGGTGAGCGTCGTCGTCATCGACTGCACGGACACCGGGTGGTCGCTCCCCACCCCGACGCCCCCGACGTCGAGCTGACGGGTCCTGCGCCGCGGCGCGAGCACCGCGGGCGCCTCCGGCATGCCGAGGTCGATGGTCATGACCCCAGTCTGCTACAGCCGTCCCCGCCGTGCCGCTGCCGCGCCACGTGAGCCGCGGCATCCCCGGCGGCTGCCCGCCGGGGAGTTCGTCAGAGGTTCAGCTTGATGGGGTTGACGATGTCCGCGACGATCACGAGCCCGCCGTAGAGCATGATCAGGATCGCGAACCCGTACGCGATCGGCATGAGCTTGGCCATGTCCACCGGGCCGGGGTCCGGACGACCACGCAGCCGCGCGAGCCGCTTCTTCGCGGCCTCCCACAGCGCCGGGAGGATGTGCCCGCCATCGAGGGGCAGGATCGGCAGCAGGTTGAGCAGGAACAGCGAGATGTTCACCGCGGCGAGCAGCTGCAGCATCGTCGCGAGCTCCGTCGTCACGGGCTGGTCGGACGCGAGGACCTCCCCGCCGAGCACCGACACCCCGACGACGCTGACCGGGCCGGCGGGGTCGCGCTGCTCGCCGAGGAACACCGCCCCGAACAGCGCCGGGACCTTGTGGGGAAGTGCGGCCACACTCGCGACGACGTTGGAGAACATCTGGCCCGTGTACTCCGCGACCTGGGCCGGCGTCTGGCGCATCACCGGCTGGATCGGGGTGAGCCCGAGGAACGACCCGGTGACGTAGCGCGGCTCGCCGGACTGCGCGGAGTCGAGGTCGAGCAGCTGGGTCTGGATGAGCTGCGGGTACAGCGTCAGGGTCTGGACGCCGCCCGTGGGCTCGGGCCGCTCGATGACGACGGGGACGGTGCCCTTGGCGTCGCGGATCGCGAGCTGCAGGTCCTGCCAGGAGTCGAACGTGCGGCCCTCGAAGCTCACGATCCGGTCGCCGGCCCGGAACCCGGCCTGGGCGGCCGGCGTCAGGGGCGCACCGGGCGGGCAGCGGTTGCTCGCGGTGGCCTGGGAGGCGGGTACGACGCACTCGCTCACCGCGCTCACCACGGGCTGCGAGGTCGGGATGCCGAAGCCCATCAGCACGATGATGAACAGCACGCCCGCGAGGACGAGGTTCATGAACGGCCCGGCGAACATCACGACGATGCGCTGCCAGGGCTTGCGCGTCCAGAACTGCCGGTCCTCGTCGCCGGCCTGGATGTCGCGGGCCGAGTCGGCCCGGACGTCGTCGATGAGCCCCTGGAACGGCCCGGAGCGGCGGCTGCGACCGATCCGCTCCCCCGGCGCCGGCGGGACCATCCCGATCATGCGGATGTAGCCGCCCAGCGGGACCAGACGGACCCCGAACGAGGTCTCGCCGCGCTGGCGGGAGAACAGCACCGGGCCGAACCCGACCATGAACTCGGGCACCCGGACGCCGAACCACCGGGCGGTGGTGAAGTGCCCGAGCTCGTGCCAGGCGATCGAGAACAGCAGACCGAGCGCGAACAGCACGATCCCGACGACGAGCATCACGAGGGGTCACGGTATCTGGCGCCGTGGTGACCTCGGTGTGGGGCGGTCCGGTCAGGCGCGGGCCGCGTCCAGGATCTCCCCGGCCCGGGCGCGCGCCCAGCCCTCGGCGGCGAGCACGTCGGCCACGTCCACCGGGTCGCGCGACCAGCCGTCCGCGCCGGCCAGCACCTCCGCCACGGTGTCCACGATGCCCAGCCAGGTGCCCCGCCCGGCGAGGAACCCGTGCACGGCCTCCTCGTTCGCGGCGTTGAAGACCGCCGGCAGGCAGCCGCCGGCCGCGCCCGCCGCCCGGGCCAGGTCCACGGCCGGGAAGGCCACGGCGTCCAGCGGCTCGAAGGTCCACGCCGACACGAGGGCGAACGTCTCGCGCGGGGACGCGCCGGCGAGCCGCTCGGGCCAGCCGAGCGCGAGCGCGATGGGCAGGTGCATGTCCGGCGGGCTCGCCTGGGCGATGGTCGCGCCGTCGGTGAAGGTGACCATCGAGTGGACCATCGACTGCGGGTGGACCACGACGTCGATGCGGTCGTAGGGCACCCCGAACAGCAGGTGCGCCTCGATGAGCTCGAGGCCCTTGTTGACCAGCGTCGACGAGTTCAGCGTCACGACCGGGCCCATCGCCCACGTCGGGTGCGCGAGCGCGTCGTCCAGCGCGACGTCCGCGAGCTGCGACCGGCTCCGCCCGCGGAACGGCCCCCCGGAGGCGGTGAGCACGATCCGGTCGACCTCCCCCGCGCTCCCCGACCGCAGGCACTGCGCGATCGCGGAGTGCTCGGAGTCCACCGGCACGATCTGGCCCGGGGTCGCCGCTCGCGTGACGAGCGGGCCGCCCGCGACCAGCGACTCCTTGTTCGCCAGCGCGAGCGTCGCCCCGGTGCGCAGCGCGGCCAGCGTCGGGGCCAGCCCGCGCGAGCCGTCCACCGCGTTGAGCACGACGGTGCCCGCGCCGCCGGACCCGGCGAGGTCGGTCAGGGCGTCCGGTCCGGCGACGACGCCGGCGCGGGCGCCCGCCGCGCGCAGGGCGTGCTCGACGGCGGGCGCGGTCGCGTCGTCGGCCACCGCCACCGTCGCCACCCCGAACTCGGCGGCCTGGGCGGCCAGCAGCTCGGGGCGCCCGCCGCCCGCGGCGAGCCCGGCCACGGCGAAGCGGTCGGGGTGGGCCCGCACGACGTCGAGGGCCTGGGTGCCGATCGACCCGGTGGAGCCGAGCAGCACCACGGGGCGGCGGTCGGCGACGGGGGCGGTGGTCGGAGCGGCGGTGGCCATCGCCGCCATCCTGGACCACGGATCGCCCCGCGCGCCGGGGGCGGATAGGTTGGTCCCCGGATTCGCGAGCACGACCGACCGAGGAGGACCCGTGGCGAGCAGCTCGACCCCTGCCCGTCAGGCGCACGGCGAGGTGGCGCAGGGCGACACGCACCGCGCCGTCGTCGTCAACGGCGTGTCGTCGGACGACGAGCCCTCGGTCGAGTGGGGCTGGCACGGGCACTACCCGAAGGTCGCCCGGTTCGCCGGCTTCGTCGTCGCGGCCGTCCTCCTGATCATGCTCCACGGCAACCACGTCGGGAAGGAGGAGAACATCTGGCTCGTCTGCCTCGCCATCGGCTTCTTCTCCCTCTCCCTCGGGTCGATCATCCGCGCCAGGACCTCCTGGCGGCGCTGACCCCGACCGGACGGGCGACGCGTCCGGGCCGTGACCGCGCGCCCGGAGCGCGCGGGCCCCGTCCGACTGCTTCGATGCGGGCGTGACCGTCTCGCGCGAGGCCTCGACTCCCCGCCCGGGCTCCCCGGACCCCGGAGCCGGGTCGTCCCTCCGCCGGCGCGCGCTGCGGCGGTGGCTGCTCGACGGTCTCGTCGACCGCTCCAACCGGCACACCGGGCCGGGCGTCCGGGGCCCCGACCCGACGGCCGGGAAGCCGTGGTGGCGCGTCATGTGCCTCACCGGCGTCGACTACTTCTCGACGCTGGGCTACCAGCCGGCGGTCGCCGTGGCGGCGGCCGGGCTCGTCTCGCCGATCGCCACGCTCGTCCTCGTCGTGCTGACCCTGGCCGGCGCGCTGCCGATCTACCGGCGCGTGGCGCGCGAGTCCCCGCACGGCGAGGGCTCGGTCGCGATGCTCGAACGGCTGCTGTCCTACTGGTGGTCCAAGCTGCTCGTGCTCGTGCTGCTGGGGTTCGCGGCGACCGACTTCGTCATCACCATGACGCTCTCCGCGGCCGACGCCTCCGCCCACATCACCGAGAACCCCCTCGTCGGCGGGGTGCTCACGGGGTGGGAGGTGCCGCTGACGATCGCGCTGATCCTGCTGCTGGGCGGGGTGTTCCTCGCCGGGTTCCACGAGGCCATCGGCATCGCGGTCGTCATCGTCGGGGTCTTCCTGGCGATGAACCTGCTCGTCGTCGGCGGCGCGCTCGTCCGGATCTTCTCCGCGCCGCAGCTGGCCGTCGACTGGAGCGCCGCGCTGACGCAGCAGAACGGCAACCCGCTGCTCATCGTGGGCATCGCCCTGCTCGTCTTCCCCAAGCTCGCGCTCGGGCTCTCCGGTTTCGAGACCGGCGTGACGGTGATGCCGCTGATCAAGGGCGAGGAGGGCGACACCGAGGACTCCCCCGAGGCACGGATCGCGGGCGCCCGCAAGCTCCTCACCACGGCGGCGCTGATCATGAGCGGGTTCCTGATCACCTCGAGCTTCGCGTGCACCGTGCTCATCCCGCTGCCGGCGTTCGCCCCGGACGGTCCCGCGAACGGGCGCGCGCTCGCCTACCTCGCCCACGAGCAGTTCGGCGACGCGATCGGCACCGTCTACGACCTCTCGACGATCACCATCCTCTGGTTCGCGGGCGCCTCGGCCATGGCCGGGCTGCTCAACCTCGTCCCGCGCTACCTGCCGCGCTACGGCATGGCCCCGGACTGGGCCCGCGCGGTCCGGCCCATGGTCATCGTGTTCACGCTCGTCGGCATCCTGATCACGATCATCTTCGACGCGAGCGTCGACGCGCAGTCCGGCGCGTACGCGACCGGGGTGCTGGTGCTGATCACCTCGGCGTCGGTGTCGGTGACGCTGTCCGCCCGCAAGCACGGCCAGCGGGCGGCGTTCGTCGGCTTCGGGGTGGTCAGCCTGGTGTTCGTCTACACCACGGTCACGAACATGGTCGAGCGCCCGGAGGGCCTCAAGATCGGCCTGGTCTTCGTCCTCGCGATCCTGGTCTTCTCCTTCGTCTCGCGCGCCGCGCGGTCCTTCGAGCTGCGCATCACCGAGGTGCACCTCGACGAGCGCGCCGAGGCGATCATCCGCGAGGCGCACAGCGAGGACCCGGAGTCGACGATCCGGCTGATCGCCAACGAGCCCGACCGCCGGGACCACGCCGAGTACCACGACAAGGAGCTCGAGGAGCGCTACGACCACCACATCCCGTCCGGCGACGCGCTGATCTTCGTGGAGATCACCGTCCGGGACCCCTCGGACTTCGAGGAGGAGCTCCACGTCGCAGGGCGAGTACCGGCACGGCTACCGCATCCTGCGGGCGCGGTCGGCCAGCGTGCCCAACGCGATCGCGGCGCTGCTGCTGGAGCTGCGCGAGGAGACCGGCCGGGTGCCGCACGTCTACTTCGAGTGGACCGAGGGCAACCCGGCGATCAACCTCGTGCGCTACCTGCTGTTCGGGGTCGGCGAGGTCGCCCCGGTCGCCCGCGAGGTGCTCCGCGAGGCGGAGCCCGACCCGGCGCGCCGCCCGGCGGTCCACGTCGGGTAGCGCGACCCGGTCACGACGGCCGGGCCGCCTCGCTGTCGGCGTAGGCGCGGCGCCGCAGCGCGTTGACCGCGCCGACGGGCTCGACGCCGCCCGCGTCGTGGAACGGCGTGTGGCGCACGCGCTCGCCGCGCGCGTCCGGGACGGACGGCCCGAGCTCCACGACCGGCCTCAGCGGACGAAGACCGAGCGGCCGCGGCGCACCGCGCGACCGACCCGCAGCGGCACCCAGCGGGCCAGGGCACGCACCAGCTGGGTGTAGCCCGGCGTCGGCCCGACGTAGAACGCGATGCCGCGCGGGCCGCCCACCATCCGGCCGTCGCGCACGTCGTAGCGCGCGCCGTGCCACGGACAGACGAGGCACCCCTCGGCGTCCACGTGCCCGTCGGAGAGGTCCCGGAGCTGGTGGCGGCAGCGCTTGCCGACCGCGAACGGCTCCCCGCGGCTCACCCCGACCGCCCACGACCCGACCCGGCGCACCTCACCCGGCGGCGGCTCCTCGATCTCGGTCCAGCCGCTCGTGTCCTCGGCGTTCGTCACGCGTCGGGCCCTCCTCTGCTCGGGCGGCACCGGACGGGCCGGCCGCGCGGTGTGGTGACGCGGCCTACCCGTTCGCCCGGTTCGGCGAACGGGTAGGCCGCCGGATGGACACAGGCCTGACCGTCGCCGTCACGGGACCCACCGGGACCTTCGGGCGCGGACTGCTCCCGGCGCTCACGTCCGACGCCGGGGTCGACCGGGTCGTCGGGGTGTCGCGTGGCGGCGCCCCCACCGATCCCGACGCCGCCGACGTCGGCGTGGACCACCGGCAGGGCGACGTGCAGGACCCGCAGGCGCTGCACGAGGCGTTCCGGGGCGCCGACGTCGTGGTCCACCTCGCGTCGACGATCATCGGGACCCGGGACGCGACGCGGCACCACGCGATCAATGTCGGCGGCACGCTCACCGCATTCCGCGCGGCCGTCGAGGCCGGCGCCCGGCGCTTCGTGTACGCCTCGTCGGTCGCGGCGTACGGCTTCCGCCGGGACAACCCGGTCGGGATGACCGAGGAGCAGCCGCTGCGGCCCACCGACCGGTTCTTCTACGCCCGGGAGAAGGCCGAGGCCGAGCAGGCGCTGGCCGCGGAGGCCGCCGCGCACCCCGAGGTCGAGCTCTACGTCGTGCGCCCGTCGGGCGTCGCCGGCCCGCACGCCGTCGGGGCCAAGGCGGTCGTGCCCGGGCCGCTCGAGCCGCTCGGCCGGGCCCTGGCCGCGGTCGCGCTGCGCCGGGGCCGGCTCCGCGTGCCCGTCCCCCTCCCGGTCCCGGGGCTGCGCCTGCAGCTGGTGCACCACGACGACGTCGGCGACGCCCTGCGCCGCTGTGTGGTCGCCGCGGGGCCGCCCGGGGCGTACAACATCGCCGCCGACGACGTGCTGACCCTCGTCGACCTGGCGCGCGAGGCCGGCGTCCTCGCCCTCCCGCTGCCCGAGGGTGCGCTCGAGTGGCCGGCCCGCGCGATCTCGTCCCTGCCCCTGCCGCCGGCGCTGCAGTGGGTGCAGGCCGGCACCACGCCGGCCGTCATGGACACCTCCCGCGCCCACGAGCGCCTCGGCTGGGTGCCGCGGTACTCGGGCCTCGGGGCGTGGCGGGCGACGCTGGGCTCCGCCATGTGAACGGATTTGGTCGTCGGAGCGACCACATCTGTTCACATGGGCTCTGCCCTCAGGCGGGCGACACCGGGATGTCGCCCTCGACGGCCTTGGCCGTCTTGCGTGCCGCCACCAGCACCGCGTCCCACACCGGGGAGAACGGCGGGGCGTAGGAGAGGTCCATGAACGTCATCTCCTCGACGTCCATGTCGTTCCAGATCGCCGTCGCGAAGACGTCGATGCGCTTCGCGGAGTCCGCGCGGCCGACGATCTGCGCGCCGAGCAGTTTCCCGGAGCGCTTCTCGGCCAGCAGCTTCACCGTCATCGTCTCCGCGCCGGGGAAGTAGCCGGCGACGTTCGTCGACTCGATCGTCGTCGTGACGTAGCCGTAGCCCGCGGCCTGCGCCTCGGCCTCCCCCAGCCCGGTGCGCCCGATCTCCAGCGAGCAGACCTTCGAGATCGCGGTGCCGATCACCCCGGGGTAGGCGCCGTAGCCCCCCGCGAGGTTCGTCCCGATGATCCGGCCGTGCTTGTTGGCGTGCGTCCCGAGCGCGATCGCGACGCCGTGGCGGGAGAGCCGGTGGTGGACCTCCACGCAGTCCCCGCCCGCCCAGACGTTGTCGTGGCCCACGCAGCGCAGCTGCACGTCGGTGACGAGCCCGCCGGACTCCCCGACGGTCAGCCCCGCCTCCTGCGCCAGGTCCACGTTGGGCCGGACCCCGAGCCCGAGCACGACGACGTCCGCGCCGATCGTGTCCCGGTCGGTGCGCACGGCGCTCACCCGGCCGTCGTCGCCGACGTCGAAGCCCTCGACGGTGACCCCGTTGAGGACCGTCATGCCCATGCCCTCCATCGCCTCGCGGACGATGGCGCCCATGTCGGGGTCGATCTGGGTGAAGGGTTCCGGCGCGTGGTCGAGGATCGTCACCTCGAGCCCGCGCAGCACCATCGCCTCGGCCATCTCGACGCCGATGTAGCCGGCGCCGACGACGACCGCCCGGCGGCGGTCGGAGTCGGCGAGGTCGGAGATGATCGCCTCGCCGTCCTCGAGCGACTGCACCCCGAAGATGCCCTCGGCGTCGATGCCGTCCAGCGGCGGGCGCAGCGGGCGGGCGCCGGTGGCGAGCACGAGGTCGTCGTACTCGATCTCCCCCTCGTCCCCGTCGCCGTCGACCGCGCGGAAGGACACGACCTGCTTGTCGAGGTCGATCGCCGTCGCCTCGGTGCGCATGCGCACGTCGACCCCGGCCTCGCGGTGCTCCTCGGGCGAGCGGGCGATCAGGGAGTCGCCGTCGGCGACCGTGCCCGCGATCCAGTACGGGATGCCGCACGCGGAGTACGAGGTGTAGTGGCCCTTCTCCAGGACGGTCACCTCGACGTCGTCCGAGGCGTGCCGCAGCGCGGTGTTCGCCGCGCTCATCCCGGTCGCGTCGCCGCCGACGACGACGATCCGACGGGTCATGGGAGAACCTCCGATAGCGTGCCGGTGTGGCCGGAGCAGCCGAACTCGAGGTGGACGGCCGCGTCGTGCGGCTGACCAACCCGGACAGGGTGTACTTCTCTGCGCGCGGGGAAACGAAACTCGATCTCGCGCGGTACTACCTCGCCGTCGGGCCGGGCATCGTCAACGCCCTGCGCGACCGGCCGTGCATGATGCACCGCTTCCCGACCGGCGTGGACGGCGAGAAGGTCCACCAGAAGCGCCTCCCGAAGGGCGCCCCGGACTGGGTCCCGACAGTGCGGGTGCGCTTCCCGCGCTACAACCGCACCGCCGACGAGCTCTGCGTCTCCTCGGTCGCGGACGTCGTCTGGGCCGTGCAGATGTCGACCGTCGAGTTCCACCCCTGGAACTCCCGCGCCGCCGACGTCGAGTCCCCCGACGAGTGGCGCATCGACCTCGACCCGATGCCCGGCGTCGGGTTCGCGACGTCCGCGAGGTCGCGGGCGTCGTCCGCGAGGTGCTCGACGAGCTCGGCGCGGTCGGCTTCCCGAAGACCTCCGGCGGCAAGGGCCTGCACGTCTACGTCCGGATCGCCCCCGAGCACTCGTTCGGCGAGGTGCGCCGGGCGGCGTGGGCGTTCGCCCGCGAGGTGGAGCGCCGGGCGCCGGAGCTGGTGACGACGGCGTGGTGGCGCAAGGACCGCGCGCCCGGCACGGTCTTCGTCGACTACAACCAGAACACCCGCGACCACACCATCGCCTGCGCCTACTCGGTGCGCGGGACGCCGCTCGGGATCGTCTCCGCGCCGGTGCGCTGGGAGGAGATCCCCGACGTCGAGCCGGGCGACTTCACGATCGCGACGATGCCCGCGCGGTTCGCCGAGGTCGGGGACCTGCACGCGGGGATCGACGAGGCGGTCTTCGACCTCGCGCCGCTGCTGGAGTGGGCCGAGCGCGACGAGGCCGAGGAGCCCGCGGAGCCGGAGGCCCCGGAGGTCTAGAACGGCGTGCCGTTCCAGGGCACCGAGGGCGCCGCGAGCAGGCGGGCCAGCCGCCCGGCCGCGCCCGGCGAGCCCTCCGCGAGCCGCCCGGCCCGGGCCAGCACCCGCGGGTCGACGCCGCCGAGCACCACCGAGCCCAGCGACGTCACCGGCAGCGTCACGTCCGCGTCCGCCCGGGTGGGTTCGACGGCGGGGGCGAGCCGGTCGTGCGTGTCGAGCCGCCAGCGCCCGGTGGTGAACCCGGCGTCGTCGGCGACGTCGAGCACGATCGCGTCCTCGATCGGGTAGCGGCGCGCGACGAGCACCGCGGGCGCGTCGAGGACGCGCAGCCAGAGCATCGCCCGCTCGCCCTCGACGGCGACGGCCCGGTGGTCGTCGAGCAGCCACGGCAGCGGCTCGTCGACCGAGGCGTGGGCCCACGTGACGGTGCCGACGAGGTCCTGGGTGCACAGGTGGCGCCACAGCCCGGTGTAGGCCTCCGGGGTCGTCGCCTGCAGGTCGACGACGCCGAGCGTCGCGGCTCCCGTCGCGTACCAGCCCTCCTCGACCCGGTGCACGACGTAGCCGGCCGGGCGGCCGTCGTCGTCGCGCCAGACCGCGACCTGCCGGTGCCGGTCGACCTCGAAGCCGTTCCACGGGCCGCGGCCGGTGAGGACGGCCTCCCACTGGGCGGGGGTCCGGCGCAGCGCGCCGGGGTGACGGCGGCGGGCGCGGTCGTGCAGGGGTCCGGCGAGGTCGAGGGCGGCGTCGGGGCGGTCGACGAGCTCGATGCCGCCGCGCGGGTCGGGGTCGCGGAAGCGCGCCTGCCGGGTGTCCACGGTGATCGCGCGGCTCCGGGTCGCGAGCCCGAACCCGAACCGCTCGTAGAGCGAGCCCTGGGTCGAGGTGAGCACCGCCGCCGGGGTGCCGGCGCGCACCGCGGCGGCGAGGTCCTCGGCGAGCAGGCGGCGGGCCAGGCCGCGGCGACGGTGGGTCGAGCGCACCCCGATGCCGGTGATCGCGTCGGCGACCACCTCGCCGCCGGGCACCGTCAGCGCCGCGTCCCAGGAGCGCAGGGTGGCGACCGGCGCGGGGTCCGGGTCCGCGTAGGCCCCGCGCAGGCGCTGGCCCTCGAACCCGGCGCCGACCCGCGCCAGCTGCTCGGGCTCGAGGCGCGGCCCGAGGAAGGCCGCGGTCATCGCCCGCGCCCACGCGACCGTGCCGGCGTCGGCGGAGCCCTCCGTGACGCGCGGCGTCGAGGACCGGATCACCGGCCCGGCGTCGGGCACCGTCGGCTCAGCCCCCCGTCGCGGCCAACTGGCCGCACGCCGCGGCGATCTCCCGCCCGCGGGTGTCGCGCACCGTGCAGGCCACCCCGCCCTGGCGCACCCGGCGGACGAACTCCGCCTGCACCGTCGCGGGGCTCGCGTCCCACTTCGAGCCCGGGGTCGGGTTGAGCGGGATGAGGTTGACGTGCACGAGCCGGCCCAGGTGCTGCGAGGCGAGCTTGGCGAGCAGGTCGGCGCGCCACGGCTGGTCGTTGACGTCGCGGATGAGCGCGTACTCGATCGAGACCCGCCGTCCGGTGACGTCGGCGTAGTGCCGCGCGGCCTCGAACACCTCGCGGACCGGCCAGCGGGTGTTGACCGGCACGAGGCTGTCGCGCAGCTCGTCGTCGGGGGTGTGCAGCGAGACCGCGAGCGTGACCTGCAGCCCCTCGTCGGCGAGCCGGTGGATCGCGGGGACCAGGCCGACCGTGGACACCGTGACCGAGCGCTGGCTGATGCCCAGCCCGGCCGGCGCCGGGTCGCAGATGCGGTGCAGCGCGTCGACCACCCGGCGGTAGTTCGCCAGCGGCTCGCCCATGCCCATGAAGACGATGTTCGAGAGCCGGGCGGGGACGCCGGAGCCGAGGGCCCCGTCGCGGGCGGCGGCGGCCGCCGTCCGGACCTGCTCGACGATCTCCGCGGTGGACATGTTGCGCTGCAGCCCGCCCTGGCCGGTGGCGCAGAACGGGCAGGCCATCCCGCAGCCGGCCTGGCTGGAGATGCAGACCGTGGCGCGGTCGGAGTAGCCCATGAGGACGCTCTCGACCAGGGCGCCGTCGGCGGCCCGCCACAGCGTCTTGCGGGTCGTGCCGCCGTCGCACTCGATCGTCGTGGCCGGCTCGAACAGCGGCGGGAAGAGCGCGGCGAGGGTCTCGCGGGCGGCGGCGGGCAGGTCGGTCATGGCCGCCGGGTCGCCCTCGTAGCGCGCGTAGTACTGCCGCGAGACCTGGTCGGCGCGGAAGCCCGGCAGGCCCAGCTCGGTGACGGCGGCCTTCCGGTCGTCGGGCGCGAGGTCGGCGAAGTGCCGGGGCGGGCGGGTGCGCCGGGTCCCGGTCCCGGAGAGGGAGAGGACGGGGAGCTGCGGGCCGGCGTCGGGTGCGGGTTCGGCCGTCACCGGACCCGGTCCCGCAGCGTCTCCAGCAGCCCGATCCGGTCCGCGGCCGAGAGCAGCACCAGGATCCCGCAGAGCAGCCCCAAGCAGGCCCTGCGAGACGAAGCTGCCGGTCTCCTGGGTGGAGGTCAACGCGCCGAGCACGCCCAGCACGACGAGGGCGATGCCGAGCCACTGCGTCGGGCGCTGCCCGGTCGAGCGGGACAGCGCGAGGAAGGCGACGCCGGTGATCACGGCGGCGACGCCGGGGGCGAGGTAGGCGGCCGAGATCAGGCCGAGGAGCACGGTGACCACCAGGATCGCGCCGATCGCGAACGCGCCGAAGCGCAGCAGGTCGCCCGAGCAGCGGTGGTCGAACGCGCGCGTCCCCCGTCGCCGGTTCTCCACGACGATGAACACGACGAGCGCGATCCCGGCCGCGAGCAGCAGCGTGCCGGCGCCGTCCGAACCGAGGCCGAGGCTCCCCACCGTCAGCCACGCGACGGCGACGAGGCACTCCACGATCACCGGGTCGAGCCGGATCGCGGCGCGGGGGGACCGGCCGCCACCGCCGCCGGGGCCACGGGAGCCGCCGGATCCGCCGGGCAGGCGGGGGCCGCCGCGGGGCGGTCCGGAGGGTCCCGACGGGCCACGGTCCCAGCCGCCCGGGCCGTGTCCGCCGCCGCGGTAGGGGTCCCCGGGGTACTGACCGGGATGCGGGTACGACACGCCTCCACGGTAGCCGCGTGCCCGGTGCCGGGCCGCCGGGCAGGGCCGCCCTGCGGAATTCACTCGTCCGGCGCAGTCGCTGGGTGTCCGATTCCGGCCGTGACTGTCGGGGGGTCGAACTAGTGTTCGAGCCATGACGGTGGTGGTGGACGACGCGGCGCTCGGCGGGTTCGACGCCCGACCCGGCGGGCCCGCGCTGGCCGCCGCCGTCGAATTCCTCGACCCCACCACCCTGACCGGCCAGGACGCCGCCGCGTGGATGCGGGCCGGGTTCCGGGTCCGCAACCACGCCGACTGGCTGCTGCTGCGCGCGATCCGCGAGGCCTGCTCCGCGCGCGCCGACACCACCGACCGCGCCGGACTCGACGAGTTCGCCCCCACGATCGCCGCCGCGTCGCTGGGCTGGTCCACCACCACGGCCGGCACCCGGCTCGACCGTCGCCGTCGGCGTCCTGGAACGCATGCCCGCCCTCGGGGAACGGATGCGCGTCGGAGACCTGGAGCTGGCCAAGGCCACCGCGTTCGTCACCGGCCTCGAGGGCCTCACCGACCCCCAGTGCGCCGAGGTCCTCACCCGGGTGCTCGACGAGGCCCCCGAGCTGCCGCTGGGTCAGCTACGCGACCGCATCCTCGACGCCGCCTACGCCGTCGACCCGGTGTGGGCGGCGAACCGGCTCGCCGCGGCCACCGCCCGGGCCCGGGTCACCCGCGAGAGCGCCCCCTCGGGCGCGGTCAACCTGTGCGGGCGGGACCTGCCCCCCGACCTCGCCCAGGACGCCGCCCACCGGCTCCGCGCGCTGGCCCTGGCCGTACGGGCCCGGCTGCGGGCCGCCGGGAGCACGGTCGCGCTCGGGTTCATCGAGGCCCGGGTGTTCGTGCGCCTCATGGACGGCACCCAGGCCGGCGCCACCGACACCGAGGTCATCACCGCGGTCACCACCGAGCTCCTCGCGACCCCCCACCGCGGCCCCGACGACCACGGCGGCCCCGACGACCGGGGCCCCGACAACGGCAGCGGCCCAGACGGCGGAAGTTCCGGCGGCGGCCCCGACGACAGCAGCGGCCCCGACGACGGCACTCCGAACGATCGCGGCCCCGACGACCGCGGCCCCGACGATCGCGGCCCCGACGACGGCGGCCCGGACGGCGACGGCCCTCGGGGCGACTCTGAGGATCCCGAGTGCAGCGACTCCGACAGCAGGCACGACGACGAGGCCACCATCGGTCCGCGCGACGAGCCCGGCGGCGGAGACCCCGACGACCCGACCTCCTCAGCCGGCGCGGACGCCTCCGCCCCGGCTGACCTGACCCCGGCCACCGGCGGCTCCACCACCGGCCCCGACGACCCCGACGAGCAGTCGGTGGTGTTCGCGCCCGGGGTCGCGCTGCGACTGCCGCTGTCCACGCTGCTCGGCCTCGACGACCAACCCGGCACCCTGCCCGGCACCGGACCCGTCCCCGCCGGCACCGCCCGCACCGCCGCCCGCGACCACGGCGCCGCGAGCTGGCAGATCCTCGTCCGCGACCAGCACGGCCACCTCACCCACCTGCTCACCCTGCGCGCCCCACCCGGCACCACCCCCGACCCCCGACACCGCCGCCAGACCGTGCACCTCACGACCCCGGCGGAACTGCTCCGCGCCCTCGTCGAACTGAAGGACACCGACCCCGACACCGCCGGGGTGGGGCTCCCCGGAGCGCGGTGCCTGCTGCTCGACGAAGCCATGACGCGTGGCTGCAGCACGCCCACCGGGCACTGGTCCGCTCCGAGACCGCCGCCCCCGAGGACCACCCCGCCACCACCACCCGCGACCGCGACCGCCGCTTCCCCGGCGCCGCCCTCACCCGCTGGGTCGCCGCCCGCGACCAGACCTGCATCGCCCCGGGCTGCGGTCGCCCCGCCGAGGCCTGCGACATCGACCACACCCTGGACTGGACCCACGGCGGCCGGACCGAGGCCGCCGACCTCGACCTGCTCTGCCGCCACGACCACCGCGCCAAACACGACGGCGGCTGGCACTACGAGCAACCCGAACCCGGCTCCTTCGTGATCACCGACCCCACCGGCACCCGCCACCACGTCCAGAGCCGCGTCGTCCACCCCCGACCCACCCCCCGCGACCCCGGCCGCGGCATCGGTCCCGACCCCCACACCCCGAGACCCCGCCTGGACTGGGCCCCCAACCCCACCCGCGACGGCCGCATCACCACCGAAGCCCGGGCCACCACCGAACACCTCACCCGACGCGCCCGGCAGCACCAAGGAGAACCCCCCAGCCGCTACGACACCGACCCCGACTTCTGAGCGTCGGGGTCACGGACGGGAGAGCACCAGGCCGGACGGTCGACGGCGGACGTGGATCCGGTAGGCGACCGGCAGGGCGAGCCCGGGTGTGCCGTCCACGGCGCGGTCGGCGACCGACGGGGTGAACTCGATGTGCAGCACGGCGGACATCGTCGCGCGGTCCGGGAACCGCCAGAGGGTGTCGACCCGCCGCGTCGAGAAGCCCCGCTCGGTGAAGAACCGCTCGGCGGCGCGCGGGTCGTAGCCGGGCGCGGACGTCCGCATCCAGGACCCGTAGGAGTGGCGGGTCGCGTCGAGGTCGACGACCACGAGGGCGCCCCCGGGGCGCAGGACCCGCTCCGCCTCGGCGAGGCCGGGCTCGCAGCCGGGCCCGAAGAAGTACGCCGTGCGGGCGTGGACGACGTCCGCGGAGCCGTCGGGCAGCGGGAGGGCCGCGGCGCTACCGCCGAGCACGGTGACCGTCGGGAGGTCCCTCGCACCGACGGCGCGCCCGCTCCACCAGGGGCGGGTGGGGCTCCACGCCGACGACGCGCCGGGCCCGCGCCGCGAACCGCGGCAGGTGGTAGCCGTCGCCGCACCCGACGTCGACGACGTCCGCGCCGTCGAGGTCCACGACCTCCTCGAGCGCCTCCCACAGCGCGCCCGTCGCGTCCTGGGCGGCGTTCTCGGCCTCGTAGACGTCGGGCCAGCGCCAGATGTTCGGGCTCTCCGGTGACCCCGGGCAGCGTCACGTCACGACGGGGACGAGCACGAACAACAGCAGCCAGGCGACGGGGGCGGAGGTGACCAGGGAGTCCAGCCGCTCCATCAGCCCACCGTGCCCCGGGATCGTGTGCGCCATGTCCTTGATGCCGAGGTCGCGCTTGATCAGCGACTCGACGAGGTCCCCGATGACCGCGGTGCACACCAGCAGCGGCCCGACGATCAGCCCGAGCCACCACGGGGCGTGCAGCAGCCACATCAGCGACAGCGCCGCGCCGGTGGACCCGAGCACCATCGACCCGGCGAGCCCCTCCCAGGACTTCTTGGGGCTGACCTTCGGCGCCATCGGGTGCTTGCCGAACAGCACGCCGGCCGCGTAGCCGCCGGTGTCGGAGCACACGACGACGATCAGGAAGGTCAGGACGCGCGCGCGGCCGTCGGGGGGCACCACGAGCATGGCGCCGAACGCCATGCACAGCGGGATCCAGACGAGCACGAGCATCGACGCGCCGACGTCGCGGACGAAGCCCGCCGCGCCCAGGCGCATCCGCCACACGAAGCACCCGAGCACCGTGACCAGCAGCGACCCGAGGATGCCCTCGGTGCCGAACGGCCACGACAGCCAGATCATGGCCTGCCCGCCGATGAGCACGGGCACGCGGGAGAGGCGGATGCCGGCCGCCCGGTTGAGGGCGCCGAACACCTCCCACGTCCCGACCGCGGCGGAGACGGCGACGATGCCGATCCAGATCTGCCGGACGGTGAGCAGCGAGACGATGATGACCGCGCCCATGAGCAGGCCGACCCCGATGGCCAGCGGCAGGTTCCGTCCCGCGCGCGAGCCGGAGCCGCTGGACGGTTCCGCGCCGCCCGACGGCGGGGCCGCGTCCGACGGGGCAGGCCCCGCCACGTCCTCCGCCACCGCGGACCTCCCCGATCGAGGACCCGGCGGCGCCAGCCCCGGGTCGGCCGCTCAGATGTCGAGCAGCTCGGTCTCCTTGGCCTTGACCATGTCGTCGATCTTCGTGACGTACGTGGAGGTGACGCTCTCGAGCTCCTTCTCGGCCCGGGACACCTCGTCCTCGCCCGCCTCGCCGTCCTTCGCGATGCGCTGCAGCTCGGTCATCGCGCCGCGCCGGACGCTGCGGATGGACACGCGCGCGTCCTCGCCCTTGCTGCGGGCGACCTTGACCATGTCCCGGCGGCGCTCCTCGGAGAGCTCCGGGAAGACGACGCGGATCAGCGTGCCGTCGTTGGAGGGGTTCACGCCGAGGTCCGAGTCGCGGATCGCGCGCTCCATGACGCCCAGCGAGCTCACGTCGTAGGGCTTGATCACGGCCATCCGCGCCTCGGGCACCGCGACGGACGCGAGCTGGGGCAGCGGGGTGTAGGCGCCGTAGTACTCGACGGTGATGCGGTTGAACATCGAGGGGCTCGCGCGCCCGGTCCGCACCCCGGAGAGGTCCTCGCGCGCGACGCTGACGGCCTTCTCCATCTTCTCCTCGGCGTCGAGGAGGGTCTCGTCGATCACTGGGGGCTCCCCTCTCGGCGCGAGGCCGTGCTCAGTGCTGGGCGGGCGTGTGGACCAGCGTGCCGATCCTCTCACCCCGCACCGCCCGCGCGATGTTCCCCTCGACGAGCAGGTTGAACACCATGATCGGCATCTGGTTGTCCATGCAGAGGCTGAACGCGGTGGCGTCGGCGACCTTGAGGCCCTTCTCCAGGACCTCGCGGTGGGTGATCTCGGTGAACATCGTGGCCGTCGGGTCGATCTTGGGGTCGGCGGTGAAGACGCCGTCGACGCCCTTGGCCAGCAGCACCATCTCGCACTCGATCTCGAGGGCGCGCTGGGCCGCGGTGGTGTCCGTGGAGAAGTAGGGCATGCCGACGCCGGCGCCGAAGATGACGACGCGGCCCTTCTCGAGGTGCCGCATGGCCCGGCGCGGGATGTACGCCTCGGCGACCTGGCCCATCGTGATGGCGGTCTGCACGCGCGTGTCGATGTGGTGCTCGCGCTCGAGGAAGTCCTGCAGGGCCAGGCAGTTCATGACCGTGCCGAGCATGCCCATGTAGTCGCTGCGCTGGCGCTGCATCCCGGCCTGGGAGAGCTCCTCGCCGCGGAAGAAGTTGCCGCCGCCGATCACCACGGCGATCTGCACGCCGGTCCGGACGACCTCGGCGATCTGGCGGGCCACCGTGCGCACGACGGTCGGGTCGACCCCGACGCCGCCGCCCCCGAACATCTCGCCGCCGAGCTTGAGCAGCACCCGTCGTCGGGGGCCCGGGGCCCACTCCTCGGAGAGCTCGGGCGTTGCGTCGACGATCTCCGTACCGGTCACTGCCGGCGGCTCCCCTCGTCCGGTGGCTGCTCTCCGGTGGCCGCCGTCCGGGCCCGCGGTGCGACACCGCGGGCCCGGGCGACGGAACGGGTCAGGGCTGGCCGACCTCGAAGCGGGCGAAGGTGCGGAGCTCGACGCCCGCGTCCTTCAGCACCGCCCCGACCGACTTCTTGTCGACCGACACCGAGTCCTGCTCGAGGAGCACGGTGTCCTTGTAGTAGCCGTTGAGCCGACCGTCGACGATGCGGTCGATGATCTTCTCCGGCTTGCCCTCCTCGCGCGCGGTGGCCTCGGCGACGCGACGCTCGCTCTCGATGACGTCCGCCGGCACCTCCTCGCGCGTGGTGTACAGCGGGCGCGCCGCCGCGACCTGCATCGCGGCGCCGCGGGCGGCGTCCTCGTCCGAGCCGCTGTAGGCGACCAGCACGCCGATCGCCGGCGGCAGGTCGGACGAGCGGCGGTGCAGGTAGGTCGCGGTCGGGCCCTCGAGGGTCACGACGCGGCGCAGCTCGAGCTTCTCGCCGATGCGGGCCGAGAGGGCCGCGACGGCGTCCTCGACGGTGCCGTCGCCGAGCTTCGCGGCCTTGAGGGCCTCGAGGTCGGCCGTCTTCTCGGAGATCGCGACGCCGAGGATGTCGTCGGCGAGCTGCACGAAGTCGGGGTTCTTGGCGACGAAGTCGGTCTCGGAGTTCAGCTCGATCATGGAGCCGTCGCGCGCGGCGACGACGCCGTTGGCCGTCGTGCGGCCGGCGCGCTTGCCGACGTCCTTCGCGCCCTTGATGCGCAGGGCCTCGATGGCCTTGTCGAAGTCGCCGTCGTTCTCCTCCAGCGCCTTCTTGCAGTCCATCATCCCGGAGCCGGTGGCCTCGCGGAGCTTCTTCACGTCGGCGGCGGTGTAGTTCGCCATCGTGGTGTCTTCCCGTTCGCAGGAGGTGTGGGTGGGTGTCGGGCCGGAGCCCGGCGGCCGCGCGTCGTGACGGCGGCCGCCGGGTCCGGTCCGGGTGTCAGCGGCTGGCCGGCGCGGCGCCGTTGGCGGAGCCCGCGTCGGGGGCCACGGCCACGGCGTTGTCGTCGGTGCCGGACTCGGCGTCGACGGTGCCGGCGGTCCGCTCCGGGCGGGCTTCCTCGCCCGTCGGCTGGACCTCGTCGCCCGCGGCCTCGGCCACGGCCTCGGCCTCGGGGCTCGCGACGGGGACGTCGCCCCCGGCGTCGGCGACCGAGTTCGTCGGCAGGCTCTCCGGCGCCGAGGCACCGTCGCCGCCGACCGGCGCGAAGTCGCGCTCGGCCTGCGCGTCCGCGGCCGGCTCCTCCTCGGTGCCGCTGTGGCGCTGGCCGCGGGCCTGGAGCCCGTCGGCGCACGCCTCGGCGACGACCTTGGTGAGCAGGGCGGCCGACCGGATCGCGTCGTCGTTGCCCGGGATCGGGTAGTCGACCTCGTCCGGGTCGCAGTTCGTGTCGAGGATCGCGACGACGGGGATGTTCAGCTTGCGAGCCTCGCCGACGGCGATGTGCTCCTTCTTGGTGTCCACGATCCAGACCGCGCTCGGGACGCGGGCCATGTCGCGGATACCGCCGAGGGTCTTCTCGAGCTTCTCGTGCTCACGGCTGAGCATGAGGATTTCCTTCTTGGTGCGGCCCTCGAAGCCACCGGCCTGCTCCATCGCCTCGAGCTCCTTGAGGCGCTGCAGCCGCTTGTGCACGGTCTGGAAGTTCGTGAGCATGCCGCCCAGCCAGCGCTGGTTGACGAAGGGCATCCCGACGCGGGTCGCCTCGCCGTCGATCGCTTCCTGGGCCTGCTTCTTCGTGCCGACGAAGAGGATCGTGCCGCCGTGGGCGACCGTCTGCTTCACGAAGTCGTAGGCGCGGTCCACGTAGGACAGCGTCTGCTGCAGGTCGATGATGTAGATGCCGTTGCGCTCGGTGAAGATGAAGCGACGCATCTTGGGGTTCCAGCGGCGGGTCTGGTGTCCGAAGTGGACACCGGAGTCCAGCAGCTGTCGCATGGTGACGACGGCCATGGTGGTCGTGCTACCTCTGTCTCTCGGTCAGGCCCCACGTGCGGGCCTGCATGCGGTTGTCGCGCCGGACCGGTCGGACCGGCGCCCTGGTGACCCGGCCCGCGACCGACCCCGGGTCCGTGGATCGGACTCGAGACCGCTCGGCCGCGGGAGGTGGCGCGCACGGGGCAGCCGGGCTGCTGTGCGGGCTCGTCGGGGCACGCGAAGTCGACCCACCTGGGGTGGGCCGCTGCCACCGAGTGTACGCGGGCCCCCTGACGGCCTCCGACCGGCTCCGATGTGGCGGACGCGCCGGCCGCGCCGGTCGAGGGGCACACCACGCCGGGCCAGCGCCCCTCGGACCTGCCCCACGTGCCCCTGATCAAGCCGCGCCGGGACAGCCCGGCCCGCCGACCCGAGGAGGGGCACACCACGTAGGGTCGTCGGCCTCCGGACCTGGCCCACGTGCCTCCTGATCAGGGACGGCCGTCCGGGCTCGCGGTGCCGCTTCCTCGACGGGCACACCACGCAGGCCCAGCGCTCCTCGGACCTGCCCCACGTGCCCCTCGTCATCTCGAGGCGCGCCCGATGGAGCCGCGGCGCCGCCGTCGACGTCCAAGCCCCGTGGAACCGACCGCGCGAGCCCGGCGTGCCCTGGCCGTCCTGCTCGGCCTCCTGCTCGTCGGCCCGCTGCTCCTCGGCCCGACGACGGCGGCCGCGTCGCCGACCGACCCGCCGAGGCCGCTGCCGGTGATCACCGTCGACGCCTTCGGCTGGCCGCTCGCCGGGCTCGACCGCACGGGACCACCGGGCGGGGGCGCGGCCGGCTCCGTGGCCCGGCGCTTCCTCCCGCCGCCGGACCCGTACGGCCGGGGCCACCGCGGGGTGGACCTGGTCGCGCCGCCGGGCGCCCCGGTGCTCGCGGCGGGCGCGGGCGTGGTGGCCCAGGCCGGCACCCTGGCCGGGCGCGGCGTGGTGTCGGTCGTGCACCCCGGCGGCCTGCGGACCACCTACGAGCCGGTGACGGCGACCGTCGTCGTCGGGACCCCCGTGGCCCGCGGGACCGTCCTCGGGACGCTGGCCGCCGGGCACCCCGGGTGCCCGGCGGCCGCCTGCCTGCACTGGGGCCTGCGGTGGCGGAGCTCCCCCGACGTCCGGCGCGAGCAGTACCTCGACCCGCTGCTCCTCGTCGGGCTCGGGCGCACGCGGCTGTGGCCGGCCTGAGCGCGTCAGTCCCCGTGCGCCTCGGCCAACCGCGCCCGCAGCCGCAGCACCGCCCGGGTGTGCAGCTGGCAGACCCGCGACTCGGTCACCCCGAGCACCTTGCCGATCTCGGCGAGCGTGAGGTTCTCGAAGTAGTAGAGACCGACGATGGTGCGGTCGCGCTCGGCCAGCCCCTGGATCGCCTCGGCGAGCTGGCGGCGGGTCTCGCGGGACTCCATCGCCGTCACCGGGTCCTCGGCGGCCACGTCGGGCAGCGAGTCGGCGAGCGAGGGTGCCGCGCCGCTCGGCCCGGTGGCGCTGGAGCGACCGGCCGCGACGAGCTCGTCGAGCGCCGCCACGCTGGTCATCGCGATCTGGCCGAACGTCGAGCGCAGGTCCGCGGTCTCCATGCCCAGCTCGCCGGCGAGCTCCCCGTCGGTGCAGGAGCGCTGCTCCCGCCCCTCGAGGCGCTCGATGGCGCGCTCGATCTCCCGGGCCCGGGAGCGCACCGAGCGCGGGACCCAGTCCTGGGAGCGCAGCTCGTCGAGGATCGCGCCGCGGATGCGCTGCATCGCGTAGACCTCGAACTTGCGGCCCCGGTCGGGCTCGAAGCGCTCGATGGCGTCGACGAGCCCGAAGATGCCGCACTGCACGAGGTCGGCGACGTCGACGTGCGAGGGCAGGCCGGTGCCCACCCGGCCGGCGACGTACTTGACCAGCGGCGCGTAGTGGAGCAGGAGCCGGTCGCGGACCGTCCGGTCGTGCGGCGCCTCGGTGTAGGCGTCCCACATCTCGGCGATGCCGGCCTCGACGATCGCTTCCTCGTCGGCGAGGGAGCCGTCGTCGGCGGTGACGGGGCGGATGGTCGTCGGGCGGGTGCGGACCGCGGTCCCGCGGCCCGGGCGGGGCGCGGTGAAGACGGACGCGGGCAGCGGGTGCACGACCGCGGCGGTGGCCGCCGCGCGACCCACCGGCCGCGACGGCTCAGGCGCGGGGGTGGGCGGAGTCATGAACGGCCCTCAGACGGTCGGCGGTCACGTGGGTGTAGAGCTGGGTCGTCGCCGGTGAGGCGTGTCCCAACAGCTCCTGGACGCTTCTCAGGTCCGCTCCCCCCTCGAGCAGGTGCGTTGCGGCGGAGTGCCGCAACCCGTGCGGTGCGATGTCCGGTGCCCCGGGGACCGACCGGGCCGCGTCGTGGACGACGGTGCGGGCGATCCTCGGGTCGAGGCGCCCACCGCGGGCGCCGAGCAGCAGCGCGGGCGGAGAGCCCGCGACGGCGAGGTGGGGGCGGCCGTCGGCGCGCCACGCGTCCAGCGCGGCGGCGGCCGGGGCCCCGTAGACGACGGTGCGCTCCTTGGCGCCCTTGCCGAGCACCCGCAGCGTCCGACGGCCGTCGTCGACGTCGTCGACGTCGAGGCCGCAGAGCTCCGAGACGCGGATGCCGGTGGCGTAGAGCAGCTCGAGCAGCAGGTGGTCGCGCAGGGCCACCGGGTCGAGCTCGGCGGCGCCGAGCGCGGCGTTGTCGAGGGCCGCGGCGGCCTGGTCGGCGCGCAGCACCGCCGGCAGCCGGTGGTGGGCGCGGGGCGAGGCGAGGCGGGCGCCGGGGTCGGTCGCGGACCGTCCGGTGCGCGCCGCCCAGGCGGTGAAGGCCCGGGCGGCCGCCGCGCGGCGGGCGACCGTGGTGCGCCGCGCGGGGCGGCGCCCGGCCTCGCCGCGAGCGGTCCCGGCCCGGGTGCTCCCGGCCGCTCCCTCGACGCCGCCCGCGGCCAGCCACGAGCGGAGGGCGGCCAGGTCGAGGTCGGCGAGCGTGACCTCCCGGTCGGCGGCGGCGCCGCGGCGCGGGCCCCGGGCGACGAGGTGGCGCAGGGCCGCGGTGACGTCGCCGGTGTAGCCGCGGACGGTGTGCTCCGAGAGCCCCCGCTCGAGGCGCAGGTGCACCGCGAAGTCCTCGACGGCGCGGGCCAGCCCCTCGGGGAGGTCGACCTCGGTCATGGTGGAGATCCCGGTCGTCGCTCTGCGTGAGGGCGTCGGGCGCCCGCCAGCGGACCGCTCCTCCCCGTCGACGGGGCCGCCGGCGCGCGGCGGCCCGGCCGCCGCGTCGGTGCCCTGAGAGGGGAATCTGCCGGTCATCGCGATCGAGAGTCCAAGGCGGGACGGTGACCGTCAAGGATCGCCACGCTCGCGTCGGTGACCGCGCCGCCCTGTCGGGCAACGGTCGTCGCGGTCGCGCTGTGCAACCGCTCGTCGCACGAGTCCGAGCGTCAGACGGGCCGGCACCACCCCCGCTCCCCGTCCGGGACGACGAGGCCCGCGGCGGCCAGTTCGTCCAGCGCCGCCGGCACCGTGCGCGGGTCGACCCCGGACTCCCGGGCGAGCGCCCCGACGGTCGCGGTCGCGTGCCCGCGCAGCGCGCCGTGGACGCGGACCGCCGCGGTGGACAGCCCGTCGAGCGGCCGGCGGGGCCGCGGCGGGGGCTCGACGAACCTGCCCGCCGGCCCCACGTCCTCGAGGACGTGGGCGACCGAGCCGACCAGGCCCACCCCCGGCTGGCGGGCGAGGTGGTGGCTCCCGACCGAGAGCGCCGAGGTGACGGGGCCCGGCACCACCATCACCACCCGACCGAGCTCGCGCGCCGCCGCGGCCGTGCGGGCGGCGCCGCTGCGGGCACCGGCCTCGACCACGAGCGTCCCGGTGGCGAGGGCCGCGACGAGCCGGTTGCGCACCAGGAAGCGGTGCCGGGCGGGGACGGCACCCACCGGGTACTCGCTGACGACCACGCCGCGCTCGGCGATCGTCGTGAGCAGCCGGGCGTGGGCCGCCGGGTAGGCCCGCTCGATGCCGCAGGCCAGCACGGCGACGGTGGCGCCGCCCGCGGCGAGGCAGCCGCGGTGGGCGGCGGCGTCGATGCCGTACGCCGCGCCGGAGACGACCGCGACACCCTCGTCGGCCAGCGATGCGGACCAGTCCCGGGCGACCCACCCGCCGTAGCCCGTCGCCGCGCGCGACCCGACCACCGCGACACTGCGGTGCGCCCCGTCGACGTGCTCGGCCAGCGACCCGGGACCGCGCACCCAGAGCCCGAGCGGGGCGACCCAGTCCGCGTGCCCCTCCAGGCCGGGCTGCTCGAAGGACACCATCGCCGCCGCGGGCCAGGCGGGGTCCTCCGGCACGAGCAGCCGGCCGCCGAGGGCGCGGACGGCCGCCAGGTCGGCGGCCGCGCGGTCGACGTCGCGCCGCCCCGACACCTCGGCCCCGACGTGGCGGCCGAGGTCGGCGCCGGAGCGGATGCGCTCCGCGGCCTCCACCGGCCCGAGCAGGGCGACCAGGTGCGCCAGCCGCGGGGCCGGGGGCTCGGCGAGGCGCATCAGGTAGGCCCGGGCGAGCAGCACCTCCTCGTCGACCACCGCGCCGTCGGCCCCTCCCGCGGTGTCCGTCCCGGCGCTCACATCGCCCCCCGGTGCTTCAGTGCCAGCGCGGCGTGGACGTCCTCGGTGCCCGGCCGCTCGGCGCGGCGCAGGTCGCACAACGTCCAGGCCACGCGCAGGCACCGATCGAGTCCCCGCGCCGTGAGGACGCCGTGGCGCAGCATCTGGTCGAGGTCCGCCGCGGCGGCGCGCGGGAGCGGCGCGTGGCGGCGCAGTGCGGGGCCGGGCACCTCGGCGTTGCTGCGCCAGCCCGCGGCCCGCCACCGCTCCCGGGCCCGCCGACGCGCGGCGAGCACCCGGGCCCGCACGGTCGCGGTGTCCTCGGGCTCCTCGTCGGGGCCGCGCTCGAGCGAGGTCACCGGGTCGAGCTTCACCCGCAGGTCGACCCGGTCCACCATCGGCCCGGAGAGCCGGCCCTCGTAGCGGCGCAGCACCTGCGGCGGGCAGTTGCAGTCCGCCGGGCGCGGGGGCGCGCACGGGCAGGGGTTGGCGGCCATGACGAGCTGGAAGCGCGCCGGGTAGCGCACCACGCCGTCCTTGCGGGCCAGGCGGACCTCGCCCTCCTCGAGCGGGGTGCGCAGGCAGTCGAGCAGGTGCGGGCCGAACTCGTAGACCTCGTCGAGGAACAGCACCCCGCGGTGGGCCATCGACACCGCCCCGGGCCGGGCCAGGCCGGACCCGCCCCCGACGAGCGCCGCCGCCGACACCCCGTGGTGCGGGGCGACGAACGGCGGCGTCACTGGCAGCTCCTCGTCCGGCGGCAGCGCCCCGGCGAGCGAGCGCACGGCGGCCACCTCCATGGCCTCCTCGACGCCGAGGTCGGGCAGCAGGCCGGTGAGGCGGCGGGCGAGCATCGTCTTGCCGGACCCGGGCGGCCCGACGAAGAGCAGGTGGTGCCCGCCCGCGGCGGCGACCTCGATCGCGTGGCGGGCGACGTCCTGGCCGACGACGTCCGCCAGGTCGTCGACGGCGGGCCGGGTCCGCGGTCCGGAGCGGGCGGCCGGCGCCGGGAGCGCGGCCTCGCCGCGCAGCCAGGCGAGGACCTCGGTGAGGTGGGCGGCCCCGAACAGCTCGATGCCGTCGACGAGGGCGGCCTCGTCGAGGGCCCCGGCCGGCACGACCGCCCGCGGGACACCGGCCCGGCGCGCCGCCATGACGCACGGCAGCATGCCGCGGACGTCGCGCACGCGGCCGTCGAGGGCGAGCTCGCCGAGCAGGACGACGCCCTCCAGGGCGCTGGGCCGCAGCCGGCCGTCCGCGGCGAGGACGCCGCAGGCCAGCGCGACGTCGTAGCTCGAGCCCTGCTTGGGCAGCGTCGCCGGCGAGAGCGCCAGCGTGATCTTGCGTTTCGGCCACGGCTGACCGGAGTTCACGACGGCGGCGCGTACCCGGTCGCGGGCCTCGGCGAGCGCGGCGTCGGGCAGCCCGACCAGCGACAGCCCCGGCAGCCCCGGCCCGACGTCGGCCTCGATCTCCACCAGGTCGCCGTCCACGCCGTGCAGACCGATCGACCACGCGCGGGCGAGCCCCATCAGAACGCCCCCTCGTAGTGCTCGACCTGCGGGGCCCGGCCGGGGACGAGCAGCACGGCGACGACGTCGAAGCGCACCTCCACCCACCGGGCCCGCGACTCCGCCAGCCACTGGTGCGCGAGCCGCCGGATCCGCGCCGCCTTCGACCGCGTGACCGCCTCCACCGGCAGGCCGTAGCCGATCCCGGAGCGGGTCTTGACCTCGCAGACCACGAGGCGCTGCCCGTCGGTCGCCACGACGTCGAGCTCGCCCTCGCGGCGTCGCCAGTTCCGGGCCAGGACGACCAGGCCGCGCGCGAGGAGGTGCTCGACCGCGAGCCGTTCGCCCTCCCGCCCGAGCTCGTCCTTCGCCCGGGCGGCCGGGGTGCCACCACCGCCGGTGTCCGTCCCGCTCCCAGCCACGACGCCTCCCGTTGATTCCGGGCGGCGGGGACCGCCCGGAGATCACCGTGGCGGCGCGGGCACGAATACCGGGAGGGCCGACGACGGGCCTGGGGACAACCGGGGCCCGGTGACGGGGGTGGGGACGGAGCGCAGGGCCGCCCGCCGGGACGGGCGTGGCGGTCGGGTGCGGCTCAGCCGCCGAACGGACCGTCCTCGAGGCGCAGGTCCGGCTTCTCGAGCTCCTCGACGTTGACGTCCTTGAACGTCACGACGCGGACGTTCTTGACGAAGCGCGCGGGCCGGTACATGTCCCACACCCACGCGTCGGACATCCGCACCTCGAAGTAGACCTCACCGTCGGCGTTGCGCACGGCCACGTCGACCGTGTTCGCGAGGTAGAACCGGCGCTCGGTCTCGACGACGTAGGAGAACTGGCTCACGATGTCGCGGTACTCGCGGTAGAGCGACAGCTCCATGTCGGTCTCGTACTTCTCGAGATCCTCCGCGCTCATGGTCCCTCTCCCCCCTGCGCCTCGGCGTCGGCCATGTCCTCGATGTCCCCGTACCCGTCGACCTCGTCCGGTGTGGCGTCCGGGAGGTCGTCGTCGAACTGCTCCTCCTCATTGTGGCCCACCGACCCGATCGGAGAGTCTGCCGCCCGGCCCGCGGCGCGGCGAGCCGCCCCGGCGACGTTCACGAAGCTGTAGCGGTGGTCGGGGCTCGGACCGTGCTCGGCGAGCGCCGCGGAGTGCGTCGGGGTGCAGTAGCCCTTGTGGAGGTCGAACCGGTACTCCGGCCGGCGCTCGTGCATCTCGGTCATCAGGCGGTCACGGGTCGTCTTCGCGAGGATCGACGCCGCTGCCACGCACGCGGCGGCGAGGTCGCCCTTGGGCACCGCGAGGCTGGGCGCCCCGAAGCCGGTCACCGGGAAGCCGTCGGTGAGCACGTAGCCCGGGCGCACCCCGAGCCGTGCGACCGCGCGGCGCATGCCGTCGATGTTGGCCGCGTGCACGCCGCGGCGGTCGACCTCGGCGGGGTCGACGAGCACCACGCAGTGGTCGACGGCGCGCCGCAGGATGATCGCCGCGAGCCGCTCGCGCTCCTCGTGGCTGAGCAGCTTGGAGTCGGTGAGGCCCTCGAACCGCTTGGCGTCGTTCGGCCGCAGGATGCACGCCGCGACCGCGAGCGGACCGGCACAGGCGCCCCGGCCGGCCTCGTCGACCCCGGCGACTGGGCCCAGGCCGTGCCGTTCGAGCGCCGACTGCAGCGCCCACGACTCCCCGGAGCGGCGGATGATCGCCCGCGGCGGCTGCACCCCGGTGCGGGGCGGGAGCGGGCGGCGGGCAGGGCGGCGCGGGCGTCCCCCGGTTCCGGGACGGCCGTCACCGCCGGAGCGGGACCGTGCGGACGTCACTCGCGGTCGGCCTCCGCTGCTGCGGGGGCGTCGCCGCCGTCCACCGGACCAGGGTGCGGGGGTGCGGCGGTCGACGTCCCGGCGGCGACCGCACGGCGCAGGCGCCGCCCGGCCCCGACGACGGGCACGGCGAGCAGGGCCCCGGCGGCCGCGCCGGCCGTCCCGGTGCCGAGCGGGACCAGACCCGGGGCGCCGAGCGCCGCCGCGGTCGTCTGCGGGTCGATCGCCGGCACGGTGCGCCACCGGCTGATCGGCAGCACCACGACGCGGACCTTGCCGATGACGTCGCTCACCGGCACCGGGCCGTGGAAGCGCGCGTCCGCCGAGTTGTTGCGGTTGTCGCCCATCACCCAGAGCTGGCCGTCCGGCACGCGGACCGGGTCGAACGTGGCCTGCTTGTCGCCGAGCCCCGGCTGGTAGTAGAGGTACGGCTCGGTGATCGGCTTGCCGTCGACGAGGACGTGGTTCGCGGCGTCGCAGCAAGCGACGGTCTGGCCGCCGGTGGCGATGACGCGCTTGACGAAGTCCTTCTCGTTGGGGGCCGCGAGGCCGACCAGCGACAGCGCGTCCTGGAAGCCCCGGACCAGCGGGTTGCCCGACGGCTGGGTCTCGCCGACCTCGTCGTTGTCGAGCCACGCGGGCGGGCCCTTGAACACGACGACGTCGCCGGGCGCCGGGTCGCCGAAGCGGTAGGTGACCTTGTCGACGGCGACGCGGTCGTTGGCGCAGCCGTCGCAGCCGTGCAGCGTCTGCTCCATCGACGCCGACGGGATCACGTAGATGCGCGCGATGAACGTCTGGATGACGAAGGTCAGGACGATGGCCACGACGATGAGCAGCGGCAGCTCGCGCCAGAACGAGCCCTTGCGCTTCTTCCTGCCGCCGGTCCCGCCCTCCTCGGCGCGGCTGCGGCTGCGGGACCGGCGGCCAGGGCCGGAGGTGTCGTCGGCGTCGTCGTCGCGGCCCGGGCCCGCGGTGGCGGCCGTGGTCGCGCCGCGCCGGTGCCGGGCGGGGTTGTCGCCGAGCACGGTGGTGCCGGCGTCGTCGGCGTCGTCGGCCGCGGTATCGGCGGACGAGGCCGGCGCGTCCGCCCCGTCACGCTTCGGCGGCGGGGTGCCGCCGGCGAGGAGCGGGGCGGGCCCGGCGGGACGGGCGTCGACCGGGGGCTGCACGGCCGTGGAGCCGGGGCCGGCCGGGGCGCCCCGCGCCGGGCCGCCGCGCTCGTCGGTGCCCGGACCGTCCTCGCCGGCGGGCGCGCCGCCGCGTCGGGGATCCGGACCGTGACCGTTCGGGCCGTGCCCGTCCGGCACCGGGTTCGGGGTGGAGGGCGCGCCGTGGCCGTTGCTCCCGACCGGCGCCTGCCCGTAGGGCGGCGAGGGCGGCGCCTGCCCGTAGGGCGGCGAGGGCGGCGCCTGCCCGTAGGGCGGCGAGGGCGGCGCCTGCCCGTACGGGGACGACGGACCGGGCCCGTAGGGCGGGGGCGCTCCGTGGGGTGGGGGGTACGTGGACGACGGGCCGTACGGCGACCGGCCCGACGAGCCGTAGGCCGAGCCGCCGTACGAGGACGGCCCGTACGACGCCGGCCCGGAGGGCGGCGGCGGGGCCTGGCCGTACGGGGACGAGCCGCCGGGCGGCGGGCCGGGGCGGCCGTACGCCGGCGGGCCGGGCTGCTCCGGGCCGTACGCGTCGGGCTCGGCGCCGAACCGCGACGGGGGCCGGTCGCGCCCGGCGTCGTCGAGGCCGAACCGGCCCGACGGGCCGCCGGCCGGCGTGGACCAGGAGGGCCGACCGCCGAGCGGGTCGTCGTCGGGGTCGAGGTCCCGGTCGAACCGGCCGGCGGGCTCCCCGCCGTGGCGGGAGTGACCCGACCAGCCGTCCTCGGCCGGCCACCCGTCGCCGTGGCGGGGCTCGTCGTCGGGCGTGCCGTGCCGCCCGAACGACGGCCGCTCCCCGGTGACGTCGCCGTACGGGTCGTCCGCCACGGGGGCGACCGCGGCGGGCCCTCCCCACCGGGGATCGGGCTCCCCGTGACGGGGCGAGCGGTAGCGGCGACCGGGCTCGTCGGCGGGAGGCACGGCAGTCAGGCTAGGAGACGGCGTCGCGGGGCGTTGCAGGCAGGCCACACGACGCGCGGCCCGCTCAGGACGCGGACGGCGTCTCGCGCTTCTCGCGGATCTTGGCGGCCTTCCCGCGGAGCTCACGGAGGTAGTAGAGCTTGGCCCGCCGCACGTCACCGCGGGTGACGACCTCGATGTGGTCGATGTTGGGCGTGTGCACCGGGAAGGTGCGCTCCACCCCGACGCCGAAGGACACCTTACGGACGGTGAACGTCTCGCGGAGGCCGCCGCCGTGGCGACGGATCACGACGCCCTGGAAGACCTGTACACGGGAGCGTGAACCCTCGATCACCTTGACGTGCACCTTGACGGTGTCGCCCGGACGGAAGTCCGGGATGTCGGAGCGCAGCGACTGCGCGTCGAGCTCGTCCAGGGCGTTCATTGGCTCGTCGTCCTCGCGTCTCACGGGTCGGCCCGGCGCACCGTCGGGTCCGACGGCGCCGGGCGACCGGATGGGTTCGTACCGTGTTGCACGCACCCGGGGGCGCGGACCGGGCGCCGAACGGGCCCGTGGCAACTCCCCCAGTCTGCCAGACCGGCCCGCCGTCCCCGGTGGGCGGGGCGTCACCGGACGCCGTCTCCCGGAGCGTCGGGCAGCTCGTAGCCGGCGGCGGCGAGGACCTCCCGGTCCCGGCGGTCGAACGCCGCCGGTCCGTGCGCGGCGAGCAGCCGGTCGAGCAGGTCGGGGCGCACCGCGGCCGTCCGCTCCAGCGACCGGTCGCGTCGCCAGCGGGCGACCGCGCCGTGGTCGCCGCCCCGCAGCACCGGGGGCACCTCGAGGTCGCGCCACGACTCGGGGCGCGTGAACGCGGGCGCCTCGAGCAGCCCGTCCGAGAAGGAGTCGAGCTCGGCCGACGCCGGGTTGCCCAGCACGCCGGGCACGAGCCGCGAGACCGCCTCGACCGCGACGAGGGCCGCGACCTCGCCCCCGGCGAGCACGTAGTCCCCCAGGGAGAACTCCTCGACGCGGCCGTGGCGCGCGGCGTCGGCGGTCACGCGCGCGTCGATGCCCTCGTAGCGCCCGCAGGCCAGCACGAGGCGCGGCTCGCCGGCCCACGCCGCGGCCCGGGCCTGCGTGAGCGGCGCCCCGGCCGGCGTCGGGACCAGCAGGAGACCGGGCTCGTCCGGGACCTCGGCGCGGACCGCGTCGAGCGCCTCGCCCCACACCGTCGGGACCATGACCATCCCGGGACCGCCGCCGTACGGGGCGTCGTCGACGGCCTTGTGGACCCCGGCGGCCCAGGTGCGCAGATCGTGGACGTGCAGCTCGATCAGCCCGGCGCGCCGCGCGCGCCCGACGAGGGCCTCGTCGAGCGGCGTGAGGTAACCGGGGAAGATCGTGACGACGTCGATGCGCACGCGGGGTGATCCTGCCGGGTGCGCCGGAGGAGGGGGACGGATGGGCGGGACGACGCCGGTGCTGTGGTCCTCGGACCTCGACGTGCAGTGGCGGGTGCTGCTCGACCTGCTGCTCGCGCTCGTGCTCTGCACCGTCATCGGGATCGAGCGCGAGCTGGCCGCGAAGAGCGCGGGCCTGCGCACCCACGCGCTGGTGGGCGTGGGGTCCGCGGCGTTCATGCTCATCTCGAAGTACGGGTTCGGCGACCTGATCGCCCTCGAGCACGTCTCGCTCGACCCCTCGCGCGTCGCCGCCCAGATCGTGTCCGGCATCGGCTTCATCGGCGGTGGCCTGATCTTCGTGCGCCGCGACGCGGTCCGGGGCCTCACGACCGCGGCGACCGTGTGGGTGGCCGCCGCGGTGGGCACCGCCGCGGGCGCGGGTCTGCCGCTGCTCGCCGTCGCGGGCACCGTCGTGCACTACCTGATCACCCGCGGGTTCCGGCCGCTGTCGCGCGCGCTGTCGCGGTCGTCGGCGGCGCCACGCCCGCTGCACGTCACCTACGTCGACGGGCGCGGCGTGCTGCGCGACGTCCTCACCGCGTGCACCGAGCGCGGGTTCGCCATCGCGGGCATGACGGTGGACCGCGAGGACCCGGGCGACGGCGCCACCCCGCGCAGCGCCGCGGTGACGCTCTCGCTCCTGGGCCGCATCCCGCTGCACCCGCTGACGAGCGAGCTGGCCGAGGTCCCGGGCGTGCTCGGGGTCCGGGTGGTCGCCGACGAGGGCGAGGAGGCCACGGACTGACCGGCGGGGGTGATCTCGCCGCCCGGCCCGGGTACCTCCCCCGACACCGCCACCTCCCGAGGAGGAACGTCCATGGCCGAGTCGTCCGCGCCCCAGGGTGTCGCCCACAAGCTGATCTCCTCGCACCTCGTCGACGGGGACATGACGCCGGGGCGGGAGGTCTCGATCCGCATCGACCAGACCCTCACCCAGGACGCCACCGGCACGCTGGTGATGCAGGAGCTCGAGGCGCTGGGGCTGGAGCGCGTCCACACCGACCTCTCGGTGCAGTACGTCGACCACAACCTGCTGCAGACCGACGAGAAGAACGCCGAGGACCACGCCTACCTGCACTCGGCCTGCCGGCGCTTCGGGCTGTGGTACTCCAAGCCCGGCAACGGCGTCTCGCACCCGACGCACATGCAGCGGTTCGGCAGGCCCGGCACGACGATGATCGGGTCGGACTCGCACACCCCGGCCGGCGGGGCGCTGGGCATGCTCGCGATCGGCGTGGGCGGGCTGGAGGTGGCGCTGGCCATCGCGGGGCGCCCGCTCTCGATCCGGATGCCCGAGATCTGGGGGATCGAGCTCACCGGCGAGCTGCCGCCGTGGTGCTCGGCCAAGGACGTCATCCTCGAGATGCTGCGCCGCCACGGCACCAAGGGCGGCACCAACCGCATCCTCGAGTACCACGGCCCCGGGCTGGCGACGCTGTCGGCGATGGACCGCCACGTCATCGCGAACATGGGTGCGGAGCTCGGGGCGACGACGACGGTGTTCCCGGCCGACGACGCCGTCCGCGCCTTCCTGCGCAGCGAGGCCCGCGAGGACGACTTCACCGAGCTGCTCGCGGACGAGGGCACCTCCTACGACCTCACCGAGCAGATCGACCTGTCCGAGATCGTCCCGCTGATCGCGAAGCCGTCGTCGCCGGGCAACGTCGTCCCGGTCTCCGAGGTGGCGGGCGAGCCGGTCGGCCAGGTGGTGATCGGCTCCTCGGCCAACCCCGGCCTGCGGGACTTCGCGATCGCGGCGCGGATGGTCGACGGCCGCCAGACCAACGACGCCGTGAGCTTCGACGTCAACCCGAGCTCGCGGGAGATCCTCTCCGACCTGACGAAGATGGGCGGCACGTTCTCGCTCATCGCGGCGGGGGCGCGCATCCACCAGGCCGGGTGCATGGGCTGCATCGGCATGGGCCAGGCGCCCGCGCCGGGCACGAACTCGCTGCGCACGTTCCCCCGCAACTTCCCCGGACGCTCCGGCGGCGGCGCCGACGACCACGTCTGGCTCTGCTCGCCGGAGACCGCGGCCGCGAGCGCCCTCACCGGGGTCATCACCGACCCCCGCGAGCTCGCCGAGAAGCTCGGCCTCGAGTGGGGCCACCTCGGGCTGCCGGAGGAGGCGACGGTCAACACCGCGATGCTCTCCGAGCCGCCGTCGGAGGCGGACGCGCGCGACGTCGAGCTGGTCAAGGGCCCGAACATCTCGGGGCTCCCGGAGTTCGACCCGTTCCCCGACGAGCTCGAGGTCCCGATCCTGCTCAAGGTCGGCGACGACATCTCCACCGACGACATCTCCCCCGCCGGCGCGGCCGCCCTGCCCTACCGCTCCAACATCCCGAAGCTGGCGCAGTTCGCGTTCGTCCGGATCGACGAGGACTATCCGGCCAACGCGGAGGAGATCAAGGAGACCGGCCACGCGATCGTCGGGGGCGACAACTACGGCCAGGGGTCCTCGCGCGAGCACGCCGCGATCTGCCCGCGCTACCTGGGGCTGCGGGTGGTGATCGCGAAGTCGTTCGCGCGGATCCACTGGCAGAACCTGGCCAACTTCGGGATCCTCGCGCTGGAGTTCCGCGACGAGGGCGACTACGACGCCCTGGAGCAGGGCGCCACGCTGTCGGTCTCCGGGGTGCACGAGGCCCTGCGGGGAGGCTCCGAGATCACCGGCAGCGTGGACGGCACCGAGTACACCTTCCGCCACCAGCTCTCGGAGCGGCAGGTGTCGATGGTGCTGGCCGGCGGGCTGATCCGCGAGATCGCGGAGTCGCAGGAGTGACCTAGACGGGGTCGAACAGCCCCTCGGGCGGGTCGAGCACGACGCGGCCGCCGGCCAGGTCCACCGTCGGGACGATCGCGGTGACGAACGGGACGAGCAGCTCGCCGCCGCCGGGCGGCTCGACGACGAGCAATTCCCCGCCCGCGCCGTGCTGGACGGCGGTGACGGTGCCGACGACGCTGCCGTCGGTCAGCTCGGCGCGCAGGCCCTCGAGCTGGTGGTCGTGGAACTCGTCGTCGTCGGCGGTGTCCGCGGCGGACGCGGCGGCCCGCAGGACACCGCGGCGCAGGGCCTCGGCGGTGTCCCGGTCGGTCACCTCGTCCACCGTCACCAGGAGCCGCCCGCTGTGCCACCGGGCGGCGGTGACGGTGAGCGTGCTCCGGGCGGGCACGCCGGAGACCTGCAGGACCGCACCGGGCGCGAAGCGCTCCTCGGCCTGGTCGGTGCTGGGCTCCACGACGAGCTCGCCGCGCAGCCCGTGGGCCTTGACGACCCGCCCGACGACGCGGAGGTCGTCGGACGGGCCGTGGGTGGTGCTCATGCGGCCGGGCCCACGCTCAGCGGTCGGTGTCGACCACGTCGACGCGCACGCCGCGCCCGCCGACCCCGCTGATCACGGTGCGCAGCGCCGTGGCCGTGCGTCCGTTGCGCCCGATGACCTTGCCCAGGTCGTCGGGGTGCACGCGCACCTCGAGGGTGCGGCCGCGCCGGTTGGTCACGAGGTCGACCGAGACCTCGTCGGGGTGCGTCACGATGCCGCGCACCAGGTGCTCGAGGGCTTCGGCGAGGTCACTCACCGCCGACTCACTCGGCCGCGTTGTTGCTGACCTTGGCCAGCTCCTCGTTGAACCGTGCCTGCTTGTCGACCTTCTCCGGCTGCGGCTGGAGCCGGCTCTCGGTGTGGGGCAGGCCCTTGAACTTCTGCCAGTCGCCGGTGATCTTGAGCAGGCTGTGCACCGGCTCGGTCGGGATCGCGCCCACGCCGAGCCAGTACTGCGCGCGCTCCGAGTTGATCTTGATGTCACTCGGCTGGCTCTTCGGGTGGTACTCGCCGATCGTCTCGATCACGCGCCCGTCGCGACGGTTGCGGGCGTCGGCGATGACCACGCGGTAATGGGGCTCGCGGATCTTGCCCATGCGGGCGAGCTTGATCTTGACGGCCACGGGTCCGGTGTACTCCTCGTTCGCTGTACTGCTCCGTGCTCGGCGTCCCCGGCCGGCGTGGGGTCACCACCGGCCGTGCACCGCAGGTCCGAGGTCGCGGCCCAGGGAGAGGGTGGCCACGACACAACCACCTGATTGTGCCAGAGGCCCCCGACGGTCCGGTCCGGCGGGGCCTACCCCTCCGCGCCGGCCGGACCGAGCGCGCGGGCGACCGCCCGGGCGTTGCCCACCGCCTCCGGGGTGTCCCCGTGCAGGCACAGCGAGTCGGCCCGGACCCCCAGCTCGGTGCCGTCCACGGCGACGATCACGCCGTCGCGGGCCAGGCGGACGGCCCGCTCGACGACGGCGTCGGTGTCGGGCAGCAGGGCCCCGGGCTGCGAGCGCGGCACCAGCGTGCCCTCGGGGGTGTAGCCGCGGTCGGCGAACGCCTCGGCGATCGTCGCGAGCCCGGCGTCGGCCGCGAGCGCGAGGAGCCGGCCGCCGGGCAGCCCCATGACCGGCAGGTCCCCCGCCGCCCGCGCGGCCTCGACGACGGCGGCCGCCTGCTCCTCGTGGTGCACGACGGTGTTGTAGAGCGCGCCGTGCGGCTTGACGTACTCGACCTCGACGCCGGCCGCGCGCGCCATCGCCCGCAGGGCCCCGATCTGGTAGAGCACCTCGGCGGCGAGGGTCTCGCGGTCGACGTCCAGGAAGCGGCGTCCGAACCCGGCGAGGTCGCGGTAGGACACCTGGGCGCCGATGCGCACCCCGCGCCCGGCCGCCCGCGCGCACACCCGGCGCATCGTCGGGGCGTCGCCCGCGTGGAAACCGCAGGCGACGTTGGCCGAGGTCACGACCTCGAGCAGCGCGTCGTCGTCGGTCAGCGGCCACGGTCCGAAGCCCTCGGCGAGGTCGGCGTTGAGGTCCATCACGATCCGAGCCTCCTCCCCCGCCGGAGCACCGCGACCGGGTGGCGCAGGACGTCGAGGTCGCCCCGGGGATCGGCGGGCACGACGAGGACGTCGGCCGGGGCACCGGGCTCGATGCGGGGCCGTCCGAGCCAGCTCCGCGCCCCCACCGTCGCGGACGCCAGGGCCCGGGCCGGGCCGAGCCCGGCGTCGGCCAGCGCCACGACCTCGTCGACGATCCGGCCGTGCTCGATCCCGCCGCCCGCGTCGGTCCCGGGGTAGACGGTGACGCCGGCGTCGATCACCGCCGCGATCGTCTCGTGCGCGCGGGCGTGCAGGGCCCGCATGTGGGTGCCGTAGTCCGGGAACTTCTCCCCCGCCGCGTCGGCGAAGCCGGGGAAGTTCGCGACGTTGATCAGCGTCGGCACCAGGACCGTGCCGCGCTCGGCCATCATCGCGATCGTCTCGTCGGTCAGCCCGGTGCCGTGCTCGATGCAGTCGATGCCCGCGCCGATCAGGCCCGGCAGCGCGTGCTCGCCGAACACGTGGGCGGTGACCCGGGCGCCATGGGCGTGCGCGGCGTCGATCGCGTCGCGCAGGACGTCGTCGGGCCAGAGCGGCGCGAGGTCGCCCTCGTCGCGGTCGATCCAGTCGCCGACGAGCTTGACCCACGGGTTGTCCCGGGCCTGCTCGGCGACGAGGCGCGGGAGCTCACCCGGGTCGTCGAGGTCGATCGAGAGCCCCCGGATGTAGCGCTTGGGGCGGGCGAGGTGCCGCCCGGCCCGGACGATCTCGGGCATCCCCGGGTCGTCGTCGAGCGGGCGGGTGTCGATCGGGGCGCCGCAGTCGCGGATCAGGAGCGCACCGGCGGCGGCGTCGACGTGGCCCTGGGCGCGCGCCTCCTCCAGCTCCACGGGCCCGTCGGGACCGATGCCGACGTGGCAGTGCGCATCGACCAGCCCCGGGAGGATCCAGCCCGAGATCGTCTGCGCGCCGGCGATCGGCCCGTCGGTGAACACGCCGTGCTCGTCGACCCAGAGGTCGCGGGCCCCGTCGCCGGCCTGCGCCGACTCGTCGAGGACCACACCGTGCAGGTGGAGGGGGGTCACGGCCGCGATCGTAGGAGAATCCGGCTGTGCCGACCCAGCCGACGGGAGCGCGCCCGGCTCGCGTCACCGACGTCCACGCCCTGGCGCGGGCGATGCCGCACGTGAAGGAGATCGTCGGGCCGAAGGGCAACTCGATCTACCAGGTGGGCGGCAAGTCGTTCGTCTTCTTCCGGACGCCGCAGCGCGACGCCGCCGACCCGGAGACCGGCGAGCGCTACGACGACGTGATCATGTTCTGGGTCGAGTCCGAGGAGGCCAAGGCGGCGCTGCTCGGTGACCCGGACGCCCCGTACTTCACGACGCCGCGCTTCGACGGCCACCCGTCGGTCCTGGTGCGGGGTTCCCGGTTGGCCGAGATCGACCTCGCGGAGCTCACCGAGCTGGTGCAGGACGCGTGGCTCGCCCAGGCCTCGCCGCGGCGTCGGGACGCGTGGCTGGCCGAGCACGCGCCCTGACGCAGGTCATGCGGCGCCTTGACGCACATCGAGGGGCACGCTGGGCAGCTCAGGCCGCCCGCTGGGATGCCTGACGTGCCCCTGATCAGTAGCCCGCGGACGTGGGCCGTCGCCGCCCACGTCGAGGGGCACGCTGGGCAGCTCAGACGCCCGCCGGGACGCATGACGTGCTCGTGATCTACGGCGAAGCGTCCGGGCGACCGACCGCGGGCCGCCAGGGTCCGCGGACGCGCGCCCCCCGCTACTTGCGGCGCTTCTTGTTGCCCTTCTTGCCGCCGCCGGAGCCCCCGGAGCCACGATTCCCGCCGCCCCCGGAGTTGCCGGGGAACGTGAGCGCACCCGGGTCGAAGCCCTCGGGCAGCTGGTCGAGACCGGCGAGCCCGGGCGGGAGCTGGTTGAGGCCCGGCGTCTCGTAGGAGCCGACCGAGCGCTGGCCGCGGGTCGACGAGCTCTCCGAGGCGATGCCCGCGATCGCCGGCATCGTCTTCGGGCCGCGCGCGGCCTTGCCGCCCTTGCGGGCGCTGCGCGCGGCCTTGCGGCCACCGCCCATGCCCGGCAGGCCGCCGAGACCGAACTGGCCGGCCATGTTCTTCATCATCTTGCGGGCCTCGAAGAACCGCTCGACGAGCTGGTTGACGTCCGTGACGCCCACCCCGGAGCCGTTGGCGATCCGCAGCCGCCGCGACCCGTTGATGATCTTCGGGTCCTCGCGCTCGGCGGGGGTCATGCCGCGGATGATCGCCTGCACCCGGTCCAGGTGCTTCTCGTCCACGCTCGCGAGCTGGTCCTTCATGGCCGCCGCGCCCGGCAGCATGCCGAGGATGTTGGCGATCGGGCCCATCTTGCGGACCGACTGCATCTGCTCGAGGAAGTCCTCGAGCGTGAAGTCGCCCTCGCCCATCTTCCTCGCGGCGGCCTCGGCCTGGCCGGCGTCGAAGGCCTGCTCGGCCTGCTCGATGAGGGAGAGCACGTCGCCCATGCCGAGGATGCGCGAGGCCATCCGGTCGGGGTGGAAGACGTCGAACTCGTCCTGCCGCTCGCCGTTGGAGGCGAACAGGATCGGCTCGCCGGTCACCTGGCGGACCGAGAGGGCGGCGCCGCCGCGTGCGTCGCCGTCGAGCTTGGTCAGCACGACGCCGGTGAACCCGACGCCGTCGCGGAACGCCTCCGCGGTGTTCACCGCGTCCTGGCCGACCATGGCGTCGAGGACGAAGAGGATCTCGTCCGGGGAGACCGCGTCGCGGATGTCCGCGGCCTGGCGCATCAGTTCCTCGTCGACGCCGAGGCGGCCGGCGGTGTCGACGACGAGCACGTCGTACTGCCGGGCCTTCGCGTCGGCGATCGCGCGGCGGGCCACGTCGACGGGGTCGCCCACGCCGTTGCCGGGCTCGGGGGCGAAGACCTCGACCTCGGCGCGCTGGCCGACGATCTGCAGCTGGGTGACGGCGTTGGGGCGCTGCAGGTCGCAGGCCGCGAGCAGCGGGGTGTGGCCCTGCTTGCGCAGCCACAGCGCGAGCTTCCCGGCGAGCGTCGTCTTGCCCGAGCCCTGCAGGCCGGCGAGCATGATCACCGTCGGCGGGTTCTTCGCGAACCGCAGCCGCCGGGTCTCCCCGCCGAGGATGCCGACGAGCTCCTCGTTGACGATCTTGACGACCTGCTGCGCCGGGTTCAGCGCCTCGGAGACCTCGGCGCCCTTGGCGCGCTCCTTGACCTGACGGACGAACTCCCGGACGACCGGCAGCGCGACGTCGGCCTCGAGCAGCGCGATCCGGATCTCACGACAGGTCGTGTCGATGTCGGTCTCGGAGAGCCGGCCCTTGCCGCGCAGGTCCGAGAGGACCGACGTGAGGCGGTCGGACAGGGTGTCGAACACGGATCCCAGCCTAACCGGCACCCGCGGCGGACCCGGAGGCCGCACTCAGCCGGCGCGGCTCCCGCTCTGTCGTCCTCGGCGGCCGGCGCCGGCCGCGCCGCCGCCATGACGGCCGCCTCGATCGCCCGACGGCGGGTCGGGTCGAGCGCCACGACGGTGCCCGTGCCGGGTCCGTCGTGCGGGGTCCCGTCCTCGACGTCGGGCTCGGCCGTGGCCTCCAGGCAGAACGCGTCGACCACCGAGGACCCGAGGGTCGAGACCCGGGCCCAGCGCACGTCGACGCCCTGGGACTCGAGCGCGGCCGCGACGTGGTGGAGCAGCCCGATGCGGTCGGCGGTGCGCAGTTCGAGCACGACGGCGCCGGTGGCCTCGTCGTCGAACCACAGCACCCGGCTCGCCGGCGGCACCGACGGCGCGTGCGCCGAGTAGTCGCGCTCCTTGGCCGCGAGGCGGGCCGGGAGGTCGAGGGAGCCCGCCAGCACGCGGACGAGGTCCTCGCGCAGCAGCGACGCCTCGGGCAGGCGGCCGAACCGCGGCGAGACCGTGAAGCTGTCCACCGCGACGCCGTCGTGCTCGACGAGCACCGCCGCGTGGACCTGCAGGGAGTGCAGCGCGAGCACGCCGGCCGCGCGGCTGAGCAGCCCGGGGCGGTCCGGGGCGGCGACCGTCATCGTCACCGTCGTCAGCTCGTCGGCCGCGTCGATGGACACCTCCGGGTGCCCCGACGAGGCGACGGCCTGGGCGAGGGCGAGCCGGTCGTCCGAGAGCGGTTCCGGGCCCGGCACGGGCTCGCCGGCCATGACGACGCGGCAGCGGCGCACCAGGTCGCCCATCAGCGTGGCCCGCCACGACGTCCAGACGCCGGGTCCGGTGCCGAGCGCGTCGGCCTCGGCGAGGGCGTGCAGCAGCTCCAGCAGCACCGGGTCGCCGTCGAGGGTGTCGACGACGCGCTGCACCGTCGCCGGGTCCTCGGGGTCGCGGCGCTGCGCGGTGTGCGGCAGCAGCAGGTGGTGGCGCACCATCGCGGCGAGGGTGTCGACGTCGGTCGGGCCAGAGGCCGAGCCGGCGTCCGATGTGGCGGGCCAGCTGCGCGCCGACCACCGAGTGGTCCTCGTCGCGTCCCTTGCCGATGTCGTGGACCAGCGCGCCGATCAGCAGCAGGTCGGGCCGCGACACGCGGGTGGTCAGCTCGCTGGCCCGCCGGGTGACCTCCACCAGGTGGCGGTCGACGGTCCAGACGTGCGCGCGGTCGCGCGGGGGGAGGTCCCGGACGGCGCCCCACTCCGGGAAGAGCCGTCCCCACAGGCCGGTGCGGTCGAGCGCCTCGATGACGTCGACCGCGCCCTCCCCCGCCCCCAGCAGGGCCAGCAACTCGGTCCGTGCGGCCCGCGGCCACGGTTCGCGCAGCTCCGGGGCGGCCTCGGCGAGGCGGTTGAGGGTCCCGGTGGCCATCGGCAGCCCGGTGCGGGCCGCGGCGGCGGCCAGGCGCAGCACGAGGGCGGGGTCGCGGCTGACCTGGGCCTCGCGGGCGAGCACGACCTCGCCGCCGTGCTCGACCACGCCCTCGTCGAGGGGACGGCGGGCGGGCGCGCGGCGCAGCGCGGCGAGGCCGCGCCGGGGCAGGGCCGCCCGGGCGGAGCGCAGCGCGACGTCCGTGGCGTAGACGACGGTGCGGGCGGCGCCGGAGAGCGACCGGGCGAGGTCGTAGCGGTCGGTGACGCCGAGGTCGGGCACCCCGGCGAGCTCGTGGGCGTCCTCGGCCTGCAGCACGTCGCGGGCCCGCCCGGCGCGGCGGTGCAGCTCGGTGCGCAGGTCGAGCATCAGGCCGCGGGCGGAGCGGACGTCGACGGCGGGCCGGTCGACGAGCTGGGCGGCGGCGAGGGCGTCGAGGAGCTGGACGTCGCGCAGCCCGCCGCGGCCGTTCTTGAGGTCGGGCTCGACGCGGTGCGCGACCTCGCCCGAGCGCTGCCAGCGGCCGTGGGTGGTCTCGACGAGCTCGTCGAACCGGGCGCGCATGCCCGCCCGCCAGGCCTGCCGGGCCGAGGTGGCGAGGCGCTCGGCCAGCTCGGCGTCGCCGGCGAGGAGGCGGACCTCGAGCAGGCCCAGGGCCACCCGCAGGTCCTCGGTGGCGACGCCGACGGCCTCGCCGACGGTGCGCACCGAGTGGTCGAGGCCGATCCCGGCGTCCCAGAGCGGGTACCAGAGGGCGTCGGCGATCCGGGCGACCCGGTCCGCGCCCTTCTGGCGGCCGCCGCCGTCGTGCACCAGGACGAGGTCGAGGTCCGACCAGGGGGCGAGCTCGCGGCGCCCGAGGGCCCCCACCGCGACGAGCGCGGTCCCGGTGCCCTCGCCGACACCGACGGCCGCGGCGCGGGTGGCGAGCCAGAAGTCGTGCAGTTCGACGAGCGCCTCGCGCAGGGCGGCCGGACCGAGCCGGCGGGCCCCGGGCGGCGGGGTGAGCAACGCGGTGCGGGCCCGGACCAGGTCGACGGCGGCGCCCTCGTCGGACGCCCCGGAGACCTCGAACTCCCCCGACGCAGCGACCATGCCCGTCCCGCCCTCTCCCGCCGTCACGTGGAATGGGTGGCGCGGGGCCCGGGCGGGACCGGCGCCGTACCCGGGCGCACGGGTGCGCGACGCCGGGCCGGTCCCGGAGGACCGATCCCGGCGCCGCGACGCACCGAGGCGCCCGCGAGCTAGAGGGCGTCCGCCCCGCGCTCGCCGGTGCGCACGCGCACCACCGTCTCGACCGGGGTCACCCAGACCTTGCCGTCACCGATCTTGCCGGTGCGGGCGGTCTCGGCGATCGCGTCGAGGACCTTCTCCGCGGTCGGGTCGTCGGTGACGACCTCGATGCGGACCTTGGGCACGAAGTCCACGGAGTACTCGGCCCCGCGGTAGACCTCGGTGTGGCCCTTCTGGCGGCCGTAGCCCTGGACCTCGCTGACGGTCATGCCGAGGACGCCGAGCTGCTCGAGCGCCCCCTTCACGTCCTCCAGCACGAACGGCTTGATGATCGCGGTCACCATCTTCATCGCGGAGCACCCTCCCTGGGGGTCGCCGGCATCGAGGTCCCGGTGGCACCCGCGCCCAGGAGCGAGGAGTTGCCGCCGCCGCTGAGGCCGGAGTAGTCGTACCCCGACTCCGCGTGCTGCGACTCGTCGATCCCGGTGGCCTCGTCCTCGTCACTCACGCGGAACCCGATCGTGTGCTTGATCAGCAGCGCAATGATGCAGGTCACCACGAACGAGTAGGCCAGGACCGAGAACGCCGCCACGGCCTGCTTGCCGAGCTGGTCGAAGCCGCCACCGTAGAACAGGCCGTCGGCGCTCGACGAGTTCAGCGACGTCGTGCCGAAGAACCCGATGAGCAGAGTGCCGACGAGACCGCCGACCAGGTGGACCGCGACGACGTCGAGCGAGTCGTCGAACCCGAGCCGGAACTTGATCGACACGCAGAGGGCGCAGACGGCACCGGCGATCACGCCGACCGCCAGGCCGCCGACCGGGTTGACGTAGGCACAGGCCGGGGTGATCGCGACGAGGCCGGCGACGGCACCGGACGCGGCACCGAGGGTGGTCGGCTTGCCGTCACGGAGCTGCTCGACGACGAGCCAGCCGATGGTCGCGGCCGCGGTGGCCACGGTCGTCGTCGTGAAGGCGACCGCCGCGGTCGAGTTGGCGCCCAGGGCCGAGCCGGCGTTGAAGCCGTACCACCCGAACCACAGGAGGCTGGCGCCGAGCAGGACGAACGGCAGCGAGTGCGGACGTCCCGGGTCGCGGGGCCAGCCGCGACGCTTGCCGAGCACCAGGGCGAGCGCGAGGCCCGCCGCACCGGCGTTGATGTGGACCGCGGTCCCACCGGCGAAGTCGAGCGCCTTGAGCGAGTTGGCGATCCAGCCGCCCTTCTCCCCCGAGTAGCCGTCGAAGGAGAACACCCAGTGGGCCACCGGGAAGTAGACGATCGTCGACCAGAGCACGACGAACAGGCCCCAGCTCCAGAACTTGATGCGCTCCGGCACGGCGCCCGAGATCAGCGCCGGGGTGATCACGGCGAACATCAGCTGGAACATCGCGAAGGCGAGCACCGGGATGCCGTCACCGGTGCTGCCGCCGACGACCGCCTGCGACGCGCCCGGGAACGTGTTGCCCAGGCCCAGGTACTGGAAGTTGCCGACGAGGCCGCCGAACGCGTCGTTGCCGAACGCGAGCGAGAACCCGTAGAGGCACCACAGCACCCCGACGATCGCGAGGCACATGAAGTTCATCATGAGCATGTTCAGGACGCTCTTCGAGCGGACCATGCCGCCGTAGAAGAAGGCGAGCCCTGGGGTCATGAGCATCACCAGCGCAGCGCTGGCGAGTACCCAGGCGGTACTACCGGCATTCAACACGGTCGTTCGTCCCTCCTGCACACCGACTCACGGGCGATCACTGGGAGGGAAGGATGCGCAGGCTGTGTTTCGGGCGCCGTCGGCGTCTGTTTCGCGGCAGTTAACAGCCGCCCACCTGGTGTGACCATCACATCACCGAACCGGACATCCCGGAGTCCGGTGGGCCAGGTCACTCCTCGCCGTTCACGGTGTGCAACGCCTGCCGACGCTCGATCGCGCGGCGGCTCACCCGATCAGCGGCGGACGTCACGGCGACATCATGCCGGATCGGGTGGCGGCGGCCGAGGCCGCTCAGCGCAGGAGCGCGTCGACGAACGCCTCGGGCTCGAACGGCGCCAGGTCGTCGGGGCCCTCGCCGAGGCCGACGAGCTTGACCGGGACGCCGAGCTCGCGCTGGACCTGGAAGACGATGCCGCCCTTGGCCGTGCCGTCGAGCTTGGTGAGCACGACCCCGGTCACGTCCACGACCTCGCCGAAGACGCGCGCCTGCGTCAGCCCGTTCTGGCCGGTCGTGGCGTCGAGGACGAGGAGCACCTCGTCGACCTCGGCCTGCCGCTCGACGACGCGCTTGACCTTGCCCAGCTCGTCCATGAGCCCGGTCTTGGTGTGCAGCCGGCCCGCGGTGTCGAGCAGGACCGCGTCGACGCCGGCCTCGGTGCCCTTCTTGACGGCGTCGAACGCGACGCTCGCCGGGTCCGCCCCCTCGGCGCCGCGCACGGTGCGTGCGCCCGCCCGCTCGCCCCACGTCTCGAGCTGTTCCGCGGCCGCCGCGCGGAAGGTGTCGGCCGCGCCGAGGACGATCTCGTGACCGCCCCCGACCAGGACCCGCGCGAGCTTGCCGGTGGTCGTCGTCTTGCCGGTGCCGTTGACGCCGACGACGAGCACCACCGCCGGCCGGCCGTCGTGGGCCAGCGCGTGGACGGAGCGCTCGAGGCCGGTCCCGAGGGTCTCGACGAGCACCTCGCGCAGCAGTTCGCGCACCTCCTCGGAGGTCCGCACCCCGCGCGAGGCGATGCGCTCGCGGAGCTTGCCGACGACCTCCTGGGTGGTCGCCGACCCGAGGTCGGCCATCAGCAGCTGGTCCTCGACCTCCTCCCACGAGTCCTCGTCCAGGTCGCCCGCGCCGAGCAGGCCCAGCAGGCCGGTGCCGAGCGTCGAGCGCGAGCGGCCGAGCCGGCCCCGCAGGCGCTCCAGGCGCCCCTCGGGGGAGGCGATGGGCTCGGCGGGCGCGGGCGGGGCGTCGGTGGCGGCCGGTGCCTGCTCGGGCTCGACGGGTGGGGTCTCGACGACGGGTTCGGGCTGGACGACGGGCGGGGTCTCGACGACGGGCGGGGTCTCGACGAGGGGTGGCGTCTCGACGACGGGCGTCTCGACCACCGGCGGGGGCTCGACGAAGGCCGGGGCCTCGACCACGGGCGGAGCCGCGGGAGGCTCCTCCGTCGGGGCCTCGGGAGCCGTCTCCGGCGGAGCCAGTGGCGGGGCGTCGGTGCTCGCCGGCTCGGCGGGCGCCGGCTCCGCGGTGGGGGTCTCGACGACGGGCGGGGTCTCGACGACGGGCGGGGTCTCGACGACGGGCGGGGTCTCGACGACGGGCGGGGGCTGGACGAGGGGCGTGGCTCCGCCGGGCCGTGGTTCCGGGGCGGTCGGCCGCTCCTTCGTGGCGGCCCCCGCGCCACCGGCGGAGAACGAGAACCCGCTGTCCGCCGTGTAGGTCCCCTTGGCCGGCTTGGCCCGCTCGGCCTCCTCCGCCTGCTCGCGCAGCGAGATCCGGCGGCGCTGCGCGAGCACCAGCCCGACGACGAGCACGATCAGCAGCACGACGAGCACGACCGCGACGACGAGCCCGGTCAGCACCCCGGGCGAGAGCCCGGTGGCCGGCGCCTGCGCCAGGAGATCGGGGCGGCCGGGCAGCAGATCAGGACCCCGGAGGGCGGCATCGGTCAGCGTCGGGCTCACCGCCCCATCCTGTCAGCCACGCGGGACGCGGGCCCTCGGTGGACGGCGCCGCCCGCTCCGCTCCGCAGTCGGTGATCATCAGGATGACGAGGTCCTGGGCGCTGACCGCGTACGACCTCGTCATCTGCGGTGATCATGGGCCGCCCGCCGCCGATCTCGGATGATCACGAGCACAGCAGGCCCGTCAGACGCCGCCCCACGCAGCCTGACGTGCCCCTCGTCCCGGACGACGCCCGCCGGCCGGGCCGCCCTCGACCGTCGTGATGATCATCGAGCACACCAGGCCGGTCAGCGGCCACCGGACTCAGCCTGACGTGCCCCTCGTCCGGCTCGAAGTCGGCCGATCAGCCCAGCAGCAGGAGACCGACCGCGGCCAGCCCGCCGAGCAGCACCAGCGCCGTGAGCAGGAGCCCGAGCAGCGCGACCACCCCGCCCGTCGACTGCGGCACCGGGCCCAGCGAACCGGGACGGCGCCCCAGGGCGGGCGCGCGGTAGTAGACGTCGACGGAGTGCCCGGCGGCGACCGGGACCGCGTCGACGACCCGCCCCCAGCCGTCCCCGCGGTCCACCGCGATCTCGACGCGGTGCCGGCCGGCGGGCAGGGCGATGTCGGTCCGGCCCCACCGCAGGTGCAGGGGCAGGTCGTCCACGGTCACGGTGAGGTGGCTCTTCGCGAGCCGCGGGCAGAGCGCGCTGTGGGAGGCGTCGACGACGAGGTGCCCGACCGGGACCTCGATGCCCCGCGCGGGCGTGGTCCTGGTGCGGCCGAGCGCGACAGACCGTCCGGGCTGGAGCACCGTCATGCGTCCGACCTCTCCCCGAGGAGCCTCGCGTGGTGCCACCCACGCCGACGGACCCGACGGTAGGCCGGGCGCCGCCTCGGCGGGATACCCCGGCCGCGTCGTCGTCGGACACGGACGCGTGACCCGATCGATCACTCAGCGCGACCCTAGCGCAACACTCCGTCACAGACGCGGAGGGTCACGGCACCGGGGTGGGGTCCGCTCCGGCGAGGGGCCCCGGCGCCTCGCGGCCGCGCAGGCGCTGGGAGACCACGGCCGTGATGCCGTCACCGCGCATGCTCACCCCGTAGAGGGCGTCGGCGATCTCCATCGTCGGCTTCTGGTGCGTGATGATCACCAGCTGCGACGAGCGCCGCAGGTCGTCGAGCAGCCCGATGAGCCGGCGCAGGTTCGCGTCGTCGAGGGCCGCCTCGACCTCGTCGAGGACGTAGAACGGCGAGGGCCGGGCCCGGAAGATCGCGACGAGCATGGCCACCGCGGTCAGCGACTTCTCGCCACCGGAGAGCAGCGAGAGCCGCTTGACCTTCTTGCCCGGGGGCCGGGCCTCCACCTCGACACCCGTCGTCAGGAGGTCGTCGGGCTCGGTGAGCACGAGCCGCCCCTCGCCCCCGGGGAAGAGCACCGGGAAGACGGCCTCGAACTCGCGGGCGACGTCGGTGAACGCCTCGGCGAAGACGTCGAGGATGCGCCGGTCGACGTCCGCGACGACCGAGAGCAGGTCGCGCTTGGACGCCTTCACGTCCTCGAGCTGCGTCGACAGGAACCGGTAGCGCTCCTCGAGCGCCGCGTACTCCTCGAGCGCGAGCGGGTTGACCTTCCCGAGCGTGCCCAGCTCCCGCTCCGCCCGGGTGGCGCGGCGCTGCTGCTCGGCGCGGTCGAAGGCCAGAGGCGGCGGCATCGAGACCTGCTCGCCGCGCTCCCGGGCCGCGGTGACCTCGGCGACCTCGCCCTCGCTCGGCGGGATCCCGACGTCCGGGCCGTACTCGCGGACGAGGTCCTCCAGGCCCATGCCGAAGCGCTCGCCGATCGACTCCTCCAGCTGGGCGAGCCGGGTGCGCTGCTCCGCGCGCAGCACCTCGTCCCGGTGCACCGCGTCGGTGAGCCGCTCGAGGGTCTGGGCCAGCCCGCGCTGCCGCTCCCGGACGCCGTCCAGCTCCCCCGCCCGGGCCTGGCGGGCGGCGGCGAGCCGGTCCCGCTCCCGGGCCGCCCGGCCCACCGACACCGCGATCCGCTCCGTGCCGGCCCGGCCGTGCTCGAGGACCTCCTCGAGCAGGGCCGCCGCCCGCGCGCGCTCCTGCCGCCGCCGGACGGCCCGGTCGCGCTGCTCGCGCTCGGCCCGCGCCCGGTGGCGCAGGGCCTCGGCCCGGCCCGTCACGGCCCGCGCCCGCTCCTCGGCGGTGCGCAGCGCGAGCCGGCCCTCGACCTCCGCGGCCCGCGCCGCGGTCAGCGCCGCCGCCGCGGCGTCCCGGGTCGCCGTGTCCGCCTCGCCCGCGTCCTCACCGTCGGCCTCGGCCGTCTCGGTGGCCATGGCGAGGCGCTCGACGAGGTCGTCGAGCTCGGTCCGCCGCTCGTCCCGCGCGGTCTCCACGGCCGCGCGGCGCTCGGTGAGCCGGGCGAGCTCGGCCTCGGCCCCGCGCACCGTCTCGGCCAGCCGGCCCAGCCGGCGGGCCTGCTCCGCCCGCCGGGCGTCGTCCTGCGCGCGGCGCGCGTCGGCGGCCCGGCGGCGCTCGGTGGCGGCGCGGCGGTGGTCGTCGCGGACCTGCCGGGCGACGCCCACCTCGGCGCGCGCCGCCGCCTCCGCCGCCCGCGCCTCCTCCAGGGCGGCGTCGGCCGCGGCGACGGCCCGCTCGGCCTCGGCCAGCCGGTCGCCCGCCTCGTCGGCCGCCGACTGCATCTCCAGGATCGACCGGCTGCCCGAGGGCCCGCCGACCGCCCACGAGCCACCCAGCACGTCGCCGGCGCGGGTGGCCGCCGCGAGCTGGGGGTGGGCGGCGACGACGGCCCGCGCCGCCGCGAGGTCCTCGACGACGACGATCCCGGCGAGCAGGTGCGCGACCGCCTCGGCGAGCGGGCCCGGCGCGCTCACCAGCTCCGCGGCCCACCGGGTGCCGGCGGGCGCCTCCCCGGGCGGCGTCGCCGGCGACGCCGCGCGCTGCCGGTGACGACGAGCCCGGCCCGGCCCGCGTCGGCGGTGCGCAGGTGGGCCAGGGCGTCCGCGGCCGCCTCGGGGCCGGTGACGACGACGGCGTCCGCGGCCGGCCCGAGGGCGGCGGTGATGGCCGCCTCCTCCCCCGCCGGGACCCGCAGGAGCGCCGCGACGGAGCCGAGGACCCCGTCGTGCCCGGCCGCGAGCAGCTCCCCCGCCCCGTCGCGCCGGGTCAGGGTGAGCTCGAGGGCCTCGACGCGGGCCTTCCAGTGCGCGCGGTCGCGCTCCGCGTCCCGGTGCGCCGCCCCCGCGCGGTCGACCTCGGCGCGCACCACCTCGTGGCGCTCGGTGGCGGCGTCGAACGCGGCCTCGGGGTCGATGTCGGCCTCGGCGCCCGGGGAGGCCGGGTGGCCGGCGCCGGCGGAGGCGTCGGTGGGTCTCGGCCGGCCCGGACTCCTCCTCGGCCTCGGCGAGCTCCTCGCGGGCGGCGGCCGCGCGCTCGGTGGCCTCCGCGGTCGACGTCGCGAGCGTCTCGAGCTCCTCGACCGCGGCCGCGACCCGCCCGCGCTGGGTCTCCACCTGCCCCGCGAGCCGCGCCAGCCCCTCGCGGCGGTCGGCCGCGGCGCGCCGGGCCGCGGCGACCCGACGCTCCGCGGTGGTGAGGGCGTCCTCGGCGTCCTCGCGCCGCGCGGCCGCGTCCTCGAGGACCTCGCGGGCGGCGGCGACCTCCTCGGCGAGCCCGGCCTCGGTGGCCGCGGCCTCCTGCGCCTGGCGCTCGAGCTCGTCGGGATCCGGCCCGGTCGGGCCCTCGTCGGGCGCGACGAGGTGGCGGTGGCGCTCGGCGGCGAGCGCGACGGTGCCGCGGAGCCGCTCGGCCAGGGACGACAGCCGGTGGTGCGCGGCGACCGCGGCGTCGTGCGCCGGGGCGTCCTGCTCGAGGGCGGCCTCGAGCGCCGCCATCGCCTCGGCCTCGACGGCGAGGGCCCGCTCGGTCTCGTCGCGGCGGCGGCGGGCCTCGTCCTCGTCGGCGCGGTCCCGCGCGATGGTGGCGCGCAGGGTCACCAGGTCGTCCGCGGCGAGGCGCAGCCGGGCGTCGCGCAGGTCGGCCTGGATCGTCTGCGCGCGGCGGGCGATCTCGGCCTGGCGCCCCAGGGGCTTGAGCTGGCGGCGCAGCTCGGAGGTGAGGTCGGCGAGGCGGGCGAGGTTGGCCTCCATCGCCTCGAGCTTGCGGAGCGCCTTCTCCTTGCGCTTGCGGTGCTTGAGGACGCCCGCGGCCTCCTCGATGAACGCGCGGCGCTCCTCGGGGCGCGACTGGAGGATGGCGTCGAGCTGCCCCTGGCCCACGAGGACGTGCAGCTCGCGCCCGATGCCGGAGTCCGAGAGCAGCTCCTGGACGTCGAGCAGCCGGCAGGAGCTGCCGTTGATCTCGTACTCCCCGGCCCCGGAGCGGAAGACCCGCCGGGTGATCGACACCTCGGCGTAGGAGATGGGCAGCACGCCGTCGGAGTTGTCGATCGTCAGCGTCACCTCGGCCCGGCCCAGCGGGGAGCGCCCCGAGGTGCCGGCGAAGATGACGTCCTCCATCTTCCCGCCGCGCAGCGCCTTCGCGCCCTGCTCGCCGAGGACCCAGCTGATGGCGTCGACGACGTTGGACTTGCCGGAGCCGTTCGGGCCGACGACGCAGGTGATGCCGGGCTCGAAGCGCAGCGTCGTCGACGAGGCGAACGACTTGAAGCCCTTCAGGGTGAGGCTCTTGAGGTGCACGCCACCCCTCCCCGCTCACACGGACCCGACGTCGCGCGACGCTACGCGAGCCCCCCGACAGCGCCGTGACGCCCCGCACGAACGATGACCATCCGGTTTCGGATCCCCCGGATCCCGTGCACCCGAGCCCCATGACCACAGCGACTCATTACCTCGAGGTCAACGCCCCGGCCGACCGCTGCTACCAGTGGTGGCGCCCGCTGACCCACCTCCCGCAGATCCTCGACGACGTCGAGTCCGTGGAGGCCAGGTCCGGCGACGCCGACGTCACGCACTGGGTGGTCGACGGCCCGCTCGGCAAGAAGATCGAGTGGGACGCGAAGATCATCGACGAGGAGCAGGACCGCAAGATCGCGTGGAAGTCGCTCGAGGAGAGCAACAACCACGTCGAGACCGGCGGCGCCGTGCGCTTCGACAACCACGGCGACACGACGGGCGTCGAGGTCAGCCTGCACGTCGAGACCCCCGGCGGGAAGATCGGGGACCTCGGCGCGAAGCTCTTCGCCGACCCGCAGCAGAAGATCGAGAAGGCCCTCCAGGAGTTCAAGCAGCTCATGGAGAAGTAGGTGGCAGCGCCACGTGGGCGGCGGGTGTCGGACTCCGACGCCGCCGCCCACACGCGTGTCAGCGCCCCTCGCGCACCCGACGTCGTCGCGGCACCCGCTGGCACGTCGGGCACCAGTAGGACGAGCGGTTCGTGAACGACGACCGCACGATGGCCGTGCCGCAGCGCCGGCACGGCTCGTCCTCGCGGCCGTAGACCGCGAGCGACCGCTCGAAGTACCCGCGGTCGCCGTGGACGTCGACGTAGAGCGCGTCGAACGAGGTCCCGCCGGCCGCGAGCGCCTCCCCCATGACCTCGGTGGCCGCCCCCAGCACCCGCCGGCCCTCGGGCCGGGTCAGGGTCGCCGTCGGGCGCAGCGAGTGCAGCTCCGCCCGCCACAGCGCCTCGTCGGCGTAGATGTTGCCGATCCCCGAGACCACGGTCTGGTCCAGCAGCGCCCGCTTGAGGTCGGTCCGCCGGCGCCGGTAGGCCCCGACCGCCGCCTCCAGGTCGAACCGCGGGTCCAGCGGATCCCGGCCGATGTGCGCGACCAGCGCCGGCACCGTCTCGCCGTCGGCGTCCACCGTGTCCACCGCGGTGAGCCCGCCGAACGTGCGCTGGTCGACGAAGCGCAGCTCCGAGCCCCTATCGGCGTGCTCCCCTGAATCCTCGAAGCGGACCCGGACCCGCAGGTGGGTCTCGTCCGGCCGCTCGGCGGGCTGCACGAGCAGCTGGCCGCTCATCCCCAGGTGCGCGAGCACCGCCCCGTCGGGCTCGCCGTCGGCTCCGGTGAGGTCGATCCAGAGGAACTTGCCGCGCCGCCGCGCCGCCGCGAGGGTCCGGCCGACGAGCCGGTCCGCGAGCTCGGCGGCACCGCCCGGCTGACGCCGGACCGCGCGCGGGTGGCGGACCTCGACGGCGGCCACCGTGCGCCCGACCGCGTGCTCGGCGACGCCGCGGCGCACGACCTCGACCTCGGGCAGTTCGGGCAGCTCAGCCGCCGGCCGGGTCGGGGTCGGCGCCGGTGTCCGCAGCCGGGGCGTCGGACGCGGCCGCCGACAGCGCCTCGTACGCGGCCTGGGCCGCCTTCTGCTCGGCGTCCTTCTTGGTGCGCCCGATCCCGACGCCGAGGTCGCGGCCCGCCACGACCGCCGTCGCCGTGAACTCCTTGGCGTGGTCCGGGCCCTCGTCGGTGATCCGGTACTCCGGCACGCCCCGCCCGGTCGCCGCGGTCAGCTCCTGGAGGCTGGTCTTCCAGTCCAGGCCGGCGCCGAGGCGCGGGGCGGCGTGCATCAGGTCGCCGAAGAGCCGCAGGACGAGCGCGCGCGACACGTCGATGCCGTGCTGCAGGTGCACCGCGCCGAGGATCGCCTCGACGGCGTCGCCCAGGATCGAGTCCTTGTCGCGCCCGCCGGTCATCTCCTCGCCGCGGCCCAGGTACATGAGCTCGCCGAGGCCCAGCGTGCGCGCCACGCCCGCGAGCGCGTGCATGTTGACGACGCTCGCGCGCAGCTTCGCGAGCTGCCCCTCGGGCAGGTCGGGGTGCTCGCGGTAGAGCCGTTCGGTGACGGCCACCCCGAGCACCGAGTCCCCGAGGAACTCCAGCCGCTCGTTGGTGGGCAGCCCACCCTGCTCGTAGGCGTACGAGCGGTGGGTGAGGGCGAGCGTCAGCAGCTCGGGGTCGACGTCGACCTCGAGCACCTCGCTCAGCCGGACGGCCGGGTCCCGGTCCGCCCTGTCCTGGTCGTCGCGCCCCGTCGAGGGCGCGGGCGCCGTCGGGGGCACCGGCGCGGTCAGGCCGGGGTGACGGCCCGGCGGCCGGCGTACTGGCCGCAGTGCGGGCAGGCCACGTGCGGAGGCTTGGGCTTCCCGCAGGCCTTGTTCTGGCAGGCGGCGAGCACCGGCTGCGACGCCTTCCACTGCGAGCGGCGGGCGTGGGTGTTCGCGCGCGACATCCGGCGCTTGGGGACGGCCACGGTGCTTCGACTCCCTATCGGCGTGCTCTACTACACGTTCTCTGAGTTGCTGCCGCCGGCGAAACGCTCCTGCAGGGCGGCCCAGCGAGGATCGATTCTCTCATGCGTGGTCCCGGCGGGCACGAAGGCCCATGCCTGTTCGTCCGGCGAGGGCACGCCGGGGCAGTCCTCGCGGCACAGCGGCGCGTTCGGCAGCTCGAGCAGGACCGCGTCGCGCACGGCCGGCTCGAGGTCGATCTTCTCGTCGACGATCCGGCTGACGTCGTCCTCGTCGGTCGTCTCGTCGGTCACCGAGTAGGGGTAGGCGTAGAGCTCGGTGACGTCGACCTCGACGTGGTCGGTCACCGGCCCGAGGCAGCGCGAGCACTCCCCGACGACGTCCGCGGTCACCGTGCCGCTGGCGAGGACGCCCTCGACGACGGACTCCAGGCGCAGGTCGACGTGGATCGGGTCGCCGGCGGGCACCCCGATGACCTCGAGGCCGAAGTCGGCGGGGGCGGGCACGTCGCGCACCCAGGGCTTCATCGTGCCGGGACGCCGGGACAGCTCGCGCGCGACGTCGACCGTCCACGGGCTCGTCGCGTCCGGCACGGGGGTCTTCTCAGTAGTCATCTCGCCGTACTCCAACGTGCTCGGCGCCGGGACGTGTTCCCGACGGCGGCCGTCGTCACCTGCGAGGGTACGGGGCGGGTCCCGACCCGCCGGGCAGCGGCCGCGGGGGGCCGGGTCGTCAGGCGCTGGCGCGGTCGGGCCAGCGGGCCCCGTCGTCGGCGCGGTCGTCGTGCCCGTTCGCGGCCGCCCCGACCTGGCCGGTGCGCAGCTGGTGGCGGTGGCGCCCGACGGTGTCGAGGACCGACTCGAGGGTCTCGGTGAACTCCGCGAGGGCGGTGTCGACGTAGCTGTCGCAGTCGGTGCGCGCGCGGTGCGCGTCCTCCGCGGCCCGGTCGAGGACGCGGCCCGCCTCGTCGCGCGCGGCGAGGGTGACCTCGTGCTCGGAGACCAGGCGCTGCTGCTCGGCGCGCCCGTCGGCGACCGCGCGGTCGTAGCTCTGGCGTCCGGCCTCGGCCATGCGGTCGGCCTCGGCGGCGGCCCGGTCGGTGAGGTCGGCGTACTCGCGGCGCCCGCGGGAGACGACCCGCTCGGCCTCGTGCTCGGCCTCGGCGATCATCTCCTGGGCCTGCTCGCGGGCCTCGGCGAGGATGCGGTCGGCCTCGGTGCGCGCGTCGGCCCGGGCCTTCTCGGCCTCCTCGGTCGCCTCGGCCACGAGCTGGTCGCGGTGGTCGAGCACGTCCTGGGCGTCGTCGAGCTCGCCGGGGATCGCCTCGCGGACGTCGTCGAGCAGCTCCAGGACGTCACCGCGGGAGACGACGCAGCTCGTCGTCATGGGGACCCCGCGAGCCTCCTCGCAGATGGTCACCAGCTCGTCCAGCGCCTCGAACACCCGGTACACGGCGGCCCACCTCCTGCGTTGACGCCCGGGCCAGTGTGCGGCGCCCGCTGCCGCGCTCCCGGCGCATTCGCCCCCGTCCCGGCGTGTCCGGGGCACCCCGCGGGCTCCTGGACACACCACGGGCAGGCACGTGACCCTGGTCACATGGACGTGGTGGTCCGGTTGCTCGGTCCCGTCGACGTGGTCGGGCCGACCGGCGAGGTGCGGCTCGGCGGCCCGAAGGAGCGGTGCCTGCTGTCCGTCCTCGCCACCGCCCCGGGCCGGGTCGTCCCCGAGGACCAGCTGGTCGACGCCCTGTGGGACGGGCACCCGCCCCGCACCTCGACGAAGACCCTGCAGAACTACGTGCTGCGCCTGCGGCGCCGGCTCGGGGGCACGGCGATCGTCACCTGCGCGCCCGGCTACCGGCTCACGACGATCGCGACGGACGTGGACGCGGCTCGCGCCTCGATCGTCCGCGGTCGCCGCGAGGCCGCCGCCGGGCGGTTCGACGCCGCGGTGCGGGCCTTCGACGAGGCGCTCGCGCTCTGGCGCGGGCGGGCGCTCGCGGAGTTCGCCGACCGCCCGTTCGCCCGGGCCGAGGCGGCCGCCCTCGAGGAGCTCCGCGCGACGACCGTCGAGGAGCGCATGGCCGCGCTGCTCGCCGCCGGCGACCACGCCGACGTCGTGGCGCAGTGCGAGAGGCTCGTCGCGGAGGAGCCGTTGCGCGAGCGGCGGTGGGCCCACCTCATGCTGGCGCTCTACCGCGACGGGCGGCAGGGCGAGGCGCTCGAGGCCTACCGGCGGCTGGCCGGGCTCCTCGACGACGAGCTCGGGGTCGAGCCCGGCCCCGAAGTCAGGGCGCTGGAGGCCGCGATCCTCGTCCACGACCCGGCCCTGGGTCTCGGGGCGCGGTCGCCCGGGGCGGGACCGGGGCGGACGGCCACGGCGTGCGTGGGGCGCGACGTCGAGCTCGCGACGCTGCTCGGGCACCTGGCCGACGCCGAGGACGGGCGCGGGCGGGTGACCCTCCTGCGCGGCGAACCGGGCATCGGCAAGACCCGCCTCCTTGGCGAGCTGGCCACGCGGGCCGACGCCCGGGGCGCCCTGGTCCTCAGGGGGCGGTGCTCGGAGGCGGGCGGGCTGCCCTACCACCCGTTCACCGAGGCGCTCGAGGCCTGCCTCGAGGGGGCCGTCGCCCCCGCGGCGCTCCGGGCCCTGACCCACGCCGACGTCCCGTCGGGGCACCCGGCCCTGCAGCCCGACGAGCTGCGGTCGCGACTGCTCGACGGGATGGCGCGCTTCGTCACCGCGCGCTGCGCCGACGCCCCGGTCGTGCTCGTCGTGGACGACCTGCACTGGGCCGACGAGGGCACCGTCGCGATGGTGCGCCACGTCGCGCGCTGCGCGGCGGGCGACCGGCTGCTGATCGTCGGCGCCTACCGCGACAGCGAGGTCACCGGGGGGCATCCGCTCACCGAGGCGCTCGGGGCGCTGTGCAGCGAGGCCGGGTGCACGCTCGTCGGTCTCGGCGGGCTGGACCGGGAGTCGGTGGGCGCGCTGGTGAGCTCGGCGGCGGGCGCTCCCGTCTCCGCCGGGCTGGTCGGGGCCATCGACGCCGAAACCGGCGGCAATCCTCTGTTCGCCCGTGAGATCGTCACGCACCTGCGCGAGGACAGACGGCTCCGGGTGGGGCCGGACGGGACGCTCGAGGCCTCGCTCCCCCTCGCGGCGGTGCCCGAGGGCGTCCGCCAGGTGATCGCCCGACGCCGCCGCCGGCTCACGGCCCGGACGAACCGGCTCCTCGACCTCGCCGCCGTGGTCGAGGGCCCGTTCCCGTTCGACCCCGTCCGGCGGGCCGCCGGGCTCCGCGACGCCGAGGGCCTCCTCGCCCTCGACGGGGCCCTCCGGGCCGACCTGATCGTCCCGGACGCCGTCCCGGACCGGTACGATTTCACCCACGCGCTCCTCCGGCACGCGTCTGCGGGAACTGAACCCGTCCCGGCGCTGCGGCTGCACCGGGAGCTCGCGGTCGCGCTGGCGGCCGCACGGCGCGCCGGGGTGCGGATCGACCGGCCGAGGTGGCGGTCCAGTACCACCGCGCGGCCGCCCTGCCGGGCGCCGCCGCGGGCGTCGCGCCCGCCTCGAGGCCGCCGATCGGGCCGGGCGCTCGGCGCCCACGACGAGCGCGCGGCGTTCCTGCAGATCGCCCTCGACCTCCTCCCGGACGCCGACGGCCGCCGCACCGGGCTGCTCGCGGCTGTGCCGAGGCCTGGCGTGGGCGCTGCGGTTCGACGAGGCCGTGGCCGTCGCCGCGCCGCGGTCGCCGCCGGTGCGGGGTCCGCGACGCGGGCGGCGGTGGCGACGGTGCTGGCGGCGGCGGGCAGCACCACCCACGCCTGGCTGCTCGCCGAGGGCGGGGCCGGGCGACGGCGTCGACCGGTCGACCGGGCGGCGCTGACCCTGCTCGACCTCGACCGCGGCGAGGCCGCGGACCCGGACCATCCCGGCATGCCACTGGACCTCCCGGGCCGGCGGGCGGCGCTGGAGACGCTGCACCGGTCGGGGCGGCTCGCCCGCCGCGGGGACTCGGCCGCTACGCCCTCGCCGTCCGTCACGGGTGCCGGGAGGTCATCCCGAGGACGACGACCCCACCGTCGCCGCGTTCCTGCTCGGTGACTACGCCCGGGCGGTGCCCCGGTTCGCGCGCGACGCCGACGAGGCCGAGGCCGACGGCCGGCTCGCCTGGGCGGTGTACTCGCGCTCGGGCCAGGCCCGCTGCCTCGTCGCCCTCGGCCGGCGCACGGAGGCGACGGCGGCCCTGGAGCACTCCCGGCAGCTCGTCGCGAGGCTCCCGGGACTGCCGCTCGGCTGGCAGCTCCTCCACCACGAGGGCGCCCAGGACGCGCTGACCGCCGCCCTGGACGAGGGCTGGCCGGAGCGGCTGGCCCGCTTCGCGCGGTGGATGGCGCCCGCGCCCGAGCGCCACTGGGGCAACGCCGGCATCACCAGCATCGGCGCCCGTGTCCGGGCCCGGATGGGCCGCACCGACGAGGCGCTCGCCCTGCTCGCGCGGCCCGTCCGGGCGCTGGACCTCGCCCCGGCCTGGGCCCCAACTACGCGCGCACCGCGTACGAGGTCGCCGAGACGCTGTGGTTCGCGGACCGCCGTGACCACCTCCCCGTGGTCGAGGCCGCCTGCGGGACCGGGCGCTGCCGGCGGACTTCCGGTTCCCGATGACGGACTCCGCCTGGCCCTCGCCCGGTTGTGCGCCTCGACGGGCGCCCGGCGGAGGCGTCGCGGTGGTTCGACGCGGCGCGGGAGGTGCTGGAGGCCCAGGAGGCCCGGCCGCTGCGGGCCGTCGTCGACCACGACGAGGCCTCATGCACCTGCGGGCGGGCGATCGCGCGGCCGCGGAGCCCTGGGTCGCCACGGCGGCCGACGCGTTCCGACGGCTCGGCATGTCGGGGTGGGCGCGTCGGCTGTCCCGGGCGGTGCGGCCGGACTAGTAGGTCGGGATGGGTGCGACCGCGCTGCGACCGGAGCGCGACCGGCGCCCCCGAGGCTGCGACCGCCGACCCGACCCGACCCGCAGGAGACGACCATGGCGACCGCCTACGTGTTCGAGACCGACAGCATGACCGAGAACGACTACGACACCCTGATGGCCGCGATGGGCCTCGCCGCTCTCGACGCGCCCCACCCCGACGGGCTGCTCGCGCACCTCTCGGGGGCGAAGCCGGGAGGCGGCTGGCGCGTGATCGACGTGTGGGAGAACGACGCGGCGGCCGACGCCTTCTACGGCTCCGGCCAGTTCGCCCCGGTCCGGGACGCCGCGGGCGGGGGCGGGATCACGAGCACGGCGTGGCCGCTGCACCGCGTGACGACGCGGGACGCGTCCGCGAGCTGGTGTGAGCCGGACCGCGCCGGGAGGACCAGAACGATGAAGGCCGTCCGCCTACACGCCTACGGGGAGCCGCTGCGCCTCGACGACGTCGCGGAGCCGACCGTCACCGGACCGCACGACGTGATCGTGCGCGTGGCCGGGGCCGGCGTGTGCCGCACCGACGTCCACATCCGCGACGGCTGGTTCGCGCCGGCCGTCCCGACCGACCTGCCGCTCACGCTCGGCCACGAGAACACCGGCTGGGTCCACGAGGTCGGACCGGAGGTGACCGACGTCGTCGTCGGCGACAGCGTCATCTGCCACCCGCAGCAGTCCTGCGGGACGTGTCCGGCGTGCCGCGTGGGCGACGACATGCGGTGCGCGGCCGGGCTCGCGTTCACCGGTCTGAACCGACCGGGGGGCTTCGCCGAGCTGGTCAGGACCACAGACCGGGCGGTCCTGCGGCTCCCGGACGCCTGGATCCCGCCGCCGTCGCACCGCACGCCGACGCGGGGCTGACCGTGATGCACGTGGTCCGCAAGGCTGTGCCGCTCCTGGGGCCCGGGACCCGGGTGGTCGTCGTCGGGATCGGCGGTCTCGGGCACATCGCCGTGCAGTGCCTCCGGTCGCTGTGCGCGGCCGAGGTGATCGCCGTGGACCCCGATCCCGAGGCGCTGCGGCTGGCGAAGGACTGCGGCGCCCACCACGCCCTCACCCCGGAGGACGCGGCCGTCGAGGTCCCGCGGATCACCGGCGGCGGGGCCGAGGCGGTGATCGACTTCGTGGGCGAGGGGGATGCGCCGGCCTCGTCGTTGGCGATGGTGCGCGCGGCGGGGACCTACTTCGTGGTCGGCTACGGCGGCGAGCTGCGCGTGCCGACGTTCGCCCTCGTGCTGCCGGAGATCAGCGTCGTCGGGAACGCGGTGGGCACCCACGACGACCTGCGCCGGCTGATCGCCCTCACCGCGGGCGGCGGGGTCGGCCTGCGGATCCGGACCTACCCGCTCGACGCCTTCGCCGACGCGGTCGCCGACCTGGAGAACGGGCGGATGCACGGCCGGGGGGTGCTCGTCCCCGGGGGCCCTAGGAGTCGGCGAGCTTCGCCGCAGCGCCTCGAGCACCGCGGGCGTGAGGAACGCCGAGACGTCCCCGCCGCCGCGGGCGACCTCCTTGACCAGCGAGCTGGAGACGAACGTGTGCGCCGGGTCGGCGGTGAGGAAGACGGTGTCGACCCCGGTGAGGTGCCGGTTCATCTGCGCCATCGGCAGCTCGTAGGCGTAGTCGGTGTCCGAGCGCAGGCCCTTGGCGATGACGCCGACGTCCTGCTCGCGGCACCAGTCGACGAGCAGTCCGGTGAACGCGGCGGTGCTCACGTTCGGCAGGTCGCCGACCGTCCCGGCGATCAGCTCCCGGCGCTCGTCGACGGTGAACAGGCCCTGCTTGTTCGGGTTGACCGCCACCGCCACGACGACCTCGTCGAACATCGCGGCGGCCCGGCGCACCACGTCGACGTGCCCCAGCGTGACCGGGTCGAACGAGCCGGGGCAGACCGCGCGCATGGCGGCGATCATGCCGGATCCGCGCCACGATGACCGGCGTGGACCCCGGCCTGCTGCGCGACGACCTCGCGGCGCTCTACCCGCAGTTCGGCGTCACCGTCGCCCACGCCGGGCTCCTCCTCGCCCCACCCACCGACGTCGAGCTGCTCGAGCTGGCCGCGGTCGTCGCCGAGCCCGGCGGGATCGTCGAGCCCGGGCGCGAGCCGGAACTGCTCGGGTGGCCCGCCGAGCAGGGCCCGGCCGCGGCGCGCCGGTTCCTCGAGGGGGCCTGGCGGCAGCGCGAGGTCCCGACGGCGAGCCGGTGGCGGATGCCGCTGACCGTGATCGAGGGCGGGCGGGCCCTGGGCCTCGCCGTGCTCGCCCACGAGTACGACGACCCGGCGGGCACCGTCCGGACGTCGTCGTGGCTCGCCCGCGCCGAGCAGGGTCGGGGCCTGGGGCGCCGCGTCCGGCTCATGGTGCTGGAGCTCGCCTTCGCCCACCTCGGCGCGGTCCGCGCGGTCACCGGGGCCACGCTGGGCAACGCCGCCTCGCTGCGGGTCAGCGACCGGCTGGGCTACCGCGAGACGCACCGGGCGTGCGGCGCCCACGGGGGGATCGTCGAGGTCCACCTCGCCGTCACCGCCGGCGTCTGGCGGCGGCGGCGCCTCACCGACGTCGTCGTGGACGGGGCGGGCACGTTCCTCGACGCGATCAGGCCAGCGTGATCGTGCCGGTGATCGACGCCGTGACCCCGACCGCGCCGGCCGTCACGGCGAGCTCGTCGGCACCGGCTTCCCCGTCGTGGTCGGCGACGAGCCGGTGGCCGGCGAACGCCGGTCGCTGCAGCCGGTAGTCGAGCGCCGCGACCCTGCGGTCCGGGCGGTGCCGGCGCGGGATCTCCAGCAGCATCAGCGCGAGCAGCGGCCCGTGGACGACGAGGCCGGGGTAGCCCTCGACCGCGGTGACGTACGGCTGGTCGTAGTGGATGCGGTGGGTGTTGTAGGTCAGCGCCGAGAACCGGAAGAGCAGGGTGGCGTCGGGGACCAGCACAACCGCCTCGTCGCCGGTCACCGGGGCCGCGTCCGACGGCGTCTCGAACCCCAGGCCGCGGGCCTGCCCGGGGGCCTGCGAGCGGTAGACGATGTCGGTCTCCTCGGTGACGACCGGCTCCGCGCCGCCGTCGAGGAACTCGTCGCGCACCGACACCAGCAGCATGTCGCCGGAGCGCCCGTGCTTGACGTCGGCGCGGACCAGCGACGACCGCCGGGTCAGCGTCTCCCCGACCCGCATCGGCCGGGTCACCCGCAGCCGACCGCCGGCCATCATGCGGCGGCGTTGGGCCAGCGGTGGCAGGAAGTGCCCGGCCTCGAGGTGGCCGTCGTCGCCGAGCTCGCCGGAGCGCGGGTGCGCGAGGAACCCGAACCAGTGCCACATCGGCGGCAGCGGGTCGCCCTCCCCCGCCACCGGGTCGAGGTCGAAGAGCCCGGACACGGCCGCGACGCTCCAGGCGGTCGTCGTCCCCGTCGTCTCCACCGGCTCCGGGGCCCAGCCCGCGATCGCGTCCTCGAGATCGGTCACGCGGGGATGATGCTCCCCCGCCGAGTGGTCCCGCAGCGCTGCGGAACCCGGGCTCGCGCAGCACTGAGGGACCATCGGTCGGTCACGACGCGCCGCGCTCGACCAGCGCCTCGCGCACGCGGGACTCGATCCAGCCCGGGCGCGCGAACTGACGCGACGTGACGTGATGACGACCCACCCGAGACGCCGGAGCTCGTCGAGCCGGTCGACGTCGTGCCCCGGCGGTCGTCGAGCGTGTGGTGACCGTCGTACTCGAGCGCGACCTTCCACTCCGGCCATGCGAGGTCGACCCGCGCGACGAACCGCCGCCCGTCGAGGACCACGTACTGGCAGACGGCACGGCAGACCGGCGAGCACGACCGCACCCGCACGCGGCTCTCGCGCGGCGATCCGAGCCGGGTCCATCAGTCGCGCGACCCGGCGACCCGGCGACAGTTCCGCCGCGGGCCGACCAGACCGCGATCGCCGCCAGCCCTGAGCCGGTGAACTCCCAGGCCCGTCCGAGCGCGTCGGCGGCCACGACGGCGTCGGCGAGCGACTCGAGCAGGCGAGGTCGTAGGCCGTGCGCAGCGGTGAGGTGACCCGCACCCCGGCGCGATGGCGGACGTCGACGGCCCGGATCGGCAGCGCCGTACGGACACCGCCGGGTGGCGGATACCGGTGGCGGTGAGCGACCGACAGCTCGACCGCGGGCTCGGCGGCGGGAAGCACCTCGCACCCCCACCACCGGCACGCAGACCAGCCGATCACGACGGCGTCCGCTCCCGCCCAGGTCGCCGCGACCGGATCGCCAGCCGCGGTGAGTCCGGCACCGCGGCGAAGACGTAGGTGTCGTACGCGACCCGCCGCACCCGCGGCCCGCGCAGCTCCGCGTCGCTCAGGTGCCCGCCCGGACCGCCTCCGACCCACGGAAGGGCCGGTCGGTCCACCACGCTCGGTCTCCACGCCGGTTGGAGGCTCTCGAGGGCGATTCGGTTCCTCCGGACCGTCGAGTGGTCCCCCAGTGCCGTGGATGCGAGCCGTCGACAGCGCTGGGGGACCACTCGACGGGTCAGGCCTTCGGGGCCTTCCCGCGCCACGCCAGGGACTGCGCGTCAGAGCGGCCGACGACGGCCCCCCCTCGCGCAGCATCCGCTCCCCCTGCCCGACCGCGTGCGCGAGCTGGGTGTCGTCCAGTTGCGGAAGGCCGCGCCCCGCCCGCGGCCGAGGACGTCGTACCAGCAGGCGCCGACGGCGTCGTCGAGCAGCACCCGCCCGAAGCAGTGGTCGAGCCGGATCACCCAGGCCCCGCGGCGCGCGGCATCGGGCAGCTCGGTCGAGACCAGATCGCGGTAGCGCTGCTCGAGCTCGGGGCGGGAGGTCACGCCCCGGGCGTACCCGCCAGGTGCAGCGTCGTCTCCCCGTACACCCGCGGCTCCTCGGGGACGAGCCCGTCGGGCCAGGCCGGGGTGCGCGTGCGGGAGTCACGTTCGACGACGACGAGCGCCCCGTCGGCGAGCCACGGCGGCAGCGACGCGAGCACGGCGTCGACCTCGTCCTCGGTGCCGGCGTAGGGCGGGTCGACCAGCACCAGGTCGACGGTGTCGGTGGGTCTCCGGACGAAGCTCGTCACGCTCGCCCGGCGCACCAGGGCGCCGGTGAGGTTCGTCGTGCGCACGTTGGTCGCGATCACCGCGCAGGCCCGGGGGTCGCGCTCGACGAGGGTCGCGGTCAGTGCCCCGCGACTCAGCGCCTCCAGCCCGAGCGCGCCCGACCCGGCGTACAGGTCGAGCACGGCGGCGTCCTCGAGCACCCCGCGGGCCTCCAGCAGCGAGAACATCGCCTCGCGGACCCGGTCCGACGTCGGGCGCACCCCGATCGGCGGGACCGCGATCCGCTGCCCGCCGGCCGTGCCCGCCACGATCCTGCTCACACGTCCCCCGTTCTCCGTGCCGGCGACGGCTGAGCAGCACGAGGAACGAGTGCTGACGGGACGGCGCGACAGCCGAGCACGACGACGAGGTCACCGCCCTCGACCTGCTGGACGGCCCCGATCGCCAGCCGCTCGACCGTCCCACCCGTCGGCGCCGTGATCGCGGCCTCCATCTTCATGGCCTCGATGGTGCCGACCGTCCCACCCGCGGCGACGCGGTCGCCCTCGGCCACCTGCAGCGTGACCACCCCGGCGAACGGGGCGGCGACGTGGTTCGGGTCGGCGCGGTCGGCCTTCTCGGCGACCTTGACGTCGGTGTGGACCGACCGGTCGCGCACCTGCACCGGGCGCAGCTGCCCGTTCAGCGACATCAGCACGGTGCGCAGGCCACGCTCGTCGGGCTCGGAGATGGCCTCGAGCGCGATGAGCAGCTGGACGCCGGGCTCGAGGTCGACGGCGTACTCCACCTCGGGGCGCAGCCCGTAGAAGAACTCCTGGCTGCGCAGCACGGAGGTGTCGCCGTAGGCGCTGCGGTGCTCCCGGAAGTCCCGGGTGGGGCCGGGGAAGAGCAGCTCGTTCAGGGTCGCGGCCCGGTCGGCCTCGAGGCCCTTGCGGTCGTCATCGGTCAGCCCGGCGACGCCGGGCCGCTCGGTGCGCCCCGCCAGGGCGCGGGTGCGCAACGGCTCGGGCCAGCCGCCGGGCGGCTCACCGAGCTCCCCGCGCAGGAACCCGATCACCGAGTCGGGGATGTCGAAGCGCGAGGGCTCGGCCTCGAACGCGGCCGGGTCGACCCCCGCGCCGACGAAGTGCAGCGCGAGGTCGCCGACCACCTTCGACGACGGCGTCACCTTCACCAGGTGCCCGAGCATCCGGTCGGCGGCGGCGTAGGCGTCCTCGACGGCCTCGAAGCGGTCGCCGAGGCCGAGCGCGACCGCCTGCTGGCGCAGGTTGGACAGCTGCCCGCCGGGGATCTCGTGGGTGTAGACCCGCCCGGTCGGCGACGCCAGGCCCGCCTCGAACGGCGCGTAGACCTTGCGCACCAGCTCCCAGTAGGGCTCCAGGGCGTTGACGGCGTGGAGGTCCAGCCCCGTCGTCCGGTCGCTGTGGTCGGTCGCGGCGACCAGGGCGGACAGCGAGGGCTGGGAGGTGGTGCCCGACATCGAGGCGACCGCGGCGTCGACGGCGTCCACCCCGGCCTCGATCGCGGCGGTCAGCGTGGCCAGCTGCCCGCCCGCGGTGTCGTGGGTGTGCAGGTGCACCGGCAGGTCGAAGCGCTCCCGCAGCGCACGCACCAGTCGCCGCGCGGCCGGCGGGCGGAGCAGCCCGGCCATGTCCTTGATCGCCAGCACGTGCGCGCCCGCGTCGACGATCTGCTCGGCCAGGTGCAGGTAGTAGTCGAGGGTGTAGAGCCCCTCGGCCGGGTCCATCAGGTCGCCCGTGTAGCAGAGCGCGACCTCGGCGACCGCCCCGCCGGCGTGCCGCACGGCCTCGATCGCCGGGCGCATCTGCGCGACGTCGTTGAGCGCGTCGAAGATCCGGAAGATGTCGACCCCGACGCGGGCCGCCTCCGCGACGAAGGCGTCGGTCACCTCCGTCGGGTAGGGCGTGTAGCCGACGGTGTTGCGCCCGCGCAGCAGCATCTGCAGGCAGAGGTTGGGCACCGACTCGCGCAGCCGGGCCAGCCGCTCCCACGGGTCCTCGGCGAGGAAGCGCAGCGCCACGTCGTAGGTCGCGCCGCCCCAGCACTCCAGCGACAGCAGCTCCGGGGTGGTCCGCGCGACGTACGGCGCGATCTCGACGAGGTCCCGGGTGCGCACCCGGGTGGCCAGCAGCGACTGGTGGGCGTCGCGGAAGGTCGTGTCGGTGACGAGCACGCCCGTCTCGGCGCGCAGCCACGACGCGAAGCCCTCCGGGCCCAGCTCACCGAGACGCTGCCGCGAGCCCACGGGGGGTCGGCCTGCTGAGTCCACGCCGTGCGGCACCTTCTCCCGCGGGTCGGCGAGGGCGGGCAGGGTGCCGTGCGGCTTGTTGACGGTGACGTCGGCGAGGTAGCTCATCAGGCGGGTGCCGCGGTCGGCCGGCGCCCGGGCGGACAGCAGCTCGGGGTGCTCGGCGATGAAGCTCGTCGTCACCCGTCCCTCGCGGAAGTCGGGCTCGTCGAGCAGGGCCATGAGGAACGGGATGTTCGTCGAGACCCCGCGGACCCGGAACTCGGCGAGCGCGCGGCGGGCGCGCCGGACCGCCGTCGTGAAGTCCCGGCCGCGGCAGGTGACCTTGACCAGCAGCGAATCGAAGTGCGCGCTGACCTGGGCGCCGGCGTAGGCGGTGCCGCCGTCGAGACGCACGCCGGAGCCGGACGCCGAGCGGTAGGCCGAGATCATCCCGGTGTCGGGCCGGAACTCGTTGGACGGGTCCTCGGTGGTGATGCGGCACTGCAGCGCGAAGCCGTGCAGCGCGACCGCGTCCTGGGACAGGCCCAGGTCGGCGAGGGTCTCCCCCGACGCGATGCGCATCTGGGCGGCGACCAGGTCGACGTCGGCGACCTCCTCGGTCACCGTGTGCTCGACCTGGATGCGGGGGTTCATCTCGATGAAGTGGTGCCGGCCGTCGCGGTCGAGCAGGAACTCGACGGTGCCCGCGTTGACGTAGCCGATCGCGGTCGCGAACGTGACGGCGTCGGCGCAGATCCGCTCGCGGAGCTCCGCCGGGAGGTGCGGCGCCGGCGCGATCTCGACGACCTTCTGGTGGCGGCGCTGCACCGAGCAGTCGCGCTCGAACAGGTGCATCACGTGGCCCGCGGCGTCGGCGAGGATCTGCACCTCGATGTGCCGCGGGTCGACGACCGCCTGCTCGAGGATCACCGTCGCGTCCCCGAACGCCGAGGACGCCTCGTTCATGGCCGCCTGCAGCGCGTCGCGCAGGCTCCGCTCCTCGCGGACCAGCCGCATCCCGCGCCCGCCGCCGCCCGCCACGGCCTTGACGAACAGCGGGAACGTCATCCCGGCGGCCGCCGCCACGAGGGTGTCGACGTCGTCGGAGGGGTCGGACGAGTCGAGCACCGGGACGCCGGCCTCGCGGGCGGCGGCGACCGCGCGGTGCTTGTTGCCGGCCATCGCGAGCACCCGCGCGGGCGGCCCGACGAAGGTGATGCCGGCCTCGTCGCACGCGGTGGCGAGCTTCGGGTTCTCGGAGAGGAAGCCGTAGCCCGGGTAGATCGCGTCGGCGCCGGCCCGCCGGGCGGCGGCGATCATCTCCTCGATCGAGCAGGTAGGCGCGGACCGGGTGACCGGCCTCGCCGATCTGGTAGGCCTCGTCGGCCTTGAGGCGGTGCTCGGAGTTGCGGTCCTCGACGGGGAAGACCGCCACCGTCGCGGCCCCGAGCTCGTAGGCGGCGCGGAAGCCCCGGATCGCGATCTCGCCGCGGTTGGCCACCAGCACCTTGCGGAACATCGACCTCTCCCTCGCCGACCGGCCCGGCCACGTCCCGGCGAGCACCGACGCGCGGGACGCTACCGCGCACCCGGGTGTCGGACGTGGTCCTCGACGCCCGGCGTGCGGTACCAAGGAGGGGACACACCGGGTGAGGAGGTCCGACATGGCCGGCACCACCGGACGGCGGCGTTCCGCCGTCCCCTGGCTCTACGCCCTCGCGGCGCTGCTCCTCGTCCTCGTGCCCGTGGTGCTGCTCGGCTCGCTGGTCGGCGGGGCCGGCCTCGGTGCCGCGCTGCTCGCCACCGTGGCCGACCTCGTGGCCGCCGTCATCGCGGCCGGCGTCGCGACGGTGCTGCTCGCCCGTCGCGGGATCCGTCGCGTCCGCACGGTCGTGCTCGGGCACCCCGACGGCCGCCCCGGCCGGCTCGCGGAGCACGGCGCGGCGCGCTGGGTCCTCGCCCGGGACCGCTTCGCCGCGCTGCAGCGGGAGTACGCGGGCGTGGAGTCCGATCCGCGGGAGGTCGCGGCCCACCCGGCCCTCGTCGACGTGACCGTCCCCGCGACCGGCCGGTTCGTCGAGGCCCTCGGCGAGGCCCACGAGCTGCTCACCCACGTCGAACCGCACGACCCCCGGCACCGCGACCGCTTCGTCGCGGCCGTCGACCACGCCGTCGCCGCGTGGGCCGAGGCCCGGCGCACCGCCGACGCCCTCGCCGCCGCGCGGGACGCCGGCTTCACCGAGGACGTCGTCACCGGCCCGGGGGTCGTCCGCGGGGCGGGCGTCGTGCGGGGACCCGGTGTCCGCGCTCCCCGCGACGAGTACGGCGTGGCGGCCGAGGCCGTCCGGGCCGCCGCCGCGCGCGGGGTGCGCGACCTGCGGGAGCGCATGCGCGCCTGACCGGCCACCCACGCACGGGCCCGGGGGTTTCCCCACCCGGGTGAGCGCCCACCGTGAGGGGACCCGACGACGGGCGTCCCCGGCACCACCCACCCGGCGGCGCGTCGACGCGTGCCGTGACGATGTGGCGTACGCCACTTCACCTGATCGAACCCGGTTGGCGACTCACTCGTCCGGACATCCCCTGGACGACGGTCACGGCGTCGCCGCGACCGTCGGGAGACCATCGGTGTCAGGGAGCTGGGGAGCGTCCGTCACCGAATCTGGCCCGGGGCGACCCTTTCGGGGAGGGAACCCCGGGCCAATCCCTTTCCTCGGCCCGATGCGGCCGTCAGGCGACGCGCCGGGCGCTGACCGCGTTCTTCTCGATCTTCGAGAGCGGCGTGTACTTGACGTCCTCGCCGCTGTTCGGGGCCTCGATCACCTTGCCGTCGCCGATGTACATGACGACGTGGCTGACCGGGCTGTAGAGGAAGATCAGGTCGCCGGGCTTGAGGTCGTCCATCGAGACCTTCTGGCCGACCTGGGACTGGGCCGCCGCGGTCCGGGGCAGGTCCTTGCCCGCCTGCTCGAACGCGTACTGCATGAGCCCGGAGCAGTCGAAGGCGTCCGGGCCGGTCGCGCCCCAGACGTAGGGCGTGCCGAGCCGGGACTCCGCGGCCTCGATCGCCGAGGCGGCGAGGGACGACGGCTGGTCGGCGGCGGGCTTCGCCGCCGGCGCGGGGACGGCCGCGGCGTGACGCGCGGAAGCCGCGACCGTCTTGTACTGCGGGGCCAGGGCCGGGGCGATCGCGGCGACGACGGGCATCACGCCGGTCGTCACGGCCGGCGCCTGGACGGGGTGCGCGACCGCCGGCAGGGACATGTTGCTGGCGGCGAGCGAGGCCGGGATCGCGACGTCACCGGTGGTGGCCGGCTCGTCGCTCGGGAACAGCCCGTGCGTGGCGGCGCCACCGGCACCGGCGAGGGCGCCCAGCGCGGCGAGGGAGAGGCCCGCGGTGCGCGCGGCGCGGTTCAGCGGCGCCGGCGCGGGGTGCTGGGGGCGGCGGGCACCGGACTGCGGAGCGTGCGACCGGGGCGTGTGCGTCCGGGGGGTACCCGGGTAGCCGTGCTCGGCGGGGGCGCCGTGGGCGGCACGCCCGGTCCATTCCTGCGGGATCGGGCCGAGCGACCCGGTCGTCGCGGCGTCGGGGGCACGGTGACGCCCGGCGGGGACAGGCCTGACCGGAGGAAGGACAGCGGTCATGCATCGTCTCCACACCCGACGGTGATCGGACGGGGACACGACGAGTCGTCCCTGGTCGACCCGACCGCTGGGGAGTGCAGCGGGCCGACGATCTCCGTCCCGTCCTGGACGTCTCCGCGCTCCGGGGAGGCCGCCGAACGGGAATCGGGCGAAACGGCCGAGCGCATCGATCCACTGTGTTGCAAACCGACCGCCAGACCGTAACCGAACCGTGACCGGTGCAGCGCAACAGGGACCTGCGTGTCGCGCCCGGAGGTCGCCCCCGCGCGCTGATCGGCGAGCAGGCCGTGCCCGGCCGGTCACGGCGTGTTCCCCCGGTGGTCGCGTGCTGGGCGCCGCCCACCGGGTGCCGACGGGGTTCGGGGCCGGTGACGGCCGTTCGGAGGCGTGAGGCGACCGTTCGGAGGCGTCCGGGCTGGAGCGATCGGGGGCTGGAGCCGGTCCGGGCGGGAGCCGGTCGGGGGGTCTAGAGCCGGTCCAAGAACCGGGCGCCCTCGTCACCCACGACGGCGCGGACGAGGCCGGCGAGCCGGGGATGGTGCGCGAGCGCGGGGTCGTCCTCGAGGACGGCCCGTGCCACCTCGCGCGCCTCGGTGATCTCCTCGCCGTGCCGACGCACCGACAGGAAGCGCAACGTGCTCACCCGGCCCGCCTGGTCGGTGCCCAGGACGTCCCCCTCACTGCGCAGCTCCAGATCCAGGTCGGCCATGGCGAAGCCGTCGGTGATCTCGGCGATCCGCTCGAGGCGGGTCATCGCGGGGCTGCCGGCCTCGGCGTCGGTGACGAGGAAGCACGAGGCGGGGGAGCTGCCGCGGCCGACGCGGCCGCGCAGCTGATGGAGCTGGGAGACCCCGAAGCGCTCGGCGTCGAGCACGACCATCGCGGTGGCGTTGGGGACGTCGACGCCCACCTCGACCACCGTCGTCGCCACGAGGACGTCGATGTCGCCCGCACCGAAGCGGCGCATGACGTCGTCCTTCTCCTCGGCCGGGAGCCGGCCGTGCAGGATCTCCACGCGCAGCCCGGCCAGCGGCCCCGCGGCCAGCAGCTCGGCCACCTCGAGCACGCCCAGCGGCGGGCGGCGCTCCTCGCCCTCGGAGGCGTCGACGCCCCCGACTCCCCCGTCCGCGTCGTCGGGCGCCGGCTCGTCGTCGCCGATGCGGGGGCAGACCACGTACGCCTGGTGCCCGGCGTCGACCTCCTCGCGCACGCGCTCCCACACGCGCGCGAGCCACTTCGGCCGCCCGCCGGGCACGGCCCGCGTGCCGATCGGCTGCCGCCCGGCGGGCAGCTCGTCGAGGACGGACACGTCGAGGTCCCCGTAGAGGGTGAGCGCCACGGTGCGCGGGATCGGCGTCGCCGTCATCACCAGCAGGTGCGGCGCGGTCTCGCCGGTGCGCGAGCGCAGCTCGTCCCGCTGGCGGACGCCGAACCGGTGCTGCTCGTCCACGACGACCAGGCCGAGGTCGGCGAAGCCGACGCCCTCCTGGATCACGGCGTGGGTCCCGACGACGATCCCGGCCGTGCCGGACTGGACGTCGAGCAGGGCCGCGCGGCGCTCCTTGGCCGACAGTGAGCCGGTGAGGAGCACGATCCGCGTCGCCCGGTCACTCGTGTCGAGGAGCTCGACGGGTCCGGTCCCGCCGTCGTCGGCGAAGAGCGCAGCGGGCTCCCCCGCCCGGGCGAGCGGTCCGAGCATCGCGCGCAGCGACCGCGCGTGCTGCGCCGCCAGCACCTCGGTGGGCGCGAGCAGGACGGTCTGCCGCCCGGCGTCGACGACCTGCAGCATCGCCCGCAGGGCCACCACCGTCTTGCCCGACCCGACGTCGCCCTGCAGCAGCCGGTTGAGGGGCCGCGTCGTGGCCAGCGCCTCGGAGAGGTCGGCCCCGACCTTCTGCTGCCCGGCGGTCAGCGCGAAGGGCAGGCGGGCGTCGAACGCGGCGGCGAGCCCGTCCTCGACGCGGGGGCACGGCGGAGCCGGCCGGTCGGACGCCACGAGCTTCTCGCCCTGGAGCACCAGCTGGAGGGCCAGTGCCTCGTCCCACGTGAGCCGGCGCATCGCGGGGACCGTGGCCTCGAGGGTGGCCGGCAGGTGGATGTCGCGCAGCGCCCGCCCGAGTCCGACGAGCCCGTGGCGGCGGCGGATCTCCTCGGGCACCGGGTCCAGCGGGTCGTCGAACACCTCGAGGGTCTGGCGGACCGCGGCGAGCAGGTCCCAGGTCTGCACGTTCCGCGTCGCCGGGTAGATCGGGGTGACGGGCGGCAGTTTGAGCGACTCGCCGTCGGCACCGTCCTCGTCGGCCCCGCCCTCGGCCCGGATCTTGCGCGCCTGCGGGGTACCGAGGACCCATCGCCCCTGGAAGCGCTCGAGCTTGCCGGCGAACATCGCGCGGGTGCCCCGGGGCATCTGCAGGTGCCGCCACGCCTGGTTGAAGAAGGTGACCCCGAGCTCGATCGACCCCACCGAGATCTGCATCGACGTGATGTCCAGCAGCCCCCGGCCGCCCCGGCGCGGACGCCGCTGGTGGGTCACGCGCTCCACCTCGGCGACGACGGTGACGTAGGTGCCCTCACGCAGCTCGCGCGGGTCCATGGCCCCGAGGTCGTTCACCAGCTGGTACTTGCGCGGCAGGTGGCGCAGGAGGTCCCCGACCGTGTTCATGTCGAGGTGCTTGCGCAACGCGGCCGCCGAGCGCCCGCCGAGGGCCTCCGCGAGCGGGGAGTCCATGTCCACCACGGGGTGAAGGTTCTCATCCCCCACCGACAGCGCCGTCGCTCGCGCGGCGGGGACACCCCGCCGGGGAGGGTGGGCGCGCGGCTCGGTTACGCTGGGGACCTGTCGCGCGGCGGGTGGTCGGCCGCGCGCTCGATGACCGGCGATGTCGAGAGGTGTTCGAAGTGGCTGCGGTGTGCGACGTGTGCGCGAAGAGCCCCGGGTTCGGGAAGTCGGTCTCGCACTCCCACCGCCGGACCAACCGCCGGTGGAACCCGAACGTGCAGACCGTCCACGCCCGCGTGGGCAAGGGGAACCGGACGCGCATGAACGTGTGCACGTCCTGCCTGAAGGCCGGCAAGGTCAGCCGCGCCTGATCTCTCGTCCGGCCTGAGCGCCGGACCACGGACGCTTCCCGGGCCCGGCCGCGTGCCGGGCCCGAGGTGTGTCCGGGGTCAGGGTGCCGCCGGACCCCCGCACGACCCGGCGAGGTCGTCGAACTCGCCGTCCTTCGTCCCGCGCACGAACGCGTCGATCTCCGCGCGGGTGTAGCGCAGCACCGGTCCGTCGACGTCGCCCGCGGCGCGGACCGCGAGGCCGCCGTCGGGCAGCCGCGCCGTGTCGATCCCGGCACCGCTCGTCGTCCAGCGCATGTCTTCCCCTCCCCCGGACGACCGCAACGCCCGACGGCAGCAGACGCACATGCGGTCGTTCTTGCGCCTGCACGGTACGTAGGTGAGGATCGAGCGAGCGCGACCGCATCCGATCTTCGACGAACGGGGGACGTGGTGAGCCGACCGGACGCTCCGTCCGCGGCCGAGCCCCGTCTGCCGCGTGCCCCCCGCACCGTCCATCGCCGGCCCGCGCCGGTGCCGCTGCGGGTCGTCTCCCAGCGCGTGAGTCCGGAGGAGGCGGACCGCCTCGCCGGGGGTCCGGCCCCACAGGCGGCTGCCGCGCCGGCGGCGGGTGCTGTGGCCGTCGCGCCGGCCCCGTCGCGCCAATCGGGGGCGGTGGAGCTCCGGGCCCCGGCCGAGCGGGCGCTCCCGGTGCTCGGCCGCCGACGCCGTCGGCCCTTCGCCCGGCTGCTCGCCCTGGTCCGTGCCCGGCGTCGCGTCGAGGCCGGCGGCCGGCACCGTCCGGGGACCACTCCCATCCAGGGGTGGAGCATGTTCGCGCCGCACCGGCGGGCGCGGCGCGGTTTCGGGACGCGTCGCTGACATCCCGGTCCGTGGCTCGGCCCGTGCCACCCATGAGGGGTACACCGCGCAGGATCGGCCGGCCCGGAACCTGCCCCCAGTACCCCTGATCACCAGGGACGGGGCACCTGTCTCCACGAGGGGTACACCGCGCACGATCAGCCGGCCCGGAACCTGCCCCCAGTACCCCTGATCACCAGGGACGGGACCGCGCCGCCGCGCCTCAGGGCAGGCGCCAGTCCACCGGCTCGTCGCCGAGCTCCTCGAGGAACTCGTTGACGCGGCTGAAGGGGCGCGAGCCGAAGAACCCGCCCGCGGCCGACATCGGGCTCGGGTGCGCCGACTCGACGGTCGGCACGTCCTCCCCGAGCAGCGGGGCGAGCGAGCGGGCGTCGCGGCCCCAGAGGATCGCCACCAGCGGCTGGTCGATGCGCTCGACGAGGGCCCGGATGGCCTGCTCGGTGACCTTCTCCCAGCCCTTGTTGCGGTGGGAGCCGGGCGCGCCGGGCGCGACGGTGAGCACGCGGTTGAGCAGCAGCACGCCCTGGGCCGCCCACGGCGAGAGGTCGCCGGTGGCGGGCGGCGGGTGGCCGAGGTCCTCGCCGTACTCGCGGAAGATGTTCTGCAGGCTCTTGGGCAGCGGACGCACGTCCGGCGCGACCGAGAACGAGAGCCCGACGGCGTGCCCGGGCGTCGGGTAGGGGTCCTGGCCGACGACGAGGACCCGCACCTGGTCGAAGGGCTGGGAGAACGCCCGCAGCACGTTCGGCCCGGCGGGCAGGTAGGTCCGGCCGGCGGCGATCTCGGCGCGCAGGAAGTCGCCCATCGCCGCGACGTCCTCCGCGACGGGGGCCAGGGCCTCCGCCCAGCCGGCCTCGACGGTCTCCGCGAGCGGGCGCGCCATCAGCAGGCCCGGAGCCGGGCGGAGGTCAGCACGGGCACTCACGCTAACGGGTCGCCGCACCCGGTCAGGTCACGGGCGAGGCAGAGGCATCCGGGCTCCCCGCGGTACACCCCGAAGCGCGGGACGACCGCGTAGCCGACCTCGCGGTAGAACGCCTCGGCCTCCGGCTGCGCCGCGCCGGTCTCGAGGACGGTTCGGCAGCAGCCGGCGGCCGCGGCCGTCCGCTCGAGCTCGGCGAGCAGGGCGCGCGCGAGCCCGCGACGCCGGTGCGCGGGGTCGACCCACATCCGCTTGACCTCGGCGTCGCCGGGTCGCAGCGCGTCGCGGTCCTCGGGCGCGATGGAGGCCGCGGTGTGGCGGCGCCACCCGCCGCAGCAGACGGCGCCGGCACCGGGCAGGCGTCCGAGGAGGAACAGCCCGCGCGGCGGCGCGAACTCGGCGGCATCCACCGGGGTGCGGTCGACGCCGCCGTAGCGCTCGACGTAGAACGCCTGCACGGCGTCGACGAACCGGACGGTCTCCGGGTCGTCGTACGCCGCGCTCGCGAACCGCAGTCCGCGTGGTCCCCGGGTCGGGTCCGGCGCCACCGTCACCTCGGTCGATCAGCTCGTACGCGGGCAGGGTCGAGGAACTCGACGTCGTCGTCCGCGTGCTTTCCTGGTCTTCGTCGCCGAGAGCGGGGCAGGGATAGCCAGGGTGGAGGCCCGTCATGCCGGAACCGTCGGCCGGTCTGCCCGTGCAGTCGCTGCAGCCGGTGCCGGACGCGCCGACACCGAGCGCGGTGTCGGTGTCCGGGCCGGCGGCGCGGCTCTCCCCGGACCGCACCGACGTGGTGGGCGCCCTCCTGCGCGACGCGGCCCGGCGCATCGGCGACCAACTGACCGGCGTCGCCCCGGCCGACGTCCCGGCCACCGAGCACGTGTTCGAGGGGACACGGCGGTGACGGGGCAGGTCGCGGTGTGCTGGGACCTCGACGGCACGTTGCTGCGTGCCGGGCTCGTCGGCGGCGACGTGCTGCGCCGGGCGTTCACCGAGGTCACCGGCCTGGTCGCCCCGGAGGGCGTCGCGATGGGCGGGCTGACCGACCGCCTCGTCGCCGAGGCCTACCGCGACCTGCTGCCCCCCGGCGACGCCGCGGCCCTGCACGCCCGCGGCGAGGAGTACGGGATCGCGTTCGCGGACGCGGTGACCGCGCAGTGGGCCGGCCGCGACGAGGAGCTCGGCGCGGTGACCACGGCGTTGCCGGGCGTGCCCGAGACCGTCGCCGCGCTGGCCGCCGAGCCGGGCGTCACCCAGGTCGTGGTCACCGGCAACGTGCGCGCCGGGGCCGAGGCCAAGCTGCGCGCGGCCGGACTCGCGCCGCACGCGTCGCTGGATCTCGACCGCGGCGCGTACGGCCACCTGGGCGGCCCCCGCTCGACCCTGGTGCACGCCGCCCGCGCCGCGCTCGAGGCCCACCACGGGCGGCCCGTGGCGCTGGTCGTCGTCGGCGACACCCCGCGCGACGTCGAGGCCGCCCACGCCGCCGGGGCGGTCGCGGTGGGGGTCGCCACCGGGTGGTCCTCGCGCGAGGACCTGCACGCCGCCGGCGCCGAGCACGTGTTCGACGACCTGTCCGATCCGCGGCGTCTGGTGGCGGTCGTCCGCACCACGCGCGAGGATTCAGAGCACACCACCGGAAGGGGCGCGTGATGCCGGAGCGGACGATGGAGGCCCCGGGTGGCGGCGACCGCGCGCCCGCGGTGGCGGAGCGGCCCGCGCCGGTGGGCCCGGGCCTCGCGCGGGAGTTCCGCCAGGTGCTGCCCGGGGACCTGGTGATCACCGACGAGGTGGGCCTGCGCAGCTACGAGTGCGACGGGCTCACCGGGTTCCGCCAGATCCCCGCGGTGGTGGTGCTGCCGCGGGACGCCGACGAGGTGGCCGACCTGCGTCCGGATCTGCGCCCGTCACGGGGTGCCGTTCGTGGCCCGCGGCGCGGGGACCGGGCTGTCGGGCGGCGCGCTGCCGGTGGCCGACGGCGTCGTCATCTCGCTGCAGAAGCTGCGCCGGATCCTCGAGATCGACGTGGCGAACCGGCGCGCGGTCCTCGAGCCGGGCGTGTTCAACCTCGACATCACCCGGGCCGCGTCGCCGCACGGGCTCTACTACGCACCGGACCCGTCGAGCCAGCAGGTCTGCACCATCGGCGGCAACGTCGCGGAGAACTCGGGCGGCGCCCACTGCCTGAAGTACGGCTTCACCACCAACCACGTGCTGGAGATGGAGGTCGTGCTCGCCGACGGCTCGGTGGTCACCCTCGGCGGGCCCACCGGCGAGCAGGCGGGGCCGGACCTGCGCGGGCTGTTCATCGGGTCGGAGGGCACGCTCGGCATCTGCACCAAGGTCACCGTCCGGCTGCTGCAGACGCCGGAGACGGTGCGCACCCTGCTCGCGGACTTCCCGTCGATCGAGGCCGCGGGCGACGTCGTCGGCGACATCGTCGAGGCGGCCATCATCCCCGCCGCGGTGGAGATGATGGACTCGCTCGCCATGGAGGCCGCCGAGGCCGCGACGGGCGCCGGGCTGACCGTCGACGCCCCCGCGGCGCTGATCGTCGAGCTGGACGGCCCGGCTGACGAGGTCGAGGCCGAGTTCGAGCACGTCACCGCCATCTGCGAGCGCCACGGCGCCACCCGGCTGCACGTGCCCACCGAGGCCGAGGAGCGCGCGCGGGTGTGGAAGGGGCGCAAGGCGGCGTTCGCCGCGGTCGGGCGGATCAGTCCCGACTACATCGTCCAGGACGGCGTCGTCCCGCGGACGCGGCTGGCCGAGGTGCTCACGCGCATCGCGGAGATGGGTCGCGACGCCGGGCTGCGCGTCGCCAACGTCTTCCACGCGGGCGACGGCAACCTGCACCCCCTGGTGCTCTACTCGGAGGCCGCGGGCGAGCACGACGCGGCGGAGGAGCTCTCCACCCGGATCGCCGAGCTGTGCGTGGAGCTGGGCGGGTCGCTGTCGGGCGAGCACGGCATCGGCACCGACAAGGCGTGCTCGATGCCGCGGATGTTCTCCGAGGACGACCTCGACGTCATGCACCGCGTGCGCCTCGGGTTCGACCCCGACTCCCGCTGCAACCCGGGCAAGCTCTTCCCGACGCCCCGGCTCTGCGGCGAGCGGCCCGGGCCGTACCGCCCCCACCCCCTCGAGGAGAGCCGGAGTGATCGAGCGCCTGTGACCACTCCCGGACCCACCACCGTCACCCCGACCTCGCTCGAGGAGCTGCGCGGGGCCGTCCTCGACCGCCCGGGCACGATCCGCGTCGCCGGCGCCGGGACGGCGCACGACTGGGCGGGGACGCCCGCCCCGGCCGACACCGTGCTGTCCACCACCGGGCTCTCCGGGATCGTCACCCACAACCCCGGCGACATGACCGCCGAGGTGTGGGCGGGCACGCGCTTCGCCGACCTGCAGTCCCAGCTCGGCGAGCACCACCAGCGGGTCGCCGTCGACCCCGCGCGGGAGGCCGACGGCGCCACCCTCGGCGGGCTGTTCGCCACCGCCGATTCCGGCCCCCGATCGCTGCAGTACGGCTCGCTGCGCGACGTCGTCATCGGCGCGACCATCGTCCTGGGCGACGGCACCGTCGCCCGCTCCGGCGGCCACGTCATCAAGAACGTCGCGGGCTACGACCTCACGAAGCTGCTGCACGGCGCCCACGGCACGCTCGGGGTCCTCGCGGCCCTGGTCCTGCGCCTGCACCCCGCCCCGCAGGTGACCGCCACCATCGCCGTGCCCTGCGACCGCAGCGGCGATGACCGACCTCGCCCGCCGCGTCGCCGACAGCCCGGTCGAGGCCGTCGCCGTCGCGTGGCACGACGGGCGGCTGCTGAGCCTCGTCGAGGGTTCCGAGCGCGGCGCGGAGGCCCGGGCGCGACGGCTCGTCGAGACCCTCGGCGGCGGGGCCGACCTGCTCGCACCCGACGACGCGACGGCGGCGTGGGAGGCCCACGCCGCTGCGGTGCGCAGCCGGCCCGAGGGCCGTGCCGTGCTGCGGTTCGGGGTGCTCCCGGCGTCGCTGCCCGGGGTGCTCGACGGGACTCGAGACCGACAGCGGCGGGCTCACCGAGGTCACCGTGTCCCCCCGCACCGGCATCGCGACCGTCGCCCTGCCCGCCGAGACCGACGTCGTCGCGGCCGCCCACCGCCGCGTCGCCGACGCCCGCGGCACCTCGACGCTGCGCCAGCGTCCCGCCGGGGCGGACCTGCCCGCATTCGGTCCCGAGCCGGCGTCGGCGGCCCTGCTGCGGCTCGTCGCCACGTCCGTCGACCCCGACCAGCGCTTCGGCCGCGGGCGCCTCGCGCCCTGGCTGCCCCTGCCCGCCGCGTCCGTGGGAGTGACCGCATGACCGACACCCAGCCGCCCACCCGGGAGACCGGCCCCTCCCCCGACTACACCTCCGAGCGCGGGGAGAAGGCCGCGCCGGAGCGCGCCGACGTCCTCGGCGGCGCTGCATCTTCGGGCGGGCCCGGCTCGTTCGACGACCACCACCCGCCGGCACAGGAGCTGCTCGACGACTGCGTGCACTGCGGCTTCTGCCTGCCGACCTGCCCCACCTACGCGCTGTGGGGCGAGGAGATGGATTCGCCGCGTGGGCGCATCTACCTGATGCAGATGGCCGAGAACGGGGAGATCCCGCTCGAGGGCGCGTTCACGACGCACATCGACCGCTGCCTGGGCTGCATGGCGTGCGTGACCGCGTGCCCGTCGGGGGTGCAGTACGACCGCCTGCTCGAGGCCACCCGCCCCCAGATCGAGCGCAACGTGTCGCGCTCGCGGTCCGACCGGCTGTTCCGCGAGGCGATCTTCACGCTGTTCCCCTACCGGCGCCGGCTGCGGGCCGCCTCGCTCGGCGGCGCGCTGTACCAGAAGCTGCGGCCGAAGAGCATGGACCGCCTGCTGGCCCGGCTGCCGCGCCGCCTCGAGCGGCTGGTGGCGATGGAGTCGCTGCTGCCCCCGGTGTCGGTGCGCGACGCGTTCGCGCGGACCCCGGCCCTGACACCCGCCGTGTGCACCCCCACCCACCCGAAGCGCGGGCGGGTCGGCATGCTCGTCGGCTGCGTGCAGGACGTGTTCTTCCACCAGGTCAACCTCGCGACGGTGCGGGTGCTGGCCGCCGAGGGCTACGACGTGGTGGCCCCCCGCGAGCAGGGCTGCTGCGGGGCCCTCGGGCTGCACGCCGGGCGCGAGGAGGAGTCGATCGAGCGCGCCAAGGCGCTGATCGCCGTGTTCGAGCGGGCCGGGGTCGACGTGATCGCGGTGAACGTCGCCGGCTGCGGCTCGTCGATGAAGGAGTACGGCGAGCTGCTCGCGGACGACCCGGCGTGGGCGGACCGGGCGGCGGCGCTTCTCGGCGAAGGTCCGCGACGTCTCCGAGGTGCTCGCGGACGCCCTCGAGGACTCCCGGGCGCCGCGGCACCGGGTCGACGCGACCGTGGTCTACCACGACGCGTGCCACCTCGGGCACGCCCAGAAGATCCGGGACGCAGCCACGGACGATCCTGCGCTCGATCCCGGGCGTGGACGCTCGCGGAGCTCCCGGAGGCGGAGATCTGCTGCGGTTCGGCGGGGATCTACAACATGCTCCAGCCCGAGGCGGCCGGCGACCTCGGCCGCCGCAAGGCCGACAACATCCGGGGCACGGGCGCGGACGTGCTGGTCACCGCGAACCCGGGCTGTCTCCTGCAGATCCGCAAGTACCTCGAGGGCGAGCTGCCGATGCTGCACCCCGTGCAGCTGATCGACGCCTCGATCCGCGGGGTGCGGCCGCCGGGGATGTAGCGACGACTCAGCGCCAGTGCCGCCAGCCGGGGTCGCCCGCCCCGCCCCAGCGGTCGGCGTCGACGCTCACCCCGCTGCCCAGGCGGACGTCGGCGAACACGTCCCAGCCCTCGGGGACGGCGTCCTCGTTCGGGAAGCAGGCGACCAGGGCGTGGTCCTCGCCACCGGTGAGGGCCCACGTCAGGGCGTCGCGGCCCAGCGCGGACGCGACGTCGCGGAGCTTGCCGGCCACGGGCACGAGGTCCGAGCGCACGTCGATCCGGACCCGCGAGGCCGTCGCGATGTGCCCGAGGTCGGCGAGCAGCCCGTCGGAGGTGTCGACCATCGCGGTGGCCCCGGCCCGGGCGGCCACCGGCCCCTCGGTGAACGGCGGCCGCGGCGTGCGGTGCGCGGCCACCATCGCGACCGGCGAGCGGAAGCCGCGGCGCAGCACCTCCATGCCGGCCGCCGACCAGCCGAGCACCCCGCGCACGGCCACCACGTTCCCGACCTTCGCCCCCGAGCGCCGCACCGGCTCGCGGCCCTGCAGGTCGCCCAGCGCCGTGATGGTCACCACGATCTGCTCGGCCGAGACCGTGTCCCCGCCCACCACGCCGATCCCCGCCTCGGACGCCGCGTCCCAGATGCCGGACGCGAGGCCGTCGACGACGTCGGTCGGGGTCGAGGACGGGCAGGCCAGCGAGAGCAGCAGCCCCGTCGGGACGGCGCCCATCGCCGCGACGTCGGCGAGGTTCGCCGCCACGGCCTTGCGTCCGACCTGCTCGGGGCCTGACCAGTCCAGCCGGAAGTGCACGCCCTGCACCAGGGTGTCGACGGTGGCCACGACGCGGCCGTCCGGGGCCGCCACCACCGCCGCGTCGTCCCCCGGTCCGAGCAGCGTCCCCTCGGGCTGGGGACGGTCGGCGGTGATGCGGTCGATCACCCCGAACTCGCCGACGTCGGCCACGGTGCGGGCGACCCGTGACGCGTCTCCCGTCCGGCTCACCCGGCGACTCCCTGGGGTAGGTTCCGACGGTTCGCGTCACGTCCCGTGCACACCCCTGGCGGAGGGGCGTGCCCGCTCCCCGAGGAGGCCCGTCCGTGGTCCAGGCCTACATCCTGATCCAGACCGAGGTGGGCCGAGCTGCCGCGGTCGCGTCGGAGGTGGCCGGGCTCGAGGGCGTCTCCCGGGCGGAGGACGTGACCGGGCCCTACGACGTCATCGTGCACGTCGAGGCGCCCGACGTGGCCGCGCTCGGCGAGCAGGTCGTCGCCGCCGTGCAGAAGGTCCCCGGCATCACGCGCACCCTGACCTGCCCGGTGGTCTCGGCGACGGCTCCGTCCGCCACGGCCTGATCCCGCGGCCGCGGTGTCACCCCCACGCGCTCCCGAGCTCGACCGCACCCTCCCGCGGGTCCTCATCGGGGTGGCGCTCGCGCTGCCCGTCCTGCTCGTGATCGGCGTCCTGATCGCCTCGCAGGTCCTCGGCCGCCAGACCGACCCCGACCCCGCGACCGGCCCCCTCGCGCTCGGGGCGGTGCCGGTCCCCGCGGCCGCGTCCGCCGACTGCTCGCGGCTGCTCTCGGGGCTCCCGGGGGACATCAACACCGGGGACGGGCTGCTGCCCCGCCGGGCGCTCGCCGACCCGGTGCCCGCCGGGACCGTGGCGTGGGGCGGGGAGAAGGAGGCGTCGGGGCGGCCCGAGGACCAGCCGGTGGTGCTGCGCTGCGGCCTGGCGGCCCCGCCCGAGCTGGGCCCGACGAGCCCGCTGCTCGACGTCGACGGCGTCGCCTGGTTCGAGCATCCCCGGCGCCGGCGCGACGACGTGGGTGACGGCCGACCGCGCGGTGTACGTCGGGCTGACGCTCCCCGACGGCATCGGCAGCGGCGCGATCCAGGACGTCTCGCGCGGCGTCAAGATCACCCTGGTGAGCCGGGACTCGACGCCGCCCGCGCCCGCCCCGACCCGCTGACGACCCGGCCACCCCGCGCTCAGCGGACACCGGTGCCGTGGGCGAGGGCGGTCTCGACGAGCGTCGTGAGCAGCGTCGGGTAGTCGACGCCGGTGGTCCCCCACATCCGCGGGTAGAGCGAGGTGGCCGTGAACCCCGGCATCGTGTTCAGCTCGTTGACCAGCACCCGGCCGTCGTCGGCGACGAAGAAGTCGACCCGCGCGAGCCCGGCGCAGTCCAGCGTGCGGAACACCCGCACCGCCTGCTCGCGGACGGCCTCGGCGACGGCGTCGTCGAGCTTGGCGGGGACGTCGAGCTCGCAGGCGTCGTCGAGGTACTTGGTCTCGAAGTCGTACCAGTCGTCGGGGCTCCCCAGCCGGATCTCGGCGGGGAGGCTCGCCTCGACCCGGCCGTCGGGGAACTGCAGCACGCCGCACTCGATCTCGCGCCCGACGACGGCGGCCTCGACGAGCACCTTCGGGTCGCTGCGGCGGGCGAACGCCACGGCGTCGGGGACGTCCTCCCAGGCGGTGACCCGGCGGATGCCGACCGACGAGCCCGCGCGGGAGGGCTTGACGAACACGGGCAGGCCGAGCCGGTCGCGCTCGGCCGGGGTGAGGTCGGTCGCGGTGCGGTCGAGCGCGACGGCGTCGCCGACGCCCAGCCCGGCGTCGCGCAGCAGCGCCTTCGTCACGACCTTGTCCATCGAGGCGGCGCTGGCGCAGACCCCGGCGCCGACGTAGGGGATGCCCGCGGTCTCGAGGAGGCCCTGGATCTCGCCGTCCTCGCCGGCCGGGCCGTGCAGGACGGGGAAGACGGCGTCGACCGTCGCGAGCACCGCGCCCCGGCGCCCGTCGGCGAGGCTGATCAGCTCGCGGCGGGTGGGGTCGCCCAGCAGCGCCACGGGCTCGCCCGCGTCCGGCGTGACCTCGGGGAGCTCGCGCCCGTGCAGCCGCCACCGCGAGGTGTCGTCACCGGTGGCGAGCCACTCGCCGGCGCGCGTGATGCCCACGGGCACGACGTCGAACCGGTCGAGGTCGAGGTTGTCCAGCACCCCGCCCGCCGAGACGCAGGACACGGAGTGCTCGCCCGACCGGCCGCCGAAGAGGACCAGCAGCGTCGGGCGCCGTCCGGGTGCTCCCATGCGGGCGGAGCCTACGCGGGCCCCGGGCCGTCCCCGCGCGGCGTGCCGGGGACCCCGGCGAGCACCGCTCCGCCACCGCGCCAGCGCGTCGACGAGCTCCGCGCGCGGCGGCGCGGCCCACCCGACGAGGACGCCGTGGGGGGTCGGCGACCCCGCGTCGGGTGGGCCGGCGCGGTGCGCGGCGAGCCCGTCGACGCGCAGGCCGGCCGCCGCGGCCCGCGCCACCACCGTCCGCTCGTCGTCCGCCGAGGCCAGCGGCACCACGAGGTGGGCGCCCGCCCGGTCCCCGACGACGCCGTGCCCGGCCTCGCCGACGGCGGCCACGACGAGCGCCCGTCGCGCCCCCAGCTCGCGTCGCAGCCGCGCGAGGTGGCGGCCCAGCGCGCCGTCGGCGGCCCACGCCGCCAGCACCGCCTGCCCGGCGGGCGCGGGCCGGATGCCGGTCGCCCGCCGGGCGTCCAGCACGGCCTCGCGCAGCGGCGGCGGGGCCACCATCCAGCCCACGCCGAGCGTCGGCGTCGCGATCTTGCTCGCGGTGCCGAGGTGCACGACGACGTCGGGCGCGAGCGCGGCGAGCACCGGCAGCGGCGCGACGTCGTAGCGCAGCTCGCCGTCGTAGTCGTCCTCCACCACGACGAACCCGTCCGCGCGGGCCCGCCGGGCGAGCTCGCCGCGCCGGGCCACGGGCAGCCGGCCGCCGAGGGGGTACTGGTGCGCGGGGCTGGCGTAGACGACGTCGAGCCCGGGCGGGACGGCGTCGACGACGAGCCCGTCGGCGTCGACCGCGAGCCCGACGACCTCGTGGCCCGCGGCCCGGACGACCCCGACCGCGCGGCGGTAGCCCGGGTCCTCGACCCCGACGCGCAGCGGCCGCCCCTTCTCGCCGCGCCCAGGACGGCGAGGAGCTCGGCGAAGCCCGCGGTCGTCCCCGCGGTGGCCAGCACTCCCCCGGCGCCGGCGGTGATCCCCCGGTGGCGCAGCAGGTGCTCGGCGACGGCGACCCGGAAGGCGTCCGCGCCGGCGTGCTCGGGACGCGCGGCCGGGTCGAGGTCGCCCGCGCGGCGCCAGGCCCGTCGCCACGCCGCGGTGTCGAGCACCTCGAGGCAGGGCGCGCCGGGGCGGAGGTCGGTCGACGGAGGTACGAACGGCGCCGTCCTGGCGTCGGGCGACGGCGATGCAACTGAGCACGCCGATAGGGCAACCGAGCGCGCCGATGGGGTGCCGTTGCTGCCGTGCGGACCGGCCGGTCCCGGGGGCGCCGCCGTCACGACCGTCCCCGACCCGTGCCGGGCGCCGAGCCAGCCCTCGGCCACCAGCTGGTCGTACGCCGCGCTGGTGACCGTGCGGCTCACCCCCAGCTCGCGCGCCAGCACCCGCGTCGCCGGGACCCGGTCCCCCGGGCGCAGCCGCCCGTCGAGCGCGGCCCGGCGCAGCGCGTCGGCGAGCTGGACGGCCAGCGGCACGCCCGCCCCGCGGTCCAGGCCCACCACGACCGACGACACCGGACCCGCCACGAGTGGCCTCCTCGATCGACGCGGAAATGGCTCTCGCAGCATGCCACCCGCCGCGCCGATCATCGAGGGCGTGACCCTCTCCGCCACCCCACGCACCCAGCTCCGCCGCAAGCGCGAACGCCAGGCCGACGACCGCGCGCTCCTGCACGCCGTGCTCGACGAGGCCCTCGTCTGCCACCTCGGGCTCGTCGACGACGACGGCACGCCGCTGGTGCTCCCGACGATGCACGCGCGCATCGGCGAGGTCGTCTACGTGCACGGGTCGACGGGGGCCGCGAGCCTCGCCGCCGACCGCGACGTGTGCCTGACCGTCACGCTGCTCGACGGGCTCGTGCTGGCCCGCAGCGTGTTCGCCCACTCGGCGAACTACCGCAGCGCCGTCGTCCGGGGTCGCGCCCGCCGGGTGACCGACCCCGAGGAGCAGCTCCGCGCGCTGGAGGCCGTCGTCGAGCACCTCACGCCGGGCCAGTGGGACCACGCGCGGCGCCCCGACCGGCGGGAGGCCGCCGCGACCGCGGTGCTCGCCCTGCCGCTCGACGAGGCGAGCGTCAAGGTCCGCCAGGGCCCGCCGGGGGACCCCGAGGCGGTCGCGGCCGGGGACCGGCGCTGGGCCGGGGTGGTGCCGGTCAGCACCGTCCTCGGGGCGCCGGAGACGTGCCCGGCGCTCCCCGAGGACGTCGCCGTCCCGGAGCACGTCCGGGCGTGGGCGGGGTGATCGACGGCGGTGATCGACGTCGGTTTCCTGACGTCCAGGGAAGGGGAGCGCGCCGATAGGGAGACTCTTCCGACGTCTGTGGGGCTCAGGCCGGGACGAGCACCGCCGGGGCAGGCGCGACCCGCCGGCGCAGCGCCACCGTCGTCCCGGCCGCGCCGGAGGTCACGGAGGCGTCGGCGAGGGTGTGCATGAGCCCCAGCCCGCGGCCGCGCCAGCCGGGGTCCTGCGGGCGGCGCCACGTCCCGTCGTCGGCGATCGTGACGACGAGGTCCCGGCCCCGCGCGAGCGGCGGCGACACCGCGGCCCACAGCCGCATCTCGCCGCGGGCGCGCCGATGCGGCGTAGGCGTGGTCGACGACGTTGGCCAGGGCCTCGTAGACGGCGAGCGTGAGGTCGTCGACCGCGTCCGGGTCGGCCAGGTCGGTCGAGCCAGTCGTGGAACCCGCGCCGGATCGTGGAGGCCGCCGCGCGGGTGGCGGGGGCGCTCAGGGTCAGGCCCGGCCGAGGCCCCGTCCGCTGCTGCACGTCCACGGGGCCGGGATTTCCTCGTCCGCGGCGGCGCGAAACCCGACCCTCACCGGTCGTACACGGAGCAGCGGCGCGACGTCACTCCGGCTTGCGTTCACGGTTGATCAGCTCGTCACCGACGTCACCCGCCGACACGTCTCCCGCACACACCCGGCGCACCGCGTCCACGATCGGGGTGTCCACCGTCGTGACGGCGGGCCAGCTCCCCGATCGCCTCGCAGGACTTGACGCCCTCGGCGACCTGGCCGTGGTTGGCCTCCTCGGCCTCGGCGACCGACATCCCCGCGCCCAGGGAGGCCCCGAAGCGCCGGTTGCGCGACAGCGGCGAGGAGCACGTCGCGACGAGGTCGCCCATCCCGGCGAGGCCGGCGAGGGTGAGCGCCTGGCCGCCCAGCGCGACGGTGAGCCGGGAGATCTCGGCGAGCCCGCGGGTGATGAGCGAGGCCGTGGTGTTGTCGCCGTAGCCCAGCCCCGCCGCCATCCCGCAGGCCAGGGCGATGACGTTCTTGCACGCGCCCGCCGAGCTCGCAGCCGATGACGTCGACGTTCGTGTAGGGCTTGAAGTACCCCGTCGAGCAGGCGTGCTGGACGGCGACGGCGCGGTCGTGGTCGGAGCAGGCGACGACGGTGGCCGTGGGCTGCTCGGCGGCGATCTCGCCGGCGAGGTTCGGCCCGCTGACCACGGCGATGCGGCCGGGGTCCACCGCGCCGGCGTCCGCGACGACCTCGCTCATCCGCTTGAGCGTGCCCATCTCGACGCCCTTGGCCAGGCTGACCACGGTGGCGTCGGGCGGGAGCGCCGAGCGCCAGTCCTCGAGGTGGCTGCGCAGCTTCTGGGCCGGGATGGCGAGGACGACCGCGGTGACGCCGTCGAGGGCGGCCTCGGCGTCGTGGGTCGCCCGCAGCGCCTCGGGCAGGGCGATGTCGGGCAGGTACTCCGGGTTGGCGTGGTCCTTCTCGATCGCGTCGGCGACCTCCTGGCGACGCGCCCACAGGGTCACGTCGGTCCCCGCGTCCGCGAGCACCTTCGCGAACGTGGTGCCCCACGACCCGGCCCCCAGCACGGCGTAGCGGCTCATCCGACCGTCCCCGGCCGGTCGTCCGGGCCCTCGTGCGGGGCCGACTCGCCCCGGACGTCCTCCAGCAGCTCGCGCACGGCGGTCATCATCCGCGCGGTCGTCTCGCGCAGCAGCGCCGCCCCCGGGCCCTTCTCCCCCACGCGCGCCCGCAGGTCGGACAGGTCGATCGGGGCACCGGCGCGCACCGTCACGGTGGCGCCGAAGGGCGAGGGCCGGACCCGCCTGCGGTAGTGGTCGTAGATCGCCAGCGTGCCCCAGTGCACCGTCGGGATCACCGGGACCTCGCTCGCGAGGGCGAGGCGCGCGGCGCCGGACCGCGCCTCCATCGGCCACCCGGCGGGGTCCCGCGTGATCGTGCCCTCGGGGTAGATGACGACCACGCCGTCGTCGGCGAACGCCCGCCGGGCCGCCTCGATGCTGGCCCCGGCGTCCCGCGAGCCGCGCGACACCGGGATCTGGCGGGCGCCGGCCATGATCCGGCCGAACACCGGCACCTTCCACAGCGAGTCCTTCGCGAGGAACCGCGGGGTCCGGCGGGCCCGGTGGACGAAGACCGCGGTGTAGACCGGGTCGAGGTAGGAGACGTGGTTGCACACCAGCATCGCCGGGCCCTGCGCCGGGACGTGCTCCAGGCCGACCATCCGGCGCCGGGCGACCAGCAGGGTGATCGGGTAGAAGACGGCCGCCGAGAGGGCGACCCACGGTCCGCCCGGCTCACGGCGCCGGTGCCGTACCTCGTCCGGCACCGCCGCCGCCGCGACCGCGCGGCCTCCGCGCTTCGCCACTGAAGGTGTCCTCCTCGCCGCCGACCGTGCCGGCCCGAGCGCGCAGTCTCCCGCCGCGGTGATCGCCCGTCCAGACCGACCGGACCGACGGGACGCGGGCCGGCGACCGCGCCGGGCGGACGCGGCACGTGCCCCGGCGCGCCGACGGGCGGACACTGGGCCCCATGACCGTCGCGGTGGACCTCGTGGTCCCCATCAAGGAGCTCCGGCGCGCGAAGTCGCGGCTGGTCGGGGCCACGGTCGGCCTCGTCCCCGCCCCCGACCGGTCCGCCGCGCACGCGGGCCTCGCGCTGGCGCTCGCCGCGGACACCCTCGCGGCGGTCCTGGCCTCCTCGGTGCGGCGCGTCGCGGTCGTCACCGCCGAACCGCGCGCCGCCGCCCTGGTCGGTCCGGTGGCCGATGACCGGGGGACGCCCCGCGCCGTCGTCGTCGACGACCCGGGCGCCGGGCTCAACGCGGCCGTGCGCGCGGGCGTCGAGCACCTGCAGCGGGACGCGGGCCGCGCGACCGCGCAGGCCCCGGTGCCGGTCGCGGCCCTGCTCGGCGACCTGCCGGCGCTGCGCCCGGCCGAGCTCGACGAGGCGCTCGCCCGGGCGCTGGCGGTGCTCGGCGACGGCGCGCCCGCGGCCTACGTCGCGGACCACACCGGGGAGGGCACGACGCTGCTCGTGCTCGCCCGCCCGGGCCACGGCGGCCCGCACTTCGGCCCGGCGTCGGCGCGGGCGCACGCCGCCGCAGGTGCCGTGGCCCTGTCCGGCGCCTGGCCGGGGCTGCGCCACGACGTCGACGTCCCCGCCGACCTCGAGCGGGTCCGCGCCCTCGGCGTCGGGGCCGCCACCCGCGCCTGGCCCGCGGCCGCGGTCCCCGTCGTCCCGCTCGCCGGCTGCCGCTGAGCCCCGCCCGGGCGCGGACCGGGCCGGGTCACCGGGAGCGACGTTCGTCGCACTCGCCGGGCCGCCCGCCGCCCGGGACAATGGCCGGTGTGAGCGACTCGGAACCCGGTGGCGCGGACACGGCCCTGCAGGACGGCGCCGACGCCACGTCGGGCGTCGCGACGGCGACCGAACCGGGCCCGCCGCCCCCGGCGCCGCCGGCCGACGGGCTGACCCCGGAGAGCCGGGGCGGCGACGGCCGGGGGCGCCTGCCGCTCGCGCCGGCGGCCGCGACCCCGGCGAGCGACGGCTCCGCGGACCTCCCCGAGGACCGCTACCTCAACCGCGAGCTGTCGTGGCTGGAGTTCAACGCCCGCGTCCTCGCGCTCGCCGAGGACCCCAGCCAGCCGCTGCTCGAGCGCGCCAAGTTCCTCGCGATCTTCGCGTCCAACCTCGACGAGTTCTACATGGTGCGGGTCGCGGGCCTGAAGCGGCGCGAGGAGACCGGGCTCTCGGTGCGCAGCGCCGACGGGCTCACCCCGCGCGAGCAGCTCGCCCGCATCGCCACGCGCAACCAGGAGCTCGCCGAGAAGCACGCCCGGATCTGGCTCTCCGACGTCGGGCCCGCGCTCGAGGAGGCGGGGGTCCACGTCATCGGCTGGGACCGCGTCACCGCCGACGCCCGGGAACGCCTCTCCGCGTGGTTCGACGCCCAGGTGTTCCCGGTGCTCACGCCGCTGGCGGTCGACCCGGCGCACCCGTTCCCCTACATCTCGAACCAGTCGCTGAACCTCGCGGTCGCGGTGCGCGACCCGCAGACCGGCATCGAGCACTTCGCCCGCGTGAAGGTGCCGAACAACGTGCCGCGCCTCGTGCGGGTCGGCCCGGAGCCCGGTGGCGACGCCGAGGAGGGCGACGACGGGACCAACCTCGACCGGCGCTGCTGGTTCCTGCCGATCGAGGACCTCATCGCCGAGCACCTCGACCGGCTCTTCGAGGGCATGCAGGTCGCCGAGCACCACGTGTTCCGCGTGACCCGCAACGCCGACCTCGACGTCGAGGAGGACCGGGACGAGGACCTGCTGCAGGCCCTCGAGCGCGAGCTCGCCCGCCGCCGCTTCGGCCCGCCGGTGCGTCTCGAGATCACCGACGAGATGAGCGAGCACATGCTCGAGCTGCTGCTGCGCGAGCTCGACGTCGACCCGCACGACGTCGTGCAGGTGCCCGGCCGCCTCGACCTGTCGGCCCTCATGGAGCTGATGTCGCTGGGCCGCCCGGAGCTCAAGGACCCGGTGTTCGTGCCCGCCACGCACGCGGCCTTCAGCGAGGGCGAGACCCCCAAGAGCGTCTTCGCGACGCTGCGCGAGGGCGACGTGATGGTGCACCACCCCTACGACTCGTTCTCCACGAGCGTGCACCGCTTCCTCGAGCAGGCCGCGACGGACCCGAAGGTCCTCGCGATCAAGCAGACGCTCTACCGCACCTCGGGCGACTCCCCGATCATCGAGGCGCTCATCGAGGCCGCCGAGGCGGGCAAGCAGGTCGTCGCGGTCGTCGAGATCAAGGCCCGCTTCGACGAGCGCGCCAACATCAACTGGGCCCGGGCGCTGGAGCGCGCCGGGGTGCACGTCGTCTACGGCCTCGTCGGGCTCAAGACCCACGCCAAGGCGCTGCTGGTGGTGCGCCAGGAGGGCGCGACGATCCGGCGCTACTGCCACCTGGGCACCGGCAACTACAACCCGAAGACCGCCCGCCTCTACGAGGACATCGGCGTGTTCACCGCGGACGAGACGATCGCCGCCGACCTCACCGACCTCTTCAACGTCCTCACCGGCTACGCCCGCCGCCGCAAGTACCGCCGCCTGCTCGTCGCGCCCTACGGGGTGCGCCGCGGGGTGGTCGAGCGCATCGACACCGAGCGGGAGCGGGCGCTGGCCGGGTGGTCGTCGGGCGTCCGGATCAAGGTCAACGGCCTGGTCGACGAGCAGGTCATCGACGCCCTCTACCGCGCCTCCCAGGCGGGGGTGCCGGTCGACCTCATCGTGCGGGGCATCTGCGCGCTGCGGGCGGGCGTGCCGGGGCTCTCGGAGAACATCCGGGTGCGCTCCATCCTCGGGCGCTTCCTCGAGCACTCGCGGATCTTCCACTTCGTGGGGGCGGACGAGCACTGGATCGGCAGCGCCGACATGATGCACCGCAACCTCGACCGCCGCGTCGAGGAACTGGTGCCGGTCACCGACCCGCGGCTGGTGGCCCAGCTCGACGGGATCCTCGACTCGGCGACGGCCCCGTCGACCCGGTGCTGGAGCCTGGCGCCGGACGGGTCGTGGACGCCGTGGCCGGTGGCGGCCGGGGAGGGCACCGACGGGATGCAGGTCTGCGACCACCAGGCCCAGCTGCTGATGCGCCGCGAGGACAAGGGATGAGCCGCCCGTGACGGAGATCCAGTTCGCCCCCGGGACCGACGAGGACCTCCCCCCGAGCATCCACGCCGCCGGCGCGGTGCTCTGGCGCCCCGCGGCGGCGGGCGCCGAGGTCGCCGTCGTGCACCGGCCCCACCACGGGGACTGGAGCCTGCCCAAGGGCAAGGTCGACCCCGGCGAGTCGCGCGCCCGCACCGCGGTGCGCGAGGTGGCCGAGGAGACCGGCTTCGCTGCGGCCCTGGGGCGCCACCTCGCCACGGTCCGCTACGCGGTCGGCGAGGACCGCAAGGTCGTCGACTACTGGGAGGCCCGCGCCGGCGAGGGCACGTTCACCCCCAACGGCGAGACCGACGAGCTGCGGTGGCTGTCCCCGGACCGGGCCGCCGGCCTGCTGTCCTACGACTCCGACCGCGACGTCCTCGACGCGTTCGCCCGCAGCCCCCGTCCCCTGTGCTCGCTGCTGCTGGTCCGGCACGCGAAGGCCGGCAAGCGCGGCTCGTGGCCCGACGACGACGCGCGTCCCCTCGTCGACGCCGGGCGCGACCAGGCCCGCCGCGTCGCCGACCTGCTCACCGCGCACGGGGTCCGCCGGCTCGTCGCGGTGCCGAAGGTCCGGTGCCGGGAGACCCTCGAGCCCGCCTCGCACCGCCTCGGCGTCGGGATCGCCGACGACGCCGTGTTCACCGACGAGGCGGTCGCCGACGACCCCGCCCGGGCCCGCGCCCGCCTGCTCGAGCTCGCCGCCGGGCCGACGACGGCGGTGTGCGCGCAGGGCGACGGCATCCCCGCGCTGGTCCGCGACCTCGCCGCCGACGCGTCCGGCGGGGTCCGCGCCGAGGTGCACAGCAACCGGCGGCTCGCCGACCCGCCGTCGCGCAAGGGCAGCGTGTGGTCGCTCTCGTTCCACGCCGCCGACGGCGAGGGGCTGCGGCTCGTCGCGGCCGACTACGTGCGGGATCCGGCGGTCTGACACCCGCCCGGCGAAGGAAACGGTGCGGTCACAGGACGGTCACGGGGCCGCCGTCAGCCCGACCGGGACCGTTCGGTTAGCGTGCACCACGGCCGTCCGCCGGGTTCGGCCTCGTCCGCCCGGTGCGCCGGCTGCGGGTCGACCCGGGTCCCAGACCGTGGAGAGTGGGCTTGCGCGCGAAGACACGTCGCTACCGGCAGATCGCGCTCGTCGCCGTGGCCGCGGCCGTCCTCCTCGGGGTCAACGTGCCCCCGGCCTTCAACTACGTCCAGGACTGGCGCCACGAGCGGCTGATCAACAGCCCCGCGTACAAGGCCCAGTACGGGCACTGGGACACCATCGAGGTGCCCCCGGACAACCGCGTCAACGCCATCCACGCCGTCCTGCTCGAACGACGGCAAGGTCCTCCTCATCGCCGGGTCCGGCAACAAGGAGGACATGTTCGCGACGAAGGCGCTGAAGAGCCTCGTCTACGACCCCGCGACCGGGCAGTCGAAGATGATCCCGGTGCCCGACGACATGTTCTGCGGCGGGCAGACGGTGCTCCCGGACGGCCGCGTGCTCTTCGCGGGCGGCACGCAGCGCTACGAGAAGCTCGACGGCGCGGTCACCAACGCGGCCGGGGCGATGCGCATCAAGAACGAGAACCCGAACGCGCCGCGCTTCCTGCCCGCCGGGACCGAGTTCACGTCCCCCAGCGGCCAGAAGTACCGCTCCGACTTCGACACGACGGTGCCGCCGGCGGTGAAGACCGGCACGGGCCTGCGGACCAGGGTCACCGCCTCCGAGGAGAAGGTCTTCGTCGAGGCCGAGGTGGCGGGCCCGCAGGCGGTCAACGGCAACCGGGACAAGTACTCGATCGCGGGCCTGAACGCGGCCGACGCGAAGAACCTCTACGGCCTCGGCGAGCCGATGACCCTGGACAAGCAGGACTACCAGGGCACCGACAAGGCGTACGCGTTCGACCCGAAGACCGAGCAGTGGTCCGAGCTCCCGAACATGAACCAGCCCCGCTGGTACCCGAGCCTGACGCCGATGTCCGACGGCGACGTCCTCACGGTGGCCGGGCTGGACGGCGTCGGGCAGGTCCTCAACGGCCAGTCCGAGATCTACGACTCGAAGACGAACACCTGGATCGACCGCAAGGACCTCACCCAGTACTTCCCGACGTACCCGGCGATCTTCGAGACCGCGACGCCGCACCAGATGGTCTACACCGGCTCGACGGCCGGCTACGGGCCGGCGGACCAGGGCCGGGTGCCCGGGGTTCTGGAACATCGACACCAACCTGTTCACCCCGATCCCCGGCCTGCGTGACCCGGAGCTGATGGAGACCTCGGGTCGGCGTTCATCGGCCCGGTGCAGGACCAGCGGCTCGCCGTGGTCGGCGGCGGCGGGGTCGGCGAGAGCCCGATCGCGACGGCGCGGATCGACTTCCTGGACCTCAAGGACCCGGCGCCGCACTTCACGCCGGGCCCGAACCTCGCGCAGCCGACCCGCTACCCGAACCTGGTGAACCTGCCCGACGACACCACGTTCATCACGAACGGCTCGTCGGACTACCGGGGCAAGGGCGCGACGAACAACCACCTCGCGTACATGCTCGACCCGTCGACGAACCAGGTCTCGCCGATGGCCGACCCGCGGATCGGCCGGGACTACCACACCGAGGCGCTGCTGCTCCCCGACGGGCGGGTCCTCGTGGCCGGCTCGGACCCGCTGTTCGACGACGAGAAGAACACGATCCCCGGCACGTTCGAGCAGCGGATCGAGATCTTCACGCCGCCGTACCTGGAGAAGGGGACGCCGCGCCCGACGATCACCTCGGCGCCCCCGACGATGGTCCGCGGCCAGTCGGTCGAGATCCCCACCCCGGACGCGAACCGGATCGCGAAGGCGCGCCTGATCCGCACCTCGACGGCCACCCACGTGACCACCACCGACATGCGCGACGTCGCCCTGCCGATGCAGAAGACGCCGACCGGGGTGTCGGTGACGGTGCCGCCGGAGCCGACGATCGTGCCGCCGGGGCCGTACATGCTGTTCCTCGTCGACGACCAGGGCGTCCCGAGCGAGGCCAAGACCGTCGACGTCCCGTAGGGGCTCCGTGACCATCGGGCCCGTCGACGGGCAGCAGGTCCCGCGCTACGCCGGGCCGCCGACGTTCGCCCGCCTGCCCCGCCTCGACGAGGTGTCGCGGGCGGACGTGGCGATCGTCGGGCTGCCGTTCGACTCGGGGGTGAGCTACCGGCCGGGCGCGCGGTTCGGCCCGGCCCACATCCGGGCGTCGTCGCGCCTGCTGCGGCCCTACCACCCCGCCGTCGGGGTGTCGCCGTTCGCGGCGCTGCAGGTCGCCGACGCCGGGGACCTCGCCCTCAACCCGTTCGACATCCCCGAGGCCCTCGCCGCGTGCGAGGCCGGGATCCGCGACCTGGCCCAGGACGGCGCGACCGTCGTCGGCCTGGGCGGCGACCACACGCTCGCCCTCCCGGCCCTGCGCGCCCTCCACGCGCTGCACGGGCCGCTGGCGGTGCTGCACTTCGACGCGCACCTCGACACCTGGGACACCTACTTCGGCGCCCCGTACACCCACGGCACCCCCTTCCGCCGGGCGAGCGAGGAGGGGCTGATCGACCGCGAGCGCTCGATGCACGTCGGCATCCGGGGCCCGCTGTACTCGTCGACGGACCTCGACGACGACTCCCGGCTCGGGTTCGCCGTGGTGCGCGCCGACGACTACGAGACCGACGGGGTCGCCCGCGCCGTCGAGCGGGTGCGCCGCCGCCTCGCGGGCGGCCCGGTGTACGTGTCGGTGGACATCGACGTCCTCGACCCCGCCGCCGCGCCCGGCACCGGCACCCCCGAGGCGGGCGGCCTGACGTCGCGCGAACTGCTCGGGACGCTGCGCGGACTGGCGGGGCTCGACGTCGTCGGGGTCGACGTCGTCGAGGTGGCCCCGGCCTACGACCACGCCGAGATCACCGGCATCGCCGCCGCGCACGTGGTCTACGACCTGCTCGCCGTGCTGGCGGTCCGACCGGGAGGCCGGTGAGTCAGTGATGCGGCATCGCTGACGCTCGACGTCAGTGGGGTCCACGTCCTCGACCGAGGAGGATCGGTGCCATGCGGATCGCGGTCTGGCAGGCGCAGGGTCCCGACGCCGGCTCGGTGCGGCTCGCGGACGCCGCCGCGCGCGGCTGCGGCGGCCGGCGCGGACGTCGTCGTCACCCCGGAGCTGTTCGCCACCGGCTACGGCCGGCCGTTCGGGCCGCCGGACCCGGGCCTCGTCGGGCGCTGGCAGGAGATCGCCGCGTCGTGCCGGATCGCGCGTCGTCGCCTCCGAGCCCCACGAGGGCCACATCACCGCGGTGGTGGTCCGCGCCGACGGCACGCTGGCGGGCCGCTACCGCAAGACCCACCTCTGGGCGGCCGACGAGCGGGCGGCCTTCTCCCCCGGCGACGGGACCCCGCTGATCGTCGAGCTCGGCGGGCTGCGCTGCGGGATCGTCATCTGCTACGACGTGGAGTTCCCCGAGGTGGTCCGCGGCCTCGCCCTGGCCGGCGCGCAGGTGCTGCTCGTCCCCACGGCGCTCGACGACGAGGCCGTCGCGCGGGTCCTGGTGCCGGCCCGGGCGATGGAGAACCGCGTGGCGATCGCCTACGCCAACCACGTCGGCCCCGGCTTCTGCGGCGCGTCGGTGATCGCCGGACCCGACGGGCGCGAGCTCGCCCGGGCGGGGACCGGGGCGGAGGAGCTGCTCGTCGCGGACGTCACCGCCGAGGACCTGGCGCGGGCCCGGGGCCTGGGCGACTACCTGGCGGACCGGCGTCCGGAGACCTACTCATGGTGATCACGGACGGGCCCGGCTCCCCCTCCATGCTCGTCCCCGACTTCCCGTTCGCCTACGACACCTACCTCGCCCACCCGGCCGGTCTCGGCGCCGTCCCGGAGGCCGCGCGGGGCACCGAGGTCGCGGTCGTCGGGGCCGGCATGGCCGGGCTCGTCGCCGCCTACGAGCTGATGCGGCTCGGGCTGCGCCCCGTGGTCTACGAGGCCGGCGAGATCGGCGGCCGGCTGCGCTCGCAGGCCTTCCCCGGGACGGCCGGGACGGTCGCGGACCTCGGCGGCATGCGCTTCCCCGCCTCCGGGCGGGCCTTCGGGCACTACCTGCGCATCCTCGACGTCCGGACCTCGCCGTTCCCCAACCCGCTCGCGCCGCAGACGCCGTCCACGGTGATCGAGCTCGCCGGGCGCACGCACTACGCCGAACGACCCGAGGACCTGCCGCCGGTCTTCGGCGAGGTCTCGCGGGCCTGGGCCACCGCGCTCGCCGACGGCGCGGAGCTCCCCGCCCTGCGCGCCGCGGTGGCCGCCCGCTCCCCGCGCGCGATCAAGGAGATCTGGAACCGGCTCGTCCCGCGCCTGGACGACGAGAGCTTCTCCGGCTTCCTGGCGCGGTCGGCGGCGTTCGGGCGCTTCGAGCACCGGGAGCTCTTCGGCCAGGTCGGGTTCGGCACCGGCGGCTGGGACACCGACTTCCCGAACTCGATGCTGGAGATCCTGCGCGTCGTCGCGACGGACGCCGACGACCAGCACGTCCGCATCTCCGGCGGCGCCCAGTCGGTGCCGCTCGCGCTGTGGCGGCGGGCGCCGTCGTCGCTCGTGGGGTGGACGCCGGGCGCGTCGCTGGAGTCCCTGCACGGCGGCTCGCCCCGGCCCGCGGTGCGCGCCATCCGCCGGCTCGACGACGGGCGGATCGGCGTCCTGGACCGCTGGGGCACCGAGCGGCCCTACGCGGCGGTGATCTCGACGGTGCAGTCGTGGCTGCTCTCCGCCGGGATCGACACCGACGAGTCGCTCTTCTCCCACGAGCTCTGGATGGCCCTCGAGCGCGCCCACTACATGCAGAGCTCGAAGACGTTCGTGCTGGTCGACCGCCCGTTCTGGCGCGACCGCGACCCGGTGACCGGCCGGCACGTCATGTCCACCACGCTCACCGACCGCATGACCCGCGGGACGTACCTGCTCGACGGCGGGAGCGGCCTCGGGGACGCCGACGCCGCCACCCGGCCCGCGGTCATGTGCCTGTCCTACACGTGGAACGACGACGCCCTGAAGTGGCTCGCGCTGCCCACCGACGAGCGGGTGCGGCTGATGCTGCACTCGCTGCGCCAGATCTACCCCGACCTCGACGTCGCCTCGCACGTCCTCGGCGAACCGATCACGATCTCCTGGGAGCGCGAGCCGCACTTCATGGGCGCGTTCCGCGGCAACCTGCCCGGGCACTACCGCTACCAGCGGCGGATGTTCACGCACTTCGTGCAGGACGCGTTCGCCCCGGAGCACCGCGGCATCTTCCTGGCCGGGGACGACATCTCCTTCACCCCGGGCTGGGCGGAGGGCGCGGTGCACACCGCGCTGAACGCGGTCTGGGGCGTGGTGCACCAGCTCGGCGGCGCCGCGGCGCCGGGCAACCCGGGGCCGGGTGACCGCTTCGGGGAGCTGGCGCCGGTGACGCTCGGGTGAGGCGCGTGTCGACCGGAGCGCCGGTCAGAGCTGGCCGGCGACCCGGACCAGCTCGGCGAGGGCACGCGACCTGCTGTGCGGCGGCCACGCGAGGACCGTGGTGACGTCCGGGGCGTCCGACACCGGGACGGCGGTGAGGCCGCCGCGCCGGGCCACCCCCGACTCGGGGAGGATCGCCGCGACCCGGCCGAGCTCGACGAGCTGGCGCAGCTGGGCGGCGTCGTGCACCTCCGGGCCGGGACCGTCGGGATAGGTGCCGTCCGGCCGGGGCCACCGCGGCATCGGCAGGTCCGGCAGCCCGAGGACGTCGGCGGTCAGCACGGACGCCCGCTCGCTGAGGGGATGCCCGGCCGGCAGGACCACGACCTGCCCCTCGGTCGTGAGCTCCTGGGTGTCGAACCCGGACGTCGAGTCGAACGGCCGGTGCAGCAGCGCCACGTCGGCCCGGCCGTCGCGCAGCAGCCGCTCCTGCTCGCCCGGTCCGCACAGCTGCACGTCGACGGCGACCGCGTCGGGCTCGGCCGCGTACGCGGCGAGCAGCTTCGCGAGCAGTTCCTCGGACGCCGCGGCCTTGGCGACGAGGACCAGCGCCGGTCCGGCGCTCGCGACGCGGCGGGTGCGGCGCTCCGCGGCGTCGACCGCGTCCAGCGCGGCCCGCCCCTCGGCGAGCAGCACCGACCCGGCGCCGGTCAGCGTGACGGCGCGGGTGGTGCGCTCCAGCAGCCGCGTCCCCAGCCGTCGCTCGAGCTGCGCGATGGCCCGCGACAGCGGCGGCTGGGCGATCCCGAGCCGCTGCGCCGCCCGCCCGAAGTGCAGCTCCTCGGCCACCGCGACGAAGTACCGCAGCTCACGCGTCTCCACCCCGTCCTTCATACCCGCCCGGTATCGGACGCGCACCGACATGGTCTTGGACTCCGCGGCGGACCGCGCCGACGATCGAGCCCATGAGCGAGACGACGCGCCCTGGTCACCGGGGCGAACAAGGGCATCGGGTACGAGATCGCCGTCGGGCTGGGTGCCCTCGGCTGGAGCGTCGGCGTCGGCGCCCGGGACGACGCGCGCCGGGAGTCGGCCGTCGAGAAGCTGCAGGCGGCCGGCGTCGACGCGTTCGGCGTCCCGCTCGACGTCACCGACGACGCGAGCGTGGCCGCCGCGGCCGCGCTGCTCGAGGAGCGGTCCGGCCGCCTCGACGTCCTGGTCAACAACGCCGGCATCACCGGCGGGATGCCCCAGGACCCGACGACGATCGACCTCGACACGATGCGGACGGTGCTCGAGACCAACGTCTTCGGCGTCATCCGCACGACCAACGCGATGCTGCCGCTCCTGCGCCGCTCCGCCTCGCCCCGGATCGTGAACATGTCCTCGTCCGTCGGCTCGCTCGCCCGCCAGTCCGTCGGCGAGGCCGGCCCGATCGGCATCGCCTACTCGCCGTCGAAGACCTACCTGAACGCGGTGACGCTGCAGTACGTGCGGGAGCTCGCGGACACGGACATCCTGATCAACCTCGGGTGCCCGGGCTTCGTCGCGACCGACCTCAACGGCTTCCGCGGGGTCCGCACCCCCGAGCAGGGCGCCGCCATCGCGATCCGGCTCGCGACCCTGCCCGACGGCGGCCCGACCGGCGGGTACTTCGAGGACGCCGGGACGATCCCCTGGTGAGGCCTCAGACCAGGGTGGTCGGCTTGTGGGAGGGCCGCGTCGTCTCGTAGGCGTCGATGTCCTCGGCGTGGCGCAGCGTGAGGCCGATGTCGTCGAGGCCCTCGAGGAGCCGCCAGCGGGTGTAGTCGTCGACCTCGAAGCGCACCACGAGGTCCTCGGCCGTGATCGTCTTGGCCTGCAGGTCGACCGTCAGCTCCATGCCGGGGCGCGACTCGATCTTCTTCCAGAGCAGTTCGACGTCGGAGTGCTCGACGGTCGCCGCGAGCAGGCCCGCCTTCGACGAGTTGCCCTTGAAGATCTCGCCGAACCGCGACGAGACCACGACGCGGAACCCGTAGTCGAGCAGCGCCCAGACGGCGTGCTCCCGCGACGACCCGGTCCCGAAGTCCGAGCCGGCCACGAGCACGGAGCCGTGGCTGTAGGGCTCGACGTTGAGCACGAACGACGGGTCGGCGCGCCAGGAGGCGAACAGGCCGTCCTCGAAGCCGGTCCGCGTCACGCGCTTGAGGTAGACGGCCGGGATGATCTGGTCGGTGTCGACGTTCGACATCCGCAGCGGGGTGCCGGTGCCGGTGTGCGTCGAGAACTTCTCCATGTCGTGTCCCCTCAGGCCGTCGTGAGCACGGTCGGCGTCAGGTCCTCGGGCGAGGACAGGGTGCCGCGGACGGCGGTGGCGGCGGCGACGGGCGGCGACACCAGGTGGGTGCGGCCGCCCTTGCCCTGCCGGCCCTCGAAGTTGCGGTTCGACGTCGAGGCGCAGCGCTGCCCCGGCTCGAGCTGGTCGGGGTTCATGCCCAGGCACATCGAGCACCCGGCCGAGCGCCACTCGGCGCCGGCCTCGGTGAACACCGCGTCGAGGCCCTCCTCCTCGGCCTGCGCCTTGACCCGCATGGACCCGGGGACGACGAGCATGCGCACCGAGTCGGCCACGTGGTTGCCGCGCATGACGTCGGCGGCGGCGCGGAGGTCCTCGATGCGGGCGTTGGTGCACGAGCCGAGGAAGACGGTGTCGACGGCGATGTCGCGCAGCTTGGTGCCCGGCGTCAGGTCCATGTAGGCGAGCGCCTTGCGGGCCGACGCCGCGGTGTCCTCGTCGGCGATCTGCGTCGGGGTCGGGCACCTCGTCGGCGAGCGGGAGGCCCTGGCCGGGGTTGGTGCCCCAGGTGACGAACGGCGTCAGCGAGGCGGCGTCGATGTGCACGACGGTGTCGAACTCGGCGTCGTCGTCGGTGCGCAGCTCGCGCCAGGCCGCGACGCGCGGCGTCCCACTCCTCGCCCTGCGGGGCGTGCGGACGGTCCTCCAGGTACGCGAACGTGGTCTCGTCCGGGGCCACCATGCCGGCGCGGCCGCCCGCCTCGATCGACATGTTGCACATCGTCATGCGCGCCTCCATCGACATGGCGCGCACCGCCTCGCCGCGGTACTCCATGACGTAGCCCGCGGCGCCCCCGGTCCCGATCTGCGCGATGACCGCGAGGATGACGTCCTTGCTGGTCACGCCCGGGCGCAGCTGACCCTCGATCTCGACGGCCATGGTCTTGAAGCGCCGCAGCGGCAGCGTCTGGGTGGCGAGCACGTGCTCGACCTCGGAGGTGCCGATGCCGAACGCGAGCGCCCCGAACGCGCCGTGGGTGGAGGTGTGGGAGTCGCCGCACACCACCGTCGTGCCGGGCTGGGTGAGGCCCAGCTCCGGGCCGATCATGTGGACGATCCCCTGGTTGCGGTCGCCGATGGAGAACAGCCGCACGCCGAACTCCTCGACGTTGCGCCGCAGCGTCGCGACCTGCGTCGCCGAGGTCTCGTCGGCGATGGGCGCGAGGATGTCGATCGTCGGGACGTTGTGGTCCTCGGTGGCGATCGTGAGGTCGGGGCGGCGGACCGGCCGGCCGGCGAGGCGGAGCCCGTCGAAGGCCTGCGGGCTCGTCACCTCGTGCACGAGGTGGAGGTCGATGTAGAGGAGATCCGGCTCCTGCCCCTCACCGTGCCGGACCACGTGCTGGTCCCAGACCTTCTCCGCCAGAGTGCGTCCCACCGTGTCACCTCTTTGTGTTCCCACATCGTGGGACTACTGTGTCGTCCCGTGGGACAGACTAGCGGAATCGGCGTGCTCGACAAGGCGGTGGGGGTGCTGCGCGCCGCGGCGGTGGCGCCGTGCGGCCTGGGCGAGCTGTGCGAGCGCACCGGGCTCCCCCGCGCCACCGCGCACCGCCTCGCCGTCGGCCTCGAGACCCACCGGCTCCTCGAGCGCGACGCGGACGGCCGCTGGCGGCCCGGGCCCGCGCTCGGCGAGCTCGCGCACGGCCACCACGACCCGCTGCTGACCGCCGCCGAGGAGGTCCTGCCCACCCTGCGCGACCTCACCGGCGAGAGCGTCCAGCTCTACCGCCGCGAGGGCGATTCCCGGGTGTGCGTCGCCGCCTCCGAGCCGGCGTCGGGCCTGCGCGACACGGTGCCGGTCGGGGTGCGGCTGCCGATGACGGCGGGGTCGGGGGCGCGGGTGCTCGCGGCCTGGTCGGACCCCGACGCGGCCCTCGTCGACGGCCGGACGCCGGCCGAGGTGTTCGGCGCGGACCTGCTCGCCGAGGTCCGCCGCCGCGGCTGGGCGCAGAGCGTCGCGGAGCGGGAGGCGGGGGTCGCGAGCGTGTCGGCGCCCGTCCGGGGTCCCGACGGCGGGGTGGTGGCGGCGGTCTCGGTGTCCGGCCCGGTGGACCGCATCGGCCGCCGGCCGGGCTCGCGGTGGGCGAACGACCTGCTCGCCGCCGCCCGCGACCTGGAGAAGGCCCTGGCCTAGCGGCTTAGGATCGACGGGTGGACCGAGCAGGCGGGACCGAGATCACCAGCGTCGAGCAGCTCCGCGACGTCGTCGGCGAACCGGTGCGCCGCGCCGTCGTCAAGCAGCGCGACCGGCTCGACGACGTCGACCGCGCGTTCATCGCGCGCAGCCCCTTCCAGATGATCGCGACCGCGGGCGGCGACGGCTCGCTCGACGTCTCCCCCAAGGGCGACCCGGCGGGCTCGGTGCACGTGCTCGACGACCACACGCTCGTGGTCCCCGACCGGCCGGGGAACCGCCGCGTCGACGGGTTCCGCAACATCCTCGAGAACCCCCGCGTCGGGCTGATCTTCCTCGTGCCGCGGCGCAGCGACACGCTGCGCGTGAACGGGACCGCCCGCATCCTGCTCGACCCGCCCTACGCGGAGGCGCTGCGGCACCGCAACCACGTGCCGCGGCTGGTGCTCGAGGTCGGTGTCGAGGAGGTCTTCACCCACTGCGCGAAGGCGTTCCTGCGCTCCGGGCTGTGGGAGCCGGAGTCGTGGCCCGAGGACGACCTGCCGAGCATCGCGCAGATGGCGGCCCGGACCACCGACGACATGTCGCTCGCGGAGATGGAGGCCTACTACTCCGAGGCGAACACCCGCTCGATCCTCTACGGGCCGACCCCCCCGTGAGCGCCCCCGGGCCGGCCGTCGACGCCCTGACCGCCCGCTTCGTGGCGGCCCTGGGCCGTCGCGGGGCCATGGCCGAGATGATGGCGGTCGCGAGCCTCGGCGGGTCGCCGCACCTCGTGGACGACCCCCCGGACCTGCCCGTGCTCGCCCACCTCGACGACGCGCTCGCCCGGGTCGCGGACGAGGTCGACCCCCAGCTCCGGGAGGCGGTGGCGCTGGTGGCGGGCCGCGCGGCGTGGACCAGGACCGCCTCCTACGCCTCCGACACGGCGCTGTTCACGGGCTACGCCCACGCGGCCCTGCGCGGGTCGGCGGACGACGACGTGGTCGTCGGCCTCGTCCTGCTCGCCCCGCACGTCCACTACCGCGCGCACCACCACCCCGCGGAGGAGTACTACCTCCCGCTCGGCGCGATCCGCTGGGAGCACGGCGACGGCTGGGTCGACGAGCCGGCCGGCGAGCTGGTCCACCACGCGCCGTGGCAGCCGCACGCGATGGCGACGGGCGACCGGCCGGTGCTGCTGGCGTACCTGTGGTTCGACGACGTGGCGACGCCGTCGGTGTTCGTGGACGCCGCACCCCGGGGACGACGAAGCGCCGTGATCCGGTGTCGGATCACGGCGCTCGTGGTGTAGCCCCGAGGGGATTCGAACCCCCGCTACCGCCTTGAGAGGGCGGCGTCCTAGGCCGCTAGACGACGGGGCCCTAGGAGGAACAGCGCTGAGCACCCTACCGGGCTGATCGAGCACCGCTCGCAGCTGGGGTACCAGGACTCGAACCTAGAACAACTGAACCAGAATCAGCCGTGTTGCCAATTACACCATACCCCATGGCGATCACCGAGCGTGACCGACGGTCCGCTCGACGACGGCATCCATCGTAGAACATCGGGGCGCGCCCGTCCGACGCCCCCCGGGCGCCCCGGCTGCGCCGCAGGTCACGGCAGGTGACCGCGCCGCTCCGGCCCTCCGGTGGTGCTCGGTAGGCTGGAGCGGTTGGCACGCCCCACCAGTGCGAGGGAAGCAACACCCGTGAGTCCCAGTTTCGCCCCCCTGCCCGCGAGCGTCGACCTGCCGGCGGTCGAGCAGGAGATCCTCGAGCGGTGGGACAAGCGCGACGTGTTCCGCCGGTCGCTGGAGCAGACCGCCCAGGGCGAGCCGTGGATCTTCTACGAGGGCCCGCCGACGGCGAACGGGACGCCGGGCACCCACCACGTCGAGGCCCGCGCGTTCAAGGACCTCTTCCCCCGGTTCAAGACGATGCGCGGCTACCACGTGCCGCGCCGCGCGGGCTGGGACTGCCACGGCCTGCCCGTCGAGCTCGCCGTGGAGAAGGAGCTCGGCTTCACGAGCAAGGGCGACATCGAGCGCTACGGCATCGCCGAGTTCAACGCCGCGTGCCGGGAGTCGGCGCTGCGCAACGTCTCGGCCTTCGCAGCCATGACCGAGCGCATGGGCTACTGGGTGGACCTCGACGAGGCCTACCTGACGATGGCCCCGCGCTACGTCGAGAGCGTGTGGTGGTCGCTCAAGACCATCCACGACAAGGGCCTGCTGGTCGAGGACCACCGCGTCACGCCCGTACTGCCCGCGCGACGAGACGCCGCTCTCGGACCACGAGGTCGCCCAGGGCTACGAGGACGACGTCGACCCGAGCGTGTACGTCCGGTTCCCGCTCACCGACGGGGTCTGGGCGGGCGCCGACCTGCTGGTCTGGACGACGACCCCGTGGACGCTGCCGTCGAACACGGCGGTCGCGGTGGCCTCGGACGTCACCTACGTCCGGGTCTCCCGTGAGGAGGGCGCGGACCTCGTCCTGGCCGAGGACCTCGTCGCGCACGTGCTCGGCGACGGCGCCGAGATCACCGCGCGGCTGACCGGCCGGGAGCTCATCGGCTCGCACTACACCCGGCCGTTCGAGCTGCTCGAGCCCGGCCGCTTCGGGGACGCCTTCCGCGTCGTCCACGGCGACCACGTCACGACCGACGCCGGCACCGGCCTGGTGCACCTGGCGCCCGCGTTCGGCGCCGAGGACCACCAGGTGGCGCGCGCCGAGGGCCTCGAGATGGTCAACCCCGTCGGCTCGAACGGCCACTTCTTCGACGACGTCCCGCTGATCGGCGGGCTGTTCTTCAAGGCGGCCGACCCGACTCTCGTCGCGGACCTCGAGGCCCGCGGCGTGATGTTCCGGGCCGAGCAGTACGAGCACTCCTATCCGCACTGCTGGCGCTGCCACACGCCGCTGATCTACTACGCGCTGCCCAGCTGGTTCATCCGCACCACGGAGATCCGCGAGCGCCTGCTCGAGGAGAACGAGAAGACCGCCTGGTACCCGCCGCACATCAAGCACGGCCGGTACGGCGCGTGGCTGGAGAACAACGTCGACTGGGCGCTGTCGCGCAAGCGCTACTGGGGCACCCCGCTCCCGATCTGGCGCAACGACGCGGACCCGGCCGAGGTCGTCGTCGTGGGCTCGCTCGCCGAGCTCGGCGACCACGCGGGCCAGGACCTCAGCGCGCTGGACCCGCACCGCCCCTACGTCGACGACGTCACGTTCCCGGCGCCGTCGGGCACCGGGACGATGCGGCGCGTGCCCGACGTCATCGACGTCTGGTACGACTCCGGCGCGATGCCGTTCGCCCAGTGGGGCGCCCCGCACCACCACGAGGCCGACTTCGCGCAGGCCTACCCGGCGCAGTACATCTGCGAGGCGATCGACCAGACCCGCGGGTGGTTCTACTCGCTGATGGCGGTCGGCACGCTGGTGTTCGACCGGTCGTCCTACGAGAACGTCGTCTGCCTCGGCCTGCTGCTCGACGCCGACGGCCGCAAGATGTCGAAGCACCTCGGCAACGTCCTCGACCCGTTCGAGCTGTTCGCGGCCCACGGCGCGGACGCGGTGCGGTGGCTGATGCTCGCGTCCGGGTCGCCGTGGGTGGACCGCCGCGTGGGCCACGAGGCACTGCGCGAGATCGTCCGCAAGGTCCTGCTCACCTACTGGAACACCGCGTCGTTCCTCGTCACCTACGCGAACGCCGCCGGGTGGTCGCCGACCGATCCCGCCCCGGCCCCGGACGAGCGCGGCACCATGGACCGCTGGGCCCTCGGCGAGCTGCGCGCCTGCGTCACCGAGGTGACCGAGGCGCTCGACGACTTCGACTCCTCGCGCGCCGGCCGCGCGATCGTCGCCTTCGTCGACGACCTGTCGAACTGGTACGTCCGCCGCTCGCGGCGCCGGTTCTGGGACGGCGACGCGGCGGCGCTCGCGACGCTGCACGAGTGCGTCGAGACGGTCAGCCGCCTGATGGCGCCGTTCACCCCGTTCGCCACCGACTACCTGTGGACGCTGCTGCAGGGCGAGGGCGGCGCCGGGCCGGCCGAGGGCACGCCGGACTCGGTGCACCTCGCGCCGTGGCCGGAGGTGACGGCGGCTCCCGACGCCGAGGCCACGTTGCGCACGCAGATGACGCTGGTCCGGCGCGTGGTGGAGCTGGGCCGCTCGACGCGGGCGGCGTCCGGGGTGCGGACGCGCCAGCCGCTCTCGCGCGCGGTCGTCGCCGCCCCGGGGTTCGCCGAGCTCGCGGCCGCCGCGGCCGACCACCCCGGCCAGGAGCGGGAGCTGCTCACCGAGATCGCCGAGGAGCTCAACGTCGCCCGGGTGGAGACCGCCGGGTCCGACCTCGTCGAGATCGAGGTGAAGCCGAACTACCGGGCGCTCGGCAAGCGCTTCGCGAAGCGGACGCCCGCCGTCGCCGAGGCCGTGAAGACCTCGACCGAGGCCCCCGTCGACGGGGTCCTCACGGTCACCGTCGACGGCGAGGCGATCGCGCTGACCGGCGACGAGATCGTCGTCTCGGAGTCCCCGCGCGAGGGCTGGGCCGTTCGCTCGGAGGGCGGCCTCTCGGTCGGGCTCGACACCGAGCTCACCGACGAGCTGCGCGAGGCCGGACTGCTGCGCGACGTGCTGCGGTTCGTCCAGGACGCCCGCAAGCAGCTCGGGTTCGAGGTCTCCGACCGCATCGAGCTGTGGTGGACCGCGTCCCGCGCCGACACCGCGAGCGCGGTCCGGAACGGCGAGGCGACGGTGGCGACCGAGTGCCTGGCGGTGTCGGTGACCGAGGCGGACGGTCCGTCGGAGCTCACCCCGCTCCGGTCCGAGGACCTCGGCCTGACGGTGTGGGCGCGCGTTCGCGCCTACTAGGCGCTCGTGCGTGTGTTTCCGTGTCCTGTACACGGATTAATGTCACGCGCACCAGGATCAGGCGCTGCGCCGGACCACCAGGCGGGGCGCCAGCACCCGGTGCTCCGCGGCGTGCCCGTCGAGCCGGCGGCCGAGGACCTCGACCAGGGTCCGGCCCAGCTCGTACTTGTCGGTGTGCACCGTGGTCAGGGGCGGGTCGAGCAGGGCGGCCATGGTGATGTCGTCGTAGCCGACCACCGCCACGTCGTCGGGGACCCGTCGCCCGGCGTCGCGCAGCGCGCGCACCGCGCCGATCGCGAGCAGGTCGTTGAACGCGAACACCCCGGTGACCTCCGGCTGGCGGGCCAGCAGCTCGCGGACCGCGGCCGCCCCCGCGGTGACCGTGGGCGGGCCGGAGACGACGTGCGCCCCCGGGTCGGGGTGCCCGTGCTCGGCCAGGACGGCGAGGAACGCCTGCCGTCGCACCCGCTCGACGCCCACGGTGCCGTCGAGCATGCCCAGCCGCGTGTGCCCCCGGCCGTAGAGGTGCTCGACGGCCGACCGCGCGCCGGCGGCGAAGTCGGAGATCACCGAGGCGACGCCGTCCCCGGGGGCGCACCGGTCGGCCACCACCAGCGGCAGCCGCCGGCCCAGCGCGACCAGGGGCTCGTCGTCGAGGGCCTCGAAGAAGCCGATCGCGCCGGCCGCACCGGAGTCGACGATGGCCCGCGTCGCGTCCTGCTCGACGACCGCGTCGGCGTCGGTGTTGTGCACGACGACGGCCAGCCCGCGCCCGGCCGCGGCGTCGAACACGCCGCGGGCGACGGCGGGGAAGAACGGGTTGGCGATGTCGGAGAGGACCAGCGCGAGGGTCCCGGCCCGCTGGGTGCGCATCCCGCGGGCGAAGGCCGAGGGCCGGTAGTCGAGCTCCTCGATCATCGCGAGCACCCGGTGGCGGGTCGCCGCGCTGATCTCGGCCTTGCCGTTCATGGCCCGCGACACGGTCTGGCGGGAGACCCCGGCGGCCCGGGCGACGTCGTCGATGGTCACCCGCACACTGGGGTGGAGCGGCCAGCCGTTCCCCGCGTCCCCCACGACGGCGACCCTAGATGTCCCGCCGGGCGCCCGGGGCCGGCGCGACCTCGCGCACGGTCGGCTCGGGCCCGAGCGCGGCGGCCCGGCAGGCCGCGGCGACGTCGTCGAGCGCGTCCCGCGGCGCGAGCGCGAGCACCGAGCCGCCGAACCCGCCGCCGACGATGCGGGCCCCCAGCGCGCCGGCACCCTCCGCCGCGCCGACCAGGGCGTCGACCTCCGGGACGGACACCTCGAAGTCGTCGCGCAACGAGGCGTGCGAGGCCGACAGCACCGGCCCGACCTCGCCGGGCCGCCCGGCACGCAGCAGCCCCACCACCTCGTGCACCCGCGCCTCCTCGGTGACCACGTGGCGGGCGCGACGGCGCAGGACGGCGTCGGTGAGCCCCTCGACCCCGGCCAGGTCCGCGTCGCGCAGCGCGGGCACCCCGAGCGCCGCCGCGGCCGCCACGCACGCGGAGCGGCGGTCGGCGTACCCGCCGTCGGCGAGGTCGTGGCGCACCCGGGAGTCGACGACGAGGATGCCCAGGTCGGCCTCCGCGAGGCCGAGCGCGACGTCCTCCGTCGCCATCGAGCGGCAGTCGAGCAGGAGCGCGGAATCCTCCCGGCACAGCAGCGACGCCGCCTGGTCCATGATCCCGACCGGGGCGCCGACCACCTCGTTCTCGGCCCGCCGCCCGGCCGCGGCCAGCGCGAACCGGTCGAGCTCCGCGCCGCCCAGCGTCGAGACCGCGAGCGCCACCGCGCTCTCCAGGGCCGCGGACGAGGAGAGCCCGGCGCCGAGGGGCACCTCGCCGTGCACGACGAGGTCCCACCCGGCCGGCTCGAGGCCCGCCTGCTGCAGCGCCCACACGGTGCCCAGCGGGTAGGCGGCCCAGCCGGTCGTGTCCCGGAGGGTCCCGACGGCGGCGGTGACCGGCTCGGTGTCCGGGTCGGAGGAGCGGACGCCGACGGTCCCGTCGCCGCGGCGCCCGACCGCGACCCACGTGCGCCGGTCGATCGCGAAGGGCAGGACGTGGCCCTCGTTGTGGTCGGTGTGCTCGCCGATGAGGTTGACCCGGCCGGGCGCGGAGAAGATCCCCTCCGGGGCGTGGCCGTGGGCGGCGACGAAGGCCTCGCGGACCTCGTCGAGCGCGCTCACGCCGGGACCTCGACGCCGGCCGCCGCGGCCCGCAGGCGCTCGCCCGCGACCTCGGGGGCGACGTCGGTGAGGAACGCCCCGCCGAAGGTCTCCGAGCCGGCCAGGTACTTGAGCTTGCCCCCGCCGCGGTGCGGCGGGCAGATCTCGAGGTGCAGGTGGCCGAGCGCGCGCTCGTCGTCGGCGACGTTCACCGGGGCGCTGTGGATGCCCAGCAGGTAGGACGTCCGGAAGCCGAAGAACGCGTCGTACCCGGCGAGGACGCGGGCGAGGACGCGGGCGAGGTCGTCGCGGGCGGCGGCGTCGAGCTCGGGCAGCGTGCCGACGTGCTCGCGGCTCCAGAGGTCCACCTCGTAGGGGAACCGCGCCCACGGCGGAACCCCGGCGAGGAAGTGGGTGCCCTCAGCAACGACACGGCCGGCGCGACTGGTGCTCTCCTGGGCCACGACGTCGCAGAACACGCAGCGGCCGGTGCGATCGCGGTGCCGGGCGGCCGCGCGCTGCTCGCGCGCCGGGCGCGGGCGGCACCTCGGGGTAGGCGTAGATCTGGCCGTGGGGGTGGTGCAGGGTGACGCCGACGGCCTCGCCCTTGTTCTCGAAGGGCAGCACGTAGCCGATGCGCGGGTCCGCGGCGAGCGCGGCGAAGCGGTGCGCCCAGGCGTCGACGAGCAGCCGGAATCCGCCGGGTGCCGACGGAGGCGAGGGTGGCCTCGTGCTCGTCGGTGAAGACGACGACCTCGCAGTGCCCGTACGCGGGCTCGACCGGGACGAGGTCGGTGCCGGCGACGTCGGGCTCGGGCGGGGTCGTGGACAGCGAGGGGAAGCGGTTGTCGAAGACGGCGATCTCGAAGTGCTCGCGCGGGATCTCGGTCGCCGGGCCCCCGGGGCGCGTCGGGCACAGCGGGCAGGCGTCCGCCGGCGGCTTGTAGGTGCGGTCCTGGCGGTGGGTGGCGAAGGTGACCCACTCGTCGTGCGTGGGGTCGTAGCGCCGCTCGCTCACCGCGTGGTCCCGAAGTAGGTGATGGCCCGGCCGTCGGCGAGGCGCTCCTCGGTCACGACGAGGCCCGGGGTGGTGGCGGGGCGGGGTGGTAACGGGGTCCGGGGCTGTGGCGGGATCCGGGGCGGTGTCAGGAAAGTCCCGTTCCTGACGCCGGACGTCCGGAAACCGGCTCTCACGTCTCGGCTCGTCGTCCGGCGTCGTCATCGACCGCCCCCTCGCCTCGGTGCTTCACGCCCTCTTGACGGCCACCACCGACGAGGACACCCTGTGCTCCACCTTACGATAACGTTCACGGGAACCTTCTCGGAACACCTCGACGAGGCAAGGGGTCGCGATGTTGCGCCTGAACCCGGGATGGCTGGACTACACGCTCCTGGCCATCTACTTCGTGGTCGTGCTGGGCATCGGCGTCGTCGCGCGCCGCGCGGTCGGGACCAGCGCGGACTTCCTGCTCGCCGGCCGCGCCCTCCCCGCGTGGGTCACCGGCCTCGCGTTCGTCGCCGCGAACCTCGGCGCGACCGAGATCATCGGCATGGCCGCCAACGGCGCGGAGTACGGCGTCGCGACCGTGCACTACTACTGGATCGGCGCCGTCCCGGCAATGGTGTTCCTCGGCATCGTCATGATGCCGTTCTACTACCGCTCCAAGGTCAGATCGGTTCCGGAGTTCCTCCGGCTCCGCTTCGGGAACTACACGCACGTCCTCAACGCGGTCGTCTTCGCGATCGCCTCCGTGCTGATCGCCGGCGTCAACCTCTACGCCCTGGCGATCGTGCTCAACGCCCTGCTCGGCCTGCCGCAGATCTGGGGCATCGTGCTCTCGGCCGCGGTGGTGCTGGTCTACATCGGCTTCGGTGGCCTCGGCTCCGCGATCTACGGCGAGGTGCTGCAGTTCTTCGTCATCCTCGCCGGGCTGATCCCGCTGGCGATCGTCGCGGTCCGCCACGTCGGTGGCTTCTCGGCGCTGGGCCAGAAGGTCACGCAGTCCGCGCTCGGGCCGGAGGGTCTCCACGCCTGGCAGGGCACCGGCATCGGCAGCGTCACGAACCCGATCGGCGCGAACTGGATCTCGATCGTCCTCGGGCTCGGCTTCGTCCTGTCCTTCGGCTACTGGACCACCAACTTCGCCGAGATCCAGCGGGCGCTCTCCGCGAAGGACCGCAGCGCGAGCCAGCGCACGCCGTTGATCGCCGCCTTCCCCAAGATCTTCATCCCGGCCGTCACGATCATCCCGGGCCTCGTCGCCCTCGTCGCCATCCCGAACTTCGGCAACGAGAACGCCGGCGGCCTCGAGTACAACGACGCGATCCCGGCCCTCATCGGCCAGCTGCTCCCCGAGGGCGTGCTCGGCATCGCGATCACCGGCCTGTTCGCCTCGTTCATGGCGGGCGTCGCCGCGAACGTCAGCTCGCTGAACACGGTCGTCACCTACGACCTGCTCCAGCCCTACCTGGCGAAGGGGCGCAGCGACCGCTACTACCTGACGGCGGGCCGGTGGGTGACCGTGGTCGGCGTCGTGATCGCGATCTTCACCGCGCTCCTGGCGTCGTCGTTCAACAACATCATGACCTACCTGCAGTCGCTGTTCGGGATCTTCAACGCGCCGATCTTCGCGACGTTCATCCTCGGCATGTTCTGGAAGCGCACCACCGGCTGGGGCGGCTTCTCGGGACTGTTCACCGGCGTCATCGCGGGCACCGTGGTGTTCGTCCTGGCCGAGGCGGGCGTCGTCGACTTCGGCTCGGGCATCGCGGTCAGCTTCTACCAGGCCGGCGCCGCGTTCATCGTCGACATCGTCGTCACCGTGATCGTCTCGCTCGCCACCGCCAAGCCCGAGCCCGAGCGGCTCGCCGGCATCGTCTACGGCGTCCCCGGGGCGGACGGCGTGGCCCCGACGCTGCGCCAGCCGAAGGAGCGGGTCTGGTACCGCAAGCCGGTGCTGCTCGGCAGCGTCGCGCTCGCGATCACCGTCGTCCTCAACATCATCTTCGCCTGAGCTGATTCCCTATGGGAGATCGGTTGTCAACGCCGCCGCCTTGCGGGGGCGTTGACTTCCGCGTGAGGATCGGTGCTGGGGAAGGTCGCCTCGTTTGTCGACGCTTCGGGCGTCTGACCGGTCGTGTCCTGTGTGGACTCGCTGAGGGGCCTTCCCCGCCTTTTTGATGGTGGTCTTGGTGCTGCGGCGGCGGGCGCGGACCTCGGGCGGCACTGTCCAGTGCGCGGTGATGATCTGCCGGGCCTCGGCGGGGTCGACGGGCCGGCCGTCGGTGTCGCAGACGACGTAGGGCATCCCCCGGCGCAGGACCGTCCAGGCGCGCTCGCCCAGCGCGGCAGCGACCACGCAGAGCGCTTTGATGTGCCCGGCGCCGCGTTCGACGATCTGGGTGTAGTAGATCTTCGCTAGTTGCGGGTCCTGCTTGCGGGCGGTGTCCGCGGCCCGGACCAGGGTGGTGCGCAGCAGCGCCGGCCCGGCCTTGCTCATCGGCTGGCCCTTGCGGTCGGTCTCCCCGGTCTCCGAGGCCCGCGGGGTCAGCCCGGTGAACGAGCGGAAGTGGCGGGCCGAGGGGAACCGGTGCGGATCGCCGACCGCGGCGACCACCGCCGGGGCGCCGACGGTGGACAGCCCGGGCAGGCTGCGGGCGAGCTGGCCGGGATCGGCCCACCGGTAGGCGTCCTCACGGTGCGCGGCGTGGACGTCGATCTCGGCCTGGATCGCGCGCAGCAGCCGGACCTCGCTGGCGACCTCGGCGGCCAGATCACTGAACGGCATCGCCGGCCAGCTCGCGTAGAGCTCCACCGCCGCCCGGGCCGCCGCGCGCCACTGCGCGGCGCGCTCGGCGCCCTGGTGGCCGTGGGAGGCCTGGGCGATCCGGGCGGTCAACCGCGCCGACCCGGCCGCGAGCAGCGCGTTCGGGTCCGCCCACCGCTCGAGCACCGCCAGGTCCGCAACGCCGAGGTCCCCGGTCAGCGGGGTCGCGGGCATCAGCTGGCGCACCAGGTCCTTGATCCGCACCTTGTGCTGGGTCGCGGCGCGGGTCAACCGGTCGGTCGCGCGGACCCGCCGGTCCAACGCCGCTGCCTGCGCCCCGGGCAGCTCGAGCACCCGCAGACCCTGCGGGTCCACCAGCGGCAACCGGGCCAGGGTCTCGGCGTCGATGCCGTTGCTCTTGGCGTGCCGGGACAGGAACCGCCGCAGGTCCGCGGCCTTGGCGCTGGAGACACGATGCACCCGGTGACCACGCCCGGTGAAGAACACCGCCACCGGCAACCACGCCGGCCCGGTCGGCTCGATCACCACCTCCAACCGCGTCGAGGTCGAACACCCCTCGAGCGCTGCTGCCTCGACCCGCGCCAGGTCCTCCACCGTCGGCGCGCACCGCCGGCGACACACCTGCCCCCCGGTCCCATCGAGCACCCGCACCGTGTGCGCGCTCGCGATCCCCAGATCGATCCCGACCAGTCGCCGCTCCACGTCCACTCCCCGCCGTCGCCCTCTGCTTCCAGCTCCGGCCCAGTCACAGCCGCTGATCGGCCACGGCCCCAAAGGCGGCTCGCGCGTCCCTGGAGACGGCTCCCACTCATGTGCTGCAACCAGGCCCGACCTCGACCGGCGTCGGCCTACTTCCCTCATCCGGGGCACCCGTGACCAGGCCAGCAGTGGCAATCAGCCCAACGAGGCCCGAACCGCGAGATCCGCCCTCAGAGCCCAAGCTTCGACGCCACCCACCGGACCAGCCGGGATGCGCATGCAACCCTGGAACCCCAGGCCGATCAAGTCCCGGAGCTCCTTACATGAACCCGGGAGTCACTGATGAGCGAGCCAGCCGCGAGCGGACCGGCGGAGCCCGGCGCCCCGCAGGCCACCGTCGAGACCGGCAGCCGGATGCAGCGGCTGTTCGACCTGCGCTACGTCATCGGCGCCCTGCTCGGCGTCTACGGCGTGGTCCTCGTGATCCGGGGACTGCTGGACGGGCCCGAGCAGCTCGCCCGCGCCGCCGGGATCTCGATCAACCTCTGGACCGGGATCGGCCTGCTCGTCGTCGCCGTGGTCTTCCTGGCCTGGGCCCGGGTACGACCGCTCGGCATCGAGACCAGGGACGACGTCTGACCCGTCTCACACCGCCGGGCCCACGTCCGGCACCGGGTCCATCCGCGGCGTGCGGCCGTCGGCGAACGTGATCGGCGGCAGCAGCGTCCGGACGGGCCCGCCCGAGGTGTCCACCTCGACGAACCGCCCGCGCTCCACGTGCTGCGGGTGGGTGAGCACCTCGTCGAGCGTGCGACGTCGGGCGTTGGCGACCCCCGCGCGCTCCAGCCGCTCCACCAGCTCGTCGCCGCTCAGGCCGGACAGCACCGCGTCGATCGCCGCGTGCAGGGCCGGACGGTGCTCGAGGCGCGCGGACCCGGTCGCGAAGCGCTCGTCGTCGGCGAGGTCCGCGTCGCCGAGGACGACCTCGCAGAAGCGGTGCCACTCGCGGTCGTTCTGGATGCCGAACACGACCTCGACGCCGTCCCCCGCCGCGAACGCCCCGTACGGCGCGATGGCCGCGTGGCTCGTCCCCGCCCGGACCGGCGCGCGACCGCTGCCCGCGGCGTAGTGCAGCGGGAAGCCCATCCACTCCGAGAGCGCGTCGAACAGGCTCACCTCGAACGCGGCGCCCTCGCCGGTGCGCTCGCGGTCGTAGAGCGCGGCGAGGATGCCGGAGAACGCGTACATGCCGGCGCCGATGTCGGCCGCGGGGATGCCCGCCTTGGCGGGGTGCTCCTCGGTGCCCGTCACCGACACCAGGCCCGCCTCGGCCTGGATCAGCAGGTCGTAGGCCTTGGCGTCGCGGTACGGCCCGGTGGAGCCGTACCCGGAGATGCTGCAGTGGATCAGGCCCGGGTGGTCCCGACGGAGGGTCGTCCGCGCCGAGCCCGAGCCGCTCGGCGGCCCCCGGCGCGAAGTTCTGGACGAACACGTCCGCGCCGGCGACCAGCTCGCGGACCCGGGCGAACTGGTCGGGGTCCTTGAGGTCCGCGGTCACGGACTCCTTCGAGCGGTTCAGCCAGACGAAGTGGCTCGAGAGGCCGTTGACCACGGTGTCGTAGTCGCGCGCGAAGTCGCCGCGCCCCGGACGCTCGATCTTGACGACGCGGGCGCCGAGGTCGGCGAGGTGGCGGGTCGCGAGGGGGGCCGCGACCGCCTGCTCGCAGGACACGACGAGGACGCCCTCCAGCGGCAGCGCCCTCGGGGACGCGGTGTCGGTCATGCCGCCGATCGTGCCCGTCCCACGCAGCGTTCGCTCCTCGTCACGCTCCGATGTCTCCCCGATCGGCGTCACGCGTCCGGGTGAACGTCGTTTCCCCGACGAGTGGTCCCACCCGTCGGAGGGTGCGACCGGACCGACGGGAGTGTCACCCGGTGAGACGCAGTGCGCGCGCGGCGACGGCGATGGTGGTGACCTCGGCCTTCGGTCTGGTCGTGGCGGGCACGTCCGCACCGGGCGGCTCCCCGACGGTGCTCGCGGCCGGCAGCCACCCGCTCCTCGCGGACCACGACGACGGCGGGTCCGGGTCCGGCTCCTCGGGGTCGGGGTCGGGCGGGGAGGTGCTGGACCTCGGCGGGGCCCTCTCGGGCTCCGGCTCGAAGAGCTCGGGGTCGTCGCACTCCGAGCGCTCGGGCTCGGGGAAGAGCTCGTCGTCGAAGTCGACGTCCGAGTCGTCACCGAAGTCGTCGTCCGGGTCCTCGTCGAAGGCGTCGTCCGGGTCCTCGTCGTCCGGGATCGTCCCGCACCTGCTCGACGCCGCGACGCGCTCGGCCGCCACCGCGCCGTCCGCCACGTCCGGGTCGGCCGAGAAGCCGTCGACGGCCGTGTCACTGCCGGCCGTGCAGGTCCCGCCGGTCGAGGTGCCCGCCGTGCAGGTCCCCGCTGTGGAGCTGCCGGCCGTCCAGGTGCCGCCGGTGTCCGTGCCGTCCGTCCAGGTCCCTCCGGTGTCCCTTCCCGCGGTGCGGGTTCCGTCGGTGTCCGTACCCCCGGTTGCCGTCGGCCTCGTCAGCGTGGGTCCTGTGAGCGTGGGCCCGGTCAGCGTCGGTGCGGTCAGCGTGGGTCCCGTCGCGCTGGCCCCGGTCGCCCTGCCCGTGGCGCCCGCCCCGGCGCTCATGCCGCTCACCCCACTCGCCCGGGCCGTGCCCCTCGTCGCGCCCGCCGACGTGCTCGCGGGGGTCGTGCAGGCTCCCGCGCTCCCCGCCGCGCTGCCGCTGTTCGGGCCGCCCACCGGCGATCAGGGGGTCCTCCGCGTCGCCCACCTCTCGCCCTCGACCGGCGCCGTCGACATGTACGTCGAGGGTCCCGGGCTCCCGCTCACGCGCGTCGCCTCCGAGGTCACCTACCCCCTCGCGGTCCGGTCGGCGGACGCGGCCCCCGCGCTCGTCCCCCTGACCCCGCGTCCCGCAGCCGCCGCGCCGGCCCTGGCCCCCGCGGCGCCGATCACGGCGGCCCGCCCGGCCGGCCTCGTCGTCCCCGCCGCGGGGATCGACGCCGGCGGCCTCGGGACCCTGGGGCTCGACGAGACCGGCGAGCTCCAGGCGCCGGCCACGCCGAACGCCGTCGGCTGGTACCGCGACGGCGCCACCCCCGGGGACCCGGGCACCGTGGTCCTCGTCGGACACGTCGACTCCTACCGCGGCCCCGGCGTCTTCTGGCACCTCCGCAACCTGCGCCCGGGCGACACCATCGACGTCCCCCGCAGCGACGGCACCGTCGCCCACTTCGGCGTCGACGCGGTCGAGACCGTCGGCAAGGAGGCCTTCCCGGCCGAGCGCGTCTACGCCCCGACGGCCGGCCCGTCCCTGCGGCTGATCACCTGCGGCGGGCCGTTCGACCGGTCCGCGCGCTCCTACGAGGACAACGTCGTCGTCTTCGCCTCGCCCCGCTGAGCGTCCGGGAGGGATGCTGCGCGGCGTGGACATCCGCCCCGCCCGGCACGAGGACGTCGAGGCCGCCGCGGCGATCACGGCCGTCGTGGCCGAGGAGGGGTCGATCGGCGCGCAGCCACCGGTGGACCTCGCCGCCCGCGCCGCGACGCTGCGCGCGCTGCTCGGCGACCCGGGCCGCGGTGGCGCGTGGGTGCTCAGCGACGGCGGGCGGATCGTCGGCACGACGACGGCGCTGGAGCGCGTGGCCGGCGTCCTCTCCCTGGGCATGACGCTGCTGCCCGAGACCCGCGGCCGCGGGGACGGCCGCGCCCTGCTCGACGCGGTGCTCAGCCACGCGCGCCGCGCCGGAGCACACAAGGTCGACCTCGAGGTGTGGCCGGACAACGCCCGGGCGATCGCGCTGTACGCGGCCGCCGGCTTCACCGTCGAGGGTCTGCGCGACCGCCACTACCGGCGCCGCGACGGCTCGCTGCGCTCCTCGCTGATCATGGCGCGGCGACTGGACGACGCCGAGGAGCCTCGCTGAGCGGACGTTGACCCAGTGCGATCTCGGGCACCGGCGGCGGCGACCAGACCGGCGTGGGCGGGGTGAGCAGCGTGCTCGACAGCTTCCTCAGGTGACCAGGGACCGCACCGTCTCCGGACCCGCCGCCAGCAGCAGCGTCGGGAGCCGGGGCCCGGTGTCGGAGCCGACGAGCAGCCGGTAGAGCAGCACGAAGAACCGGCGCTGGGCGGCCTTGAGCTCGTCGGTCGGCGTCACGTCGAGAGGCAGCCCCGCCTGGACCTTCGGCACGCCGTAGACGAGCGTGGTGAGCCCCTCGAGCGACCAGTCCTGCTCCAGCCCCTCGAGCAGGAGCCGCAGGGACTCCCGGTCGGTGTCGTCCAGCGAGGCCAGCAGCTCGGTGTCCGGTGCAGCGAGCAGCCGGGTGTGCGCGTCCTCGGGCATGTAGTGCTCGACCCAGTGCTCCGCGCAGTCCAGCCGCGGACGCAGGTCATCGAGCGTCACCGGGTCCTCGGGGCCGCTCGCGACGAGGCCCGCGAGGATCCGCCCGAGCTGCTGCGGGTCCCCGGTGGTCACGTCGACGACGGAGGTCAGCGTCCGGAACGGGACGGGCTGCGGCGTCGTCGGCAGCATCCGCTCCGCCGTCGCCACCGAGCGGGCGTGCCCGAGCGCCTCGATCGCGCCGGTCGTGCCGGCGGTGACCTTGCGCGAGAGCGCGTCCCACTCGTCGTAGAGCCGGGAGAGCTCGGCGTCGAACGCGACCTTGATCGCCTGGTTCGGACGACGCCGCGCGTAGAGCCAGCGCAGCAGCGGCGCCTCGAACACCTCGAGCGCCGACGACGGCGTCGGCACGCCGCCCTTCGACGACGACATCTTCGCCTGGCCCGAGATGCCGACGAACGCGTACATCGGCCCGATCGGCTGGTGGCCGCCGAAGACCTCGGAGACCAGCAACCCGCCGACCTCGTACGACGAGCCCGGCGACGAGTGGTCCACCCCGGACGGCTCGAAGTCGACGCCCTCGTAGGCCCACCGCATCGGCCAGTCGACCTTCCAGACCAGCTTGCCGCGGGTGAACTCGCGCAGCAGCACCGTCTCCGACGACCCGCAGGCGCAGGTGAAGGTCATCTCGGTGGTGGCGTCGTCGTAGGCGGTGATCGTGGTGTCGTCGGTGCCGCACGCTCCGCAGTAGGGCTTGTAGGGGAAGTACTCCCCCGACGCCGAGCCGCCGCCCGTGTCGTCGTCCAGGTCCACCCCGGCGTCGCCGGCGGGCTCGTCAGCGCCCTTCCTCGTCCGGAACTGGCCGAGGACGCCGTCGATGCGTGCGCGCTCGCGCATCGCGAGCAGCGTCGGCTCGACGTAGGCGCCGGAGGTGTACATCTGCGTCTGGCTGATCCCGCGGAACGGGACGCCGAGCCGGTCGAGCGCATCGATCATCGGAGCGGTGAAGTGCTCGGCCCAGTTCGCGTGGGTGCTCCCCCGCGGCGCGGGGACGGCGGTCAGCGGCTTGCCGACGTGCGCGGCCCACGAGTCGTCGATCCCCTCGACGCCCTTCGGCACGCGCCGGAAGCGGTCGAAGTCGTCCCACGAGATGAGGTGCTCGCACGCGATCCCGCGGCGGCGGATCTCGTCGGCGACGAGGTGGGGGGTGAGGACCTCGCGCAGGTTGCCCAGGTGGATCGGGCCCGACGGCGAGAGCCCGGACGCGCAGACGATGGTCCGGCCCTCGCCGCAGTCTCCTCGCTCGGCAGTGTCCTTGCGCGCGGCGGCGATCACCTCGTCGGCGAGCGTCGCCACCCAGTCCTGCGAGGTCGACTCGGGCTCGCCACCACCACCACGCCGACGGCTCACGGCCGGTCCCGCACCGGGTTGGTCAACGTGCCGATGCCCTCGACCGTCACCGACACGGTCTGCCCGTCGACCATCGGCCCGACGCCGGCGGGGGTGCCGGTGAGGATGGTGTCGCCGGGCAGCAGCGTCATGACCCGGCTGATGTAGGCGATCTGCTTCTCGATCCCGTGGATGAGCATGCTCGTCCGCGACTTCTGCACGGTGACGTCGTCGAGGGTCGTCTCGATCGCGAGGTCGGACGGGTCGAGCGAGGTCTCGATCCACGGCCCGAGCGGGCAGAACGAGTCGTAGCCCTTCGCGCGCGTCCACTGCCCGTCGGCGGACTGCAGGTCGCGGGCCGTGACGTCGTTCGCGACGGTGTAGCCGAGGACGACGTCGCGGGCACGCGCCTCCGCGACGTCCCGGCACGGCTGGCCGATGACGACGGCGAGCTCGCCCTCGTAGTCGACCCGCTGCGAGTCCGGCGGGCGGAGGATCGCCAGGCCGGGGCCGATCACCGTCGTCGAGGGCTTGAGGAAGATCAGCGGGTTCGCCGGGGCGTCGCCGCCGCCCATCTCGGCGACGTGCTCGGCGTAGTTCTTGCCGATGCAGACGACCTTCGAGGGCAGGATCGGCGCGAGCAGCCGGACGTCGGCGAGCGGCCAGGTCCGGCCGGTGAAGGTCGGGTCCCCGAATGGGTGCTCGGCGATCTCCGCGCACACGTCGCCGGCGGTGGGTTCGCCGCCCCCCGTGGTCGGCGACTGCAGAGCCGCGAAGGAGACACCGTCGGCGTGGGCGATCCGGGCGAGACGCACGGTCACCCACCCTATCCCCGGACGGTGACGGGCACCCCGGCCGCTACCTCGGTCGGCGCAGGTCCCCCGCGGCGACCGGCTCCTCGGCGTCGACCCAGCGCCACGGCTCGAGCAGCGCCCGGCCGAGCTCGCGGTTGAGGGGCTCGAGGGCCGCCGGGCGCAGCGCCGCGAGCCACACCCCCTGGTCCGACCAGGTCCACGCCAGCCACGGTCCCTGCGGTGCGGCCTCCCGCAGGGCGCGGGCGACCGCGACGTGCAGGACGGTGCTGAGGGACTTCGGGTCGCCGCGGTAGTCGAGGACCCACGCGTCGGTCTCCCCGGCGGCCGTCGTGAGCGCCAGCCGCAGTCGGGTCCGCACCGCGCGCCCGTCGTCGGTCAGGTCGACCTCGCGCAGCCGCACGTCCAGCGCGTCGCCCGCGAGCCGGTCGAGGTCGGCCACCTGCGCCTCGAGGGTCTCGGGCAGCTGCTCGACGTGCGCGTCGTGGAACGCGAGCGCGCGCCGGTGGTCCGCGGCGCGGAACCCCGGGCGCCAGAAGTCGACCTCGTCGAGTGCCGCGAGGACGACGTCGAGGGTGACCGGCTCGCCGCCGTCGGCCACCGCCTCCACCAGGTCGGCCGGCCGCGGGGCGCGGGGCGCGAAGAGCCCGGCCCGGTCGGCGACCCCGACGACGTGGGCGAGCGCGGCCCGCCCGGACGCCGAGAGCTCGGGCGGCGTGGGGCGGGGCGCGTCGGAGGTGGGCGCCTGATCGCGACGGGGCCGACCGCCGCGACCGTGCCGACCGGCGCGCGGCGGCGTCGGGCCGGGTGCGCGCGGTCCGCCACCCGCCGACGGGCCCGGCGTCCCGCGTCCCCCGCGCCTCGCGCCCGCGCCGCGCGTGGCGCAGCGCGACGACCGAGAAGCCGGCCAGGGCGACCGCCGCGATCACGAACAGCGGCACGGGCGAGACGCCCATGTCGTCGTTCTCGCGGCCGAGCACGACGAACCAGACGGCGACCCCCAGCCCGCAGACCCCCCAGAGGACCGCGAGGAGGTCGTCGAGCGACGGGCCCCGCACGGGTCAGGCGAGGCTGCGGGTCCCCGCCGCGGAGGAGACGAGGGCGGCGAGCCGGTCCCCGACGGCGTGCGTGCCGCCGGGGTTCTGGTGGTCGCGGGTCGCGAGGTCGAACGCGACGGCGGCCTCGATGCGGCGGGCGAGCTCGGGCTCCCCGAGGTGGTCGAGCAGGAGCGCGACGGAGAGCACCGCGGCCGTCGGGTCGGCGATGCCCTTGCCGGCGATGTCCGGCGCGGAGCCGTGGACCGGCTCGAACATGCTCGGGTTGGCGCGGCTGACGTCGAGGTTGCCCGACGCCGCGAGCCCGATGCCCCCGGTCACGGCGGCCGCGAGGTCGGTGAGGATGTCGCCGAACAGGTTGTCGGTGACGATCACGTCGTACCGGCCGGGGTCGGTGACCAGGTGGATCGTCGTCGAGTCGACGTGCTGGTAGTCGACGGCGACCTCGGGGTGCTCGAGCGAGACCTCCTCGACCACGCGGGACCACAGCGAGCCGGCGTGGGTGAGGACGTTCGTCTTGTGCACCAGGGTCAGCTTGCGACGCGGACGGTTGCTGGCGCGGGTGAACGCGTCGCGCACCACCCGCTCCACGCCGAACGCGGTGTTGATGCTGACCTCGGTGGCGATCTCCTGCGGGGTGTCCTTGCGCAGCAGGCCGCCGGTGCCGGCGTAGGGGCCCTCGGTGCCCTCGCGGACGACGACGAGGTCGATCTCCGGCTGGGCGCTCAGGGGCCCGCGGACGCCGGGGTAGAGCCGGGCGGGCCGCAGGTTGACGTGGTGGTCGAGCTCGAAGCGCAGGCGCAGCAGCAGGCCGCGCTCGAGGATGCCGCTGGGCACGGACGGGTCGCCGACGGCGCCGAGCAGGATCGCGTCGTGGTCGCGCAGCTCGGTGAGCACCGACTCCGGCAGGAGCTCCCCGGTCGAGTGCCAGCGGGCCGCGCCGAGGTCGTAGTGCGTCGACTCGATCTGCGGCGCGACCTCCGAGAGGACCTTCAGCGCCTCCCCGACGACCTCGGGGCCGATACCGTCGCCGGGAACCACCGCGAGTCGCATGTCCAGACTTCCTCCCCCGACGGGTCGACACGATGGTGCGACCGGGCTCACCTGCGGTGGAGGCTACCGCGCGTGTCGGGCGGACTCCCCACCGGATCGCCCGGACGATGGTCGCGGAGCGCCCGGCTCACCCGTTCGAGGCGGCCCGACGGTCAGCCGAAGGGGATCGATCGGGTGGTGCGGGCGCCGAGCGCCTGCCCGATCGGGGCGAGGACGTCGTCGGGAACGGCCTGGTCGACGCGCAGCAGCATGACCGACGCGTTGTGGTCGCGGGTCTGCGACATCTGCGCGGCCAGGATGTTCACGTCCGATTCCCCCAGCAGGGTGCCGACGGTGCCCATCGCGCCCGGCCGGTCGGTGTACTCGAAGAGGACGACGTGGCCCTCGGCGCGGATGTCGAAGGAGCGCCCGTTGATCTCGACGAGCTTCTCGACCTGGTCGGAGCCGGTGAGGGTGCCGGAGACGGTGACCGGATCGCCCCCGTCGGCCGACGGCGCGCAGCGTCACGACGCTGCGGTGGTTCGGGCTCTCGCTCGCCGTCTCGACGTCGACGGTCACGCCCCGCTCGGCGGCGAGCGCGGGCGCGTTGACGAAGGTGACGGGCTCGTCGACGACCTCCCCGAACACCCCGCGCAGCGCGGCCAGCGCCAGCACCCCGACGTCCTCGGCGGCGAGCTCGCCGCGGACCTGCACGGTGATGGTCGAGGGCTGGCCGACCAGGGTGGAGAGCAGCGTCCCCAGCTTCTGGGTGACGCCCAGCCAGGGCCGGACCTCCTCGCCGACGACGCCGCCCTGGACGTTGACGGCGTCGGGCACGAAGTCGCCGTGCAGGCCGCGCAGGACGCTGTGGGCGACGTCGGTGCCGGCGCGGTCCTGCGCCTCGGCGGTGGAGGCCCCGAGGTGCGGGGTGGCGGTGACCTGCTCGAGCTCGAACAGCGGGCTCGAGGTGGTCGGCTCGGTGACGTAGACGTCCACGCCGGCGCCGGCGACGTGGCCGGAGCGGATCGCCTCGGCCAGCGCCTCCTCGTCGACGAGCCCGCCGCGGGCGGCGTTGACGACGATGACGCCGGGCTTGGTCTTCGCCAGCGCCTCCTTGCCGATCAGGCCCTGGGTCTCCGGGGTCTTGGGCAGGTGGATCGTCATCATGTCGGCGCGGGAGAGCAGCTCGTCGAGGGAGACGAGCTCGATGCCGAGCTGGGCGGCGCGGCTCTGCGGCAGGTACGGGTCGTAGGCGATGACGTGGGCGTCGAACGCGGAGATGCGGCTGGCGAAGAGCTGGCCGATCTTGCCGAGGCCGACGACGCCGACCGTCTTGCCCTGGATCTCCACGCCGGAGTACTTCGAGCGCGCCCACTCGCCGCGGCGCAGGGAGGCGTCGGCGGCCGGGATGTGGCGGGCGGTGGCGAGCAGCAGCGCCAGGGCGTGCTCGGCGGCGGAGACGATGTTCGAGGTCGGGGCGTTGACGACCATGACGCCGGCGGCGGTGGCCGCGGGGACGTCGACGTTGTCCAGGCCCACGCCGGCCCGCCCGACGACGACCAGGTGCGTCTGGGCGGCGAACACCTCGGCGTCGACCTGGGTGGCGCTGCGCACGAGCAGCGCGTCGGCGTCCCGGACGGCCTCGAGCAGCGCGGCGCGGTCGGTGCCGTCCACCTGGCGGATCTCGACCTCGTCGCCGAACACCTCCAGCGTCGACGGCGCGAGCTTCTCGGCCATCAGGACGACGGGCTTGGCGTTCGGCGTGGTCACGGTGCTCCCAGGGGTCGGCGGCAGGGACGCACGCCGGACCTGACGAGCACGTCGGCGTGCCTGTCGGGCATCGTGCCCGGGGTCACGCCACCTTATCGCCGCCTTCGTGATCAGTCAGGCTGCGCCCGCCTCCAGCACGGCGTCCGGGCCGGCGTGTGGCCCGCACGGCGCCGCGCTCGGGCCCGGTGGCCCGCCCGACGACGACCAGGTGCGTCTGGGCGGCGAACACCTCGGCGTCGACCTGGGTAGGCGCTGCGCACGAGCAGCGCGTCGGCGTCGCGGACGGCCTCGAGCAGCGCGGCGCGGTCGGTGCCGTCCACCTGATGGATCTCGACCTCGTCGCCGAACACCTCCAGCGTCGACGGCGCGAGCTTCTCGGCCATCAGGACGACGGGCCTGGCGTTCGTGGTCACGGTGCTCCCGAGGGTCGGCGGCAGGACGCACGCCGGACCCGACGAGCACGTCGGCGTGCCTGTCGGGCATCGTGCCCGGGGTCACGCCACCTTATCGCCGCCTTCGTGATCCAGGTCTCACTCCTCCCGGGCCGGGCTGAGGCCGGCCGTGGGCCGGGCCGCTCGGTGCCGTGGCAGCAACGGCACGTTCCTGGCGTCTGACGTCAGGACGGCGCCGTTCACTCCCGGGTGGTGGCCGGGGTTCCGTGTGCTCTCCGGGACCCCGAGTCGCATGAGCGTCCGCACGTGGATGGTGTCGTCCTCGGCTTCGGCGCGAAGTGCGCTCGAGGTCGTCTGCCCAGCTACCTCGCTCTCATGCCCGGAGCGTGCGCGGCCTCGCTGGCCGACCGCGGTACGCCGAGCGAGCGAGCTGTGGACAACCGCGGCTCTCGGTACCGGTGGGGATAGACGACGACGGCGGACGTACCAGTCCGGTACGCCCGCCGTCGTCTCGATCGTTGGACTCCGTGGGTGAACGGCGCCGTCCTGGCGTCAGACGTCAGCATCGTGCCGTTGCTGCCGTCGAGGCCGGGGCAGGCACGAACGACTCAGGTGCGGTCGCGCCCGATCCACGGCATGAGGCCGCGCAGCTTGGCGCCGACCTGCTCGATCTGGTGGGCCTTGCCCTCCTCCTCGAGCTTGGTGAAGTTCGGGCGGCCGTTCTCGTCCTCGGCGATCCACTCGCGGGCGAAGGACCCGTCCTGGATCTCGCCGAGGATGCGGCCCATCTCCTCCTTGACCGCGGAGTTGACGATGCGCGGGCCGCGGGTGAGGTCGCCGTACTCGGCGGTGTCCGAGCAGCTCCAGCGCTGGCCGTAGATGCCCTTCTCGTACATCAGGTCCACGATCAGCTTGAGCTCGTGGAGGCACTCGAAGTAGGCGATCTCGGGCTGGTAGCCGGCCTCGACCAGCGTCTCGAACCCGGCCTGGACCAGCGCCGACGTGCCGCCGCAGAGCACGGCCTGCTCGCCGAAGAGATCGGTCTCGGTCTCCTCGGTGAAGGTGGTCCTGATGACCCCGGCCCGGCCACCGCCGATGGCGGCGGCGTAGGAGAGCGCGAGCGCCTGGGCCTGGCCGGAGGCGTCCTGCTCGACGGCGATGAGGCAGGGCACGCCCTTGCCGTCGACGAACTGGCGGCGGACGAGGTGGCCCGGGCCCTTCGGCGCGACCATGGCGACGTCGACGTCCGCCGGCGGCTGGATGAGGTCGTAGCGGATGTTGAAGCCGTGGCCGAAGAAGATCGCGTCGCCCGAGTTCAGGTTGGGCGCGATGTCGTCGGCGTAGATGTAGCGCTGCTTGGTGTCCGGCGCCAGGATCATGATGAGGTCGGCCTCGGCGGACGCCTCGGCCGGCGTGACGACCCGCAGGCCCTCCTCCTGCGCGGCGGCGCGGGACTTCGAGGACTCGGGCAGGCCGATGCGGACGTCGACGCCGGAGTCGCGCAGCGAGAGCGCGTGCGCGTGGCCCTGGCTGCCGTAGCCGATGACGGCGACCTTGCGGCCCTGGATGATCGAGAGATCGGCGTCGGCGTCGTAGAAGACCTCGGCGCTACCGGTGCTGGTCATGGGGACTGCGGGTTCCTTCCTGGCGGGGTACTGCTCGACGCGGGTACTGCTCGACGGGGTGGTGCTCAGCGGTTCGCCGCGATGGCGCGGGGCCCGCGGGCGAGCGCGACCATCCCGGACTGCACGACTTCGCGGATGCCGTAGGGCTCGAGCATCCGACGCAGCGCCGACAGCTTGTCGGCGGTGCCGGTGGCCTCGACGGTGACGGCGTCGGGAGCGACGTCGACCACCTTGGCCCGGAACATCTGGGTCACCTCGAGGACCTGGGAGCGCACCGTCGCGTCGGCGCGGACCTTGAGCATCACGAGCTCGCGCTGGACCGACGACGTCGGCTCCAGCTCGACGATCTTGATGACGTTCACCAGCTTGTTGAGCTGCTTGGTGACCTGCTCGAGGGGGAACTCGTCGACGCTCACGCAGATGGTCATCCGCGAGATGCCGGCCTCCTCGGTCGGCCCGACCGCGAGCGACTGGATGTTGTAGCCGCGCCGCGAGAACAGGCCCGAGATGCGGGCCAGCACGCCGGGCTTGTCCTCGACGAGGACCGAGAGGGTGTGGGTGCTCATCGGCTCGTCCTCGCGCTCGATGTTCGTGACGACCTCGTCGGCGCCGCCCGCCTCCGGGTCGTCGAACAGCGGCCGGATGTCGCGGGCCGCCATGATCTGGTCGTTGCCGGTGCCGGCGGCGACCATCGGCCAGACCTGGGCGTCCGCGCCGACGGTGAAGTCGATGACGACGGGGCGGTCGGTGATGGCCATGGCCTGCTCGATGACCCGGTCGACCTCGTCCTTGGACTCGCAGCGCAGCCCGACGCAGCCCAGCGCCTCGGCGAGCAGGACGAAGTCGGGCACGCGGTGCTTGTGGGTCCCGAGCTCGGTGTTGGAGTAGCGCTCGCCGTAGAACAGCGTCTGCCACTGCCGGACCATGCCGAGGTTGCCGTTGTTGATGACGGCGACCTTGATCGGGATGCCCTCGATCGCGCAGGTCGCGAGCTCCTGGTTGGTCATCTGGAAGCAGCCGTCGCCGTCGATGCACCACACCGTGGTGTCGGGCCGGCCGACCTTCGCGCCCATCGCCGCGGGCACGCCGTAGCCCATGGTCCCGGCGCCGCCGGAGTTCAGCCACGTGCGCGGGTGCTCGTAGCGGATGAACTGCGCCGCCCACATCTGGTGCTGGCCGACGCCCGACGCGTAGATGGCCTCCGGGCCGGCGATCGCCCCGATGCGCTCGATGACGTACTCCGGCGAGAGCGTGCCGTCGTCGGGGTCGTCGTAGCCCAGCGGGAAGGTCTCGCGCCAGGAGTTCAGCTGGTTCCACCAGGCCGTCAGGTCCGGGGCCTCGCCGTCGGCGGCCCGCAGGGCGGCGGTCAGCTCGCCGATGACCTCGCGGGCGTCGCCGACGATCGGGACGTCCGCGACCCGGTTCTTGCCGATCTCGGCGGGGTCGATGTCGGCGTGGACGATCTTCGCGTCGGGCGCGAACGTCGTCAGGTCCCCGGTCACGCGGTCGTCGAAGCGGGCGCCCAGCGCGACGAGCAGGTCGGAGCGCTGCATGGCCGCGACCGCCGCGACCGTGCCGTGCATGCCGGGCATGCCGAGGTTCTGCGGGTGCGAGTCCGGGAACGCGCCGCGGGCCATCAGGGTGGTGACGACGGGGGCCCCGGTCTGGCGGGCCAGCTCCATGAGCTCGGCGGAGGCCTCGGCCTTCAGGACCCCGCCGCCGACGTAGAGCACCGGCCGCCGGGCCTGGGCGATCATCCGCGCGGCCTCGCGGATCTGCTTGCCGTGCGGCTTCGTCGTCGGCCGGTAGCCCGGGAGGTGCATCTCGGCGGGCCAGGAGAACGTGGTCTGGGCCTGCAGGACGTCCTTGGGCAGGTCGACCAGGACGGGGCCCGGGCGGCCGGTGGAGGCGATGTGGAACGCCTCGGTGATCGCCTGCGGGATGTCCGCCGGGTCGGTGACCAGCATGTTGTGCTTGGTGATCGGCAGCGTGATGCCGCAGATGTCGGCTTCCTGGAAGGCGTCGGTGCCGATCATCTTGCGCCCGACCTGACCGGTGATCGCGACGATCGGGACCGAGTCCAGCATCGCGTCGGCCAGCGGCGTCACGAGGTTCGTCGCGCCCGGTCCGGAGGTCGCGATGCAGACTCCGACGCGGCCCGTGGCCTGCGCGTACCCGGTGGCGGCGTGCCCGGCGCCCTGCTCGTGGCGGACCAGGATGTGGCGCACGAGCGTGGAGTCGTAGAGCGGGTCGTAGGCCGGGAGGATCGCTCCGCCCGGGATCCCGAACACGACGTCGCACCCGACGGCCTCGAGCGCGCGGACGAGGGACTGTGCGCCCGTGGCCGGCGTCGGGTCGACGCGGGCGGGACGGGGCGCGGCCGGGCGCGTCGCGGGTTGCGCGGACGTGTCCTGCTGCTCGGTCGGCGCTCCGGATCGCGGAGCGGGACGCGGTCTGGCTGTGGTCATCGGTGATCAGCCTCTGGTCGGGACGAGGTGGATGCGAACGCGCCTGCGGAGAACACGAAAAAGCCCTCGCCGCCGGGTGGCGGAGAGGGCAGGCGCGTCAGCGGTATCGGGCAGCGAGCACGAGGCTCGTCAGACGCTGACGCGCCCGGCGAGTACGAGAATTCGGTGCTGCACGACGCAGACGGTAGCACGGTGCCCACGGACGACGGCCAGCCCCGCCGGGAGTGATCCGCTGCGCATCGTCGTCGAACCGCGGCTCGTGAACGCCCGAGGAACGGCCCCCCGGACAGCAGGCCCAGCGCCGTCCGGGCGGAACGGGTGACCGGCTGGCACCATCGCGGACGTGAGCGACGAGCAGGGAACGGCCGTGGCCGCGACGGACGGGCCGGGTGACGAGCAGGGCGACGCCGTCCGGGAGCCGGCGGTCTTCCGCGCGGTCCCGACGGTCGCGCTCGTCGCGGTCGCCTTCCTCGCGCTCTGCCTCTCGCCGATCGCCTTCCAGGGCGGGGCGTGGTTCCTGCTCTTCCTGATCCCGCTCGCCGGAGCCGCGTGGGTCGTGCGATCCCGGACGCGGGTGGACACCGAGGGCCTGCACGTGCGGCGGTTGCTGGGGACGCGGTCGATGGCGTGGTCGGACGTGGCGACGCTGCGGCTGGTCCAGCGCGGGTGGGTGCACGCGGTCGCGCAGGAGGGCGCCGACCTCGAGCTGCGGGGCGTGCGGATCCGCGACCTCGGCCGGGTCGGGGAGGCGAGCGGCGGCCGGATCAGCGCGCCGAGCCCGGCCGAGGCCGAGGCGGCCGCGGAGCACGCCCGCGAGCTGGAGGCCGCGCGCATGCGCATCGCCCGGCTGCGGGAGCGAGCGGGGTCCGACGACGGCACGGAGGCCGCCGACGTCGGCGACGGCGGCACGGAGGCCGCCGACGCCGACCATGCCGAGGGCCCGGTCCCCGCTGCCACGCACGCCGAGTCCAGCGAGCCCACCGAGACCGGCGAGCACCGGGGCCCCACCACACCCTCGACGGGCACGTGAGGCAGGCGCAGCACGCCGCCGACCTGCGCCGTGTGCCCCTGATCATCGCCTCGAGCGCGCGGAGCGACGTCCACATCCGCGCGTAACCTCCCTCGGAGCACCCGCGATCTCCGCGACCGCCCCGCCTCGCCCCGCTCCAGGAGGAACCTGCCGTGCCGCCGCTCCGTTCCCGCGTCACCACCCAGGGCCGCAACGCCGCCGGCGCCCGCGCCCTGTGGCGGGCCACCGGCATGACCGACGACGACTTCGGGCGCCCGCTCGTGGCCATCGCGAACTCCTACACGCAGTTCGTGCCCGGCCACGTGCACCTCAAGGAGATGGGCGAGCTCGTGGCGGGGGCGGTGCGCGAGGCGGGCGGCGTCGCGCGCGAGTTCCACACCATCGCCGTCGACGACGGCATCGCCATGGGCCACGGCGGGATGCTGCACTCGCTGCCGAGCCGCGAGGTCATCGCGGACTCCGTCGAGCACATGGTCCAGGGCCACGCCGTCGACGCCCTGGTCTGCATCTCGAACTGCGACAAGATCACGCCCGGCATGCTCAACGCGGCGCTGCGGCTGAACATCCCGACGGTGTTCGTCTCCGGCGGACCGATGGAGGCCGGCAAGGCCGTCGTCGTCGGGGGCGTCGCGCAGGCCCCGACCGACCTGATCACCGCGATCTCGGCCAGCGCGTCGAGCGAGGTCGACGACGAGGGCCTCACCGAGGTCGAGCGCTCGGCCTGCCCGACCTGCGGCTCCTGCTCGGGCATGTTCACGGCGAACTCGATGAACTGCCTCACCGAGGCGCTCGGGCTCTCCCTCCCCGGCAACGGCTCCACGCTGGCCACGCACGTCGCCCGCAAGGCGCTGTTCGAGCGGGCCGGGCGGACCGTCGTCGAGCTGGCGCGCCGCTGGTACGAGGGCGACGACGAGTCCGTCCTCCCGCGCAACGTCGCGAACCGCCACGCCTTCGAGAACGCGATGGCCCTCGACGTCGCGATGGGCGGCTCCACGAACACCGTGCTGCACATCCTCGCCGCCGCCCACGAGGCGGGCCTGGACTTCACCCTCGCCGACATCGACGCGGTGAGCCGGCGGGTGCCGTGCGTCAGCAAGGTCGCGCCGAACTCGGACTTCCACATGGAGGACGTCCACCGCGCCGGCGGCATCCCCGCGATCCTCGGCGAGCTCGACCGGGCGGGACTGCTGCACCGCGACGTCCACGCCGTCCACGCCGACTCCCTCGAGGCGTGGCTGGGGCACTGGGACATCCGCGGCGCGCAGCCCTCCGACGAGGCGGTCGAGCTCTTCCACGCGGCCCCGGGCGGCGTCCGGACCACCGAGCCGTTCTCGACGGCCAACCGCTGGAGCTCGCTCGACACCGACGCGGCCACCGGCTGCATCCACGACGTCGCGCACGCGTTCTCCGCCGACGGCGGCCTCGCCGTCCTCACCGGCAACCTGTCCCCCGACGGCGCCGTCATCAAGAGCGCCGGCCTGCCCGAGGACGGGCGGCACTTCCAGGGGCCGGCGCGCGTCGTCGACTCCCAGGAGGAGGCCGTCTCGATCATCCTCAAGCGCGAGGTCCAGCCGGGCGACGTCGTCGTCGTGCGCTACGAGGGCCCCGCGGGCGGACCGGGGATGCAGGAGATGCTGCACCCGACCGCGTTCCTCAAGGGCGCGGGTCTCGGCGCGGTGTGCGCGCTGATCACCGACGGGCGCTTCTCCGGCGGGTCGTCGGGCATCAGCGTCGGGCACATCTCCCCGGAGGCCGCCGCGGGGGGCGCGATCGCGCTCGTCGAGCAGGGCGACCAGATCCTCCTCGACGTCGACGCCCGGCGGATCGAGCTGCTCGTCGACGACGACGTCCTCGCCGAGCGCCGCGCGAAGATGGAGGCCTCGGAGCGGCCCTGGCAGCCCGCCCAGGAGCGCAACCGGCCGCTGACGAGCGCCCTGCGCGCCTACGCGAAGCTCGTGACCTCCGGCGCGACGGGCGCCGTCCGGGCTCTGTAGTCGCGGCAAGACGACGTAGCTGACCCTCCGCTCCTCCGTCGCGGTGTGTCAGCCGTCGTCGCCGCGGTGCTGTGGTCGCGGCACGACGACGTAGCTGACCCTCCGCTCCTCCCTCGCGGTGTGCCAGCCGTCGCCGCGATCACCGGAAGGCGAAGAGCACCGTCAGGCCGGTGCCGACGCCGATGATCAGGCAGGTGACACCGACCGGGGTCTGGGCACGGAACCAGGCCCGGTCGGCGTCGCCGCTGAACCGGCCCGGCCCGACCAGCACCACCACACAGGCCAGGACCAGCCCGAACAGCGGCCCCGCGACCGGTCCGACGTCGAGCGCCGACCACGCCGCCGGGAGGCCCAGGCCCAGCGCGACGACGCCCGTCGCCACCAGCGCGGCGGCCGCGAACGACGCGAACACCCCGAGCCCGACGAGCACCCCGGCCCCGAGCAGCGCCCAGCCGTACGCGGTGACCAGCGGCCCGACCGGCGTGAAGCCGTGGCCCGCGACCAGGCCGGCGACCGCGTCGGCACCGCCGTGACCCCGCGGCAGGTCGAACAGGGCGCGGGCGCCCCGCAGCAGCGCGGTCAGGCCGAGCACGACGCGGACGAGCAGCAGCCCGACGTCCGCGCCCCACGGCCGGGCGAGCTAGGGCGGCCCGATCGGGTGATCACGGCGCCACGCGGACCCCGCTCCTAGAAGGCTTGGGCCGACGAAGTCGGCATGATCGGGTCAAGTTTCATGCGGCCAGTCCGGAGTCGCGGGTCAGGGCGTCGATGGCGGTTTGGTAGCGGTTGTTGGCGGCACGCAGGGGTCCGGGGACGGGTTCGGCGAGCTGGGCCAGGCCGGTGCGCAGCAGCCGGTTGTGGGTACGGGTGAGGAACAAGGCTCGTTCGAGCCCGGTGTCGGTGACGCGGTAGCGGTGGGTGCCGGCGACGCGGTCGATGAGGCCGTGTTTGCGTAGCCGGCGGAGGTCGTAGGTCATCTGCCCGGCCTTGAGGTGGTCGGGTTCGTGTCCGAGCAGGGGCGCGACGAGGCGGCGTAGGTCGCGGTTGGTGAAGCCGTGCGGGAGCAGCCGGAACACCAGCAGCGACTGGAGCAGGGCTTGGGCCCGGGGGTCGGCGAAGCGCAGCCCGGCGGTCCGGGCGCCGTCGGGCTCGGTGATGGGGTCGTGGACCGCGGTGAAGGCGGCGGCTCCGGCGGCGGGGTCGTGGCTGAGTTGTTGGACGCCGAGCAGGCGCCGGTTGGCCGCGAGGCCAATCTCCCACAGGGCGGGCAGATTGGTCAGCCGTTTCCCGATCCCGAAGTCGCGGGTGTCGTTGATGGTGGTCTCGGTGCGCAGTGCCCTGCCTTCCTTGTGGTACTGCTTGATCGTGGTGTGCTTGTAGTCCACGTGCAGGCTCGGGGTGACCCCCTCGGTGATCACCCGAGTGCGGAACCGGCCCGGGGTCGGGCGCTGGCCGCGGCGGTGAACGCGCCGGTCGAACACCAGACTGACCTGGTCGGGGCGGCCGATATCGAGGTTGTCGCGGATGACCTGCTCGAAGAAGATCCGCCCGGAGACGGGCTTGTCGAGCATCTGGGTCAGGGAGAACTCGGCCTGCAGGACCGACAGGTCATAGCGGTAGCCCGCCGCCCGATCCGACGCTGAGAACGGGTGCGGCAGCCGGGCCAGCCACTTACGCAGCAACCCGTCGATCTGTGCGGGACCGAGGCCGTCGCAGATCGCCTGCAGCGCCGCGGGGTCCTCGACAGCGGCGAACGCGTTGTCCATCGCGGTGTGGGCGAGCCCGGCACGGGTGGCCTGGCGCTGGGCCCAGTGATGCCCGTTGAGGCACAGCTTGGCGTTGTAGGGGAAGTAGGAGCAGAACTTGATGAAGAACGGCCCGAAGTCGGCGTCCACGGCGTAGACGTAGAAGTGGTTGACCAGCCCGGTGCTGGGCACGATCCACGGGTATGCCGCGCCCTCGCCATTACGGCGCTTCTCGGTGCGAAACAGCTTGGTCTTCTCCTGGGCCCGGCCGATGAACACCACCCCCTCGGCGGCGGTGAACTCCGCGAGGTGCTCGGCCATCACATCGTCCTTGCGCTGGCCGCGGGCGAAGTCCACCCACGGCACCTCCTGGTCGCCGGCGAAGCGGTGCATCGCCGCGCTGAACCGTTCGGTGATCTTCGCCAGCGGGGCCGTCGAGGCGATCGGCAGGCCCAGCTGCTGGTGGACGTAGGCGACCAGCCCGGCCGCGTACTGCAGCCCGGGCACGTAGACGTTGAGATACATCCGGTCGATACAGGCGACCTCGAAGCCCACATGCTCAGCGACGACATCGGACACAGTGCGCGGTAGCGTCATGGCTGGCTCCGGCCGGACGGGCGGCCAGCACGGCCCACCAACCGCTCCAGGCGGTTCATACACCGGCCGGCCCGCCGGTCACGGTCTCACCCCGCCCGACCGGAGCCCCCAACCCAAGCCGACCGCGACATGACTCGTCGGGCTGGGGCAAAGCCCCGGTTAGTACTGCCCGACGACGAGGTTGGGCGGGTCCTCCCCGGCGCGCACCGCCTCGAGCTGGGTCACGACGACGCCGTAGGCGCGCTCGAGGTGCCCGGGCACGCTGCCCCCGACGTGCGGGGTGAGCAGCAGGTTCGGCGCCGACCAGAGCGGGTGGTCGGCGGGCAGCGGCTCGGGGTCGGTGACGTCGAGGGCGGCCCGCAACCGTTCGGCCTGCAGCTCCGCCAGCAGCGCCTCGGTCACGACGACGGGCCCGCGGGCGGCGTTGACCAGGATCGCGCCGTCGGCCATGGCGGCGAGGAAGTCCGCGTCGACGAGGCCGCGGGTGGCGTCGGTGAGGGGGACGAGCAGCACGACGACGTCGGCGTCGGGCAGCAGGTCGGGCAGCTCGTCGACGCCGTGCACGCCCTCGCGGGCGCGGCTGCCGACCAGGGTCACCGGCCCGACGTCGAAGGGGGCGAGGCGCCGCGAGGTCTGCTCCGCGAGGTCGCCCGCCCCGACGAGCAGCACCCGCTTGCCGAGGAGGGTGTCGGTGACGTGCTGGTCCCACGTCCCGGTGAGCTGGTTCCGGACGAACGGCGGGATCTCCCGGACGACGGCGAGGACGGTCGCGAGCACCCACTCCGCGGTGACCCCGCCGTGCGCGCCCTTGCAGTCCGAGAGCGCGACGCCCTCGGGGAGGTGGCCGACGAACTTCTCCGCCCCCGCCGAGAGCAGCTGGACGAGCCGCACCTTCGGGCAGGCCCGGATCATCGCCGCCGCGGCGTCCTGCGCGAGGAACCCCGGGATCAGGACCTCGGCCTCGGCGGCCTCGGGCGGCAGGCCCTCGGGACCGGCCGACTCGTCGTAGCGGACCGCCCGCACGCCGTCGAGCGCGCCGAGGGCGCGCTCCCCGACCTCGTCGGGCACCAGGACGATCAGCTCGCTGTTCTCGGCCATCGGCGTCAGGTTAGTGCGCTGCGCCGCAGGGCGGCCGGACCGGCTCACGGTGGGCTCAGCCGCCGGCGCCTAGGCTGTCCGCCCGTGTCCGGTCCGTGGTCCCGCGTGCCGGACGGGCGACGTCCGCGCCGGACCGCGCGGACCCGCACGGTGCGGGGCGCCGCCGCGGCGCTGCTCGTCGTGCTCGCCCTCCTCGCCGCCGGCTGTGCCCGGTTCCCGGACGCGTCGTCGCAGCCGTGGCGCGACAACCCCGAGATCGGCGCGGAGAAGGTCCCCTCGCCGCAGTCGCCCGCGCCCTCGGAGCCGTCCCCGCCCGCCGCGCCCCCGCCGGGCGGCCCGGTCGCGACGCCGGGGCCGTGCGTCGACCCCGACCCGCAGGTGGTGGCGACGTGCCTGGCGCCGGTCGCGGCGGTCGTCACGCTGCCCGGCGGGCAGGCCGCGCTCGTCGCGGAGCGGACCACCGGGCGGATCCTGCGCGTGGCGCCGGACAGCCCGCCGCAGGTCGTCGCCACCGTCCCGGTCGACGCCACGGGCGACGGCGGGCTCACCGGCCTCGCGCTCTCCCCGACCTACACCGAGGACTCGCTGATCTACGCCTACGCGACGACGGCGGCCGGGAACACGGTGCTGCGCATCGCCCAGGGCGACGTCCCGAAGCCGGTGCTCTCCGGCATCCCCCGCGGCGCGGCGACGGGGAACCGCGGCGCGATCGGGGTGGAGCCGACCGGGACGCTGCTGGTGGCCACGGGCGACGCCGGCGACGCGGCCTCGGCCGCCGCACCGCGGTCCCTGGCGGGGAAGCTGCTGCGCATCGACCCGTTCGGCCGCCCCGCGCCGGGCGACCCCGACCCGACGTCGCCGGTGATCGGCTCCGGGGCTGCACTCCCCCGGCGACGTGTGCCCCGACGTCGCCTCGAACACGACCTGGGTGACCGACCGGGCCGGCACCCGCGACGTCCTGCTCGGCGTCCGGCCCGGGGCCGCCCCCGGCGGGGCCGCGGCCGCGGCGCCGGCCTGGACCTGGCCCGACCGGCCGGGGGTGGACGGGTGCGCCGCCGGCGGGGGCTCGCTGCTCGTCGGGCTGAGCGGCGCGAAGGCGATGTACGCGCTCAAGCCGACGGCGGAGGGACGGTTCGTCGGGGCGCCCGAGGCGGTGCTGCAGAACAAGTACGGCCGGATCTCCGGGGCCGACCTCGCCTCCGACGGCATGCTCTGGATCGGCGACCGTGAACAAGGACCCGGGCGGGACGCCGGGGCCGACGGACGACCGCGTCATCCGCATCCGGCCCCCCTCGGGCGGCGGCTCCGGACCGGACTGACCGCCGCTGAACCCACCACGGCCCCGCCACCGGCTGGGACAGCAGCGTGGTGACGGGGCCGTGGTGCTTCGGGGAGCGGACGGGCCCGGGGGCCGCCCGACCGTGTCGGAGTCGGTCGGACGGTCCTCGAGGCCGCCGCGGGATCCGGGGAGTGCCCGGACCGTTCTCTAGGACGAGAGCGCGTGCGTGAAGTCGGCCTTGCCGTTGTCGGCGGCGTGCTGCACGTCGTTCGCCATCAGCCCGAACTGGTGGGAGGCCTCGGACGGCGTGATGCCGCCCTTGGCGGCCCCGGCCCAGTTGCCGGCCGCGTGCTGCGCGTCGTTCTTCGTGTTGCCGCCCGCGTGCGTGGCGTCGGCCTTCATGGTCGAGGCGGCGTCGCTCGACTTCGCCTTCGCCGCGGCCTTCTGCAGGTCGTGCTGCCCGTCCTTGGCGTGGCTCTGGATGTCCTGCGTGGTGGGCACGCTGGGCATCTCCGCGGCGGACGCGAGCGAGGCGGTGCCGCCGGCGAGCGCCAGGGCTGCGGCGGCGGTGAGGGCGCCCCGGCCGGCGAGGCGAGCGGCGCGGGACGACGAGCGGGGAGCGTGGTGAACGCCCATGCGGAGGCCTCCTCCTATCGGTGTGAACACGTACGACTGTTCGGCGGAACGAGAGTGCGTCCGCCTGGAGTGCAGCTACGAGCTGTTCTCCGCAGACCCCAACGGGTGAGACCGAGTTGGGTTACGGACCGGTCACGGTGAGTCCCTCGGAGTACCGCGGATCACCCTGAGCGACGGCCGGAGCGACAGAAGGGCACCGCCGCCCACTCCGAGGTGGTCGACGGTGCCCTCCGGCCCGGACTACGGGGAACTCACCGCGGGACTACGACGAGGCGGCGACCCGCTCGAGCACCAGGGACTGCACGCGCGCGGCGTCGGCCTGCCCGCGGGTCGCCTTCATGACCGCGCCGACGATCGCGCCCGCGGCCTTCGTCTTGCCCGCCCGGATCTTCTCCGCGACGGCCGGCTGCGCGGCGAGGGCCTCGTCGACGGCGGCCGTGAGCGCCGAGTCGTCGCTGACGACGGCGAGCCCGCGCCCGGCGACGACGTCGTCGGGCGACCCCTCACCGGCCAGCACCCCGTCGACGACCTGGCGGGCCAGCTTGTTCGTCAGCGTCCCCTCGGACACCAGCGCGACGACCCGCGCGACCTGCTCCGGGGTGATCGCCAGCTCCGTCAGCGCCACGCCCCGCGCGTTGGCCTCCTGGGAGAGGTAGGAGACCCACCAGGAGCGGGCCGACTCCGAGGGCGCGCCGGCCGCGACGGTGTCGGCGACGAGGTCGAGCGCGTCGGCGTTGACGAGGTCCCGCATCTCCTCGTCGGAGAGGCCCCAGTCGGCCTGGATGCGCGCGCGGCGCTCCCAGGGCCGTTCGGGCAGCCCCGCCCGCAGGCCCTCGATCCAGTCCGCCGACGGCTCGATCGGCACGAGGTCGGGCTCGGGGAAGTAGCGGTAGTCGGCCAGGGTCTCCTTCGCGCGGCCCGGCGAGGTGGTGCCGGACTGCTCGTCGAAGTGCCGGGTCTCCTGCCGGACCGTGCCGCCCGAGAGGAGCACGCCCGCCTGCCGGCCCATCTCGTAGCGCGCGGCCCGCTCCACCGAGCGCAGCGAGTTGACGTTCTTGGTCTCGGTGCGCGTGCCGAACTCGGTCGCGCCCTTCGGCTTCAGCGAGAGGTTCACGTCGCAGCGCATGGAGCCCTGGTCCATGCGCGCGTCGGACACGCCGAGGCCCTTGACGATGTCGCGCAGCGCCGAGACGTACGCGCGGGCCACCTCGGGGGCGCGGACGCCGGCCCCGACGATCGGGCGGGTGACGATCTCGATGAGCGGGACGCCGGCGCGGTTGTAGTCGAGGAGGGAGTAGTCGGCGCCGTGGATCCGGCCCGTGGCGCCGCCCATGTGCAGCGACTTCCCCGTGTCCTCCTCCATGTGGGCGCGCTCGATGTCCACCCGCCACGTCGACCCGTCGTCGAGGGGCACGTCGAGGTACCCGTCGAAGACGATCGGGTCCTCGTACTGGGAGATCTGGAAGTTCTTCGGCATGTCCGGGTAGAAGTAGTTCTTCCGGGCGAAGCCGCTGCGCTCCCGCACCGAGCAGTTCAGCGCCAGGCCGATGATCATCGCGCTCTCGACGGCACGGGCGTTGACCCGCGGCAGCGAGCCGGGCAGGCCGAGGCACACCGGGCAGACGTGGGTGTTGGGCTCCGCGCCGAACTCGTTGCGGCAGCCGCAGAACATCTTCGTGGCGGTGTTGAGCTCCACGTGCACCTCGAGCCCCATGACGGGGTCGAACCGCTCGACGACCTCCTCGACGGTGTAGGGCGCGGCCTCGACGGTGCTGGTCATGACGCTCCCTGCAGCGCGGCGGGATCGGGGATGGTCGACGCGAACGGCCGGCCCGACGCGGTGTCCCGCGCGACCTCGTAGGCGGCGGCGACGCGGTAGGCGCGGTCGTCGGCCAGCGCAGGCGTCATCACCTGCAGCCCCACCGGCAGCCCGTCCTGGGCGGACACGCCGCACGGCACCGAGAGCCCCGCGGTGCCCGCGAGGTTGGCCGGGATCGTGCAGAGGTCGGCGAGGTACATCGCGACCGGGTCGTCGACGCGGTCGCCGAGCGGGAAGGCCGTCGTGGGCACCGTCGGGGAGACGAGCACGTCGCAGCGCTCGAAGGCCGCGGCGAAGTCCCGGACGATCAGGGTCCGGGCGCGCTGGGCCTTGCCGTAGAGGGCGTCGATCGACCCGGCCGACAGGGCGTGCGTGCCGATCATGATGCGGCGCTTCACCTCGGGGCCGAAGCCGGCCTCGCGCGTCAGCGACATGACCTCGTCGGTCGAGTGGCCGCCGTCGTCGCCGACCCGCAGGCCGTAGCGCATGGCGTCGAACCGGGCGAGGTTGGACGACGCCTCGCTGGGCGCGATGAGGTAGTACGCGGGGATCGCGTAGGTGAACGCCGGGCAGGACACCTCGATGACCTCGGCGCCCAGGTCGGTCAGCACCCGCACGGCGTCGGTGAACGCCGAGAGCACCCCGGTCTGGAAGCCCGAGCCGGAGCTGCCCTGGTCGGTGAGCTCGGTGACGACCCCGACGCGCACCCCGGCGAGGTCGCCGCGCGCGCCGGCCAGGGCGGCCTCGACGACGGGGGGCAGCGGCGCGTCGATCGACGTCTGGTCGTTCGGGTCGTGCCCGCCGATCACCTCGTGCAGCATCGCGGCGTCGAGCACGGTGCGCCCGAACGGCCCGATCTGGTCGAGCGAGGACGAGAACGCGACGAGCCCGTAGCGCGACACGGTGCCGTAGGTGGGCTTCACCCCGACGGTGCCGGTGAACGCGCCGGGCTGGCGGATGGAGCCGCCGGTGTCGCTGCCGAGCGCCAGCGGCGCCTCGCCGACCGCCGTCGCGGCCGCCGACCCGCCGCTGGACCCGCCGGGGACCCGCGTGGGGTCCCAGGGGTTGCGGACGGGCCCGAAGGCCGAGTTCTCGTTCGACCCGCCCATCGCGAACTCGTCGAGGTTGGTCTTGCCCAGCGGCACCAGCCCCGCCTCGCGCAGCCGGCTCACGGCGGTGGCGTCGTAGGGCGGGCGCCAGCCCTCGAGGATCCGCGACGCGCACGTGGTCGGCATGTCGCGGGTGGCCAGGTTGTCCTTGATCGCGACCGGCACGCCCGCCAGCGGGCCGCGCACGGTGCCCGCGGCGATCTCGTCGTCGACGGCGGCCGCGGCGGCCAGCGCCTGCTCGGCGGCCACGTGCAGGAAGGCGTTCAGCCCGGTGGCCTCGACCGCCTCGATGCGCGCCAGGTGCGCCCGGGTGACCTCCACCGAGCTGACCTCGCGGGCCTGCACGCGGCGGGCGAGCTCCGCGGCGTCGAGCCGGGTCAGCTCCTCGGCGTCCGTGGCGTGGGGCCCGCTCACGGCTCCTCCCCCAGGATGCGCGGCACGCGGAAGCGGCCCTCCTCGGCGGCGGGGGCGCCCGCGAGGGCGACCTCCCGCTCGAGGCTGGGCGCGGGCTCGTCGGGGCGCAGGACGTTGGTCAACGGCGCGACGTGGCTGGTGGGCGGGACGTCGTCGTCGATCTCCGACACCCGCCCCACGGTGTCGAGGATGGCGTCGAGCTGGCCGGAGAACACGTCGAGCTCGTCGTCGGTGACGGCCAGCCGGGCCAGCCGGGCGAGGTGGGCGACGTCCTCGCGCGTGATGTCGGACATGATCCTCCGAGTGGGGATCCACCGGGATCCTCCGTGACGTACCTGGACCGATCCATCCTAGGCGTCGGCGCCGGGACGCCTCGACACGGTTTCGGCGCCGGCGCCCGCCCGGGCCCCGGTCCAGGTTTACCGGGGCCGCGCGCTGCCCACCTCCCGCCGGGCCCCGACCCGGGTCCTCGCCCCGGGTCCGCCGCGACTGGCACACTCGCCGCGCCCGACGACGCGTGCGTGGTGCCGACGGGCTCCTCGGCCTGTGTCCCGCGCACGGGGCGCCGTGCGGTGGTGCGGCGAGCGGACGATCACCGAGGACGGAGGCGCTGTGACCTACCTGCTGCGAGTGGTGCTCCCCGACCGGCCGGGCACCCTCGGCGCGGTCGCCTCGGCGCTCGGCGGCGAGGGCGCGGACATCCTGTCGGTCGACGTGGTGGAGCGCCACCAGGGCGTCGCGGTCGACGACCTCGTGGTCGACCTGCCCTCCGCGCGCCCCCCGGACGTGCTGATCACCGCCGCCGAGTCGGTGCGCGACGTGACGGTCGAGTCGGTCCGCCCGTTCTTCGGCCCGCTGGACACCGCCCGGGAGCTCGAGCTCGTGGAGGCCGTCGCGGCGGACCCGGAGGCGGGCATCGCGCTGCTCGCGGACGCCGTGCCGCGGATCTTCCGGTCGGCGTGGGCGCTGGTGGTCCAGGCCTCGACCGGGGACGTGTGGGGCGACGGCGGGACGCGGGTGCACCGGGTCGCGGCCAGTTCGGCCGCCCCGGAGACCGACGCCGAGACCCTGCCGTGGTTGCCGCTCGCGAAGGCGACGGTCCTGGACCCGGCCGGCGGCCACGAGGTGCCCTCGGCCTGGACCGACCTGGACACCGAGCTGGCCGCGTCGCCGCTGGGCCGGCCGGACCGGGCGCTGGTGCTCGGCCGCCCGGGCGGGCCGGGGTTCCGCCCCTCGGAGCTGGCCCGGATCTCCCACCTCGCGGGCATCGTGGCGACGATGACCGGCTGAGCCTGGCTGCAGGGGGCCGGTCAGCGGCGCGGCGCGGAGCGCGCGCGCCCGACGCGGGCGGGGCCCCAGCCCGGGCGGCGGCGTTCCGCGAGGCGCGGCTGGACCGGCTGCCCGAGGGCGTAGCGGACGAGCTCCTCGTTGCCGGTGGCGAGCCAGGTCCCGTCGGGGCCCTTGAGCGTGTCCTCGAAGCCCATCCGGGTGTCCAGCCCGTTGCGGCGCGCGTACTCGAGGACCGGCCAGGCGCCGCCCTCCTCGCCGTGGAGCAGGATCGGCACCGACATCGTCCCGAGCGCCTTGAGGATGCGGACGGCCTCGGCGACCGCGGTCTCCGGGTCGGTCACCGTGACCTCGGCGAGGACCCGCACCGTGCCGTCCGGGATGCCGACCTGCTTGAGCTGCACGGCGTCCCCGGTGGTCCACACCCCGAGCTCGATGCCGATCCCGACGGACCGGAGGGCCTCGCAGACGATCTCCCAGCCGCGCTCGTGGACGTTCACCGAGGCGACGTCGGGGCGGGCGTGCCCGGGCAGCCGGGCCCACTGCTGGACGAGGTCGGTGCGCCGGAACGGGTCGGGCTCGACCCACCGCGCGGTGGTCACGCCGATCTCCATCGACGGCGCGGCCTGCCGGATGGCCCCCACCACGGCACCGATCGGGCCGGGGTCGAGGCTCTCCTGGCCGTCGACGTCCCGCGGGTGCACGTGGAAGCTCGACACGCCGAGCGCCGCGACCGCGCGGGCGTCCCGGGCGAGGTGGCGCGGGGTCATCGGGACGGCGGGGTAGACGTCGGCCGGGCGGGCGCCGTTGGGGCAGCACTGGAGCATCCCGGTGCCACCTCCTCGTCCGTCCTCCCGCCGCGCCGTCGCGCGATCCCCCGACAGGATATGGGACCAGCTTCAACCATCTTCGCCTCGACATCAACGTCTGCACGTGCGTCTGCACGGCTTTTCGGCCCAAGCCACCCATCCGCTGGACGCGACCTCGCAGCGTGACCGGCCCGGTACGTCCCCGTTCGCACTATTCGGCCTCGGCCGGCGGCTCCTCCTCCGGGGTCTGCGCCGCCTCGCGCGCCGCGTCCGGTCCCTGCTCGAGCAGTACCCGGAAGCCGTCCTCGTCGAGGATCGGCACCTTGGCCGCCACCGCCTTGTCGTACTTGGAGCCCGGCTCGTCGCCGACCACCACGAAGGCCGTCTTCTTCGACACCGAGCCCGCCGCGCGGCCGCCGCGGGCGAGGATCTCCTCCTTGGCCTCGTCCCGCGAGAAGGTGGGCAGCGACCCGGTGACGACGATCGAGAGCCCCTCGAGCGTCCGCGGCACGGACTCGTCGGTCTCCTCGACGAGGTCCACCCCGGCGGCCCGCCACTTCTCGACGACCTCGCGGTGCCAGTCCACCGAGAACCACTCGCGCACCGCCGCCGCGATCGTCGGCCCGACGCCGTCGACCGCGGCCAGCTCCTCCTCGCCGGCCGCGTCGATCGCGTCGATCGAGCGGAACTGCCGGGCGAGGGCCTGGGCGGCGGTGGGCCCGACGTGGCGGATCGAGAGCCCGACGAGCACCTTCCACAGCGGGCGGTGCTTGGCGCTCTCCAGGTTGGCCAGCAGCTTGCGGCCGTTCGCGGACAGGGCGCCGGCCTTGGTGCGGAAGAGCGGGACCTGCTCGAGGTCGTCCTCGGTGAGGGCGAACACGTCGCCCTCGTCCTGGACCGCGCCCGCCGCGAGCAGCGCGGTCGCGGCCTCGTAGCCGAGCACCTCGATGTCGAACGCGCCGCGCCCGGCGACGTGGAAGAGCCGCTCCCGCAGCTGCGCGGGGCACGACCGCGCGTTGGGGCAGCGCAGGTCCTTGTCGCCCTCGCGCATCGGGCGCAGCTCGGTGCCGCACTCGGGGCAGTGGGTGGGCATGACGAACGCGTGCTCGTCCCCGGTGCGGGCCTCGACGACCGGCCCGAGGACCTCGGGGATCACGTCCCCCGCCTTCCGGATGATCACGCGGTCCCCGATGAGCACGCCCTTGCGCTCGACCTCCCCCGCGTTGTGCAGCGTGGCCAGCGAGACCGTCGACCCGGCCACCAGCACCGGGTCCATCTCGGCGAACGGGGTGACCCGCCCGGTGCGGCCGACGTTGACGCTGATGTTGCGCAGCGTCGTCGTGGCCTGCTCCGGCGGGTACTTGTAGGCGATCGCCCACCGCGGGGCCCGGGCGGTGGACCCGAGGCGGCGCTGCAGGGCGACGTCGTCGACCTTGACCACGACGCCGTCGATCTCGTGCTCGGCGTCGTGCCGGTGCTCGCCCCAGTAGCGGGTGTGCTCGATGACCGCGTCCACCCCGTGCAGCACCGTCGTGTGCGTGGACACCGGCAGCCCCCAGGTGGCCAGCGCGTCGTACGACTGGGACTGCCGCTCGGGGGTGAACCCGCGGCGCTTCCCGAGCCCGTGGCAGATCAGGCGCAGCGGCCGGGTGGCGGTGACCCGCGGGTCCTTCTGGCGCAGGCTGCCGGCCGCGGAGTTGCGGGGGTTCGCGAACGGCTGCTTGCCCGCGGCGACCAGGCCGGCGTTGAGCTCCTCGAAGTCGGTCAGCCGGAAGAAGACCTCGCCGCGCACCTCGATCAGCTCCGGCACGGGGAACTCGTCGGTGCCGGTGAGCTCGGTGGGCACGTCGGCCAGGGTGCGCATGTTCAGCGTGATGTCCTCGCCGGTGCGCCCGTCCCCCCGGGTCAGCGCCCGGGTGAGGTGGCCGTGCTCGTAGAGCAGGTTGACCGCGAGCCCGTCGATCTTGAGCTCGCAGAGGTACTGCAGCTCGTCGCTGGGGCTGTCTCCCGGGGTCGAGCTCCGCTTCGCTCCGTCTCCCCACCCGAGCTCGCGCTGCACCCGCAGCACCCACTCGCGCAGCTCCTCGGCCTCGAACGCGTTGTCCAGCGAGAGCATCCGCTCGAGGTGGTCGACCGCGACGAAGTCGGTGGAGAACCCGCCCCCGACACGCTGCGACGGGCTGGCCGGGGTGACCAGCGCGGGGTACCGCTCCTCGAGGGCGGTCAGCTCGCCGAACAGCTCGTCGAACTCGCCGTCGGTGACGATCGGCGCGTCGAGCACGTAGTAGCGGAACTGGTGGTCGGCCAGGACCTCGGAGAGCTCCTTGTGCCTCGCCTGGACGTCGGCGGGCGGGTCGGCCGGGGCCGGCGGTGCTGCCGCGGGACTCTCGCTGGTCACGGCGCCGAGGGTAGCCGCGGGGTCCGACAGTCACCCCTCGCCGAGAGCCGGACATCACCAGGCCGAGGGGGGATCCGCCACGGCCCGCGCGAGCTCGACGCTGCGCGCCATCGCGGTCCGCGCCCACCCGGGGCTCGCCCCGGCCAGCCCGCAGGAGGGGGTGAGGACGGCGCGGTCGGCCAGCCGCTCGCGGTCGAACCCGAGCCGGTCGGCGAGGTCGAGCGCCGGGCGCGCCAGGGACTCCAGCTCGACGGGCGCCCGCGGGGTCCGTCGAGGGCACCAGCCCCAGCCACAGCTCGGTCGGGGCGTCCCACAGCTCGCCGAGGGCGTCGAGCACCGCGCTCGAGCGGTCGAGCGCGGTGAGGTCCACGGCCACCGCGTCGGCGCCCGTCGCCCCCAGCAGCGCCAGCGGCGGCGTCGGGTGGCAGCAGTGGACGACGACGCCGACCGCGCCCGCCTCCCGGGCCGCCGCGACCAGCGTCGCCACCCCGGCGCGGGCGTCCGCGCCGGGCACGACGCGCACGGTGCCGAAGCCGCTGGGGGTCGGCAGGGTCCCGGCGAGGACGGCGGGCAGCGTGGGCTCGTCGATCTGGACCACGACGCCGGCCCCGGTCCGCCGCGCGAGGTCGGCGACGTGCCCGCGCAGCCCCTCGGCGAGGCTCTCGGTGAACTCCGCGACCGCGCCGGGGTCGGTCAGGACCCGGTTCCCGCTGCGCAGCTCGACGCCCGCCGCGAGCGTCCACGGGCCCGCGACCTGCGTCTTCACCCGCCGCGGGGCGGCCCCGGTCTCCCCGATCGCCTCGTCGAACGCGTCGACGTCGCGGGTGAGCAGCTCCACCGCGCGCCGGTGGTGGCCGCCGGGACGCGCGGTGACGCGGTACCCGCTGGGCCACACCTCGACGGCGAGGTCGACCAGCAGCGCGGCCGCGCGCCCGATGACGTCGGCGCCGACCCCGCGCTCGGGGAGCTCGGGGACGTGGGGGAAGTCGGGCAGCTCCCCGACGACGGTGCGGGCGGCCTCGCGACGGTCGGTGCCGGGCAGCGACCCGATCCCGGTGGCGCGCTCCTCGGGGCGCCACGCCTCCGGCACCCGGACGCCGCGTCGGGACCCGGCCCGGCGTCGTCGGGACCGGGCAGGACCAGGGCGGACAGCGGGTCGCTCACGCCCCAGGTCTACCAGCCGCTCTGGCACCCTGGACGGCGCCATGCTCCTCGACGAACCCACCTGGCGTGCCCGCGCGCGGGCCCACGCCGAGCGCGCCGACGCGCTCACCGCGGGGCACCGGGCGCGCGCCCGGACCGGCGAGGCGCACCCCGTCGAGGACTTCCTCTTCACCTACTACCCGACCCGCCCGGGCCGGCTGCGGATTCTGGCACCCGGGCGCGGGGGTGACCCTGGCGGGCGCCACCGAGCGCGCGGGGTGGAAGCACTACGTGCCGGACGGGAGCCGCGTCGACCCCGCGACGATCCGGCCGGCGACGGTCGCGTTCGTCCGGGGCCTGCTCGCGGCGACCGCGTCGCGGCCCGCGCACCTCGGGTGCTTCGGGCTGCACGAGTGGGCGATGGTCTACCGCGCCGACGCGACGCGTCACCCGGTGCCGCTGCGGCTCGGGGCGGACGGCACCGACGCCGTCGTCGAGACCCACCGCATCCGGTGCACCCACTACGACGCCCACCGCTTCTTCACCGCGGCCGCCGCCCCGCGCAACACCGAGCGGCCCACCCGCGAGCGCCAGGTCGAGCTGGAGCAGCCGGGGTGCCTGCACGCGACGATGGACCTCTACAAGTGGGCGTCGAAGCTGGGCCCGCTCGTGCCCGGCGAGCTGCTGCTCGACTGCTTCGCGCTGGCCCGCGACGTCCGCACCCTCGACATGCGCGCCTCCCCCTACGACCTCACCGCGCACGGCCACCCGCCGGTCCGCATCGAGACCGCGGCCGGGAAGGCGGAGTACGCACGTGCCCAGCAGGGGTTCGCCACCCGCGGTGCGGCGCTGCGGGAGCGCCTGCTGGACGTCCTGGCGGAACGCTAAGGTCGCCCTCCCGATGCCGGGGGTCCACCGTCGTGGTCCCCCGGCCGGCCGTCGCGCCACGCCGTCCGGGCCCCCGGCGGCGTCACACGATCGCCACATCCGGTGCTACAGGCTGCCCCGGATCGTCGGGGTGACCGGACGGAGGTGCCCGCGGTGCTGGTGCAGGTGGAGCTGCCCGAGAACATGGACGTGGCCGCGCACGAGGCGGCGTACGCCCGCGACGAGGTGCCGGACCGCACGCCCTACGGGCTGCACCACCTCGAGGACGACCCGGACGTGCACGTGCGGTTCCGGCGCTCGCTGCAGGCGGAGCCCCTGCAGTGGGTGGCCCGGAAGGTGCGCAACCGGCTCGACGGCTACGAGCCCGTCGCCGAGGCCATCGCGACCCTCTCCCCCGAGCGCCGGGCCGCCGACGTGGTGCTGTGCATGGACGAGCACACCGGCTTCCCGGCCGCCCTCGTCCCCGGCGGTCCCCCGGCCGTCTCGAACATCGTGTGGGCCGGTCGGCCCGAGGAGTACGGCCGGGTGCAGCGCGCGACGGTCGGGCGCGCCATCCGTCGCCTCGCCGGCGTGGTCACCCAGGCGGCCGGCGCGGACGCCGACCTCACCGAGGCCTGGGACCTCGACCCCGCCCGGGTCCACCACATCCGGCTCGGGATCGACACCGACTTCTTCCCGGAACAGTCCTGGGCGGACGCGACGACGACCGTCGCGACCGTGGGCGACGACGTGTTCCGCGACCACCCGCTGCTCGTCGACGCGGTCGCCCGGGTCCGCAAGCGGGGCGTGGACGCCCGCCTCGAGCTCGGCACCACGCGCGCCGACGTCGAGGTGCCGCCCGAGGTGGGGGTGCTGCACCGGCGCCGTATGGAGGGCGCGGTGCGGGCGATGTACCGGCGGGCGTCGGTGGTCGCCGTGGCGCTGCAGCCGACGCGGCGCGGCAGCGGGTCGACGGTCGTCCTCGAGGCCGCCGCGAGCGGGCGGCCCGTCGTCGTGAGCCGCGTCCCCGCGATGGAGGGCCTCGTCGAGCACGGCGTGCGCGGCCTGCTCGTCGACCCCGAGGACCCGGACGCGATGGCGGACGGGATCGCGGAACTGCTCGCCGACCCCGAGCGGGCGCGGGCGATGGGCGAGGCCGCCCGCCGCTGGGTGACCGAGGAGCACCGCAGCGCCGTCATGGCCGCCGACCTGCGCGCCGTCCTGCACGCCGCGGCCGGGACGGCCTGAGACCGCGGGAATCCCGCCGCCCCACCCGATGTTGATGGCAATGATTGTCGACAACGAGGAGGAGCGGTGGCCCGCAACGACGTCCGACCGATCGTGAAGCTGCGCTCGACGGCGGGGACCGGCACGACGTACGTGACCCGGAAGAACCGCCGCAACGACCCCGACCGGCTGGTGCTGCGCAAGTACGACCCGCGCGAGCGCCGGCACGTCGACTTCCGCGAAGAGCGCTGAGGAGAGGGGAAGACCGTGAAGGTGCGTACGTCGCTCAAGGCCCTCAAGCAGAAGCCGGGCTCGAGCGTGGTCCGTCGCCACGGGAGCACCGTGGTGATCAACAAGACGAACCCGAAGTGGAAGGCCCGCCAGGGCTGAGGCCCCGGGTCAGGTGCCCGGGTCGGTGACGCGCAGCAGCAGGGCGACGAACGCGTCGGCCTGCAGGCGCCCACCGGCCCGGACCTCACCGCCGCGGCGCTCGTCGTCGGCGGTGAGCTCCGCGGCCACCCGGTCCAGCGCGCGCAGCAGGGGCTGGGCGAGCTCGGCCGGGATGTCCCCGGAGAGGTCCAGCGAGCCGTCCGGCAGGCGCTCGGTGCGGATGCTCGCGAGGGCGTCGCGCAGCGTGGCGCGGGGTTCGCCGGCGACGAGGTCCTGCACCGGGGCCCTACCGACGGGCCAGGCGGCGACCCGTCCGCGGGCCGTAGTCGATCCCGTAGTGCGAGAAGATCGCCGGCTCGTCCTCCACCGGCAGCTCCCCGTCGGTGTCGATGGACGGGGCCTCCTTGGCGAGGTCCCGCGTGACGGTGACCTTGACGTGGTCGGGGTGCACCATCGCGCCGGTCAGCGGGACGAACGCCAGCCGCTTGCGGTTGAACATCCCGAGCTCCACCGTCGCGAAGACAGGGGCGTCGGTGGCCGTGTCGTAGTACACCGCCTCCATGTCGCCGATCTTCGTCCCGGTCGGGTCGACGATCTTCTTGCCCAGCCAGTCGCGGATGTTCTCGGCCTCGAACGCCATGGCGCGATCGTAGGGCCGCCGCCCGGTCCGGGCGCACGTCCGCGGTGGGCGGGCGCGTCGGTGCCGCTCAGCCCGTGGCGGTGATCGTCGCCGACCCGAGCACGCGGTCCCCGTCGTACACGACGACCGCCTGCCCGGGCGCGACCCCGCGCAGCGGCTCGGCGAGCTCGGCGTCGAGACCCGTGTCCGTGACCGTCACGCGCGCCCGGGCCAGGCCGCCGTGCGCCCGGACCTGCACGACGACGTCGTCGGTCACCCCCGGCGCGCCGTGCCAGACCGGCGCCGCGGCCGACAGCGCGTGGACGTCGAGCTCCTCCGCCGGGCCGAGCGAGACCCGCCGGGACACCGGCTCGATGCCCAGCACGTAGCGCGGGCGGCCGTCCGGCGCCGGGCGCTGCAGCCCCAGGCCGTGGCGCTGCCCGACGGTGAAGCCCGCGACGCCGGCGTGCCGGCCCAGGACCGCCCCGGACGCGGCGTCGACCAGCTCGCCGGGCGCCTCCCCCAGCCGGTCGGCCAGGAACCCGCGGGTGTCGCCGGAGGGGATGAAGCAGATGTCGTGGCTGTCGGGCTTGTCGGCGACGACGAGGCCGCGGCGCGCCGCCTCCGCGCGCACCTCCGACTTCGGCGAGTCCCCCAGCGGGAACACCGCGTGCGCGAGCTGGTCGGCGGTGAGCACGCCGAGGACGTAGGACTGGTCCTTGTCGGGGTCGGCCGCGCGCCGCAGCACGCCGCCCTGCAGGCGGGCGTAGTGGCCGGTGACGACGGCGTCGAAGCCCAGCGCGAGCGCCCGGTCCAGGACGGCCGAGAACTTGATCTTCTCGTTGCAGCGCAGGCAGGGGTTCGGGGTGCGGCCCGCCGCGTACTCGGCGACGAACGGGTCCACCACGTCCTCGGTGAACCGCGCGGCCATGTCCCACACGTAGAACGGGATGTCGAGGACGTCGGCGCAGCGCCGGGCGTCGTGGGAGTCCTCCACCGAGCAGCACCCGCGGGCGCCCTCGCGCATCGTCGCGGGCTTCGCGGAGAGCGCCAGGTGCACCCCGACGACGTCGTGGCCGGCGTCGCGGGCGCGCGCGGCGGCGACCGCGGAGTCGACGCCGCCGCTCATGGCGGCCAGGACCCTCACGAGGTGCCTCCGGCACGTGAGCAGAAAGTGTCGCCATAGCCGCATCTAGTGCTCACGGGGCGGAGCCACCTACTCATGACCGCGCCAGCGCCCCGCGGGCACGCTCCACGACGGGACCGATCGCGGCCACGGCGGCGTCGACGTCGGCGGCGGTCGAGCTGTGGCCGAGCGAGAAGCGCAGCGAGCCGCGGGCGGCGGCCTCGTCGACGCCCATCGCCAGCAGCACGTGCGAGGGCCGCGCCACCCCGGCGGTGCAGGCCGAGCCGGTCGAGCACTCGATCTCGTGGGCGTCGAGCAGCATGAGCAGGCTGTCGCCCTCGCAGCCGGGGAACGACAGGTGCGCGTTGCCGGGCAGCCGGGCGGGGCCGCCGCCCACCGGCGCCGCGTCGAGCGGGACGCCGTTCAGCGTCGCGTCGGGGACCTCGGCGACGAGCCGGGCCACGAGGTCGTCGCGCAGCGCGGCGAGCTCCACGGCGCGCCGCGGGGCGTCGTCGACCGCCGCGCGGACCGCGGCCGCCAGGGCGACCGTGCCGGCGACGTCGAGCGTGCCCGACCGCACGTCGCGCTCCTGCCCGCCGCCGTGCAGGAGCGGAACGCACGTGGCGTCGCGGCGCAGCAGCAGCGCGCCGACGCCGACCGGGCCGCCGAGCTTGTGCCCGGTGAGCGAGAGCGCGTCGGCGCCGGAGGTCGCGAAGTCCACGGGCAGCGAGCCGACGGCCTGGACCGCGTCGGTGTGCAGCGGCACGCCGAACTCGTGGGCCACGTCGGCGAGCGCCCGGACGTCGTTGACCGTCCCGACCTCGTTGTTCGCCCACATCGTGCTGACCACGGCGATCTCGTCGGCGTGCGCCGCGAGCAGCGCGCGGAGGTCCGCGGGGTCCACCCGGCCGGCCTCGTCGACGTCGAGCACGTGCAGCGTCGCGCCCTCGTGCTCGGCGAGCCACTCCCCGGCGTCGAGCACGGCGTGGTGCTCGACGGCGGACACGACGACGCCGGTGTGCCGCGGGTCGGCGGCCCGCCGGGCCCAGAAGACGCCCTTGACGGCGAGGTTGTCGGCCTCGGTGCCCCCGGTCGCGAGCACGACCTCGGTGGGCAGCGCGCCGACCGCGCCCGCGATCGTCTCGCGGGCCTCCTCGATCTCCTTGCGGGCGCGGCGCCCGGCGGTGTGCAGCGAGGAGGGGTTGCCGACGCGGCCGAGCGCCTCGGTGTACCGGGCGACGGCCACGGGCAGCATCGGCGTGGTGGCCGCGTGGTCGAGGTAGGTCATCGCCGAACGAGCGTAATCCCCCCGATGGGCGAGCGCTCCCACGACGTCGTGGATCGCCGCGCCGAAACGGACGAAGGGCACCTCCGGCCGGATCGGATCGGCCGGAGGTGCCCTCCGCTGACGGACGAACGAGCCGGTCAGGCCCGCTTGCCGACCTCCTCGGTCAGCTGCGGGGCCACCGAGAACAGGTCGCCGACGATGCCGAAGTCGGCGATCTCGAAGATCGGCGCCTCCGGGTCCTTGTTGACCGCGACGATCGTCTTCGAGGTCTGCATGCCGGCCCGGTGCTGGATGGCGCCGGAGATGCCCAGCGCCACGTACAGCTGCGGGGACACGGTCTTGCCGGTCTGCCCGACCTGGAACTGGTTCGGGTAGTAGCCGGAGTCGACCGCGGCGCGCGAGGCGCCGACGGCGGCGTGCAGCGAGTCGGCGAGCTTCTCGACGACGTCGAAGTTGTCGGCCGAGCCGACGCCGCGGCCACCGGAGACGACGACGGTCGCCTCGGTGAGCTCCGGACGGTCGCCGCCGACCATCGGCGCGCGGTTCGAGACCTTCGCCGAGCGCGCCTCGTCGACCGCGGGGACCTCGACGGTCTCCTGCGTGCCGGCGGCGGCGTTCTCCTCGATCTCGATCGAGCCCGAGCGCCACGAGACGACCGCGGTGTCGGTGGTGGCGTGCGACTGCACGGTGAACGCGCCGCCGAAGATCGAGTGCGACCCGGTGCGGTCGCCGTCGATGTCGACGAGGTCGTTCAGCCAGCCGGAGTTGGTGCGCACCGCCAGGCGGCCCGCGACCTCCCGGCCGTCGGCGCCGGCCGGGATCAGCACCGCGGGCGGCGAGACGCGCTCGACCAGGGCGGCCAGCACGTCGACCTGCGGCGTCGAGAGGTAGGTGACCGCGTCGTCGGACTCGGCGACGTAGACCTTCTCCGCGCCGTGCGCGGCGAGGCCCTCGGCCAGCTTCGTGGCCGTGCCGGGCGTCCCGACGACGACCGCGGACGGCTCGCCGAGGCGGCGGGCCGCGGTCAGCATCTCGTAGGTGTTCTTCTTGATCTCACCGTCGACGTGGTCGACGAGGACCAGCACTTCTGCCATGTCTGTTCTCTCCCTCGTTCGCTCGTGGACGGTGCTCAGATGAGCTTCTGGCCGACGAGGAACTCGGCGATCTTGGCGCCGCCGTCACCCTCGTCCTCGACCTTCTGGCCGCCGGACTTCGGCGGGCGCGGCGCGAACGAGTCGACCTGGACCAGCGACCCGGCCAGCCCGACCTCGGAGGCGTCGAGACCGAGGTCGGCGATGCCGAGGCTGTTCACCGGCTTCTTCTTGGCCGCCATGATCCCCTTGAACGACGGGTACCGCGGCTCGTTGATCTTCTCGGCGACGCTGACGACGGCGGGCAGCGACGCGGTGACGTCGCAGGTGCCCTCGTCGGTCTCCCGCTTGACCGTGGCGGTGCCGTCGGCCACGGACAGCGCGTTGGCGTGGGTGAGCGAGGGCCACCCGAGGACCTCGCCGATCATCCCGGCCATGGCGCCGCTGCGGCCGTCGGTGGCCTCGTTGCCGGCGATGACGAGGTCGACGTCGCCGACCGTGCCGATCGCCTTGGCGAGCACCTTCGCCGTGGCCACCGCGTCCGAGCCGTGGATGGCGTCGTCGTTCACGTGGACGGCCTTGTCCGCGCCCATGGAGAGGGCCTTGCGGATGGCGTCCGTGGCGCGGTCGGGGCCGGCGGTCAGGATCGTGACCTCGGCGTCGCCGCCCGCCTCCTTGATCTTGAGCGCCTCCTCCACGGCGCGCTCGTTGATCTCGTCCAGCACCGCGTCCGACGAGGCGCGGTCCAGGGTCTTGTCCCCGTCGGAGAGCGTGCGCTCCGACCAGGTGTCCGGCACCTGCTTGATCAGCACGACGATGTTCATGGGTCCTCTGTGACCTCCTGTGCCTGCGAATCCCGTGGCCATCGGGCAGGAGTGGTTACCCGCCGGTAGCAATTCGCCCTGACCCGACTGTCCCACGACCGCCGTCGGAGGGCGACGTGGCGTACCCCTCTCATGTTACTCGCGAGTAGGTAGTAGGGCGCTACTGGCGGGTAACCCGCGACGGGTCCCGAGCGTGGGTATCGTGAACCGGACACATCGGATCCCGATCCCAGGAGCGCCCCCGTGCCCGGTCTCTTCCAGAAGGTCCAGGACTTCCTCAAGAGCCCCCAGGGCCGCAAGTACACCGACCAGGCCAAGCGCTACGCGTCGGACCCGAAGAACCGCGCGAAGGCCCAGGAGATGTTCAAGCGCTTCGGCGGCGGCAAGAAGCACTGACCCGCCGGTCTCACCCGAGGGCGACCGGCACCCCGGCCCGGAACACCGCGCGCAGCCGCGCCGAGAGGTCGTCGAGCCCGCCGTCGCCGGACAGCGCGCCGTCGAGCACGCACAGGTCGGCCGCGAGGCCCGGCGCCACGCGGCCGGTCACCTCGCCCAGCCCGAGCAGGCGGGCGCCGGCGGACGTCGACGCCGCGACCACCGCCTCCGGCGTCATCCCGCACGCCGCCATGAGCGGCAGCTCCTCGAGGTTGCGCCCGTGCGGGCCGACGCCGGAGTCCGTGCCCATGGCGATCCGGACGCCGGCCGCCGCGGCCCGCCGGATCGACTCGGTGTGCACGTCGACGACGGCCGCGGCCTTGGCCACCACCTCGGCGGGCAGCCGGGCGCCCTGCGCGGCCGCCTCGAGCACCGCCCGCGGCGCCACGAGCGTCGGGACCAGCACGGTGTCGTGGGCGAGCATCAGCTCGATCGCCTCGTCGTCGAGGAAGATGCCGTGCTCGATCGAGCGGACCCCGGCCCGGACGGCGTTCTTGATGCCCTGGCGCCCTGGGCGTGGGACATCACCTCGCGGCCCTGCGCGGCGGCCTCGGCGACGACGACCGCGATCTCCTCCGGCGAGAACTGCGAGTGCTCCGGGTCGTCGCCCGGGGACAGCACCCCGCCCGTCGTGCAGATCTTCACGACGTCGGCGCCCGCACGCAGCACCTCGCGCACCACGCGGCGGACCCCGTCGACGCCGTCGGCGACCCCGGCCGGGCGCGCCCGGGTGCGGCAGCGAGAGCGGCACGCAGTGCCCCGAGGGCATCCAGCCGTCGGAGTGCCCGCCGGTCTGGCCGAGGATCGTCACCGCGATGCGCATCCGCGGGCCCTCGACCAGCCCGTCGGCCACCGCCTGCCGCACCCCCGCGTCGGCGCCGCCGGCGTCGCGCACCGTCGTCACCCCCGCCCGCAGGGTGGCCGTCAGGTTCTTCGCGGCCGCGAAGAACTGGTAGGAGAACGGCGTCGTCACCCGCGAGAGCAGGTCGACCCCGGAGCTGGTGACGTGGACGTGCGCGTCGACGAAGCCCGGCGTGACGGTCGCGCCGGTGCAGTCCACGGCGTCGTCGCCGTCGAGCCCCGGCCCGACGTCGAGGATCGTCCCGGTCGCGGTGTCGACGACGACGTCGGCGGCCGCGGCCGTCGTCCCGGTCCCGTCGAGCACCTCGCCGCCGTGCAGGAGCAGCCGCGCCATCCCCGCCGTCCTTCCGCTCCGCGCGAGGGGAGCCCTCGGCCGCTCTATCCGGCCGAGGGTTCCCCTCGTGCGGGGACCGGGACCGGCTCGTCGGACGCCATCCGAGCACCCCCGCCGCGCCGGCGCTCGATCAGCGCCCCCAGCACGACGACGGCGATGTTCGGCACGAGGGCGATGAGCCCCTCGTTGATCGTCCCGGCGTAGGGCCCGAACGTCAGCGCGATCACCACGGCCTCCCCGACGACGAGGCCGGCCAGCACCGGGCGCAGCCCGGCCCAGCGCAGGGCGAACAGCGCCAGGACCAGCGCCGGCACGAGCTGGTCGAGCCCGGAGTAGGTGAGCAGCAGCAGGTTCGCGAGCAGGTCGGGCCGCACGATCGCGAGCACCAGGGCGAGCCCGGTCAGCCCCACCACCGACGACCTGGTTGACCAGGGTCTGGCCCTGCGGCGACGTCGTGCGGACCACGTTGCGCGCGACCAGCGAGGACATGCCGATGATCAGCCCGGCCGCCGGCACCATGGCCGTCGCCGCGGTGGCCACCACGACCACCCCGACGAACCACGACGGGAACACCAGCCCGGCGATCGTGAGCAGCGCGCCGTTGCTGCTCGTGCTCGGGCGGCAGCGCCGTGAAGGCCACGAAGCCGATGATCATCGGCAGCACCAGGCAGACCGAGTAGATCGGCAGGTAGGCGTAGTTGCGCCGCACGGCGCGCTCCGACCCGGCCGAGAGCAGCGCGGGCCAGGAGTGCGGCAGCGTCATGAACAGCACGCCGAGGGTGGAGGCCACCGTCGAGGAGATGAAGTAGCCGGCGTCGTACTGGCCCGCGTGGATGGTGAGCATCCGCGGGGCGTCGGCGAGGATGCGCTCGAAGGTCGGGCCGATCCCGCCGTTGACGGCCGCGGGGACCACGCGCCACCAGCACGATCAGGACGACGAGCATCAGCGCGTCCTTGAGGTACGAGGTGCTCGCGACCCCGCGGATGCCGGCCCAGAGCACGAACGCGACGGTCAGCACGAAGGCCACGACCATGCTGACGGTGCCCGGATGCCTTCTGCCCCGTCGCGAGCTGCACCGCGAGGCCGAGCCCGGTGATCTGCAGCTGCAGGTAGGGCAGCAGGAACACGACGCCGAGGACGGCCACGACCACCCCGAAGCCCCGCGAGCCGAAGTGGTCGGCGAGGAAGTCGGCCTGCGTGACGTGCCCGCGCTCCCGGGCGCGCCGCCACAGCACCGGCCCGAGGAAGTACAGGCCGATGTAGGCCAGCGGGATGTAGGGCAGCGCGTAGAGCGCCGCGGCGCCGCCGGCGAAGGCGAGGCCGGCCATCGCGAGGAACGTGAAGGTCGTGAACACCTCCCCGGCCTGGAGGAACCACATGGTGAGCGCCCCGAAGCTGCGCCCGCCGACGGCCCAGTCCGAGACGTCGGTGATGGCCCCGCGGCGGCCGAGGAACCCGACCGCGGCGATCAGCGCGATGCCGACGAACGTGACGACGAGGGTGGCGGTCACCGGTCCTCCCCCGCCTCGTGCGCGGCGCGCTCCTCCCGGCTGCGGCCGACCTCGAGGACGGCGAGCGCCGGGGTGATGAGCAGCACCAGCACCCCCATCCACACCATGATCGACGGCAGCCCGAACCACAGCGCCGGGCGGTTGACGAACCCGAGCAGCGGGGCGGCGAGCAGGCCGACGGTGATCAGGCCCAGCACGACGTAGCAGGTCAGGACCACGGGGGACGGACGGCGCATCTCCGACCTCACTTCTCGGCGGGCTGGGCGTCTCGGCGGGCTGGGCGTTCTCGGCGGGCTGGGCGGGCCGGCGGGCGTCGCGGGCGAGCGCCCGGACGGCGAGCTCGGTGTGCAGGAGGACGCCGTCGGGCAGCACGGCGTCGTCGAAGGCCGCCCGGGGGCTGTGGTTGGAGGGGCGCTCGGCCACCCGCGCGGGGTCGCCGACCGCCGCCCCGAGGAAGGCGAAGGCGCCGGGCACCGCGGCGAGGACGCGGGAGAAGTCCTCGGCCCCGGCCTCCGGGTGGGCCATGGCCCGGACCCGCTCGGGGGCGAACACCTCGGCGACGGTGTCCGCGAGGAACGCCGCGTGCTCGGCCGCGTTCACCGTCAGCGGGTACTCGTCGGAGTAGACGACGTCGGCCTCGCACCCGTGCGCGGCGGCGATCTCGCGGCACACCTGCGGGGCGAGCTCGCGGATGCGGTCGCGGGCGGCCGCCGAGAACGACCGGACGGTGGCCTCGCAGGACGCGACGTCCGGGATGATGTTGCGCTTGGTGCCGCCCTCGATCCGGCCCACGGTGAGGACGACGGGGTCGAAGACGTCGAAGCGGCGGGTCACCATCGCGTGCAGCCCGGAGACGACCTCCGCGAGCGCCGAGATCGGGTCGCGCGTGCGGTGCGGGGACGACCCGTGCCCGCCCGCGCCGTGCACCGTCACGTGCAGCGCGTCGCTCGCGGCCATCAGCGTCCCCGGGCGGGTGCTGACGGTCGCCGGCTCGAACGTCGAGGACATGACGTGCAGCCCGTACGCCGCGGACACCCGCGGGCCGGCGGCGTCGAGCACCCCCTCCGCGAGCATGTGGGAGGCCCCGTCCCAGCCCTCCTCGCCCGGCTGGAACATGAACACGACGTCGCCGGCCAGCTGGTCGCGGTGGGCGCAGAGCAGGCGCGCGGCCCCGACGAGCATCGCGGTGTGCAGGTCGTGGCCGCAGGCGTGCATGGCGCCCGGCACCTCGCTGCTGAACGGCTCCCCCGACTGCTCCTGCACCGGCAGGGCGTCCATGTCCCCGCGCAGCAGGACCGCCGGTCGGGTGCCGCCGGCGCCGGTCCCCCGCAGCACGGCCGTCACCGAGGTCGTCGTCGTCCCCTCGGTGATCTCGAGCGGGAGCCCCTCGAGGGCGGCGAGCACGGTGTCCCGGGTGCGCGGCAGCTGGAGGCCGATCTCGGGGGCGCGGTGGAGGCGACGGCGCAGCTCGGCGGTCTCGCCCGCGAGCGCGGCCGCGTCGTCCCGGAGCCGGACGGCGAGGGCGGGTGCGGTCGACGGCGCGCTCATGCTCGGTGACGCTGCGCCGCGACGGCGACGCGGACGGCCGAATCACGCGGATCCGTCATGGGAGGCTGGCCGGATGCGCGAATCCGTCGTCGAGGGGCCGGCGGCGCGCCGGGCCCTGCGGGAGGACGACCTCGCGCTCGTCGAGGCGCTGCAGGTGGCGCCCCGCGCCCCGTGGCCCGCGGTCGCGGGCGCCCTCGGCAGCACGCCGGCGACCGTCGCCCGACGGTGGCGGCGCCTGACGGAGACCGGCGTCGCGTGGGTGGCCGGTCCGCCGGGCGTCGCGGTGTGGAACGCGCAGTGCGTCGCCTACGTCGAGCTCTCGGTCGCGCCCGGCGCCAACCGGGCCGTGGCCGACCTCATCGCGGCGGACCGGCACGCGCTCTCGGTCGAGCTCGTGGCGGGCGGCGCCGACGTGTTCGTCACCGTGGGCGCGGCCGACCTCGACGCGCTGACCACCTACCTGCTCGACCGCCTCGACCGCGTCCCCGGGGTCCGGTCCGCCCGCACCCGGATCGCGACCCGCGTGCACCGGGACGGCTCCGCGTGGCGGGTCGGCGCCCTGCCGCCCGCGGCGGCCGAGGCGCTGGCCGCCCACGACGAGGTCGTGCCGGCCGCCCCGGGCCCCGTCGTCCTGCAGCCGGGCGACCGGGAGATCCTCGTCGAGCTCGGGCGGGACGGGCGGGCCTCCTACCGGGCCCTCGCCCAGGCCGGCGGGGTCAGCGAGGCCACGGCACGGCGGCGCGTGGCCCGGCTCCGGGCGGCCGGGGCCGTCCTGCTGCGCGCCGAGGTGGCGGCGCGGCTGGCCGGCTGGGCGGTGCCGGTGATCCTCGCCCTCGACGCACCGACCGCCGAGCTGCCGGCGGTCGCCGAGGCGATCGGGCTGCTCCGGGAGGTCCGCCTGTGCGCCACGCTCGCCGGCAGCCCCCCGCTGCTCGTCACGGCCTGGCTCCACGACCTCGGCGCCCTGCACGAGTTCGAGATGACCCTGGCGGGCGCCTCGCCCGCGGTCCGCGTCGTCGAGCGCCTGGTCACCCTGCGCACGGTGAAGCGGATGGGCCGGCTGCTCGACGCCGACGGGCGTGCCGTCGGGACGGTCCCGACGGACGTCTGGGCGCCGCCGGTGTGACGTCGGGCGGTGCCGCGTCTACTCGGGTCGGCGGTGCCGGCCGCCCGCCTCGCGGGCCGGGTGCGGGACGCGCAGCGGCGGGGACGTGCGCGGGCGCGGCGAGGGCACCGGGTGGTCGACGGGCACCGGCGGCGGGAGCAGCCGCGACGGCGCGGGCGGGAGCGCGAGCGGCGCGGCCGTGCCCGCGGTCAGGGCCTTCGGGGGCTTCGGGGCGTGGTCGGGCAGACCGCTGCGCAGGAGGCGCACGAGGGCCTCGTACCACTGGACGAGCAGCGTCCACGGGGCGGCCGGGGCACGGCCGGCGGGGTGCCCGACGCGGTGACGCCGGGCCACCGCCTCCCGGCACGGGCGGCAGACGTGCTGCGCGGTGGCGCCGAGCGGGGCCGGGTCGACGACGGTGCCGCAGAGCCCCACGGGCGGCTGGCCGGTGCGGTTGGCCTGCTCGAGCTCGGTGGCCATGACGGCGTGCTCGCCGCGGTCGGCCCGGGAGGTCATGGAGAGCGGACGGTCACCCGGCGTCGGCGGCGGCCACGCTCCCCACCCCGACGGCCCGGCCTCCCCGACCGTCGATCGCGCTCCGGAAGCCGTTCGGCGCGCGTCGGTCGACATCCGCCCATTCTGCGGCCACCCGGCGCGACCTGTCGGGCGGCGCGTAGGGCCCGTGCGGGTGATTCTCCCGGGGCCGTGATCGCCGCCGGACCGAGCGGCGACCCCCGGCCCGGACGCCGTCGTGGGTCGACACCGCCAGGCAGGTGATCATGCCGAGGGCACCCGCGCCGGGGTGCCCTCGGCATGATCGTCTGCCTGGCGTCCACAGCCTCGATCCAGGGTCCGTCCGGTGGCGGTCGGGAACGGGGCGAACACCGGTGCCCGGCGTCGCCGGGCCCCGATACCGTGCCGGGTCCACCCCGCCCCGCCCCAGGAGGAGCTGTCCGTGGAGAGCGCCGCGCCCCTGCCGCTGACCGGCGAGCGCACGGTGCCCGGGATCAGCCACGAGAACTACTGGTTCCGCCGGCACGAGGCGGTCTACCGCGCGCTCGCCGAGGACTGCCGGGGCGCGACCGTGCTCGAGGCCGGCGTCGGGGAGGGCTACGGGGCGGCGCTGCTGGCGGGGGTGGCGCGGCGGGTGGTCGGACTCGAGCTGGACGCACCGACCGCGGTGCACGTCGCGCGCCGCTACGGGCGCGACGGCACGCTCGACGTCGTCCGCGCCGACCTGCAGGCGCTGCCGCTGCCGGACGCGGCCGTCGACGTCGTCGTGACCCTCCAGGTGATCGAGCACCTGGCCGACCAGCCGGGCTTCCTGCGCGAGTGCGCCCGGGTGCTGCGCCCCGGCGGGCGGCTGCACTGCTCCACGCCGAACCGGCTGACCTTCTCCCCCGGCAACGCGCTGCACGACCGGCCGCTCAACCCGTTCCACACCCGGGAGCTGGCTGCCGAGGACCTGGCCGCCCTGGTGGCCGGCGCGGGCCTGGAGCCCACCGCGGTGCGGGGCCTGCACCACGGACCCCGGCTCGCCGAGCGCGACGCCCGGCACGGCGGGTCGATCGTCGACGCCCAGGTCGCGCTCGCGCTCTCGGGCGCAGCGTGGCCGGCGGCGCTCGCCGACGACGTGGCGGCGGTGGGCGTCGAGGAGTTCGACCTGCGCGACGAGGACGTCGACGCCTCGCTGGACCTCGTCGTCAGCGCGGTACGGCCGTGACGAGCACCGTCTACCCCTCGGTAACCTGCATGGTCCGGGGCGGGACGGGAGGAGCGTGATGGCCGGCACCGAGGGCACGTTCTGCCTGGTGCTGCACTCCCACCTGCCCTGGCTGGCCCGCCACGGCGCCTGGCCGGTCGGCGAGGACTGGCTGCACCAGGCGTGGGCGCACTCGTACCTGCCGGTGGTCGACGTCCTGCACCGCCTGGCCGACCGCGGGCACCGCGACCTGCTCACCCTCGGCGTCACGCCCGTGCTCGCCGCGCAGCTCGACCACCCGTACTGCCTGCGCGCGATGCACTCCTGGCTCGCGGACTGGCAGCTGCGCGCCCACGCCACCCACCGCCACTCCCCCGACGTCGCCGTCCGCGAGCACCGGGCCGCCGCCGCGGGCGCTCGCGACGTTCGAACGCACCTGGCGCCACGGGGGGTCGCCGGTGTTCCGGTCCCTGGCCGACGACGGGGTGGTGGAGCTGCTGGGCGGCCCCGCCACGCACCCCTTCGGCCCGCTGCTGCCCGGACGCGTGCGCCGCTTCCTCCTCGAGGGCGGCCTGCGCGACACCGCCCGGCGCCTGGGCAGCCGGCCCGAGGGCATCTGGGCCCCGGAGTGCGGCTACGCGCCGGGCATGGAGCACGACTACGCCGCCGCCGGGGTGCGCCGCTTCCTCGTCGACGGCCCGGCGCTGCGCGGGGACACCGCGGCCGCGCACCCGGTCGACGGCACCGACGTCGTCGCGTTCGGGCGCGACCTCGAGGTCACCTACCGGGTCTGGTCCCCCCGCGCGGGCTACCCCGGCGGACCCGACTACCGCGACTTCCACGCCTTCGACCACGCCTCGGGCTTCAAGCCCTTCCGGGTCACCGGCAAGCGCGTCGCCGACAAGGCGCCCTACGACCCCGAGCGGGCGGCGGCCGCGGTGGCGCGCGACGCCGACGACTTCGTGGCCACCGTCGTCACCCGGCTGCGCGGCCTGCGGGCGCGGCGCGGGCGCCCGGGCCTCGTCGTCGCGGCCTACGACACCGAGCTCTTCGGCCACTGGTGGCACGAGGGCCCGGCGTGGCTCGAGGCGGTCCTGACGCGGCTCCCGGCGGCCGGGGTGCACGTCACGACCCTGCGCGGGGCGGTCGAGGCCGGGCACGTCGAGGAGCCGGTGGTGCTGCCGGCGTCGTCGTGGGGGTCGGGGAAGGACTGGCGGGTCTGGGACGGCGCCGCGGTGTCCGACCTGGTGGCCGACAACGCCGACGTGGCCCGCCGGCTGCTCGCGGCCGTCGACGGCGTGCCGCGGCCGGCCGGGCGCGACGCGACCCTCGACGCGCTCGCCGTGCAGGCCGCGCTCGCCCTGTCCAGCGACTGGGCCTTCATGGTCAGCAAGGACTCCGCCGCGCACTACGCCCGGCGTCGGGCCGCGCAGCACCGCGACCGGGTCCGGGAGCTCACCGATCTGCTCCCGGCGGGCCGCCACGCGCTGGCCGCGGACCGGGCGGCGGAGTTCGCCGCCCAGGACGACCTGTTCGGCCACCTCGACGCGCGGGCGCTGGCCCGCGCCGGGGACCGCGCGCTGGTGGGCGGTGACGGCTGACGTGCGCGTCCTGCTCGTCTCCTGGGAGTACCCGCCGGTGGTCGTCGGCGGCCTCGGGCGCCACGTCGGTGCCCTGGCGACGCACCTGGCCGGGGCCGGGCACGACGTCGTCGTGCTCACCCGCCAGCCCACCGGCACCGACGCCGTGACCCACCCGACGACGGACCGCGTCGTGGCGGGCGTGCGGGTGGTGCGCGTCGCCGAGGACCCGCCGCACCTGGAGTTCACCAGCGACCTCGTCGCGTGGACCCTCGGGCTCGGGCACGCGCTGGTCCGGGCCGCGCTGCCGCTGCTGCGCGACTGGCGCCCGGACGTGGTCCACGCGCACGACTGGCTCGTCGCGCACGCCGCGATCACCCTGCGCGACCTCGCCGGGGTGCCGCTCGTCGCGACGATCCACGCCACCGAGGCGGGCCGGCACGGCGGCTGGCTCTCCGTCCCGCTCAACCGGCAGGTCCACTCCGTGGAGTGGTGGCTGGCGAACGCCGCCGACGCCGTCGTGACCTGCTCGCACGCCATGCGCGACGAGGTCGCGGGGCTCTTCGACGTCGACCCGGACGGGATCACGGTGCTGCACAACGGCATCGACCCGTCGGGGTGGTCGGCGCCCCGGGCCGGCTCCGCGCCAGCAACGGCACGTTCCTCGCACCTGACGCCAGGACGGCGCCGCTCACCCGGCGGGACCGCCGACCCTGGTCACGTTCGGCCGGCTCGAGTGGGAGAAGGGCATCCAGGACGTCGTCGCCGCCCTGCCCGCGATCCGGCGTGCCCACCCGGGGACGCGGCTCGCGGTGGCCGGCACCGGGTCGCACGCGGCGTGGCTCGCGCAGCGGGCGCGGGCGGCGCGGGTGCGCCGGGCGGTGACGATGCTCGGCCACGTCGACGACGCCGCGCTCGTGGACCTGCTCGCCCGCGCGTCGGCCGTCGTGCTGCCGAGCCGCTACGAGCCGTTCGGGATCGTCGCCCTCGAGGCCGCCGCGGTGGGCGCCCCGCTCGTCGCGTCGCGGGCCGGGGGGCTGGGCGAGGTGGTGCTCGACGGCGTCACCGGCCTCTCGTTCGACCCGGGCGACGTCGCGGGCTGCGCCGCCGCGGTGATCGCCGCCCTCGACGACCCGGACGCGGCGGAGCGCCGTGCCGTCGACCGCGCGGGCGCGGCTGGCCACCGACTTCGCCTGGCCCGCGATCGCCGCCGACACCGCCGCGCTCTACGCCCGCACACGAGCGTCGGGACCCGCGACCCGACCCGGGCCGACCCAAGATCCCGACGGGCAACGTGTTCGGGCGCAGCTGAGGTTTCCGTGCCCCGGGACGACGGGCAAATCCGCCCGCGATGACCCAGCGAACCGGACGTGCCCGAGGGCGACGAGCGCGACGCCGGGGCAGGCCGCTCCCGCCGACGCGGTGGACGATCTCGAGGATGCCGTGGTGGACCAGCCCGCGGGCGACACCCCGGACCCGGTCGAGGACGACGACGCCGCCGAAGCCCGCCTTCGAGCTCGACCTCGACCCGGAGGACCAGGGCACGGCCGAGGCCGCGGCGGCGAACCCGGACTAGGTGCCTCGGCATGTGCTCACTGCCCGACGGCACCTACTCACGAGCGCGCTCGGCCGCGCGGGCCGTCTTGCGGGCGATGTCGGCCAGCGCCGCGCGCTCGGAGGCGGCCGCCTCGTAGTCCGCGACCCGGTCCCGGACCACCCGCGCGGGCGCGCCCACCGCGACCGCGAAGTCCGGGACGATCCCCCGCACCACCGCGTGCGCGCCGAGCACGCATCCGCGGCCGACGGTCGCGCCGCGCAGGACGGTCACCTTGGTGCCGATCCAGGTCTCCGGGCCGATCCGCACCGGGCTCTTGACGATGCCCTGGTCCTTGATCGGGGTGTGGATGTCCTCGTAGCGGTGGTCGAAGTCGCAGATGTAGATCCAGTCGGCGAGCAGCGTCGAGGCGCCGAACTCGACGTCGAGATAGCAGTTCACGGTGTTCTCGGCCCCGAACACGGCCTTGTCGCCGATGCGCAGCGAGCCCTCGTGGCAGCGGATGCGGGTGCGGTCGCCGATGTGGACGAACCGGCCGATCTCCAGGCGGCCCAGGCCCGGCCGGCACTCGAGCGACACGTCCTTGCCGAGGAACACCAGACCGCGCAGCACGATGTGCGGGTGGCGCAGCCGCAGCCGCAGCAGCCGCCAGTAGCGCACCAGGTACCACCGCGTCCACGCCCGGTGCCGGACGATCCAGCGCAACGACGCCCACGAGACCAGTCGCGCCTGCGCCGGGTCGTCCCGCGTGGCCCAGCGCGACACGTCCGGGTCGACCCCGGCCCTGCTCCGACTCACCCGCGGCAGCGTACGGCGGGCCCGGCCCCCGGGCGGCAGGATGCCCCGCGTGGACGCCACGGGCTCGGGACCGCCGACGGTCGTCGTCGTGGGCAGCGTCAACCTCGACCTGGTCGCCCGGGTCGAGCGGCTCCCCCGCGCGGGCGAGACGCTCCCGGCGCACGGCGTCTCCCGCCACCCCGGCGGCAAGGGCGCCAACCAGGCGCTCGCCGCGGCCCGGCTCGGCGCCGCGGTGACGCTGGTCGGCGCGGTCGGCGCGGACCCGTTCGCCGGCGAGGCGCTGGCGCTGCTGCGCGCCGGAGGGCGTCGACCTCGACCGCGTCGCCACCGTCGACGACCGCCCGACCGGGACCGCGCTCATCGCCGTCGACGACGACGGCGAGACCACGATCGTCGTCGACGCCGGCGCCAACGCGGCGGCGACGGTGCCGGACGGGCTCACGGCCGACGTCGTCATGACCGTCCTCGAGGTCTCCGACGAGGCCGTCGCCGCCGCGATGGCGCTGCCCGCGTTCACCGTGCTCAACGCCGCCCCGGCGCGCGGGGTCCCGGAGGAGGTCCTGCGCACCGTCGACCTCCTCTGCGTCAACGCCGACGAGCACGCGGTGCTGGGCCGGACCGCCGACCTCGACGCGCTGCCCGCCGTCGCGGTCACCCGCGGTGCGGCCGGGGCGACCCTGCTCCGCCACGGGCGGGAGGTCGCGCAGGCCGAACCGCCCGCCGTCGAGGCCGTCGACGGCACCGGCGCGGGCGACGCGTTCACCGCCGCCCTCGCGCTCGGGCTGGCGACCGGTCTCGACGACGCGGCCGCGCTGGCGCGGGCGTGCGCGGTGGGCGCGCTGGCGGCGACCCGGGCGGGCGCGCAGCCGGCCCTGCCCACCCTCACCGAGCTCGACCGGTTCCTGGAGGCACGCGCATGACCCCGCTGATCGTCGACACCGACCCCGGCGTCGACGACGCGTTCGCCCTCGCCGTCGCCGCGCTCGCCCCCGAGGTGGACCTGCGCGCGGTCACCACCGTGCACGGGAACGTCGGCGTCGAGCAGACCACCGAGAACGCCCGCCGGCTGCTGGGCACGTTCGGCCGCCCGGACGTGCCGGTGGGACGCGGCGCGGGGGTGCCGCTGGTGCACCTGCTCGAGCGGCGCTCCGGCGGCGTCCACGGCGACGACGGGCTGGGCGGGCGGTCGCTCGACTTCGGCCCGCCGGTGGACGAGTCGCCGCTGCGGGCGGTGGCGCTGATGGCGTCGGTGCTCGAGGCGTCGGCGGAGCCGGTGACGATCGCCGCGATCGGGCCGTTCACCAACGTCGCGACGCTGCTCTCGGCCCGGCCCGACCTCGAGGAGCGGATCGGGCGGCTCGTGCTGATGGGCGGCTCGATCGCGTTCGGCGGGAACGTGTCGGCGGCCGCGGAGTTCAACGTGTGGGGCGACCCGGAGGCCGCGCGGCGGGTGCTCGCGGGGTCGCGGATCCCGACGACGATGGTCCCGCTCGACCTCACGATGCGGATCACGCTGACCGCCGACTGGCTCGACGACCTGGCCACGACGGGGCCGGTCGGGGCCGCGCTGGCCTCGACCCGGGAGACCTACCTCGCCGCCTACTCCGCGCGGTTCGGGCAGGCCGCGATGGCCGTGCACGACGCCGTCGCGCTGCTCGAGGCGATCGTCCCGGGGACGGTGACGACGACGCCGATGCCGGTCGACGTCGACACCTCCACCGGCCCGGGCCGCGGCGCGACCATCGGTGACCTGCGCGGCGCGGAGGCGGTGGCGGTGGACGGCGTGCGGGCGGTGGACGTGGCCCTGGACGCGGACGCCACGTTCGTGCGCGCCGAGCTGCGCCGCCGGCTCAGCGCCCGGCCTCCTCGGTGACGGCGGCCTCCTCGTCCTCGGTGATGTTCGGCCGCTGGGCGGTCCGCCCGAGCGCGAACCCGGCGAGGAGCGCCGCGACCAGGGCCGCCACCGCGCAGACGACGTAGCCGATCGAGTAGGCGTCGCCGAGCGCGGTGAACGCGATGTCGTGCAGCGGGTTGCCCGGCACGCTGACCTGCCCGAGCGGCCCGGACTCGATCGCGCCCGCGGCCGCCGGGGGCGCCTTCGCGACGAACCCCGCGACGGCCGTGTCGATCGACGGGTCCGCCGCCCGCTCGGCGGCGATCACCGACGCGGCCTGGCTCAGCGCGATCGCCCCGATGATCGCCGGGCCGAGCGTGAAGCCGAAGTCGCGCAGCTGGCTCGTCGTGCCCGAGGCCATCCCGGCCAGGTGCGAGCGGCACGGTGTTCACCGCCACCGCCGTCACCCCCGACAGGGCGAACGCGAAGCCGATCCCGATGAGCGCCAGCGGGGCGATCACCGGGACGCAGCGAGTGGTCCGCGACCGGGAGGAAGGACATCCACGCGTCGCCGACCGCGATCAGTCGCGAAGCCCGGGCCGAGCGCCCACCGCGGGTCGAGGGAGTCGATCACCCGCGACGTCAACGGCATCAGCACGAGCGCGAATCCCTGCAGCAGCACGAACGCGACCGCGGTCTGCAGCGGACTGAAGTCCTGGATCGCGGAGAGCCGGATGCTCGTCGCGTAGGCCGTGCCGAGGAACGCGAACATCCCGAGCACCGTGACGACCGAGTTGACCGAGAACGCCCGGCTGGAGAACAGGTCCAGGCGCAGCAGCGGCGCCGGCGTGCGTCGCTCGATGACCAGGAACAGCACGAAGAAGACGACGGCGACCACGAACGCACCGATGATCGTCCCGTCGGAGAACCCGGTCGTCGAGCCCTGGATCACCGCGTAGAGCAGCGCGAACAGCGCGATCGCGATCGTGACCTGCCCGCCCCAGTCCAGGGACCGGCCCGCGGGCGAGGACGAGTTCGCCGCGGCGGTGCCGATCAGGGCGCTGGCCAGGGCGAGGATCCCGACCGCGACGAAGGCCCAGCGCCAGGAGGCCGTGGCGCTGTCCCCCCACGGCAGCTGGGTGACCAGGCCGCCGAGCAGGGGCGAGACGAAGCCGCCCGAGGACAGCCCGGCCGCCCACACCGCGATGCCCTTGGCGCGGCTGCGGACGTCGTGGGTGCCGGCGGCGACCATCGCGAGCGTCGTCGGGAACAGCACCGCCGCCCCGATCCCGGCCAGCGCCTGCCCGGTCCAGAGCACGGCGATCGACGCGGTGTTCGAGCCGGGCGCCGCGGCCGGGGTCAGCACGCTGAGCGCCTCGCCGACCGCCATGAGGAGGCTGCCGCCGATCAGCAGCCGCTTGCGGCCGAACAGGTCCCCGAGGACGCCGGTGGTCAGTTCGAGCAGGGTGATCGGGACGAGGAACGCGTCCGAGATCCACGTCAGCTGCGACGACGTGGTGTGCAGGTCCTGCTGGAACAGGCCGTTGAGCACGGCGGGGATGGCCAGCCCGACCTGCGCGACGAGGACGGCGAACGTCGTCGCCACCTGCGTGCCCACGGTGAGGGTCGGGGTGTGGACGGCGGGTCTGGCCCGCACGTCGCTGGTCGCGGTCATGGACGCATCCCCCTCGGTCTCCCAGGTGAGGTGGCGAGTCTCACCAGCCGGACGCGGCCGGCCCCACCGGTCTTCCGGTCAGCGGAAGAGCTCTTGGTCAGGTTTCCTGTTCGTCCCGTTCCGTGCCGGCGGCACAGATGTGGGCCTGCGCGCCCCGGCCGACGCGGGCGAGCACGACGGTGGCCGCGTGCGGGCCGGCGAGCTCGAGCCGGGGGCGGAGCCGGTCGGGCTCGACGTCGACGCCGCGGACGAGGATCTCGACGCGGCCGACCTCGCGGCGGCGCAGCGCCCGGCGGAGGGACTTCTCGGAGTACGGGCCGTGCTCGAGGACGCGGAAGGCGCGGCCGACCGGCGGCGGCGCATCGCCGGTGAGGTAGGCCAGGCGCGGGTCGAGCTGGCCCAGGCCGTGGCGGGCGGCGAACTGGCGCACCAGCCCGGCGCGGACGACGGCACCGTCGGGGTCGACGAGCCACTCCCCGACCTCGCGGGTGGGGCACGTGTCGTCGTCGGCGTCGGTGAGCTCGTAGCCGGTGCCGTGGGTGCGCAGGACCGTGGCGCGGCGTCGTGGGCCGTCCTGCGGCACCAGCCCGGCCGACCACAGCGCCGCCTCGCGCACGCGACCGTCGAGCGAGACGAGCTCGACCTCCCGCGCCCAGGGGACGAGGCCGAAGTCGAGCCCGGGCGCGGTGGAGACGACCAGCTCCGTGTCAGAGACGTCGCGTTGCAGGCACTGGACGTCAGGAAACCGGCGTTCACGATTCCGGGCCAGGACGTCCAACGGCGGAGTCATCTCCTCCGGACGGCGGACCCGCCGCCCCGACGGGGTCCGCCGCGCGGGGTCGGCCACCAGCACGGCGCCGGGACGCACCGCGGGGGCCAGCGCGTCCGCCCGCACCAGCCGGGCGTCGGGCAGGTTCGCCCGGGCCATCGCCAGCCGCACCGGGTCGAGGTCCGAGCCGACCACGCGGTCCAGCGCGCCCGAGAGCACCGCCGTCTCCACGCCCACCGAGCACGTCACGTCGGCCACCACGCGCCCGGCCGCCACCGCCGCGAGCCGCGCCGCCCGGTGCCGGGCCACCGGGAGCGCCGTCGCCTGCTCCAGCGCGTCCGCGGTCCAGAGCCAGCCGTCCGGGAAGCGTCCGGCGGCCCGCGCCCGCAGCAGCGCCGTCTCCAGCAGGGCCGCCCCGCGCTCGGGCCCGGCCAGCCGCCGGGCGGCCGCCACGTCGCGGAGCCGGTCCCCGGTGGCCGCGAACGCCTCGAGGGCCTCGCGCCCGGCACCCGACGTCAGGAACCCGACGTCGTCGAGCGAGAAGGCGTATCCCACGCCGCCCTCCAGCTCATGGTCGACGCCGGTTTCCGGACGTCCGGTGTCGAGTACGGACAGCACGCCGATAGGGAGACTTTCCTGACGCAGGGCCAGGGTCTACAGCGACACCGGCGGCGCCGGACGCACCCCGGTGACCAGCGCGTTGTAGAACAGGCCCCGCGGGACGACCCGCGAGAGCACGGTCTCGTCGAGCCACGAGAGCCGCTGCCAGCTGCGGTAGGCGAACATCGCCCACGGGAAGCCGAGCTTCTCCGGGCGCACCGCCGCCTCGAACGTCCGCACCGGCCAGCCGAACAGCGCCGCGGTGAGCTCCTCGGTCACGCAGCGCACGTCGACCGCGCCCGCCGCGAGCGCGAACCGCTCGAGGCGCGTCGGGTCGAAGACGTGCTGGTCGACGACGGCCTCGAGCGCCGCCGCCCGCGAGGACTCGTCGAGCTCGGACTGCGGCCGCCGCCACGACCGCAGCGGGCCGAGACGCGTCAGGTTCGTCGTCGCCCACCACGTCGCCTGGCCGAGCTTGCGGGCGTACAGGTCGCCGATCCGCGTCGGCTCGCCCGCGAAGACGAACCGCCCGCCCGGCTTGAGCACCCGGAGGATCTCGCGGAACGCCCGGTCGAGGTCGGGGATGTGGTGCAGGACGGCGTGGCCCGACCACCAGGTCCACCGACGCGTCCGGCATCGGGATCGTCTCGGCGTCGGCGACGCGGCCCTCGACGTCGAGCCCCAGCCCCTCCGCGTTGCGGACCGCGACCTCGACCATGCCGGGCGAGAGGTCGGTGACCGTGCCGCGCTTGGCGATCCCGCCCTGCATGAGGTTGAGCAGGAAGAAGCCGGTGCCGCAGCCGAGCTCGAGGGCGTGCTCGAACGGGCCCACGTCCCCGGCGACCGCCCGGAAGCGGTCGACGGCGAAGGTGATGCAGCGCTCGTCGTAGGAGATCGACCACTTCTCGTCGTACGTGCCCGCCTCCCAGTCGTGGTAGAGCACGTTGGCGAGCTTGGGGTCGTCCCGGGCGGCGTCGACCTCGGCCTGGGTGGCGTTGCGCCGGGGCTCGTGTGACCGCGGTGTCGCCATCGATCAGCGCCCCAGGAACTGGGCCTTGCCCGGGCCGTTCTCGACGAAGCTCCGCATGCCGATGACCTGGTCCTCGGTGCCGAAGAGCGCCGCGAAGACCTCGGTCTCGAGGTCGAGGCCGTCGCGCAGGCCCATGCCCAGCCCGCGGTCGACCGCGACCTTGGCCGCGGCCAGCGCCCGCGTCGGGCCGTTCGCGAACTGCTCGGCCCAGGCCCGCGCGCGGGTGTAGACCTCGTCCGGCGGCACGATCTCGTCGACGATGCCCAGCTCGAGGGCCTCGGGGGCCTTGACGAAGCGGCCGCTGAAGATCAGGTCCTTGGCCTTCGCCGGGCCGATGAGCCGCGCGAGCCGCTGCGTGCCGCCGCCGCCGGGGATGATGCCGAGCAGGATCTCGGGCAGCCCGACGGTCGCGTTGTCGCCGGCGATGCGGCGGTCGCAGGAGAGCGCGATCTCGAACCCGCCGCCGAGGGCGTAGCCGGTGAGCGCGCAGACCGTCGGCTTGGGGATCTCCGACACGGCGCCGAAGCCGTGGGAGAGCTCGTGGGCGCGGGCGGCCATCTGGGCGTAGGTGAGGTCGGCCATCTCCTTGACGTCGGCCCCGGCCGCGAGCACCTTCTCGCCGCCGTAGACGACGACCGCGCGCACGTCCTCCCGCTGGGCCGCCTCGCTGGCGATCTCCGCCAGCTCGACGTTGACCTGCCGGTTCACCGCGTTCATCGGCGGGCGGTCCAGGCGGATGGTGCCGACACCGCCGTCGACCTCGAGGCGCACGAACTCCGTCACAGCTCTCCCTCCGGGCCCGGAGGCCCTAGTACTTGCGGTAGGCGGTGAACCGGCCGCGGCGGCTGAGCAGCTCGAGCGGCTGGTCGAACGCCGCGGAGAGGTTCTCCGAGGTCATGACGTCGTCGAGGAGTCCCTGGGCGACGATCCGACCCTCGCGCAGCAGCATGGCGTGGGTGAAGCCCGGCGGGATCTCCTCGACGTGGTGGGTGACCATCACCATGGTCGGGCCCTCCGGGTCGGCGGCGAGCGCGGTGAGCCCGGCCACCAGGTCCTCCCGGCCGCCGAGGTCGAGGCCGGAGGCGGGCTCGTCGAGCAGCAGCAGCTCCGGGTCGGTCATCAGGGCCCGGGCGAGCAGGGTCCGCTGGCGTTCCCCCGACGACAGCGTCCCGTACTCGCGGTCGACCAGCTGGGCCGCGCCGAGCACGTCGAGCATCGCGAGGGCGCGTTCCTCGTCGATCTCCTCGTAGGCCTCGTTCCAGGTCCCGACGACGCCGTAGCCGGCACTGCGCACGACGTCGCGCACGATCTCGTCCGCGGGCACCCGCCCGGCCAGGCTCGCCGACGCGAGCCCGATCCGTTCGCGCAGGTCGAAAACGTTGACGCGGCCCATCCGCTCGCCGAGCAGGTCGACGGTGCCGGTGGTGGCGTGCATCTCCGCGGCGGCGAGGCGCAGCAGCGTCGTCTTCCCCGCGCCGTTGGGGCCGATCACGACCCAGCGCTCGTCGAGCTCGACCGACCAGGTCATCTCGGCGAGCAGGGTGTTGCCGCCGCGACGCACCGAGACGTCGCGCATCCGGACGATCTCGTCCACGTGGGGGCGGTCGCCGGCCGTGGTCACGTCGGCCTGCCGGGGCATCGGGGCGAGCTCGGGGTGCGAGGTCGACACCGGACGGGGGGCACTCACGTGGCCATCCTCTCCGATCCGGATCGGCGAGCACCGTGTGGGCCGGGGTCGGCATCGGGCACGATCGATCGTCATGCGCCCCACCAGCCGGGGGACCGTCGACGACGCGGCGGCCCTCCCGACCGACACGCCCGGCGCCACCCTCGACGACGACGGGGTGCTGACCGTCGCCGTCCCCGCCACGTCGACGGCCGAGGCGGTCGAGCTCTGCCTGCTCGGCGGGGGGTCGGAGGGCCCGGAGCGGCGCGTCGGGCTGGCGCGCGGCACGGACGGCTGGTGGCGCGGGTCCGTCGCCGGGATCGCGGCCGGGCAGGGGTACGGGCTGCGCGTGCACGGGCCGTGGTCGCCGCGGACCGGGGTGCGCACCGACCCGGCGAAGCTGCTGGTCGACCCGTGGACCCGTGGGATCGGTGGGCGGTTCACCCGCTTGGCCGCCGCGCTCGCGCACACGGGCGAGGACCCCTTCGGACCCCGCTCCGACGTGGACTCGGCGGGCTCGGTGCCGTTCGGGGTCGTGACCGCGCCGGTGCCGGCCTCGGCGTCGTCGCGCCCCGCGGTGCCGTGGGCCGACACGGTCCTCTACGAGACCCACGTCCGCGACCTCACGATGCGCCACCCCGAGGTGCCGGACGCGCTGCGCGGGACCTACGGCGGCGTCGCGCACCCCGCCGTCGTCGAGCACCTGCGCCGGCTCGGGGTGACCACGGTCGAGCTGCTGCCGGTGTTCGCGAACGCCCCCGAGCCGTCGCTGATGGCCCGCGGCGCCCGCAACCACTGGGGCTACTCGACGCTGGCCTACCTCGCCCCGGAGCCCCGCTACGCCGCCGTGCCCGGTGAGGAGGTCGCCGAGGTCCGGGCGATGGTCGACGCGCTGCACGCCGCCGGGCTGGAGGTGGTGCTCGACGTCGTGTTCAACCACACCTGCGAGGGCGGGGTCGGGGGGCCGTCGCTGTCGTGGCGCGGCCTGGACGCCCCGTCGTGGTACCAGCTCTCCCCCGACGGCCGCGACGTCGACCTCACCGGCTGCGGCAACACCCTCGACGCCGGGTCGCCGCTGGTCCGCGCGCTGGTCCTGTCCTGCCTGCGGCACTGGGTCACGACGATGGGTGTGGACGGGTTCCGCTTCGACCTCGCCTCGACCATGGGCCGGCCCGCCGGGTCGGGGTTCTCCGCGACGGCCCCGCTGCTCGCCGAGATCGCCGCGGACCCGGTGCTCGCGGGCGTGAAGCTGATCGCCGAGCCGTGGGACGCGACCGGCGAGGGCTACCAGGTGGGTGGGTTCGGCCCGGCCTGGGCGGAGTGGAACGGGCGCTACCGCGACGGGGTGCGCGACTTCTGGCGGGGCCACGGACCGGTCTCGGAGATCGTGACGCGGATCGCGGGCTCGTCGGACCTCTACTGGCCGGCGCGATCGCCGGCCGCGTCGGTGAACTTCGTGACCGCGCACGACGGGTTCACCCTGCGCGACCTCGTCTCCTACGACCACAAGCACAACGACGCCCACGGCGAGGGCAACCGCGACGGCACCGACGACAACCGCTCCTGGAACTCCGGCGTCGAGGGGGCGTCCACGGATCCCGCGGTCGTGGCGCTGCGGGAGCGGCGGATGCGGAACCTGCTCGCGACCCTCGGGCTCTCCGCCGGCACCCCGATGCTGCTCGGCGGCGACGAGCTCGGCCACACCCAGCACGGCGACAACAACGCCTACTGCATGGACGACGAGACGTCGTGGCGCTCGTGGTCCGCGGCCGACCCGTCGCTGGCCGAGTTCGTGGCACGGGTGTTCGCGCTGCGCCGGTCGGTGCCCGAGCTGCGCCGCGACGACTTCTTCTACGGCCGCTCCGGCCTGGCCGACGGCGAGGTGCCCGACATCGTCTGGCTCTCCGAGACCTCCCGCGAGCTCGGCGCCGAGGACTGGGGGCACCACCGGGAGACCCTCGTGGTGCGGGTCCGCTCCGCGTCGTCGGTGCTGCTCGTGCTGCACGCCGGCGCCGGGTCCGTCGACATCGAGCTCCCGGCGTGGCTCGGCGACACCGCCTGGGCCCCCGAGCTCACCTCCGGCACCCCGGACGGCATCCCGGTGTCGGTCGACGCGTTGCCGGCGGGCGCCTCGGTGACCGTCCCGCCGCACACGGTCCTGGTGTTCCGCTCCGTCTGACCCGCCGGGCATGATCACGACTTCAGCCGCGACACGCCCAACGGCTGCCACGACTCGCCGCTGGAGTCGTGATCATGGATGGCAGGGGAGCCGATCGCCCCCGCGTGGCGTCGGAGCCCCATGGGAACGGACGAGCGGGCGGCCCGCCTGCGTCGGCTGGTGCACGACCGGGACGGCGTGATCGGCGTGGCCGAGGCCAAGGAGATGGGCTACTCGGCGGGCGCGATCACCGCCAAGGTGCGCCGCGGCGAGTGGGTCCGGATGGGCCACGGCGCCCTGCGCGCGGCCGACCACCCCGAGACGCCCAGGGCACGGATCCGCGCCGCGATGATCTCCGTCGGGCCCGCGGCGACCCTCGTGGGTCGATCGGCCCTGTACTGGTGGCGGATCGTCGACGTCCCCCCGAACCTGGTCGAGATCGCGGTGCCCCAGGAGAACCACCCCCGGCCCCGCCCCGGTGTGCGCTGCCTCCGACGCGCCGTGCCGGCGGAGGACCGCGTCGTCGTGGCCGGGGTCGCGGTCACCAAGAAGGCCCCGTCGGTGCTCGCCGCGGCCGCCGTCCTCGGGATCGTGGACGGCGCCCGCCTCCTGGACCGGGTCCTGCAGCAGGGGACGGCGGAGCTCGACGCCCTGCAGCGGGCGCACCGCCGGGCCACCGGACGCCACGGGGCGACGGTCTGCGCCGCCCTCCTGCGCCTCGCGGCGGGCGGTGCGCGCTCCGAGGCCGAGCGGTTGGCGCACCGCTCGCTGCGCGGCGCCGGGATCGACGGCTGGTGTGCCGACCACGAGGTGCGGTTGCCCGGATACGGCCTCGCCGTGCTCGATCTGGCCTTCCGGGAAGCCCGGGTGCTCGTCGAGATCGACGGCTGGGCCTACCACCGCGACCTGGAGGCGTTCCGCCGGGACAGGGCCCGCCAGAACGCCCTGGTCCTCGCGGGCTGGGTGGTCATCCGGACGACCTGGTACGAGCTCACCGAGGACCCCGAGCGGTTCGTCGCCAACGTCCGCGAGGCGCTCACGGCACGAGCCGGGCGCGCATGATCACGACTTCAGCGGCGACACGCCCAACGGTGGCCAGCGACTCGCCGCTGAGGTCGTGATCACCGTCGGGCGGGGGACCTCCGACAGAGCCCTACGCCGGGAGGACCACCTTCCCGAGCTCCACCGGCGACGCCAACAGGTCGTTCGCCGGCAGCACCCGCACCGTGTAGCCGAGCACCCCCGCGTGCGGGAGCGCCACCGTCGCCTCGAAGACCTCGGCCTCGCCCGACCGGTCGACCCGGCTCATCGGCTCGACCACCGTGCCGGTGAGCTCGTCGGCGTCGTCCGCGCGCCCGACGACGGCCTGGACCAGCACGTCCGAGGACGCGAGGCCGCCGAGCTCCACCGACGCGCGCACCGTCATCGGCGCGCCCAGCACCGGGGTGTCCTCCGAGCCGCTCACGTCGACCTCCGCGACCCGCACCGACGGCCACGCCGCATCCAGGCGGGAACGGAACTCCGCGAGCTCCTTGGCCCCGGCGAAGCCCTCCGAGGACACCTGGCGGGCCGCCGCGGCCGCCGGGGCGTACCAGTCGCCCACGTAGTCCTGCACCATCCGCGAGGCCTGGACCTTCGGCGAGAGCGTCGCGAGGGTGTGGCGCACCAGCGCCGTCCAGCGGTCGGGGACCCCGTCTGCGCCGCGGTCGTAGAACAGCGGCGCGACCTGGGTCGACATCAGGTCGTAGAGCGCCTCGGCCTCGATGTCGTCGCGGCGGTCGGGGTCGTCGACGCCGTCCGCGGTCGGGATCGCCCAGCCGTTGCGGCCGTCGTAGAGCTCGTCCCACCAGCCGTCGCGCACCGAGAGGTTCAGGCCCCCGTTGAGCGCCGACTTCATCCCCGACGTCCCGCACGCCTCGAGCGGGCGCAGCGGGTTGTTGAGCCAGACGTCGCAGCCCCAGTAGAGGTAGCGGGCCATCGACATGTCGTAGTCGGGCAGGAAGACGATGCGGTGGCGCACCGCCGGGTCGTCGGCGAAGCGGACCATCTGCTGGATGAGGCCCTTGCCCGACTCGTCGGCGGGGTGGGACTTCCCGGCGATCACCAGCTGCACCGGCCGCTCGGGGTCGAGCAGCAGGGAGCGCAGCCGCTCCGGGTCGCGCAGCATCAGCGTGAGCCGCTTGTAGGTCGGCACCCGGCGCGCGAAGCCGATGGTGAGCACCGACGGGTCGAACACCCGCTCGGTCCAGCCCAGCTCCGGCTCCGACGCCCCCCGCTCCAGCCAGGACCGGCGCACCCGGCGTCGCACCTCGGCCACCAGGCGGGCCCGCAGCGTGCCGCGCATCTCCCACAGCAGCGAGTCGGACACCCCGAAGAGCTCCGGCCCCGCGCCCGCGGCCGCCGCGCCGGCCGTCAGGCCCGCGATCTCGCGGGCGGTCCAGGTCGGGCCGTGGACGCCGTTGGTGACCGAGCCGATCGGCACCTCGGGCGCGTCGAACCCGCCCCACAACGACGAGAACATCCCGCGGGAGACCTCGCCGTGCAGCCGGGACACGCCGTTGGAGCGTTGGGCCAGCCGCAGGCCCATGTGAGCCATGTTGAACATGTCGGTGTCGGGCTCGCGGCCCAGCGCCAGCACCCGCTCGGTCGTGATCCCGGGCAGCAGGCCGGCGTCGAAGTAGTGCTGGACGAGCCCGATCGGGAAGCGGTCGATGCCGGCGGGCACCGGGGTGTGGGTGGTGAAGACGGTGCCCGCGCGGACGGCCGCGAGCGCCTGGTCGACGTCGAGGCCGGCGGTGGTCACCAGCTCGCGCATCCGCTCGAGGCCCAGGAACCCGGCATGGCCCTCGTTGGTGTGGAACACCTCCGGGGCAGGGTGGCCGGTGACCGAGCAGTACGCCCGCACCGCCCGCACGCCGCCGACCCCGACGAGGATCTCCTGGCGGATGCGGTGCTCGGCGTCGCCGCCGTAGAGCCGGTCGGTGATCTGGCGCAGGTCGGCGTCGTTGTCCTCGATGTCGGCGTCGAGCAGCAGCAGCGGCACCCGCCCGACCGAGGCCACCCACACCCGGGCGGCCAGCACCCGGCCCTCGGGCATCGCGACGTGGATGAGGATCGGCGCCTCGTCGGCGGCTGCTCCCCCCTCCCCCGTCGCTCCGCTCGCCCCCGAGAGCAGGTGCAGCGGCAGGCCCTGCGGGTCGAGGGCGGGGTAGTGCTCCTGCTGCCAGCCGTCGAGCGAGAGCGACTGCCGGAAGTAGCCGGAGCGGTAGAGCAGCCCGACGGCGATGAGCGGGACGCCGAGGTCGGAGGCCGCCTTGAGGTGGTCGCCCGCGAGGATCCCGAGGCCGCCCGAGTAGTTCGGCAGCACCTCCGAGACGCCGAACTCCATCGAGAAGTAGCCGATCCCGGCGGGCACGCCGCGGTCCGACTGCCCCTGGTACCAGCGCGGCGCGGTGAGGTACTCGCGCAGGTCGTCGGCGCACTCCCCGACCCGCCGGACGAAGCCCTCGTCCCCGGCGAGCTCGGTGAGGCGGGAGGGCGGGACCTCGCCGAGCAGCCGGACCGGGTCGCCCGCCGAGTCGCGCCACGCCGTCTCGTCGACGGAGGCGAACAGGTCCTGGGTGGGCCCGTGCCACGTCCAGCGGAGGTTCATCGCGAGGTCCTGCAGCGGCGCGAGGGGGGCCGGCAGCTGGGCGCGGACGGAGAAACGGCGCAGTGCTCTCACGCCGAGGAAGCCTAGGCACACCCTTCCGACGCGCCGTCATCGCCCGTCGCCCCTGGATCGATTCCACCACTACGCTGCGTGGCGTGAGCGTGCTGGGGAGATGGTGGGGGTCCGGACGACGCGCGGAGGAGCCCGCGGACAGCGGGACGGAGCCGGGTAACGACGGAGCCGACGAGCCCGCGACGGGCCCCGCGAGCGGCGGGTTCGACCTGCTGCCCGGGGACGACGACGAGGCCGCCCGACGCCGGGGCGGGCCGTGGAGCGGCCGCTTCCGTGCGGTCCTGACCGGCCGGCGGGACGAGGGTCCCGACGACGCCGGGCGCGCGGCTCCGCACGCGGCGGGTCCCGACGGCGGGCGTGCGACGTCGGGTGCTCCCGACGGCGGGCACGGCCCGGCGTCCGGCTCCGAGCCCGGCCGGGCCGACCGGCCCGCCGCCGAGCCTGCCGCCCGGGCCGCCGCGGACCCGGCCGACGACGGCGCCCCGACGACGCCCGGCGCGCGCGCCGACGAGTTCCCGCCCCGCTACGACCCGCGCCTCCCGGCCCACCGCCCCCGGGTCCCCGGCTGGGGCTCGGCCCGCGACGTCGAGCTCGGCCCGCCGCCGCCCCCGGACGCCCCGGTGAACCCGGGCCTGCCGTCAGGTCCCATCCCCGTCGTCGGGTACGGCGCGCGGCCCTCCCGCCCGGCGGTCGCGCTCGCCGACGACGCCGCGTCCGCGGACCACCCCGACGCCTCCGTCGCGGCCGGGCCGACGATCCCCTCGACGCCGATCCCGCAGCTCGGGCGGTCGACGCAGCGCCCCGGCCGGCCGTCCGCCCCCTCCTCGCCCGCCGGGCCCACGGGTCCCGCCGGCCAGGGACCCGCGAACCGCGCCCCGTCCGAGGCGTCCGGGCCCACCGCCCCCGCCTGGTCGCGCGCCACCCCGTCGACGGGCCGCGCCGTCGTCCCGCCGTGGCGGCGGCCGGTCGTGCCGCAGTCCGCGCCGGAGCCGCCGACCGCCCGCGCCCGATCGGTGTCCCCGCCCGCCGGCGAGGAGGCGTTGACCGCGGTCAGCCGTCGTCCGGGCGCACCATCGGCTTCGGACGCCGCCACTTCGGGTAGGGCGCCCCACATGACCACGTCGTCCGCTGACCGGCCGACCGACGACCCCGGGGCGTCCGAGCAGGACCGCCCCGCGGTCGAGGACGCGCCGACGGCCGCCACGACCGCCGGGCGGCACGCGCGCGCCGGATCGCTGTTCGCCCCGGTCGACCCGTCGCCCAGCCCGTCGTCGGCCACCGCCGACCCCACGCCCGAGCCCGACGCCGCCCCCGAGCGCGACGCCGCCCCCGACCGCGACGCCGCGCCCGACGCCACGCCGACCGTCGACCAGGCGCCGCCCGAGGACACCCCCGCCGTGGAGGAACCCGAGGTCGCGACCCCCACCGCGGCCGAGGCCGGCACCACGGCACCCCACACCGCCGCACCCGCCGAGGCGCCCACGTCCACCGTCGCACCCGCGCTCGCCCAGGCCGACCCGACGCCGGACGCCGAGCGCCCCACCCCGACCCCCGCCACCGAGCCGGTCGCCTCCGAGCGCGCCCGCCTCGCCCAGGGCCGCCTCGGGATCGACGAGGTGACCCCCGAGGTCTCCGGCGGGCGGTTCCCGTCCAAGGCCGTCGTCGGCGAGGTCGTGCCCGTCACCGCGTCGGTGTGGCGCGAGGGTCACGACGCCGTGGCCGCGACGCTGGTCTGGCAGCGCTGCGCGGACGTCGACCACGCCGACGCGCAGGCCGTCGCGGTCGCCCCGACCGTCGGGGAGGAGCGCTCGACGCGCATGGCGAGCCTCGGACCGGAGACCGACCGGGCCGCGGCGAGCCTCGTCGCCGACACCGAGGGCCTCTGGCGCTTCCGCGTGGACGCCTGGAGCGACCCGTGGGCGACGTGGCGCCACGCCGTCGAGGTGAAGGTCGCCGCCGGCCAGGGAGCCGGCGAGCTGGCCAACGACCTGGAGAGCGGCGCCCGCCTGCTCGAGCGCGGCGCGGCGCAGATCGAGGACCGCGCGAGCGCGGCCGACGTCCCGGACCAGCCCGCCGGCGAGTCCACCACCCCGCTCGAGATGCCGCCGACGCTGACCTTCGCGACCGCGCTGCGCGAGGCGGCCGCGTCGCTGCGCGAGACCGACCGGAGCGTGCCCGAGCGGCTCGCGAAGGCGCTCTCCGAGCCGGTGCACCGCACGATGGTCGAGCGCCCGGTGCGCGACCTCGTCACCCGCGGCGCGGACCACCACGTCCTCGTCGAGCGGCCCCGCGCCCTCGACGGCGCCTGGTACGAGTTCTTCCCGCGCTCGACCGGCGGGTGGGACGACGAGGGCCGGCCGGTGCACGGCACGTTCGCCACCGCGACCCGCGAGCTCGAGCGCGCCGCCGCGATGGGCTTCGACGTCGCGTACCTGCCGCCGATCCACCCCATCGGCGTGGTGAACCGGAAGGGCCCGAACAACACGCTGACCCCGGGTCCCGACGACGTCGGGTCGCCCTGGGCGATCGGCTCGGCCGACGGCGGGCACGACGCCGTGCACCCGCAGCTCGGCACGATCGACGACTTCGACGCGTTCGTCGCGCGGGCGCGCGAGCTCGGCCTGGAGGTGGCGCTGGACTTCGCGCTCCAGTGCGCCCCGGACCACCCGTGGGCGGCGGAGCACCAGGAGTGGTTCACCGTCCGGCCCGACGGGACCATCGCCTACGCGGAGAACCCGCCGAAGAAGTACCAGGACATCTACCCGGTCAACTTCGACACCGATCCCGAGGGCATCTACCGGGAGTCGCTGCGGCTCGTCCTGTACTGGCTCTCGCACGGCGTGCGGATCTTCCGCGTGGACAACCCGCACACCAAGCCGGCCGACTTCTGGTCCTGGCTGATCGCCAAGGTGCACGAGGTCGACCCCGGCGTGGTGTTCCTGGCCGAGGCGTTCACCCGCCCGGCGCGGCTGTTCGGCCTGGCCAAGGCCGGGTTCAGCCAGTCCTACACGTACTTCACGTGGCGGACCGGCAAGGACGAGCTCCGCGAGTTCTTCGAGATGCACCGCGACCGCATCGACGAGGCCCGCCCGAACTGCTTCGTCAACACCCCGGACATCCTCCACGAGTCGCTGCAGGTCGGCGGTCCGGGCATGTTCGCGATCCGGGCCACGCTGGCCGCCACGCTCGCCCCGAGCTGGGGCGTGTACTCCGGGTTCGAGCTCTTCGAGTGGCAGCCGGTGCGCGCGGGCAGCGAGGAGTACCTGGACTCGGAGAAGTACCAGCTGCGCCCGCGCGACTTCGACCGCGCGCTCGCCGAGGGCCGCAGCCTGCAGCCCTGGATCACCCGGCTCAACGAGATCCGCCGGGCGCACCCGTCGCTGCGCCAGCTGCGCACGCTGCGCTTCCACGACGTCGACAACGACGCGCTGCTCGCGTACTCCAAGACCGACCCGATCACGGGCGACACGGTCCTGTGCGTGGTCACGCTGAACCCGTTCGGCGCCGAGGAGGGCACCCTGCGCCTCGACATGGAGGCGCTGGGCCTCGACCCGTTCGCCCGCTTCGGCGCCTACGACGAGGTGAGCGGCCAGGTCTTCGACTGGGGCCAGGCGAACTACGTCCGCCTCGAGCCGTGGCGCGACGTCGCGCACGTGGTGTCCGTGCAGAAGCGCTGAGGCGCCCGGCCCCGCCGGCCTGGACGAACGGCCGTTCGTCACCGAAGATGGTGACCAACGGCCCGTTCGTGCGTTCAGGGCGAGGACCCAGACGCCGAGGCCTCAGGAACCCGGCCGCAGCGCCCGCACGGCCGCGTCGATCGCCGGCCTGCGCACCGCGGCCAGGTCCGCCCCCTCGAACACGATGACGGTGTCCTGGACGCCGCCCAGCGCGACGACTGCGCGCACCCGGTCCTCGCCGCGTCGCTGCCCACGAGCACGGCGTCGACCCGCTCGCGCCAGTGCAGCATCCGCGGGGCGATGTCGGCGCGGGCGACGACGGCGGGGTTGTGGATCAGCACCCGCATCACCTGCCGGTTGCGCAGCAACAGCTCCCAGAACCGTTCGATGACCGCGCGCACGGCGGCCTCGTCCCCCGCGTCGACGGTCGGCCTCGAGCTCGTCCCCCAGCTCCGGAGCTCGGCGAACATCGGGTCGACGAGCTCGCCGAGCAGGGCGTCCTTCGACGCGTAGTGGTAGTAGAGCGCCGCCTTGGTGATGCCGATGCGCTCCGCGATCTCGCGCAGGCTGGTGGCGTCGACGCCGCGCTCGGCGAAGAGCTCGAGGGCGGCGGCGCGGATCTCCGCGCGGGTGTCGACGGTGGCGCGGGGCACGGCGGGACCCTACCTGTCGTTGACTACTTGCCGCACGGTCAGTAGCTTACCGTGCGGCAGGTAACTCCAAGGAAGGGTGCTCCGATGACCACCGTGCTCATCTCCGGCGCGAGCGTCGCCGGTCCGGTCCTGGCGTTCTGGCTGCGCCGGACGGGGGTCGACGTCACCGTCGTCGAGAAGGCCCCGACGGTGCGCGGGGGCGGCTATCCGATCGACCTGCGGGGCGTCGCGGTCGACGTCGTCGAGCGGATGGGGCTCCTCGAGCAGATCGAGGCGGCCCGCACCGGCACCCGTGCCCTGACCTTCGTCACCGAGCGGGGCGCCACGATCGCCCGCCTCACCACCGAGACCCTCCTCGGCGAGCAGTCGATCCGGGCGGTCGAGCTGCCGCGCGGGGACCTCACACGGGTGCTCTGGGCGGCCACGCGCGACGACGTCGAGTACGTCTTCGACGACCGGGTCACCGCGCTGGACGACCGCGCCGACGGCGTCCACGTCACCTTCCGGCGCGGCGGGCCCCGGGTGTTCGACCTCGTGATCGGCGCGGACGGCCTGCACTCCGGGGTGCGGGCGCTCGCCTTCGGCCCGGAGGCACCGCTGCGCCGCGACCTCGACGCCTGCTACGCCGCGTTCTCGGTGCCGAACACGTACGGGCTCGACCGCGAGGCCGTCATGATGAACGTCCCGGGTCGATCGGCCACGCTCTACGCGGTGCGGGACCAGCCGGTGACCGCCCTCCTGTCCTTCTCCGGCCCGACCCCGACGCTGGACCACCGGGACACCGCGGGGCAGCGCCGCCTCGTCGAGCACGTCTTCGGGGGCCTGGGCTGGTGGGTCCCGGAGCTGCTCGTGCGGATGCGCGAGACCGAGGACTTCTACTTCGACACCGTCAGCCAGGTCCGGATGGCGTCGTGGACGCGCGGCCGGGTCGGGCTCGTCGGCGACGCGGCGTTCGCGCCCGTCGTTCAGGTCCGGGCAAGGCACGAGCATCGCGACGGTCGGCGCCGTACGTGCTGGCCGCCGAGATCGCGGCGCGCACCCGACGACCCGGCCCGCGGCCCTGCCGGCGTACGAGGCGCGGGTGCGGGGGTTCGCCGTGCAGCAACCAGGACGGGTCGCCGACGACGTGATGCGCGCGCATCGGACCGAGATGCCGCGGGCCGCCGCCGCAGCCGGGCAGCCGACCACGCCGGGTGAACGGCGCCTGCCCCGGCGTCCGACGCCAGCAATGCGCCGATCGCTGCGGCGGCGCCTGGCCCGGGCCGCCTCGGGCTGAACGTGCGCCGTGCTGGCGTCCGACGCCAGGAACGTGCCGTTGCTCCCGTCCGCGGCCTGCTCCCGCGCGCGGCCGCGCACCCGGGCTGCGGGCCCGCTCCGGCCGCGGCCCGCACCCGTCCGGGCACTTCCCGGGCCGCCCGAGCGTTGGGCGGGGTGAAGACATCGGAGGTCGCCATGCCCGTCCTGCTCGCCCTGCTGGCGTACGTCGCCCTGGAGATCTGGGTCCTGGTCCTGGTCGGCCAGGCCGTCGGGTTCCTCGGCCTCCTGGGCCTGCTCGTCGTCTCCGCGCTGATCGGCGCGTGGGCGCTCAAGCGCGAGGGCCGGCGCTCGCTCGCCGACCTCGGCGCCGCCGCGCGGTCGGGGCGTCCCGCGGAGGCCGAGGTCGCCGGCGGGATGTACGTGGCGCTCGCGGGGGTCCTGCTCGTCGTCCCCGGCATCCTCTCCACCGTCGCCGCGCTGGTCCTGCTCGTGCCCCCGGTGCGCCGGGCCCTCGCCCGGCGGGCCGCCGCGCGGGCGGTCCGGGCGGGCAGCGCGCGGATGGGCCCGACGATCACCGTCGTGGGCGCGGGGGCCCCGGCGTACGGCGCCCGGGGCACCTCCCCGACCGGGCGGGACCCGTGGCACGGCCGCGTCATCGAGGGCCGGGTCATCGAGGCCCGCCGGTGACGATCCGGACGGCGGGGGCGAGACCGGGACCGGTGACGCGCGACGTGGAGGCTGACCACTAGCGTGGCGCCTGATGAACGAGGGGATCGGCACGGGCCCCGCGAACGCGCCCGACACCAGCACGACGACCGCGACCGCGCCGCGCGGACCGGAGCAGACGGCGGAACCGCCCGCGGAGGTCTCCTCGGAGGACTTCCGCAGCGCGCGCACCCTGCCCGTGGACGACGGCTGGTACAAGCGCGCGGTCTTCTACGAGGTGCTGGTCCGCGCCTTCGCCGACTCCAACCGGGACGGCTTCGGCGACCTGCGCGGGCTGACCGACAAGCTGGACTACCTCGCCTGGCTCGGCGTCGACTGCCTGTGGCTGCCGCCGTTCTACGACTCGCCGCTGCGTGACGGCGGCTACGACATCCGCGACTACCGCAAGGTCCTCGGCGAGTTCGGCACCGTCGAGGACTTCGTGGAGTTCCTCGACCAGGCCCACGCCCGCGGCATCCGCGTGATCACCGACCTCGTCATGAACCACACGTCCGACCAGCACATGTGGTTCCAGGAGTCCCGCCGGGACCCGGAGGGCCCGTACGGCGACTTCTACGTCTGGTCCGACGACGACACCCGCTGGTCCGAGGCCCGGATCATCTTCGTCGACACCGAGTCCTCGAACTGGACCTACGACTCCGAGCGCGGCCAGTTCTACTGGCACCGCTTCTTCTCCCACCAGCCGGACCTGAACTTCGACAACCCGGCCGTGTGCGAGGCGATGATCGACGCGCTGCGCTTCTGGCTCGACCTCGGCATCGACGGCTTCCGCCTCGACGCGGTGCCCTACCTCTTCGAGCGCGACGGCACGAACGGCGAGAACCTCCCCGAGACCCACGCCTTCCTGCGCCGGGTGCGCAAGGTCGTCGAGGACGAGTACCCGGGCCGGGTCCTGCTCGCCGAGGCCAACCAGTGGCCCGCGGACGTCGTGGAGTACTTCGGCGACCCCGAGGTCGGCGGGGACGAGTGCCACATGGCGTTCCACTTCCCGCTGATGCCGCGCATCTTCATGGCGGTGCGGCGCGAGTCGCGCTTCCCGATCTCGGAGATCCTGGCGCAGACCCCGGAGATCCCCGAGAACGCGCAGTGGGGCATCTTCCTGCGCAACCACGACGAGCTGACCCTCGAGATGGTCACCGACGACGAGCGCGACTACATGTACGCGGAGTACGCCAAGGACCCGCGCATGAAGGCGAACATCGGCATCCGCCGGCGCCTCGCCCCGCTGCTCGACAACGACCGCAACCAGCTCGAGCTGTTCACCTCGCTGCTGCTCTCGCTGCCCGGCTCGCCCGTCATCTACTACGGCGACGAGATCGGGATGGGCGACAACATCTGGCTCGGCGACCGCGACGGCGTCCGCAGCCCGATGCAGTGGACCCCGGACCGCAACGCCGGGTTCTCCTCCTGCGACCCGGGACGGCTCAACCTCCCGGTGGTGATGGACCCGGTCTACGGGTACCAGGCCGTCAATGTCGAGGCACAGTCCAACTCCACGGCCAGCCTGTTGCACTGGAACCGTAGGATGATCGAGATCCGCAAGCAGCACCCGGGGTTCGGGCTCGGTGACTTCCACGAGCTCGGGGGGTCCAACTCCTCGGTGCTGGCCTACGTGCGCGAGTTCGTCGACGAGGAGGGCACCCGGGACGTCGTCCTGTGCGTCAACAACATGTCCCGCTTCCCCCAGCCCGTGGAGCTCGACCTGATCGCGTGGAAGGACTGGACGCCGACCGAGCTCACCGGCGGCGTCCCCTTCCCGGCGATCGGTGAGCTGCCGTACCTGTTGACGCTGCCGGGGCACGGCTTCTACTGGTTCTCCATCCACCCGCCCCAGGAGCGCTGATGACGGCCGACCGCACAGGAGCGCCCACCGAGGTCGCACCGGAGCTCGAGGCCCTGCTCCCGGCCCTGGTCGAGTGGCTCCCCACGCAGCGCTGGTTCGCGGCGAAGGGGCGCGAGGTCACGACGGTGCGCATCGTCGGCCACCAGGACGTCACCCCGCCCGACGCGTCGCCGGCCGTGGCCCACGCGGTGATCGCGGTCGCGTTCGCCGACGGCGGCCCGGAGGACTGGTTCCAGCTGCTGCTCGGCTCGCGCCCCGGGCTGAAGGGCGACCTCGAGCACGCGGTGATCGGCTCCGTCGGCGGCCGGACGGTCTACGACGGCCTGGCCGACGGCGAGATCAGCCGGCTGCTGCTCTCCATGATCGTCTCCGGCGCGACCGTCGGGTCGCTGCGCTTCGTCCCGGAGCCGGGCACCGAGGCGCCGATCGTCGGGCCCGGGCGGCCGCTGCTGGGCGAGCAGTCGAACTCGTCGGTGATCTACGGCGAGCGCGCCATCCTCAAGCTCTTCCGGCGCGCCACCGCGGGGCTCAACCCCGACCTGGAGCTGCACCGCGCGCTCGGGCCGGGAGCACTCGGCGGAGGTCGCCCCGCTGCTGGGGGCGATCGAGGGCGAGATCCCCGACGGTGCCGGTGGCCAGGTCCCGATGACGGTCGCGATGCTCCAGGACTACGCGTCGAACTCCGCCGACGGCTGGTCGATGGCGCTGACCAGCGTCCGCGACCTGCTCGCCGAGGGCGACCTGCGGCCCGACGAGGTCGGGGGCGACTTCGCCGGCGAGGCCACCCGCCTCGGCAAGACGGTCGCCGCGGTGCACACCGAGCTCGCCCGGGCCCTCGGGACCACGCGGTTCGACGCCGACGGCGTGCGCGGGGTCGCGGACTGGATGCTCGCCCGGCTCGACCACGCCGCGGACGCCGTCCCGGAGGTCGCGCAGCGCCGCGACGCCATCGCCGCCGTGCTCGAGGGCGTCAACTCCGCCGCCTCGACCGGGCTGCTGGTGCAGCGGATCCACGGTGACCTGCACCTCGGCCAGGAGCTGCGCACGCCGCGCGGCTGGCTGGTCATCGACTTCGAGGGCGAGCCGTCGCGGCCGCTGACCGACCGGGTGCGCCCGGACTCGCCGCTGCGCGACGTGGCCGCGATGCTCCGGTCGTTCGACTACGCGGCGTTCCACCAGCTCGCGGAGTGGGAGCCGGGCACCGGGGACACGTCCTCGCCCCCGTCGCACCTGCAGCGGCGCGCCCAGGAGTGGGCCGACCGCAACCGGTCGGCGTTCTGCGACGGCTACGCCGCGATCGCCGGGTCCGACCCGCGCGAGGACCTCGCGGTGCTGCGCGCCTACGAGCTCGACAAGGCCGTGTACGAGGTGCTCTACGAGACCCGCAACCGCCCGAACTGGCTCGCCATCCCGCTCCGCTCCATGGAGCGCCTCATCACGAGCCCCTGACCCGCCGCGCGCCCGGGCCGGCGTCTGGTTGGCCACCCCGGCGCACGGGGTAGAGACCAGGACCCGCCGTCCCCCGCGTCACCGCCCGACACGTCCGGAGTCACACCGCCGATGACCCGCTCCACCTCGTCGCCGTCCACGGGCCCGCTCCCGGTCGCGCCCGGGGAGCTCGACCTGCACCTGCTGCTCGAGGGCTCGCACCGCAACCCGCACGGCGTCCTCGGGCCCCACCGCCGTCCGGACTCGCCGGGCACCGTCGTCGTCCGGACGCTGCAGCCGGGCGCCGACGAGGTCGACGTGGTGATCGAGGCGGGCCCGACGGCGGGGCGCTACCCGCTCGCGCCGGTGGGCACGGCCGGCGTGTTCGCCGGCACCGTCCCGGGCCCGCTGCCGCACTACCGGCTCGCGGTGCGCAGGACCGACGAGTCCGGCGGGGACACCCACGGCGACGAGATCGAGACGCTCGTCGACGACCCCTACCGCTTCTCCCCCGTGCTCGGCCCGGTCGACCTGCACCTGATCGGCGAGGGCCGCCACGAGCGGCTCTGGGACGCCCTCGGCGCCCACTTCCGGCGCTGGCCGACCCCCTCCGGCCCGGTCGAGGGCACGTCGTTCACGGTGTGGGCCCCGAACGCCCGCGGCGTGCGCGTCGTCGGCGACTGGGCGCCCGAGCGGGGCAGCTGGGACGGCGTCGCCACCCCGATGCGCGCCCTCGGCTCCGGCGTCTGGGAGATCTTCCTGCCCGGCGTCGGCGTCGGGACCCGCTACGGCTTCCGCATCCTCACCGCCGACGGGCACTGGCTGGACAAGGCCGACCCGATGGCCTTCGCCGCGGACCTCCCGCCGGCCCCCGCCTCCGTCGTCACCACGTCCACCCACGAGTGGGACGACGCCGAGTGGCTCGAGCAGCGGGCGCGCTCGGCCCCGCACGCCGAGCCGATGAGCGTCTACGAGCTGCACGTCGGCTCGTGGCGCCAGGGGCTGGGCTACCGGGACGCTGGCCGACGAGCTCGTCGAGTACCTGACCGCGCAGGGCTTCACCCACGTCGAGCTGCTGCCGGTCGCCGAGCACCCCTTCGGCGGCTCCTGGGGCTACCAGGTCAGCTCCTACTACGCGCCGTCCTCGCGCTTCGGCACCCCGGACGACTTCCGCTACTTCGTCGACACCCTGCACCGGGCGGGCATCGGCGTGATCGTCGACTGGGTGCCCGCCCACTTCCCCCGCGACGACTGGGCGCTGGCCCGCTTCGACGGCACGCCCTGCTACGAGCACGGCGACCCGCGGCGCGGCGAGCAGCTCGACTGGGGCACGCTCGTCTTCGACTTCGGGCGCTCCCAGGTCCGGAACTTCCTCGTCGCGAACGCCCTGTACTGGCTCGAGGAGTTCCACGTCGACGGGCTGCGCGTCGACGCCGTCGCCTCGATGCTCTACCTCGACTACTCCCGGACCGAATGGGTGCCCAACAAGTTCGGCGGGCGCGAGAACCTCGAGGCGGTGTCGTTCCTCCAGGAGGTCAACGCCACGGTCTACAAGGCCCACCCCGGCGTCGTGACGATCGCCGAGGAGTCCACGGCGTGGCCCGGCGTCACCCGGCCGACCCATCTCGGGGGCCTCGGGTTCGGCATGAAGTGGAACATGGGGTGGATGCACGACACCCTCGACTACGTCATGCGCGACCCGATGTACCGGGGGTACCACCACAACCAGATGACGTTCTCGCTGACCTACGCCTGGTCGGAGAACTACGTGCTGCCGTTCAGCCACGACGAGGTGGTGCACGGCAAGGGCTCGCTGTGGACGCGGATGCCCGAGATGGGCCGCGGCGACCACGGCAAGGCCGCCGGCCTGCGGGCCCTGCTGGCCTACATGTGGGCCCACCCCGGCAAGCAGCTCCTGTTCATGGGCCAGGAGCTGGGCCAGGTCCGCGAGTGGTCCGAGGAGCGCTCGCTGGACTGGGAGCTCCTCGACGATCCGCTGCACGCCGGGGTCGCCCGGCTCGTCGCGGACCTCAACGCCGTCTACCGGGACCACCCGGCGCTGTGGGCGGCCGACACCGACCCGGCCGGGTTCTCGTGGATCGACGCGAACGACTCGGCCGGCAACGTCTTCTCGTTCGTCCGCCAGGGCCCGCCCGGCACCCCCGAGCTGGTGTGCGTCGCGAACTTCGCCGGCATCGTGCACGACCGCTACCGGATCGGGCTCCCGAAGGCCGGCCGGTGGCGCGAGGTGCTCAACACCGACGCGGACCTCTACGGCGGCGACGGCGCCGGCAACTACGGGTCGGTGTTCGCCGCCTCGGTGTCCACGCACGGGCGGCCGGCGTCGGCGGAGATGACGCTGCCGGCCTCGGGGGTGCTGTGGCTGGTCCACGACGGCGAGGCCCCCGCCCCGGAACGGCAGCAACGGCACGTTCCTGGCACCGGACGCCAGGAAGGCGCCGTTCACACCCGCGGCGTAATCGCTCCGTTCGACCACCACACCGGCCCCCGGTCGACCACACTGATCGGGTGCGGGCGAGGGCGGGGTGGGTGCTGCTGACGGTGGTCGTCGCCGCCGTGGCGCTGCTCGCCTCCGGGTGCGCCGCCTCGGTCGACGGGCAGGCGTTCGCGTCGTCGGCCGTGACCGCGGGGATCGACCCGGGCTTCGTCCAGGGCAACGACGGCGGCGACGACGACCGGCTGGCCGCCGCGGTGCTGCACGACCTCGAGACCTTCTGGGGCGGGGAGTTCCCGGCGCTCGCGGGCGGGGCGCGGTTCACCCCGCTGAAGGGCTACTTCTCGGTGGACTCCTCGCGCGACGGGCCGGGTCCGCCGTGCACCCAGAGCGCGTCCGAGGTCGAGGGCAACGCGTTCTACTGCCCGCGCGCCGACATCATCGCCTACGACCGCGCGTCGCTGCTGCCCGTGCTGCGGCAGAAGTTCGGGGACTCCGCGGTCGCCGTCGTGCTCGCCCACGAGTTCGGCCACTCCGTCCAGCAGCGGCTGGAGGCGTCGTCCGCGAACGCGCGGCGGGCCTGGGCTCCGGGGCGCCGACGATCCTGTCCGAGGGCCAGGCCGACTGCTACGCGGGCACCTTCCTGCGGGCGATGCACGACGGCCGGACGCCCGACCTGCGCACCGGCGAGAAGGGCATCGACGCCGCGATGAGCGCGCTGATCACCTTCCGGGACCCGGTCGGCACCGACGCCGGCGACGACCGCGCGCACGGCAACGCGTTCGACCGCGTCTCCTCCTTCCAGGACGGCTACGACGGCGGGCCCCCGGCGTGCGCGGGCATGACGCTGCAGAACCGCGCCTTCACCCAGCAGTCCTTCGCGACGCTCTCCGACGCCCAGAGCGGCGGGAACCTCCCGCTGCCCGACCTGCTGCGCGCGATCGGCACCGACCTCGACCGCTACTTCGGCGGCCTCGTCCGCCAGCGCGGCGGCACGTGGACGGCTCCCGCGATCCGGGAGAACGCCGAGCTGCGGGAAGGACGCGGTGGACCTCTGCACCGGCAGCGGGCCGCCGACCCTCGCCGTGGACGACCAGGACCTCGCCCGGATCCACGACGGCATCGGCGACTACGCCAGCGGCACCGTCATCGCCTCCCGCTACGCGCTGGCCGCGATGGCGGCCCTCGGGCGCCCGACGACGGGTGCCCAGGCCGGCACGACGGCGCTGTGCCTCGCCGGGGCCTACACCGGCGACGTCGGGAACGCCGGGAGCGACTTCAGCCTCTCCCCCGGCGACCTCGACGAGGCCGTCGGCCTGCTCGAGCGCGACGACTCCGCGGCCCGCGGCACCGACGGCGCCACCGCCGCCGGCGGCGCCTACGCGCGGATCGAGGACTTCCGCGGCGGCGTCACCGGCGGCGCCCAGCGCTGCCTCGGCACTGACGACTAGTACAGGGCCGCGGAGAAGGGCCCGCCGCGCGCTGGTGACCCGCGGGTCGTCGGCCGCGAACAGCTCGAACAGCCCGACGAGGTGCTCGCGGGCGGCGTCGCGGTCCTCGCCCCCGGTGCGCTGCACCGTCCTCACGAGCCGGTCGAACGCGGCCTCGACCTGGCCGCCGGCGAGCTCGGCGTCGGCCGCCGCCCTCTGGGCCGCGACGTCGTCGGGCGCGGCGTCGGCCCGCGTCACCGCCTCGGGGTCGGCCTGCTCGGCGCGGGACATGAACCGGACCTGCGCGAGCGCGGCCGCCGCCTCGGCGTTCGCCGGCTCCGCGGCGAGGATCTGCTCGTAGGCGGCGATCGCCGCGTCGTAGTCGCCGCGGTCGAGGGCGTCCTCGGCGGCGGTGAAGCGGGGGTCCTCCGGCTCGGGCTCGGGCTCCGCCGGCCCTCCGCCCGCCGCGACGCGGGCCTCCGCCTCGGCGATGCCCGGCATCCGGTCGCGCAGCGCGTCGAGGATCTGTCCGATCCAGCCCCGCAGCTCGTTCTCGGGCTGCACGCCGGAGAACGAGGTGACCGGCTGCTGCGCGACCACCACGTACACCGTCGGGATCGACTGCACCTGGAACATCTGGGCGATGCGCGGGTTCGCGTCGACGTCGACCTTCGCGAGGATCCAGGCCCCGCCGGCCTCGTTCGCGAGCTTCTCCAGCGTCGGCGAGAGCTGCTTGCAGGGCTGGCACCACTCGGCCCAGAGGTCGACGACGACGGGCACCGTCATCGAGGCCTCGAGGACGTCGGTCTGGAAGCTGTCCTCGGTGACGTCGATGACGAACGACCCGCCGGGCGGGGGCGCCCCCTCGACGGCGGGCGCGGCGTCGCCGCCCGCGGGGGCCTGCGGGGCGGCGCCGGCGGGGCCACCGCGCGGGGCGGGGCCGCGCTGCTCCGCGCGGGCCTTGAGGCCGGAGAGGTCGACAGCGCCGGCCATGGCCGAGGACATCGCGGCCGCCTGCGCGGCCTGCTGGCGGGGATCGGGTCGTGCCACGAGGTCAATCCTGCCAGGCACGCGGAGGGGCGTCAGGCCAGGTGCTCCTCCACCCGCGCCACCTTGGCGGTGATCTGCCCCGTCCAGCCGGGCCGGATGTCCGCCTTGAGCACGAGGGACACCCGCGAGCCGTAGCGCCCGACGGCCTCGGTGGCCCGCTTGACCACGTCCATCACCTCGTCCCACTCGCCCTCGATCGAGGTGAACATCGACGAGGTCTCGTGCGGCAGCCCGGACTCGCGGACGACCCGGACCGCGGCGGCGACCGCCTCGCTGACCGAGTCGGAGACCGGTGCGCCCTCGGGGGCGTCGGGCGCGGGCCCGGAGGGCGCGACGCTGAAGGCGACGATCACGGTGCTCCCACCCCGGACGGCTGCGTGTGCGTCATCGCCCCAGCCTGCCAGGGCGGGGCCGTCGCCTGCGCTAGATTCCGCGCCTGATGGCCGCGTCCGATCCCCTCCCGTTCGACCCGATCGCCCGGGCCGCGCAGATCTGGACGGCCAAGATCGGCCCGTCGGCGCCGATGGCCGCCGTGACCAGCGTGTTCCGGGTCCAGCAGATCCTCCAGCAGGCCGTGGACACCGCGCTGCGCGCCCACGAGCTCACCTTCGCCCGCTACGAGGCGCTCGTCCTGCTGCGCTTCTCCCGCTCCGGCGCCCTCCCGATGAGCCTCATGGGGCAGCGACTGCAGCTGCACCCGACGTCGATCACCAACATCGTCGACCGCCTCGAGGCCGCCGAGCTGGTGCGCCGTCGTCCGCACCCCACCGACAAGCGCACCACCCTCGTCGAGATCACCGAGGCGGGCCGCCGGCGCGGCGAGGAGGCGACGGCGTCGGTGACGGCCGTCGACTTCGGGCTCGCCGGGCTCTCCGACGACGAGGTCACGTCGCTGACGGCGCTGCTCGCCAAGGTCCGCCGCGCCGCCGGCGACTTCAGCTAGACGCCCCACGTCCGCGCGAGGGGAACCCTCAGACCGATAGAGCGACCGAGGGTTCCCCTCGCGCCGCCCCGACGAGCCGCCCCTCCGCCAGGCGCAGCACCCGGTCCATCCGGTCCAGGCCCTCGGTCCGGTGGGTCAGCAGCAGCACCGTCGCCGGACGTGTCCAGCAGGTCGGCCATCAGCGCCTCGGCGGTCCCGGGGTCGAGGCCCTCGGTGGGCTCGTCGAGCACGAGGACGTCCGGGCCGGCGAGCACGAGCCGCGCGGCCGCGAGGCGGCGCCGCTCCCCGCCGGACACCGAGTCGGGCCCGACGACGGTGTCCAGCCCCTCGCCGAGGCCCTCGACCCACCCGCCGAGCCGGACCCGGCGCAGCGCGGCGAGCAGGCGCTCGTCGTCGGCGTCGGGCGCGGCGAGGAGCAGGTTGGCGCGGACGCTCGCGGTGAAGACGTGGTCGGCGTCGCCGAGCAGCCCGATCCGGCGCCGCACGTCGTCGCCGGCCAGCTCCGTGATCGGCACCCCGCCCAGCGTGACCGTGCCCGACGCCGGGTCGAGCAGGCGCAGCAGCACCGCCGCGAGGGTCGACTTGCCCGACCCGGACGCGCCGGTCACCGCCACCCGGGCGCCCGCGGGCAGGTCGAGGTCGACGTCGCGCAGGGCCGGCGTCCCGGCCCACCCGGCCGCGAGCCCGCGGATCCGGAGGTCGTGACCGGCCGGCAGCGGCCGGGGACGGCCCGGCTCGACGGCGGGCACCGGGGCCGCCCCGAGCGCCGCGAGCCGCTCCCGCGCCTGGGCGCCCCGCACCACGGCCCGCGCGGCGCCGGGGAGGGCGAGCACCGTCCCGGCGAGGGCGACCGGGAGGAGCACGACGATCCCGACGAGCTCCGGGGAGGCACCCGACCCCAGCCCGGCCGCGGCGAGCGCGGCCCCGACGGTGGCGACGCCGAGCGCGAGGTGCGCGGCCCCGTCCCCCAGCCCCTCCCGGAGCGCCGCCCGACGCCGGGCCGCCGCGAGCGCCCGGGCGCGGTCCCGGACGACGGCCAGCGCCGCGTCGTGCCCGCGGGCGGCGAGCTCCTCGCGCGCCGCGACGGTCTCGACGACGGCCGCCCGCAGCCGCTCGCCGGCGGCGTCGAGGGCGCGCCCGTCGTCCCGGGCCGCGACGGCCGCGAGGGCGGGCACGACGAGGGCCGCCGCCCCGAGCCCGACGGCGAGCGCGGGCAGCGTCGTCGGGACCGCGAGCCACGCGACGACGAGCACGACCGGCACGACGACCGCCGCCACCAGCAGCGGTGCCCGGCCGCGGACGAGGCCGTCGAGGCGGACCTCGACGTCGTCGACCGCGCGGGCGAGCAGTTCGCCGCGGCGCCCGGCGACCGCCCCGGGCACCCGGTCGACCAGCACCGCGACCAGGGCCCGGCGCCAGCCGGCGACCCGGGCGAGCGCGGCGTCGTGCACCGCGAGCCGTTCGAGGTGGCGCAGCAGCGGGCGCAGGATCGCCGCGGCGCGCACGAGCACGACGGCGACCGAGAGCGTCAGCACCGGCGGGTGCGCGTCGGCGCGGACGATGAGCCACGTCGAGACCGCGGTGAGCAGGAGCCCCGCGAGCACCGACCCGGCGCCGAGGGCGACCCCGGCCGCCGTCGTGCCCGGTCGTGGTCCCGCCGGCAGCGGGCCGGGGCGCGGCGTCGGCCGGACGCGGCCGAGGGGTCCCCTCGGCCGCGTCGGTGGCCGGCCGGGTGAGGGTGACGACGCGGTCCGCGGCGGCCAGCGCCGCCGGGCGGTGCGCGACGACGAGCACGGCGGCGCCCCGACCGGCCGCGACGCGCAGCAGGCCCAGCACGCGGGCCTCGGCGTCGGGGTCGAGGTGTGCGGTCGGCTCGTCGAGGAGCACCGTCGCGTGCGGGGCGTCCTCGAGGGCGAGCAGCACGCGGGCCAGCGCCAGCCGTTCGCGCTGCCCGGCGGAGACGGAGCTGCCCTCGTCGGCGAGCGGGTCGTCGGGGTCGAGGGGCAGGTCGACGGCGCGCAGCACGGCGAGGAGCCGGTCCCGGGACACCGGCCCGTCCGCCAGCGCCGCGGCCACGGTCCGGGCGTGCGGCAGCGTCGGGCGCTGCGGGCAGCAGGAGCAGCGGGTCCCCGACGGCGACGGTGCCCGCGTCGGCGCGCACCGCGCCGGAGAGCACCCGCAGCAGCGTGGTCTTGCCCGCGCCGGACTCCCCCGCGAGCGCGACGAGCTCCCCGGGCGCGACGTCGAGCCGGTCCAGCACGAGCGCGTCGCCGCGGCGGCCGGGGTAGCGGACGCGGACGCCCGAGGCGCGAGCGCCAGGTGAACGGATGTGGTCGTCCAGGACGACCAGAATCGTGCACCTGGACTCCGTCCATGATCGCGCCGACCCGCGCCGTGTCGTGGAACCGCGCCCCCACCTCGCGGATCGGGCGGTAGGCCTCGGGCGCCAGCAGGATCGCGACGAGGGCCGGTCCCAGGCCCAGCGAGCCGTCGACCACCCGCAGGCCGGCCGAGACCGCGACGAGCCCGACCGACACCGTCGCGACCAGGTCCAGCGCCGTCGTCGACAGGAACGCCACCCGCAGCACCGAGCCGGTCGCGCGCCGGTGCGCCTCCCCGACGCGGGCCACCTCGTCGACCTGCCGGCGCGCCCGGCCGAACAGCCGCAGCGTGGCGAGCCCGGTCACGACGTCGAGCACGTGCCCGGCCAGCCGCTCCCCCGCCGCCCACTGCCGCGCCGCGCGGGCCCGGGTCGCCCACCCGACGAGCGCCGCGAACACCGGCAGCAGCGGCAGCGTCAGGACCACGACCAGCGCCGACGGCGGGTCGGCCACCACCAGCCCGACGAGCACCAGCGGCGGCAGCACCACCGCGAGGACCAGGGCGGGCAGGTAGGAGGTGAACCACGCCCGGAGGTCGTCGATCCCGCCCGACGCGAGCTCGCGGCGGCGTCGCCCGCCCGGGTCGCGCCGCTCGGCGTCGGGGTCCCGGGCGTCGAGCAGCCGCTCCCGCAGCGGCTCGACGACGCGGCCCGCGGTCCCGGCCGCGACCCGCGGCGCCACCGCCGCGACGAGCGCCCGCACGACGAGGGCCGCGGCCAGCGCCACGAGTGGCGTGTGCGGCGCCGACCCGGCCACGAGCGCCGCGACGAGCAGCCCCGCCGCCACCAGCGCGCCGGCGTCCGCGACCGCCCCGACGACGCCGAGCGCGACCTGGGCGAGGACCCCCGGCAGCGCCGGGCGGGCGAGGCGGAGCAGGCGCGGGTCGACGGGGCCGTGGGCGGTCATGCCGCCACCTCCCGCCCGCTGGCCACCCGCCGCCGGAACACCCAGTAGGAGAAGGCCTGGTAGGCGAGGACGCCGGGCAGGATCGCCACCCCGGCGACCGTGATCACCTCGAGCGCCGCCGGCGACGCGGCGGCGCCGGCGACGGTCAGCGAGGAGGCCGGGTCGAGCGTGGAGGGCAGCAGCACGGGCGCGTGCGCGGCGAACGCCGCGACGACCCCGCCCAGCACCGCCACCGAGGCCGCCCCGAACGCGAGCCCCTCCCGGCGGCGGGCGGCGGCCAGCCCGGCGGCGACGACCACGACGACGAGGGGCGCGGCGACCGGCGCCGCGACCCCGGCGAGCACCGCGACGACGACGGCCGCGGCCCCCGCCGTCCCGACCGCGACCCGGCGGGCCCGGACGCGCACCGGCCCCGTCGTGCGCAGCCCGAGGAACGCCGCTCCCTGCAGCAGCGCCGCGAGCACCCCGAGCAGCGCCCCGGCCAGCGCGGGCCCGGACACCAGCGGCGCCAGCGAGCGCGCCACGCCGGCGCCCGCCACCGCCCCGCCCGGGCCGAGCGCGAGACCCGTCGTCGCCAGCGCCAGGACCGCGCCGACCCCGGCCGCGCTGAGCAGCGACGACAGCCCCAGGACGACGTCGGCGCGGCGCCGCCAGGCCGCCGAGTCGACCTTGCCGCGGAACTCCAGCGCCACGCCCGCGCGCCGCGAGGGCGAGCAGCAGGCCGACCAGCGGCAGGTAGAGCCCGGAGAGCAGCGCGGCGTACCAGGCGGGGAACGCCGCGAAGGTCACGCCGATCGCGGCGACCAGCCACACCTCGTTGCCGTCCCAGACCGGGCCGACGGTGCGGATCGCGGCGCCGCGCTCGTGCTCGTCGCGCCCGAGGACACCGGCGAGCATCCCGACGCCGAAGTCGAAGCCCTCGAGCACGGCGAAGAGCACCCAGCACGCGACGACGACGGCGAACCACCCGGTCGCGAGAGCCATGACCGGCCTCCTGTCAGTAGCTGGGTTCGAGCGCGGGGTCGGGGTCGTCCACGGGCGCCGCGACCGGGTCGGGGAGAAGGTCGACGAGGTCGGCCCGCGACACGTGCAGCACCAGGCGCACCCACACGACCGCGAGGACGCCGTAGACCAGCGCGAACCCGGCGAGGGACGCGGCGAGCTCGGTGGTGGTCAGCGTCGGGGACACGCCGTCGGCGGTGCGGAAGAGCCCGAAGACCAGCCAGGGCTGGCGCGCGGTCTCGGTGAACAGCCACCCGACGGTCGCGGCCGCGGCGGGCAGCGCCGGGATCACCGGGAGGAACCGGACGAGCCAGCGGTCGGCGAGGGCGAACCAGCCGCGGCCGGCGGGCTCGAGGTCCCGGCCGCGCCGGGTGCGCCACAGCACCCACGCCGCGACCGCCGTCGCCAGCACCCCGAACCCGATCATCAGCCGGAACGTCCAGTACGCGACCGGGATCCACGGGGTGTAGTCCCCGGGCCCGAACTGCGCGGCGTACTGCGCCTGCAGGTCGTCGATGCCCTGCACGGTCGCCGTCGGGTCGCCGGTGGCCAGGAAGCTGAGCAGCCAGGGGATGTCGAGCGAGGTCGGCTGGGCGTGGCCGGGCAGCTGCACGGCGAAGACCGAGAACGGGGCGTGCGACGGTCGTCTCGTAGAGCGCCTCGGCGGCGGCCATCTTCATGGGCTGGACCTCGGTCATCACCTTGCCCAGCACGTCGCCGGTGAGGGCGACCGCGGTGCCGCCGACGAGCGTGGTCCACGCCCCGACGCGGGCGAGGAGCCGCCAGGTGGGCCGTCCCGGTCGTCGTGGCGCGGCGTCGCTGTCACCGCCGTCACGACCCCACCGCCGCCACACCCCGATCGCGAGGAGCAGCGCCCCGCCGGCCATGACCGCCCCGGCGATCGTGTGCGGGAAGGACGCGAGCACGACCTCGTTGGTCAGCAGCGCCCCGAAGTCGGCCAGCCGCGCGCGCCCGGTCACCGGGTCGAGGGCCACGCCGACCGGGTGCTGCATGAACGCGTTGGCCGCGAGGATCACGTAGGCCGAGATCAGCGTCCCGACCGCGACCACCCAGATCGTCGCGAGGTGCACCAGCGGCCGCAGCCGGTCCCGGCCGAACCACCACAGCCCCAGGAACGTCGCCTCGAGGAAGAAGGCGAGCATGCCCTCGACGGCGAGCGTCGGGCCGAAGACGTCGCCGTAGTACTGCGCGAACGCCGACCACGAGAGCCCGAACTGGAACTCCTGCACCAGCCCGGTGACGACGCCGACCGCGAAGGTCGCCATCAGCAGCTTCCCGACGAGCATCGTGGCGCGGCCGAAGCGCGGGTCCCGGGTGCGCCACCACGCCGTCTGCAGGCCCGCCGTGAGCGCCGACAGCGAGATCGACAGCGGCACGAACAGGTAGTGGTAGACGGTCACGACGGCGAACTGCAGCCGTGAGAGCTCCAGTGCGGTCACGACGCGCCTCCCTTCGCGGGGCGAGTCCTACGACCCGAGGAAATACGACACTGTGTAGTACCTACGACCGATGGTAGTACGACGGGGCTCGTTGACACACGGTGTCGCGCAGTACACTCACCCGCGTGGCCCTCGGAGAGCTCGAACGCGCGGTCATGGCCCAGCTGTGGTCGGCGGACGGGCCGCTCACCGTCCGCGACGTCCACGACCACCTGGAGCGCGAGCTCGCCTACACCACCGTGATGACGGTGCTGGGCCGGCTGGCGAAGAAGGGCCTGGTCCGCCAGGAGCGCGACGGCAAGGCCTACCGCTACGCCGCCGCGTCGAGCCGCGAGCAGATGGCCGCCGAGCTCATGATCGACGCCCTCGGCGACGTCGGCGAGGACCGCACCGCCGCGCTCGTCGCGTTCGTCGACCGCGTGGGCCCCGAGGAGGCCGCGGCCCTGCGCCGGGCGCTCGACACGCCGGCCGGGACGCCCGCCGCGATCACCCGAGTCGTGACATCGGGCCGCGGGGCGCCACACTGACGTGTCATGGCGTCGGTGTGGTTGACGGGGCTCGCCCTCGTCCTCGCCGGGCCCGTGCCTGCCCTGCTCGCGCGCGCCCGGTGGCCGCGCGCCGTGCCCCGCGCGGCCATCGTCCTGTGGCAGGCCGTGGCGGTGGCCGCGGTGCTCGCCGCCGTCGGGAGCGCGCTGGCCGCCCCCGAGGCCCTGCTGCGGGTCCTCACCCATCCCCAGGACCGCACCGGCCTGCCGCTGGCGGTCGCGGTCGGGGTCGCGGCGGTCCTCGCCGGCCTCATCGTCGCGCGCCTGCTGGGGGTGCTCGTGCTGCTCGCCGTGCGGACCCGGGTGCGCCGGGCCCGCCACCGCGACATGGTCGACCTGCTCGCGCGGGCCGAGCAGACCGACGCCTTCGGCTCACCGCGGACCGGGGTCGTGCTCCGCGTGCTCGACGGCGCCGTCCCGTTCGCCTACTGCGTGCCCGGCCGGGTCGGGCGCGAGGGCCGGGTCGTGGTCACCGGCGCCGCGCTCGACACGCTCTGCCCGGACGAGCTCAGCGCGGTCATCGCCCACGAGCAGGCCCACCTCGACGCCCGCCACGACCTCGTCCGCGAGGCCTTCACCGCCCTGCACCAGGCCTTCCCGGTCGTCGTCCGCAGCCGCGAGGCCCGCGACGCCGTGACCCTGCTGCTGGAGATGCTCGCCGACGACGCCGGGCGGCGCCGTCACGGCGACGAGGCGATGGCCGGGGCCCTGGACGCGTTCGCGTCGAACACCGTCTCGAGCACCGAGCACGACGACGTCCTGATGCGCCGCGACCGCGTCCGCGCCCACGTGCACGGCGGCCGTGCCCTGGCCGCCGGGACCTACCTCGCCGCGGTCGCCCTCGTCGTCGTGCCCACCGTCACGATCGTCATCCCGTGGCTCGCCGAGGCGCTGCCGACCGTCGGGGTGCGTTAGGCGCTCCGCGCTACACGTTCCGGGCTAGTCCCCCGGCCAGTCGCGCATCGCCGCGCCCTCGCGCCCCCGGTGCGCCCCGCGCCGTCGCCGTCGCCGGGCCGCCCCGCGAAGCCCGCCGTCTCCAGGAGCGCCAGCACCCCGACCACCCACCAGCACAGCATCGCCGACTCCCTCCTCCGGAGGTCGACGCTATCCACTCCCCACCCGTCAGCCCGGGAGCGACACGCGGTGAGTCATCCCCCGTCCACCCCGTCCGCCGAGACCGCCGCCGCCCGCAGCCGGTCCGCGGCCGCGAACGGGTCCAGCCCGCCGGCGGCCACCTCCGCGGCCAGGGCGTCCAGCGCCGCGGACCCCGACACCGCCCGCAGCTGCGCCCGCAGGTCGGCGAGCGCGATCGCCTCGACCTCGGCCCGGGCCCGCCGCCGGCGACCCTCGTCGCCGCGGCCCTGCTCCACCGTCCAGGCGCGGTGGGCGTCGATCGCGGCGAGCAGCTCGTCGACGCCCACCCCGGCCGAGGCGACGGTCCGCACCACCGGGGTCCGCCACCCGGGCCCGGTCTCCCGGCGCGACATGGCCATGGCGTTCTGCACCTCGCGGACGGTCGCGTCGGCGCCCTCGCGGTCGGCCTTGTTGACGCAGAACACGTCGGCGATCTCCAGCACGCCCGCCTTGGCCGCCTGCACGCCGTCGCCCATGCCCGGCGCGAGGAGCACCACGGTGGTGTCCGCGAGCGCCACGACCTCCACCTCGGACTGACCGACCCCCACGGTCTCGACGAGCACGACGTCGCACCCCGCGGCGTCGAGCACCCGCAGCGCCTGCGGGGCGGCCGCCGCGAGCCCGCCCAGGTGGCCGCGGGTGGCCATGGAGCGGATGAAGACGCCGGGGTCGGTGGCGTGCTCGCTCATCCGGACGCGGTCGCCGAGGAGCGCGCCGCCGGAGAACGGGGAGCTGGGGTCGACCGCGAGCACGCCCACGCGGCGGTCGTCGGCGCGCAGCGCGGAGACGAGCGCGGACGTCGTCGTGGACTTCCCGACGCCGGGCGACCCCGTCAGCCCGACGACGACCGCGTGGCCGGTGTGCGGCGCGAGGGCCGCCGCGAGGTCCCGGGCCCGCGCCGATCCCCCGCCGGACCCGGACCCGCCGTCCTCGACCAGCGAGATGAGCTGGGCCACCGCCCGGGGGGAGCCGTCCCGGGCGCGCGCGACGAGGTCGTCGAGGTCCGTGCCAGCCGCCACGGCGCCGATCCTGGCATCCCGGCCCGCGACGACCGGCCGGAACGGAGAGGGTCACCCGCCCGAGGTCGGGGTGGTGGCCGTCACCTGCTGTGCGTCTCGATTCAGTCGCTTACTGTCCCAAGCATGACTGGACTGGTCGACGCATCCGTCGGCATCGTGGCCGTGGACCACGTCGGGATCGCCGTGCCCGACCTCGACGCGGCCATCGAGTGGTACGCGCAGACCCTCGGCCTCGAGGCCACGCACACCGAGACGAACGAGGAGCAGGGCGTCCGCGAGGCCATGCTGCACGCCCCCGGGGACGCCTCGGGGGCCGCGGTCCAGCTGCTCGCGCCGCTGAACGAGTCCTCGACGATCGCGAAGTTCATCGACCGCAACGGCCCGGGGCTGCAGCAGGTGGCCTACCGGGTCACCGACGTCGAGGACACCGCCGCCCGGCTCCGCGAGAAGGGCGTGCGCCTGCTCTACGACGACGCCCGCCGCGGTACGGCCGACTCCCGGGTCAACTTCGTGCACCCCAAGGACGCCGGTGGGGTACTCGTCGAGCTGGTGCAACCCGCCGCCGGCCACTGAGAGCCCGTCACAACCATCTTCTCCGCCATCCCTACCCGTCGGTAGCCTTCCGCCAACCGACACCACCGGAGGCATCTGACCGTGCACGAGATCCGCGACGCCATCCTCGCCGACGACACCGCCGCCCTCGCCGGCGTCTCCGTCCCCGAGTCCTACCGGGGCATCACGGTGCACGCCGACGAGGCCGAGATGTTCGCCGGCATGTCCGCCAAGGAGAAGGACCCGCGCAAGTCGCTGCACCTCGACGAGGTGCCGACGCCCGAGCCGGCGGCGGGCGAGGCGATCGTCGCCGTCATGGCCAGCGCGATCAACTACAACACCGTCTGGACCTCGATCTTCGAGCCGGTGTCGACGTTCGGCTTCCTCAAGCGCTACGGGCGCATCTCGCCGCTGGCCAAGCGCCACGACCTGCCCTACCACGTGGTCGGCTCCGACCTCGCCGGCGTCGTGCTCAAGGTCGGCGAGGGCGTGCAGATGTGGAAGCCCGGCGACAAGGTCGTCGCGCACTGCCTGTCGGTGGAGCTCGAGAGCCCCGACGGCCACGACGACACGATGATGGACCCCGAGCAGCGCATCTGGGGCTTCGAGACGAACTTCGGCGGCCTGGCCGACCTGGCGCTCGTCAAGACGAACCAGCTCATGCCGAAGCCGGCCCACCTGACCTGGGAGGAGGCCGCCTCGCCGGGGCTGGTCAACTCCACGGCCTACCGCCAGCTGGTCAGCCACAACGGCGCGAACATGACCCAGGGCGACGTCGTCCTGATCTGGGGCGCCTCCGGCGGCCTGGGCTCGTACGCCACCCAGTTCGCCCTCAACGGCGGCGCCACCCCGGTCTGCGTCGTCTCCTCGCCCGAGAAGGCCGAGCTCTGCCGCAAGATGGGCGCCGAGCTGATCATCGACCGCTCCGCCGAGGGCTACAAGTTCTGGTCCGACCCCGAGACGCAGGACCCGCGCGAGTGGAAGCGGTTCGGCTCGAAGATCCGCGAGCTGACGGGCGGGGACGACCCCGACATCGTCTTCGAGCACCCCGGCCGCGAGACCTTCGGCGCCTCGGTCTACGTCGCCAAGCGCGGCGGCACGATCGTCACCTGCGCCTCGACGTCGGGCTTCATGCACCAGTACGACAACCGGTACCTGTGGATGAACCTCAAGCGGATCATCGGGTCGCACTTCGCGAACTACAAGGAGGCCTACCTGGCGAACCGCCTGGTGGCCCAGGGGAAGATCCACCCCACGGTGTCGAAGACCTACGCGCTGGAGGAGACCGGCGAGGCGGCCAACGACGTCCACCACAACAGCCACCAGGGCAAGGTCGGCGTGCTGTGCCTCGCGCCCGAGGAGGGCCTCGGCGTGACGGACCCCGAGCTGCGCGAGAAGCACCTGACGGAGATCAACCGCTTCCGGGGCGTCTAGCCCGCGCCCGGCCCGGCCTCCGGCCCGGCCGGTCCCGCGTCCGGACGAGCGGCCCGTTCGTCACCTCCTGCGGTGACGAACGGGCCGTTCGTGCGTTCCGGGCTGCGCCACCCGGGCGCCCGGGACGGGGTGATCGGACTCACCACGTGCGTGACCGGGGGCGATCCCGGCGCGGAGCGGCGTGTTCGTCACCCGTCCGTGGCCGTGGGGCACAGGGCCCTAGTAACCTGGGGCGATGCCGTCGGGAGAGCGTGATCTGCTGCCTCTGGGCACCGGCTTCGACGTCGTCCGCCGCGGGTACGACCGCGGTCAGGTCGAGGAGCACCTCGACCGCGTCGAGGCCGATCTGCGCATCCTCACCGCCGACCGCGACGCCGCCGTGGCCCAGGCCTCCGAGCTCGCGCGGGCGCTCGACCGCACCCGCGCGCACGTCGAGGAGCTCCGGGCCCAGATCGACCGGCTGGCCGCGCCGCCGGACTCCATGGAGGGCCTGTCCGAGCGGCTGCAGCGGATGCTCCGGCTCGCGCAGGACGAGGCCCGGGAGATGCGCTCCAGCGCCGAGCAGGCCGCGCGCCGCACCCGCGAGGAGGCCGACGAGCGCGCCCGCCGCACCGTCGCCGACGCCGACGAGCAGGCCCACCGGACCGTCACCGAGGCCGACGAGCACGCCCGGCGCACCGTCGCCGCCGCCGACGACCAGGCCCGCGCCACGCTCGACGAGGCGCGCCGGCAGGCGCGCGAGATGCACGAGGCCGCCGAGGCCGAGGCCGCCGAGGTGCGCACCCGCTACGACGCCGGCCTGCAGGACAACGACCGGCGCCGCGGCGAGATGGAGGACGAGCACCGCACGCTCATGGAGTCCGCGCGCGCCGAGGCCGCCCGGATCCGGGACGAGGCGGAGGCCGAGCGCCGCCGGCTCGACGAGGAGTCCCGCGCGCGGCGGGTCCAGATCGAGGAGGACTTCGAGATCGCGATGGCCTCGCGGCGCACGGAGTCCATGCGGGTGCTCGCCCGCAGCGAGGCGGACGCCCGCGAGCGCGCGCAGACCCAGCTGCGCGACGCCGCCGCGGAGGCCGCACGGCGCCGGCGCGAGGCGGACGACGAGGTCGGCGAGGTCCGGCGCCTGCGCGCCCGCGTGAGCAACCAGCTCGCGGCCCTGCGCGAGTCCCTGGCCGACCTGCCCGGCCTGGACGCCTTCCCCGAGGAGGCCTCCGACGAGACGCAGCCCCTGCGCACCGGCGGCCCGGGCGCGGGCGCGACCGCGGCGGGCTCCCGCCACCACGGGGCCCGCCCCCTGCGCGACGACGACGAGCGCGGCGACCGGCCCGACGCCGGCACCTCCGACCCGGCCTACGGCACCCGCAGCGCCGCCGCCACGTCGTCCTGAGCCCCGGCTCCTACCGGCGCCAGCAGCCGGTGTGCCAGTGCCGGCGCTCCTCGCCGCCGCCGTCGGGCCCGTCCACCGGCCACGCGACGACGTGGGCCGTGCCGGGCCGGACCTCCTGGTTGCAGCCCGGGCAGCGGTAGGTCTTCGTCGCCGCCGTCCCGCTGATCGAGCGCACCGCCCACCGTCGGCCGGCGCGCTCGACGTAGGACAGGGCACCACCGAACAGCGGACGGGGTTCCCCGCCCGCTGCCCGTCGGTTGCGTCGCGCCACGCGGCGGAGTGCCCCTAGCTGTAGTCCCGGAACCCGTGCTTCGTCTTGCGCCCGAGCCGGCCCGCCGTCACGAGGTGCTCCAGCAGCGGGGCCGGGGTGAAGCCCGGGACCCGGAACTCCTGGTAGAGCGAGCGCTCGATGGCCAGCGACACGTCGAGGCCGACCACGTCGAGCAGCGCGAACGGGCCCATCGGCAGGCCGCAGCCGTTCTTCATGGCCAGGTCGATGTCGTCGACGGTCGCGTAGTGCGCCTCGAGCATCGACACCGAGTCGTTGAGGTAGGGGAAGAGCAGCGCGTTGACGATGAAGCCGGCCCGGTCCCCGCAGAGCACCGGGTTCTTCTTGAGCTTCGCGCACAGCGCCCGGACCGTCGCGGTGACCTCGGGGGCGGTGGTGATCGGCGAGACGACCTCGACGAGCTTCATCACCGCGGCCGGGTTGAAGAAGTGCATGCCGATGACGTCGTCGGGGCGGGAGGTCGCGGCGGCGCACTCCACGACCGGCAGCGACGACGTCGTCGTCGCGAGGATCGTGCCGGGCTTGCAGACCTCGTCGAGGGCCGAGAACGCGGCCTGCTTGACCCCGAGGTCCTCGGCGATGGCCTCGACGACGATGTCGCACTCGGCCAGGCCCGAGAAGTCGACCGTCGTCGAGATGCGCCCGAGGATCTCGTCGCGGGTCTCCTCGGACAGCCGGCCCTTGACGACCTGCTTCTCCAGCGACTTGCGCACCGCGGCCACGGCGCCCTCGCCCTTGGACTCCGAGCGGCCGCGCACGACGGTGTCGTAGCCGGCCTTGGCGAAGACCTCGGCGATGCCGGTGGCCATCGTGCCGGTGCCGACCACGCCGACCCGGTTGATCGGCCGCAGCGAGGAGTCGTCGGCGCCGGGCGGCGGCGGGGTGAGGCCGTCGGGCACGACCTCGGACGAGCCGGGCTCGGCGTAGGTGTAGAAGCCGCGGCCGGACTTCCGGCCGAGCAGCCCCGCGGTGATCATCTGCTTGAGGATCGGGGCCGGCGCGTGGCGCTGGTTGCGCGACTGCCGGTACATCTCCTCGAGGATCTCGTAGGCGGTGTCCAGGCCGATGAGGTCCATCAGCGCGAGCGGGCCCATCGGGTAGCCGCAGCCGTACTTCATCGCGGCGTCGAGGTCCTCGCGGCCGGCGTAGTGCGACTCGAACATGCCGACGGCCTGGTTGAGGTAGGTGAACAGCAGCTGGTTCGCGATGAACCCGGCGCGGTCGCCGCACACCACCGGCGTCTTGCCCAGCCGGACGGCGAGGGTCCGGATGTCCTCGACGACCTCGGGCTCGGTGACGACGGTGCGCACCAGCTCGACGAGCAGCTGCACCGGGGCCGGGTTGAAGAAGTGCATCCCGACGACGCGGCTGGGCCGCTCGGTGCGCACGGACAGCTCGGTGATCGAGAGCGACGAGGTGTTGGACGCGAAGATCGTGTCGGGCCCGCAGACCTTGTCCAGGGCGGTGAACACCGCCGCCTTGAGCTCCAGGCGCTCGGGCACGGCCTCGACGACCAGCGCGACGTCGGCGAGGTCGGCGAGGTCGGTGCTGACCCGGACGCGCTCGAGCAGCGCCGTGCGGTCGGACTCGTCGAGCTTGCCGCGGGACACGGCGCGGGCGGTGGAGCTCTCGACGATCTCCCGGCCGTGGTCCGCCGCGGCCTGGTCGACCTCCACGGCGACGACCTCGATGCCCGCGCGGGCGAACACCTCGACGATGCCCGCGCCCATCGTGCCCAGACCGACCACACCCACCCGGGCGAACTCGCGAGCCACGTCCCCTGTCCCTTCGTCGACTCCCCGGGACCTCACCGGCCCGGGGTCGGGCGATCCTGTCACGTGCGCCCGACGGCACCCACCCCTCGACCGGGGCCCGTGACGCACCCCTCGGGCGGCTTTACCGGTTCCGTCGGTAGATCAGGCCGGCCAGCAGCGTCATGGCCTTCACGACCCAGCCGGGCCGGTCGAACGTCATGACGTTGATGCTCTTGAAGCGCCGCTCGGAGACCGCGAGCGGGCGCGTGAACTCCCGCAGGCCGTCGCGGCCGTGGATGCGCCCGAAGCCGGAGTCGCCGACGCCGCCGAAGGGCAGCGAGGGCATGGCCGCGAACGCGATGACGCCGTTGACCGAGACCATCCCGACGCGCAGCTTCCGCGCGATCTCGTAGCCGCGCTGCTTCGCGAACACCGACCCGCCGAGCCCGTAGCGCGACGCGTTGGTCAGCTCGACGGCCTCGTCGATGTCCCGGACCCGGTTGACGACGACGGTCGGGCCGAAGGTCTCGTCGGTGACCGCGGTGGAGTCCTCGGGGACGTCGGCGAGCACCACCGGGTCGACGTAGGGCGCGCGCACCGAGTCCCGGCCGCCGACGACGGCCCGTCCCCCGCGGGAGAGGGCGTCGTCGATCTGGTCGGAGATGATCCCGATCTGGCTCGGCATCGTGATCGGGCCGTAGATCGAGCGCGGCCCGGCGCCCGGTTGGATCTTCGCGGCGCGCTGCGCCACCTTGTCGAGGAACGCCTCGGCGACGGAGTCCACGACGTAGACCCGCTCGACCCCGACGCACGTCTGCCCGGCGTTCGACATCGCGCCCCAGATGGCCGCAGCGGCGGCGTCGTCGAGGTCGGCGTCGTGGTCGACGAGCAGCGCGTCCTTGCCGCCGCACTCCATGAGCACCGGGGTGAGCGACTCGGCGCAGGTGGCCATGACCTTCTTCGCGGTGGCGGTCGAGCCGGTGAAGGCGACCTTGTCGACGCCGGCGCGGCACAGCGCCGCCCCGGTCTCGCCCTCGCCGGTGACCAGCCCGAACAGGCCCTCGCCCTGCCCGTCGGTGCGGTGCAGCACCTCGGCGAAGCTGTCCACGAGCCACTTCCCCACCGTCGGGGTCAGCTCGGAGGGCTTGAAGACGACGGCGTTGCCCGCGGCGAGCGCGTAGACGATCGAGCCCATCGGCGTGAACACCGGGTAGTTCCACGGCCCGAGCACCCCGATGACGCCCAGCGGCCGGTACTCGACGGTGGCCTTGTGGTTGACCATGAGGGCACCGGCCTCGGAGCGGCGCCGCCCCAGCGCGGCCTTGGCGTGCTTGCCGGCCCAGTGCAGGTGGTCGATGACGAGGACGACCTCGATCCGGGCGTCGTCGAGGGGCTTGCCGGTCTCGTGGCTGACCAGGGCGGCGAGCTCGTCGGTCCGCTCGATGATCAGGCGGCGCCAGGCGGCGAGGCGGGTGCGGCGCCCGTCGAAGCCGAGGTCGGCCCACCAGCCCGCGGCGGCGCGGGCCTTGCGCCACGACCGCCTGCACCTGCTCCGGGGTCTGCCGGGGGTGGGTGGCGACGACGGAGCCGTCCCGCGGGTCGAGCGAGTCGAACGTGTCCGTGGCCGCCGTCGTCGCGGGGCCGGTCTCGGGCTTCGCTGCCGTGCTCGTCATGAACTGCACGTTACCGGCGGGTACACCTACCTGGCGAGGCTTCAGAACAAGCGGAACTCGTCCGACTCGATGCCCCGCAGCGCGTCGTAGTCCAGCGTCACGCAGCGGATGCCGCGGTCCGTGGCCAGCACCCGCGCCTGGGGCTTGATCTGCTGGGCGGCGAAGATGCCCTCGACGGGGGCCAGCAGCGGGTCGCGGTTGAGCAGCTCGAGGTAGCGGGTGAGCTGCTCGACGCCGTCGATCTCGCCGCGCCGCTTGATCTCCACGGCGACCGAGGTGCCGGAGTCGTCGCGGCAGAGCAGGTCGACCGGGCCGATCGCGGTGGGGTACTCGCGCCGGACCAGCGTCCAGCCCGCCCCGAGGGTGTGCACGTGCTCGGCGAGCAGCTCCTGCAGGTGGGCCTCGACGCCGTCCTTGACCAGGCCCGGGTCGACGCCGAGCTCGTGCTGCGAGTCGTGCTGGATCTCCTCGAGGGTGATCGTCAGCGTCTCGTCGGCCTTGTTGCGGACCGTCCACACGCCCGGCTCCTCGGTGAGCCAGCACGGCGGGCTCATCCAGTTCAGCGGCTTGTAGGCGCGGTCGTCGGCGTGGACGCTGACCGACCCGTCCGCCTTCACCAGCAGCAGACGGAGCGCGCTGGGGAGGTGGGCGGTCAGGCGGCCCGCGTAGTCGACGGTGCAGCGGGCGATGACGAGGCGCACGTCAGGGCCGGCGGGTCAGCGCGAGACGGACCGGGACAGCTCCTCGATGAAGGCGTCCACGGACTCCTTCTTCGCCTGGTCGGACTCCAGCTCCTGGCGCACCAGCTGGCCCGCGAGCTCCGTGGAGTGGCCGCCGAGCTCGCGCTTGAGGTCGCGGACCACCTGGGCGCGGGCGTTCTGCAGCTGCTCCTCGCCGCGGCGGCGGAGGCGCTCGACCTCCTGCTCGGCCTTCTCGCGCATCTCGTCGGCGATGCGCTGGGCGTCGGCCCGGGCGTCGTCGCGGATCCGGGCGGCGTCGTTCTGCGCGTTCTCGACGGCCTCGCGGTACGCGGCCTCGGCGGCCTCCAGGCGCTCCTTGGCCTTGCGCGAGTCCTCGACCTGCTGGGCGATCTCCTTCTCGCGCTTCTCCGTCATCGACTTCAGCGGCGGGACGACGTAGCGGTAGAGCACGTAGAGGACGATCAGGAAGGCGACGATCTCGGCGATGACTGTGCTGACCATGTGCTCTGCCGTGCTCCCGTTTCCGCGGTGAGGAGGACTCGCCCTGCTTGGTCGCGCAGCCTAGCGTGGGACGGCCGGGACGGTCGATCGGGACGCCGGGGATGATCGGGCGCGTGGACACGCTCTCGAGTCGGCAGGTGTACGAGAACCCCTGGATGACGGTGCGGGAGGACACCTTCCGGCGCCCCGGCGGCGGCGAGGGGATCTACGGCGTCGTCGACAAGCCGCACTACGCGCTGGTCATCGCGCTGGAGGGGGCCGGCCCGCAGGCGCGGATGATGCTGGTCGAGCAGTTCCGCTACCCCCTGGGCCTGCGCCGCTGGGAGTTCCCGCAGGGCACGGCCCCGGACCGCGCCGAGGCCGACCCCGCCGAGCTGGCCGCGCGGGAGCTGCGCGAGGAGACCGGCCTGCGCGCGGAGCACTGGGAGCCGCTCGGCCTGCTCGACGTCGCGCCCGGCCTGTCCTCGCAGCGCGGCCGGGCCTTCCTCGCCACCGGCCTCACCGCGGGTGCGCCGGACCGGGAGGAGACCGAGGCGGACATGCGCACCGCGTGGGTGACCCGCGCCGAGTTCGAGGACCGCGTGCGGGCGGGCGAGATCACCGACGCCCAGTCGATCGCGGCCTACGCGATGCTGCTGCTCGCGGGCCGCTGACCGATCGTTCCGGTCCGCGGAGCGGTGCATGCAGCATTGACCGGACGTGCGTCGTGAGGCTAGCGCAGCGGTCGGGATGGCCGTAGGCAGGTGATCATGCCGACGGCACCGGCGGTTCCGACAGCGACGCGGCCGGTCGCGACCGGGGCGAGCAGACTGGGCGCCATGTCACTCGTTCGCCTCGGGCCGCTCGTCGTCCCCACGCCGTCGGAGGTCCTCGCCTGGACCGCCGAGGCCGCCGGCGTCGGCGCCCGGCTGCCGGGCCGGGTCGAGGCGCTGCTCGACGAGGTCACCCGCCTGCTCGGGGTCCTGGGCCGGGTGGCGGACCGGGTCGACGGCCTGGTCGACCGGGCCGACGGGATCGTCACCGAGATCGAGGGGGTGATCGTCGAGGCCCGCGGGATCACGACGGGGGCCTCCTCGGTCGTCGAGAGGCCCGCGGCATCACCGGCGGGGCCGCCGAGGTCGTCGAGTCCGCCCGCACCATCACCTCCGGCGCCGACGGCGTGGTCACCGAGGCCCGCGCCATCACCCGCGGCGCCGCGTCCGTCGTCGACGAGGCCGGGAGCATCACCAAGGGCGCCGCGTCGGTGGTCGACGACGCCGCCGGCATCACCCGCGGCGCCGACGGCGTGGTCAGCGAGGCCCGGAGCATCACGCAGGGCGCGTCCGAGGTCGTCGAGTCCGCCCGCACCATCACCTCCGGCGCCGACGAGGTCATGGGCTCGGCGAGCGCGACGAGCAACCGCATCCAGGAGCTCCTCGAGCTCTACCGGCCCATGCTCGAGCGCGCCGCGCCGCTGACCGAGGAAGTTCGTCGACGACCTCGCGCCCGAGGAGATCGACGCCGCGATCGCGCTCGTGGACGAGCTCCCGGCGCTCGCCCACCACCTGGCCCACGACATCCTGCCCGATCCTCGAGACCCTCGACCGCGTCGGACCCGACCTGCACGAGCTCCTCGACGTCACCAAGGACCTCCGGCGGGCGATCGACGGCATCCCGGGCTTCTCGTTCCTCAAGCGCCGCGGGGACGCCAAGGCGGACGACCAGGACGCGGACGCCTGACCCTGGACGGTCGACGCCGACGATCCTCCGCCGATGCCCGGATGCGGCCGTCGACGCACGGTGTCGAGGATCGTGCGCATGATCCTCGTGACCGGTGCCACGGCACCATCGGCCGTGCCCTGCTCGACGAGCTCGCCGGTCCGAGCTCGTCCGGCCCGATGCCGGGCGCCCCGCACGTCGAGGTGGTCGGCGGCGACCTCGACGACCCGCTCCTCGAGACGCCGTGCGCGGCGTCGACCGGGTCTTCCTCGTCTCCGTGGGGCCCGAGGGGCCGGCCCAGGACCGCCACCTGGCCGAGGCCGCCGGCGAAGGCCGGGGCGACCCACATCGTGAAGCTCTCGACCCTGAGCGTCGGCGACGACGAGGTCCAGGACCCGATCACCCGGTGGCACCGCGCCGGCGAGGACGCGGTGCGCGCGGTCGGCGTCCCCGCGACGTTCCTGCGGCCCACCGGCTTCACGTCCAACGCGCTGCAGTGGGCCGGGACCATCGCCGACCACGACACCGTCTACCACCCCTACGGCGACGGCCGGGTCGCGCTGATCGACCCGCGGGACATCGCCGCCGTGGCGGCCACCGTGCCTCACCCGGCCCGGGCACGAGGGCCGGGCCTACCCGCTGTGCGGACCCGAGGCGCTCGGCCCCGGCGACGAGGTCGCGATCCTCGCCGAGGTCCTCGGGCGCCCCCTGCGCTACGTCGAGGTCTCCCCCGAGACCGCGCACCGGGCGATGACCGACCGGGGGATGTCCGCGGAGCTGGCCGACGCCGTCGTCGCCAAGGCCGCCACCACCCTGCTGCCGGGCGTCGGCGCGCTCGACGACACCCTCGACGGGCTGCTCGACGCCCCGCCCCGCACGTTCCGCGACTGGGCCCGCGACCACGCCGCCGCCTTCGCCCGCCGCGGCTGACCCGTCAGGGCCGGCGCCAGCACGGCCCGCGTCCGGGTGGTCGCGGGCGTCGGCGCTCAGGCCGGCGCCTCCTCGTGCTCGAGCCCGTGCACCTCGCGGATCACGTCGACGAACTCGCCCATGATCCCGGTGAGCGAGTACGACTTCGGCGTCACCACCCGCTGCACCCCGAGCCGCACCAGCTGCTCGGCGTCCTTCGGCGGGATGATGCCGCCGACGACGACGGGGATGTCGGACGCGTCCGCCCGGGCGAGCCCGTCGAGCACCGCCGGCACCACCTCGAGGTGCGAGCCGGAGAGGATCGACAGCCCGACGACGTGCACGCCCTCCTGCACCGCGGCCGCCACGATCTCGGCGGGCGTGAGCCGGATGCCCTGGTAGATGACCTCGAACCCGGCGTCGCGGGCCCGGACGGCGATCTGCTCGGCGCCGTTGGAGTGCCCGTCGAGGCCGGGCTTGCCCACCAGCATCCGCAGCGCCGCCACCCCGAGGTCGTCGGCGGTGCGCCGCACCCGCTGCCGCACCGCCTCGAGGTCGTCGGGCTCGCCGCCGTGGGCCTGGTCGGGACCGGCTCCCGACGACGACGCCGCGGTCACCCCGGTCGGCGCGCGGTACGAGCCGAACACCTCGCGCAGCGCGCCGGACCACTCCCCCGTCGTGACCCCGGCCCGGGCGCACTCGAGCGTCGCGTCCATGAGGTTCTCGCTCGTGCCCGCCGCCTCGGTGAGCCGCTCGAGCGCCGCCTTCACCGTCCCCGGGTCGCGGTCGGCCCGCCACGCCGCGACGGCCTCGCGGGCGCGCTCCTCGACGTCCTGGTCGGCGACGAAGATCGCCTCGGCGCCCTCGGCCTGCAGCGGGCTGGGCTCGGTGGAGGTGAACTTGTTGACCCCGACGACGGTGTCCTCGCCGGACTCCAGGCGCATCCGCCGCGCGGCGAGGGAGGAGACCAGCTGGGACTTCATGTAGCCCGAGTCGACCGCCGCGACCGCGCCGCCCATCCCGGCGACCTTGTCGATCTCGGCGCGCGCGCCCTCGACGATCGAGGCGGTCTTCGCCTCCATGACGTGGGAGCCGGCGAAGACGTCGTCGTGGTCGAGCAGGTCGGTCTCGTAGGCGAGGACCTGCTGCATGCGCAGCGCCCACTGCTGGTCCCACGGTCGCGGCAGGCCCAGGGCCTCGTTCCAGGCGGGCAGCTGCACGGCGCGGGCGCGGGCGTCGCGGGAGAGCGTCACCGCGAGCATCTCCAGCACGATGCGCTGGACGTTGTTCTCCGGCTGGGCCTCGGTCAGGCCCAGCGAGTTGACCTGCACGCCGTAGCGGAACCGGCGCAGCTTCGGGTCGGTGACGCCGTAGCGCTCCCGGCACAGCTCGTCCCAGAGCTGGGCGAACGCCCGGAGCTTGGCGATCTCCTCGATGACGTGCAGGCCGGCGTTGACGAAGAACGAGATGCGCCCGACGACCGTGGGGAAGTCCGCCTCGGGTACCTGGCCGGAGTCGCGCACCGCGTCGAGCACCGCGACCGCCGTGGAGATCGTGTAGGCGACCTCCTGCGTCGGCGTCGCCCCGGCCTCCTGCAGGTGGTAGCTGCAGATGTTGATCGGGTTCCACTTCGGCACGTTCGAGACGGTCCAGGCGATCATGTCGGTGATCAGCCGGACGCTCGGCGCGGGCGGGAACGCGTAGGTCCCGCGCGAGAGGTACTCCTTGATGATGTCGTTCTGGGTGGTCCCGGCCAGCGTCGCGCGCACCGCCGCGGGGTCCTCGCCCGCCGCCTCCGGCCTGCTCGTCGGCCACCGTGACGTAGAGCGCGAGCAGCCACATCGCCGTCGCGTTGATCGTCATCGAGGTGTTGGCCTCGTTCAGCGGGATGCCGTCGAAGAGCGCCCGCATGTCGCCGATGTGGCTGACCGGGACGCCGACCTTGCCGACCTCGCCGCGGGCGAGCTCGTCGTCGGGGTCGTACCCGGTCTGCGTCGGGAGGTCGAAGGCCACCGAGAGGCCCGTCTGCCCCTTGGACAGGTTGCGCCGGTAGAGCTCGTTGGACGCCCTCGCCGACGAGTGGCCGGCGTAGGTCCGCATGACCCAGGGGCGGTCGCGCGAGTCGTCGCTGGGGTACGGCATGGGAGGAGGTTACCGACGGGTCGTCACGGGCCCCATCCGTCCTGGCCATGCTGCTGGCCACAGGATCGGTCAGGATGGCCCGATGGTCGGGTCGGTGGGCGAGATCTTCACGGCGGTCGCCGCCGTGATCCTGCTCGCCGGCCTCCTGCGCTGGACCTTCGGGACCGGCCCGAAGGGCGCGCTGCCGAGCGACGACGGCGACGTCGGGCTGCTCGAGACGGTCGCGACGGTGCCCACCCGGGAGGCCGCGGAGGTCCTGGCCGCGCGCCTGGCCCGCGAGAAGGTGCGGGCGACGATCGCGCACGGCGAGGCCGGCTGGAGCCTGCTGGTGTTCCCCCGCGACGTGGACGACGCGAAGGTGGCGCTGCGCGCTCTGTAGTCGTGGCGGCCCCGGCCTGGGCAGCAACGGCACTTTCCTCGCATCTGACGCCAGGACGGCGCCGCTCACCCACCGGGTCGGCTACCTCTTCGGCGGGGCCTGGACCCGGGCCACGTCCGCGCCGAGCGCGCAGAGGTTCTCGACGAACAGCGGGTAGCCGCGGTCGATGTGGGCGACGTCCCACACCTCGGTCTCCCCGTCGGCCATGAGGCCCGCGAGCACGAGACCCGCGCCGGCCCGGATGTCCGAGGCCCACACCGGGGCGGACGACAGCCGCGGCACCCCCCGCACGACGGCGTGGTGGCCGTCGGTCCGGGCGTCCGCGCCGAGGCGGACCATCTCCTCGACGAACCGGAAGCGCCCCTCGAAGACGTTCTCGGTGATCATCGAGGTGCCGTCGGAGACCGCGGAGAGCGCGATCGCCATCGGCTGCAGGTCGGTCGCGAACCCCGGGTAGGGCAGCGTCACCCAGTCCACCGAGCGGGGCCGCCCGCCGCCGCGCACCCGGAACGCGGGCACGTGGCCGCCCGCCTCCGGCGAGGTCGGCACCGTCTCCATCGTCGCGCCGGCCTGGGTCAGCTTGTCGAGCACCAGGTCGAGGTGGTGCGGATCCACCCCGCGGACCGTGACGTCGCCGTCGGTCATCACCGACGCGAACGCCCAGGTGGCGCCGACGATGCGGTCGCCGATGACGCGGTGGGTGGTCGGGGTCAGCTCGACGCCGCCGTGCACGGTGAGCGTCGAGGTGCCGCCTCCGGAGATCTTCGCGCCCATCTCCTGGAGCATGCGGACGAGGTCGACGATCTCCGGCTCGCGGGCGGCGTTGTCGATCACCGTGGTGCCCTCGGCGTAGACCGACGCCATGAGGATGTTCTCGGTGGCGCCCACCGAGGGGAAGTCCAGCCAGATCTGCGCGCCCCGCAGCGCCGCGCCGGGCCCGTCCGCCTCCGCCACGACGCAGCCGTGCGAGATCTCCGAGCGCGCGCCCAGCAGCCGCAGGCCGGCCTGGTGCATGTCGAGGGGGCGGGAGCCGATGGCGTCGCCGCCGGGCAGCGGCACGACCGCGCGCCGGCAGCGCGCCACCAGCGGCCCCAGCACGCACACCGACGCCCGCAGCCGCGAGACCGAGCGGTAGTCCGCCTCGGACTCGAGCTCGGCGGGGACGTCGATCTCGACGACGTCGCCCGCCACCGCCACCTCGCAGCCCAGGCTGCGCAGCACGTCGGCCATGAGCGGCACGTCGAGGATCTGCGGGCAGTTCGTGATCGTCGTCCGGCCCTCGGCGAGCAGCGCCGCGGCCATCAGCTTGAGCACGCTGTTCTTGGCGCCGACGACGTCGACCGTGCCCGTCAGGGCGCCCGCCGACCGCACGACGAAGTGCTCGTTCACGCTCGGCGACGCTACCGGCCGGAGTTCGGGCCCCTGACCCCGGCCGCCCCGCCCCTAGACTGGCGCCGTGGCCGTTCACCTCACCCGTATCTACACGCGCACCGGTGACGACGGGACGACCGGTCTCTCCGACTTCTCCCGGGTGCCCAAGACGCACCCGCGCCTCGACGCCTACGCCGACTCCGAGGAGGCCAACGCGGCCATCGGGGTGGCCCTCGCCGTCGGGGACCTGCCCGAGCGGATCGTCGCGCCGCTGGCGCAGATCCAGAACGACCTGTTCGACGTCGGGGCGGACCTCGCGACCCCGGTCGTCGAGAATCCGGAGTACCCGCCGCTGCGGGTGACCGAGGCGCAGGTCGAGCGGCTCGAGGGCTGGTGCGACGAGTTCAACGAGGGCCTGGCCACGCTCGACTCGTTCATCCTGCCGGGCGGGACGCCGGGTGCGGCGTACCTGCACGTCGCGCGGGTGGTCACCCGGCGCGCCGAGCGGGCGACGTGGGCGGTGGTCGAGGCCGACCCGGCGCACACGAGCGTGCTGCCGGCGCGCTACCTCAACCGGCTCTCCGACCTGCTGTTCATCCTCGGCCGCGTCGCCAACCCCGGCGGCGACGTCCTCTGGGTCCCCGGCGGCCCCGAAGGTGCCTCCGGCTCGTGAGCACCAACTGCGGCTCATAGCCGACATTTAGTGCTCACGAGCGCGGAGCGCACCTAGGAAGCCTGGCGGTACCCGGTCGACCGGCCCGGCGGGCTCGACTCGAGCCACGAGGAGAACCCGGTGAGCACGTCGGCGCCCATCGCGAGCTCGTAGGTCCCGTTCGAGGTGCGACACCGCAGCACCGTCGCGCCCGGCGGGTGGAGCTCGGTGGGCCGCGGGGGGCGCCGGTCGACGATCTCGACCTCGAAGCGGTCGAGCACGACGTTCGGCCCGGAGCGCAGCCCGCTCACCCGGTACCAGCGGAACTGGTCGCCGCGGTAGCGGGCGATCCCCGAGTGCCAGCCCCGCTGGTCGTCCGTCGCCGAGGGCGGCGCCGCGTCCACCGGGCGGGCCCGGCGCATCGCGACGTCCACCCCGCCACGGCGCAGCTGCTGGAGCCGGCGCAGCGCGACCAGGGCGAGCAGGAGCAGGACGGCCGCGACGACGACGAGCACGATCTCCACGACCATCCCGGTCATGCTCGCCGCGCCATCGCCGCTCGGACCCGCACGCGCCCCGGTCCCGCCCGTCCCGCCTAGTCCGAGTCCTGGCCGGCGGCCGCGAGCCGGGCCTCGGCCCGCGCCTTGGTCGCCCGGCCCTTGGGGTCGTCCTCGTCCGCCGAGTCCCGCTCCTGCTGGGCGGCGGACACGTCGATCTCGTCGCTGAGCTCGGCCTCCTCCGCGAGGATGGTCAGCTTCTCGCCGTCCATCGACAGGAAGCCACCGAACACGGCCGCGCGGACGGACTCGCCGTCGGTCGGGTCGATCCGGACCATGCCCGCATCGGTGAGCTGGGCGATGAGCGGCTCGTGGCGGGGCAGGATGCCGATCTCGCCCACGCTGGTGCGCGCGAAGACGAACTCGGCCGTGCCCGACCACACCTTCCGCTCCACCGCTACGAGATCGACCTGCATCTCGGCCACTGGAGGACGTCCTTTCGTCGAGCAGGCCCCGGGCGGGGCGCCGTGGAGACGCCCCACCCGGGGAACGGATCAGTCGTTGAACTGCTTCTGCTTCTCCTCGACGTCGTCGAGGTCACCGCACATCGTGAAGGCCTGCTCGGCGTAGTCGTCGTACTCGCCCTTGGCGATCTTGTCGAACGCCTCGACGGTGTCCTTGACGTCGACGTACGAGCCTTCCTCACCGGTGAACTGCTCGGCGGCGTACATGTTCTGCCCGAGGAAGCGCTCGATGCGGCGCGCCCGCGCCACGGTGAGCTTGTCCTCCTCGGAGAGCTCGTCGATGCCGAGGATCGCGATGATGTCCTGCAGGTCGTTGTACTTCTGCAGGATGCGGATGACCTCGCGGGCGACGCGGTAGTGCTCGTCGCCCACGTACTCCGGCGCCAGGATCGTCGAGGTCGAGGTCAGCGGGTCCACGGCGGGGAAGATGCCCTTGGCGAACACGTTGCGGGAGAGCTCCGTGGTCGCGTCGAGGTGGGCGAAGGTGGTGGCCGGAGCCGGGTCGGTGTAGTCGTCGGCGGGCACGTAGATCGCCTGCATCGAGGTGATCGACCGGCCCTTGGTCGAGGTGATCCGCTCCTGCAGCTGACCCATCTCGTCGGCCAGGGTGGGCTGGTAGCCCACCGCCGAGGGCATGCGACCCAGGAGGGTGGAGACCTCCTGGCCGGCCTGGGTGAACCGGAAGATGTTGTCGATGAACAGCAGCACGTCGACGCCGACCTCGTCGCGGAAGTACTCCGCCATGGTCAGACCCGACAGCCCGACCCGCATGCGGGTGCCCGGCGGCTCGTCCATCTGACCGAACACGAGCGCCGTGTCCTTGAGGACGTCCGCCTCGGTGAGCTCGGTGATCAGGTCGTTGCCCTCACGGGTCCGCTCGCCGACCCCGGCGAACACCGAGGTGCCACCGAAGTTGCGGGCGATGCGCTGGATCATCTCCTGGATGAGCACCGTCTTGCCCACGCCCGCGCCGCCGAACAGGCCGATCTTGCCGCCCTGCACGTACGGCGTGAGCAGGTCGACGACCTTGAGGCCGGTCACCAGCATGTCGGTGCGGCCCTCGAGCTGGTCGAAGGGCGGCGGGTCGCGGTGGATCGACCAGCGCTCGGCGTCCTCCCCGTAGCCCGGCTCGTCCAGGCAGTCGCCGAGGGCGTTGAACACGTGGCCCTTGACGAGGTCGCCGACGGGCACGCTGATCGAGTGCCCGGTGTCGGTGACCTCCTGGCCGCGGACGACGCCGTCGGTGGGCTGCATGGCGATCGTGCGGACCTGGTTGTCGCCCAGGTGCTGGGCGACCTCCAGGGTCAGCAACTTGGTCTCACCCTCGAGGGTGACCTCGAAGGTGAGCGCGTTGAAGAGGTCGGGCACGGCGTCGCGCGGGAACTCGACGTCGACGACGGGACCGAGCACGCGGGCGATCCGCCCGGTGCCGGCCTTCTGCTGCTCGGGTGCCTGCGTCATGTCACTCCCCTGCCGTGGCGAGGGCGTCGGCGCCACCGACGATCTCGCTGATTTCCTGCGTGATCTGGGCCTGGCGGGCCTGGTTGGCCTCGCGGGTCAGGTCCTCGATGAGCTCGTTGGCGTTGTCGGTGGCGGCCTTCATGGCCCGGCGCCGCGCCGCGGACTCGGACGCCGCGGCGTCCAGGAGCGCGGCGAAGATCGCGCGTCCGGAGGTACTTCGGGAGCAGCACGTCGAAGAGCTGCTCCGCGTCGGGCTCGAAGTCGTACTCCGCGTCGGAATCGCCGTCCTCGGACCCCTCGGAGTCCGAGTCGGCATCCGAGCCGGAGTCACCCTCGAGCTCCTCCAGCGACAGCGGCGCGATCTGGCGCGCCTCGGGCGTCTGGGACAGCATCGAGGAGAACGCCGTGAAGACGACGTGCAGCTCGTCCACACCCGAGAGACCCTGCACCTCCTCGGGAGCGACGACCGGCGGGTCCTCGTCCTCGCCAGGGGCCTCGATCGTGCCCTCGCCCCCGGCGAGGAACGCCGCGGCGAGGGAGTCCGCCACCTCGACGGCGTTCTCGTACTGGGGCAGCTCGGAGAACCCGGTCCAGCTCTGCGCGACGTCGCGGCCGCGGAACCGGAAGAAGTCCCGGCCCTTCCGGCCGACGACGAAGAGCATCGGCTCCTGGCCGGCGTCGACGATCTCCTGCAGCCGCCGGTTGGCGAGCCGCTGGATGTTGGCGTTGTAGCCACCGGCGAGCCCGCGGTCGCTGGTGATGACCAGGACCCCGACCCGGGTCACGTTCTCCCGGGCGACGAGGAGCGGGTGGTCGGTGGCGGCGGCCTTCGTGGCCTGGGTGAGGACGTTGGTGAACTCCTGGACGTACGGCCGGGAGGCCTCCACCCTCGCCTGGGCCTTGGAGATGCGCGACGTCGCGACGGTCTCCTGGGCCTTGGTGATCTGGGCGATGTTGCGCGACGACCTGATACGTCGCCGCAGGACGCGCAGTTGGGCCGGCATCCGCTACCTCAGCTCTCGTCGGAGCTGTCGGCGCGGTGCGACCCGGAGTTCGAGTCCGAGTCCGACCCGGACCCGCCGTCGGACTTCGACTCGGACTTCGACTCGGACTTCGACTCGGACTTCGACTCCGAGCCCTCGTCCGACTCCGACCCGGAATCCTGGTCGTCGTCCGACTTCGCCTCGACCGACGAGCCGTCGCCCGCCTCGAAGGACTTCTTGAACTCGTTGACCGAATCGGTCAGACGCTTCTCGTTGTCCTCCTCGAGCTTCCCGGTGTCGCGGATCTCCGAGAGGATCTCCGAACCGTTGCGCTGGAGGTGCTCCAGGAACTCGCTCTCGAAGCGCCGGACGTCCTCGGTCGGCACCGAGTCCAGGTGGCCGTAGGTTCCGAGGAAGATCGCGGCGACCTCCTGCTCCACCGGGTACGGCTCGCCCTGGCCCTGCTTGAGCAGCTCCATCAGGCGCTGGCCGCGGTCGAGCTGGGCACGCGACGCGGCGTCGAGGTCCGAGGCGAACGCCGAGAAGGACTCCAGTTCGCGGTACTGCGCGAGGTCCACGCGCAACGAGCCGGCGACCGACTTCATCGCCTTGATCTGCGCGTCACCACCGACGCGGGAGACCGACTGCCCGACGTTGATGGCCGGCCGCTGACCCTGGTTGAACAGGTCCGACTCGAGGAAGCACTGGCCGTCGGTGATCGAGATGACGTTCGTCGGGATGTACGCCGAGATGTCGTTGCCCTTGGTCTCGATGATCGGGAGCCCCGTCATCGAGCCGGCGCCGAGCTCGTCGGAGAGCTTCGCGCAACGCTCCAGCAGCCGCGAGTGCAGGTAGAAGACGTCGCCCGGGTAGGCCTCGCGGCCCGGCGGGCGACGCAGCAGCAGCGAGACGGCGCGGTAGGCCTCGGCGTGCTTGGACAGGTCGTCGAAGATGATCAGGACGTGCTTGCCCTGGTACATCCAGTGCTGGCCGATGGCCGAACCGGCGTACGGCGCGATGTACTTGAAGCCCGCCGGGTCGGAGGCCGTGGCCGCGACGATGGTCGTGTACTCCATCGCGCCGGCGTCCTCGAGGGCCGCCTTGACGCCCGCGATCGTCGAGCCCTTCTGACCGATCGCGACGTAGATGCAGCGGACCTGCTTGTCGGGGTCGCCGGTCTCCCAGTTCTCGCGCTGGTTGATGATCGTGTCCGTGCCGACCGCGGTCTTGCCGGTCTTGCGGTCACCGATGATCAGCTGGCGCTGGCCGCGGCCGATCGGGGTCTGGGAGTCGATCGCCTTGATGCCGGTCTGCAGCGGCTCGCTGACCGACTGGCGCTGGACGACCGACGGGGCCTGCAGCTCGAGGACACGCTGCTCGTCGGACTCGATCTCGCCGAGCCCGTCGATGGGCTCGCCGAGGGGGTTGACGACGCGGCCGAGGAAGCCGTCGCCGACCGGCACCGAGAGGACCGCCCCGGTGCGGCTGACCTGCTGACCCTCCTCGATCCCGGCGAAGTCGCCGAGGACGACGACGCCGATCGAGCGCTCGTCGAGGTTCAGGGCGAGGCCCTCTGACCCGCTGGCGAACCTCAACAGCTCGTTCATCATCGTCGAGGGGAGACCCTCGACGTGGGCGATGCCGTCTCCGGCGTCGACGACGGTCCCGACCTCCTCGCGGGACGATTCCGCCGAGAAGGACGACACATAGTTCTCGATCGCGCTCTGGATCTCGTCCGAGGAGATCGTCAGCTCCGCCATGGTTCCCTGCTCACTGTTCTCACGACTGCTGATGGTCTGGGGGTGGGCGGCCCGCCCCGGGCCCGGAACGATTGCTCGAGCCGGGGCGGGCCGCGGCGCTCAGGTCGGGAAGGCGTCGGCCGCACCGCGCAGGTGGCGGGCGACGCTGCCGTCGAGCAGCTCACCGCCGACCTGCACGACCAGGCCACCCAGGATGTCGGGGTCGACGTCGGACTGCACCGAGATCGAGCGCCCGTAGAGACGTGACAGCACGTCGCCCAGCCGCTCCTCCTGCTCGTCGGACAGGGCGGTCGGCGCGACGACCCGCGCGATCGACCGGTCCCGGCGTGCCGCCGCGGCGTCCGCGAGGCGCTCGGCCGCGTGGTCGAGCGCCTTCGAGTAGGGGTGAGCGACCGTCTGCGCGAGCAGCCGGTACGCGGTCGGCGTGACCTTCTCCCCGACCACCCCCGAGAGCAGCTCCAGCCGCTTGTCGACCGGGGCCGAGGAGTCCGCCAGCAGTGTCCGCAGCTGCGGCTCGCGCTGGAGGATCCGCCCGAAGCGGAACAGGTCGTCCTCCGTGTCGGAGAGCGAGCCGTCCTTCTCCGCCGAGGCCAGGGCGGCGGTCCGCCCGAGGATCTCGACGGCCTCGACCAGGTCCGTCGGCGAGGTCAGCCGCGTCTCCACCAGGGTGGTCAGCAGCTGCACCGTCGTCTGGTCGACCTTCTCCGAGAAGAGGTTCTCCACGAGGCTGCGCCGCAGCGACGCCGACCCCGTCGGGTCGACGAGGTGACGGCGCAGGTCGATGTGCTCGCCGAGCACCGCGGCGACCGCGTAGAGCTCCTGCGACACCTGCGCGAGGTGCTCCGCGCTGCCGGTGCTCTCGTCCGAGACGACCTGCTCGAGCTGGTCGTCGGCGTGGTCGAGGGCCGACTGGCTCGCGCTGTGCATCAGCCCTCCCTCGTCTCCGTGGCCGTGGACCCCGAGGAGCCCGACGACGACCCGGCGCCGACCGTGGTCGACTCGGCGCCGTCCGAGGACGACCCACGACCGACTCCGAGGAGCTCAGGGACCGCACGTACGACTCGGTGGTCGACCGTGCGGCGTCCTCGTCGGACACCGACCGCCCGAGGATGCGCTCCGCGAGGGTGCGCGAGAGCTCGGGCAGCTTCTCCTGCAGGTCACCCTGCGCCCGGGAACGCTGCTCGGAGAGCTCGCGCTCGCCCCGCTCCCGCACCTCGGAGATCTCCCGCTCGGCCTGCTCGCGCTGCTCCGCGGCCTGCTCCCGGGCGGTCGCCCGGGCCTCGTCGCGGATCGAGGAGGCCTCGTTGCGGGCCTCCTGGAGCACCTCGGCGTGCTTGTCCTCGGCCGCCTGGTACTGCTGGTCGGCCTCCTCCTTGTCGCGCTGCGTCTGCCGCACCCGCTCGGCCCGGTCCTCCATCGCCTTGCGGATGGGCGGGACGACGAACTTCGCGAGCAGGTAGAAGACGACGATGAAGAGGATGAGTTCGAAGAAGAACGTGCCGTTGGGGAGCAGGAAGTTCTGCGATCCGCCCCCCTGCGCCAGCACGGCTTCCGTGCTCGGCTGTCCGGCCACGTCGATCACCCGCTGCCGAGGACGAAGACGAACAGGGCCATGAAGGCCAGGTTGATGAAGTACATGGCCTCGACCAGACCGACGGTCAGGAAGAAGATGTTGAACAGGCGGCTCTGCGCCTCGGGCTGGCGGGCGACGCCGGCGATGGTCTGGGCACCGACCAGGCCGTCACCGATGGCCGCACCGATGGCGCCGCCGGCGAGCGCGATGCCACCGCCGATGAAGGCGCCGCCGGACTTCAGTCCGGTGGTGGGGTCGCTCCCCTGGGCGAGGACGGACTGCACAAGCGACATTGACGCTCCTTCTGAGCTCGTTGGGTGAGTGGTTCGACGGGGCCGGCCGACCGCCGGGTGCGGTCGGCGACGGGGAGGACCTAGTGGCCCTCCTCGCTCACGGCGGGGGCGAAGAACTGCATGATGGTCAGCAGCGCGAAGATGAGGGCCTGGATCGCCCCGATGAAGAGGTCGAAGAGCTTCCACGCGGCGTTCGGCAGCCAGAGGCCCCACCACGGGATCAGCGCGATCACCGAGATCATGATCGTGCCCGAGAGGATGTTGCCGAACAGTCGCAGCGAGAGCGAGATCGGCTTCGCGATCTCCTCGATGATGTTCAGCGGCGCGAGCGCGACGTAGGGCTGCACGAAGCGGCTTCAGCGTCCGCGTGCCCTGCTCGCGGAAGCCCCAGACCCACGCGGCGACGAACACGAAGAGCGCCAGCGCGTAGGCCATGTTCACGTCGGCCGAGGGCGACCGGAGGATTTCGGGGTGGCCGGTCGGCAGCAGGCCGAGCCAGTTCGAGACCAGGATGAACGCGAAGAGCGCGACGGTCAGCGGCGCGAGGAACTCGGCCGGGCCGGCGGCCCATCCGGCCCTGCACCTGCTCGACCATGTAGCTGGTGAGCGACTCGTAGGCCATCTGCACCTTGTTGGGGACCTGGGACGTGACGCGGGAGCGGACGTAGAACCCGAGGCCGACGACGATGATCGCGGCGAGGGTCGAGGTCCACATCGTGTCGCCGTAGAACGACATCCCGAGGAACTCGAACTCGCCGACGTGCTCGCTCGGCGAGATCGAGCTGCCGCCCTGGGCGGCGAGCGTGAGGAAACCGGACGTCACTTGCGGAGCTCCTTGAGCGCAGGCACGGAATCCGACGATCGTGTTGATGACCTGGAACAGCGCGAGCCCGAGGAAGGTCCCCAGGCCGGTCGGGAAGAAGAAGAGGGCCAGCGCGACCGCCACCACCGTCACGACGGCGAGGCGCGCTCCGACGCCACGGACGAGCGCGGCCTTGCTGGGCAGGTCCGCCGCCGACGCGCGCAGCACCGACCGCTGGACCATCAGGGAGTTGGCCGCCCCGAGCGCCAGCCCGACGCAGCCGAAGGCGGCGATGCCGCCCGCGCCGAACACGACGCCGGCGACGAGCGCCAGGACGCCGATGACGAGCGCGATGATCAGGGAGAGCCGGAAGGCCTCACGCGTGGCGCCGGGAACCGTCAGCATCGGTGTGTGACCGAGGGGTTCGTTCACATCAGCTCCCGAGGAACTTGCTCATCTCCGTGTAGGCCACTCGCGCCGTCGCCGCGATCCCGAGCACCAGTCCGATCAGCAGGAAGACCGGGAACGTACCGGCCAGATGATCGATCAGCCACCCGAGGGCCGTGGGTCCGATCAGACAACCCGCGAGGGTGGTGCCCAATCCGAGGAGAGCCCATCCGTCCGCTCGCGAATCCGTCATGACTGGTCGCCGATTCACTCATGCGGGGCGCAGGGCCGACGCGTCCATGGTCAGTCCTCCTCGACGGCGACCGGCGACGTCGGGCAGCCCCGGCGCCACGTCTCCGTGCCGTCCTCGGGCGGCCCGATTCGCTCATCAGGACCACTCGATTTGCCCCGTTTCGACGAGACGCGAGGAACCTATCACACCCCTACGACGACCCGTCGTCGCTGGCCAACCGCTCGTCAGCGGTCTCGTGATGATCGAACTGGGCCGCCGGGAACGATCACCGGGCACGGAGTCGGGGGACCGCCGACGCGAGCACCGCGACGAGCAGTCCGGCGCCCACGACCCCCACGACGAGGAACACGTCGGTGATCAGCGCGAGGGCCACCGCACCGAACGCGAACACCCCGGCCCACAGGTAGATGAGGAGCACCGCGCGCCGCTGCGAGTGCCCGATCTCGAGCAGCCGGTGGTGCAGGTGCATCTTGTCGGGCGCGAACGGGCTGCGGCCGGCGCGGGTGCGGCGCACGACCGCGAGCAGCAGGTCGAGCAGCGGGACGAGCACGACGGCGGCGACGACGACGATCGGCGCGAGCAGCGCGAGGGCGTTGCGGGGCGCGGAGTCCGCGTACGTGATGCGGCCGGAGGCGCTGGTCGTCGCGGCGGCGAGCATCAGGCCGATGAGCATCGAGCCGGAGTCGCCCATGAAGATGCGCGCCGGCTGGAAGTTGTGGGGCAGGAACCCCGCGCAGGCCCCCGCGAGCACCGCGGCGATCAGCGCGGGCGGGTAGGCGGTGACGTCGCCGCCGCGCTGCTCGAGCAGCCCGAGCGAGAAGGCCAGGATCGCGAGCGACGCGATCAGCCCGATCCCGGCGGCGAGCCCGTCGAGCCCGTCGACGAAGTTCACCGCGTTGACCAGCACCACGCACAGGAACACGGTCAGCACGACGCCCTGGTTGGGGTCGAGGATCAGCAGCGTCCAGTCCGAGCCGTCGGACCCGTCGGGGATCGGCAGGACGAACCACTGCACGCCGAGCAGCACGAGCACGCCCGCCGACGTGGCCTGCCCGGCGAGCTTGGTGAGCGCGTCGATGCCGAACCGGTCGTCGAGCGCCCCCACCAGCACGATGAGCCCGCCCGCCACCATCACCGCGCGGGTCTCCGAGGAGTAGTCGAAGGCGCGGCGCAGGACCGGCAGCTGCGAGGCGACGAAGACCCCGGCGAGCACGCCGATGTACATCGCGACCCCGCCGAGGCGCGGGATCGGCACGGTGTGGACGTCGCGCCCGCGCGGGACCGCGATGGCCCCGGCGCGGATCGCGAGCCGTCGGATGACCCCCGTGATCAGGAACGTCACCACCGCCGCACAGAGCCCGACCAGGAGGTACTCCCGGATCGGCAGCCCCTGCGGGGCGAAGGGTGGCGACGGGCCCACGGGGGCCAGGCTAGACCGCGGGGGTCAGCCCCTCGGGTAGGCGGGGAACCGCGCGACCAGTGTCCCGACCTCGTCGCGCACGTCGGCGAGGGTCCGCTTGCCGTCCTCGGTGGTCTCGTCGGCGGTCACCGCGGCGGCGATCAGGCGGGCGACCTCGGGCATCTCCTCGGTCGTCATGCCCTGCGTGGTGATCGACGGCGAGCCGACGCGGATGCCCGACGCGGTCATCGGGGGCTGCGGGTCGTACGGGATCGCGTTCTTGTTCAGCGTGATCCCGGCCAGGCCGCTGCGGGCCTCGGCCTCCTTGCCGGTGACGCCCAGCGGCTGCAGGTCGATCAGCGCCAGGTGGGTGTCGGTCCCGCCGGAGACGGCGCGCATCCCGTGCGACTCCAGGCCCGAGGTGAGGGCCTGCGCGTTCGCGATGACGGTGCGGGCGTACTCCTGGTACTCCGGCGTGGCCGCCTCGGCGAGCGCCACGGCCTTGCCGGCCACGGCGTGCATGAGCGGGCCGCCCTGCAGGAACGGGAAGACCGCCTTGTCGAGGGCCTTCGCGTGCTCGGCCTTCGAGACGAGCATGCCGCCGCGCGGGCCGCGCAGGACCTTGTGCGTGGTGAAGGTGACGACGTCGGCGTAGGGCACCGGGCTGGGGATGGCCCGGCCGGCCACGAGCCCGATGAAGTGCGCGGCGTCGACCCAGAGGATCGCGCCGGCCTCGTCGGCGATGGCCCGGAACTTCTCGAAGTCGATCAGGCGCGGGTACGCGGTGGCGCCCGCGACGATCATCTTCGGGCGGTGCTCCAGGGCGAGGTCGCGCACCTGGTCGTAGTCGATGAGGCCGTCGTCCTGGCGGACGGTGTAGGGCACCGGCTCGAACCACTTGCCGGAGAAGCTGACCTTCGCGCCGTGGGTGAGGTGGCCGCCGTGGGGCAGGCTCATCGCCAGCACCTTGTCGCCGGGCCGGCAGAACGCCGCGTACACCGCGAGGTTGGCGTTGGCGCCCGAGTGCGGCTGCAGGTTCGCGTGCTCGGCGCCGAACAGCGCCTTCGCGCGCTCGATGCCGATCTCCTCGGCGCGGTCGACGACCTCGCAGCCGCCGTAGTAGCGCCGGCCGGGGTAGCCCTCGGCGTACTTGTTCGACAGCGTCGACCCGAGCGCGGCGAGCACCGCGGGGCTGGTCAGGTTCTCGCTCGCGATGAGCTGGAGCCCGCCGCGCAGGCGGGCCAGCTCGTCGTCGACGACCTGCGCGATCTCCGGGTCGACGGCCGCGAGGGCCTCGTAGTCCGGGCCCCAGAAGTGCTCGCTCGTGGCTGCCACGTGTGTGTACCTCACTCTGGTCGGGGTGGAACCGGTCTCCGACGCTACCCGGGCCTCCCGGCCACGGTCGGGCGGATTGTGCGGCCGGTCATAGCGTTGCCTGGCGTCAGAAGAGTCGCTTTGCAGACACTGGACGTCAGGAAATCGACTTTCACACGTGCGCTGATGATCACCAGTCCGCGATCGTCAGCGAGGTGTCCGGGCGCGGGCGGGCGTCGAGACCACGGGCGAGGTAGTCCCACGCCGCCAGGCCGATCATGGCGCCGTTGTCGGTCGACCAGCGCAGCGGCGGCAGGCACAGCGCCACCCCGGTCTCGTCGCAGAGCTGCTGCGCCGCCGCGCGGATCTGGGGGCTCGCGGCCACGCCGCCGACGACGACGAGGCAGCGGCTCGGGTACCGCTGGAGGGCCTTGCGGCACTTCCCGACGAGCACGTCGAGGCAGGCGGCCACGAACGACGCGGCCACGTCGGCGTGCGGATGGTCCGGGTTCGCGGCGAGGAAGCGCGACACCGACGACTTCAGCCCGGAGAAGGAGAAGTCGAGCTCGAGGTCCTTCGCCGGGCGCGGGAACGGCACGTCGGCCGTGCCGGACTTCGCGAGCCGGTCGATCGCCGGCCCACCCGGGTAGGGCAGCCCGAGCATGCGGGCGACCTTGTCGTAGGCCTCCCCCACCGAGTCGTCGCGCGTGGAGCCGACCAGGGCCACGTCCCCGGAGGCCTGCACGTGCGCGAGCAGCGTGTGCCCGCCGCTCACGAGCAGCACCATCGCCGGGTAGGAGACCCGCCGCTCGTCGAGGTCGGCGCTGCGCAGGTGCCCGCGCAGGTGGTTCACGCCGTACACCGGCAGCCCCCACCCGTCGCCGAGCCCGACCGCCGAGTTGGTCCCGACGACGAGCGAGCCGATCAGCCCCGGCCCGCGGGTCACGCCGATGGCGGTGAGGTCCGCGGGACGCAGGTCGGCGTCGGTGAGGACCTTGCGCACCGTCGGCAGGATGGCGTCGACGTGGGCGCGGCTGGCCATCTCGGGGTAGACGCCGCCGTAGCGGTCGTGCAGCTCGACCTGGGAGGCGACGGCAGCCGCCACGACCTCGCCGTCGGGACGGACCACCGCGACCCCGGTGTCGTCGCAGGAGGTCTCGATGCCCAGCATCAGGCCCTCGGTGGGCAGCGCTGCGGTCACTGCTGTGTCCCTTCCCCCGTCGCTCCGCTCGCCCCGAGCACCCTCTCGATCTCGGCGGCGTCGACGGCGCCCTCGCGCTCGATCCGCGGCGCGACGAGCACCTCCCCCGTCGCTCCGCTCGCCCCGATGTGACAGTTGACGACCGTCGACGGCACCCCGGAGCGCACCCCGCCGTCGACCACCGCGTCCGGGCGGCCCGCGAGCTGGTCGAGGATCGGCGCCGGCGCCTGCGCAGTCGGCTCGCCGTGGGCGTTCGCGCTGGTCACGAGCAGGGGCCCGACGTCGGAGAGCAGGGCGCGCAGGTCGGGGTCGGAGGGGACGCGGACCCCGATCTCGTCGCGGCCGGCGAGCCACTCGGGCGCCGTCGCCGGGTCGATGCCCAGCGCCACGGTGAGCGGGCCGGGCGAGAACGCCGCGAGCAGGCGCCGCGCCGGCTCGGTGACCTGCACGCCGAGGGCGGGCAGCTCGTCGGGGGTCGCCACCATGATCGGCAGCTCCCGGGTGCGGGGGCGGTCCTTGAGCGCGAAGAGCGTGTCGATCGCGGCCGGGCGGCGGGGGTGGACGGCGAGCCCGTAGACGGTGTCGGTCGGCAGCAGCGCCACCCCGCCGTCGAGCAGCGCCTCGCGCGCGGCGGTGAACGCGTCGCCGCGGAAGCGCACGGAGGACTCGGTGAGCGGGGCCGCGCTCACGACGGCGGGGTCGTGCTCGCCGGTGCGCAGGCGGTCGGTGAGGGCGTCGACGTCGGGGGCGTCGAGCCCGGTGTCGCGGGTCGCCAGGCCGTGCTCGGCGAGCAGCGCGGCGGCCGTGTCGCGCCGCGCGCCGGCGAGGGCGACCGGGGCCGCGTCGAGGCCGGCGAGGCGCTCGGCGAGCTCCTTGACCACGACGTCGAGGTCGCCGTGGCGCACCGTCACGTGGCCGTCCGCGCCGGTCAGCGACGCGTAGACGGCGGTGCCGCCGGCGGGGCGCAGGACCAGCGCCGGGAGGTGACGGGCCTGGGCGGCGAGCAGCGACAGCGAGTCGAGCGCGACGACGGGGATGCCGCGGGCGAACGCGACGGCGTTGACGTAGGCGATGCCGGCGCGCACGGAGGCGAGGTTGCCGGGCCCGACGTCGACGGCGAGCCGGTCGAGGTCGGCCACCGTGCGCCCGGCGTCGCGGATGACCCCGCCGGCGAGCACGCCGACGTCGACGAAGCCGGGGTCGCTGCGATCCGCGCTCGCCCGGGCGAGGACGCGGTCGTCGTCGAGCAGCGCGGCGCCGTAGACCCGCGAGGAGGTCTCGACGGCGAGGGTGAGGGTCATGCGGGGCTCCCGGCGACGTCCGCGAGGGTGTCCAGCACCGGCGCCCACCGTGAGCCGCCGCGCACCGTGATCTCGCGGCCCGTCGGGTCGTCGGGACCGGCCACCGCCAGGTGCATCCGCAGCGGGTCGACGAACTCGCCGGACACCAGGTCGCCCCACTCGACGAGCGCGATCACCTCGTCGAGGTACTCGTCGAGGCCCAGGTCGCGGAACTCGGTGAGGTCGGTGAGCCGGTAGGTGTCGACGTGCAGCACGCGGGGCCCGGGGGTCGCGTAGAACTGCGCCAGCGAGAACGTCGGGCTGGAGACCGCCGCCCCGGAGCCGAGCGCGGCGACGAGCGCGGACACGAAGGTGGTCTTGCCGGCCGCGAGCTCGCCGGTGAGCAGCACCGCGTCCCCGGCGTGCAGGTGCGGGGCCAGGGCGGCGGCGACGCGGGCCGTCCCCTCCGGACCGTCCGCGTGCAGCACCGTCTCGCGCATCACCTGCTCGTTCATCTCGGCTCCCATGATAGGAGCCGCCGCTCGGGGGTCAGGCCACGGCCGGGGTGCGGCCGAGCACCTCCGCGATCTGGGCGGTCGACACGGCGCCCTCGCGGCGCACGATCGGCTCGGGCCCGGTGAGGTCGACGATCGTGGACCCGGCGTCGCCCTCGAGCGGGCCGCCGTCGAGGTAGATCTCCACCGCCTCGCCGAGCTGGGCGTAGGCGTCTGCGCAGTCGCGCGGGACCGCCCCGCCGCCCGCGTTCGCGCCGGTCATCGCCATCGGCCCGCACTCGCGCAGCAGCTCCAGCGCCACCGGGTGCAGCGGCATCCGCAGGACGACGGTGCCGCGGGTGCGGCCGAGGTCCCACGCCAGCGACGGGGCGTGCGGCAGGACGAGCGAGAGGCCGCCGGGCCAGAACGCCTCGACGAGGTCGCGCGCGGCGCTGGGGACGACCGCGACCAGTCCGTCGATCGTCGACCAGCTCCCGACGAGCACCGGCACGGGCGTCTCGGGGCCGCGCCCCTTGGCCGCGAGCAGCGCGCGCACCGCCGACTGGTCGAAGGCGTCGGCCCCGATGCCGTAGGAGGTGTCGGTGGGGACGACGACGAGCCGGCCGGCCCGCACGGCGGCCGCGGCGGCGGCGAGCCCGGCGGCCCGGGTGTCGGGGACGCGGCAGTCGAAGGTCGTCACGGCCGAGAGGGTAGGCCCGGCGGTGGGCGCCCGATGAGTGAACGGCGCCGTCCCGGCGTCGGACGCCAGCGAACGTGCCGTTGCTGCCACGGGCCGGCCGGCCGACCGATGCCTCCTCGCGTCGCGTCAGCGCCCGCCGGGTCCCGACGGCGACACGGGGCCGGCCGGCGAGGTCGTCGCGGGTCGCGACGTCGGCGAACCCCGCGCCCTCGAGCACCTCGCGGACGGCGGGCGCGTGCGACTCGTCGTGCTCGACGGCGACCCGACCGCCCACGCGCAGCAGCCGGGCCGCGGTCGTCGCGAGCGGGCGGATCACGCTGAGCCCGTCGGGGCCGGCGAACACGGCGTCGTGCGGGTCGTGGTCCACCTCCGGGGCGACCGCCGTGCCCTCGGGGACGTACGGCGGGTTGGCCACGACCACGTCGACGGTCCCCTCGAGCGTCGCCAGGGTGGCCGGGTCGGTGACGTCGGCGGCGGTGACCAGCACGCCGGAGCCGTCGAGGTTGCGGCGGGCCCAGGCCAGCGCGGCGGGGTCGAGCTCCACGGCGTGCACCTCGGCGTCGGGGCGGGCCGTCGCGATCGCCAGCGCGAGGGCGCCCGACCCGGTGCACAGGTCGACCACCCGCGGCGCGCCGATCCCCCGCAGCGCGCTGACCGCCTCGCCGAGCAGCAGCTCGGTCTCCGGCCGGGGCACGAACACGCCCGGGCCGACCGCGACCGACACCGGGCCCAGCACGGCGTTCGCGAGGACGTACTGCAGCGGCTCGCGGGTCGCGCGGCGGGCCACGAGGGCGTCGAGGCGGGCCGCGGCCTCGTCGTCGAGGTCCGGGGCCAGCACGAGCCGGGTGCGCGGGACCCCGAGGACGTGCGCGGCCAGCAGTTCGGCGTCCACGCGCGGGCTCTCGACGCCGGCCGCGGCGAGCCGGGCGGTCGCGTCGGCCACGCGGGCGCGGGTCGGCGCGGTCACCGGGAACCCGCCCTGGCCGGCCTCCTGCGCGGCTTCGGTGAGGCGTTCCTCCCGGTCCGCCGCGCGCAGGGCGCCGAGGACGCCGTCGAGGTCGCCGTCGAGGACCCGGTCGAGGTCGTAGGACTTGTAGCCGATGCGGTGGTCGGAGATCCGGTTCTCCGGGTAGTTGTAGGTGCGCACGCGCTCGGAGCGGTCGACGGTGCGGACCTGGCTGCGGCGGTCCGCCGAGGCCTCCGCCGCCTGGGCCTCGTCGGCCAGGGCCTGCAGCCGGGAGCGCAGCACCTCCATGGCGCGGGCCTTGTTCTGCAGCTGCGAGCGCTCGTTCTGGCAGGAGACGACGACGCCGGTGGGCAGGTGCGTGATGCGCACGGCCGAGTCGGTCGTGTTGACGCCCTGCCCGCCCTTGCCCGAGGACCGGAACACGTCGACGCGCAGGTCCTTCTCGTCGATCGCGACGGCCTCCGCGGCGTCCACCTCGGGGTAGACGAGCACGCCGGCGGCCGACGTGTGGATGCGCCCCTGGGACTCGGTGACCGGCACGCGCTGCACGCGGTGCACCCCGCCCTCGTACTTCAGCCACGCCCACACGCCCTCCGGCTCCTGGCCGGGCGCGGTGACGATGACCGTGACGTCCTTGTAGCCGCCGAGGTCGGACTCCGCGGCCGAGAGCACCTCGACCTTCCAGCCCCGCCGCTCCGCGAAGCGGGAGTACATGCGCAGCAGGTCGCCGGCGAACAGCGCCGACTCCTCGCCGCCCTCCCCCGAGCGCACCTCGACGACGACGTCGTGGCCGTCCGCCGGGTCGCGGGGCACGAGCAGCTCGCGCAGCCGCGCCCGCAGGGCGTCCACCGCCGTCTCCAGGCTCGCCGCCTCGGGCCCGAACGCCGGGTCCTCGCGGGCGAGCTCGCGGGCGTCGGCGAGGTCGGCCTCGGCGTGCCCGAGCTCCCCGGCGGTCGCGACGACGGGGGCGAGCTCGGCGTAGCGGCGCCCCAGCCGGCGCGCGAGCGCCTGGTCGGTGTGCACCTCGGGGTCGGCCAGCCGCGCCTCCAGGCCGGCGTGCTCCTCCACCAGCGCGCGCACCGACTGCGCCGCGCCGGCGTCCTGCCCGGCGACCTGGGTCATCAGCACTCCCTCTCTCCCTGCAGGCCCGTAGACGCACGAACGCCCGCCGTCGCCGGCCCCGCGTCGGCGGAGCGGCGACGGCGGGCGTCGCGGGAGCTACTTGCGGCCGGCGCGCTTGCCGTACCGGGCCTCGAAGCGGGCGACCCGGCCACCGGTGTCCATGATGCGCTGCTTGCCCGTGTAGAAGGGGTGGCAGGCCGAGCAGACCTCGACGTTGATCACGCCGTTCTGCTTGGTGCTCCGCGTGGTGAACTGGTTGCCGCAGCCGCAGGTCACCTGGGTCTCGACGTACTCGGGGTGGATGCCCGTCTTCATGTGGCTGGTCCTCTCATCGTGGCCGCCGGGTCCCCTGCTGGTGCGTCGGGGTGAACCGGAGGCAGCTGTGCCACCGGGCATTCTCTCAGGAACGCCCGCTGACCCCGTCAACGACCCCGGGGTCCTCGATGTTCCCGGGGCGCCGGCCGGCCGGACTCCGCCGTGTGAGGTCTCCGTTTCGTCCTGATGATCCCTCCGAACAGGTGAGGCCGCTGCGCCGTAAGTGGTGTGCACCCGGCGGCGAGGCCGGGTCTACGCAGGGAGAAGCCAGCATGAAGATGCGCACCATGGCCGTCGCGGGGGTGGCCGCCCTGGCGCTCACCGGGATCGGTTCCGGGATCGCCGTCGCCCAGAGCGGACCGCCGCCGGTCGCGACGATCCCGAGCCTCACCGGCCAGAGCACCTCGGTGAAGCTGGACTCCGGGTTCACCGGCGCGCTGAAGTCGCTCGACGTGACCCCGGCCCCGACCGGCACGGCGACGGTGTCCGACGGCACCGCGACGTTCCCGATCACCGGCGGCAACGTCACCGTCTACAAGCCCGGCGAGGTCACCCCGTACGTGCAGGGGATGATCATGCACGACGGGTCGGGCCTGAGCCTGACCAAGGGCAGCACGAAGGTGACCCTCGAGAACTTCGTCATCGACCCGGGCCAGCCCGCCACGCTGAAGGGCAAGGTCCTGGCCAACGGCTCGACCCTGGCCGACTCGGTGACGCTGTTCGACCTCGACGGCTCCACGCTCAAGCCGATCACCACCGACGCGTCGGCCAACACGGCCACGCTGACCGGCACCACGGTCCGGCTCTCGTCCGACGCCGCCGCGGCGCTGGACAAGGCCTTCGGCACCGACGCGATCAAGGGCGGCACCACCGTCGGCATCGCGACGATCGTCGTGGACCTGCCCGGCAAGGGCGGCAGCAGCACCGGCTCCATGCCGGGCGCGATGCCCTCGGGTGGCGCGCAGACCGGTGGCGGGAGCACCGCGACCGGCGGCGTCGACCCGGCGCTGCTCGCCGGCGGCGTCCTGACCCTCGCGGTGGCCGGCGGCGCACTCGTCGTCGTCCGTCGCCGTCGGGCGACCGACCAGGGCTGACCTGCCCGGACGGCGGGCCTCACCCTGCGTGGGGCCCGCCCGGAGAGCCTCCGGGAACCGGGTCCCCGGGACCCGGTTCCCGGGCACCGTCCGCCACCGTCCGGTTCGGAGTGGGAGTCACCAGATGTCACGCACCCGACGTCGTGGATGGGCCGCGGGCATCGCCCTGCTCGCCGTCGCGGGCGTCGTGCTGATCGCGCTCGGCCTGACGTCGGGCCCGCGGACGGCCGCCCCGATCGCCGCGGCGGACACCCGGGCCCCGGTCACGGTGGCCGCGCCGGTCACGACGACGCCGGCGACCCCCGACCTGCCGGCGTCACCCCCGACGCGGATCGCGATCCCGGCGATCGGGGTCGACTCGGCCGTCGAGCGGGTCGGCCTGAACCCGGACGGGACCGTGCAGGTCCCCGCACCGGGACCGCTCTACGACCGGGCGGCCTGGTACTCCGGGTCGGTCACCCCCGGGCAGCGCGGGCCCGCCGTGATCCTCGGCCACATCGACTCCGCCGCGAACGGACCGTCGGTGTTCTACGCGCTGTCGAGGCTGCAGCCGCTGGACGAGTTCACGGTGACGCGCGCCGACGGCCGCACCCTCGTGTTCCGGGTGAACTCGGTGAAGAGCTATCCGAAGGACGCGTTCCCCAGCCAGTCGGTGTACGGCCCGACCACCCGCCCGGAGGTCCGCCTCATCACCTGCGGCGGGGCGTTCGACCCGGCCGCCCGCTCCTACGTCGACAACACCGTCGTCTACGCGAACCTCAGTGACGTCGTAGGTGCCCTGCGGCTCGTGAGCAGCAAGTGTGGCCATGACCGCACTTACTGCGCACGAGCGCGCAGCGCCCCTAGTCGTCGTCCTTGCCCGGGGTCGTCTTCGCGACCTGCATGAGGAACTCGATGTTCGTCCGCGTCTTGCGCAGCCGGTCGAGCACCAGCTCGATCGCCTGCTGCGAGTCGAGCGCCGCCAGCACGCGCCGCAGCCGGTGCATGACCGCGGTCTCGTCGGGCGAGAGGAGGAGCTCCTCCTTGCGGGTCGACGAGGCGTCGGGGTCGATCGCCGGGAAGATGCGCTTGTCGGCGAGCTTGCGGTCGAGCTTGAGCTCGGCGTTGCCGGTGCCCTTGAACTCCTCGAAGATCACCGTGTCCATCGTCGAGCCGGTCTCGACCAGCGCCGTCGCGAAGATCGTCAGCGAGCCGCCGTCCTCGATGTTGCGCGCGGCGCCGAGGAAGCGCTTCGGCGGGTAGAGCGCGGTCGAGTCGACACCGCCGGAGAGGATGCGGCCCGACGCGGGCGCGGCCAGGTTGTAGGCCCGGCCCAGGCGGGTGATCGAGTCGAGGAGCACGACGACGTCGTGGCCCTGCTCGACCAGGCGCTTGGCCCGCTCGATCGACAGCTCGGCCACCGAGGTGTGGTCCGACGGCGGCCGGTCGAAGGTCGAGGCGATGACCTCGCCCTTCACCGTGCGCTGCATGTCGGTGACCTCCTCCGGCCGCTCGTCGACGAGCACGACCATGAGGTGGACCTCGGGGTTGTTCGTGGTGATCGCGTTCGCGATCGCCTGCAGCACCATCGTCTTGCCGGCCTTCGGCGGCGAGACGATCAGCGCGCGCTGCCCCTTGCCGACCGGCATGACCAGGTCGATCACGCGGGTCGAGAGCAGCTGCGGCTCGGTCTCGAGGCGCAGGCGCTCGTTGGGGTAGAGCGGCGTGAGCTTGGTGAACTCCGGCCGGCGCTTGGCCGCCTCCGGGTCGAGCCCGTTCACGGTGTCGACGCGGACCAGCGGGTTGAACTTCTGCCGGTTCTGCTCGTTCTCGCGCTGCTGGCGGACCTGGCCGGTCACCGCGTCCCCACGACGCAGGCCGTGCTTGCGCACCAGCGAGAGCGAGACGTACACGTCGTTCGGGCCGGACATGTAGCCCGAGGTCCGGACGAACGCGTAGTTGTCCAGGACGTCGAGGATGCCGGCGACCGGGATGAGGACGTCGTCCTCGCGGACCTCCGGCTCGCGGCCGGTGTCCTGGCCGCCGCCCTGGGGGCGCTCGTTGCGGTTGCGGCGGCGGTCGCGGAACCGACGCCCGCGACGACGGCCGCCGCCGTCCTCGTCGTCCTCGTCGTCGACGGCGACGTCGCCGTTGGTGCCGTGCGCTGCTGCTGCCCGCCCTGGCCGCCCTGGCCGCCGTCGCGGTTGCGACCGCCCTGGTCGGAGGGGCCCTGACCGCCGTCACGGTTGCGACCGCCCTGGTCGGACCCGCCCTGGCCGTTGTTGCGGTTGCGGCGGCGGTCCCCGTCGCCGCGGCCGGAGTCCTGGTCGCCGTCGGGGGCGTCCTGGCCGGACTGGCCCGACTGACCCGAATCGGTCGACGGCCCGGACTGCCCCGGCCGGCCCGACTGCCCGGACCGGCCCTGGTCGGAGCCGTTGCCCCGGCCGCCGTCCTCGCGCGGCGCGCGCTCGGGCGCCTCGGCCGGCGCGGCGGCGGCCTGCGCCGCGGGGGCCGCGACGGAGCCGGTGGCGTCGCCCTGCTCGGTCTGACCCGCGGTCGGCTCCGCGCCGGGGCCGGCGTCGCGTCGCGCGCTGCGGCGGGTGCGCCGCGGCGCCGCGGGGGCGCTCGGCCGTCGCGGCCTCGGCCGCGTCCGCGGCGGGCGCGTCGGTGGTGGCGGTGACCTCCTGGGCCACCGAGGTGACCGTCTCCGGGCTCGCGGTGCGCGCCGCGGGGTCGGTCGTGTCCGCGTCCGGGGCGCTCTCGGCCTCGGGGGTCACGGCCTTGCGGCGGCTGGCGCGACGGCGGGCGGGCTTGGCGCCGCCCTCGTCCTCCGCGGGCTGCTCGGCTGGCTCGGCCGGCTCGGCCTGCGGAGCCGCCGGGGCGGCCGCCGAGCCGGTGCCCGCGTCCGCGTCGTCCCCGAGCGGGAGCTGGGCCGCGCCGGCGCCCATGCCGCCGCTCTGGCGCTTCTTGATCTCGTTGATGAGGTCACCGCGGCGCAGGCCGGCGGTGTCGACGCCGAGCGTCCCGGCGAGCTCGCGCAGTTCGGCGAGCACCATGCCGGACACGCCGCCACGGCGGCGCCGTTCGGTGCCGCCGGAGCCGGACGTCGGGGCGTCGTTCCCACCCGGGGCCTCCGGGGCGGAGGCGGTGTCGGTGGAGAGGACGTCGGTTTCGGTCACGCAGGTCCTTCCTGACCGGCCGGGGCCGTGCTGCCCGGGCCAGCGGACGTGTCCGCACGGCTGGAGTTCGCGCGTGCGGTGCCACCGCACGGTCGATGGTTCGCGGGACCACTGGAGGGGTTCGGCGTCCCGGGATCACGATGCGCGGCGGAACAGACGGGGCCAACGACCACACGTGGAGCCGTCCGAGACCGGACCCACCTCACCGGGCGGATGCGGAACCGGAGCGGGGAAGACCGTCCCGGCAAACCGGGACGTGGCACCGGCGCGGATCACGCTGGTCGCTGTCCCGGCCCACGGTAGCCCCACCCGGCACCAGCGGCAACAACCGGGTGCCACGACGCGCCGGACGGGGCCGATCAGCCCGTCACGACCGCCCCGTCCCCGTCGACGGGCAGGCGCAGCGTCGTGAACCCGCCGGTGGGGAGATCGTCGGGGAGCTCCTCCCCCGTGGTCAGCGCGAGCACCGTCGGGCCGGCGCCGGACACCACCGCCGGGACGCCCGCGGCGCGCAGCGCGTCGACGAGGGCGGCCGTGGCCGGGTAGGCCGGACGCCGGTAGGGCTGGTGCAGGCGGTCCTCGGTCGCCGCGAACAACAGGCCCGGCGAGCAGGTCAGCGCGTGGACCATCAGCGCCGCCCGCGAGGCGGTGAACGCGGCGTCGGCGTGCGGGACGCGGTCGGGCAGCAGCCCGCGCGTGGCCTCGGTCGAGCTGGAGTGCTCGGAGACGAACACCACCGGCGCCACCTCGGGGAGGGTCGCCAGCCGCGCACCCCGGAAGGAGCCGTCCTCGCACCAGGTGACGACCAGCCCGCCGTAGAGGCACGCCGCGACGTTGTCGGCGTGCCCGTCGAAGCGCGCCGCCAGGTCGAGCACGGCCGCGTCGTCGGGAGCCTTGCCGGGACCGAGCAGCGCGCAGGCCGCGACGATGCCCGCGACCGCGGCGGACGCCGACGACCCGAGCCCGCGGCTGTGCGGGATCGCGTTGTGGCAGGTCAGGTGCAGGGGCGGGCGGGTCACGCCGGCGAGCTCGTAGGTCGCGCAGGCGGCCTTGAGCACGAGGTGGCGCTCGTCGCGGGGCACCCGCCCGGCGCCCTCGCCGTGCACGTCGACGACGCTCGGCCCGTCCTCGAGCGCGGTCAGCTCCACGTGGTCGTGCAGGCCCAGCGCGAGGCCGAGCGTGTCGAAGCCCGGGCCGAGGTTCGCCGAGGTGGCGGGGACGCGGACGCGCACACCCGGACCGTCGGGTGCCGCCATCAGCCGAGACCGAGCGCGTCGGCGACCGCGTCGACGCGCTCGGGGACGACGACGGGCTCGGGCACGTCCGCGAGCGCGGTGCCGGGGTCCTTGAGGCCGTGCCCGGTCACGGTGCACACCACGAGGCAGCCCGCCGGGAGCTCCCCCGCCGCCGAGCGCGCCAGCAGTCCGGCGACCGAGGCCGCCGAGGCCGGCTCGACGAACACCCCCTCGCGGGCCGCGAGCAGGCGGTACGCGGCGAGGATCGCGTCGTCGTCGACCTTGGTGATCCGCCCGCCCGACTCGTCCCGCGCGGCGATCGCGCCGGTCCAGGAGGCGGGCGAGCCGATCCGGATCGCCGTCGCGAGCGTCTCGGGCTGGCGGACCGGCGCCCCGTCGACCAGCGGCGCGGCGCCCGCGGCCTGCACCCCGTGCATCTCGGGGGTGGCCTCGACGACGCCGTCGCGGTGGTACTCGACGTAGCCGCGCCAGTAGGCGGTGATGTTGCCGGCGTTGCCGACGGGCAGCACGTGCAGGTCCGGGGCGCGGCCCAGCTGGTCGCAGATCTCGAACGACGCCGTCTTCTGCCCCTCGATGCGCGCCGGGTTCACCGAGTTCACCAGGGCGATCGGGTACTCCTCGGCGGCCTTGCGGGCCAGCTCGAGGCACGCGTCGAAGTTGCCGTCGAGCTGCAGGATGCGGGCGCCGTGCGCGGTGGCCTGCGCGAGCTTGCCGAGCGCGATCTTGCCCTGCGGGACGAGGACCGCGCAGGTCATGTCGGTGCGCGCGGAGTACGCGGCGGCCGACGCCGAGGTGTTGCCGGTGGACGCGCAGATCACGGCCTTCGCGCCGCCCGCGGCCGCCTCGGTCATCGCGACGGTCATGCCGCGGTCCTTGAACGAGCCGGTCGGGTTCGCGCCCTCGATCTTGAGGTGGACCTCGCAGCCGGTGAGCGACGACAGGTGCGGCGCCGGCAGCAGCGGCGTCCCGCCCTCGCGCAGCGTGACGACGTCCCAGCCGTCCTTCACCAGCGGCATCCGGTCCCGGTAGGCGCGGATCACGCCCGGCCACTCGACGCGGGGGGCGAGCGCGGGGCGGGTCACTGGGCTCCTCCGAGGGCGTGCACCGGGCGGCCGAGGCCCTCCACGCGCAGCACGCTGGCGACACCGCGGACGGACTCCAGGCCCGACAGGGCCTCCACGGTGGCCCGCAGCGCCGCGTCGGAGGCCTCGTGGGTCACGACGACCAGTGTGGCGTCCGTGGCCTCCTCCTCGCCATGACCTGCCTCTCGCCCGCCCTCCTGCTTCACCGTCGCGATGCTGACGCCCTGCTCGGCGAACACCGAGGCGACCGCCGCGAGCACGCCCGCGCGGTCGTGGACGTCGAGGTTGACGTGGTAGCGGGTGCGGACCTCGCCGATCGGCTGGATCGGCAGGTGCGCGTAGGCGCTGTCGCGCGGGCCACGCCCGCCGATGACCTTGTTGCGCGCGGCGGCGACGAGGTCGCCGAGGACGGCGCTCGCGGTCTGCGGGCCGCCCGCGCCCTGGCCGTAGAACATCAGCGGGCCGGCGGCGTCGGCCTCCACGAAGACGGCGTTGAAGGCGCCGGACACCGAGGCCAGCTGGTGGCTCTTCGGGATCATCGCCGGGTAGACGCGGGCGGACACCGAGTCGCCGGCCTCGCCGCGCACCTGCTCACAGATCGCCAGCAGCTTCACCGAGCAGCCGAGCGCCCGCGCGGAGGCGATGTCGGCGGCGGTGACGTCGCGGATGCCCTCGCGGTGGACGTCGGCGGCGGTCACCCGGGTGTGGAAGGCGAGGCTCGCGAGGATCGCGGCCTTGGAGGCGGCGTCGTAGCCGTCGACGTCGGCCGTCGGGTCGGCCTCGGCGTAGCCCAGCCGGCCCGCCTCCTCCAGGGCGTCGGCGTAGCCCGCGCCCGTGGACTCCATGGCCGAGAGGATGAAGTTCGTCGTGCCGTTGACGATGCCGGCGATGCGGCGGATGCGGTCGCCGGCCAGCGACTGCTGGATCGGGCGCAGCAGCGGGATCGCGCCGGCGACGGAGGCCTCGTAGTAGAGGTCGGCGCCGGAGTCGCGCGCCGCGGTCGCCAGCGCCTCGCCCTCCTCGGCGAGCAGCGCCTTGTTCGCGCTGACCACCGAGCGGCCGGCCTTGAGCGCGTCGAGCAGCAGGTCGCGCGCCGGGTCGATGCCGCCCATGAGCTCGACGACGACGTCGACGTCCGGGCGGCCGACGAGCCCCGCCGCGTCGGTGGTCAGCAGCTCGGCGGGCACGTCGGGGTGGCGCTGCGGGCGCCGGACGGCGATGCCGGCCAGCTCGAGGGGCGCGCCGACGCGGGCCGCGAGCTCGTCGGCCTCCTCGCGCAGCAGCCGCACCACCTGCGAGCCGACCACCCCGCAGCCCAGCAGCGCGACCCGGATGACGTCCTTGCTCCCCGAGTCCGCCGGGCTCACATCGCCTCCAGGCGGAAGAGGTCGTCGAGGGTCTCGCGGCGCAGCATCGTGCGGTCGGCGCCGTCGATCACGGCCACGACGGCGGGTCGCGGCACCTTGTTGTAGGCGCTGGCCATGGCGTAGCAGTACGCGCCGGTCGCGGCGACGGCGATCAGGTCGCCCGGCCCGAGGTCGGCGGGCAGCCAGCAGTCCCGCACGACGACGTCGCCGGACTCGCAGTGCTTGCCCACGACGCGGCACAGCATCGGCACCCCGCTGCCGCCCGCGTCGGCCCCCGCGGTCTGCGCGGGCACGGCCGAGCGGGACACCAGCCGGCAGTCGTAGGCCGCGTCGTAGAGCGCGGTGCGGATGTTGTCGCTCATGCCGCCGTCGACGCTGACGTAGCGCCGCCGCGCTCCCCCGCCGAGCTCGACGTCCTTGATGGTGCCGACGGTGTAGAGCGTGACCGTGCCCGGCCCGGCGATCGCGCGCCCGGGCTCGACGGCGATGCGCGGGACCGGGATGCCGGCGCGCTCGCACTCGCGCTGCACGATCGCGTGCAGCTCCCCGGCGAGCCAGGACGCGGACCGGGGCTGGTCGGCGGTGGTGTAGGCGATGCCCATGCCGCCGCCGAGGTCGATCAGGGCCGACGCGGTCTCCGCGAGGTCCCCGTGCTCGGCGCGGATCTCCGCGAGCAGGCCGACCACCCGCCGGGCCGCCAGCTCGAAGCCGCCCGAGTCGAAGATCTGCGAGCCGATGTGGCTGTGCAGCCCGACCAGGCGCAGGTTGGTCGACTTCAGCACGCGCCGCACCGCCTCGGCGGCGTCGCCCCCGGCGAGGGAGAACCCGAACTTCTGGTCCTCGTGCGCGGTCGCGATGAACTCGTGGGTGTGGGCCTCGACCCCGACCGTCACGCGGACCAGGACGTCGGCGACGGTGCCGCGCCGGCGGGCGGCGTCGTCGAGGCGGGCGACCTCGGCGAACGAGTCGACCACGACCTTGCCGATCCCGGCGTCGAGCGCCGCCGCCAGCTCGGCGGGCGACTTGTTGTTGCCGTGCATCGCGATGCGGTCGACCGGGAAGTCGGCCCGCAGCGCCGTCGCCAGCTCGCCCTCGCTGCACACGTCGAGCCCGAGGCCCTCGTCGGCGACCCAGCGGGCCACCTCGGTGCGAGAGGAACGCCTTGGCCGCGTAGTGCACCAGCGCGGGGTCGCCGAACGCCTCGGCGTGGTCGCGGCAGCGCGAGCGGAAGTCGGCCTCGTCGACGACGAAGAGCGCCGTGCCGTGGCGCTCGGCGAGGTCGCGGACGTCGACGCCGGCCAGGCGCACGACGCCGTCGTCACCGCGCACGGCGTGGCGGGGCCACACCGTGGGCGGCAGCGCGTCGAGCTCGGCGCCGTCGCGCGGGACGGGGCCGGCCGCGTCGTGGGCGGGCAGGACGTCGGCGTGACGGGGCCCGGCAGGGTGGGCGCGGGTCATGGGAGCTACATCCGTTCCGGGGCGGAGACGCCGAGCAGGCCCAGGCCCGAGGCGAGCACGGTGCGGGTGGCGTCGCACAGGGCCAGGCGTGCGGTGTGCAGGGGACCCGCCTCCTCGTCACCCTGGGGCAGCACCCGGCAGGTGTCGTAGAAGCGGTGGTAGGTGCCGGCGAGCTCCTCGAGGAAGCGCGCGACGCGGTGGGGCTCGCGCAGCGCCGCGGCCGAGGAGAGCACGCGGGGGAACTCGCCGAGGGTCCGGATGAGGTCGCCCTCGCGGGGGTGGGTCAGCAGGCCGAGATCGGGGTCGGCGCCGCTGATCCCCAGGTCGGCGGCGTTGCGGGCCAGCGCCGAGAGCCGGGCGTGGGCGTACTGCACGTAGAACACCGGGTTCTCGTTGGTGCGCCGGCTGATGAGGTCCAGGTCGATGTCGAGCACCTGGTCCACGCTCGAGCGCGTCAGCGTGTAGCGGGCCGCGTCCACGCCCACCGCGTCGACGAGGTCCTCGAGCGTGATGATCGTGCCGGCGCGCTTGGACATCTTCACCGGCTCGCCGTCGCGCAGCAGGTTGACGAGCTGGCCGATGAGCACCTCGACGGTGTCGGGGTCGTCCCCGAAGGCCGCCGCGACCGCCTTGAGCCGGTGGATGTAGCCGTGGTGGTCGGCGCCGAGCATGTAGATCGCGAGGTCGGCGCCGCGCGCCCGCTTGTCGCGGTAGTAGGCGATGTCCCCGGCGATGTAGGCGGGCTTCCCGTCGGACTTGATGACGACGCGGTCCTTGTCGTCGCCGTGGTCGGTGGAGCGCAGCCACCAGGCGCCCTCGGCGAAGTAGAGCGCGCCGTCGTCCTTGAGCTTCTGCACCGACTGCCTCGACCGCGCCCGAGGCGTGCAGCGCGAGCTCGGAGGACCAGACGTCGAAGTGGGTGCCGAAGCCGTCCAGCGACTCCCGCATCTCGTCGAGCATCACCTCGACGCCGAGGCGCTTGAAGGCGGCGAGCTTCTCCGGCTCGGGCTGGTCGAGGACGCCGGGCTCGGTCTCGACGACGCGCGCCGCGACCTCGGCGACGTACGCGCCGCCGTACCCGTCGTCGGGGACCGGCCGGCCCTCGGCGGCGGCGAGCAGCGATGCGGCGAACCGGTCGATCTGCGCGCCGGCGTCGTTGACGTAGTACTCGCGGATCACCGCCGCGCCCTGGGCCTCGAGGACCCGGCCGAGCGCGTCGCCGACCGCGGCCCAGCGGGTGCCGCCGAGGTGGATCGGGCCGGTGGGGTTCGCGGAGACGAACTCGAGGTTGATCGTCTGCCCGGCGAGCGCGTCGGTGTGGCCGTAGCCGGCGCCGTGGGCGAGCACGTCCGCGACGATGCCCGCCTGCGCGTCCGCGGCCAGGCGCAGGTTGAGGAAGCCCGGGCCCGCGACCTCCGCGCTGGCGATCGCGCTGGTGTCCGCGAGCCGCGTGGCGAGCCAGTCGGCGAGGTCGGCCGGCTTGACGCCCGCCTTCTTGGCGCTGCGCAGGGCCAGGTTGGTGGCGTAGTCCCCGTGCTCGGGGTTGCGGGGGCGCTCGACGGTGACCTCGTCGGGCAGGGCCGCCGTGTCCAGCCCGCGCTCCGTCAGCACGTCGACGGCGACGGCGTGCAGGAGGTCGGCGAGCGCAGCGGGGGTCACGGACGTCGAGTCTAGGGAGCGCCGGGGCCGGCCCGATGCGCCGGGCGGACGCCCCTAGCCCGGTCAGGGCACGGCATGGACACGCTGTGCTCATCCCTACACTCCGTGCGCATGGCGAGTGGGCACTCCACCGGGACGTCCCGGCGACCGCAGGCCGGGGGGCAGCGTCGCGGTGGGCCGCCGCCACGCGGTGGCCGGCCGCCGCAGCGCGGGAAGAACCCCGTCGCCGGCGCGCGCCGGCGGTCGTCGTCGGGGCGGTCCGGTCCCGGCCAGCGGCAGGTGCCGTGGCTGCTGATCGGCGCGATCGTCGTCGTCCTCGCCCTGATCGGCGGCATCGGGTACTTCCTGCTCGACCGGAACGCCGCGGTGAGCCCGTGGCGGCCGTCGGACACCAACAAGGACCCGTCGCTCGCGATCCCCGGCATCGTCACGACGGTGTACGAGGGCCAGCACCACGTCACGCCCCAGCAGCGCGTCGCCTACGACAAGACCCCGCCCTACGGCGGCCCGCACGACGGGTACTGGGCGGCCTGCAACGGGCAGGTCTACCCGCAGGCGGTGCGCAACGAGAACATGGTGCACTCGCTCGAGCACGGCGCCGTGTGGATCGCCTACGACCCGGCGCGCGTGACCGGATCGGCCCTGGACTCGCTGACCGCCAAGGTGCGCGGCCAGAACCAGATGATGATCTCGCCGTACCCCGGGCTCGACCAGCCGATCTCGCTGCAGTCGTGGGGCCACCAGCTCAAGGTCTCCGACGCCGCCGACCCGCGGATCGACGAGTTCATCACCTCGCTGCGCGGCAACCCCAACGGCGTGTACCCCGAGGTCGGCGCGAGCTGTGACGCCCTCGGCCCGGGCTACTTCGACCCGCAGAACCCGCCGCCGTTCGACCCGAAGCCGTACCCGAAGAACGCGCTGCCGATGAACTACCAGGGCACCTCGGGGGCCGGCGGCATGGGCGGCACCGGGTGAGCACGTCCGCCGTGACCTCGCCGCCCGAGCCGCCGGACGTGGACGACGACGGCCCCGGCGGCGGCGGCTGGTGGGCCCGGACCCCCGGCTGGGCGCGGGCGGTCGTCGTCGCCGGGGTGGTGCTGGTGCTCCTGCTCGCGGGCGCGCTCGGCGGGCTCGTGCTCGGCCAACGGACGACGCCGTCGTACGGGCCGCCGCCCGGGTCGATCGACGTCGGGTTCCTGCAGGACATGACGGTGCACCACACGCAGGCCGTGCAGATGGCGGTGTGGGAGCGCTCGAACACCACCGACCCGGCGCTGCGACAGCTCGCCTTCGACATCGAGTCCACCCAGAACCAGCAGCTCGGCATGATGCAGGGCTGGCTGCGGCTCTGGGACCAGCCGACCGAGACGGCCCCCGGGCACTTCATGGCGTGGATGGGGATGCCGACGGCGACGATGCCGGGGATGGCGTCCGACGCGGACCTCGCGCGCTTCCGTTCGCAGACGGGTCCGGCGCTGGACGTGGCGTTCCTGCAGCTGATGCTCCGTCACCACCGCGGCGGGCTGTCGATGATGGCCACGGAGGCGGGTCAGGGGTCGGTGCCCGTGGTGGTGGCGCTGGCCCGCTCGATGGTGGCCTCGCAGACCGCGGAGGCGGACACGATGACGCAGATGCTCGCGCAGCGGGGGGCGGCTCCCCTGCCGCTCTGAGTGCAAGCGAAGCGTCGTTGCTTGCATTGAGTGGCAGGAAAGCCCCGTCGTCGCGTCGGCCCCGGGCGCCGGGTGATCACCGAGGATGCGTTAGGCTCGTCACCGGTTCCGCCCCCGTAGCTCAGGGGATAGAGCACCGCCCTCCGGAGGCGGGAGCGCAGGTTCGAATCCTGCCGGGGGCACCACACGCTGACCAGCGGAGACGTTGCGAGGCCGTTGCCCGATGCCGGTGCGGTTGCCGCGGCGGTCGTGCTTGACCGTGCAGGTCTCGACGGTGGCCGGGCCGTCGGCCGTTCCGACGTGATCGGGGGCGGCCACGCGGCGGCGATCTCGGCCTGCAGTTCCGCGCTGCGGTCGGGGCGCCGCTCCGTCGGGGTGGTCGAGTAGATGCCGACGGAGTACTTGCTCAGCGTGCCGCCGTTGGCGCCGACGAATCCGTAGCTGCCGGGGTCGCGGCGGACGCGGTCGACGGTCTCGGCGGTGGCGTGCATGGAGTAGTTGTTACCGGCTCCGCCGAACCACGGCAGCCCGCCGGTGAGGGTCAGGCCTCGCGGGTGGTCTCGAGCGCGGCGCGCAGCGCCCGCCCCGCGTCGGACGAGCTCGACCAACGATCTTGCCTACCGTCGGTCCGCGGAAGATTTCAGGGCGCAGGTCGGACGCTTCGAGCACTCGGCTGCGGACGGTCCAGCCAGCTACTGCGTGGTGTAGCCGCCGTCGACGACGTATTGCGCTCCGGTGATGAATGCAGCGGCATCCGACAACAGAAACGCGACCAGCTCCGCCACCTCCTCCGAAGTGCCGAGCCTGCCCATCGGGTGAAGCGCCGCCAGGGCGTTGTAGGCCTCCGCGGGCAACTCCCGCAGCAGCGGGGTCTCGATGTAGCCCGGGTGGACGGAGTTGATCCGGATGCCGCGAGCGGCGTAGCCGAGTGCCGCCGCCTTCGTCATGCCCGTGACGCCGTGCTTTGCGGCGGCGTAGGGCAGCACCATCGGGCTGCCGACGAGCCCGAGGACCGACGACATGTTGACGATCGCTCCGCCGCCCGCTTCCAGCATCGGGGGAATCTCGTATTTGAGCCCGAAGAACACTGAGTCGAGGTTGACGGCCATGAGCTTGCGGTAGTCGTCGATGTCGATGTCGGCGACGTCGCCCTGCGGGCCGCCGATCCCGGCGTTGTTGAAGGCGAGGTGCAGTCCGCCGAACTCGCTCACCGCGAGGGCGACCGCCGTCTCCACCTGCCTGGGATCAGTCACGTCGCCGACCGCCGCGACTGCCTTGCCGCCGTCCGCGACAATCTGCTCGACGAGCAGCTTTGCACCGTCCTCCGAGAGGTCACTTGCGACGATGCTCGCCCCGCCAGCGGCGAGCCGCAGGGCGACGGCCCTGCCGATGCCCGACGCCGCGCCCGTCACCAGGGCGGTCCTCCCCGTGAAGTCGAATGCCATTTCCTCTCCTCCCGTTTTGATTGTTTCCCCTGCCCGCGGTCCACGCCGGTCGCCTGGCTGCGGTTGTGTGAGTGGAGTCCTTCTCGTGGGGCCAGGCGTGCGGCTCACATACAGTCCCGTGTGGCCTCTCCTGTGCGGTCTTGGGCTGTCAGGACGTTCCTGCGGTCAGAGGGGCGTCAGCGCCGGCGCGGCCGAGGTGGCGTTCGAAGCCGGGCGGGACGACGAGGTCGTTGACGGTGAGGTCGTCGATCGAGGGGTGGCCGAGGCCCACGAGCGCTGAGCCGATCCCGCCGCGGAGCAGGTCGAGCACGTTCTCCACCCCCGCCTGACCGTTGGCCGCCAGGCCCCACAGGTACGCGCGGCCGACCATCACGGCCTTCGCACCCAGTGCGAGGGCCTTGACCACGTCGGAGCCGCGGCGGATCCCCCCGTCCAGGAGCACCTCGACGGAGTCGCCCACCGCCTCCGCGATCGCCGGCAGCGCGCGGATGGAGGCCGGCGTGCCGTCGAGGTTGTTGCCGCCGTGGTTGGAGACGGAGATGGCAGTGACGCCGGCGTCGACGGCGCGCCGGGCGTCGTCGACGCGCATGACGCCCTTGAGCATGAACGGCGCCTCGGGCCACTGGTCGCGCAGCCAGGCCACGTCGTCCCACGTCGGCATCGGCGACTGCATCCACAGCCCGTAGGCGCCGAAGAAGGTCGGCGGCGTCTCCGCGGGGTCGCCGACCATGTTCGGCACCGCGAGGTCCGGCAACTTCCTGGTCCTGGCGAAGTCGAGCAGCCAGCCGGGTCGCAGCGCCACCTGCGGGGCGTAGCGGCGGACCGCCTCGAGGTTGATCTTCTCCGGGACGAACGGACTGCCCCAGTCGCGGCCGTAGGAGAACGACCAGTCCAGGGTGGCGATCAGCCCGGCGGCGCCGGCCTGGCGCGCCCGGTGCACCCGGGCGGCCATGTCCTCCCGGCTGCCGACCCAGTACAGCTGGAAGAACGTCTTCGGGTTCGCCGCGATGACCTCCTCCATCGGCTTGCTCGCCATCGACGACAGCCCCATCGCAGTGCCGCGGGCGGCTGCAGCGCGGGCAACGGCCACCTCGCCGTCGGGATGCACCGCCTGCACCCCGGTGGGGCTGATGAGCACCGGCAGCGCGATGTCCTGACCCATGACGGTCACGGCCATCCGCTTGTCGTTTGCCAGTCCCGCGGTGTGCGGCGCGAACCCGATCTCGTCGAACGCGGAGAGATTGTCGGCGGCGGTCAGCCCCTTCTCCGACCCGGCTACCAAAGCGCCGTAGACCCCCCGCGGCAGGCGCCGCTTCGCCCGCCGCTGGGCAGCCGCCACTGTCTCGAACCACGCGCTTGCCACATCAACTCCACTGTGTTGGGACCTTGCGACGAACAGGCCGAGCGGTCGGCAGAGAACCGGCTCGGGACCACTGCTTCGGGGCCGGGTGGCCCACCCCGGATGCCCCCGGTGCCGCGTTGGGCCGCGGGCCGCGGCACCAGGGACTCGTTCAGTCGAAGACGATGACGCCGCGGATGTTCTTGCCGGCGTGCATGTCCTCGTAGGCCTCGGCGACCTGGTCGAGGGTGTACTCGCGGGTGATCAGCTCGTCGAGCTTCAGCTGGCCGGCCTGGTACATGCGCATCAGGTTCGGGATGTCGCGGCGCGGGTTGGCCTCGCCGAACAACGAGCCCTGCAGCCGCTTCTGCATGAGTGTCAGGTCGCCCAGGAAGATGGGGGCGCCGGGCGTGGTGATGTCTCCCAGTCCGGTCAGCACGACGGTGCCGGCCTTGCGGATGGAGGCGAGTGCCTGCGCGACGTGCTCGCCCTGGACGACGCCGATGGTCACGATGGTGGCGTCGGCACCCTGTCCGTTGGTGAGCGACCGCGCGAGGTCGGCGCCCTCGTCGATCGTCGCGAACACGTGCGTGGCGCCGAACTCGCGGGCCTTCTCGCGCTTGAACTCCATCGGGTCGACCGCGATCACGGTGCTGGCGCCGGCGTGCGCGGCCCCCTGTACCGCGTTGGCGCCGATCCCACCGACGCCCATGACGATCACGGTGTCGCCGGGCCGGACGCGCGCGGAGTTGACCGCCGAGCCGAAGCCGGTGGGCACCCCGCACGACAGCAGCGCAGCGGGCTTGAGCGGCACGTCCTTCGGGATCTTCACCACCGACGCGACCGAGGCGGTCGTGTACTCGCTGAACGTGGAGATGCCGCACTGCTGGCCGACCGGTTCGCCGTCGAGGTGCATGCGGAAGCTGGTCGGGTCGTCGGCGCGGGCCCCGGTGAGCAGGGTGGCGCCGAGGTCACAGAGGTTGGAGAGCCCGCGTGCGCAGAACTCACACCTCCCGCAGGCGGGCAGGAAGGAGAAGACGATGTGGTCATCGACCTCGAATCCCGGCGTGTTCGGGCCGACGGCGGTGATGACGCCGGCGCCTTCGTGGCCGCCGGCGTAGGGATAGATGCCGACCGGGATGTCGCCGGTGGCGTTGTGGTCGTCGGAGTGGCACAGCCCGGAGGCCGCCAGCTTGACGGTGACCTCTCCCTGGCGGGGGTCGTCGAGCTCGACCTCGACCGTCTCGTAGGTGCCGGGCGCCTTACGGATGATCGAGGTCCGGGTGGTGATGGGCATGCTGGGTCCTTCTGTTCGGGAACGGCGGGGCGTCCCCGGCCCGCCCGCGGCGGCCGGGGACCGCACGTCAGACGGTGAGCGGGTTCTTGCTCAGGTGGTCGAGGACCAGGTCGGTGAATTCCTGCGTCCGCTCCATCAGCGCGGCGTGGCTGGACCCGGGTCCGGTGAGCAGCTCGAAACGCGCGCCGGGGATCGTGTCGGCGACGACGCGCCCCTGGCCGGGAGGCGTCAGCAGATCCTGCTCGCCCGCGATCACCAGGGTGGGTGCGGTGATCTGCTCGAGCCGGTCGAGGGCGTCGTGGGCCAGGTCGGCGTCCCACTGCTCGGCCACGGTCGCCATCTGCGACGGCGTCTTCGGGAAGAGCGGCTCCAGCTGCTGCATCAGGGGCAGGAACTCCGGAGAGTTGAGCAGCTCGGGCGAGTAGGCGATGCCCAGAGCCATCAGGGCGGCGTCGCGGTCCCCGGTGCGCCACGGGTGGCACAGGCCGGTGAACACCGAGGCCTGGAAGGCGTCGGTGCGGCCCCAGGTGGCCGCCAGCACGAGCGTGGCGACGCGCTCGGGGTGGCGCAGGGCGAGCTCCTGAGCGACCGTGCTGCCCAGCGACCAGCCGACCACGTGGGCGCGCTCGACGCCGAGCTCGCCCAGCAGGGCAGCCGCGTCCTCGGCCCCCGTGGTCATGCTGATCGCACCCTCGCCGCGCTCGGAGTTCCCGATGCCGCGGTGGTCGTAGCTGATGACCCGGTACCGGGCCGAGAGCGCGGGCAGGAGCGGCGCCCACAGCCGGTGGGACTGGCTGGTGCCGCAGATCAGCAGGAGCGGCTCGCCCTGCCCGGTCTCGGTGACCTCCAGGCGGGCGCCGCCCGTGACGGTGACGATGCGGTCCACGCCTACCGGTGCACTCATGTTCGTTCTCCTCGGGTCGCGCGGCGGGCTGCGCCGCTCGGATGGGGTGGGGTTCGCGGCAGGCAGCGCTGCCGCGCCCGATCACGCGGTGAGCTGGAAGCCGTCGTAGTCGTTGGCGGCGACCTCGTCGCACTTCTGGCGGTAGGCGCCGACACCACCCAGGTAGGGCATGAAGATGCGCGGCTTTCCGGGCACGTTGGCGCCCATGTACCAGGAGTTGGCCCGGGGCAGCAGCGTCGAGTCGGCGACGGCGTTGACGTGGTCGACCCAGGCGTCCTTTGCGGCCGGATCGGCCTCCATCAGCTCGAGGCCGTCCTTGCGCAGCCGGGCAATCGCGTCGGCGATCCAGTCCACGTGCTGCTCGATGGAGACGACCATGTTGCTGAACACCGACGGGCTGCCCGGGCCGGTGATCAGGAACAGGTTCGGGAACCCGGCGGTGGCGATGCCGAGGTAGGTGCGCGGACCCTCGCTCCACTTCTCCTGCAGGGTCCGGCCGGCGCGGCCGCGGATGTCGATGGCCGCGAGCGCCCCGGTCATGGCGTCGAAACCGGTGGCGAAGACGATGACGTCGACGGGGTACTCGGTCTCACCGGCAAGGATGCCGTTGGGAGTGACTCGCTGGATCGGCTGCTCGTTGATGTCGACGAGGGTGACGTCGTCGCGGTTGAACGTCTCGAAGTAGCCGGCATCGACGCAGATCCGCTTGCCGCCGAAGGGGTAGCCCTTCGGGATCAGCTTGTCGGCGACCGCGGGGTCGGTCACCTTCTCCCGAATCTTGGCCGCGAAGAACTCCTGCGCGGTCGCGTTGGCGCGCTCGTCGACCATGATGTCGACGAACGCGCCGTACATGGGCAGGCCGCCCATCTGCCAGCGCTCGTCGTAGAGGGCCTGCCGTTCCTCCGGCGAGACCTCCAGCGCGGACTTGTCGTTGCCCGGGACGGACAGGCCGAGGAAGGACTCCCGGGTGAACTTCCGCCGCTCGGCGAAGTGCTCGACGCCCGCCTTCTCCGCCTCTTCGGTCAGCGGGCGGTTGAACGCCGGCACGCTGTAGTTCGCCGTCCGCTGGAAGACCAGCAGCTCGCCGGCCTGCTGGGCGATGACCGGGATCGACTGGATCCCGGAGGAGCCGGTGCCGATGACCGCGACCCGCTTGCCGGTGAAGTCGACGCCCTCGTCGGGCCACGCGCCGGTGTGGTGCCACTCGCCCTGGAAGCTGTCGAGCCCCTCGAAGGCCGGCACCCGGGCGGCGGACAGACAGCCGGTCGCCATGACCACGTAGGCCGCCGACACCTGGTCCCCCTGGTCGGTCTCCACCGTCCACCGGTTGGTCGCCTCGTCGAAGGCAGCGTTGGTGACCCGGGAGTTCAGCTGGATGTCCGGGCGCAGTTCGAACCGGTCGGCGACGTGGTTGAGGTAGGCCAGCAACTCGTCCTGCCGGGGATAACGCTCACTCCACTTCCACTCGTGCACCAGCTCGTCGTCGAACGAGAACTGGTAGTCCAGGCTCTCCACGTCGCAGCGCGCACCCGGGTACCGGTTGTGGAACCAGGTGCCACCGACGCCGCTGCCGGCCTCGAAGACCCGCACGGAAAGGCCCTGCTGGCGCAGGCGGTGCAGCGTGTAGAGCCCGGCGAAGCCGGCACCGACCACGACGGCGTCGTACTCGGCAGGGCGGACGGGGGCGGGGGCAGAAGACATGAGGCCTCCTCGGCAGGGGGAGAAAAAGGAACCCACCGGCCGCCCGGGTGCGCATGCCACGGGCCGCTGCGGTGCGGCTGCCGACCGGCGCCCGGCTCGTTACCGGCACCACATCGACTGCGCACAAGTGAAGCGCATCACGCCCCGCCGGTCATCGGGCTGACCGGACATGTTTGCCGCGGCGGATGTGCCGGCGGCACAACCGGCCACGCTGAGCCGGGTCAACCCGCCCGCGACCGGAGCAGGTCGAGCAGGTCAGCTCCGAGCGGCCCCGGCCAGTACCGCCGACCCGAGCCACTGACAGGCGAGCAGGGCGAGCTCGACGTCGACGCGCCGTTCACGGACGTCGCGCCCGAGCTCCTCCTCGGCCCGCTGGATACGGTGGTACACGGTGTTCTTGTGGCACCCGAGCCGCTGGGCGGCGGCACTCAGACTGCCCCCGGTGTCCAGGAAGGCGCTGACGCTCTCCCGCAGCCGGGCATGCGCCTCGTCGTGATCGGCCAGCGCACCCAGCGTCTCCCTGATCCACTCCCGGGCGCGGTCGAGGTCCTGGCAGAGGAAACTCAGGCCGCCGACCGCCGTGTACGGGATCACCGTCGAGGTGACACCGCCGGCCGCGAGCGCCACCGACTTGGCCACGGCGGCGTGCCGGTGCGTGCAGATGAAGCCCTTCACCGCCGTACCGGGATCGCCGAGCGCGCCCCGGACCGTCGAGGCGGCGCCGCACAGGAGCTGCTCGAGCGTCGCGGCGTGGTCGGCGGCCGACCGGGCCGGCAGCGGGAGCCACGCCCACACCGTCGACTGGTCCCGCGGCACCACGAGCGGCTGCTCCCGACATCCGAGCCGGTCGGCGTAACTGGTCACCAGCCGTTGGAGGCGCACGAGGTCCGCGACGTCCGCAGGCGCAGCGGTGTCCCAGAGGATCACCGCGAGGTGCCGGCCCGTCAGCCGGTAGCCCAGCGCGGCCTCCACCTCCACCGTGCCGCCGACCCGGCCTGCCAGCAGCTCGGAGAGTCGCTCGGTGCGGACGGCATCCTGCTGTCGGAACCAGCGTTCGCGCTCGATGTCGTAGGTGGTCCCGATGCGGTCGCAGACATGGTCGACGTAGGTGTTGAGCAGGCCGCTCAGAGCCGTCGCCTGCTCGGCGAGTTCCATGGCCGTGTCGCCAGGCCGAGCCAGTTCGTGCAGGCAGATGATGAAGAACCGCGCGTTGCACAGGTGGTAGGCGCGCCAGAGGGCGCTGAGCGGCACGCCGCGCTGGGCCAGCTGCTGCGCGAACTGCAGGGCCCCGGCCGGGGGCTCGACGAGGTGCAGGTCAACCGGCTGCTCCATCAGGTGCAGCAGCTGCGACACGTTCGACTCGATGCTCGCGCGCAGCCGGCCGATGACCAGTTCGTCCCCGCGCAGCTCATCGACCTGGTGCAGCAGCAGGTCGAGCAGTTCGCGGACGATCTGCGGAACTCTCGGCGCGATCGCCTCCGCGACCTGCACCAGCGGCGCGCGATTCACCGTCGCCTCGGACACCGCCACCTCCCGCAGGGTCTGCTCCCCGCAGGGTCTGCTCCCCGCGGGCTGCACTGTCGCATCCTGGAACGGTCCCGAACCAGTGGCTCGGGAGATCGGCGGCCCGGGCGAGGTCGATGCCGAAGGTGATGCGGGGCCGCACCTGGCCCCCGGGAGCAGCATTTCGGGCGATCTCGTTGCGTAGGCACGGTTGTCCCGGTGGCCCGAGTCCAGGTCCGCAGTCAGACTGGGCCCCGGGCATGGGGACGAGGTCGCCGTCATCGACAGGACGACAGCCGCGGCCTCTGGCGGGGCCCTGTAAGCGCGTTCCTCGTCGACCGCGCTGCACAGCGATCTACACCTCGGTGCCTACCGTGAGTTCCGTTCGTACACGCAGGCGCCGGCAAACCATGTCTGGGTAGCGCTGGTTTCGGATAGCCGCGTCGTGGGTGCGAACGGGTTCTGGTCGAGGACGACGAAGTCAGCGGACTTACCGACTTCCAGTGAACCGGCGAGGTCGTCGATCCCCATCGCCTGCGAGGCTCCGAGGGTGTAGATGTGCAGGGCCTCGGCCAGGGTGATTGCCTGCTCCGGCCAGAGCGTTCCCGGGAACTCTCCAGAGGGGTCGGCGCGCTCGACGAGGCCCTGGATGCCGTACCACGGGTTCGGGGAGGGCATGACCGGCCAGTCGGAGCCGCCCGCGAGGAGGGCACCGCTGTCGATCAGGTCCCGGTTGGGGTGCAGCCGTTCGGCGCGTTCACGGGGGATACAGGAGCAGATGGCCTCGACGATGACTCCCGGGAACCAGAGAGGAGGCGAGAGGTCGGCGACCACGTCGAGAGCTGCCAGACGCGGCAGGTCATCCTCGGCAATGTATTGCCCGTGTGCGATGTGGAAGCGGGGCGCGACGTGCCCGGCGGCTCGGACCTGGGCCACCGCATCGAGCATCAGACGTACCGAGCCGTCCCCGGTGCAGTGGACCTTCGCGGACATCCCCTCCTCGGCGACCGTGAGCAGCCAACCGGCGAGTTCCTCGAGGGTCATGGTGGTCGTGCCGCACCAGTCCGGGTCCTGCCCGTGGTCCGACAGATAGGGCTCGAGGAACGCCGCGGTCCGCGAGGTCGGTACCCCGTCCAGGAAGATCTTCACGAAGTCCGGCCGGTGATGCGGCGTGCGGTACCGCTCACGCACGTTCATCAGGTCCCGACCCAGCGGATGGGTACCGAAAATCTTGTCGTTGACCTGCAGCGAGGTCACGACCCAGGCGTGGAGATCACCGGCAACGTCGAGATGGCGCAGCCCCGCGAGCATCGGCAGCGACGCCGCAGCATCCTGGAACGCCGTGATCCCGAACGAATGGAGTATCTCGATGCCGCGTGCGCTGGCCGCGGCGTCGCGCTCCACCGTGGACGGCATCGCCGCGGCGAACGCCCGCTCGACGGGGAGGAGGGCCGACTCGATGAGCAGGCCGACGGGGGCACGTGTGTCCGGGTCACGGACGATCTCGCCGTCGGCGGGGTCGGGACTGTCGCTGTCGATGCCGGCCAGTGCGAGGGCAGCGGAGCTGACCCATCGGTTGTGACAGCTGTCGTCGCGCAGGAGCACCGGGCGGCCGCCGACCGCGGCGTCGAGCGCGGCGAGCGCCGAGGGCCGGGAGAGTTCGGGGATCAGGGTGCTCCCCCACCCGCCGCCGACGACCCACGCGTCCGGCCCGAGGTCGTCGGCCCAGGTCTTGACCGTGGCGAGCAGCCCGGACAGGTCGGCGTGCCCGTCGAGCTGTAGCTCGAAGAGGTCGGCTCGGCCCGCGAGCAGATGGTGGTTGTGCACGTCGGCGAGGCCGGGCATGAGGAACGCGCCGCCGTGGTCGACGAGCGCTGTGCCGGGCTCGAGGAGGTCCTCGCCTCCCACGGCCGCGACTCGGCCGTTCTCGACGACGAGCACCGAGGCCCAGGGGGCCTCCGGATCGAGGGTGTAGATCACGGCGTTGTGGTGGATGGTGCGGTCGGTGCCGGTCATGCCGGCACGTCCTCGTCGGTCGCCAGGGGCTGCTGATGCCGGACGCTGTGTGCGCCGGGGCGGGCGGCCAGGATGAGGCCCATCGAGGCGAGGACCCCGATCAGCGACATGGTCAGCATGGTGCCGAATCCGCCACCGGCCTGTTGGATCAGTACGCCGCCGAGCAGTGGGCCGATGGCGAAGCCGGTGCCGATCATGAGGTTGGTTGTGTTCATGACCTGGCCGCCGCTGCTCAGCTCCGAGAGCGCGGAGAGCAGGTAGGGCAGGATGAACGTCCAGGCGAACTTGAACACGACCGCGGCGATCGCCAGCCGCGCCGCGGCGGGGGCGCCGAAGAGCAGCACGACGCTGATCGCCATCGCCACGTAGCCGCCGGCGAGGAACCAGGTGCGACGGGGGGAGTCGCCGAGCACCGTCGCGGTCAGGGCAGAGGCGATTCCGGCGACCGTGGCGACGGCCAGGATCACCGAGACGGTGTTGCCGGAGTTCCCGGCCGCGGTCCCGATCTGTTCGAGGAAGGTCCACACCGCGCTCAGTCCGATGTAGAAGCAGAGCACGGCGGCGAGCCCCAGCACGAACACGACTCGGCGAGGCCCTGGACCGGTGGCCGCGACGGGCGCCGCCGGGCTCTCCCGGCGCAGCAGGTTCCCGTCGATCAAGCGCACGGTGGGGGCACACAGCGCGGTGATGCCCGCCAGCGTCCAGTAGACGGCCGAGACCGGGGCGTCCGCGAAGACCAGGGGGAACACCGCGAGGATCAGGGCCCCCATGGCGAGCTGGCACACGACGAAGAGGCCGAAACTGCGGCCCGGGTCGGCGGTGCGGCCGCCGAGCGAGAGGATGATGACGGTGATGGAGCCGGCGGCAAGGGCGGTCAGGAAACGCACCGCCACGAGCCAGGCGAACGAGTCGATCAGGCCCGAGACGAGATTGCCCGCGACGACTCCGGCCAGCCCGAGATAGGCGGCGGTGCGCAGGTCCACCCGGCGCAGCCACAGGTAGGCCGGGACGGTGGCCAAGCTGAACGCGCCGAGCTCCAGGGAGAACAGCAGCCCGACCTGGCTGGGCGACAGGCCGAACTGCGTGGTGAGTTTCCCGGCGACGACGGGCGCGATCAGCAGCACCGAGTAGAGGGCGGCGCTGAAGGCCGCGATGAACAGGTGAGTTCCCCGGTCGGGGTGAGCAGGGGCGGGCGATGCGGACATGGGCGTTCCTCGATCATGGGTGCCGGTGTGCACCCTGGGTGGGGGCGGAGCGCAGTGAGGGTGGGGGTCTCCGACTGCGGGCGGACGGGGCCTCGGCGTCCTTCAGTCGTCGGAGGTGGCCTGGGCAGGGGTGAGCCCGGTCTGGTGGCCGGGCACGGCGCCGGTGCGGGAGGGGCGCCGGATCGCGGCGACCACCAGCCCGACCAGGAACGAGACGACCACGACGGCGAGCAGGACAGCCGCGAGCACGCCGCTGCCGCTGATCAGGGTGGTGAAGTTCGCGATCACCAGGACGAGGATCCCCAGCAGCCCGAGGAGTCCGAGTACGGGCGCGATGCGGGTGTTCCAGGCCCGGGTGTCGACGCGGTGGCGGGCGAAGAACACGATGATCGCCAGCGCGGTGAGCACCATGAGGCAGAGGATGCTGACGGTGGCCATGCCCGACATCCAGGTGAACAGGACGAGCACGGGGTCGGCGCCCAGGAGGGCGAAGACGGCGAGCACGACGACCGCCGAGATGCTCTGGGTGATCGAGGCGATGTAGGGCGAGCCGTGGCGGGGGTGGGTGCGGGCGAGCCGCTCGGGGGCGGCGCCCTGGCGTCCGAGGGCGTAGAGGTAGCGCGAGATGGCGTTGTGGAAGGCGAGCAGCGCGGCGAACAGGCTGGTCAGCAGCAGGATCTGCATGATGTCGGCCATCACGGGCGCGACGTAGCGGGTGGCGGCGTCGAAGACCAGGCCGGTGGTGTCGCCGTTGGCCGCGTCGGTGATCTTGCTGGGACCGTAGGCGACGACGACAGCCCAGCTGGCCACGGCGTAGAACACGCCGATCACGCAGACGGCGATGTAGGTCGCGGCCGGCACGGTGCGCTTGGGGTTACGGGCTTCCTCGCCGTAGATGGCGGTGGCCTCGAACCCGATGAACGAGGCGACGGCGAACATGACCGCGATGCCGGGGGCACCGGAGAAGAAGCTGGTCGGGGTGAACGAGGTCCCCGACCAGCCCTCGGGGCCGCCGTGGATGACCACGCCGAGGATCAGCACCACGACGACGCCGATCTCGAGGACGATCAGGACGCCGAGGACCTTGGCGCCGACGTCGATGCTGCGGTACCCGAGGAGCGCGACCACGACCAGCAGCACCGCGGCCCAGACCCACCACGGGATGTCGGGGCCGCCGTACTTGACCACGATGTCGTGCAGGGTGCTGGCGGCCAGGCCGTAGATGCCGGCCTGGATGGCGGTGTAGGTCAGCAAGGCCAGCCCGCCCGCGCCGAGCCCGGTGGCGGCACCGAGGCCGCGGGTGACGTAGGCGTAGAAGGCGCCGGCGTCGACGATGTGGTGGCTCATTGCGGCGTAGCCGACGCTGAACACGAGCAGGACCACGGCGACGACGATGTAGGCCAGGGGCGCGCCGGGCCCGTTGCCCAGGGCGAGCAGCACCGGCAGGGCGCCACCGATGGAGGTCAGCGGCGCGGCGGCGGCGATGACCATGAAGACGATCCCGGCGACTCCGATGGAGCCGCGCAGGGTGTGCCCGGAGTCGGCGCTGGGCGTGTCGGGCTGGGCGGTGGGGGCGGGCGAGCCGCCGGTGGTGTCAGTCACGGTCGGCTCCGGGCAGGGTCTCGTGGGCGGTGGGCTTCGACGAGCAGTGCGCGCTCGTCGAGGGCGGGACGTCGAGGGTGGGGTTGCGGTCGAAGAAGCCGACGGGGCGCAGCCGGAAGCCGGTGTGATCGACGGGCATGATCGGCCAGTCCTCGGGGCGGGGGAAATGGGTGAGGCCGAAGGTGTGCCAGACGACGACGTCGGTGTCGGTGATGTCGCGGTCGTCGGCGGTGAAGGCGGGCAGGCCGGCGCCACCGGCGTGCTGATTGACGAAGTCGCCGGCGGCGTAGCGCTCGGCGGGGTCGAAGGCGGTCACCCACAGGTGCTTGGTCGCGAAAGTCGCGCGGGCGTGGATCGAGGAGCCCTCGTCGGCGAGCAGCTCGGGCTGGCCCTCGGGCAGCAGGGCGTAGGCCACCGGGTCGCCGAGCCGGTTGCGTGAGCCGGGGTTGGTGATGTGCCAGACGCGTCCGACGCGGTTGTCGGCCAGGCGCTGGGCCTGGGCTTCGGTGGTCAGTGGGGTGACGCGTTGGGTGAAGGCGTTGCCGCGGGGGTTGCGCGGCCCCATCGGGACGCGCTCGGTCTCGACCTCCTCGACGGTGTTGGTGGCACCGTCGACGGTCATGTCGAGGCGGGCGGAGAACAGGTGCTGGTGGTACGGGCCGCCGAGGCCGGGGGCGAGCTGGGAGGCGAAGTCGTAGCCCTCGGCGGGGTAGGCGGAGGTGAACACGACGCCGGTGGCCTTGACCTCGCACTCGATGGTGCCGTCGAGGTAGAGGTACCAGTAGAAGCCGTAGTCGTAGTTGCCGATGGTGGTGAAGAACGAGATGACCATGCGGCGCTGGCGGCGGGTCTCCGAGGAGCCGGCCCACAGGTCGGTGTGCTTCCAGAGGATGCCGTAGTCCTCTTCGTGCAGGCAGATCGCGTTGGGCAGGGTGCGGGGGTGGCCGAACTCGTCGGCGATGACGGCGTCGAGGTAGGTGATGTCGCCGACGCAGTCGCAGCCGAGTTCGAGGGCGTTGGCGTAGCGGCCGATGAGGTACTCGCCGGTGTCGAAGTAGTTCTGCCAGGAGCGGATCGGTGAGGGGTCGGCGTAGGGCACGACCATCTCGGCGATCGAGGCACGGTGGATGATGGGTCGGTCGCGCTCGCCGTCGCGGAACGCGATCTGGTGCAGCACCAGTCCTTCACGCGGGTCGAACCCGATGCGCACCGACCAGTTCTCCCAGCGCAGCAGATTCCCCTCGAGGGTGAAGCTGGGCCCCTCGGGCTGGGTGATCTCGATGGGCTTCTGGGTGGTGCGCGCCGGGCCGGTGACCGCCGGGTCGTCGAAGTTCCCGGACTCCGTGGGCACCGGCACGGCCCCGAGGTCGATGACCTGGTCCACGATGCGGTTGACGACGTCGACGTAGCCGACCAAGCCGTCGACGGGGTGGGCCCAGGCGTGATCGGTGGGGTACTGCTGCACGAAACGCCAGCCCGCGCAGGATGCGCCGGCCGACCTCCTCGGGATAGTCGTAGACCCCGGCCGAGAGCGGGGCCACTCGCACGTCGACGACGTCGAGACCGCGGTCGGCGAGCGCTGCCAGCCAACGGGGGTCGGTGGAGAGGATCTCCTCGACCAGCCCGAACTCCTCGTCGAGCACGGGCAGCTGCCCGTCGGCGGCCGGGTCCAGCCGGGTCTGCGAGAGGACCGCGCGCTGGTCGAGGTCGACCCGCAGGTCCAGGCCCCCGCTGTGGGCGACGTCGTGGACCAGGGCCCAGACCTGCCGGGGCGGGCGCGGCGCTCCCGGGGCCAGCGCCCGCTTGTCGGGCTCTTCCAGGCCCAGGTACACCACCCGGGCGGTGTCGGGCAGCACCTCGGCCTCGACCATGACATTCCGGGCGAGCGCGACCTCCTCGGTGTCCAGGCGCTCCAGCGGATGCCGGACCGCGGCGACGGCGCTGTCGGTAGTCGTCATCTGCCCCTCCTTTCGTATCCAGGTGGATACGGAACCACATGGCAGCGTTTCCGTGTGTGACGATTCTGTTACGAGTGAAGTCGATCTCTTGTCGTGACGCGGTGTCACCGTCCGCGACGCGAGGACCTACTCTCGAAACGTGACCGGGAGGTGAGTCGCTGATGCCCAAGGTCGTCGACCATGTCCGCCGCCGGGCCGAGATCGTCGAGGCGACGTGGCGGCTGATCGCCGAGCGTGGCCTCGAGGGCACGACGATGCGGGAGATCGCCGCGGCCCTCGGGGTCACCCACGGCGCGCTGACCCGCTACTTCCCGGGCAAGAACGAGATCGTGCAGGCCGCGTTCGAGCACGTCTTCGCGGCCACCAACCAACGCATCGAGCAGCGCCTGGGAGATCGCCGCGGCCTCGACGCGGTGCGGGTGTTCTGCGAGGAGGTCCTCCCGCTCACCGACACGACGGTGCTCGAGGCGCGCGTGGTGCTGCCGTTCTGGAGCCGCGCCCTGACCGAGCCCGATCTGGCCGAGGCCTTCGACCGCTCGATGGACCGCTGGCGCGAGCGCCTCGCGGGCTTGTTCGCCGAGGCCCGCGCCGACGGCCGGCTGGGGGCCGAGAGCGCCGACGGGGTGCTCGTCGAGCAGCTCCTGGCCTTGCTCAACGGCGCCCAGGCCCTGACCCTGCTCTCCCCCGGCCCCGCCGGCCCCGACGCCGGCCGCCGGATGATCGAGGACCACCTGCAGGGCCTGTCCCGAGCCGTCTCGCGGCCCCGGGACGCATCACCGCAGGTCAACGGCAGCGCTGTCGAGCGCCTCACCCCAACCAATGGGGTCACCGCCCCGCTCCCGGGCCGGACCGAGCACCTCGCCCGCGGCGAGGAGCCCGCCGATCCGGAGTTCCTCTCGTTCGCCGAGACCGCGCTGAGCACCGCCGCCGAGCGTCTGCCCGAGACCGACCTGGCGGCGATGCGCCTGGTGATGCTGCTGCACCGCATCGCCAACGCGGTGGTCTACGACCTGGAGTCCACGGTCCACCGGCCCGCCGGGTGGAGCTGGTCGGCGTTCCGGCTGGCGTTCACCTTGTGGATCTCCGGGCCCCTGGAGTCCCGACAGTCCGCGCAACTGACCGGGATGAGTCGCGCCGCGGTTTCCAGTCTCACCAACACCCTGGTCACCTCGGGGATGCTCGAGCGCTCCCCCGACCCCCGCGACGGGCGGGGGGTCGTGCTCTCCCTGACCGTCGAGGGCAGGCGGGTGCTCGAGGAGACATTCCGGGCCCACAACGAGCGCGAGGCCGAATGGGCCGGCCTGCTCGACCCCGAGGCACTCGAGTCGCTCAACCGGGTGCTCGGGGAACTAGCGGCCGCAGCGGCCACACAGCCGTGGGTCCGTCGGCGCTGACCCCGCGCTGGCCCCGCCGGCGCGCCTCGGGCGCACTCTTGTCGATCACGCAGCGTTCGATCACGCAACGTTGATCGACAAATAAAAGTTTTGACGACCCTCTGGCGTAGAACGTCGAGAGCTTCTACCGTAGGCACACATCAAACATTTGATCGCCTCGCAGAGGCCGAGGCGTTCGTCGACTCCATGAGGACGACGTCCAGCGCGGCCTATCCCGATCCCCGTCAGCCCGTCCCCCTCGAGGAGCCCGAGATGTCGTCCAAGCCGTTCGCCTCGTCGGCCGATACCGCGGCCAAGGAGCAGACCCTCGAAGTCCTCGCCGACGGCGTCTACGCCCTGACCGCCGAGGGCGACCCGAACATCGGCGCCGTCGAGGGCGAGGACTTCCTCGTGTGCTTCGAGGCGCTCGCCACCCCGGTCGCCGCGCGCAAGTGGCTGGCCAAGCTGCGCGAGCACACCGACAAGCCGGTGCGCTACCTGGTCCTGAGCCACTACCACGCGGTGCGGGTCCTGGGCGCCAGCGCCTTCGACGCCGAGGTCATCGTCTCCCACGAGATCACCCGTGACCTGGTCGCCGAGCGCGGCAAGCAGGACTGGGAGTCGGAGTTCGCGCGGATGCCGCGCCTGGCCGAGGCCGCCGAGAGCGTCCCCGGGCTGACCTGGCCGACGCTGACCTTCGCCGACCGGCTGACCATCGACCTCGGCGGCGACCGCGGCGACCTGGTGCTGCAGTACCACGGCCGCGGGCACACCGAGGGCGACATCACCGCCTGGCTGCCCCGCCACCGGATCCTGTTCGCCGGTGACCTCGTCGAGGCCGAGGCCGCGCTCTACACCGGCGACGCGTTCCACCGCGACTGGGCCAGCTCCACCCTGGACAACCTCAAGGCCCTGGGCGCCGAGCAGCTCATCGGGGGGCGCGGGGCGGTCAGCCAGGGCCGCGACGAGGTCGACGCCGCGATCGAGCAGACCCGCGGCTTCATCGAGGTCATGCTGCGCGAGGTCGGCGCCGTGCAGCAGCGCGGCGGCACCCTCAAGGAGGCCTTCGAGGCCACCCACGCCGCGCTGGCCCCGCGCTACGGCCACTGGCCGATCTTCGAGCACTGCCTGCCCTTCGACGTCTCCCGGGTCTGGGACGAGCTCTCCGGCATCGAGCGCCCGGTCATCTGGACCACCGCCCGCGACCAGGAGGTCTGGGCCCAGCTGCAGGACTGACCTGCCCGCCGTCCGCTCCCCCTCACCGCAGAGAGGTCCCCATGTCTAGACGGACTGGCCAACCCTGTCGTGATCGTCGGCGCCGGACCGGTCGGGCAGACCACCGCGCTGCTGCTGGCGCGCTGGGGCGTGCCCTCCACCGTCCTCGACCGCCGCCCCGAGCGCGACAAGGTCGGCTCGAAGGCGCTGTGCCAACAGCGCGACGTCCTCGACATCTGGGAAGCCGTCGGCGCCGGCGCCGCGATCGCCGCAGAGGGCGTCACCTGGACCACCGCGCGCACCTTCCACCGCGAGCACGAGCTGTTCAGCTACCGGTTCACCGAGCCCGGGCGTCCAGCCTTCCCCCCGTTCGTCAACATCTCCCAGACCCGCACCGAGGAGATCCTCGACGAACACATCGACGCGGAGCCGCTGATCACGCTGCGGTGGGGCCACCAGGTGGTCGACATCGCCCAGGACGACGACGGCGCCACGGTCACCTGCGCCGCCGACGGCCACGACGAACCGGTCCGGCTGCGCCTCGCCCTACGTCGTGGTCTGCGCCGGCGCGCGCAGCGACGAACTGCGCACCCTGCTCGGGGTCAGCTTCGAGGGCCAGACCTTCGACGACCGCTTCCTCATCGCCGACATCCGCGCCGAGCTGCCCGGCTGGGCCCACGAGCGCCGCTTCTACTTCGACCCCGCCTGGAACCCGGGCCGCCAGGTGCTCATCCACCCCTGCCCGGACTCGGTGTACCGCATCGACTGGCAGGTCCCCGCCGACTACGACCTCGACGTCGAGCGCGCCTCCGGCGCCCTCGACGCCCGCATCCGCAAGATCGTCGGCGACGCCGACTACGAGATCGTGTGGACCTCGGTCTACCGCTTCCACTCCCGCCAGGTCGACCGGATGCGCGTCGGGAAGGTCCTCGTGGCCGGCGACGCCGCCCACCTGGTCTCCCCGTTCGGGGCCCGCGGCCTGAACTCCGGGGTCGCCGACGCCGAGAACGCCGCCTGGAAGCTGGCCTACGTCCTGCACGGCTGGGCCGGCGAGGAACTGCTCGAGAGCTACCACGACGAGCGCCACGCCGCCGCCGCGGAGAACCTCGACGTCACCGGCGCCACCATGGACTTCCTCGTCCCGCCCGACGAGCTGCGCGCCCAGCGCCGCCGCGACATCCTCCACCGCGCCGCCACCGACGAGAACGTGCGACCACACGTGGACTCCGGGCGGCTGGCCGAACCCTTCTGGTATGTCGACTCCCCGCTGACCACCCCCCACCCCGACCGGCGCTTCGGCGGGCGCCCCGAGCGGGGAGCGACCCCGCCCGCGCTGCCCGGTGTGCTGGTGCCCGACGTCCCGGTCCGCGCCCCCGCGGGCGGGACCACCCGGCTGCGGGCCCTGGCCCGCGACGGCTTCCTGCTGCTGGTCGCCCCCGGGGCGGACGACGCGGCCGCGCGCGCCGTCCGCGACGCCGGCGCCGCGTCGGGCCCGGTCCGGGTCCTCGCCCTCGCCGAGATCGACCCCGACCGCGAGCTGACCGCCGCGCTCGGGGCCCGCCCCGGCGAGGTCTGGGTGATCCGCCCCGACGCCCACATCGCCGCGGTCCTCTCCGCCGACGAGACCGACCGCATCCCCGCCGCCCTGGCCCGCGCCGTCGCGCGGCCCGACGCCGCCTCCCCCACCACCACCGCCCCGCACGACACCGCCCCGCACGACGCCGCCGCCCGCTGAGGAGAACCCCGTGCCCCACTACCGACGCGCCGGCGAGGTCCCGGCCAAGCGCCACACCCAGTTCCGCACCGAGGACGGCGGCCTCTACTACGAGGAGCTGATGGGCGAGGAGGGGTTCTCCTCGGACTCCTCGCTGCTCTACCACCGCGGCGTGCCCTCGGCCATCGTCGACGCCACCGCGTGGGAGCTGCCCGACCAGACCACCACCGAGAACACCCCGCTGCTGCCGCGCCACCTCGCGCTGCACACGCTGTTCCCCGGCGAGGAGTACAAGCGCGCCGACGCCGTCACCGGCCGCCGTCTCGTGCTGGGCAACGGCGACGTCCGGATCTCCTACGTCGCGGCCGGCGAGACCAGCCCGCTCTACCGCAACGCCCTCGGCGACGAATGCGTCTACATCGAGGCCGGCAGCGGCACCGTCGAGACCGTCTTCGGTCCCCTCGAGGTCCGCCAGGGCGACTACGCGATCATTCCCCGCGCGGTCACCCACCGCTGGGTGCCCGCCGGTACCGAGCCGCTGCGCTGCTACGTCATCGAGGCCAACTCCCACATCGCCCCGCCCCACCGCTACCTCTCGCGCTACGGCCAGCTGCTCGAGCACTCCCCCTACTGCGAACGCGACCTGCACGGCCCCGGCGACCCCGTCGTCTCCGACGAGACCGACGTCGAGGTGCTGGTCAAACACCGCGGCTCGCGCGGCGTCGTCGGGACCCGCTACGTGGTCCCGACCCACCCCTTCGACGTCATCGGCTGGGACGGGTGCCTGTACCCCTACACGTTCAACGTCGCCGACTTCGAGCCCATCACCGGACGGGTGCACCAGCCGCCGCCCGTGCACCAGGTCTTCGAGGGCGCGGGCTTCGTGGTCTGCAACTTCGTGCCCCGCAAGGTCGACTACCACCCGCTCTCGGTCCCGGTCCCCTACTACCACGCCAACGTCGACTCCGACGAGGTCATGTTCTACTGCGAAGGGGACTACGAGGCCCGCAAGGGCTCGGGCATCGGGCCGGGCTCGATCAGCCTGCACCCCGGTGGCCACTCCCACGGCCCGCAGCCGGGTGCGGTCGAGCGATCCCTGGGCGTGCAGGAGGTCGACGAGCTCGCCGTCATGGTCGACACCTTCCGTCCGCTGGAGCTCGGCGAGGCCGGCCGGGTCTCCGACGACGGCCGCTACGCCTGGAGCTGGTCGGGACGGGGACCCGCCCGATGAGCGCCCACCCCGCGGGCGCGCAGGCGCGGCCGCTCCCGACGACCGCGGACTGGGCCGGGCTGCTCGACGACGCGGCGCTCTTCCCACCCGGCGACATGCCCCTCGCCCTGGCCGTCCCGGCCCACCGGGCCCACCGGGCCGGGAGCCACGACGCGATGGTCGGCGCGTTCCTCGTCCCCGCAGCACGCCTCCGGGAGCTCCTCGGCACCCTCGAGGATCACCCGCAGGACACCGCGCCGCTCGACGTCGGGATCATCGCACCGATCGAGGACCTGCCCGAGGCGCTCGCCGCGGTGATCTCCGAGCCTCAACTCGCCCTGCGATCGGTCGAGGTCGGGCCCTCGACGGCGTCCCCCGCGCAGGTCATCGACACCCTCGCCCGCTCGCTTCCCGACGAGGTCACCGCAGCGGTCGAGGTCCCCCGTGACGCTCGCCGGCCGTCGTTCTTCGACGCGCTGTCCGGCACCGCGATCCGGGCCAAGCTGCGCACCGGAGGCCTGTCCGCGGCCGCCTTCCCCGCCGCCGACGAACTGGCGGACGCGCTGATCGCGTGCCGCGAGCGCGGGATCGGGTGCAAGGCGACCGCGGGCCTGCACCACGCGGTCCACCACACCGACCCCGAGACCGGGTTCGTCCACCACGGCTACCTCAACCTGCTGCTCGCCGCCGACGCCGCCGCCCGTGACGCGAGCAGCGCCGAGGTCGCCGAGGCGCTGACCGTGACCGACACCGCCGCGATGGCCGACGCGGTCGCCGCGATCGGGCCCGGCACGGCGCGCTGGCGGGCCGCGCGGACGGTGTTCGTCTCCTTCGGCACCTGCAGCATCCCCGAACCGATCGCCGACCTCGAGGCCCTGGGCCTACTCGGCGCCGACGCCCCGGAGAACAACCGATGACCTGGCTCGACCTGCCCGAGGACACCCTGTTCGGGCTGGAGAACCTGCCCTACGGCGTGTTCAGCACCCCCGCCGACCCCGCCCGACGCGTCGGGATCGCGGTCGGCGACCAGGTCCTCGACCTCGCCGCGGCACTGGCCGCGGTCGGCTCGTCCCACGCCCGGCTCGTCGCCGGCGGCTCCCTCGACGCGCTGCTCGCCGAGACCAGGCCCACCTGGGACGCGCTGCGCGCCGAGGTGATCGACCTGCTCGTCGACCCCGCGAACGCCGACCCGGTCCGCCCGCACCTGCACCCCCGGGTCGGCCCCGGGGCGGTGGTCCTGCACCTGCCGTTCACCGTCGGCGACTACGTCGACTTCTACGCCAGCGAGCACCACGCCTCGAACCTCGGGCGACTCTTCCGCCCCGACAGCGAGCCGCTGATGCCCAACTGGAAGCACCTGCCCGTGGGCTACCACGGCCGCGCCGGCACCGTCGTCGTCTCCGGCACCCCCATCGTGCGCCCCTGCGGGCAGCGCAAGGCCCCCGGCGACGACGCCCCCACCTACGGGCCCACCCGACGGCTCGACATCGAAGCCGAGCTCGGCTTCGTCGTCGGCACCGGGTCCGCGCTCGGGACCCGCATCGACGTCGACGACCTCGCCGACCACGTCTTCGGCGCCGTCATCGTCAACGACTGGTCCGCCCGCGACCTGCAGGCCTGGGAGTACGTCCCGCTCGGCCCGCACCTGGGCAAGAGCTTCGCCACCTCGATCTCACCCTGGGTCGTCCCGCTCGCCGCCCTCGACACCGCCCGGGTACCGCTGCCCCGCCAGGACCCCGCACCGCTGCCCTACCTGCGCGGCACCCACGACCACGGCCTGGACGTCGAGCTGGTCGTCGAGTGGAACGGCGAGGAGGTCTCCCGCCCGCCCTACCGCGACATGTACTGGTCCCCGGCGCAGATGCTCGCCCACCTCAGCGTCAACGGGGCCTCCACCCGCCCCGGCGACCTCTACGCCTCGGGCACCATCTCCGGGCCCGAACGCCACCAGCGCGGCGCGTTCATCGAGCTCACCTGGGGCGGCGCCGAGCCCGTCACCGTCAAGGGCGAGCAGCGCACCTTCCTGCTCGACGGCGACGACGTGGTCATCTCCGCCACCGCCCCCGGCCCCGACGGCCGGCGCATCGGGTTCGGCGAGGTCGCCGGGACCATCGCCCCCGCCGCCGACTGACGTCCCCACCTCCCACTGCACGAGGCGTCGCCGACGACGCCCGAGAGGAACTTCCATGCCCACCGACATGCTGATCGGCGGCACGTGGACCGGCGGCTCCGGCTCCACCTTCGCCACCCGCAACCCCGCCACCGGCGAGGTCCTCGCCGAGCTCCCCGAGGCCACCGCCGCCGACGTCGACGCCGCCGTCGTCGCGGCCGGCGCCGCCTTCCGCTCCCCGGAGTGGGCGGACATGCTGCCCGCGCAGCGCCAGAAGCTGCTGCTCGACGTCGCCGACATCATCGAGGCCCACGCCGACGAGCTCGCGCGCCTCGAGACCGCTGACCAGGGCCAGCCGCTCGCGATCAGCAGCGGGATCTCGGTGCCCAACGTGGTCGAGCACTTCCGCTACTACGCCGGCTGGACCACCAAGATCACCGGCGTCACCGTGCCGCTGTCGATCCCCGACGTCGACTACCGCAGCCGCCGCGAACCCCTCGGGGTCTGCGGGCTGATCACACCCTGGAACTTCCCCCTCATGATCGCGGTGTGGAAGATCGCGCCCGCGCTGGCCACCGGCAACACCGTGGTCATCAAGCCCGCCGAGCAGACCCCCTTGTCCACACTGCGCCTGGCCGAGCTCATGGAAGAGGCCGGCGTTCCGGCCGGCGTCGTCAACGTCGTCACCGGCGGCCCCGAGGCCGGCAAGGCGCTCGTGTCCCACCCCGGCGTCGCGAAGATTTCCTTCACGGGCTCCACCGAGGTCGGCCGGGAGATCGCGGCCGAGGCCGGCCGGGCACTGAAGAAGGTCTCGCTCGAGCTCGGCGGCAAGGCCCCCAGCATCATCACCGCCGACGCCGACCTCGACGCCGCGGTGCAAGGCAACATCATGGGCGGCCTGCTCAACTCCGGGCAGGTCTGCGCGGCCTACACCCGCTTCTACGTCGACGCCCGCCGCGCCGACGAGTTCTCCGAGAAGCTCGCCGCCGCCGCCTCCTCGATGGTCCTCGGCGACGGCGCCCACGACGGCACCCAGCTCGGCCCGCTGGTCACCGCCGAGCAGGTCGACCGGGTCGACTCCTACGTCCAGATCGGGCAGCAGGAAGGCGCGCAACTGCTCACCGGCGGCAGCCGCGGCGACGGCGACCTGGCCTCGGGCAACTTCTACCGGCCCACTGTCTTCGGCGGAGTTCGCCAGGACATGCGCATCGCCCGCGAGGAAATCTTCGGCCCGGTGCTGTCCGTGCTGCCCTACGACGACCCCGACCAGCTCGTCGAGCTCGCCAACGACACCGACTACGGCCTCGCCGCGGTCGTCTGGACCCGCGACGTGCGCCTCGCGAACAGGCTCACCCGCCAGGTCCACGCCGGCACCGTCTACGTCAACATGCCGCCCTTCCTCGACGCCGCGGCCCCCTGGGGCGGGATGAAGGCCTCCGGGCTGGGCCGCGAGATGGGCTGGGAAGCCATCGAAGCCTTCACCGAGGTCAAGAGCATCTGGACCAACCTCGCCTGACCGCCCACTCCACCACGACAGGGACGACGCATGAGCGCTATCGACAAGGTGTGGGCGTCGGCGGACGAGGCGGTGGCCGGCATCCCGTCCGGGTCCTCGCTGGCCGTCGGGGGCTTCGGGCTCTCGGGGGTGCCGATCGTGCTGATCGACGCGCTGAACCGGACCGACACCACCGACCTGAAGGTCGCCTCGAACAACTGCGGGGTCGACGGCTGGGGCCTGGGCGTGCTGCTCGAGCAGCACCGTATCTCCCGGGTGACCGCCTCCTACATCGGTGAGAACAAGGAGTTCGCCCGCCAGTACCTCGGCGGCGAGGTCGAGGTCGAGCTGACCCCGCAGGGCACGCTGGCCGAGCGGCTGCGCGCCGCGGGCACCGGCATCCCGGCGTTCTACACCCTGGCCGGCGCGTCGGGACGATGATCGCCGACGGCGGCCTGCCGTGGCGCTACGACACCGGGGGCAACGTCGTCGCGACCTCCGCGGCCAAGGAGGTCCGCGAGTTCGAGGTCCACCCAGGCCGACGGCACGAAGGTCCGCAAGCCCCACGTGCTGGAGACCGCGCTGGACATCGACGTCTCCCTGGTCCGGGCCGCGAAGGGCGACCGGCACGGCAACCTCGTGTTCAACAAGTCCGCGCGCAACTTCAACCCGCTGTGCGCGATGGCCGGCCGGCTGACGATCGCCGAGGTCGAACAGCTCGTCGAGCCCGGCGAGATCGACCCCGACGAGGTCCACCTGCCCGGCATCTTCACCCACCGGGTGGTCGAGCTGACCGGCGAGGAAGTCGGGCGCAAGCACATCGAGAAGCGCACCACCCAGGAGACGATGAACAAGTGAGCCTCACCCGCGAGCAGATGGCCGCCCGCGCGGCCCAGGAGCTGCGCGACGGAACCTATGTCAACCTCGGGATCGGGCTGCCGACCCTGGTGCCCAACTACGTCCCCGACGGCGTGGGCATGGTGCTGCACTCGGAGAACGGCCTGCTCGGCGTCGGCCCGTACCCCTACGACGCCGAGGTCGACCCGGACCTGATCAACGCCGGGAAGGAGACGGTGACGACGCTGCCCGGCGCCAGCTTCTTCGACTCCGCGCTGAGCTTCGGGATGATCCGCGGCGGCAAGGTCGACACCGCGATCCTCGGCGCGATGCAGGTCTCCCAGACCGGCGACATCGCGAACTGGATGATCCCGGGCAAGATGGTCAAGGGCATGGGCGGCGCGATGGACCTGGTCCACGGCGCCAAGACCGTCATCGTGCTCATGGAGCACACCGCCCGCGACGGCTCCCACAAGATCGTCGAGAAGTGCGACCTGCCGCTGACCGGCCAGGGCGTCGTGCAGCGCATCATCACCGACCTCGCCGTCATCGACGTCACCGAGGCCGGGCTCGTGCTGCGCGAGCTGGCCGACGGCGTCACCGAGGACGAGGTCCGCGAGAAGACCGGCGCGGAGCTCACCAGCGCGCTCGGCTGACGGACACCCACCAGCCGCCGACGCGGGTTCGGCGACGTCATGACGGCACGGAGCCGTTGCACGGCTCGTGACATGAAACGGAGTCGCCCAGGGGCGTCCGGAGGGGCACGTGGCGAACCTGCGGTGCCCGAAGATGCTGGTGGAGGCCACAGACCACGCGGTCGACCGGCCTCCGGAGGCGGGAGCGCAGGTTCGAATCCTGCCGGGGGCACCAGTACTGACTTGCGAGAACAGAGCGCCCAGGCGTTGACGGGGTTGCTTGTGGAACGAGCGTGGCACGAAACGCGATGGCACCCGGCCCATAAACCTCAGGGATTCGAGGTCGCGGTCGGCTCGAATGGATGTGCTGGCCGACGGGGGTCGCGGCGGGGAGCGCCGGTCCCTCCGGCGGCGTTCATGGTCGAGGTAGGTCTGGATCGGGCGGATCGAGCGGACCTTCTGCCAGGCCAGCGTCCGGATGCCTCGCTCGAGGCCGAGTTCGACGCGGATTGCGCGACTGCGTACGTGCTTCCGGCGGCCAGGTGCTCCGTTCCTGACCCGGAGGACCGAAGGGAACGCGCAGTACGAGTTGGACGACCGGGGCCTCGTGTTGGGGTGCTGGTCGGGGTTGGCTCTCCTCGGCGGTCTCGTGGTGGGCGTGGCGGTGGCGCTGGTCATGACACTGTTCTGACTCCGGACGGAGCTCTGACTCTGGACTGAGCACGAACAGCGGTCGGCGTGACCCGGGCGCCCGTAGGAGTGCGCGAACTGACCTCGCCGTTCCCGGTCATGGATCAATCGCCGGCATCCGGGACCGGAACGACCTGGACGGCGCACACCACGATGGTGGAGAGCCTGGCGCCGACCGTTTCGGCGGTGCCCGGCTTCTCCCTGCCTGGTCTGGGTCGACGGCCGCTACGGTCGGTCCGGTGCCTTCGTCGGAAGGACAGCGATCGGGGTGTTGGTGGCCGCGACAGCGAGCCAACCATCCCTTCCGCGGACGAGGGTGAGAACCAGGACTGTGCGGCCGCCCGGCAGACCCCCGGCAGGAGCATCGGGGTGGGGTGTCCGCACCGTGGTGGCATGCACCACGGCCAGGTCGTCGCGCACCGCGATCACGGCCAGGTCTTCCGCAGTGACCGTGCTGCCCTTGAGGGGGCCGGCGAGGGCCCACCGGTGCCCTTCGACGATGCCGTCCCGGCTGGACATGCGCATGCCGGCGATGTTCACGAAGACGGCGTCATCGGTGAACAGGGCCCCGACTTGGTCGGCGTCCCCGTTGTTGAGGGCGCCGCAGAACGCGGCGACCAGCGCATCGGGATTCGCGGCTGCCACTTCATTGCTCCGATCACATCAGGCGTGGCACATCGGAAAGTTGCGGGCTGTCGGCGGAAGTCAGCGAGGGGCCCGGTAGGCCTCGGTCACCTTCGACGCATCGCGCAAGGCGTCCAGGCCGTCCTCGACGCTGATCAACGGGGTGGTCTTCAGCGACCGCAACGCCCCGCCCGCGCTGGTCGCGATCGACCAGGCGGCGACGGCGGCGTCGTTGGGGAACTCGACGATGGCGATGAGGTCATGCTCGCCGAAGGCGTAGAGACACTGTGCAGCCGGCCGCCGACGGTCTCCGCGGCCGGACCAACCCGCTCGCGGACGTCCTGCTGGCTCTTCATCTGTGCGGCCCAGCTCTCCGGCGTGTAGCGACCTGGGTGAGGTAGTACGGCATCACCAACTCCTCCCGATTCTGGACACCATCGTCATTCGAGTCGCCCGGCAGGCTCTACGTCACTCATGGTGGCAGCATGTCGAAGAGTTCGACGACCCTCTTCGCCCGCATGGCCTAGCCCGCCACGAAGGAAGCACACCCAGTCGCCGGTCTCGGCTCGCGCGGAGGAGCCTCACCACCGCGAGCTGATGGCGCAGGTCGTCGGCCCAGAGTCGACGCGGGTCGATCTCGGGGTCCGCACTGATTCGCCTGGCCGATCGGGCCGGGCCGGCTCCTCGGGGCACGTCCGGGTGACTCCGAACCTGATCCGGTGGGGGGTCTGGGTCGTTCAGGAGGCGGGCGCGATGGTGATGTTGACCAGGCCCCAGTAAGCGGAGCTTGCGGGGCGAGGTTGCCGGTCAGCATCGCTCCGCCGGGCGCGGAACCGGGTGGGTCGAGGCGGTTGAGCTGGTAGAGATCGCGATCGTCGCCGGGCCCGCCGTCGACGGGCAAGATGTTGAGCGGGCGGAAACCGGCGACGGGGGACGCGACCGGACGGCGCGCGGCTCGGCAGCGTCCTCGAGATCGCCGTGCTGCAGGCGCTCGCCGCCCAGGTCCGGGGCGACATCCCGTCCGCGCTCGACGCCCTGCGCCGAGCGGTGGCGCTCGCGGAGCCCGCGGATGTCGTCCGCGTCGTCATCGACGAGGGGCCACCGATCGCGGCGCTGCTCCGGTCGCTCACGAAGCAGGACCCCGCGCCCGCGTACCGACGGCGACTGCTCGCCGCCGCCCCCGGTCACCTGGCGACGCCGAACGCGCTGGTCGACCCGCTGAGCGAGCGCGAGCTCGACGTCCTGCGCCTGCTCGGCTCGGATCTCGCCGGGCCGGACATCGCCCGGGAACTGTCGGTCTCGTTGAACACCATGCGGACCCACACCAAGAGCATCTACGCGAAACTCGGCGTCAACACCCGCCGGACGGCCGTGCGCCGCGCCCGCGAACTCGGAGTGCTCCCGCACCGGCACTGACGGTCAGTCACCACACGTGGTGAGGACGGCTCACCACGTCGGCGCCCATCGTTCGCTCCCATGAGCAGCAGCGAGCCGCAGCAGTACGAGATTCGGGTGCAGGGACACCTCGCGCCGCGCTGGGCCTCCCGGTTCGACGGCCTGGCGCTCGTCCCGCAGGACGACGGCACCACGGTCATCGAGGGGCCGGTCGCCGACCAGTCCGCACTCCACGGCCTGCTCCGCACGATCAGCGCCCTCGGCGTGCCCATCGTGTCGGTCACCACGACCGACGAGCCACCCCATCCCGCAAGGAAGACACCATGACCACCGACGTCCGCACCGCGCCGGGGACCGATCATCGCCGGCGGGACCCGATGAGGAGGGTGGCGCTCGCCGCCGGCCTGCTCTACCTCGTCACATTCGCCGCATCGATCCCCCAGCTCGCGCTCTTCGCCGACCTCATCGCCGACCCCGCGGGCTTCATCCGGACCCCCGGCAGCAACACCGCCGTGGTCTGGGGATCGTGGCTCGAGGTGATCACCGCGCTCTCCGGTATCGGCACCGCCGTCGTGCTGTATCCGGTCACCAGGCGGGTCAGCCGGACCGCGGCGATCGGCTTCGTCACCTCGCGTGTCGTCGAGGCCACGATGATCCTCGTCGGGGTCCTGTGCGTCCTGAGCGTCGTGGCCCTGCGCGGCGATCTGGCCGGCGCCGTCGGCGCCCGCGCGGACGCCCTCGGCGTCGTCGGACAGGCCCTGGTCGAGGTCCGTCAGTCGTCGTTCCTGGTGAGCCCCGGCCTCATCCCCGGCGTGAACGCCCTGTTCCTGGGCTACGCCATGTACCGGTCGGGGCCGGTCCCCCGGGTCATCCCGACCCTCGGCCTCGTCGGCGCACCGCTGATCATCACGTCGGCGGCCGTGACGATGCTCGGAGGGGTGGGGACAGGTGTCCGTCGCCGGCAGCCTGTGCGCACTGCCGATCGCGCTGTGGGAGTTCTCGCTGGGCGTGTGGTTGATCGTCCGGGGCTTCCCGCCCGACCACGCTGACCATCGTCTGACGCCACCGCCCCCATGCGTGACGAGCGTGCTGTGAGCACGAGGGCCCAGCCCCGGCACCACCCGAACCGGGTGAGCGGCATCCGCCGGGCCCCTGCGCGGCGGGCTGCAGGTGTCCCGACGCCGGGAGGACGTCCGGTGAGGTGCGGGCGCCGTCGGGAGCCCGTCGTGCCGTACGCGCTGTCGCCGCCTGCGACGGCGCGAGCGGTGCCGACCGGCCGAGCACGGGGAGGAGCAGCGTGCTTCGGACAGCCCAACCTCGTCGGGCTCGCATGGTGCTCCGTTGACCCGGATCGGACGGGGGAGGACGCTTTCCTGTCCGCGCTGTGAAGAAAATCGAGGTGAGGAGGGCTACGCGGGCTGCTCCAGGGTGACTCGGTAGCCGAGGTTGTGGAGCTGGCGGATCAGGCGGTCGCGTTGGCGGTCGGTGTTGCGGCGGGTGAAGTAGTCGCCGCCGAGATCGTCGTAGTCGCAGTCGTTGGCCAGCAGATGCCAGCAGGTCACCAAGATGGAGTGGGCGACCGCGGTGGCGGCCACATCGGGGGTGCGCCATCGGCCTTCTCCGGGCGCGGGCGCCGGGCACCGTCGACCTCAGGGCCCCCGTCGCCACGAGGCCGAGCAGGGGGTCCTGTTTCGGAGACCGTGCCGGGGAACCCCCTCGAGCGGCTGCCGTGGGCGCGAGTGCGCCGGGATGACCCCGGACCCAGGCCGTACCCGGGTGAGCGGTGCTTCCCCCTCCCCGGCCGGGCCGGAGCCGGCGATCCTCCGCGTGGCGGGGACGGGACCCGGCGCCGCGGTCGGCGAGTCCGGACGCCCCCGCCAAGTTCGCGATCCCCGTTGCGACCCATGTCGTCGATCGGCCCCGGTTGCTCGCACGGGTGACCGCAGGGGTGTCCCGTGGGCTCACGGTGATCGCGGCGGCGGCCGGCTGGGGCAAGTCGCTGCTCGTCGGCTCGTGGGTGGCGGGCGGCGCCGACGGCCGTCGGGTCGCCCGGGTGAACCTCGAGCCCGGCGACGACGACGTCCGCTCCTTCTGGACGACGACGGCCGCCGCGCTCGCGACCGTCGCCGACGGCGCCGCGTCCGAGGCACTGGCGCGCATCGCGGCGGCACCCGTCGGGAACGAGCTCCCCGGGGACCTCGTGCGCGCGCTCGACCGGTCCGGACGCCGGTTCGTCCTCGTGCTCGACAACCTGCACGAGGTGACGTCCCAGGAGGTCCACACCGGGTTGCAGCGGCTGGTGGAGCGCCTGCCCCGGACGCTCTCACTGGTGATCACCACGCGACGAGATCCGCCCTGGCCCCTCCCGCGCCTCCGGCTCGCCGGCCTGCTGACCGAGATCCGGGCGGACGACCTCGGGTTCCGCCCGGACGAGGGCGCGGCGCTGTTCGCCCGATTCGGCGTGGAGCTCACGGCGGAGGAGCTCGTCGAGATGGTGCAGCGGACCGACGGCTGGGCGGCGGGGAGGCGCCTGGGCGCCCTGCAGCTGCAGGGGGCCCCTGACGTCGGCGCCGCGGTCGCCGCTTTCTCCGGGGACGACCACGACGTCTCCGGTTACCTCCTCGACGAGGTCCTCGCCCGGCTGCCCTCCGATCTGGCGGGCTTCCTCGAGAAGGTCAGCGTCGTCGACCTCGTCTGCGTCGACCTGGCCGACGCCCTCACCGGCCGCACCGACGGTGCCGCGGTGCTCGGTGAGCTCGCCGCCTCTCACCTCTTCGTGCACGCGCTCGACCGTCCGGGCCGCTGGTACCGGCTGCACCGGCTGTTGCTCGACGTGCTCCGAGCACAGCCCCTTCCGCGCCGGGAACGCCGGGACCTGCACCGGCGCGCGGCCCAGTGGTTCGCCGCCCGGGGCATGACGCTGGAGGCTCTCCGCTCGGCGGTACGTGGGGAACTGTGGCCCCTGGCCTCGGACCTCGTGGGGCGCCGCCTCGGGGCGCTCGCCCTGCGGGGTTCGGCGCGTGAGCTCGAGCGCGTCCTGGACGGGGTGCCCCGGGAGGTGCTGCTCGCGCATCCCGAGCTGGCGACCGCGCTCGCCGGCGCCCGGATGGTCCAGGCCCACCCGGTCGAGGTCGAGCAGCTCATCGAGTTCGCCGTGGGGGGCTCGGGGGGCCTGTCAGCCCGACGCGTCGCCCGGCTGCGGCTCTACCACGGCCTGATCCTGGGCGGCCGTGCGCGCGTGACGGGCGATCTCCGTGCGGCACTGGAGGCCTACCGTCGCATCCCGCTCGACCCGGCGGAGATCACCAAGCTGGGTGTGGCGGACGTCGGGATCGTCCTGGACCTCGTCCGGAGCAACCTCGGGACCGCGGAGTACTGGACCGGCCATCCCGCGAGGGCCGAGGTCCACCTGCGGGAGGCGGCTGATCTGACGGGTCCCCCGCGATCTCTCCCTCCGGTCAACGCCGGGTCGCACCTCGCCCTGGTCGCCTGTGATCGCGGCGACCTGGTGACGGCGGAGCAGACCGGCCGCGCCGCGGTGCGGATCGCCGAGAGGGCCGGCTGGACGAGGACGATGCAGATCGCCCCGGCCTACCTCGCCCTCGCGCGCGTGGCGTTCGACCGGGGCGACCCGGACGACACCTGGTTGGGTCGCCTGGCGGAGGTGGAAGAGCAGTCTCCGGAGCACCACATCCGGCTCGCGGGAGCCCTCGTCCGCGCCGCCCGCCACGAGCTGGCCGGGGACCTCGACCGCGCCCTCGCCGAGCTGGGTCAGGTCGAGGGTCGCCTGGGCGGCTGGGTCCCGCCGCCGCCCCTGCACGAGCAGGTGCTGCTCACCCGAGCGGCCCTCCTCGCCCAGGTCGGCGACGTGGCGTCCGCCCGCGCCCTCGGCGACCGGGTGGGGCCGCCGCGTTCTGCCGTCGGTGCGCTCCTTCGGGTACGGCTCGACCTGGGCCTCGGCGACACCGCCGCCGCACGTGAGGCGTTGGCGCGAGGCCGACGACACGCAGCCCCGAGGACGTACCGAAGCCCGGATCGCCGGGGCCCTCCTGGCCGCCGCGGAAGGCGACGAGGACCGTGCGCTCGGCCTCCTGGAGGACGCCCTGCTGGCGGCCGCGCCCTTCGCGCTCCGCCGGCCGTTCCTCGCCGAGCCGTTGCTCGCCGACCTGTTGGCGCGCCGGTCGGAGCACGGCAGCGCCGCGAGCGAGTTCGCGCTGGACCTGCTCGGTCGGTGGTCCCCGGCCGGACAGCGGCGAGCGTTCGTCGACCCGCTGACCGAGCGGGAACGCGTCGCGCTGCGCTATCTGACGACCTCCCTCTCGAACGCCGAGATCGCCGCTGAGCTCTACGTCTCGGTGAACACGGTCAAGACACACCAGCGCGCGGTGTACCGGAAACTCGGCGCCGCCGGGCGGCGCGAGGCGGTGCGCCGCGCGCGGGCGCTCGGCCTGCTCTGACGGGGGTGAGCACGAGCACCGCGGCCGTGGCCCCCGGAGCGACGACAGAACGTGTGGGCGGCCCCCCTCGCGGGCGCGATCCGGCGGACGCGGTTGGAGACCGCCGTGGCCGTTCCGGTCACCCGCCGCGGAGGAGGACGTCGGCCCCCGAGCCGGAGACGCTGGGTCGGACGGACGGTCCAAGGCGCCGCGCTGAGGGAAGGGACACCGATGACAGCGTTGGTGGCCATGCTGCCCGGGTCCTCGGCCGCGTCCGGGACCATCCTGCTGTGGAGCGGTTGGGCGTGGACCGGCAGCTTCACCGCCCTCGACCTGCTCGCCGCGGGGACGGGCGCGTTCAGCGGCGCGGTGCTCGTCCGGCACCCGGGCCACTTCCGTGGCTTCACCGTCGTCGGGGTCCTGTTGCTGGCGGCGGTAGCGGGCGTCGGGGGCGGGGTCGTGCGCGACGTCCTGGTCGACCACATCCCGAGCGCGCTCACCAATCCCGCTTACCTCACCGTCGCGGGCGCGGGTGGAGTCGCCGGTTACCTGGTGGGGGGTCGCCGAGGGACGAGGGCACGGACGACGCTCTTCCGGTTCGCGGCGGGGTTCTCGCTGCCCTTCTATGCGATCGTCGGTGCGCAGAAGGGCGTCGAGGTCGGTCTCCCCGCCTTCGGTGTCCTCGCGCTGGCAATGGTGGCGCCGACGGCGGGACGCTGGATGGTCGACGTGTCCGCCGGTGTCCCGCCGGCCCATTTCGTACGCGGCGGCTGGTTCGTCCCCACGGCGCTGCTCACCGGACTTGTGTGGATGCTGTGCGACCTCGCCGGTCTCGACCCGTGGCTGTGCGCTGCGATCGCGTTCGTCGTCGGGTACGGCGCGCGATCGCTGGCCGCCTCCCGGTCGTGGACGGAGCCGATCGCCACCGCCCTTCCCGACGAGGGGAACGACCCGGGCGGCTCGTCCCGACGGCGGACTACGGGGTGACGATCGCGAAATCGGGGTCGGGGGCGTCGGTCAGCGCCTGCAGGCGTCCGAGGACGCTCGCGTCCCCCGCCATCTCGACGCCCTCGGACGCACCCGCGGTCAGCAGGACGATCAGCTGCGGGCGCGTCAGCGTCACGGCCAGGTCGGCGTCGCGCGACGCGGTGGTGGGGTGGTGGATGAGCGCGCCGTTGCTGAGCTCCATGTGGAACTGCTCGCCGGAGTCGCTCAACGTCCAGTCGATCGAGAACTCCTGGTCCCAGGCCTTCTCCCCGACGATGCGGATCGCGACCGAGTCGAACAGCTGGGTGACGGTCAGCGCCGGCACCAACCCGGAGGGATCGAGGTCGGTGTGCTCGACCGCGTTGGCGCGGAGCTCCGACGCGCCCGTGAGGTAGGCGTTGCGCCACGTCGCGTTCTCGGCCCCCTGGCCGAGCCGCTCGAGGACGTCCGCCAGGAGCTCGCGGGCCGCCCCGTCCCCGGGTTCGGCGAACACGGCGTGGCTGGCGAGCTCGGCCGCGAATCGCAGGTCGCCGTCGGCGGCGAACCCGCGCGCCGCGGCGACGGCGGCCTCCTGACCGCCCAGGGCGGCGACGTAGCGCGCGCCGGCGGCCTCCGGTGGGTGCTGCCAGAGGTGGGCCGGGTTCGCGTCGTACCACCCGAGGTAGCGCTGGTAGATCGCCTTGACGTTGTGGTTGACCGACCCGTAGTAGCCGTGGCTGTGCCACGCCCTCTCCAGCGCGGGTGGCATCGCGATCATGTCGCCGATCTCGGTGGCGACGTAGCCCTGGTTGATCAGCCGGAGCGTCTGGTCGTGCAGGTAGGCGTACAGGTCCCGCTGCTGGGTCAGGTAGGTGACGATCTGCTCGGTGCCCCAGGTCGGCCAGTGGTGCGAGGCGAAGGCGACGTCGCTGTCACCGGCGAACAGTTCGATCGCCTCGGCGAGGTAACGCGACCAGATACGGGGGTCGCGCACCTGGGCGCCGCGCAGCGTCAGCAGGTTGTGGAGGTTGTGCGTGGCGTTCTCCGCCAGGCACAGCGCCCGTCGCTCGGGGAAGGCGAAGTTCATCTCGGCCGGGCATTCGGTTCCGGGTGTGATCTGGAAGAGCATCCGCACGCCGTCGACGACCTCCTCCTGGCCGGTGTGCGTGATCTCGAGGGTGGGGGCGATCAGGCCGGTGGTGCCGGTCGAGCCGCCCGCTCCGAGCCCGATGCCGAGCGTGCCGGTCGCGCTCTTCGGGAGGTGGACCGCGGCGTAGTAGTAGCTGCGCCGGAGCATCGCGATCCCGGCGTAGACGTTCTCCGACACGGCGTGCTCGAGGAAGTGCTCGGGCGCGATGATCGGGACGTCGGTGTCGGCGTCGACCACGCCGAGCACCCCACCGAAGTGGTCGATGTGGGCGTGGGTGTACACGACGGCGGTGACCGGACGGTCGCCGCGGTGCCGGCGGTAGAGCGCGAGTGCTGCCGTGGCGGTCTCGGCCGAGATCAACGGGTCGATCACGATCACGCCTCGGTCTCCCTCGACCAAGGTCATGTTGGACATGTCGAAGCCGCGGACCTGGTAGATCCCGTCGGTCACCTCGTAGAGCCCGTGCTTGGCGGTGAGCTGGGCCTGGCGCCACAGGCTCGGGTCGGCCGTGGCCGGGCAGTCGGTGTCGAGGAACGCCCACTGGTCCATGTCCCACACGACGCGGCCGTTCGCGGTCGTCACGACCATCGGCTCGAGCGTGCCGATCAGGCCCCGGTCGGCGTCGGCGAAATCGCGCCGATCCGTCAGGTCGCCTTCGCGTGTCTGTTCCTTCAGCGCCATGGCGCAGCTCCTGTCCTGGACGCGCCGGGGGGCGCGACGTGGGTGCGATCGGGTTCCGCCGCGTCAGGTGGGGACCGGGGGCGAGATCAGCCCGCCGACCGGCGGGGAAGCACCGGATGGTTCGGGAGGGGCGGACACACCGGCGACGCTAGGAAGCCGGCTCACGCACGGGCTCATCCGCGCAGGGTGAGCGTCCCGGGCGCGCGGGTCGCCCCGTCGTCTCCTCGGTCCGCGGTCCCGTCCTCACCCCGGGTTCAGGCCCTGGCGGGATCGACCCCGACGGACCGCGTCCAGCATCGAGCGCACGGCCAGACCGAGCACCAGCAGGTCCCCGATCATCTGGATCGTCACCAGAATCCGGGCCGGCCCGCTGACCGGGGCGATGTCACCGAACCCGACGGTGGCGAAGACCGTGACGGCGACGTGCTGATCGACGCCGCCTGGCCCGGGTCCCGGCGCTCATGGCGATCCTGCGGCGCGACGGGGCGTTGCGGCTCATGGATGGGTCCGCTCCGCCGGGGTCTGGGTCTGGGTCTGGGTCTGGGTCTGGGTCTGGGCGGCAGGCGGCGTGAGCCGGAGGGTCACGACGTAGGAGACGGCGACCGCGACGATCACCAACGGCATGACGACGAGGCCGTTGCCGGCGAGCAGCACGGTCGCGAGCAGCACCGAGGTGAGCGGAAGCCGCAGCATGACGGTGGACATCGCGCCGATGCCCATCGCCGCGGCGGCCAACGGCGAGAGCCCGGGCAGGTGGGCGAGCGCGAGGCCGCCGGCCGCCCCGAGGAACATCGACGGGAAGACGGGGCCACCGCGGAAGGCGACCAGGGACAGGCAGTAGCCCAGACCCTTGGCGGCGAGCAGCAGGACCATCACCGCGACCGGGGTCGCCGCGCCGTCGAGCAGCAGCGGGCCGATCGCGTTCTGCCCCGAGAACAGGACGTCGGACACGTCGCGACCGGTCAGCAGGGCGTACCCGGCCGCCAGACCGGCGATCACCAGCCCCGCTGCCGGCACGGCCAGCACCAGCCGACGCTCGACGGGCCCGCGGATGCGGCCACCGAGGCGCCGGATCCCGGTACCGGCCAGGGCCGCGGCGACACCGATGAGCACGGCCCATCCGAACTCGGCGAGCGTGGGGCTCCCCACGGGAGGGAGGCCGGGAATCGCGAGCGAGACCGCGCCGAGCCCGGTCCACGCATCCAGGCCCACGAAGATGATGGTCCCGATCCCGGCGGCGAGCAGGCCCGGCACGAGCACGAGCCCGAGGGTCGCACCCGACAGCCCGGCCGCCTCCATCAGGAGGAACGCCCCGAGGAGCGGGGAGCCGAACAGCGTGCTGATCGCGGCGAAGCTGCCGGCCGAGGCGACGATCGTGAGCACCCGGGGGGCGGGATCACGCCGGGCGAGGCGCACCGCCGTCGCGGCGAGTCCGCCGCCGAGGGCGATCAGTGGCGCCTCGGGCCCGATCACCGCGCCCGCGGCGAGCGAGGCGAGCGCGGCCAGGACCACGCCGGGGAGCTCCCGGGGCCGGGGGAACGAGCCGGTCGAGAACCCGTCGATCGGGGTGTGGCCGCCGCGGCCCGGGAGTCGTCCGATGACGAGGGCGACGAGGAGCCCGGCGAGCACCAGCAGCGGGGCCGGCCACCAGGCCGGCGGGTGGGCGTAGCCCAGCGCTCCCGGGAGGTCGCGGTAGAGCCAGCCCTGGCAATGGTTGACCAGGACGATGAACCCGTAGGAGACGGCAGCCACCGGGACGCCGAGGGCGGCCGCGACCAGGAGCAGGACCAGGTATCCCCGGCTGCGCACCACTGTGGCCGGGTCCGTCGGCGGTCCTGCAGCGCGGGTCGCGGGAGACCCGGGAGATCCGGGAGACCCGGGGGGCTCTGGGGATGGGGGCGCGCTGGCGGCGTCGAGGCGGTCGGCCATCCCGGGATCGTCGCCCGGCGGCGGCACACCGCCCTCCCCCGCGCGTGGTGATTCGCGTTCACCCCGGGCAGGTGACGCCCTGGGACGGACCGCGGGGCCACGTTGGGCGCACGACGACCCCGGGGAGGGCCCGTGATCCTCTGGTACTACCTGCGCTACATCGCCCGCCACGCCCACGACGTGCCGTGGGTCCACCTCGTGATCGGGCTCGTCGGGAACCTGTTCTTCGTGCTCGGCAGCATCATGTTCCTGTACCCCGCGTCGACCAGGCTCGGGACGTGGTTCTTCGTCGTCGCGTCGTGGGGCCTGCTGATCGGCGTGCTCGGCGAGATCGCTGCCCGCTACGAGATGCGCCGTCGGGCCGCCGCGGCGGCTGCCGCCGCCCCGTGAGCGGTCCCTTCACCCAGCGGGGATGAGGGTCGGCCACGGAGTGCCCGGAACAGTCGTCGAGGGTCGACGGCCACCCGTCCCGTGGTTCGCCGACACCGCGAATCGAGGAGGAACCGACGGCGACCTAGACGGCATGGAAGTTCCCGAGCCCCGCGGGCGCGGAGGATGCGCTGGCGACGCTGGAACGGCTCCAGAAGGAGGAACTGATCGTCCTCCCGGACGCAGCCGTGGTGACGTGGCCCGCGGACCGGAAGCGCCCGAAGACCCGCCAGCTGCACAGCCTGGTCGGCGGCGGCGCACTGGGCGGGAGCTTCGGGCATGCTCTTCGGGCTGATCTTCCTGGTCCCACTGCTCGGGCTCGTCATCGGGTGAGAAGGTCACCCCGGGCAGCTCCGCCCTGTTCGCCCTGACCTCGAACGCCGTCACCGACCGGGTGGTCGACGCCTTCCGAGGAAGCCATGCGGAGCTGCTCCACACCAACCTCTCCGGCGAGCAGGAGGAGCAGCTGCGGCAGGTCTTCAGCGACGTCGACGAGGCCGAGCCGGCCGGTGCCGGTGCCGCCATCTGAGGCGTCGCTGTGCCCGAGATCCCCGTCCGCGGCCTCGCGGGCGGGGACCTCGCGCGCGCTCACGGTCGTGGGTCGGGCTCGTCGTCGGTCCCCGCGTCGTCCGGCTCCTGGGGTGCCTGCCGTAGCGCGACGAGCTGCAGCCCGAGGGACTGGATGCGTCCCAGCACGCCCTGCACCTCGTCCGCGTTCCGCGAACGCCCCGAGATCACGGTGTCGGCCGGCAGCTCGACGACCGTCAGGCCCGGGAAAGCCGCCCGGACCCGCTCGGAGAGGCGACCGCGGACCCGGATCTCGAACCGTCTGGACACCAACGTCCTCCTCCACCGCGCGGCGACCGCCGGCACCGATCCTCGGCCGGCCTCCGGCGGGGTCCCTCATCCCCCCGAGGTGAACGGCGGGGAAACGGGCGGTCCCGGTCAGATGAGCAGCTCCCGCTCGAACGCTCTCGACACGGCTTCCCGACGGGTCGACACCCCGAGCTTGGCGTAGATCGACCGGATGTGGGTCTTCACCGTGTTCACCGAGAGCACGAGCTCGTCGGCCATCGCCGGCGCGTTGAGCAGGGACGGCAGCAGCTCGAGGACCACGAGCTCGCGCTCGCTCAGGGATACGGGGGTGTCCACCGGCGCCGCGACGCACGCGGCCGCGATCCGCTCTCCGAACCGGGTGGACGGACCACCGGCGGCGCCCAGGAGCACGCCCCGCGTGCAGACCCCGGCCTCGACGAACGGCCGGACCAGGTCGAGGGCTCGGCCCTGGCGGACCGCCGCCTCGAGCGCCGCCTGTCCGGCGTCGTCGTCGCCGTACTGGAGCGCTGCCTCGGCCTCGAGGAGGTGGATTTCGAGGAGCAGCCCACCTGGGACGTCGCCGCCCACCAGGCTGCTCGCCGACGCCCGGGCCGCGGTGTGCCGGCCGGACGCCGCCTCGGCCCACGCCCGCATCAGGACGAGCTCGGCGATCTCCCCGGTCCGGGCGCGCAGCCAGTCGACGACCTCGCCGGCGGCCCCGTACTCGCCCAGGCGGGTCGCCGCCCGGAACTCGAGCACGGCGAAGGCGCAGGCCATCGGCGCCGGCAGCGCGAGGGGGCCGAGGGCCTCACGAGCGGCTCGTGCCTCGGCGAGCCCGGTGCTCCGCGCGCCGCGGCCGCCGCCGTCGCCGAGCGCGGTGCCGTGCACGACGTGGAGGGCGTAGGCGGCGTCGACGGGCCACGCCTCGCCGGCACCGAGCGCCTGCTCACATCGCGATCGGGCGCGCTCCGGCTCGCCGCGCAGCAGCTCGGCGTACGCGGCGAACGCCACCGCCAGCGCCGTCGTCGCCGGGCAGTGCTCGCCCGACCGGTCGGCCGCGGCCCGGGCGTCCCGGGCGGCGGAGGACACCGCGCGGAGGTCGCCGTCGCCGCAGGCCGCGACGGCGAGGAGCGTCGACGCCGTCGCCTCGAGGAGGGTGAAGCCGTGGGCGCGGGCGAGCGCGGCGGCACGACGGCTGTCGTCCCGCGCGACGGCGGTGCCCGTCCCGGGCCCCGGGGCGAGCGCGGCCGCGGCACGGCCGAGGTGGATCAGTGCCGCGAGCTCGGGGGCCACCGGCTCCGGCCCGACCGTGGACGCAGGCGCGGGGGGACCCACCGCGTCGTCGGCACCCACCCCCGACCCCGCTGCGAGGAGCTCGACCCCGGTGCGCAGCGCCTCCAGGGATGGATCGGGCTCGGCGGGCCGGGCACGGCAGGCCCGCCTCAACGCCGCCGACGCGGCGGCGCGATCCCGGTCCTCGAGGTGGACGAGCGCCCCGGTCAGCGCCAGGCGGGCATCCTCCTGCCGACCCCCGGCACCGACGAGCGCCAGGGCCGTCCGCACCGGGGTGAGGTGGCCGGCGAGCAGGAGCCGGACACCGTCGCGGCGCACCAGCTCGGCCACGAGCGCCGGGTCGGCCGCGCACTCCGCATGGCGCAGGGCGTGGACGGCCTCGTGGTGTTCGGCCCACCACCGGGTCGCAACGGCGTGCAGGTCTCGGTGCCGCCCCGGGCGGTGCCGGGCCAGGTCCGCCACCAGGTGGGACCGCAGCAAGCCGTGGAGGCGGTACTCGGCCGGGCCGGTGCGCTCGACCATCGCGGTCACGTGGACGAGCTCGTCGAGGACGTGCGCCGCATCGGACCGCCGGGTGAGCGCCACGGCCAGCGAGGTCGGCAGTCGCCCGCACACGCTGAGGTCCTGCAGCAGGGAGCGGCTCGCTGCCGGCAGGGCGGCGAGCACCTCCCCGGTCAGGTAGTCGGCGATCGAGCGCTCGTCCCCGTCGAAGGCGGAGACGACCGCGCTCGGATCGTCGCTGCGGCTCAGGGCCATCGCGGCCAGGCGCAGACCGCCCGCCCACCCCTCGGTGCGACGGTGCAGCACGGCCGCGTCCCGGGCGTCGAGACCGACGCCCGAGGCCTCCAGCAGCGCGGCGGCCTCGCCGGAGGTGAACCCGAGTCCCTCGGCGCGCAACTCGGCGAGCAGGCCCTCCACGCGCAACCGCGGCAGGCCGAGGGGCGGATCCGACCGCGCCGTGAGCACCAGTCGCACCCCGGACGGATTCCGCCGCAGCAGCCGGGCGAGCACGTCGGTGGCCGCTCGGCTGCCGCTCAGCGCGTGCACGTCGTCGAGGACCAGCCGCACGGCCGGACGCAGGGTGTCGAGCGCGTCGAGGAACTCGTCGGTGGGGTCGTCGCCGTCGCCCTCGTATCCCGCCTCCGGGCGGTCCACCAGGTGGGTCGCAGCGCTCCGGGCGACGTCGGCCCGGGCAGCCGCCACGGCCGCCAGGATCGCCGCCCGCAGGCGCCGGGGGTCGGCGTCGTCCGGGTCGAGGGTCACCCAGGCGGTCGGCGTCCCCGGGTCCTCGCGCGCCCACTCCGCCAGCAGCACCGTCTTGCCCGACCCGGCCGGCGCGATCACCGCGACCAGCCGAGCCCCGCGTGCACCGTCCAGCCGCTGCCACAACCGGGGCCGCGACACGAACCACCGCGGGAGCTCCGGCACCGCGACCTTGCTGGCGGGGACACGAACCATCGCGGGCGACCTCCGTCTCGTCCCCCACACCGTCCACCGCGGACGGATGAGGCGGCCTCCTCCCCCGGGGGTGAGCTCCGCTGACGCCGCCGGGGCCGTCGATCGCGGCGCCCGTCACCGGACCGACGACGGTCTCTCCCGGAGCAGGCCCCGCTCGTGCGCGGTGAGGACGGCCTCCCGTCGGGTGCCGACCCCGAGTTTCGCGTAGATCGCACGGATGTGGCTCTTGAGCGTGTTGATCGAGACGTCCAGATCCTCGGCGATCTCCTCGAGGCTCTCCAACGACGGCAGCCGCCCCAGCACGTCGTACTGGCGCGCGCTGAGCCCGGTCGTCGCCGGGGTCTTCGTGGCGGTCCGCGCGGCGACCACCCGGGCCGCGAACGCGGCTCGGTCCCCGCCACCGACCAGCTGGTCGACGAGCAGGGCGCGGACCTCGTCCCCGGCGTGGACGAAGGGCCGCAGCGCGTCGAGCGGAACCGCGTGCTCGATGGCCGTGCGCAGGGTGTTCCGCGCACCCGGCCGGTCCTCGCGGGCCAGCCGGGCGCGGGTCTCGAGGAGCCATGCCTCGACGAGGGTGGCCGCGGGACCCGATCGGGGTCCGCCCGCGAGCAGCGGCTCGAGGGCTTCCCGCGCCGCGCGGTGCGACCCGCGCAGCGCGGCCGTCCTCGCCCGCACCAGGTGGAGCTCTGGGCACGTGGGCCGGCGCGCGGCCAGCCAGGACGCCACGCCGGCCGCCGCGGTGGAGTGCCCCAGCGACGACGCCACCCCGTGCTCCGCCAGGGCAGCGGTGACCTCCAGTGCCGCCGGGGCCCGGGTGTCGCCGAGCTCGGCGCGCGCCGACTGCAGCTCGAGCAGCCCCAGTGTGCGGTCGCCGACGTCCACCAGGCCACCGCCGCGCGCGCTGCGCAGCGCGTATCGCAGGACCGGTGGCAGGAGAAGACCCCAGGTCGACGGCTCGTGCACCGGGATCGCCACGGCGCTGCGCGGCTCGGCCCGGAGCAGCCCGACGTGGGCCTCGACGGCGCGGGCGACCGCGGACCAACCCGAGTCCTCCCACCCTGCCGCGTCGGCGAGCGCGGCGGCCGCGGTCGTGGCCGCCTCCCGCACGTCGCCGTCCGACCACAGGGCCGCGCTCAGCAGGCACCGCGCCTGGAACTCCAGCCGCCCGAGGCCCTGCCCCCGGGCGAGCGCGAGCCCGTGCCGCAGCTCGTCCACCGCACCGTGGCCGTCGTCGGTCAGGGCCGCCGACCCGCGCCCGACCCGCGCCAACGCAGCGAGCGCGGCATCGTCGACGGTCGGCGGCGGCCCGCTCACCGGCCGATGCAGCCCGACGAGCCGCTCGGTGGCCGTGCGGAACACCGCGGCGTCGGACCCGGGGTCGATCGGGCCGCCTCGGCGAGCGCAGTGCAGCGCCGCCCGCAGCCCCTCGGGACGACCCCGGTCGAGGTGGACGTGGGCGGCGGCCAGGGCGAGCATCGGGTCGGCCGCCCGGGCCTCGTCATCGAGCGTGGCCAGCGCCCGTTCCAGCACGCGGTGCTCGCCGCTCGCCGCCAGACCCGGCGCCCACCGGCCCACCAGGTCGGCCAGGAATCCCAGGTCCCCGACGCTCTCGGCCCGGGCGAGTGCCTCCCCGGGCCGTCCGTGCTCGGAGTACCAGAGGGCCGCTCGCCGGTGCGCCTGCGCCGCAAGGTCCGGCCCGTGACGGCGCAGGTCCGCGACGAGGTAGGAGCGCAGGAGCTCCGCGATCCGGTACTCGGCGCCCGGGGCGCCCGTGCCGGTCACCAGGCCGGTGCTCCGGGCGAGCTCGTCCAGCACGTCGACCGCGTCCTCGCGCCCGGCGAGCTCGACCGCCAGACCGGACGGCAACGAACCGGCCGGGCTCACCCGGCGCAGCGTCTCGCGCTGCGTCTCCTCGAGAGCTCCGAGCACCTCGTCCACGAGGTAGTCCGCGACCGGACGCTCGTCCCCGGAGAAGTCGGCGAGGAAGCCGTCGGGGTCCGGGTGCTCCCGCAGCGACAGCGCCGCCAACCGGAGCCCGGCGACCCAACCACCCGTCCGCGCCTGCAGGATCGCGATCTGCTCCGGCGAGAGCCGTAGCCCCGACCGCTCCATCAACGCCGTCGTCTCCTCGGACGTGAACAGCAGCTGATCCATGCGCACCTCGTGGAGGCGACCCTCCATCCGCAAGCGGGGCAGCGGAAGCGGCGGATCGCGTCGACCCGAGAGCACGAGGCGAAGCCCGTGCGGTGCGCACCGCACCAGCACCTCGAGGCCGCGGCGGACCCCGGGACCGTCGATGTGCTGGACGTCGTCCAGGACGAGACGGACCCCGTCCGGGAGGGCCGCCAGGCCCTCCAGCAGCTCGCCCAGGAAGTCCAGCTCGACGGCGTCGCGCGACACGACGAGGCGGCGCATCCGGCTGCACGACGGAACGGACGGCAGCGCGGCCAGCGCGGCCACCACCGCGCTCCACAGGCGGCGCGGGTCGCTGTCCTCGGGTTCGAGGCACACCCACGCGGTCGGAGGCCCTGCGCTCTCGCGGACCCAGGCGGTCAACAGCGACGTCTTCCCCGACCCCGGCGGGGCGCACACGAGCGTCAGCTGCCCATCGGTGGCGCCGTCGAGGTCGGCTTCCACGGCCGGCCGGCGGATGTGCTCGGGCGGAACGGGTGGAGGCGCGGTCTTCGAGGACGGGACCCGGAACATCGCTCCTCCCGACGCTGCTCGTCCTGGTCACTCTATGTGGCAGGATGCCGCCACACCATCAGGCAGACCCCGTGCTCGAGTAGCCCTTTCAGCGGTCACTCCTCGACCGATAGCTACGTCAGGTAACAGGTCACGCCCGCACGATCCCGGTCGGTCACGTCGCCGCGTGCTCCGCCTCGTCGACCACCCTTCACGGGTGAGGACCAGAGCACGCGGTCCGCCCACGCTCGCGCGACGAGGTCCGGCCACGGCGAGCACACGGGCACCGAGGCGGGCTCGGGAGGAAGGGTGGTGAGCGTGAGCCGCTCCTACGAGTTCCGCGTCGAACCGGCCGTGCCGGAGGCGGTCCGGGACGTGTTCTGCGACATGGACCTCGCGGCCACGCCCGGCGGGACGGTGCTCCGGGGCACCGTCGTCGACGACTCCCACCTGCACGGCATCCTCGGGCAGCTGCATGCGCTGGGCCTCACCGTGACCGCGGCACGCCCGCTCGACCTCCCCCGGCTGGACGTCCCGTAGCCGGCACCCTCACCGCGGGCCCTCGTCGATCCGGCGCGTGATGGCCTCGACCCAGACGGCGGGCCACCAGCCCAGGGCCAGCAGGAACCCGAGCCCGACCATCACCACGAGCAGGGCCTGCCCGGGGAGCCCGAGCCAGAGCAGTCCGGCGACGAGCACCAGGGTGGCGACGACGGTGACGCGCCGTCCCCGTCCGCTCCGACCCCGCCGCATCCGTCGGGCCAGGCCGGGGTCGTTGCGAGCCAGCGCCTCCTCGGTCTCCTCGAGCACGGTGCGTTCGTCGTCGAGCATGATGGCGTCCTTCCCCGGCCCGCTGCGCCGCGTCGTTCCCGATCGCCCTGCGCTCGGTCGAGCGTCGCCCGCGGCGCGCGTGTCGCGCTCACCTCGCCGGGATGAACAGCTCGGGGCAGCGACGGCGGCCGCCGTCCCTCGCGGTCTACGCCGTGCGTCGGCGTCGGCGTCCGACCGCGGTGCTCCCGGCGTGGCTGCACAGGTCGGCGACCAGCGCCACCGCGAGCCAGAGGAAGTCGAGGCCGACGAGTCCGCCGGGAGCCACGAACACGTACACCAGGGTCGTCCAGGGCAGGAGCAGGAAACCGAGCAGCGGAATCACGAACGTTCCGAAGGTGGCGCTCCACTGCACCGGCTCGAACAACCACCAGACGACGATGACGGCACGGGGTCCGAGGACCAGCAGGAGGATGATCAGGCACACCTCCTCGTTGTAGCCGGCGGCGCCCCGCCGCCCCCCACCCCTCGAGGGTGAGCACGCAGCAGGCCAGGGTCGGGTCGCTGGACTCCACCCCTGTGGCCGGGGATGACCGCGGAGTACAGCTCGCCGAACAGCGACGCGACGACCGCGTCCGGCTCCGCCGCTCAGGCAGCCAGCGCCGCGATCCCGTCACCGAGCAGTTTCGCGCCGATGACGACCAGCAGCACACTCATGATCGCGGTGTTGTGCCTGACCATCCAGGACCGCATCTCCTCGAGGGCCTTCGCCGAACGCGCGCCGAGAACGAAGGAGATTCCCAGGGGCACCGCCGGACCGAGCGTGCCGAGCAGCACGAACACGGCCAGGGCCACCGCCTGTCCGGCCGCGCTCGTTCCGCTCTGCGCGATCGCCGCGGCCGCCGCCACGGTGATCAGCAAGTTCTTCGGGTTCACCGCGGACAGGGCGACCCCGAGCCCGACCGACTTGGGCGTCGTGAATCTGTCGATCGTCGCCATCCAGGCAGGGAGCACGGCGTCCTCCCCGGCCCGCGGCCGGCGGCGCCACTGCACGACGGCGAGGACCACCAGAGCCACGCCGAGCACGAGCTTCACGACGTCGACCCACAGGGCGGGTGCCCCACGATCGCTCGCTCCGGCACCCCGGGAGATCAGGAGCACCACCGTGCCGACGGCTGCCAGACCGACGATCCAGCCGAGCACGAAGCCCAGGCCGTTGGAGCGTCCATGTGGCGTGGCGAGCATGAGCACCACCGCCACGATCGGGATGGGGCTCAGCGACACCCCGACAGCGAGCGGGAGGACCTCACCGACGGCCTCACCCACGGGGAATCCCTCGCGCTCGCCCAGGCACGTCCGGTGTCCGCCTGCGCGTCCCGGCTCCTTCTCCTAGGAGGGTGCCCACGGTCCGGACGCGAAGTCGTTGGCGCGACTCGGGCAGGAATCCGCCACAGGCGTGAGGTGCAGGCCCACCCCATCCACGGTGGCTTTGTAGAGCCCGGCTTCCCCGGCGCACGGGGCTCCCGCGGCGCTCGTGAACGTGACCCGCTGCGCGGAATCCTGGGCGAGCGTCCCCGGGATGCTCTGCTGGGACGCGGTGTTCGTCTGCTTGTAGCTCGTCCCGGCATCGATGGTCAACGTCTGGGGTCCGCTGGGTGTGATGGCGTTCCGGTACGTGCCCGGGGGGATGATGGTGACTGCTGCCGAGGGTGGCGGCGGACCGCTGGACGGCGTCGAACAGGCGGCGGCACCGAGCGCGAGGCATCCCCCGAGCAGGACGACCCACCGGCCCCTCGACCGTTGCCCTCGTGGGCGATGGGCAGCATCGGGATGTGTCATGTCGGGCTCCCTGGCTCGATGAGGACGAGTGCGGGTGCCGTCAGGCGGTCGGCGAGCGACGACCGCTGCTCAGGGCGAAGATCACGGCGACGTCGACGGCGATCACGACGATCGCCCAGAGCGGGTACGCCGCGATGAAGACCAGGTTCGCCAGCGCGCTGAGGACGGCGAGGACGATGCCGACGACGCGAGCCCAGGTCCGGCCGGCCATGACCCCGAACCCCGCGGCCAGCACGAGGACGCCGAGCACCAGGTGGAACCAGCCCCAGCCGGTGTAGGACACGGAGATCACCAGCCCCGCGTCGCCCACGACGTAGTAGGCGGGCCGGAGGATGGCGACCAACCCTTCGATGATCTGGAACCCGCCGAGCAGGATCATCATGATCCCGGCGAAGGAGATCCAGCCGCTCCAGTCGTCGGTGTCGGAGCCGTAGGACCGAGGCTGCTCCAGATACGCCGCCTGCGCCCCCACGGCGGCGGTCCGTTCGGTGTCGGTCATGTCGTTCTCCTCCGCGCCCTGGCCGCAGGTGCCGGTGGCGTCCCACCGGACGGCGGGATCGGCGACGAGTCTGGGCAGCCGCGTCGTCGCCGGCGTCACCCGTGGAGGATGACCCGGAGGCCCCGGGCCGCTCGGGCGCGGTCCCCACGGTCACGGTGAGCTCGTCGGCGGCGCGGTCGGCGTGGTGGAACGGGACGAGACCGTCCCTTCCCGGATGTGTCCGTCGGCGTCGAACAGCCGGTGGTCGGGGCGTCCTGCGGCAGGCCGAGCGGAACACGGGGTCAGGCCTAGGAGGACGTCGAGGTCAACGGCGGTCGCCAGGGTGATGCCCAGGTGAGGACTAGGCACATGCCCGGTGTGTCGGCGGCCGCCTACGAGCACCGTCGAAGGCACGAGCTTCCCGGTCCGGCCACCACCGGGCCCGCCACCTGGGAGGGTGCGATGACGCAGAGCCTCGACCGAGTCGGCGACAGCATCGAGAAGGTGCTGTCCGACGCCGTCGTCGACGACCGCGAGTCCGGGGTGGTGAAGGCGAACCGCCGGATCTTCACCGACGAAGAGATCTTCGAGCTCGAGATGAAGCACATCTTCGAGGGCAACTGGGTCTACCTCGCGCACGAGAGCCAGGTGGCCGAGCCGGGCGACTACTTCACGACCTACATCGGCCGCCAGCCGATCGTGATCACGCGCGACAAGGACGGCGAGCTGCACTGCCTGATCAACGCCTGCGCGCACCGCGGAGCGATGCTCTGCCGCAAGAAGCGGGACAACCGCAAGACCCTGACCTGCCCGTTCCACGGCTGGACCTACCGCAACGACGGAACCCTGCTCAAGGTCAAGGACCCCGAGGGCGCCGGCTACCCCGAGAACTTCAACACCAACGGGTCGCACAACCTGGTCAAGGTCCCGGTGTTCGAGAGCTACCGCGGGTTCCTGTTCGGCAGCCTCGACCCCGACGTCGTGTCGCTGGACGAGCACCTCGGTGACACCACCGAGATCATCGACATGCTCGTGGACCAGTCGCCCGAAGGGCTGGAGGTGCTGCGGGGCTCCTCCACCTACACCTTCGACGGCAACTGGAAGGTCCAGGCCGAGAACGGCGCGGACGGCTACCACGTCACCGCGCTGCACTGGAACTACGCCGCGACGACCTCCCGTCGTCAGAGCGGTGAGTCGAAGAACGAGACCAAGGCGCTCGACGCCGGCGGCTGGGGCAAGTCCGGCGGCGGGTACTGGTCGTTCCCCCACGGCCATCTCTGCCTGTGGACCTGGAAGGGCAACCCACAGGACCAGCCGCTCTACAGCGAGATCGACACGCTCAAGGAGCAGTTCGGCGAGGCCACCGGTGACTTCATGGTCCGTGGCTCCCGCAACCTGTGCCTCTACCCGAACGTCTACCTGATGGACCAGTTCTCGACGCAGATCCGGCACTTCCGCCCGATCGCGCCGAACCAGACCGAGGTCACGATCTACTGCATCGCGCCGAAGGGCGAGAGCGACGAGGCCCGCGCGAACCGCATCCGCCAGTACGAGGACTTCTTCAACGCCTCGGGCATGGCCACCCCCGACGACCTCGAGGAGTTCCGCGCCTGCCAGCTGACCTTCCAGGCGACCACGGCGCCGTGGAACGACATGACCCGCGGGGTCCAGCACTGGATCGACGGCCCGGACGAGGTCGCACAGTCGCTCGGCATGGACGGCGTCATCTCCTCCGGCGCGAAGAACGAGGACGAGGGCCTCTACCCCGTCCAGCACGGCTACTGGCTCGAGACGATGCGCGCGGCGCTCGAGGCCGAGAAGGAGGCCTGATCATGACGACCACCGAGAACACCGGCACCGCGCAGGGCTCCACCGGCGCCACCGGCAACACCCTGATCACCCAGAACATCATCGAGCAGTTCCTTTACCGCGAGGCGCGCTACCTCGACGACCGCGAGTTCGAGCGCTGGCTCGAGTGCTACGCCGACGACGTCGTGTACTGGCTGCCGTGCTGGGACGACTACGACACGCTCACCCAGGACCCCCAGCGCGAGATCTCGCTGATCTACTACCCGAACAAGGGCGGCCTGGAGGACCGGGTCTTCCGCATCCGCACCGAGCGCTCGAGCGCCACCTCGATCCCCGAGCCGCGCACCAGCCACAACATCTCGAACGTCGAGGTGATCGAGCGTCGCGGCGACCTGGTCGACGTGCGCTTCAACTGGCACACCATGTACTTCCGGTACAAGACGGTCGACCCGTACTACGGGACGTCGTTCTACACGATCGACTTCTCCGGGCCATCACCGCTGATCCGGCGCAAGACCGTGGTGCTCAAGAACGACTACATCCACCACGTCGTCGACATCTACCACTTCTGAACGGCGAGGAGATGAGTGCTGTGTCGACGACGACGCACGACGTCGCTCTGACCTTCGAGGACGGCGTCACGCGCTTCGTCAAGTGCCGCGAGGGCCAGACGGTCATGGACGCGGCCTACCGGTCGAAGATCAACATCCCGGTGGACTGCAGCGACGGGGCCTGCGGGACGTGCAAGTCCCGCTGGGAGTCCGGCGAGTTCGAGATGAGCGACTACGTCGAGGACGCCCTCTCGCCCGACGAGGAGGCCGACGGTTACGTCCTGACCTGCAGCATGAGTCCGAAGACGGACCTGGTGCTGCAGATCCCGACGACATCCGCGGTCGCCAGGACCAGCGCCGGCAACTTCACCGCGACCGTTGTCGCGATCGAGCGGCTCTCCTCGTCGACGATGTCGCTGACGCTGGACTGCGACGAGCGCGGGAAGTTGGTGTTCCTGCCGGGCCAGTACGTCAACATCGCCGTGCCCCGCACCGACCAGACCCGCTCGTACTCGTTCTCCAGCGCCCCCGACGGCGAGCAGCTCACCTTCCTGATCAAGCTCTCGCCGGGCGGGGTCATGTCGGACTGGCTGGAGAACTGGGCGTCGGTCGGTGACTCGGTGCAGTTCACCGGGCCCCACGGGAGCTTCTTCCTCCGCGAGTCCGACGCGCCCCTGCTGCTGCTCGCGGGCGGCACGGGCCTCGCGCCGATCCTGTCGATCCTGCGGCGGCTGAAGGCGTCGGGCAGCACTCGCCCGGTGCACCTGATCTACGGGGCGACCACCGACGACGACGTCGTCGAGACCGACACCCTCGCCGCCCTCGACGAGGAGATGGAGGCGTTCACCTGGGCGTACACGGTCGCCGACGAGAACACGGCCGCCGAGCGCCAGGGCTACGTCACCGCGCACACCGAGCCCGAGCACCTCCACGACGGGGACGCCTCGGTCTACCTGTGCGGGCCGCCGCCGATGGTCGACGCCGTGCGCCGCGACTTCTCCGACCGGGGCTTCGAGCCCGCGGGCTTCTACTACGAGAAGTTCGCGCTGGCCGCCAAGCCCGACAGCGAGCAGGACGGCGCACAGGACCTCGAAGCAGCCGAGCCGGAAGCGGACGCTGCGACACCCGAGGTCGAGGCCCCGGTGGGTGAGGAGCGCGGGACCGACGAACGGCGGCCCGCTGCGGTGGCCCCCCTCGACCCGGAGCCGTCGGTGGAGCTCCTGCAGAGCCTGGAGGGCCGCGAGCTCGACGGTCAGATGCTCCTGCCCCGCATCGAGCTGGCCGAGCTGGGAGCCGACGCCCGGGTCGCGGCCGCGTCCGACCTGCCTGATGGCAGCCCCGTCGAGGACCTGCCGCGGCGGATGCTCGGCCGGGTCGTGCTGCCAGGCGGCGAGCACGACCCGGACGGCGGTCGGGTCACCGAGGACGACGAGCTGGTGATCGCCGACGACGCCCGCGGCATGTTCGGACGGGACGTGTTCCCCGCGAGCACGGCCGAGCCGCTGGTCGCGCCCCGCGCGCCGGAGCCGGCCGCCGAAGCCGTCCCGGGCACCGTCACCACCGACGGCTACGAGATCGGCCAGCAGCACCCGTCGATCCAGGTGTCCGACGCGATCTTCGACGCCCGACGCGCCCTCGAGCTCGGCGCGCTCGAGCTCACGATCGGCCGGATCACCTCTCAACAGGTCGCCGGGTACCGCGTGCTCGCCCAGGCGACGGTGCCCTACGTCGACGTCGAGAGCGAACGGTTCACCGACGCGGCGGCCTACACCGAGACCAACGCCGCCTTCCACGACTACCTGTTCACCCTCACCGGCAACGAGCACCTGCTCCACGCCTACCAGGACCTCGGGGTCAAGGGGCACATGGAGGACTCACTGCGGACGGCGACCTGGTGCGACCCGCGCTGCGCGCAGGACCACCTCGACATCGTCGACGCGTTCGAGTCGGGCGATCGTGACGAGGCGCGGCGCCTGATCTCCGAGCACGCCGAGAGGTCGAAGGCCACGACGCGGCGGGCGATGGACGAACGTCTGGCCTCGCGCCGGCCGCGGTTCATCACCCCGGGGCGCTTCCGCGACCACGTCGTCGTGATCACCGGGGCCGGTCAGGGCATCGGGGAGGCCACAGCCCGACGCATCCACGCCGAGGGCGGGCTCGTCGTGCTCGCCGATCGCGCCGACACCGTCAAGCAGCTCGCCGCCGAGCTGACGGAGGACCCCTCCGAGGGCGTCGGCGACGCGGTGGCCGTGATCGCCGACCTGGAGACCTGGGAGGGCGCCCGTGCGGTGGTCGACGCGGCGATCGACCAGTTCGGTCGGGTCGACGTCGCGATCCACGGCGTGGGCGGCACGATCTGGGCCAAGCCCTTCGACCAGTACACGCCCGACGAGATCCAGGCGGAGATCAACCGTTCACTGTGGCCCACGCTGTGGTGCTGCCGCGCCGTCGCGCCGCACATGGTCGAGCGTGGCCGGGGCACGATCGTGAACGTCTCGTCGAACGCCACCAGGGGCATCCTCCGGGTGCCCTACTCGGCGGCCAAGGGAGGCGTCAACGCCATCACCTCCGCGCTGGCGATGGAGCTCGCGCCGTCCGGGGTCCGGGTCGTCGCCACGGCGCCCGGCGGCACCGACGCCCCCGAGCGGAAGACCGCCCGGGGTCCGGCGCCGGCGTCCGACGACGAGCACCGGTGGCGGCACGACATGGTCGAGCAGGTCACGCAGTCGTCGCTGATGAAGCGTTACGGCACGCTCGACGAGCAGGCCGCCGCGCTGGCGTTCGTGGCCTCCCCCGAGGCGTCCTACATCACCGGCACGGTGCTGCCCGTGGCCGGCGGCGACCTCGGCTGATCGGCTCACGAACGATGGCGACGGCGATGTCCTCGGAGGCGGGCGAGACGGAGCGTCCGAACGGCTACACGCGCCTGCTCGACGGCGTGCCGCGTGGATCGCACGAGCGCCAGGAGGTCCGCCGAGCCCTGTTCGACGTCGTCGGACAGGGCCGGGGGACGGTCCTGGTCACCGGTGAATCCGGGATGGGCAAGTCCAGGCTCCTCGCCGAGGCCCAGGCCGCGGCGCCGGCGCGGGTCGCCACGGCATCCGGCGTCGAGTGGTAGACGGGCCGCACCCATGCGGTCGTCGCGCAGCTGCTCGGCGAGGACGTTGCCTCCCTCGACGGTGAAGACACCTTTGCCGCCGCGCGTCGCCTCGCCGAGCTGGCCGGTCAGGAGTCCCTGCTCCTCGTCGTCGACGACGCCCAGTGGTGCGACCAGGAATCGCTCCGTGCTCTCTCGACCCTCGTCCGGCACCACCGTCACGTCCCGGCCGTCGTCCTGTTCGCGGCGACGCCCGGCCGCGGACCCTCCGCGACGACGGAACTCCTCCGACGCATCGCGGGCGCGACGGTGTCCCTCGGCTCGCTGTCGTCGCACGAGCTCGAGGAGTTCTGCGCCGACCGCGGTCGTCCCCTCCCGCCGTGGCTGACCGAGCGGCTCCGTCGCCACACCCACGGCAACCCGCGCCATGTCCTCGCGCTGCTCGACGAGCTCCCCGCCGACAGGTGGGACGTGCCCGACCTGCGCCTGCCCGCTCCCGGTGAGGTCGCGGTCCGCGTGCAGGAGGCCTGCCTCGCCCTGAGTGCCTCGGCGCGCAGGCTCGTCGAGGCCGTCGCGTGTTTCGGCGACCCGGCGAGCCTCGACGAGGTCGCGCGCACGGCCGGCCTCGACGACGTCCTCCACCCGCTCAGCGAGGCCGCGAAGCACGGGCTCGTCACCCGGTTCGGCGGACGATCGCTGCCCGTCGTCGGCCCGACCGACCCGATGGTCCGCGCCGCGGTCCTCGACCTGATCGGACCGCACGAAGCCGCCGAGCTCCGCCGGCGCGCGGCCGACGTCGTCGCCGAGGAGCACCGACGGCTCGCCCTGCTCGCTGCCGCCACGCCCGGCCCCGACACCGAGCTGGCCGGCCGGCTCGCCGATCTCGCCCAGACCAAGGCCGCCGACGGCGCCTGGTCCGACGCGGCGTACGCGCTCCTCGAGGCGAGCCGGCTCACCGACCGACACGCCGATCGCGAGCTGCTCCTGATCCGGGCCGTCGACGCCCTGATCGGGGCCGGTGCGGTGTTCGAGGCCGAGGCCATGATCCCGGCGATCGAGAACCTGCTCGACACCGCGATCCGCAACTCGGTGCTCGGGTACCTCGCCATCCTGCTCGGCCGGACCGGGCAGGCCGAGCGCGCGCTCACCCGCGCGTGGGAGCTCTGCGAGCCGGACTCCGACCCCGACACCGCCGCCTGGATATGCCAGCGGCGTGTCCTGGACGCGCTGTGTCGTGGCGACGGTCACGCACTGGTCGAGTGGGCCGACCGCGCCACCGAGCTCGTCGGACCCGAGCACCCCGCCTCCGTCGAGGCGCTCGCGATGCGAGGTCTGGGCACGGCCGCCGTCGGTCATCCGCACGACGGCCTCACCGAGTACCGCGCCATGGTCGACCGCGTCCGCCAGGGAGCGCAGCTCCAACGCGTCACCATGGGCCACGGCTGGCTGCACCTGGTGCTCGGCGAGGTGGACGAGGCCCGCGCCGAGCTCGAGGGCGCCATCCCCACGACCACCCTCGGCGGGTCGTCCCGCATCTCCCTGTGGGCGTCGGGCTGGCTGGCTCGGGTGCACTTCCTCGCCGGCGACTGGGACCTCGCGTTGCGGGCGGTCGCGCAGGGCCTGCGTCGGGCCGAGCAGACCGGGATCGCCATCGTCACCCCGCTGCTCGCGTGGACCGCGTGCCAGATCCACAGCTTGCGCGGCGACGCCGAGCGGGCCGAGCGCGTCATGCGCGACGCCGACAGCGGCGCGGACGACTACGAGATCATGGCCGTCCCCCGCCGCCTGGCCCGCGCGTCGATGGCCGAGGTCCGCGCCGACTATGCCGCGGTCGTCCGGGCCCTGTCACCGCTGAGCACCCAGGACGAGACAGCCGTCGCTGCGCCCGGGTGGTGGCCCTGGCGCGATGTGTACGCGAACGCGCTGGTGATGGAAGGTCACCTCGACGACGCCGATGCCTTCCTGACCCGCCACGAGGGCCGCGCCCGCGAGCAGCAGAACCGCGCCGAGATCGCGCGGCTCGGTTGGGCACGCGGCCGCATCCACTCGGCGCGGGGCGACCTCGAGTCCGCCCGCGACGCCTTCGAGGCATCCATCACGGCGCTCGACAGCCTTCCACTGCGGTGGGACCGGGCCCGCGCCCACTACGCCTACGGCCAGTCCCTGCGCCGGCTCTCCCAGCGGCGCGAGGCCGACACCATCCTGTCCACCGCGCGTGAACTCTTCCTCGCCCTCGGCGCGAGCAGCTACGTCGCCCGCTGCGACCGGGAGCTGCGGGCGGGCGGGGTGCACCAGTCCCGCCCGGAGCGCGGCACGCATGGCCTCACCGCGCAGGAGTCGGCCGTCGCCGATCTCGTCGCGCGCGGCCTGTCCAACAAGGACGCCGCCGCCGAGCTCCACGTCTCCCCCAAGACGGTGCAGTACCACCTCACCAGGATCTTCACGAAGCTCGGCGTGCGCTCGCGCGCCGAGCTCGCCGGACTCCACCGCGACAAGCAGTGAGCTCGTCCACCACCACCGAAGGAGAACCATGACCACCACCGAAGCCGGCGCCGCCCTTGCGGGCGCCAATGCCACCGACTCCGCCCGCTCCGGCGCGGCCACCTTCCGCTCCGGCGGGGGCGACGTCGACCAGCAGCGCGCGGCGAGCGTCATCGGCGCCGCGCTCGAGGGCATCCGCTCCGCGATCCGCGAGCAGAAGGTCACCTACGAGGAGTTCGACGCGTTCAAGCGCTGGCTGATCAGCGTCTCCGACACCGGCGAGTGGCCGCTGTTCCTCGACGTCTACCTCGAGTTCGAGGTCGAGACGCGTCGCCGCGGCAGACCCAGGACGGCTCGGTCGGCACCATCCTCGGCCCGTTCTGGCTCGACGGGCAGGTCCAGCTCGACTCACCCGCCACCCTGCCGATGCGCGACGACGAGCCCGGCACCCCGATGATCCTCGCCGGGCAGGTCACCGCCACCGACGGCACCCCGCTGGCCGGGGCGACGGTCGACATCTGGCACACCGACGACGAGGGCTGGTACTCCGGCTTCGCCGCCAAGCCGCCGGCCGGGAACCTGCGCGGCGTCGTCACCTGCGACGACCAGGGCCGCTACGAGATCCACACCCGCAAGCCCGCCCCGTACACGATCCCGCTCGACGGGCCGACCGGGCAGATGACCCTCGCCGCCGGCTGGAGCCCGTGGCGACCCGCCCACATCCACCTGCTGGTCTCCGCGCCCGGGCACCGGACGCTGACCACCCAGCTGTTCTTCACCGGCGACCCCTACCTGGGCCATGACGTCGCCTCGGCCGACAAGCCCGAGCTCACCCTCGACCCGCAGCGGGTCGAGGCTCCCGCTACCGGCAACGGCGACGAGGTCCGCTCGGACCGCGACTTCGTGCTCGAGCCCGAGAGCTGAGGCGGCGACGGAGGTGACCGGGTGCTCGGCCGGCGGCGCATCGTGGCGCGAGCCCGATCCCGGTGGTGGGCGACGAGTCGACGATCACGCTCGGCGGGGTCGCCCGGTCGCTGCTCGACGGCGACTCCCAGGCCATCAGCGTCAAGGTCGCGCGCACCGGCTTCACCGACTCCGCCAAGATCGTCGGGCTCTGCGAGGGCCTGGGCGTGACCACGATGGTCGGCAACCAGATCGACGGGATGCTCGGCACCGTCGCCTCCGCCGCGCTCGCCTGCGGCCTACGCGCCCTCGCCCGCCAGCCCGTCGAGGTCACGAACTACCTGCTCATGGCCGACGACGTCCTCGCCGAGCCGCCCGTGATCGCGGACGGCCGCCTCGCGGCCCGGCAGGGCCCCGGGCTCGGCGTCACGGTCGACCCCGACAAGCTTGCGCGCTACCGCGCCGACGGACAGGCGTCGGCGTGAGCATCGACGTGGCCGCCGCATGACCAGGGAGAAGTGAAGTCATGGCCGAAGCAGTGATCTGTGAGCCCCTGCGGACGCCGGTGGGCGGGTTCGGAGGCGGGCTGCGCGACGTGGCACCCCAGACACTCGCGGCAGCGGTGATCCGCGAGTTGGTCGCGCGGACGGGGATCACCGCCGAACAGGTCGACGACGTGGCGTTCGGGCACGCCTACCCGACGATGGACGCCCCGGCGATCGGGCGGGTCGCGGCACTTGACGCCGGCCTCGAGGTGACCGTGCCGGGCATCCAGATCGACCGCCGCTGCGGATCGGGCCTGCAGGCCGTGCTCTACGCGGCGATGGCCGTGCAGACGGGCGGAGCCTCGCTCGTGCTCGCCGGCGGCGCGGAGTCGATGTCGGGCGCGTCGTGCTACTCGGCGGCACCACGCTGGGGCACCAAAGCCGGCGGCTTCGAGATGAAGGACGCACCGGCCGAGGGCCGCGTCCACGCAGGCGGGCGCGATCACCCGGTGTGGGGCGGGATGATCGAGACCGCGGAGAACGTGCGGAAGAGTATTCCATCCCGCGCGAGGAGCAGGACCGGCTGGCCGTGCGGTCGCACGAGAAGGCGACCGCGGCGATCAAGGACGGACGATTCGCCGACGAGCTGGTGCCGGTCACGGTGCCGGGTCGCAAGTCGGACACGATCGTCGAGGCCGACGAGCACGTGCGCCCGGACGCGGCGCTGGACTCGCTGGCCAAGCTCCGCCCGATCATGGGCAAGCAGGACCCGGACGCCACGGTGACCGCGGGCAACGCCTCGGGTCAGAACGACGGTGCCGCGGTGTGCATCGTGACCACCCCGGAGAAGGCAGCCGAGCTGGGCCTGCGGCCGCTGGCCCGGCTGGTGTCCTGGGGGCTTGCAGGCGTCGGGCCCGAGGTCACGGGCATCGGGCCGGTGCCGGCGACCGAGGCGGCGCTGGGCCGCGCGGGGCTGACGCTGGCCGACCTCGACATCATCGAGCTGAACGAGGCCTTCGCCGCCCAGGCGCTGGGTGTCGGTCGCGAGTGGGGCATCGACCTGATCGCCGACGAGCGCGTGAACCCCAACGGCTCGGGCATCTCGTTGGGCCACCCCGTCGGCGCCACCGGGGTGCGGATCCTGGCGACCATGCTGCGCGAGATGGACCGCCGCGAGGCCCGCTACGGCCTGGAGACCATGTGCATCGGCGGCGGCCAGGGCCTCGCCGCGATCTTCGAACGGGTGACCTGATCATGACGCTCAGAAAGAACGCGAGGAGCCTGACCAGCGACCTCAACGTGCTCCAGCGCGAGTCGGGCATGGCGATGGCCACCATCGCCAGCCTCACCGATGACGAGCTCGCGAAGCCCACTCATTGCGAGGGATGGACGCGGGCGCACCTCATCGCCCACCTCGCGCTCGACGCCGACGCCATGGCACATCTCGTCACGTGGGCCGTCACCGGTCAGGAGACGCCGGCGTACGAGTCGCGGGAGAAGCGTGACGCCGGCATCGAGGCCACCGCCGGACTGTCCGCGGAGCTGGTCAAGACGCTGGAGCAGGCTGAGGCCCGCCTGCTGGAGGCGTTCCGGTCGCTCAGGGACGGGGTGCAGGTGGAGACGGTGTCGACGCCGTTCTCCGGCGACGTCAACGTGTTCTCGCTGCCGGTCCTGCGGACCACGGAGATCATCGTCCACCACGACGACCTCGACACGACCTGGGAATGGCACGAGGCCGACCCCGATGCGACCGTCGACGCCATCGAGGTCTGCGTGCACCGGCTGCAGGAACACCCCGACAGCCCCGGCCTCCAGATCGTCGCGCTCGAGGGCGAGGAGTGGACCGTCGGCGACGGATCGCACCGGATCGAGGGCTACTACGAGGCGCTGCTGCCCTTCCTGGCGCGCGAGCAGGTCGAAGAAGGGTTACGCCACGAGGGCGATCTACCGCGCTTGCCCCCGTGGTAACGCTTCCGTCCCACCCCGTCGATACGTGCCCTCAGGAGGACACGATGCCCAGTTCCGGAACCGTGGACCCCGCCCTACCGCTGCGGGACCCCCATCCCGCCGCCGCGGAGAAGATCGCACACCTCGGCGCCAAGCAGCTCAACCTCTACAGGGCCCTCGCCAACGCCCCCGACCTGCTCGACGCCTGGCTGCGGTTCGCGTGGTCGTTGCGCGACGACTGCACGACCCCTCGCGTGCTCCGAGAACTCATGATCCTCCGCACCGCGAGCGTGATGCGCTCCGACTACGAATGGCACCAGCACCGGGACATGGCCTTGTCCGCCGGGGTCGCCGAGGACCGACTCGACGCGATCGCGGCGTGGCAGACCGCCGACTGCTACTCGGACCGGGAACGCGTCGCGCTGATGCTGACCGACGCCATGCTGGCCGGCCATGTCAACGACAGCGTGCAGAAGGAACTGGTCCGCCACTTCTCCGACCAGGAGAGGGTCGAGCTGGTGGCCACCGCAGGCTTCTACGCGATGGTCCCGCGAGTCCTCGACGCCCTGCGCGTACCCATCGAGGAGGACCCGACCTCAGCACCGACGGTGGGTTCTCCGCCATGACCACGCCGGTGACGACGGGACGGTGATCCCGCCCGCGCAAGCTGCCGCGGGGACACCCCGGCCGAGGAAGCTCGGAGACGAAACGTAACCCGGCAGTCCCCCTATCTCCGGCTCGTCTTCCCGATCTCATTTCACCGGCTCGTCGTCCTGATCTCATCGTCCGTCGTCGCCGTCTGGCAGCTCTGACCGTCGGGGCTGCCTGATCTCGGCGGCCCTCGTCGCGCACCTCGCACCGCGGGCCCTGACGGGTGCTGTGGCGATGACGCGCGTCCTCTGACGGTCTGAGCGCGCCGGATGGCTCCCAGCTCGAGGAGCCCGCCGTGTCCGGCTCCCCCAGCTCGTCCACCTCGACCCGTCCCAGGCCCTCGATGTCGCCGTCCTGGTCGCGACTGCCTGATCCGTGGCGCTCGTCCTCGCCCAGCCATCCCGTCACCGCCGCCCGCGCAATGGCGGCGGTGGGAGGCGGGCCGCCTTCGCCGTCGCTCTGGCCGTGATCTCCAGGCTGGCCGCGCTCGACAGATCGTTGGCGAGCCTCGGCCGCAGCACACGGATTGAGAGTCAGGCGCCGCCGGCGGTGACGATCATGTCGGTGACGAACCCGAGGGCGAGTCCGACGAACACCCCGGTGTAAAGGAGAGTGCGGTGCCCACCGCGGGCGGCGAGCCCGACCAGTTGGAGGACGACGTAGAGGATCGATCCGGCGGCCAGGGTCAGGAAGACGATGCTGAGCGGGTCGCTGGTGAACTCGTGACCGACCGCGGTTCCCACGAAGGTCGGTGCGCCGCCGATCAGGCCCAGCATCAGCAGGAAACCCCACCCGGGCCGGTCGGCCTCGGCGGCCAGCGGTGCGACGATGCCGAACCCTTCGGTGGCGTTGTGCAACGCGAACCCGATCACCAGCAGCACAGCCAGCCCGATCTCCCCGGTGGCGGCGCTGCCCCCGATGGCCAGGCCCTCCCCGAAGTTGTGCAGGCCGATGCCCACCGCGATCAACAGCGCGGTTCGCCGCGCCGGCGACCAGGTGTCGACAGCACGAGTGGGCGCTTCGGTGGCGGCCATCGCTCCCGGCCCCCCGGCCGCGGAGTGGGAAGGCGGGGCGGCGTCCGACCCAGGACGCGGCCCGGGGCGGGCCATCCAGGTCTCGTAGCCGACCAGCGCGCCGAACCCGACGCCCAACCCGGCCAGGAACAACACCGCGTAGCCGATCACCGGCCCGAAGCCGCCGGAACCGTCGCGCAACGCGCCGATCGCGGTGTCCACAGGCTCGAAGGCGTGAGTGAGCACGTCCCAGAGCAGGAAGACCAGGATGCCCACCGCGAGCGCGTTGAGGAACACCCGCGTGCCCGCCGCCGGGGACCGCAGCCGGCCCAGCGGCAACCCCAGAAAGATCGTCACCCCGGCGATCGCTCCCAGCAGCAGCGTCTGGCCCTCGCCCACCTCGACCCACCCCTCGCGCACGAGCACCCGGGACACCCGCCGCGTCGCCGGAGCGAGGGCAGCCTCACCTAACCGGGAGGGAGTGTCAACCGACGGGGCAGCGCTGGCGACGAGCGCACCGCGGTTGACGGGCTACCGGAATGTCGGAGCGAGATCGGAGAGGAGACGCTTGATGGTCGCGCGGCGGTTTGGGCGCTCACCGCGATCGTGGTCTCGTGATGGCCGGCTTGTCGAGGGCCTGATCGGTGGCGCAGGAGGAGCGCCTCCTTGCTGGTGCGGGAGTCCTCTTCGCCCAGCAGCTCGGAGGCGCGCCGAGTCAGGACCGGTAGGCGTTTTCGAAGCCGACTAACCGTGCCGGCTCATCGGCGTCGTCGGGCGCAGCCGCTGTATCGACGGTGCCGAGCCGCAGGTGCTCGAGATGGTAGGTCGCCTGGTCGAGCAGAGCGGCGACGTGGTCGTCGAACAGCCGGTAGCGCACCCGCTTGCCGTCGCGATCCCCGACGATCAGGCGCAGATGACGCAGGATCCGCAGTTGGTGGGACACCGCGGACTGCTCCATCCCGACCCCGGTGGCCAGTTGGCCGACGGTGCAGGGCCCTTGTCGCAGCTGCAGCAACATCCCCAGCCGGCTCGGGGTGCCGAGCGCGTGCAGTGTCTGGGCCATGTCGCTGATCGCGCCCGGGTCCAGCGGCCCCGACGGAGTCTCGCTCGTGCCGTGGCCCATGCCCGCAGCCTAACGGAACGATGCCTCAGTACTTGCTCAGCCATGAACGTGTGAAGCAGTGTTCATACGAGCTAGGCTAGTTCACGTGCTCCCCGATCCACGCATGCCTGAGGTCCGCACGTGAGTATCTCGGCCCCCGAGCAGGCCGCGCCGGCCGACCGCGCCGGCGACCCCGACCCGCGACTCCGGCGGTGGCTGAGCTCGTCGGCTGCGATCTCCGAGGTGCGGTGGGCGGCGCTCGCGCTACTGCTGTTCGCGATCGCGGCGCCGGCCCAGTTCGCCGGCGCCCCCACGTGGATCTGGGTCATCGTCTACGCCGGTTGCTACGCGGCCGGGGGCTGGGAGCCGGCCAAGGCCGGGCTCGAGGCGCTGCGCGAGAAGACCCTCGACGTCGACCTGCTCATGATCGTCGCCGCGCTCGGCGCCGCCGCGATCGGGCAGGTGTTCGACGGTGCCCTGCTCATCGTCATCTTCGCCACCTCAGGAGCGTTGGAGTCCTGGGCCACCGCCCGCACCGAGGACTCGGTGCGTGGACTGCTCGAGCTCTCCCCCGAACAGGTCAGCCTCCTTCGCGAGGACGGCGAACGGGTCGTGCCCGCTGCGTCTCTCGAAATCGGCGACGTCATCGTCGTGCGTCCCGGGGACCGGGTCGGCGCCGACGGCCTCGTCGTCGAGGGGAGCAGCGAGGTCGACCAGGCCAGTATCACCGGCGAACCGATGCCCGCGCCCAAGACCGTCGGGGACGAGGTGTTCGCCGGCACCGTCAACGGCACCGGAGCCCTGCGCGTGCGGGTCGTCCGCCGCGCGCAGGAATCGGTGGTCGCCCGCATCGCCGGGTTGGTCGAGGAAGCCGCGCGCACCAAGGCCCGCACGCAGCTGTTCATCGAGAAGGTCGAGCAGCGCTACTCGATCGGGGTCGTCCTCGCAACGCTGGCGGTCTTCCTGGTCCCCTTGGCGCTGGGCGAGGACCTCGTCGGGGCGCTGCTGCGCGCGATGACCTTCATGATCGTGGCCTCGCCGTGCGCGGTGGTCCTGGCGACCATGCCCCCGCTGCTGGCCGCGATCGCCAACGCCGGTCGCCGCGGGGTGCTGGTGAAGTCGGCGCTGGTCATGGAACAGCTGGCCACCATCGACGCCGTCGCGCTGGACAAGACCGGCACCCTCACCCGGGGCGCACCCACCCTCGCCGGGGTCCACGCCAGCGACCCGGCTCTCACCGACGACGAGGTGCTCGCGCTGGCCGCTGCGGTGGAGGACCCCAGCGAGCACCCCCTCGCCCGTGCCGTCGTCACCGCGGCACGCCACCGAGCCCTCGAACCAGGGACGGCGACCCGATTCGCCGCGTTGCCCGGGCGCGGGGTCCGCGCCGAGGTCGACAGCCACACCGTCGAGGTCTCCAGCCCCGCCGCCGCGCTCGCCCGTGACCTGGCCGGTGACGGGGTCGAACACGCTCGCAAGGTCGCCGCGAGCTGCGAGCTGGACGGGGACACCGCCGCCGTGGTCGTGGTCGACCGTGCGCCGATCGGGGTGCTGGCCATCCGTGACGAGCTGCGTCCCGACGCCACCGAGGCGGTCACGGCGCTGAGCGGCCAGCTCGGACGGACACCGCTGTTGCTCACCGGCGACAACCCGCGGACCGCCCACGGGGTCGCCGACACCGTCGGGATCACCGATGTCCGCGCCGAGCTCCTGCCCGAAGGCAAGGTCGAGGCCATCCGGACGCTGCGCGAGCAGGGTCGCCGGGTCATGGTCGTTGGTGATGGCGTCAATGACGCGCCTGCGCTCGCCTCCGCCGACGTCGGTGTCGCCATGGGTCGCTCAGGCGCCGACCTGACTCTGCAGGCCGCCGGCGTCGTCGTGGTCCGCGACGAACTCGCCACCCTGCCCGGGCTGCTCGACCTCGCCCGGCGGGTGCGGCGCACCATCGTGGCCAACCTCGTCGTCGCCGCCACGATCATCGTCGGGCTGGTGACCTGGGACCTCGTCGGCCACCTCCCGCTGCCCCTCGGCGTTGCCGGCCACGAAGGATCCACCGTCCTGGTCGGCCTCAACGGCCTCCGACTTCTGAGCAACCGCACCTTCCGGCTACGCCGTTGACGGCACGATGCAGCTCCGGTGGTGGGACTGTCCGATGAACGGTGGAACTGGAGTTTGCGGGTCAGTTGGTGGTTGACGGCACGATACGCCCGGCGAAGGTGATCGAGAACGAGTTCAAGGCCGGCTTCCAGCGCATCGCCCACCGCGCTCGGCCCTTGCCGGTCGGGTCCAGCGATCGGGTGACGAGGTAGAGGCACTTGAGCGCGGCCTGCTCGGTCGGGAAGTGCCCGCGGGCCTTGACCGCCCGCCGGTAGCGGGCGTTGAGGCTCTCGATCGCGTTCGTCGAACAGATCACCTTTCGGATCTCCACGTCGTAGTCCAGGAACGGCACGAACTCCGACCAGGCCCGCTGCCAGAGTCCCAGGATGGCCGGGTAGCGGCTGCCCCAGGTCTCGGCGAACTCGGCGAAGCGTTCGGCCGCAGCGGCCTCGCTGGGCGCGGTGTAGACCGGGCGCAGGTCCTTGGCCATCTGCTCCCAGTACTTGCGGCTGGCGTAGCGGAAGGTGTTGCGGACGAGATGCAAGATGCAGGCCTGGACGAGCGCCTGGGGCCAGACGGTGGTGATCGCCTCCGGGAGCCCCTTGAGGCCGTCGCAGACCGCGATGCACACATCGCCGACGCCGCGGTTCTTCAGCTCGGTGAGCACCGCCAGCCAGTACTTGGCGCCCTCGGCGCCGTCGCCGGCCCAGATCCCCAGGATGTCGCGGTGTCCATCGACGGTCACCCCGATGACCACGTAGAACGCACGGTTGGCGACCTGCCCGTCGCGGACCTTGACGTGGATAGCGTCGATGAAGATCACCGGATACACCGCGTCGAGCGGGCGGTGGGCCCACTCGTGCATCTCCTCGAGGACCTTGTCGGTGATCCTGGAGATGGTGTCCTTGGAGACCAACGCGGGAGTAGACCTCGTCGAAGTGCGCGGCGATCTCCCCGGTGGTCAACCCCCGCGCGCAGAGCGAGAGCACGATCTCGTCGATGCCTGACATGCGCCGCTGACGCTTGCGCACCAGCTGCGGCTCGAAGCTGCCGTCACGGTCGCGCGGGACCTCGATCTGCACCGGCCCGATCTCGGTGAGCACCGTCTTGGGCCGGGTGCCGTTGCGCGAGTTGCCGCCGTCGCGGCCCTCCACAGCGTGCTTGTCATAGCCCAAGTGCTCGTCGAGCTCGGCCTCCAGCGCGGTCTCGAGCACAGTCTTGGTCAGGCCCGTGAGCAGTCCGCCCGGGCCGACCAGCTCCACCCCCTCCTCGCGAGCCGAGTTCACGAGCTGCTGCGCGAGCTGCTGCTGATCGATCCGAGCCGCCATGGGCCCGATGGTGTCGGTCATGCCTGGTCCTTCCCCCGGGACACGCCCGGAGCCTCAGAACCAGTTACACCCTTCTCCCGACAGACCCCCGGTGGTCGCCCGAGGGCCCAGTGCTCGAGGAGGGCGGCGCGTGACGGCTCACCACCGGGCGACTGGTGTGGACCGGCGCGTTCTACAGCGCCGTCGCCGTTGCCCTGGCCGTCATCTGTTGAACGGATTGGTTCGACAGGGCTGCGCTGTGCCCAGGTCGGTCCCTCTCGGGGCCCGAGTAGACCGGGTTGCGAGCAGGATGCGCGCTGCTGGTCGGCGGAGAGCTGGTGCGGGTGGTCGCCGAACCGGCCGGCCCTCCAGCTCGTGGAGCGCCTCCTCCCCCGGCGGATTCGTGTACGCGGGATTCGGGGCTCGACCCGGAGCTACCGACTCCGATGGTCCGGGTAGTCAGCGGCGACCGAGTCGTGCTGGTGGCCGAATGGCTTGGGAGCCGCTCGTCGATTGCGACGGCGCGGAGCTCGGGTCGCTGGGGCGGGCGTGATTTCTCGGGCGCCGTGCTGTTGTTCGAGGGAGAAGGTTTCGTTGACTTGATCGCGGTCGGTGAAGTCGTCGGGGCCGGGGCGCGGGTGGAGGTGCGGGGTTCGGATTGCGCGCGGCGGGGTGGGAGGTCCGGTCGGGTCGCCGCGACCGGTTCGAGGACGCCTCCGGCGGTGTCGTGGGGGCCGGCCGCGGCGGCGTCTCGATCGTTGGAGACGAGCGGGGGAACGTGTGGGGCCGCGGGGTGTGGCTCGCCACCAGCACGGTTCGCGGGAGCAGTCGCCGGCTCCGGGCGCTGTCGCGGTCTGGGCTCGGGCTGCGGGGCGGCGGGTGGGGCGGCGGCGACTGCGACGCTCGCAGTGGAACCGGCCGGGGTGTGGGCCGCGTGGGTTGCCGCGACCCCGCCGCCGACCGCGAGCAGCAGGATCAGCGCGGCGGCGGCGTTCGCCGCGATCCGAGGCCGACGGGGCGGCAGCGCGGCTGGGCGCCGGGCGGGTCGGTCGCGAGGTCCTGACGGGCCCGGCGCGGACGCACGGTTGCTGGTGCCGTCGAGCGACGGGCGCGCACGCTGCGGTTGGTCGGGCCGGGCGGCCGTGGTGGTCGTCGGGACCGGCTGTGGTCGGTCAGCCGGCAGCGATCCCTGCAGGGCGGCGAAGTACGTGGTCAGCTCGGTGGCGGCGGGCCGCCGGTCGGCCTGTGGGTGGGTCATGGCCCGTAGTGCTGTGGTGACGGCCTCGGGTAGCTGGTCGGGGATGTGGGGTGGGTGCTCGAGGCGGGCGACGGCCGCGGTCGCCGGGGCGCCGGGGTATTGGCGTTGTCCGGTCAGACACTCGAGCAACACCAAGCCCAGGGCGTAGACGTCGGCCGGTGGCCCGAGGGGCGCCCCGCGTACCTGCTCGGGCGCCAGGTAGGCCGGGGTCCCCAGGATCAGCCCCGCGTCGGTCAGGGCGGGCGCTCCCGCCGGGGTGGCGAGACCGAAGTCGGTCAGACACGGGAGCCCGGCCCGGTCGAGCAGGATGTTGGCGGGTTTGAGGTCGCGGTGTATCAGGCCGCGGTCGTGGATGTGGGCGAGGCCGGCGGCTACGCCCCCGCCGAGGCGCACTGTGAGCCTCGGGCTCAGGGGGCCGCCCGCGAGCCGGTCGCTGAGGTTTCTGCCCTCCACCAGCTGCAGCACGATGAACATGCGGCCGTGATGGTCGCCGACGTCGTAGAGCGACACCAGCCGCGGGTGGTTGAGCGCGGCCAGGGTGTGGACCTCACGCCAGCGCCACTGCGCTTCGTGGCCGTCGGACTCGGGCGGGAACAGTTTGATCGCGACCGGACGCTTGAGCAGGGTGTCCTGGCCGTGGAACACCTCGCTCGAGGCGCCCCGGCCGATCAACCACTCCAGCTGGTATCGGCCCCCGCCCAACGTGCTCGGCGGCTCGGGTCCCGTCCCGGCGCCGCCGCCGGCGTCCCTGTTGGCTTCGCGGACCGGGGCACGCTCGTCCGAGGCGGGCGGGGTTGTCGCGTCCCCGAGCGCGGGCACCGCCGCCGCGTGGATCCCCCACCACGTCATCGGCGGGCCGCCGCTCGAGTAGGTGGGGCAGCAGCGAGGGCGGGTGTGGGCTGCGGGTGCTGTCGGTTTCGGCGGGGTGCGGTGGGCCAGAGCGCGGCCGCGATGAGGATCAGTGGCGGGGCGGTGCCGGGGTCGGTGGCGTGCCCGGTGAGCAGGCCGCCGAGGTCCTGGCCGACGACCCCGCTGAACGCGGCGAGCGCGGCGCCGGCGAGCAGCGCCGCGCGTTGGGCGCGGTGCAGGTGCACGCCCCACGCGATGAGCAGGCAGGCGGCGCCCACCGTGACCGCGACGACCAGCCCGTGGGCCCCGAGGAGGTTCCCGAGGGCGGCGTTGGCGGCGGCGACCGCGGGGGGTTCGTCCTGGCCGACATCGGCCAGTTGCGCGGCGGGCACTGCGGCGGCGTGGTTGGCCGGTTCCAGCTCGAGCACCGCGATCCCGGTCCAGATCGCGGTCCAGCACCAGCGGGCGGGGCGCGCCCCGAGCAGCCCACCGCCGGCCACCGACCCCCCGCCGGTGGGGTGGGCGGGGCGCTGCCCGCCGCCGGGGCGGGTGTGCTGGTGGGCTGGTCGCGGCCAGAGGATCAGGGCCAGCAGGGCGTAGAGCAGCGCCGCGCCGGGGGCACCGGTGAGCAGGCTGGTTCCGGCCATGCCGAGGCCACCGAAGCCTTCACCGAGGATCCAGATGCCCAGCGCCCAGGGGATGGAGGCGGCGCGGGCCAGGGGGGCGCTGCGGGGGTGGAGTAGGCCGAGACCGAGAATGAGCTGCAGGCTGGCGAAGGCGGCGTTCCACCCCACCGGGTGGGCGGTGACCAGTCCGGCGGTGTGGTCGATCACGGCGCCGACCGGGGCGGGCAGCCCCATGTTGGCCATGTCGAACAGGTCGTCATAGAAGCCGCGGGTGAACATCGCCGGTTGGTATTGCAGGGCGGCGTCGAGCAGCCACAGCCCCCCGAGCGCGATCTCCAGTCCGCGGCGGGTCACCCACGCGCGGCGCGGGATCGCAGGGTCGCCGCGGCCACTGGTGGGCTGGGCCCGCGGGGGCCTCGAGGTGGTGCCGGTCACCGCGGGGCCCGCAGCCAGACCCCGGTGCCCGGGTCGTGTGGTAGTCGCGGCGGGCGGCGGTCGCGGGCGGCCAGCAGTGCTGTGGCCCCGCACACCAGCGCCCCGGCCGCCTCGACGAGGAGGCTGGCCCGGGCCAGCGGCGCGTCGAGGGTGTCGATGAACCCGAACAGGCCCACCGTGGCGCTGAGCAGCAGCGCGACCAGGGTCCCGGCGAGGAACAGCGCGGCGAGCCCGGCCACGGCGGGCAGCCAGCGCCGCGGCCCCACGGCCAGCGCGGCAGCGAGGACCACGCCGCCGACGGTGTTGGCCAGGAAGGCCGGCCCGATCAGCGGGACCTCACGGTAGCCCTGGAACCACAGCAGCAGGTGGATCGCCGCCATCCCCAGCAGCAGGACCGCGCCCAGGGTTCGTCCGCCGCGGATCGCCGGCGCGAGGCGGACACGCAGACCGGAGGAGGCCGTCGGTTCAGGAACCACCGGTAACTCCGGTCGGGCTCGCGGGCGCGGGTGCAGCGCCGGGACCGGTGACGGTGAGGGTGAGGTTCATGCCCAGGGCTTTGTGGTTCCCGACCGGGCAGTACAGGTCGTAGGTGCCGGGGGCCAGGGTGACGTTCAGCGGCGCCGACGCCCCGGGCTCGATCGCGCCGGTGCGCCGGTCGTTCACCCCGGGTCCGTCGATGGCCAACGCGTGCACCACTCGCCCGGCGTTGACCGCGTTGAAGGTGTAGCTGCCCGCGGTCAGGGTGGTGCTGGGCAGCGCGAGGTGGAACTCGGTCATCTGGACCGCGACGGCCTGGGTGGGGGCGGACGTGGCCGCCGGCGCGGCGGCCGCCGGGCTCGAGGCCGGCGGCCCGGCCGCGTTCGGGGGCGGCGCGGAGCTGGTCCCGCTGCTGCAGCCGGCGACCAGGACCACCCCGCAGGCCAGCGCCCCGCTCACAGCGAGCACGCGACGCGCCCGCCGGGCGGCGGCGGCCCCCCACCTCGCCCGGGCAGCCGGTGGTGCCGGTGGCTGGTAGCGGCCGGTTGGGGTCGGGGTGAGGTCGCGCACGGATGCGGACGATGACCGGGCTGTCACGGCTGCTCCTCGACGGGTTGGACCGGGTGGCGGCTGGCCCCCGGTGGAAGGCCGGGGGCGGCCCTCGAGGGGCTAGGGGAAGGTCGCCGTGGCCAGCACGGCGCCGTGCTCGTCGACGAGTTGCGCCCCGTCGGGGTGGGGATGCTCCGGGGGTACCGGGCTGCCCCACGCGGCGTATCCCGCGCTGAGCGCGAAGGTGCCGAGCGGGATGGGCGGGCCGTCGCGGTAGAGCAGCTGGCAGGAGACGGTGGTGTCGCCGCTGTTGGTGTCCACCGCCATGTAGATCCACGACGGCGGCCCGGGGTAGGCGTAGACCTGGCCGATTCGCGTGCCGTGGCTGGTCAGCGACGCGAACTGAACCGTTCGCGGCCCGGCCGTGACTGTGGGTGCGGCGTCCCCGGCGGTGAAGTCGGGGTCGTCGGCCGCGGGGCGTTGGGCGGTGGCCGATCCAGTGGGGGTGGGGGCGAGGATCCCTCGGGCGCTCCACCCGCCCAGCGCGACGACAGCGACCAGGACCACCGCCGCCAGCGCTCGTGACACGGTGCGGGGCCACCGGCGGCGGCGTGGGGCCGCCGCGGGGAGGGCGCCGACCGCGTCCAGCACCCGGGTCTCGAAGCCGGGCGGCGGCTCGGCGGGCGGCATCAGCGCGATCAGGTTGTCGGCCAGGTCGGTCAGGTCGGCCAGCCGGGCGCGGCAGCTCGCGCATTCCTCGACGTGCGCGATCAGCTGCGCCCGGTCGCGACCGGGAAGAACCCCGAGGGCGAATTCGGCGGCCGCGTCGTCGGCTCGCGCGCAGTCCATGTCAGTCATGGCAGGTCCGGGTGTCGACGAGGGTGGCGTGCAGCTTGGTGACGGCCGCGCGGATCCGGGTCTTGGCGGTGCCCAGCGGGATGTCCTCCTGGGCGGCGATCTCGCGGGCGGTCAGGCCGTGCACCGCGGCCAGGACCACCGCGCGGGCCTGCTCATCGGGCAGGCCGGCCAGGGCGCGCCGCAGCTGCGCGCCGGTCTCACCGCGCAGGATGTGCTTCTCGGCGGTGTCCCGGTCGGGCTCGAGCAGGGCCACCAGATCGGCCGGGTCGACCGGGGTGGAGCGGTGCGCCCGCGCCGCGTCGACCGCGAGGTTGTGGGCGATGGCCACCAGCCAGGTCCGCACGCCACCGCGTCGCGCATCGTAGCCCGCGGCGTGTTGCCAGGCTCGCTCGAAGCAGCGCTGGGCGATGTCCTCGGCGGCGCGCCGGTCACCGATGACGGCCACGGCGACCCCGTACACCGCGGCTTGGAATCGGCGCACGAACGCGACCGCGAGCACCTCGTCCCCGGCGGCGAACCCCTCGAGCAGGAGTTCGTCGCCCAGCTCTGCGCTCGATCGGCGTCGACCCGGACCCACCTTTCTCCTACGCCGTGATCCCGCTCACGGATTCCCATATCGGGTCACGGAATGGACACATTCGGCCCGGGCCACCCGGCGCGGCCCGCGTCGCGGTCGCTGTGCGAGCGAGCGGCGGGTCCCATCACGATGTGGACACGGCCGCATGGCCGCGCAATCCCTGCGGGTCGGGCCACTCGTAGGGCTCAAACACTGTAGGACGGCCACCCGGGAGCAATCGATGATCACCGTCGCCGCGCCCACGAGAGTCCCATGACCACCACGCCGTCGGCGCCGGCGACGAGCGCCCACGGTCGGGCAGCCGTGGTGAGCGAGCCGCCGGCCCCGATGGGCGCGGACCCGGTCTTCGTGACCGCCGAGGAGAAGCTCGCGCTCGCGGGGAACCTCGAGGCCGCCCATCGGGCGCTCGACGGGGCGTGGGGTCTGTGGACCGCAAAGGCCGGCACCCGCGCCTGGGACGGCCACTGCTGGGACCACGGCGACGTCGCGGACCTCGAGCGCCTCACCGTGCAGGCCCTCAACGCGGTCGAGGCCAGCTGGCAGGTTCTGAGAACGGCCCTCGCCGAGGCCCATGTCCGGCCCGGGACCGACGAGCCGTAGCCACAGCCCGCCGTCCCCGAGGCGCTACCCACCCTGTCGGACCCGCTGATGACCGAGGCATCGCTGATGGACCGTCGGACGCCGAGTTTCGCCCGCTCCGCGAGGCTTCAGAACAGGCTGCACGCGATGGTCCCCGGCGGCGCCCACACCTACGCGCGCGGTGATGACCAGTACCCCGAAGGCATGGCCCCGGTCATCGCGCGCGGGCTCGCCGCCCGGGTGTGGGACGCCGACGACAACGAGTTCGTCGAGTACGGCATGGGGCTGCGCGCCGTCACGCTCGGACACGCCTACCCACCGGTCCTCGACGCGGTGCGCGCGGTGCTCTCCCGCGGCCAGAGCTTCACCCGGCCCTCCACCCTGGAGGTCGCGGCCGCTGAGGACTTCCTGTCCGTGGTCCCCGGCGCGGACATGGTCAAGTTCGCCAAGAACGGGTCCGACGCGACCACCGCCGCACTCAAGCTCGCCCGGGCCGCCACCGGCCGGGACATGGCGGCCGTGGCGAATCAGCCGTTCTTCTCCACCGACGACTGGTACATCGGCACCACACCGATGCCCGCCGGCATCTCCGCCGCTGTGCGCGCCGGCACCGTCCGCTTCGCCTTCAACGACCTGGACTCACTGCGCGCGCTGTTCGAGCTCTACCCGCGCCGCATCGCCGCGGTGTTCACCGAGCCCGCCACCAGCCTGGTCGCGCCAGCGCCGGGCTACCTCGAAGGGCTGCGGGAGCTGTGCACCGCCGAAGGCGCCGTCGTGGTCTTCGACGAGATCATCACCGGTTTCCGGTGGGCGACCGGCGGCGCTCAGCAGGTGTACGGGGTCGTGCCCGACCTGTCGACCTGGGGCAAGGCCATGGGCAACGGCTTCCCGCTGGCCGCGCTGGCGGGCAAGCGCGATCTCATGGAGCTCGGCGGGCTCAACACTGACGCCGACCGCGTCTTCCTGCTCTCCACGACCAACGGCCCGGAGCTCGTCGGGCTGGCCGCGTTCCGCGCGGTCCTCGAGACCTACCGCACCAGCGACCCGGTCGGCGCGATGCGCCGCGCGGGCCAGCGTCTCGCCACCGCCGCCAATCAGATCATCGGCGAGGCCGGGATGCGCGAGTTCCTCGAGGTGGCCGGGCATCCGAACTGCCTGATGTTCCTGACGCGCGACCCGTCCGGTGCCCCCTCCCAGCGCTACCGCACCCTGTTCCTCGCCGAGCTACTCAAGGGCGGCGTCCTCGGGCAGTCCTTCGTCATCTCCGCCGCGCACACCGACGACGACATTCACCTCACACTTCAAGCGATCGCCGACGCGCTGCCGGCCTACAGCAAGGCCGTCGAACTCGGCAGCACCGCCGGCATGCTCGCGGACAGACCGGTCGCGCCCGCGCTGCGCACGCAAGCCGCCCCCCGGCGCCGATACCCCACGCCGGGCCAACCACGCGCCGGCGACCGGCTGGGCCACGACCTCGCGCCCTGACCCGTGGCGTGTCGGGAGCTCGACCTGGGCGCCCCTTACGCACCGACCCGTCCTATCCGTGAAGACCGACCTCGGCTGCCGTGCGGATCCCGGACATGAAGGAAGGCCGCTGACCTGGTGCTCACCATGATCAGCGGGCCTTTCTTGTTGATCGGGACGACAGGATCCGAACCTGCCACCGTTTCGGACCCGGTTCGGAAAGGCCGGCCGCCGCGGAGACGCGACCGGCCCTTCCGCGCGGGTTGCGGCCTAGTGGTGGCCGTTGCCACCGAAGAGGCGGACGTCGTCGTTGTCGGCGAGGTCGGGCACGGTCCAGCCGTTGAGGTCGTACTCGCTCATGCACTGCTCCGCGAAGCCCTTCATCGCCGCAGCGGTGCCAGAGGCCTCGGCGGCGAAGAGCAGCTCGGCGCGCACGCCCTCGTGATTGCCGGAGTAGTTGCGCTCGTAGAGCTCGTGGCGCCCGCCGAACTCCGAGCCGATGGAGTCCCAGATCAGCTTCATCAGCTTGACGCGGTCGACGGCCTCGTAGCCGTTGGAGCCGCGGACGTACTTGTCCAGGTAGGGCCGCACCTCCGGGGACAGGAAGTCCGCGGAGTGGCTGGGCAGGTAGATCAGCGAGGCGCCGAGGTCCTGCATGATGATCTCGCGGACCCGGGGATAGCCGATGGTCATGAACCACCGGTAGGCCAGGCCGTAGTCCAGCTTTGGCAGCAGCGCGCCGTTGACCCACTCATCGGGATTGGCGCACATCGCGTCCGAGAGCGCCCAGAACATGTTCCGCCAGGCGATGACCTCACCGACCCGGGTCTGCACGCCCCGGAAGTCCTTGGTCCCGGTCATCTCCAGGCCCTTCATCAGCAGCCCGGCGATGAAGTCGAGCTTGACTGCCAGACGGGTGACGCCGTGGAAGGTGAAGCGGTGCAGGAAGCCCGAGCCCGGGAAGAAGGTGGACGCCTTCTCGGCGTCCCCGTAGATGAAGACGTTCTCCCACGGGATGAGGACCTTGTCGAGCACGAAGATCGTGTCGTTCTCGTCCATCCGCGAGGACAGCGGGTAGTCGAAGGGGCTGCCCATCACGCTGGCCTGCTGGGCGTAGGAGGGCCGGCAGATGAGCTTCATGCCCGGGGCACCCATGGGCACGGTGCAGACCAGGGAGTACTCCCGCTTCTTGATCGGCAGGCCGTAGTGGGCCAGGAAGTTGAAGTGGGTGATCGCCGAGCCGGTGGCCACGACCTTGGCTCCGGAGACGACGACGCCCTCGTCGGTCTCCTTCTCGACGTGCATGAACACGTCGGAGACCTCGTCGGGGTCGCGGTGGCGGTCCACCGGCGGGTTGATGATCGCGTGGTTCCAGTAGAGCAGCTTCTCCTGCGACTCCTCGTACCAGCGCCGGGCGTTGCCTGCGAAGGGGTCGTAGAACTCGGAGTTCGCGCCGAGCGTGCCGAGGAAGGCGGCCTTGTAGTCGGGGCTGCGGCCCATGAACCCGTACGTCATGCGGGCCCACTCGGCGATCGCGTCGCGGTCGGACTTGAGGTCCTCGACCGTGTGCGGGGTGCGGAAGAACGGGTGGGTGAAGCCCGTCGAGCCGGTGTCGGTGGGCGTGGTGAGCACGTCCTGCTTGGCCGGGTCGTGCATGGCGTCGTAGAGCCGGGCGGTCATGCGCACGGCGTTGCGGAAGGCCGGGTGCGTGGTGACGTCGGCGACCTTCTCGCCGTAGAGGAACACCTCCCGCCCGTCACGCAGGCTCTCGATGTACTCGTCGCCGGTCATCGGCCGCGACGTACGGCCTTCGGCGTCGGTCGGCGTGGGCACGGAATCCTGCTGCAGGGTCATCGTCGATCCCTTCCTGGCACGTGGTGCGTTCGATCCGGGTCGACCCGGCTAGGGCGTCGAGGTGAGGGCTTGGGAGAACCAGGACATTCCGGCGGGCCCGTCGGCGGATCCGTCCCAGAGGAGCGGGTCGTGGTCCCCGCCGAGGTGGTGGAACTTGCCGGTGTGGAACAGCAGCGGGTTGCCCTCGTGGAGGCGGAACTCCTGGACCTCTCCGAGGTAGAGCACGTGGTCGCCGCCGTCGTAGTGCTGCCACGGGGTGCACGCGATGTGCGCGAGCGCGCCGACCAGCTGCGGGGCGCCGCAGGCGTTCGGCTCGTCCCAGACCACGTCCTGGTTGGGCCGCCCGGCGAAGTGCAGCGCCAGGTCCTTCTGCGCGGCCTCGAGCACATTGACCGTGAAGGGCTTGGCCTCGAGCAGCGAGCACAGCTTCGAGCGCCGGTCCAGCGAGACCAGCACCAGCGGCGGCTCCAAGGAGACCGCCGTGAAGGCGTTCACCGTGGCGCCGTGCGCGGCGCCGTCCACGCCCGCACAGGTGATCACCGTGACCCCGGTCGTGAAGTGACCGAGACAGCGGCGCAGCTCCCGGGGATCGATCGGCATCGACCGTCCACCCTCCTGAGGTACGCTCTGCGTGCACCTCGTTCGCTTGTCGTACGGATGACCGTGCCGCAGCTCACAGGACGCTGTCAAAGACCGAATCCGGGATGACCGAGATGCCGTCCGGGATGGTGAGGGCGATGGCCGAGATCGGCGGGGACCGCGACCACATCCAGAGCCTCGAGCGCGGTTTGGCGGTGCTGCTCGCCTTCGACGAGCAACGACCCAACCCCACGCTCGCCGAGCTCGCCACGTTCACCGGCTACTCACGCCCTGCGGTGCGGCGGATCCTGCTCACCCTCCAGCGGCTCGGCTATGCGGAGAACCGGGGCCCGCGCTGGGCACTGACCCCGCGGGTGCTCTCGATCGGCCAGCACTACACCGCCTCGCACGCCATGACCGACATCGCCCAGCCCCACCTGGTGACGCTGGCCGAGAAGACCGGCGAGTCGGCCTCGGTAGCGACGCTCGACGGCGACGAGGTCGTCTACATCGCCCGCGTCGCCACCCGGCGGCTCATGAGCATCAACGTCTCCCCCGGCACCCGGGTCCCCGCCCACGCCACCTCGATGGGCCGAGTACTGCTGGCCTGGCAGCCCCACGACCGCGTGGAGCGCTATCTGGCCGAGACCGGGCTCGCGCCGCGGACACCCCACACCATCACCGATCCCGAACAGTTCCGCCGTGCCCTCGACCGGATTCGCCGCCAAGGCTGGTCGCTCGTCTCCGAAGAGCTCGAAGAAGGACTCATCTCGGTCTCCGCGCCCGTGCGCGACCACACCGGCACCGTCGTCGCCGCGCTGGCCTCCTCGACCAGCACCGGGCGATCCACCCCGGGACATCTGGAGAAGACGATCGTGCCGCTCGCCCTCGACACCGCCGACGCCATCAGCAACGACCTGGGCTACCGCGGCCCGAGCGGCAGGTCCATCGCCGCAGCACCACCGGCCCGCGACGGCTTCTACTGACGCCGCCTCGAGAACGCCACGTAGCGTACGACCGAAGGGTCGTCGGTCGACGACCATACCCTGTTCGGAGTATCGAGGAACACACTTGTACTACTGACCGTGAGGTTGTGTACTTCCGAACGTGCATCGCAGCCCTCGACACCACCGCCCCTCGCCGGTCTCGACCTTGATCGCCTCCGTGCGGGGCTCCACGGCGGACCATGTCGTGGCCGTCGTCCTCGCCCTGTGCGGAGTGCCGGGCGTCGTCGTGCTCCTGGTCGATCAGCTGCCCGGCACCCCGTTGATCGGGCTCGCCCTGCTGGTCCCGGGCGCCGTGGTCATCGGCGGGGAGCGCCTGACACGGAGCACGGGAGGTCCGGACATCCACGACCGCGAGCTCGACCGGATCGTCGCCGGACTGGCTGCCGCCGCGGCGGTGGTGCTGATCGCTGCCGGGGCAGCGACGGGGAACCCGGCCCTGACCTCGGCGCTGGTGCTCGCGATCCCGCTGTTCGCGATCGGCCTGATCGCGCTGCTGCACGGGACCCGGCGGCTCTGGCAGCAACGGGCGGTGCCCATCCTGCTGTTCGCCGCCTGGCCGATGCCGTGGTCGGCCGCGCTGCGCTCCGTGGAGGCCTCGGTGGCCCCTGCCACGCTCACCGCCCCGTTGGCCGGCCTAATCGGTGCGATCCTGGTCGCGCTGGTGGTCGGTCCGCGGCGCGCCCGGACGGACCGCAGCCGCAGGCGCGCCGTGGGCGTCGACCGGGTGGTCGGGCCCGTCCACGCGACGCCCGCAGCAGTTGACGCGCCGACCGTCACCCTCGTCCGCACCCGCATCCGGGGTGCGGCGTGAGCTCAGCCATCGGCGACCGGTTGACCCGGGCCCGGTATGCCCAGCCCGGCGAGCAGGTGGCGATCGCGGCGGACGGCTTCGCCGACGCCCATCCCGAGCTCTCCGCCCGCCCGCGCGTCCGGCACCGTCACCACCGCGTGATCCTGCTGGTCACCCTCCTGGTGATCGTGGGGGCGGTCGTGCTCTGGCCCGGCACCGTTGCTGCGACCGTCGTCGGGGTCTTCGTGCTCCTGCACTGCGCCACGACGCTGCACCGCCTCGAACTGATCCGTCGCGCCGTGGCCGACGACCCCACGATCGAGGTCACCGACATCCAGGCCCGGGAGGTCCCGGACGTCGACCTGCCCCTCTACACGGTGCTCGTCCCCGCCTACCGGGAACCGGGCGTGATCGCCTCGGTGGTCGCCGGGATGGCAGCACTCGACTACCCCGCCGAGCGGCTCGAGGTCCTGCTCCTGCTCGAGGCCGACGACACCGACACCATCGCCGCCGCGCGCCTGGCCCTCGGTGGTGACCGACGTGGCCCGATCCGGGTGATCCAGGTACCGCCCGGTGAGCCGCGCACCAAGCCGAAGGCCTGCAACGTCGGACTGATGCGCTCGCGCGGCGAGCTCGTGACGATCTTCGACGCCGAGGACCGCCCGGAGCCGCTGCAGCTGCGTCGAGCAGTGGTGGCCTTCCGTCGCCTCGGGCCCCGGGTCGCCTGCCTGCAGGCCCGGCTGAGCTACCACAACGCCGAGCAGAACCTGCTCACCCGCTGGTTCACGGTCGAGTACGACACCTGGTTCCGCTGGCTGCTCCCCGGGCTGATGGCCACCGGCGCGCCGATCCCGTTGGGCGGGACCTCCAACCACATCCGCCGCGACGCCCTGGTCGCGGTGGGCGCCTGGGACCCGTGGAACGTCACCGAGGACGCCGACCTCGGGTTGCGGCTGGCACGGTGCGGCTACCGGGTCGCGATGCTGGGCAGCACCACCGCCGAGGAGGCCAACTCCGACGCCATCAACTGGGTCAAGCAACGCTCGCGCTGGTACAAGGGCTACCTGCAGAGCTTCGCGGTGCACGCGCGGCACCCGGTGGCGCTGACCCGCGAGGTGGGCGTGCGCGGTGTCCTCGGGATGGTCCTCTTCGTCGCGGCGACCCCGGTACTGGCCGCGATCAATCCGCTCTTCTGGGCCCTGACCGGTCTCTGGATCATCGCCCGGCCCGCCGCCGTCGCCGCGCTGTTCCCCCCGCTCGTCTACTACCCGGGACTGGCCGTGTGGATGATCGGCGGACTCGCCGCGATCGTCGCCGGCGTGGCCAACACCCGGGCTGCCGGCAAACCGCACCTCGCCGGGGCCGCGCTGGTCTCGCCCCTGTACTGGGTCCTCATGTCCCTGGCGGCGATCAAGGCGACGATCCAGCTCGTCACCCAGCCGTCGTACTGGGAGAAGACCACGCACGGTCTCGACACCACCGGGGCCGACGACCACACCGACGCGCCGGCCCGCACGGGGGTGTCCGCATGACCGTCCTCGCGTCCCGGCCGTCGCTTCCCGGTGCCCTGCCCCCCGAGCAGCGCCCCCGGCTCCCCCGCCGGCGGCCCTCCTCCGGGACCACCTGGTTCCTCGGCGCCCTCGTCCTCTACGTCGCGGCCGGCGCCGTCCTCGTCCTGGCCCACGACGGCGTCATGGAGGACGCACTCGCCCGCGTGTCCGCCGCCTCGTCGGTGTGGTCGTCGAGCGACCCCAAGCTCGCCGCCATCGGCTACGTCTGGACCCCGCTGCCGGTCCTGCTCATGCTGCCGTTCACCCCGCTGCGGGTCGTGTGGCCGGCGCTGGTGTCCCAGGGCTACCTGGCGGCGCTGCTCTCCGCCGTCGCCATGGCCGCGGCCGTCGCGACCACGTGGGGGCTGCTCGGCGATCTCCGCGTCCGTCCCGTGCCCCGCACGGCCACCACCGTGCTGTTCGCGCTGTCGCCGATGGTCCTGCTCTATGCGGCCAACGGGATGACCGAGGCCCTCCTCCTCGCCCTCCTGCTCGCAGCCTCCCGGCGGCTGCTGGCCTGGGTCCGGTCGCCGGACAGCATCGGCCTCGCAGCCGCGGGGCTGTTCCTCGGTCTGGGCTACCTCGCCCGCTACGAGGCCCTGGTGGCTGCGGCAGCGGCCGCGGTCCTGGTCGCCGTGATCAGCGCCACCCGTCCCGGGGCGCTGCGCCGCCCGGCCCGCCCCCGGGACGCCGTCGTCGTCGACGTGCTGCTCGTCGCCGGACCGGCCGCAGTGGCGTTCTCGCTATGGGCACTCGTGAGCTGGCTGGTGGTGGGCTCGCCGTTCGAGCAGTTCACCTCCGCCTACGGCAACGCGGCACTGCTCGCCGGCGCCGGCGCGGCGCCGGTGTCCGTCGCGACGCCGGCGCACCAGCTGACGTGGCTCGCGCCTGCTCTCGTGCCGCTGCTGGTGGTGGCGCTCGTGAGCGCGCTGCTGCGCCGCGGGCGGCGCCGCTCGCTGGCGATGGTCGGGGTGCCGGTGGCGCTGTTCGGGTCGGTGCTGGCCTTCGAGTGGGCCACCTACCTCTCCGGCAACCTCTTCGGGTTCCTGCGCTACCAGATCATGGCAATCCCGCTGGTGGTCGTGCTCCTCGCGGTGGTCCTCGCACGCCCCACGACCGACCCCGACCATCGGCGCCCGCACGCCGGTGTACTCCGGGCGCTCGGCGGTGGCCTGCTCGCGGTGGTCGTGCTCGGCGCCGGATGCGTCACCTCGGGGCAGGCGATGGTGGACCGGCCGGTGGAGGCGACTCAGGAGTACCACCGCGTCGCGCCGCTGATCGCCGACGTGCTCGGCAGGCCGGCACCGGCGGAGTCCGCGCTGGGGATGTGGAGCTCCGACCGCCAGGTCGCCGCGCGCATCGATGCGATGGACCTGCCCCCGGCGAGCGTGCTCATCGACTCCGGAGCGGGCTTCGCCGTCGTGGCCGCCAGCCGGCACCCCGAACGCTTCCTGATCACCTCCGACGACGGGTTCGACGCCGCACTCGCCGACCCGCCGGCCCACGGCATCCGCGTCGTGGTGCGCAGCGAGGGCGGTGGCGTCGACGCGGTACGCACAACGTGGAGCTCGCTGGACACGCCGTCCGGCCCCGCGTGGGCCCGTCCACTCGGCAGCGTCGCCCCCGCGACCCGGTTCTCCTCGGCCTGGTCCTGGTGGGGTGTGGGCGGCAGGCCGTGACCCTCACCCGGACGCCCAGCTCGCGCAACCCAGGGGCGAGCCGGGCGATCCGGTCGAGCGACTCGGCGTGGGTGCGGCCCCGGCCCGCGCTCACCGTGGCGATCTCGTCCGGGTGCTGCCGGGCGGCCCGATGCAGACCCTGGGTGAGATATGTGCTGGCCTCCCCCACTCACGTCGGCGCGACGCACCGGCCCGTCCAAGCCGTCCAACTCGGCCGGACCCCACAATGCTCGATGCGGGGCTGCGTCAGCTCGACACGGAGTCCCGGGCGTTCTTCGCGATGTGGTCGGCGATGAACTCGTCGCTGATCCCGTCGTTCGGGTGGTGCTGCTCCACGTGCTCGTGAGCGCGTTGATCGAGCTCGGCGTCGTCGCTGCCGTCGAGCGTCAAGCCGCACAGACAATCCACTTGCCGCATGGCGTATCCCCTTCCATCTCCGGGTGCCGCAATTCGACTCGCGCGGCCAGATCACTGTGCGTCACCGGGGCTGGCCAGCGTCAAGGGCCGTTGCCCAGATGGCACAGCATCTGTTAGCTCGGTGTAGCCGATGCGGGCAACAGCAGGACCTCGTCAGACCGTCTCGAAGCGAGTCCCGGGGACGTGGGGGCGACCTACTGGCTGGCCCAGTAGTGGAACGAGCGGTAGTCCGGATAGGGCTGGAGATAGGGCTGGCGCGGCCCGACGCTGACCGTGACCTCGGGGGCCGTGATCAGGTCGCCGGGCAGCACGAACGAGGTCTCGTCCCACGACGTGGCGTCGGTGGGGAACGTCCAGTCGCCGGCGCCCCGGCCGTCCACCGCCACCGCGACCACACCGGCCTGCGTGTTGCGGTCGACCAACGGTTCGCGGGCCTCCACCCGTGCGGTGAGGGTGACCGGCACGCCCGGTGTCAGCCCGCGCAGCGTGAAGTGCTCCCCGCCGGTGATCTGACGTCCGGAGTCGACCACCCGCCGCCCGTCGGGAGCGTCCTTCCCGCGCAGGACGGTCGGAGCCTTCATCCCTACGAGGGCCCGGTCCACGCCGTAGCCGTGCGCAGCCTCGTCCACCAGGTCGCCCACGTTCACGCCGTCGACGATGCGCCCGGGGACCGGGGTCTCGGGGCGGTCCCCGCTCCCGAGCACAGACCAGTTCGTGGCCCAGACGTCGGTCTCCGTGCAGCCCCCGTTGGACTGGCACACGCCGCCGAGCGCAACGTCGCGGACCGGGGAGCGGGTCTTGAACGTCGTCAGGGGCTTCTTCGAGAGCACGCCGGCGGCCGACATGGCCTCGAAGTCCACGTCCACGAAGCTCGGGAAGACCGAGAAGTAGGTCGGACGCTCGTCCGCGGGCATCCGCGCGAGCGCCTCGTACAGCGCGCCGGTGCCCTCGGCCGACGGGATCGCCAACCCGTTCGTGGTGAGGCCGATCAGGTCGACCACCCCGCGGTCGGAGAAGTAGGCGGTGGCGCCGACGTCGTTCACCCCGATCCGGGCGTCCGGCGGCCTGTGGGCGCGCAGCCACTGGGCCGGTGACAGGGCCGCCTCGCGGATCCCGGCACCCTGTTGGGCGGACCGGAGCGCCCAGGTCGGTACCGACACCGCCGCGACGAGCAGGACGACACCCACCACGGCGGCGACGACGACGCGGCGCTGCTCGACACGCGGCACGATCCGGCCCACGGTGCGGATCCCCACCACGACCAGCAGGAGGACGAGCGGCAGGAAGGGGGTCAGGTAGCGCCCGTTCTGCCAGAGCGCGGTGACGAGCGTCGAGTCGGCGAGCACGATGCCCAGCAGGCCGAGCGCGAGCACCCCGGCCAGCACGCGGTGGGGCGGCCGGTCGAACAGGAGTGCGGCGAGGCCGAGGGCCGCCAGCAGCAGAGTGCCGGGCGCCACGATGCCCACGCCGGTGAGGCCGCCGTAGGTGGCCACGATGTCGCGCGCGTTGGTGACCATGCGGTCGGCGACCTCGATCGGCGAGCCCAGGGGCTGGTAGAGCCAGGACTTGGCCAGCACGCCGTTGTTCTCCGACGACCCGGTCAGCGCCAGGTAGAGCAGGCGCTGGCCCAGGGCGGCGACCAGCGGCAGGGCACACCACGCGGCCGTCACCGTGTACTCGAAGGTCGCGACGGCCCGACGCCGATGCCTCCGCACCAGCGTGACCACGACGCCGAGGAGCACTGCGACCACCAGCACCAGACCCTCGGGGCGCGCCAGAACGAGCAGCACCCCCACCGCCGGGGTGACCCGGAACCGCCCGGTCGGCTGCTCGCGCGTGAAGGCCAGCACCGTAGCGGTCGCGAGCGCGGCCACGAGGCCGACCTCCATGCCGCTCGTGGCCCCCCACAGGAACGGGCCGCACCCCGCGGTGAACACGGCGGCGGTCGCACCCACCCGGCGCGAGGCGACGGAGCGCCCCAGGTGGGCGACGAGCACGGTGGTGGCGACGGTGCACAGCACCCCGAGACCGACCGCGGTGTAGAGCAGGAGCCCGCCCTGCGCTCCCAGCGCGGAGAAGGCGCCGAGGACCAGCACGTAGAGCAGGCTGCTCGCGCCGGTGCTGGGTGGCTGACCGGTCTGGTACTCGAGGAAGTGCCCGAGTCCGATCTGGCGCGCGTACTGCAGGTGGATGTAGACGTCGTCGAGCGGCGGGGAGAACCGGCCCTGGTTGTAGGCGGCGTTCGCTGCGAGGAACCCGAGTGCGACGACGAGCGCCAGCCCCGCGGGGCCCCACACCAGGGGGTCCGGACGTCTGGGGTGCCGCCGGATCGGCCGGTCGTCCCCCTCGCCGTCGCTCCCGGCATCCTCGACGGCCGCGCCGGCCCCGCCCGTCGCGGTCGCCCCTGCCACCGTGGTCATCCGCATCCCCCCGGACCTGCCGGCGCCACGACGACCCGGCTGGCGGCCGACCGTACCGAGGGCTCACACGCAGTCAGGACCGGGTCCACGCTGGCGGACGCGCCGTCCCCCGACCTCCTCGGTCGACAACGGGTCCGACGCGGCTGGAGCTGTCACATCTGCGGTCCGTGCATCGTCTGGCTGTCGTGCGGCTGGACGGCCGTGATCGACTCGACGAAGGAGGTCGTCATGCGCGTGATGGTGGCCGGTGCCACGGGCGTCATCGGACGAGCGCTGGTGCCGCTGCTGCGCGGGGTGGGCCATGAGGTGACCGCTCTGTCCCGGACCGGGGATCCTCGCGGCGTGCTCGACGGAACGGGGGCACGAGTCGTCGGGGTGGATGCCCTCGACCGGCCGGCGCTGCGCGCGGCGGTGGCCGAGGCCGTGCCGGACGCGGTGGTGCACCTGATGACCGCGATCCCGACGCGGGTCCGCCCGCACCGCCTGGCCGGCGACTTCGCCGCCACCAACCGGCTGCGCCGCGAGGGCACCCGCAACCTGCTCGAGGCCGCCGAGACGGTGGGGGTGTCGCGGGTCGTGGCGCAGGGACTGGCCTACGCCTACGACCCGGCCGGCGCCGGCCCCGCGACCGAGGACGACCCGTTCTGGGTCGACCCACCGCGCCCGTTCCGGCCGGTGCTGGCCGCGCTGGAGGAGCTCGAAGAGCGCACGATCACGATGGGCGGCACGGTGCTGCGCTTCGGCCACCTCTACGGCCCGGGCTCGATCTACGCGACGGACGGCTCGACGGTCGCCGCAGTGCGGGCCGGACGGATGCCGATCGTCGGTTCCGGCGAGTCGGTCTTCTCGTTCACCCACACCGGGGACGCGGCCAGCGCGATCGTGGCCGCGCTCGACCGGCCCTCCGGGGTCGGGCCGCTGAACATCGTCGATGACGACCCGGCCCCGGTGCACGAGTGGCTGCCGACCCTGGCGGAACTGCTCGACGCTCCGGAGCCGAAGGCGGTGCCCGCGGCAGTGGCCTCCGTGGCCGTGGGGACCTGGGGGCGCGCGTTCATGACCCGGTTGCGGGGGGCGGACAACGCGCGGGCCCGGCTGGAACTTCATGTGAGGGACCCAGTAGATAGAAGAATCCCTGGGTGGGTGTGTCTCCGAGTCATCGTGAGGCGCTGCTCGAGTTTGCGCGGGTGAGCCCGGTCGCCGCCTGAGCCCGACTTCAGGCGCCCCCGCCGTGCGGCGACGGTTCAGCCTGCCGGCCCCGACCCGGTGCGGTAGGCAGCGGGTATGGAGGCACGGACGACGTCGGGCAGGGTTCGCGGTCTCGAGAAGGACGGGGTTCACCGTTTCCTCGGCGTGCCCTACGCCGTTCCCGCCGGTCCGGTTCGCCGCACCGGAGCCGGCGCCGCGCTGGGACGGCGTCCGGGACGCCGCGCGCCCGGGGCCGAACGCGCCCCAACCCCAGCGCGGCATCCCGAACCTCGATCTCTCCCCGATCCTCGGTCACGGCTGGCGGCCGGGGGAGGACTACCTGACCGTGGACGTCTGGACGCCGGGCGGCGCGGGCCTGCCGGTCATGGTGTTCCTGCACGGCGGCGCCTTCCTCGCCGGCGAGCCCGGCGCCCCCGTCTACGACGGCACGGCGCTCGCCCACGCCGGCGTCGTGCTGGTGTCGGTGACCTATCGGCTGGGCGCGGAGGGCTTCCTGCCCCTGCCCGGGGGTGCCACCAACATCGGCCTGCGCGACCAGCTCGCGGCGCTGGCCTGGGTGCGCGAGAACGCGGCGGCGTTCGGCGGCGATCCCGGTGCCGTCACGGTGTTCGGCGAGTCGGCGGGCGCGATGTCGATCGGGGCGCTGCTCGGCTCTCCGCTGGCGGTCGGCATGTTCGACCGGGCGATCGTCCAGAGCGGCGGCGCGGAGGTGGTGCACGGTCTCCCCCTGCTGGAAGCCTTCGCCTCCCGCTTCGCCGCCGAACTGGGCGTCGAGGACGACGCCGCTGCAGTGCGAGAGCGGTCGATCACCGACGCGGTCGCGGCCCTCGACGCCGTGTCCGTACCGTCGCGGCGTGGGGACCTGCGCGAGCCCGACGGCGTGGACCCCGGCTTCGGGGTGGGCGTGCTCGCGCTGGTGATCGGCGACGACGTCCTGCCCGTCACGCCGCTCGTGGCGATCGAGGCCGGGAGCGGGGCCGGGATCGACCTGCTGGCAGGGGCCAACGACGAGGAGATGAACCTCTACCTCGTGCCGTCCGGCGCGCTGGACGCCATGGGCGAGGACCAGGCCCGCGCGGCGCTCGCGGCCGTCCACCCCGACGCCGACCAGCTACTGGCGCAGGCGAGCGGGTCCCCGGGCGAGCGGTACGCGAACGTAGTCACCGACCTGCTCTTCCGCGGCCCGGCGCGTCGGCTCGTCGACGCCCACCGCGGCCGCGGCCATCGCTACGAGTTCGGTTGGCGATCCACTGCCTTCGGTGGACGGCTCGGGGCGTGCCACGGGCTCGAGCTGCCGTTCGTCTTCGGCACCCTGGACGCCGCGACCGGACCCGATGCGCTGGCCGGGGAAGACCCGCCCCGCGCGCTCTCGGCGGAGATGCAGACCGCCTGGACCGCGTTCGCCCACACCGGAGATCCCGGGTGGGCGGCCGACGATGGCTCAGGAGCGGTGCGTCGGTTCGTCTGATCCGGCAGTCACGGCTGCGGCCGCGGGTCGACAGCGAGCGGGTCGCTCAGCCGCCGGACGGCTCAGCGTGCATCCGTGGACGCCCATGCCCGGTCGCCCCAGCGGTTGGCCGGCGTCAGCTGGTGATCTGTTCGGCGGTCGCGTCGGGGACGCCGTGCGCGGCGAAGACGGCCATGGAGTCGGCGACGGCCTGGGAGTCCTCGTTGGCGTCTATCTCCACGATCTTGAACCAGCGCATGCGCACGACGTGGACGCCGTGGTTGCTGTAGGGCGACCCGTCGGGCAGCGTCTGGTGGGCGTCCCACCGAATGATGATCACGGTGTTGTGCGGCAGGCCCTTGACCCACACGTCGGTCACGGTGAGCCGCAGCGAGGGGCCGAGTCGCCCCAGTCGCTGGAACCAGGCCCGCAGGGCCCCGATGTCGTGGCGTTCTCCCCCGAGGGGGTGCCGCCCGCCGAACCGGTGGTGGATGTCGGGCGCGCAGTCGCGCAGCAGGGCGTCGTAGTCGTGCTCGTTGACCCGCTCGAAGTTGTTGGTCGCGATGCGCTTGACGATGGCGTGGTACACCGAGGGCCTCCTACTTGACACTGTCAATCTGATGCCGTGAAGCATGCCCCGTCGACGTTGACACTGTCAAGCACGCGCCCGGAGTCAGCGCGACACGGGCCCGGAGGGACCGTCTGGACGGGGGTCGGCCAGTCCGCGGGTGAAGGTGTCGGTCAGGGCGTGTGCCAGGCTCTGGGCGCTCCGTGAGTGATCGTCTGGAGAGTCCTGCGCGCTGACTCCGGTTGGGGTGGCGAGCGCGTCGAGGGCACCGTCACGGACCAGGACGACCAGGCCGTGGACGAACGCCCAGGAGATCAGCGCGAGCTGGTCGACCGGTGCGTCGGCGCCGAATCCACCGGCACCGCGGGCGGCATGCACGGCGTCGACCAGGACCCCCAGGGACTCTGCTCTGGCGGCCACCAGGACGGGGTCGTCGGGATGGAGCTCGTCGGAGCGGAACATCAGCTCGAACAGCGCCGGCTCCGCGAGGCCGAAGTCGAGGTAGGCCCGGCCCAGTCGGGCGATCGGGCCGTGTGCCTCGTGCTCGCCGTGCTCCTGTCGGGTATCGCGCAGTGTGGCCGCGAGGCGGCGGTGACCGTCGGCGGCGAGGACGCTCAGCAGCCCGGCGCGATCGCCGAAGTGGTGCTTGGGTGCGGCGTGGGAGACCCCCGCCCGTCGCGCCACGGCGCGCAGGCTGATCCCGCTGGCCCCGTGGGCCACGAGCTCGGCACGAGCGGCCGCCACCAGCGCGTCACGCACCGGGCGGGCGCCCTCCCCGGCCTCGGCTCGCGGCGCGGTCGAGGACGGTGCGGGGTCGGCGAATCCATCGGTCGTCACGTCGGCCACCTTGGCGACCGCGATTGACAGTGTCAAACACCGCGCCATGGCGTAGCCGGCACATCGTGACCTCCTGCGCCGTCAGGCTCGTCGTGCCTCCTCGGGTGTTCGCGCTGCCAGGCCCGGACCCAGGCCCGGCCGTAGTCGTTGCCGTGCGGGGTGCGCATCACGGTGTGGATGTGGAAGGGCATGGGGGTGTCGTAGTCCAGGAACACCCCGCAGTGGTGATCGAGCTCGGCGATCAGGACGGGTGACTGGAGCCGGTAGTAGAACACCTCGCCGGGCTGGTGACCGCCGATCCAGGAGAACCAGGTCTCGTCGAGGTGGTCGTGGATCTCGCGCATCCGGGCCGCCCGCGGCCCCTCGGGCAGCAGCGAGACGAACGCCTCGGCGATCGCGAGCGCGGCCCGCTGCGCCTCGGCCGGCATCTCAGCCACCCGCACGCCCTCGAACGGGATGACCCGGTTGTCCTGGAAGGCGCCGGCGAGGTGGCGCTCGTCGCCCGGGTGCACCCGCTCCGGGGGCATCGCCGGGTCGACCATCTCCTCGTAGACGGTGGCCGCGCGGCGCTGCTCGGCGGGCAGCGCGTTCATCAGCGCGAGCCCGAGCTCGATCTTGTCGGTGTAGGTCTCGATCCCGGCGTGGGGTCCCTCGTCGATCTCGTTGGGTTCGGCGCCGAGGAACACCGGGCTGAGCAGCATGCGGCCCTCGACGACCAGGCAGTTGACCGCGCAGTGGTGCCCGAAGAGCTGCCAGCCCCACGGTGCGCGCGGGTCGGGTCGCCCGTAGAGCGCGACGTTGTAGCTGAACTCGTTGAGGATGGTCTCCAGGCCGACGACCTCACCGAGGAACCCGTTGATCAGCATCATGGCGTGGACCAGGGTGTAGCCCTCGGGGCTCAGCGAGGCAGCGACGAGTTCGAGGGCACGCTGCTGGACCTGCGGCGGCTGGAACTCCAGGCGCACCCCGGTGTCGAACTGGAGGAACTCCGGGTTGGCCCAGGTCTGCCACTCCACGGCGTCGACGGGATGGTTCAGCGCTCGGCGGCCCGGCTCGTCGAGGGCGTCCTCGAGCGCGAGCGCCGCATTGATCATCGCCTGGACCGGGGCTTGTTCCCCGGGCCGGGCCGGGATCAGCGGGTGGCAGTCCTCGCGCAGGGTGCCGTCCTCGGTCACGCCGCGGAACTCGGTGAGCTGCAGGGGCGCCCAGCCGCGGATCAGGCCGCCGGTGAACGGGTGGGCCTTGGCCGCTTCCCGGTAGGCGTAGGCGTCCATCCCCCTGACGTCGGTGATGCGGGGCGAGTCGGCCGCGAACAGGTAGCGGCGGAATTCGGCGGGCATGGACGCTCCTTCGCGCGTGGCGGCTGCGCCGTGCGCAGCGGGGTCAGGCGGTGGTGTTGTGGCGGTGCACGGCATCGCGGACCGCGGTCTCGTCGCCGCCGGCGATGGCCTCGACCAGATCGAGGTGGACCTGCTGGCGCCGCGCGCGGTAGGACTCGACGTCGCTGCCCTCGGCGTCCAGCAGGGGCGAGGTGTTCCCGAGGTGCCCGAGGGTTCCCAGGTAGACCGCCCGGGCCATGGCGTTGGGGCACAGCGCGGCGATCTGCTCGTGGAGCGCCCAGTTGGCTCGCACGAAACCGTCCCAGTCCGGGGCGTCCTCCATCGCGCGGAGTCTTCCGCGCAGCGTGGCGAGGTCCGTGTCGTCGGCGCAGCGCGCCGCGCCGAGGTCGATCAGCTCTTCGAGGTGGTTGCGCAGTTCGACCGCGTCGGCGACCTCGGTGGCCCGCTCGTGGCCGGCCAGCAGGGTGCGGCGCATCCGCACGACCGGCCCCTGCTCGGCGACGAACAGACCGCCCCCGCGGCCGGGGCGCACCACCAGGACGCCACGGTCGGCCAGCAGCCGCACCGCCTCACTCACGGTGGCCCGGGCGAACCCGGTCTGCGCCTGGAGCTCGGGAATGGTGCCCAGCAGCACGCCGCCGCCCAGGCCCTCGGTCCGGACCCGGGCCTCCAGGCTCGCCGCCAGCTGCTCGGCGCGGGTCCGGGGCGTGACCGACCAGCCCGACACGGCTCCCGGGTTCCCGGCCCCGGGATCCGGGGCGAGCCGGCGCTGGTGTCCGGCCGGCGCATCGGTCATAGTCGGCAGTGAACCATAAGGTACGAACGTTTAGAACCTTTGATCGGAGTGCCGGTGAGGATCGTCGGAGTGCAGCAGGCCGGTGGCGCAGTCCAGGTCGCGACACTGTCCGAGGACGGGCAGACCCTCGAGGTGCGGGCCGGGCTGGAGGAGTTCTGGGCCGACCCGCGGGGTGCCCTGGCCGCACCCGCGGGCGGCGCGGTGCTCGCGCGGCCGACCGTCGACCTGGTCCCCCCGGTGCTGCCCGGCGCGCGGGTGCTCTGCATCGGGCTGAACTACCTGCGACACGTGGCCGAGGGCACCTACCGTGACGAGGCGCTGCCCGAGCACCCCACCCTGTTCGCCCGCTGGACCCGGACCCTGACCGTCGACGGCGCCGAGGTACCGGTGCCCGGCGACGAGGACGGACTGGACTGGGAGGGCGAGGTCGTGGCCTGGGTCGGGCAGACCCTGGTCGACGCGACGCCGCAGGAGGCGCTGGACGCCGTGGTCGGCTACTCGACGTTCAACGATCTGACCGCCCGGCGCGCCCAGAAACTGACCTCGCAGTGGATCCTGGGCAAGAACGGCGACCGGTCGGGCCCGTTGGGGCCGATGGTCCCCGCCGACGAGGTCGGTGATCTGCGCGACGGTCTGCGGGTGCAGACCCGGGTCAACGGCGAGGTCGTGCAGGACGGCTCGACGAGGGAGATGGTCTACCACGTCGGGGAGACCCTGGCCCACGTCTCCCGCACCATGACCCTGCAGCCCGGGGACCTGCTGGCCACCGGCACCCCGGCCGGTGTCGGGTACGCCCGCACCCCGCCGCGGCTGCTCCAGCCCGGCGACCAGGTCGAGGTCGAGGTCGAGCGCCTCGGGGTGCTGCGCAACGGCGTGGTCGGCAACGACCTCCGCACCAGCGGCAGGACCGGGCGGGTACAGCCCTGAGTGCCCCGGCGGCGCGGTCTCGGCCCGGCACCGTCGGCGCCGGGCCGATCTCCCGGCATGGTTGCCGTGGAGGGGTGGCGTGGACGGCGCCTCGGACGGCCGCTAGTGATACGCACGACGTGCGAGGCGCACCAAAGCAGGGCACCCTCGCCCATGGCTTCTACCGAGGCGGTGCGTCCGCTGGTGTTGACCCTGGGGCACCGCGAGTTGATCATTCGTCGGCGCTACCAGGCCCTCAGTATCGTCAACGACATCCTCATCGCGATCTGGTTCGCCATCGGCAGCTTCATGTTCTTCTCCGACGCGTGGACCTACACCGGCACCTGGCTGTTCGTCGTCGGGAGCATCGAACTGCTCATCCGTCCGGCCATCCGCCTGACGCGCCAGATCCACCTCCAACGGCTGCCCGGCTATCAGGGCGTGCCGGCGCACGAGTCCGAACACGACTTCTGAGATGACCTCACCGCTTCACCAGGAGATGTCGATGGCAGAGAACACCCCCGCGCACCCCACGTCGTCCTCCGGCGCGAGCACTCCGACCGGTCGAACCGGCGCTGCGGCCGGGCTGCACCCGCGTGAGGCGGCCCATCGCGCGGGCAGCAAGGACACCATCGGGATCCCCGTCCCCGGGCTGGGCAGCGTGCAGCTCTCTCGGGCGCAGCTGGGCTATGTCGCCGGCATCGTCGTCCTGACCGCCACGGAGCTCGTCTCGTGGCCCGTCGGGCTGGCGCTGGCTGCCGGTCACCTCCTGGCCGCCGATCGCGACAGCAAGACACTCGAAGACTTCGGCGAGGCCCTGGAGCAGGCCTGACGGTCGCGCGCTCGATGGCGTGCGCCCTGGCCGCGGGATGTGGCCTGGCCGCGGTCAGGGGAGGTCGATCCGCCGGTCCAGGACGTCGCGCGCGACGAGGCGCACCGGCATGCCGCGTCGTCGGGCGGCGGAACGCATCCGCTCGAACGCCACGCCGGGGTCCAGGCCGTGACGTTCGACGAGGGCGCCCTTCGCCTGTTCGATCTCGACCCGGCTGTCCAGCGCTCCCTGCAGCTGCGCGGCGACCGTCTCCACCCGGTGCAGGGCCCGGCGGTGCAGCAAGCCGATCGCCGCGCCGGTCGCCAGCTGCTGGGTCTGCCGCTGGTGCTCGGCGGACAGCAGCCCCGGCCGGCGGCGGAGCAGGTTCAGCGCACCGACCACCTCGCCGCGCAGCTGCAGTGGCTGGGCGTGCGCCGACCGGAAACCCTCCTCGATCGCGAGGCGGGTGAACTCGGGCCACCGCTGCACCTCGAACCCGAGGTCAGCGCAGCGGACCGCCATCCTGGTCTGGGTGCATTCCAGGCACGGACCGTGCCGCACCTGGACCTGCAGCTTCTCGAGCTGCTCGGTGCTGTCGTGGGTCGCGGCCACGGGCACCAGCCGGCCGCGCTCGTCGACGAGCAGGACGGCGGCGGCGTCGGCGTCCAGCAGTCGCACACTGGCCGTGGTCAGGACGTAGAGCAGCACCGCGGGGTCGAAATCGTCTGCGCCGGTGTCGGTCAGGCTCAGCAACGTGTCGGCCAGGGACTCATCGATCACCGCAACTACCGCCCGTCGACCACCGACGCGCCGCGCTGCGACGTCGGAGCGAGCGACTACCCGGACGCCCGACGCGTCCAACCACACACTCGTAGAAGCTCGCGTACGCGGAGACGACCTTGCACAGGGCCGTGGCGGCCTGCTCGGCCCGGCTCGCCGATTCCTGCGCAACCGCTGGCGGAGGTGACGACGGCGGGCGCACGCTGACCAGGACCGTCTACCGATGGCGAGAGGGGCGATGATCGTGGTGTTCCGCATCCAGCCGCACGTCCGGCTGCACGAGTGGGTCGCCGAGGAGCACGACTTCTTCGCCGCGGAGGGCCTGGAGTACGAGTTCGAGCCGGCCGGCTTCGCGGGCGGGAGCAGTAGCGTCGCCCGGGAGGACGACGCGCCGTCCGAGGTGCGCAGTGGCGCCCTGGAGGACATGAGCGCAGGCCGGTCCGCCGCGGTCTCCTGCGCCTGCCACTGGGCGGTGAACGCGGCCGCCACCGAGCACCACGGCCGGATGTACGGCGACGCCTACTCGGTCTGCCCGGCCGGCATCTACGTCGCCCCGGGCTCCGCCATCCGCGAGCCCCGCGACCTGGCCGGGGTCGCGGTGGGCGTGGGTTACCACTCGGGCAGTCACTACTCGGCGCTGCAGGGCCTCGAGCCGTTCCTGCCGCGCGCCGACATCCAGCTCGGGTTCGTCGGCCGGCCCTTCGACCGGGTCCGTCTGCTGCTCGACGGCACACTGCCCGCGGTGAACGCCTGGGGTGCCGGCGCCTACGTCCTCGAGCAGCGCGGGTGCACGAAGATCGTCGACACGACGTTCGTGATGGGGTTCTTCCTCTCCCCCGACGCGGACACCCGGGACGTCGAGCGCTACTTCCGTGCCCTCCTGCGCGCCCAGCAGGAGATCGATCTCGAGCCCCAGCGCTACACACACCACTGGGCGCGGGAGATGCCCGGCGACCTCCTCGACCTCGTGGACGTACGGCGCTTCGGGCCGGGTGAGCGCGTCGTGCCCCAGCCGTACACGCGCGAGATGTTCGAGCGGTCGCACGCCTGGATGCAGACCTGGGAGCTGCTCGACCCCACGGCCGCCGCCGGCGCCCGCTACGACGACGTCGTGCTGCGCGCACCGACCGGTTCGCGTGCGTGACCGGTAGCCCCCGGCCCGGGCCGGCAGATGGCGCGACGCCGCCCCGTGGTCACGAGGAGGGCGGCACGCGACGGCCCACGCGCTCGGCCGGCTGAGGGTCGGGGGCGAGGGTCCCGTCGGGGGCGATGTGATCGAAGATTTGCTCGACGACCGTCAGCACGTGGGGGTCTTCGACGGTGTAAATCTGGCGTCGACCGTCGCGTCGTGCGGCGACCAGGCCGGCGAGGCGCAGTTTGGCCAGGTGCTGGCTGACCGCGGCCACGGTGGTTCCGGTCCGCTCGGCGAGGGTGCCCACGTCGTACTCGCGGCGGGCGAGCAGCCACATCACGTGCAGCCGGGTCGGCACGGAGAGCAGATCGAACGTGGCGGCCGCGACCTTGAGCTGCGCGCCGGTCGGCTCCCCGACCGGCGCGTCGGACGAGGCGGCGGAGTCCGGGACGCTGGTCATGTCCCGGCACACTCTCCCCGACAGTGTCCCCGACCACAAGAATCCTCGCTCATTTGCGCGGGCGATTGACAGTCGCCGATGAGGGGTCCACTGTGGGCGGCGCTGAAGGGGAGTAGCCCCCAACGCTGCGGTCGACATGATGGCCCCGCCCACGCGGGACCCGGCCGGGCGGCCTCACCTCGCGGTGGGGCGGGCGAGACCTTCGACGATCCGCAACGTGTGAGCGCTGCGACGGAGTCGAGGTCTCGGAGCCGTGTCCGAGAGCGCGTCGCCGCGGTGCGGGAAGGACCGGACCGGTCGGCCGCGGCCCGGAGCTGTGCGCGCTGGGTCGGCTCGGCGGACCTGCCGGTGCTCACCCGATCCTGACTCCACTCCCCGGCCCGTGTGCGGGCCCCACTTCCCTCGGAGGCCTGTCATGCCCTTGGGTTCCTCGCCGGTGCGCCGCGCGGCGGCGTCGGCAGTGCGGCGAGGCACCACCTCGCGCGCGCAGCGATTGACCGCCACTCGATCGGTGCGCCAGGCCGTCGTGTCGCTCGCGGGGCTGATCGGTGAGCCGGTGCGCAACCAGGCCGGCGAGCAGGTCGGGCGGCTGGTGGATGTGGTGGCCCGGCTCTACGGCGAGGACCGCTATCCACCGGTGACCGGGTTGGTCGTGCGCGTGGGTCGCCGGCGGGCCTTCCTGGACGCCTCGGCCGTCGCCCAGGTCAACCACCGGTGGATCAGCCTGCGCAGCGCCCGGATGGATCTGCGCGACTACGTGCGCCGGCCCGGCGAGGTGCTGCTGGCCCGCGACCTGCTCGATCACCAGCTCGTCGACGTCGACGGCGTCCAGGTGATCCGGGCCGCCGACGTGTACGTGGCCCCGGTGGGCGAGCAGGTGCACGTTGTCGGCGTCGACGTGAGCGTGCAGACCCTGCTGCGCCGGCTGGGCCCGAAACGTTTCCGAGGCCGACCCACCCCTGATCGCGTCATCGACTGGGACGCGATCGCCCCGTTCGGCGAGGAGGCCACCGACGGCCCGGCGACGGTCCGGCTCCGGCGCAGCCAGCAAGCCCTGCGTCGGCTGCGTCCGGGCGAGCTCGCCGACCTCCTCGAGGATCTCGGCCGCCCCGGCCGCCAGGAGCTGTTGGCCTCGCTGGAACCCGAGACCGCCGCCGACGCGCTCGAGGAGATGGAGCCCGACGAGCTCGAGGGCCTGCTGCGCGAGTCCGAGCCGCAGCAGGCCGCCGATCTGGTGGCCGCGATGGAACCCGACGAGGCCGTGGACGCGCTGCGCGACCTGAGTGCCGCAGAGAGCGACGAGCTCCTCGAGCTCATGCCCGCGCCCACCCGCGAGCGGCTCAGCGGGCTGATGGGCTACCCCGAGGACGAGGCCGGTGGGTTCATGACCACCCTGCTGGTGCGTGCTGGCCCCGGGGACACCATGAGGGCGGTCCGCGACCGGGTGGCCGACCACGAGGACCACCGCGGCGAGATCGACGCCGTGGTGGTGTGCGATGCCGACGGTCAGGTGATCGGCGACCTGTCGCTGTTCGAGCTGCTCGTCGCCCCTCCCGATCTGACCGTGGGCGCGCTGCTCGACCAGACCCGCACGGACCCGGTCCTGGTCGGCCCCGACGCCGACGTCAACCAGGTCGCCGTCGCCCTGGTCGAGTCGCGGCGCTCCTCGCTGCTGGTCGTCGACGATGGGTGCCGCCCATTCGGGCGGATCCTCGCCGACGACGTCCTGGACGCCCTGACCCCCGAGGCGGGGCGGCTGCGCTTCCCGAGGCTGCTGCGATGAGCGGGCCGCCCGGTGGTGAGCGGACTGACCCCTCCCAGGCGGACGCCCGCCCGGGCGGGGCACAGCGGGTGTGGCAGCGGCTGCGCCGCGGGCGGGTGTTCGCCTACCTGGCCATCGCGGGACCGGGAGTGATCGCGGCCAACGCCGGCAACGACGCCGCAGGCATCGCCACCTACTCCTCGGCCGGGTCGCAGTTCGTGTACCGCACGTTGTTCTTCATGGTGCTGGTCACCATCGCGCTGATCCTGGTCCAGGAGATGTCGGTCCGGTTGGGGACCTACACCGGCAAAGGGCTCGCGGCATTGATCCGCGAACAGTTCAGCCTGCGCCTGACCGGGCTGGCCCTGGTGTGCGTGCTGCTGGCCAACACCGGGCTCGTGGTCTCCGAGTTCGCCGGGATCGGTGCCGCGTTCGAGCTGTTCGGGATCAGCCGCTACATCGTCGTCCCCGTCTTCGCGGTCCTGATCTGGGCGCTCGTCCTGTTCGGGTCCTACCGCTACGCCGAACGCATCTTCCTGGTGTTCTCCCTGGCCTTCCTGGCCTACCCCGTTGCCGCGGTCCTCGCCCGCCCCGACTGGTCGGCGGTGGGCGCAAATCTCGTCTTCCCGCACTTCCTGGCCAGCAGCGACTTCGTCCTGCTCGGGGTGGCACTGATCGGCACCACCGTGAGCCCCTACATGCAGCTCTACGCCGCCGCCGGCGTGGTGGACCGCGGCGCCGGCCCGGAGGACTACCCCGCCGCGCGCCTCGACGCCGTCTCCGGAGCGGTCTTCGCCTGCATCATCTCCATCATGATCATCATCGCGACGGGGGCGACCATCGGCGGCCAAGGGCCGCTGGACTCCGCCGCGCAGGCCGCGCAGGCACTGCGGCCGGTCGCCGGCTCCGGGGCCACGCTGCTCTTCGCGTTCGGCCTGCTCGGGGCCAGCGCGCTGGCCGGCGCGGTCGTCCCGCTCTCGAGCTCGTACGCGATCAGTGAAGCCGTCGGCGTGGAACGCTCGGTGTCGCGCACCTTCCGCCAAGCTCCGCTGTTCCTGGGCCTGTTCACCTTCCAGGTGTTCCTCGGCGCCGCGGTCGCGCTGACCCCGGTGAACCTGATCTCGTTGTTGATCGGCACCCAGGTCCTCCAAGGCGTCGTCGCCCCGATCGTGCTGGCCTACATCCTCATCCTGAGCAACCGCCGCAGCGTGCTCGGCGCCGCCGCCAACGGCCGCACCTTCCGCATCGCGGCCACCACGGCGGTCACCGCCGTCGCCGCGATGTCGCTGCTGCTGGTCGGCCAGACCCTGCTGAGCCTGCTCGGCCTCGCCTGAGATCACCGCCGAGCGGCCCCGACCGTTCCCGACCGCCGAGGAAGGACACCCGGACCACACCGATGCCACCGTGGCGTCGACCGCCACCACGCGACGAGGACAGGAAGCCGTGACACCAGCAGACAACGAAGCGGCCGCCGCGCGCCGGGGCATCCCCGGATGGGCCCACCGCCACCGCGACGTCTCCGGCGGGTGGTTGCGCCCGACCGTGTTCGGCGCCGTCGACGGACTGGTCACCAACGCCGCGCTGATCTCGGGGGTGGGCGGGAGCGGCGTGAGCCCCCACACCGTGATCCTGACCGGGCTCGCCGGCCTGGTCGCCGGGGCCTTCTCCATGGGCACCGGGGAGTACGTGTCGGTGACCAACCAGAACGAGCTCGTGCACTCCGAGGTCGCCCTCGAGGCCGACATGCTGGCCCGGTATCCCGCCGCAGAGCAGGCCGAGCTCGCCGACCGGTTCCGCTCCTACGGCGCCGACGACGACACCGCCACCCGGATGGCCGCCGCGGTCTCCCGTGACCCCGACCAGGCGCTGCAGCTGCACGCCCGGGACGAGCTCGGTGTCGACCCGAACGACCTGCCCTCACCGGTCCTCGCCGGCGGGGCCTCGCTGGTGGCGTTCTCGCTCGGTGCGCTGCTGCCGCTGCTGCCCTACCTGCTGGGCCTGGCGAACCTGCTCGTGGTCTCTCTGGCGATCACTGCGGTGGCGCTGCTCGCGGGAGGGATGGTCGTGGGTCGGTTGACCGGACGCCCGTTGCTGACGGCCGGAGCCCGACAGCTGGCTCTCGGGGCCCTCGCCATCGCGGTCACCTTCGCCGTCGGCCACCTCATCGGGGCCTCCGCCGCCTGACCGCCGGCCACCGCCCGCCACGTCTCGACGTGGGCGGGCGGACCGGTCGCTCAGACGTCCGCGGCGGCGGCGGTCAGGACCTGGGCGGCGACCTCGAGACCCTCGAACGGGCCGAGCTCGACGTCCTCGTGCTCGATGTTCACCGCCATGTCGGGGTCGACCTTGGCGAGCGCCCGCAGGAACCGGGTCCAGAAGGCCTGGTCGTGGCCCTTGCCCAGGGCGACGAAGTCCCAGCCGGCGTTCTCGGGCCAGGCGTTGAGGGTGGCGTCGCCGCCGAGCCGGATCGGGTCCTCGGTGACCTTGCGGTGGCGGTCGTCGAGTACGCCGTGGATGCGGGCCGCGTCGTTGATGCGGGTGTCCTTCGCGGCGGCCAGGTAGACGAGGTCGCCGAGGTACTCGATGGCGGCGACGGGGTCGATGCCCTGCCAGAACAGGTGGCTCGGGTCCATCTCGGCGCCCACCGAGCGGGCGCCGGTCATCTCGACGAGGCGGGTCAGGGTCGAGGGGTTGAAGACCAGGTTGAACTGGTGCATCTCGATGCAGACCTTGACGCCGTGCTCGGTGGCGAGCGCGTCGATCTCGCGCCAGAACGGGACGCCGACCTCGGCCCACTGCCGGTCACGGACGTCGGAGTAGGTGGACTCGAACGGCATCGGGTTCCAGGCGGGCACGGTGCCGCCCGGCTCCCCGGCAGGGAGGCCGGACATGGTGACGACGCGCCCCACGCCCAGGCGGCCGGCGACCTCGATGGTCCGCCGCAGGTCGTGCGCGTGGACCGGGCCGATGCGGCGGGTCGGGGTGCAGCGGGTTGCCGTTGACGTTCAGCGCGGTCAGTTCGACACCGGCCTCGGCGAACGCCCCGAGGTAGTCCTCCGCGGCGGTGGTGCCGGCGAGGATGTCGTCGACGGGCAGGTGGACCGGGGGCAGGAAGCCGCCGGCGTTGATCTCGATGCCGGTCAGCCCGAGCGCGCGGACCGTGCGCAGGGCCTCGGGCAGGGGCTGGTCGTGCAGGATCGCGTCGTACACGCCGAGCTTCATCGGTACTCCTCCGGTGGGCTCCCGCGGGCCGGCCCGGGCACCGTCCGCGACGGTGCCCGGGCCGGGGCGGGGTGGCCCGCTCAGTCGGCCTTGACGGCCAGGACGGGAACGGGGCTCTCCAGCAGCAGGCGCTGGGAGACGCTGCCGAGCAGCGCCTTCCCGACGGGCGAGCGGCGGCGCATGGCGATCACGAGCCGCGCGACGTCGGGTCGGTCGTGGAGCTCGTCGAGCACGGCGTCGGCGGGGTCCCGGTCGCCCGGCCCGCTGCGGTCGAGCACCGTCACCTTGAGGTCCTCGGGCAGCCCGGCGACGTCGAGGGCGGTCAGGGTCATGTTGACGACGACGAGGTCGGTGGCGAGCGTCCGGGCCTCGGTGACACCGGCCGTGAGGGCCTGGGGGCCTTCCCGGCCCTCGGGGACAGCGACCATGACGGTCATGGATGGGCTCCGATCGGCGGGGCGGTGGGTGGGTCAGGAGTACTGCGCGCGGAACTGTTCCTCGAGGTTCTCGAGGGACCGGCCGCGGGTCTCGGGGACGAACTTGTAGACGAAGCCCAGCGCGAGCAGGCCCAGCACCACGAAGATGAAGAACGTGGGCGCGATGCCCAGGTCCTCGACGACGACCGGGAAACCGAGCGAGACGACGGCGTTGGAGAGCCAGAGCACGAGCACGCTGATGCCGATCGCGAGGCTGCGAATCTTGAGCGGGAAGATCTCGGAGAGCAGCAGCCAGACCAGCGGCCCGATCGTGCCCTGCATGCAGAAGACGAAGAGCACGACGAACACGAGGACGAACCAGGCCTTGGCCGGGCCGTCGGGCAGCAGGAAGGCGGACAGGCCGACGAGCAGGTGGAAGAACGTCGTGAGCGTGAAGCCGGCGAGCAGCATCGTGCGGCGGTTGACGCGGTTCATCAGCAGCAGGCCGGCCGTGATGCCCAGCACGCTGAACAACCCGTTGAGGATGTTGGCGAGGATCGCCGCGCTGGCCGAGAAGCCGGCGTCGCCGAGCAGCTGCGTCCCGTAGTACATGATCGAGTTGATGCCGGTGAACTGCTGGAACATGCCCAGACCGGCGCCGATGAGGATGAGCCGGCGGATCCAGCGCACTCCCAGGTCGGTCGCACCGGCGGTCTTGGACTCGCGCTCCTCCTCCGCCAGCCGGTGGACCTCCGCCATCTCGGCGCGGGCCCGTTCGGGGGTCCGCACCTGCTCGAGCACGCCGAGCGCCTCGTCCTCGCGCCCCTTCGACACCAACCAGCGGGGGCTCTCGGGCATCCGCATCATGCCGATGAACAGCGCGATCGCGGGCAGGACCGCGACCACGAGCATGATCCGCCAGATGCCGTTGTGCTCGCCCCAGACGTTGAAGATGATCGCGTTGATGATGAACGCGGCGAACTGGCCGCTGACGATCATCACCTCGTTGCGCGTGACGATGCCGCCGCGCCGCTCGACCGGCGCGACCTCGGCGAGGTAGACCGGCACGGTGGCCGAGGCGCCGCCGACCGCGAGCCCGAGGATGAACCGGAAGCCCGCCAGGATCGGCCAGCTCGGCGAGAGCACGCAGCCGAGCGTGGCCAGGCCGAACACGACGGCGAGCATGATGATGTTGTGGCGGCGCCCGAACCGGTCGGACAGCGCCCCTCCGGCGATGGCGCCGATGGCCGCCCCGAAGATCAGGATGCTGACGACGATGCCCTCGGTGAACGAGGTCAGGCCGAGGTCGGCGCTCAGGGGCTTCAGCGCGCCGTTGATGACGCCGGTGTCGTAGCCGAAGAGGAGGCCGCCGAAGGTGGCGACGACGGCGATGATGCCGAGCCGCCGGGAGTGCGGGCCGGGCGCGTCCGGGGGCAGCGTCGGCGCCGCCGGCCGTTCGTTGGAGAGGGTCATGACGGAACTCCTCATTGAGCGGTGGAAGTGAGAAGCGTCGGGCGGCGATCCGGCGAGAGCGAGAAATCGAACTCCGACGACTTCTATTCTCCGCGAGACGTGTGATCCACGTCAACAGTTCCGCGCATATTCTTCGGGATATTTTGTCGAATACGAATTGGGCGCGCCGACGGCCCGGTTCTCGTCGAGCGGGAGAACCGGGCCGTGAGCTGCGGAGATGCGCTCAATTGTTCTGCGGGAACCCGAGGTCCAGACCGCCGGACTCGCCACGCCGGGCCGGGTCGGTCCACCGGGTGGTGACGACCTTTCCGCGGGTGAAGAAATGCACGCCCTCGGTGCCGTGGGCGTGCGTGTCGCCGAACAGTGAATTCTTCCAGCCGCCGAAGGAGTAATAGGCCATCGGGACCGGGACCGGCACGTTGATGCCGATCATCCCGACCTCCACCTCGCGCTGGAACCGCCGCGCGGCGCCACCGTCGTTGGTGAACAGCGCCGTCCCGTTGCCGTACGGATTGGCATTGATCATCGCCACGGCCTCGTCGTAGGAGTCGACGCGCAGCACCGCGAGCACCGGCCCGAAGATCTCGTCGGTGTAGATCGACATGTCGGTGGTGACGTGGTCGAACAGGGTCGGGCCGACGAAGAAGCCCTCGCCGTCGGCGTCGGGACGCACACCGCGGCCGTCGACCACGAGCGTCGCCCCCGCGGCCTCGCCGGCGTCGACGTAGCCGGACACCCGCTCCTGGGCCGCCCGCGTCACCAGCGGCCCCATGTCGGTGCCGCGGCGACCGTCGCCGGTGCGCAGGCCGCGCGCGCGCTCCGCGATCTTCTCGACCAGAGGGTCGCCGGCCGCGCCCACCGCGAGGACGGCGGAGATGGCCATGCACCGCTCCCCCGCCGAGCCGAAGCCGGCGTTGATCGCCTGGTCGGCGGCCAGGTCCAGGTCGGCGTCGGGCAGCACCACCGCGTGGTTCTTCGCCCCGCCGAGGGCCTGGACGCGCTTGCCGTGCGCGGTGCCGGTCTCGTAGACGTAGCGGGCGATCGGGGTGGACCCCACGAAGCTGATCGAGCGCACCTCGGGGTGGGTCAGCAGCCCGTCCACGGCGACCTTGTCGCCGTTGAGCACGTTGAAGACACCGTCGGGCAGCCCGGCCTCGCGCCAGAGCTCGGCCATCCACAGCGCCGCCGAGGGCACCTTCTCCGAGGGCTTGAGGACCACGGTGTTGCCCGCGGCGATCGCGATCGGGAAGAACCACATCGGCACCATCGCCGGGAAGTTGAACGGCGAGATGATCCCGACGACGCCCAGCGGCTGGCGGATCGAGGACACGTCGATCCCGGTCGAGGCGTTCTCGGTGGCCGAGCCCTTGAGCAGGTGCGGCATGCCGCAGGCGAACTCCACGACCTCCTGGCCGCGCGCCACCTCGCCGGCCGCGTCGGATGAGCACCTTGCCGTGCTCGGCGGTGATCAGCTCGGCGAGCTCCCCGGCGCGGGCGTTGAGCAGCTCCCGGAACCGGAACACGATCTGCGTGCGCTTGGTCAGCGAGGTGTCCCGCCAGCGCGGGAAGGCCGCGACGGCGGCCGCGACCACCTGCTCGACGTCGGCCTCGGTCGCGAGCGCGACCCGTGCGGTGACCTCGCCGGTGGCGGGGTCGGTGACGTCGCCGAACCGGTCGGTCGTGCTCTCGAGGCGGGAGCCGCCGGCCCAGTGGTGCAGCGTCGTCGGGGGCGCGGAGACCGCGGTCATGAGGAGGTCCTTCCGGGTGCGGGCTCGAGCACGGTGTCCGAGCCGAAGTGCTTGGCGACGAGGGCGGTGATCGTGTCGCGGTCGGCGGTCACGATCTCGGTGGCGCGCTCCTCCCACCCGAAGACGCAGTGGGTGAGGGTGCCGTCGAAGCCGGCGGCGGCCAGGGCGGCGAAGACGGCGTCGAAGTCGACCTCGCCGGCGCCCATCGGCGCGTGCTGGTGCACGCGCACCGTGGAGCCGGGCGGGTTGACGATGTAGCGCAGGCCACCGGAGGCGGTGTGGTCGAGGGTGTCGGCCAGGTGCACGTTGGTCACCCGGGCGCCGGCGCGGGCGATGATCCCGGCCGGGTCGTTGCCCTGGTGGAACGTGTGCGGCGTGCAGTAGAGGAACGTGACCCAGTCGCGGTTCAGTCCCGCGACCAGGTCGACGGCGGCGTGGCCGTCCTCGACGAAGTCGTCGGGGTGGGGCTCCAGGACGAGGCGGATGCCCTCGCGCTCGAAGTCCGGCGCGAGCTCCTCGAAGGAGCGCAGGAACATCGCCTCGGCGTGCTCCGCGGCCTCGGGCCGGCCGTTGAACTCGGTGTTCATCACCTCGACGCCCAGGTCGACGGCGATCTGGATGGCTCGTCGCCAGGCGCGGACCGACGCCTGCCGGGCGTCCTCCGACGGGCCCGACCAGCGCAGGACCGGGAGCACCGAGGGGATGCCGACGCCGGCGTCGGCGGCCCGGCGCCGCAGCGTCGCGACCGTGGCGGAGTCGACGCGGGGATGGGCGAAGAACGGGATGAAGTCCTCCTTCGGGGAGAGCTCCATCCAGGCGTAGCCGGCACGGGCGACGGCGTCGGGCAGGTCGGTCACCGCGTGGGTGCGGTGGAACATCTGGGCGTCGAGGGCGAGCTTCATCGGCTTTCCATCCCGGTCTCGATGCGCTCGTTCTTGACCACGGCGGCGACGCCGGCCTCGCAGATCGCGGCGGCCGCGTAGCCGTCCCAGCTGCCGGGCCCGTCGACGGCGTCCCCGCCGGTCGCGATCCCGCGGCGGGCCGCGTCGGCCCAGCGCTGCATCTGGTCGTCGTAGGCCTGCCCGAACCGGGCGACGAAGTCGGGCGTGATCGTCCCGCCCCAGGTCGCGGGCGCGCCCGGCGTGGACGCGGGCCGCTTGGTCAGCACGTGCTGGTCGAGGCCGATGGTGGCCGACCCGCGCTCGCCGACGACCTCGGTGCGCACCTCGTACGCGATCCCGGTCCGCACGAAGATCTCGATGGTGACCAGGGCCCCGGACTCGGCCTCGAAGAGCACGAGCATGGGGTCGGACACCCCGGCCGGGGCGTCGGAGGTGGGCCGGCCCTTGCCCACGGTGACCGCGCTGATCTCCTCGCCGAGCAGGAAGCGCGCGGAGTCGGCCTCGTGGACCACCGAGTCGCGGATCATGAACTCGGAGTCGAAGAAGTCCGGGACCGCGGGGTTGCGGTGGGTGCAGTGCAGCATCAGGGGCGCCCCGAGGTCGCCGCCGGCGATCATCCGCCGCAGCGCCGCGTACTCGTGGTCGAAGCGGCGCATGAAGCCGAGCTGGATCAGCCGGCGGCCCAGCGCGGTCTCGGCCGGTACACCGCGGCGGCACTCGAGGCCTCGGTCGTCAGCGGCTTCTCGCAGAGCACCGGCTTGCCGGAGTCGAGGCAGGCGCGGACCTGCGCCTCGTGTG
>CAVQUY010000009.1:0-145328 GCA_963716955.1 uncultured Actinomycetota bacterium
CGCGCCGGGGACGCCGACGAGGCCCTCGCGTGCCTGCGCAGCGCCTCCTCGCTGGAGTTCGTGGAGTACGACGACGCCGCGACCCTGGCCGAGCGGGAGCCCGCCGGCCTGGACGGGCTGCGCGCGGAGATCGTCGGCGGCGCCCGGGAGGTCGCGATCGCGGCCCGCGACGGGGACGCGGTGACCGCGCTCGAGCAGGCCGAGGAGCACCGGCTGCTGTGCGCGCACCGGCGCGGGCCCTACGGCGTCGCCCGGTGGGCCGTGCAGGTCGAGCGCTGGCTCGACCGGGCCGACGAGGACGGCGACGTCCTGGTCGATCCCGACCGCGCGGCCGGCGCCGAGTGGTGGCCCGGGCGGCCGCTGCTCGTCACCGCCAACGACTACGACCTCGGGCTCTACAACGGCGACACCGGCGTCGTCGTCGAGCTCCCCGCGCCCGGCGGCGGGACGCGGCCCGTCGCGGTGTTCAGCCGCGGCGGCACCCCGCTGCAGTGCTCGCCCGCCCTGCTCGGCGGGGTGCAGACGGTGCACGCCATGACCGTCCACCGCGCCCAGGGCAGCCAGTACGCCCGGGTCAGCGTGCTGCTGCCGCCCCCGGAGTCGCCGCTGCTGACCCGGGAGCTGCTCTACACCGCGGTGACGCGGGCCCGCACGAGCGTGCGGGTGGTCGGCTCCGCCGAGGCGGTGCGGGCGGCCGTCGAGCAGGAGGTCAGCCGGGCCTCGGGGTTCGCGCGGCGCACTCCCGGAGGGTCTCGCCGCGACGTCGGGCCGGTGACGTTCGGCAGGTGCCCGTGACGGACGCCTGCCGGTCGGGTATCTATTCCGCCATGGACCCCTCCCAGGCCCGCAACCCCGCCGCGCTGCCGGACAGCTCGCCGGAGAAGCAGAGCGAGCTGAAGCTCAACGTCGGGATCGGCACCATCGGCACGATCCTGTCCCTGTTCGTCACCGTCGTCTTCATCGCGGTGATCGACGAGCTCATCCTCGGGATCGTCTTCGCCGTGGTGACGGTCGTGTCGGCGGCCATCACGCTCTACGTGCTCCGCCGCAAGCGCCGGGGCGCCGCGGCGGCCGCCGGTTCCGGCACCGAGGCCTGGGGTGGGCCGTCGGAGGTCGACGTGACGTCTCTGATCGCGAGGGTCTGTCGCCTCGCGAGCCAGTTCGTGGCCGTCAGGAACACCTGGACCCGACGCGGCGGCGATCGCGCGACCCGTGTCGACTCCCGCTGGCAGCGCGTCGGCGACCGCCGTGATGCGTGCGCTTGATCAGGTCGCGCTCCAGCAGCTCCGGGTTGGCCGCGATGACGGCTATGCCGCTCGCGTGAGACGCGTGGTCGAGGCCGCCAGTCGCTCGCGAGCACCGGATGACTACCGGAGCGGCTCCGCGATGTGGGTGCTGCGGACCCTCCACCAGGCTGCGCGCAGTGCGTCCGACGTCGGAGAAGAGGACCTCGCGCTTGTCGGAGAAGTAGCGGAAGAACGTGCGGTTGGTGACGCGAGCCGCCGCGCGATCTCGACGACGCTCGTGTTCTCGAACCCCTGCTCGCGGAAGAGCTGCAGCGCGGCCGCCGTCAACCGCTCTTCGCTGCCGTGTTCCCACCGCGGCATGTCGAGTACAGCGTGATGACACCCATGACATCAGGCTAGCGTGATGTCACACCACGACATCAGCGGATCTGGTGCCGACGAGAGCAGCGAGTGCGTCGACCACCGGATGGAGAGCACCATGGACTACTCGTGAAAGGGACGCCCACCGGCGGCTGTTCGAGCTGTCGGCCGATGATCGCGACGCGCTGATGGCGCGCGAACGCAAAATCGCCACGGACCTCATCGCCGGGGGCGCGATCACCTGGATGTGGCGACTGCCCGGCACCCAGACCAGCATCGCGATCTGGAACGCCGAGAGCGCCGAGGATCTGGAAGCGCACCTGAAGATGCTGCCGGTCTACCCCTACAACGACGTCGAGATCACGGCCTTGTCCGCGCACCCGGCGTTCCCGGCCTCCCTGAGCACCGCTGCGCCGGGCAGGAGGTGACCGGAATGGGACCTTCGGTTGCCTCGCGAGCGGTGGTCGGCTCCCTGCTCGCGGCCATCGGCGTCGGCCCGCTGCTCGTCGACTTCGTCCTCAAGCCCACCGCCCGGCAGCACATCCACAACCCCAACTGGCCCCCGCACGCGAAGTTCCACGACGCGCAATACATCGCGATGTCCCCGCTCATCTCCGCGGTCGGGCTCGGCATCCTGTTCCAGCGCGGGGGCAACGCCCACACGAACCTCCGCCAGGCCGCGGCCCTGGCCTCCGTCGCCTGGCTGGGGATGTGGGGCGCCCTCCTCCTCCCCGGCACCGCCGCGACCGACCCCGAGTTCGAACCCGCCGAGCAGAAGCTGTTGGGCCTGCACCCCCAGCTGTTCTTGTCCCTGGTCGCCCTCGGCAGCCTGTCCGGCACGGTGGTGGTAGAGGCCCTCCGCGCCCGCCGCGGGGGGACCACGCGGTGGGGGGGGGGCGTCGGGGTCCTCGTCGGGGTCGGAGGCGGCCGCACACTAGGTGCCTCCGGCTCGTGAGCACTATGCGGCTATAGCGACGGATTCTGCTCACGAGCGCGGAGCGCACCTACGAGACGACGAGGCCCAGCGCGCGGCACACGTCCGCGGCCTGCGCCTCGCTGACGATCGCGCCCCGCAGCGTCCGCGGGGCGTCCTCGGTGAGCTCGCCGAGGTCGGCGCCGCGCAGGTCGGCGCCGGCCAGGCGCGTGTGCCCGAGGTCGACGTCGCGCAGCGTGCAGTCGAGCAGCGTGGCGCCGCGCAGGTCGGCACCCCGGAGGTCGGCCTCGGAGAGGTCCAGGCCGCGCAGGGTCACCGCCCGCCACCCGACGTCCTGCAGGTTGGCCAGGCCGAGGTTCGAGCCGTCGAGGCGGTAGGTGACGGCGAGCCCGCGCAGGCCGGAGAGGTCGGCGCCGATCATCCGGCAGTCGGTGAAGCGGGTCTCGGTGAGCAGCGCGCCGGTGAGCCGGATCCGGGAGAGGTCGGCGGCCTCGAAGACCGCGTCGGTCAGGTCGGCGTCCACGAGCTCGGCGCCGGCCAGGGATCCCCGGCGGACGCGGGCGCCGTCGAGAGTGGCCCCGCGCAGGTCGGCGCCGGGGAAGTGGCACGCGTCGAGGGTCAGGCCGGTGAGGTCGGCGCCGTGCAGGTCCGGCTCGGTGGCCGAGCAGCGGCGCAGCACCGGGTCGCGGTGGCCGGCGAGCAGTGCGCGCAGGTCCAGCCCGGTCAGGTCGGCGTCCTCGACGGGCTCGCCCGCGGCGAGCCGGGCCGCCACGTCGTCGGCCGCCGGCGGTCGTCCCTCGTCCACGCCGCCCACCCTGGCATCGGCTGTCACCCGGGCTCCGCGAGGGGAGGATCCGGCCGATCTAGCCGACCGAGGGGTCCCCTCGCTCACCACGGCCCGGCCGCGCACGCTTCCGGCGAGGGGAGCCCCCGGCCCGTCTGGCCGACCGAAGGGCCCCCTCGCGCAGAACCAGGGAGCACCGAGCCGTCAGCGGTAACCGCGGAACCCCTGCCAGGCGAGCCGGCGCTCGCGGCGCGGGTCGCTCTCGACGCGGTCGGTCCGGTCGATGATCCGGGTCAGCCGCGTCTCCGCCGTGTACCGCGGCCAGTACCCGTCGGGCGCCCCGCGGTGCGCGAACGACGTCCACGCGCGCTGCATCCGCGCCGACGCCGCGCGCAGGGCCCGGCGGCCGCCGAGGATCGTCAGGAGCTTCCCGACGCGGGAGTCGGTCATCGCCGAACACCGGGTACAGCTCGCTGGCGTGGGTGGCGCGCAGGCCCAGCCAGCGCAGCAGCCGGGGCGCGAGGTCGAAGCGGTAGGCGTACACCGGGTTCCCCGACGCGGCGTGCGCCTCCATGACCTGCACCGACGGGTACCAGAACATGTAGTCGCCGCCGAGGTCCTTGCGGTAGGGCGTGCCGCGGTAGGCGGCGAGGACCTGCTCGCCGAGCTCGGGCTGGGTCGCGGCGAACAGGGCGTCCGCGCGCTCGTCGGACACCAGCAGGTCGAGCCGCAGCCCGGGGAGCTCGAAGAGCCGCCCCTCGGTGTCGTTGGTGCCGATGATCAGCGGTACGGGGTGGCTGCGGCCCGCCTCGAAGGCGTCGAGGGGCGCCTCGGGCAGCAGGTCGCCGTCGACGGTGGGCGCGGTCAGCAGGATGCCCGGCGTGTCGTCGGCGGCGTGGCGCATCCGGCGGGAGGCCGCGAGGAGGTGGTCGGTCGACGCGGCGTCGAGCAGCCGGACCGCCGTGGCGGCGGGCAGCGGCTCGCGTCCGGACCCGGGCACCGGGATGCCGCGGATGCCGGCCAGTTCCCGCAGGTACTGCCGCGCCCACCCGGACGCCCGCTCGGTGGACCAGGCGACACCGGGCGCGGAGCTCTCCGCGATCGCCCGGTGGAAGAGCCCGCGGGCGGCGGGCATGGTCATCAGCGTGGTCACCGAGATGGCGCCGGCGGACTCGCCGAAGATCGTCACGTTGTCCGGGTCACCGCCGAACGCCGCGATGTTCTCCTGCACCCAGCGCAGCGCGGCGAGCTGGTCGCGCAGGCCGAGGTTCCCGTCGAGGGGCCGCTCGGGCGTGGCGAACGTCGAGAAGTCCAGGTAGCCGAGGGCGCCCAGCCGGTAGTTGACGCTGACGTAGACGACGTCGCCGGTGCGGACGAGCCCGTAGCCGCGGTAGGTGGGCGCGGACGCCGCCCCCAGGACGAACGCCCCGCCGTAGAACCAGACCATCACCGGGCGCGGGCGGTCGCTCGGCGCGGCGGGCGCCACGACGTTGAGGTTCAGGCAGTCCTCGTCCATGGGGGTGTGGCGGCCGGCGCCGATGAACTCGCCGATGCGCTCCTGGGGCGGCACCGGCCCGAACTCGGTCGCGTCGCGGACGCCCTCCCACGGCTCCGGCGGCTCGGGGGCGCGCAGGCGGCGCGGCCCGACCGGGGGCGCCGCGTACCGGATCCCCCGCCAGACGTGCACGCCGCGCCCGGTGCGGCCACGCACCACGCCCGCCGTCGTCTTGATCTCCGTGCCCGTGTCCCCGTCGGTTCGGCTCGCGCTCACCCCCTCACTGTGCGCCACCGCGCGGCGGCGGGCTCGCCGGGTGCGGTGTCGGCTGACGGTGGCGGCGCCGCGATGAACCGGATCTCGGCCGGGCGCGACGAGGTTCCTCGCTCGGCCGTACGCAAGAACACGAAGAGTGACACCATTGAGTAGAAAGCGCCCGATCAGTGGCGCGTGTCCCCTTGCCGACGCAGAGAATCGCGTCGTGGAAGCGGAGGTCGCGGCAGCCCTGTGGCAGGTGGAGGCCGCCTTCGTCGCGCACCAGGCCCGCGAGGTCCTCGAGAGCCTCACTCCCCGTCAGGGTCCCGTCGTGCTGGCGGAGATCGATCCGCTGGCCCTCGTCCTCGGGCTCGGCGAGACGATCGGCGCCCCGGACGACGTCCGCGCCCTCACGCCGTGGCTGCTGCGCGCGGTGGTGAGCGACGACCGCGTCGACCTCCACACCGTGCTCTCCCGCATCGCGACGTTCTGGGACAGCTGGACCACGGCCGAGCGCACCGCGGTGCGGGACTTCGTCGACACCCTCTGGGTCGCGCTCCTCGACCGCCACCCCGGACCGGTGACGACGCTGCCCGTCGCCACCGCCGTCTCCTTCCTCGACGACGCGTCCGGGCTCGGCGACGGCGCGGGGCGCCTGATCGGCATCTGGGACTACAAGGACACCGCGAGCGCCGACCACCACCTCGCCGAGCTCGTCATCGACGCCTACTACGGCGCCCGCGTCGACCCCGAGGTCCTCGTCTGGGCGCGGGACCGGCCGCAGCGCGAGCGGCTGGAACGGGCGGCCGCCCGCGACCGCGGCGAGTCCTGGGCCGGAGACCTCGGCATGGCGCTCGACCTCCTGGACGCGACCCCACCGAACTGACCCCGCCGGACCGACCCCTGCCGAATCGACCTCACGGACCGACCGGGACCGACGACGCGGGCCGCGCCCGGACGACGCCGTCGTGACAGGCTGACGTGGTGTCCGAGGGTGGCGCGGTGGAGTCCTCCTGGGCCGGCGACCGGCTCGTCGGCGAACTCGTGCGCCGCGGCATCGGCGGCGCCGGCCCGTGGCACTCCGCACGCCGCGTCGCCGATGACCACCTCGCGGAGGCCGACGGCGACGTCGAGACCGCGGTGCGCCGCCTCATCAGCACACACGTGCGCCTCGCGGCCAGCTCCGGGCTGCTGACGAGCCTGGGCGGAGCCGCGACGATGGTCGTCACCGCCCCGGCCGGCGTCACCGGCCTCTACCTGGTGTCGACCCGACTGGCCGCCGCGATCGCGACCGCCCGCGGCCACGACCCGGCCGACCCGGTGGTGCGCACCGCGGTCCTGCTCTGCGTCCTCGGGCCCGACGGGTCGGAGCTCGCCGAGCGCACCGGCATCGACCTGCAGGAGATTCTCGCTGCTCGCGGGCCTGCGGCGACTGCCGGCCGAGGTCCGGGCCCAGCTCGACCGCCGCATCGGGTACCGGCTGGCCAGCCGCGCCGGGCGTCGCGGCGTGCTCAACCTGACCAAGCTCATCCCCCTCGTCGCGGGGCCGATCGGCGCCGGGGCCGACGGGATCGCCGCCCGCTCGGTGGCCACCTACGCCGACGTGACGTTCTGGTCCCGTCGGACACCCGCCACCTTCGAATGATCCACGGCGCGTCGTGTGACACGTGAGGCGCATGTGGGTGTCATCGTCGCCGCGCAGGTGACGGTGGAGCGGGGGGCACGATGGCGGCGCGGTGGTCGGCGTCCGGGACGGCGCGAGGCGGACGCGGGGACACCCCCGGTGCGCCGGGTCGTCCTGGCCGCCCCGGGGACGGCGGGACCCGCGAGGCCGGTGGGCGGCGCCCCCGGCGCGGGCGGCTGCTCCTCGGCCTCGGCGTGCTCGCGCTCGCGGCCGCGCTCGCCCCGGCCGCGGCGGCCGTTCCCGAGCCCGCCGCGACGCCCGCGGCCGCCCGTGCGGTGACCTCGCTCCCGGCGGCGACGCTGCCCCCGGCCGACGCGTCGCGGGCGTCGATCACGGCGCTCCCGCTCACGGCGCAGGCCCGCGACGGCGAGGGGACGCAGGTCGCGCGCTCGACCGGGCCGTTGCAGCTCGTGGCCGTGACCTGGACCGGCCCGACGCCCGAGACGATCGCCCTGCGCTCGACCGACGCCGCCGGACGGTGGGGCACCTGGCTGCCCCTGGACTCGAACGCCGGCGAGCGCGACGGGACCCCGGCGCGCGCGGCGGGCGGCGGGACGGACCCGGTCTGGGTCGGGGACCGTCGACAGGTGGAGGTGCGCGCCACCCGCGGCGGCGTCCCCGTCACCCAGGGGCTCGACGTGCAGCGCATCGACCCCGGGGCGTCGGGCAACGACGCCGCGATCGGCGCCCGGGCCCGCGAGCGCGACTCCGCCGCCCGATCCGGCGCCCCGCCGGCGCCCGCCTACGTCACGCGCGCGCAGTGGGGCGCCGACCCGAAGCTCATGACCTGGCCGCCGGAGTACACGGCCACCACGCGGGCGGTGACCATCCACCACACCGCCGAGTCGAACGACTACACCCCCGAGCAGTCCGCCGCGATCGTGCGCGGCATCTACGCCTACCACTCGGTCACGAACAACTGGGGCGACATCGGCTACAACGCCCTCGTCGACAAGTACGGGACGATCTTCGAGGGCCGGGCGGGCGGCCTGGACCGGCCCGTGGTCGCCGCGCACGCCGGCGGCTTCAACCGGGAGACGTTCGGCATCGCGATGATGGGCAACCTGAGCACCACCCCGCCGACCCCGGCCGAGCTGACGTCGGTGGAGCGCCTGGCCGCGTGGAAGCTCGGCGGCATGTACCGCGACCCGTCCCAGAAGGTGACGCTCACCTCCGCCGGGGGCGGGACGTCGAAGTACGCCAAGGGGCAGACGGCGACCGTCGACGCGCTGTTCGCCCACCGCGACGTCGGGAACACCGAGTGCCCGGGCAACACGGGCTACGCCGCGATGGACACCATCCGCGCCGAGACCGCCAAGCTCATCGCCGCGGCCGGCACCGACGTGCGGGTCGCGTGGGCGGCGCACCCCGACCTCGGCCAGCCCGACCGCGTGGAGCAGCCCACCGCGGACGGCCGCGGACGGTTCACCGACTTCGAGCACGGATCGGTCTACTGGTCGCCGGCCACCGGTGCCCACGAGGTCGCCGGGTCGATCCTCGCGACCTGGCGGGCCCGCGGGGCGGAACGCTCGGCGCTCGGGCTGCCGACCGGGGACGAGCACGCCGTCGACGGCGGGCGCGCCCAGGACTTCGAGCACGGGGTCCTGCGCGTCTGAAGGGTGACGCCCGAGCGAGATCGCGCGAAGCGCGGGACCATACCGCCGTGGACGCAGCGCCCGGCACGCCCCCGCCCGGGGTCGCGGACGCGCTCGCCCGCCTCGGACACCTGCTCGAGACCCCGGATCCGCCCCTCGACGCCTCGGCCCTGCAGATCGCCCGGCTCGCGGACCCGGACGCCGACGTCGCCGCCGCCCTGGTCGAGCTCGACCGGCTCGCGGTGGGCGTCCACGACGTCGACGGCCTCGCCGTGCGGCTCTACACCGAGGAGGGGTTCGCCGGGAACCGCGAGGACTACTACGACCCGAGGAACTCCTCGCTGGTCGAGGTCCTCGCCCGTCGCCGGGGCATCCCGATCACCCTCGCCGTCGTCGTCCTCGAGGTCGGGCGCCGCGCGGGCCTCGACCTGGAACCGGTCGGGATGCCGGGCCACTTCCTGGTCCACCCGCGCGACTCCGGGTGGTACCTCGACCCGTTCACCGGCGACCTGCTCGGGCTCGACGAGTGCGAGGCGCTCTTCCGCGCGGCGACCGGCGCCGGCCGCGACGTGCCGTTCCACCCCGCGCTGCTCGTGCCCGTGCCGACCCAGGCCGTCCTCGTGCGGATGCTCACCAACCTCCGGATGATCCACCGGGCGGCGGGACGGGTGCCCGAGCTGCGCTGGGTGCTCGAGGCCCGGCTGCTGCTCCCCGGGGTGGGCGCCGACGAGGTCGTCGAGCTCGCCGCCACGCGGGGCCGGCGCGGGGACTACCTGGGCGCCGCCCGGCTGCTCGAGGACTGGACCGGGAGGCTCCCCCGCGACGCCTCCCGGCTCGCGCGCCACGGCCGGGCCTGGCGGGCGCACCTCAACTGAGGTGCGAGCCGGAGGAACCCACCCAGGACCCGTGGAACCCGGCGGGCACCCCGCGCGGCAGCGTCACCGCGGCCACGCGACGGGTGACGTCGGCGGCGTCGAGCACGAGGAGCTGCGACGCCGAACCGTCAGTCGTCGTCGTGATCGTCAGCAACCAGCCGTCGTCCTCCCGCCGCGACCCCGACCCGGCCGGCACGAACACCGCCTCGCCCGCGGCCACGTCGGGCCCGAGCTCGTGGGAGGCGGTCTCCCCGGTGGTGACGTCGAGCTTGACGACCGCGTTCTCCCGCGACGACGAGGACACCGTGTACCGGTAGCGCGCGTCCCGCCCGACCAGCGCGTCGTCCAGCGTCGGGAACTCGACGGGCCGGTCGGCCAGCGGCGTCTCGGTGACCGCGCCGGAGGACGGGTCGAGCGTCCAGCGGTGCATCCGCGCCACCCCGCGCGCCGCGGCGGCCGCCGCCGTCGAGGGCCGGGCGCTCCCGGCCAGTGCCCCGCCCCAGAGCACGGCCGCGTCCGCCGCGCCGTACCGCGCCCCGTCCAGGACGACGCGGCCGGCCCCGTCCTCGTGGGCGGTCCCGACGTGGAAGACGTAGCACGGGTCGATCCCGAACCACCGCACGCGGGCCGCGGGGTCGTCGAACCGCATGACCCCGAGCCGCGCGCCGTACGACTCGTCCCAGGCGAACGGCATCCCCTGCCCGAGCCGCTCGGCCGAGAAGGTCATCGGCAGGTCCAACCACACGACGTGGTGCTCGGTGATCGCGACGTCGTGCATCATCGTCGGCCCCGCCACCTCGACGGGCCGGGAGACGACGAGCTCGCCGGCGGCCGAGAGCCGGTGGTAGGTCAGGTAGGGCGGGAACGGCGAGTAGCCGAAGAAGTGCAGCTCGCCGGTCACCGGATCGGTCTTGGGGTGGGCGGTCATGCCGGTGGTCAGCCGCCCGCCGAAGTCGCACGGCCCGATCGTGCCCAGCTCGGCGTCGACCTCGTAGGGGAAGCCGCTCTCGACCAGGGCGAGCAGGCGCCCCGCGTGCTCGACGACGTGGGTGTTCGCGACGACGGCGGTGCGGTCGACGCCGTGCTCGCCGAGGAACGGCCGCCCGGCCAGCGCCCCCGTGCGTACCCACCGGTTCCGGTACCACTCCGCCCGCCCGGCACGCAGCCGCACGCCGTGGAGCATCCCGTGCCCGAGGAACCAGTGGCCGGGGTCGGTCCCGGGCAGCGGGTTCGGGCCGTTGCGCAGGTAGCGGCCGTCGAGCTCGGGCGGGAGGAGGCCCTCGACGGGCAGGTCGACCCCGTCGATCTCGTCGGGCACGGGCGCGAACCGGCCGGTGAGGTAGGTCGGGCGCTCGGGTGACGTGGTGCTCATCGGGTCCTCCTCGGGGTGCTGCCGCGAGCCTGCGTCCCGACGATCGCGACATGTCAACACTGACATGTCACCAGCGAGAGGTAGGGTCCGCACATGTCCCTGCGCCACGCCCTGCTCGGCCTCCTGGCTCAGGAGCCCGCGAGCGGCTACGACCTCTCCCGGCAGTTCGAGGGTGACCTCGGCCGCTACGCCTGGCAGGCCGGCCACACGCGCATCTACCCCGAGCTGGTCAAGATGGCGGAGGAGGGCCTGGTCGCGGTCGAGACGACCGGCGCCCGCGGGCGCAAGACCTACGCCGTCACCGACGCCGGCCGCACCGAGCTGCGCTCGTGGCTGCATGACGCCGCCGGAGAACGCGACCGTCCGCAACGAGACCGTGCTGCGGATGTTCCTCGTCCAGGCCCTGGAGCCGGCGGACGCGCGGATCCTGCTCGACGCGATCGCCCAGCGCTGCGAGGCCGAGCTGGCCCGGCTCCGGCCGCTGATGGCCGACATCGACGCCGCGGCCGGGACCGACGTGCTGCCCTTCGGCCGGATCGCCGGCGAGTACGGGGTCCGGCAGTACGACGCCGTCGCGACCTGGGCCCGGTGGGCCCTGGAGCGGCTCGACGCGGCCGAGGCGGCGGGCCGGGTGGGGACGCGGGCGGTCGCCGAGACCGGCTGACCGGGCCGACACCGGCCCGGGACGCTCAGCGCCGGGCGGCCCGCGTCATCGTCACGAGGTCCAGGCCCTCGAGCGGGACCGCGTCGACCTCGGCGAACCCGAACCGCGCGTAGTAGCCGGCCAGGTCGCGCGCGCACTCCAGGTGGGCGGCGACGCCGTCGGCGTCCACCCGCTCCAGGCCCCGGCGGACGAGGGCCGAGCCCACCCCGCGTGCCTGGTGGTCGGGCTCGGCCCCGACGTGGAAGAGGTACCAGTGCGGGTCCGCGGGCCGCAGCCGCTCGATCGCGGTCCCGAGGCGCGACCACTCGCCGAGCCGCGTCCGGGTCGCCCGCGCCATCCCGAGGATCCCGCGCAGCATCCGGGCGCCGCCCGGGTCGGCGTGCCCGGGACGGTGCCACGCCGCCGCGCCGACGAGCCGGCCGGACGACTCGGCGACGTCCAGCGGGCCCGCGTCGCCGTACATCGTGACGACCATCGTGTGCATCAGCCCGGGCAGGCGCGCCCGGCGGGCGGCGTCGTCGGGCAGGGCGTGGCGGTAGACCGGGTGGTCGTGGAAGGCCCGGGCCAGCACGGCGACCGCCGCCGGGGTGTCGGCGGCGGTCGCGGGACGGACGTCCGTGCTCACGCGGCGTCCTCGGCGGAGAGGCGCCGCTCGGCGCGGACCGCGTAGACGGCGTTCCAGACCCCGAGGACGGTGAAGGCGACGATCTGCATCCCCGTCGAGGCGCCCACCGCCACGTCGACCGGCAGGACGTAGACCAGCGGGACCCGCAGGCCGGCCTCGAGGAGCAGGCCGAGGCCCCAGACGATCGCGCTGATCCGGAAGGTCCGCCGCACGCCGGGCGCGTCGTCCCACATGGCGTCGAGCGCGGCGGCCTTGGCGGGCTGCCACGACTGCAGGGCCGCGAAGGTCAGCGGGCGCGCCGCGAGCAGCGAGAGCAGGAAGACGACGCCGACCCCGCCGGTGACGAAGGAGTCCTTGAGCAGGATGAACCGCGGGTCGCCCCCGACGACGGCGAGCACGAGGCCGATGCCGAACACCGCCAGCATCACCGCCCCGAACCACGTGATGCGGCGGTCCCGGGCGAGGACCCACAGCAGGCGGACGCCGGCGAGGCCCGTCGCGACGAGCAGCGCGGTCCAGTCGGAGGCGCCGAGGGCGTGCATGCCGTAGTAGCCGACCAGGGGCAGGCCGACGTCCCAGGCCAGCCCGACGAGGGGCCCGAACCGTCCGCCGGTGGTCGCGGCGGCCACGGGGGCGGGCTCCGCGGGGGCGGTGATCTCATGGCGACTCCTCGGTCTCGGGCTGACGAGAGGAGTCTGTACCTGTCAGACGCAGACATGTCAATGAGGACATGTCGCGATCAGGAGTCCTCGTCGAGGCCCTGCTCGATCGCGTAGCGGGCGAGCTCCACCCGGTTGGTCAGCGAAGCTTGCGGAGCACGTTCTGCACGTGGTTCTCGACGGTGCGCGGGGAGAGCCCGAGCCGCTCCGCGATCCGCCGCGCCGTCAGGCCCTTCGCGACGAGCCGCAGCACCTCGGTCTCGCGCGGCGTGAGCGCCGGCCCGCCGGTGCCCGGCGTGTCCCGGGCCGCCCGCTCCCGGCGCCGGAACTCGCCCAGCACCAGCCCCGCGAGCTCCGGGCCGAAGACGGCCTGGCCGGCCGCCGTCCGTTCCACCGCGTCGACCAGCTCCGCGACCTGCGCGGACTTGACGAGGTAGCCGGCCGCCCCGGCGCGCACGGCGCCGAGCACGTCGCCCTGCTCGGCGCTCGCGGAGAGCACGAGCACCCGGGTCCCCGGCAGCGCCTCGAGGAGCGCGGCCGTCGCCCCCACCCCGTCCAGGTGCGGCATCTGCAGATCCATGAGCACGACGTCGGGCCGCACCGCCGGCGCGATCCGGACGGCGGCGGCGCCGTCGGCGGCCGTCGCGACCACCTCGAGGCCCCGCTCGCCGAGGTCCCGTGCCACGCCCTCGCGCCACATCGGGTGGTCGTCGACCACCATGACCCGCACGCTCACCGCCCCGCCTCCCCGCGCGCCGTCACGCGGCACCCGCAGCTCCCACTCGACGCCCTCGTCCGGGGCCGTCACCAGCGCCGCCGTGCCCCCGAGCTCCGCGACCCGCCCCCGGATCGAGGACACGACCCCGAGGTGCCCCTGCGTGGCGGCCGCCTCGAGGCGGCCGTCGGGGATGCCGGGCCCGTCGTCGCGCAGGCTGATCGTCACGTCGTCGCCCTCGTCCTCGAGCAGCACCCACAGCCCGCTGCCGGGCCCGGCGTGGGCGTCCGCGTTGGCGGCGACCTCCCGCACCGCCGCGAGCAGCGGGCGGGCCACCGCACCGGGCACGCACACCGGGTCGGGGGGTGCCGCGAGCAGCGCGCGGGTCGGCAGCGCCGCCCCGAGCGCGGCGCCGAGGTCGACGAGCTCGTCGTCGGGACCGTCGAGCCCGACCGGTCCGCGGGTGATGAGCCGCCGCAGCGACACCTCCTGCTCCGCGGCGGCCCGCACCAGCTCCGGGTCCCCCAGCTGCGGGCCGCGGCGGCGCATGAGGGCCAGGACCTGCAGGACGCCGTCGTGGATGTCGCGCGCGAGCCGCTCCCGCTCGGCGGCGGCGGCCTCCGTGGCGATCGCCTCCTGCAGCCGCACCGCGGAGCGGCGCATCGCCACCGACGCGAAGCCGACCGCGACCCCCGCGACGAGCAGCAGCTGGGTGTCGGAGAGCAGGGCGGCGTCGAGGGCGCGGCGCGTGACCCACAGCGCGGCCGCCGAGACCGCCACGGCGCCGACCGCCGGTCGGATGCCGTAGGCGATCGCGACCGCGAGGACCGCCCCCGCCGACCACACCGTCGTGATCACCGGGCCGCCCGCGGCGATGCGGGCGGGGTCGTCGACCACGAGGGTGCTGGTGGTGGCGAGGACCGTGACGACGAGGTCGACGACGGCGAGGCGCCGGGCGCCGCGCAGGTAGGCGATGCTCGTGACCAGCGTCCAGAGCGCCATGCCGACCACGACCGCGACGCCCGAGCGCGGGCCGCACCCAGAACCCGACGTCGCGCACGAGGTTGACCACCGCGTAGGCGAGCGCGACCACCCGGAAGACGACCTGCCCGCGCCACAGCGGCGCCAGGGCCGCCCGGACGTCGACCGTCGCCCCGCGACGACCGGCGTGCGCCGCCGCGCGGTGGCCGGCGTGCGCCGCCGCCGGGTGGCCGGGGGCGTCGGGTGTGCTCATCGCGCCTCCGTACGCGGACCGCGTCATCGATCGGGGGGTCCGACCGTCCCCGGAGTGGGTGGGACCGATCCCGCCCGGGGACCGGCGGCGTCAGCATGCCCCACGGGTGTGACGACGACCATGGTCGCCGAGGTGCCCGGCGGGGTGACGCGACCGTCACCGGTGGTGAGGCGGCGTGACGGCCCCATTACCGTGGACGCGCCTCGGGCCCTTCCCGGGGTCCGGGAAGCGGCCCCGAGGGACGGGCAGGACCCACGCCGGACGGCGAGGCGAGGAGGACCGGGTGGCGGGCTGGGTGATGGCGGTCGAGGTCACGCCGTCGGAGCTGGTCGCGGTCGACATCGACCGGGCCGACCGGGCGGCCGGGGGCTCGCTGCGGCCCCGTCGGGTCCCGCTGGCGCCCGCCGACGACCCGACGGCCGACGACGCGAGCGACCCCGTCGACGTCCTCGCCGACGCCTTCACGCGCGTGCTCGGCAGCGCCGAGCCCGGCGGTCCGGCCGACGCCGCCGACGAGGACCGGCCCGCGCGGCTGGTGATCGCGACGCCGCCCGACACCGAACGACGCCGCTTCGAGGAGATCGCCGAGGCGACGGCCCTGGTCGGCCTGCCCGCCCCGGCCTGGCTGCCCGGCCCGGTCGCGGCGGTCGGCGACCGGATCGCCGCCGAGGTCGAGCTCGGCGGGCAGAGCGTCGTCCTGGACGCCCGGGGCGGCGGGCTCACCACCTGGCCCGTGCGGCGCACCGCCGCGGGCGCGGAGATCGGCTCGCGGGGCCCGATCGCGACCGGGACCCGGCTCGACCAGCTCCTGCTCGGCGTCGTGCGGGCCCAGCTGCACTCGCTCGACCCCGACGGCGCGGCGGCGCCGGGCCACGGCCCGAGCCCGGGGTCCCGGACGTCGGGGGCCCGCGACCTGCGCGGCGAGGCCGCGCGGCTGCGCCGGGGCATCCGGCGGGCCCGCGCGCAGCTCGCCGGCGAGGAGGTCGACGAGGCCCGCGTGGCGACCGGGGGCCACGAGATCGTGGTGGACCGCGGCGTCTTCGACCAGCTCGTCGAGCACGCGCTGCGGGAGACCCTCGCCGAGGTCGCGGACGGGCCCGAGCGGCCCCGCGACCTCGTCGTCCACGTGCTCGGTGACCGCACGACCCCGCTCGCCCGCCGGCTCGTCGAGCTCACCGCGGGCCGCGAGCGGACCGAGGGTGCGCTCGTCACCTCCGCCGGTCCCCACGACGGCGTCATCGGCCTCGCCGCGCTGCTGCTGCCGGCGCGGTCCCGGCCGACCCGCGCGGCCACGGGGGCCCAGGCCATCCGCGCCGCCCGCGCGATCGGCAGCCCGTCCGCCCCGATCGGGGTCCCGGCCGGGGTCGGCGGCCCCGGGCTGGGATCACGGCAGGTCGGCGGCTCCGGACCCGACGACGGGCGCGGCCCGGACGGGCACGGTCCCGACGACGGGATGCCCACCCCCGCGACCGGCTGGTCGCTGCCCGACGCGACGGCGCCGGCGAAGGCCGGCGACGGCCCCGGCGACGGTGACGCCGCGGCGATCCCCGCGGCCCGGATGCCCTCGACGCCGGTGCAGGCGCACCGGGGGACGGCTGGCGCCCGCCGTCCCCGCCCGGGTCGCGCTCGCCGGGACGCGCGGGCCGACCGGGACGGGACGGGGACGCAGCCGATCGGGCTCCCGAGGCCGCGTCGGACGGGGAGACGGTCGAGGACCCCGCCCCGGGCGTCGACGGTGACCCGACGGCGGAGCACGAGGGTCCGGACCACGACGCCCTCGACGACCCGGACACCGATCAGGCCGGCCCGGACGACCCCGACCGGGCGCGCCGCGGGCCACCTCGTGCTCGCGGGGGCGGCCCCGCACGCGGCCCGGCCGGCGAGCGACGCCCCACCCGGCGGCGGCCCGGCCGCCGCGCCGTCGTCGCGGCCGTCCGCGGCGTCGGGGCCCGGCGCGGCGTGGGACGGGCAGGGTGAGGCCGGCCAGGCGCCGCGGCCGCCGTCCGCGGCCGGCGGGGCCCGGACACGGCGCCCCAGCCCGTGCCGGAGCCGGACCCCCGCGCGGGGCAGGCGCCCCGCGGCGTGGTGCCGGTGCTCGTCGCCCTCGTGGTGCTGGCGGTCCTCGCGGCGGTCGGCGTCCTGCTCGTCGGCCCCGACCAGGTCGACGCCGCCTTCGCCGGCCTCGGCGCGGGCACCGGCGTGCTGCCCTCCGCGTTGTGGGGCGTCAGCTGGTGACGGCCTCCACGTAGGCCTCCGGGTCCTTGTCCTGGAAGTCGAGGCCGGCCGCGCCCGCGTGCTCGGACTTGAACTGCTCGAACTTGGCCCCGAGCTCCTGGCGGAAGGCCAGCGACGTCACCCGCCGGAACGGCGCGAGGTCGTCGCTCTCCTCCTCGGACATGTGGTGGTTGTTGGCCTTGTCGCACTCGTCGACGGCCGACCACCAGTCCTCGCTGCCGACCTCGTGCTCGAACGCCTTGCGGGCGGCGGCCCGGATGTCGTCGTGGTCCCCGACGGCGTCCTCGGTGGCGGAGGCGTCCTCGTCGTCCGCGCGGCGGGCCATCGAGGGGTAGAAGTGCTCCTCCTCCGCCGACGCGTGGACCTCGAGGTGGCGGGCGAGCTCGTCCCAGACCTTCGCGGCCTCGTCGGTCCGGGACGCGTCGTCGTGCAGCTCGGCGAGGAGCAGGAAGCGGCGACGGAACCAGTCGTGGTCGTCGAGGATCATCTCGGTGATGTCCGCGGACATGCGGGGCCTCCCGGTCGTGCCTGTGGTGGTGCCCGGGGGCCTACCCGGCGCCGCACACGGGCAACCCGGACCGCCCGGTCAGGAGAGCTGGACGGCGCCCGACGGATCGACGAACCACACCTCGGCCTGCGCCCGGCGCAGCACCTCGGCGTCGTCGCCGACGAGGGCCCGGTACCGGCGGGTGTCGGGCAGCGCGATGACGACCCGGCTGCGGGGGTGGGCCCGGCGCCGCTGGGCCGCCGCGCGGGTGGCGGCGCGGAACCAGTCCCCGGCGAGGGTGGTCGGGTGGCTGCGGGCGCCGTCCGGGGGCCAGCCGGTGACCTCGACGTGGACGTCGTCGCCGTCGAGGGTGGCGACGAGGTCGTGGGCCGGGCCGACCGCGTGCGCCGCGCGGATGGTGCCGCCGCGCCGCGTCAGCCAGCCCGCCACCGCCGCGGCCACGTTCTGCGTGCGCGACCAGCCCTGCAGCACGTCGCGGGTCGGGAGGACGACCTCGCTGCTCGGCTCCGGCACCCGTCGCAGCGCGGCCCGCTCGGCCATCCGCTCGCGCAGCGCCGTCCGTGCCGAGGCCGGGGAGGCGAACGGCAGGAACCGCAGCAGGGGCTCGTCCGGGTCGTCCCCGTCCCGCTCCGAGCGGCGGATGCGGGCCACGTCGTCCGACGGCGCCTTCGCCCGGGGGCGGGGACGGCGGGACGGGGGCCGGATCAGCGTCGGGCGCCACGGCGGGCTGCGCGTCGTCGCCGTCCTCGAGGGGCACGTCAGGCCGGTCGGAGGCCTGCTCGGGGTGCGTGGTGTGCCCCTCGGCGGGGGTGGGGTCGGGTTCGGGGGCGCTCGCCTCGGCGAGGGGCACGTCAGGCCGGTCGACGGCCGGCTCGGGGTGCGTGGTGTGCCGCTCGGCGCCCAGGGCGGTGAGCCGGGTGCGGATCGGCACGTCCCTCGCCCGCGCGCTGCGCTCGACGAGCCCGGCCTTGGCGAGCTTGCGGCACTGGTAGTTGAACGCCTTCGGGTCCACGTGGGGGAGCTGCTCGGCGAGGGCGGCGGCGAGCCCGTTGTCGGTGAGGCCCTCGGGGGCGTCGGCGAGGGCCGCGACGATGCCCTGCTGCAGCGGCGAGAGCGCCGACGCCGGCGGCTCGCCGTCGGCGAGGGGCACGTCAGGCACCTCGGAGAGCGGCTCGGGGTGCGTGGAGTGCCCCTCGGGGGCCGCGACGACGTCGTCGGGCTCCGGGGGCCCGACCTCCACCCCGGCGAGCAGCCGGGTCCGGACCGGCCGGGTCCCGACGCGCTCCACCATCCCGATCGCGACCAGCCGGCGGCACTGGTGGTTGGCCGCCTTCGCGTTCAGATCCGGCCATCGGTCGGCCAGGGCCGCGGCGATCTCCCGGTCGGACAGACCCTCCGGAGTCCGTCCGAGCAACCGGATGATGTCCTCACGCGGCCCGGCGGCCGCCTCGGGGACCGGGAGCGCCATGGCCGCTCTCCTCCGTGACCATGCGTCCGTCCGGGGGACTGCCCGTGTGACGGAACGCGGGATGACGTGCGTGACCTTTCCGTGATCCGTATGGTAACGGGGCATGCTGGCACTGACGGAGACGGCAGCCGAGGCCATCTCCAACATCCTCGAGACCAACGAGATGCCCGAGGGCTCCGGCCTGCGCATCGCGGCCACGCCGAACATGGCCGAGGAGGGACTCGAGCTCTCCGTCGCGCCGAACCCGGCCGCGGACGACACCGTGCTCGAGGGCGGCGGGGCCGTCATCTTCCTCGAGCCCCAGGCCGCGTCGGCGCTCGACGACAAGGTGCTCGACGTCGAGAAGATCCCGGAGAACGAGTCCGACGGGTCCGGCGACGAGTACCGCTTCGCCATCACCCCGCAGTCGGAGCTCCAGGCCTGAGCTGCTCGACCCCCGGGCGCCGACCCGACGACGGCCCTCGCGGCCGCCGTCGGGGACCCCGCCCTCAGGCCTGTACGGCCTCCACGGGTCCACCGACCCGCGTGACCAGCTCGCCGTCCTCCGACGGCACCAGCTCGACGTCCCGCACGCGCCCGGCCGCCTGCACGTCGCCCAGGACGACGCGCAGGGCGTCCAGCCGGTCCGGCGCGGCCGAGACCGAGAGGCTCTCCACCTCGGTGCGGATCGACAGCTTCTGGTCCGACTTGCCCTTGCGGATCCCGGAGATGACCTCCGAGGCGACGTCGAGCACGGCCTCGTCCACGCCCTCGACCGGCGGCAGCTCCGCGGTGGTCGGCCAGGCGGCGCGGTGCACCGTCCCGTCCTGCCACCAGGACCAGACCTCCTCGGCGACGAACGGCAGCACCGGCGCGAAGAGCCGCTGCAGCACGCGCAGCGCCACGGCCAGGGCGGCCCGCGCCGAGTCGCGCCCGGCGTCGTCGAACTCGCCGTACGCGCGCGACTTGACCAGCTCGAGGTAGTCGTCGCAGAAGAACCAGAAGAACTGCTCGGTGACCTCGAGCGCGACGGCGTAGTCGAAGCGCTCCAGCGCCGCGGTCGCCTTCTCCACGACCCCGGAGAGCCGCGCGAGCAGCGCCCGGTCGATCGGCGCGGTGACCGCGGCCGTGTCCGGCACGCCGGCCCCGACGCCCACCCCGAGGATGAACTTCGAGGCGTTGAGCAGCTTCATCGCGAGGCGCCGGCCGACCTTCATCTGGCCGCGGTCGAACGCGGTGTCGACGCCGGGTCGGCCGTTCGCGGCCCAGTACCGGACGGCGTCCGAGCCGAACTCCTCGAGCAGGCCCATCGGGGTCACGACGTTGCCCTTGGACTTCGACATCTTCTTGCGGTCCGGGTCGAGGATCCAGCCCGAGAGCGCCGCGTGCGCCCACGGCAGCTCGCCGAACTCCAGGGAGCTGCGCACGACCGTCGAGAACAGCCAGGTGCGGATGATGTCGTGGGCCTGGGGGCGCAGGTCCATCGGGAAGACCCGTGAGAACAGGTCGTCGTCGACGGACCACTTGCCGGCGATCTGCGGGGTCAGCGACGACGTGGCCCAGGTGTCCAGGACGTCGGGGTCCCCGGTGAAGCCGCCCGGGGCGTCGCGCTGGTCGGCCGTGTAGCCGGGCGGGACGTCGGTGGTCGGGTCGACCGGCAGAGCGGCGTCGTCCGGGGTGAGCACCCGCTCGGGCACGACCTCGCCGTCGGCGTCGAGGCCGTACCAGACCGGGATCGGCACGCCGAAGAAGCGCTGGCGGCTGACCAGCCAGTCGCCGTTCAGGCCGCCGACCCAGTCGGCGTACCGGTGGCGCATGTAGTCCGGGTGCCAGCGCAGCTCGTCGCCGCGGCGCAGCATCGCCGCCCGCAGGTCCGCGTCCCGGCCGCCGTTGCGGATGTACCACTGCCGGCTGGAGACGATCTCGAGCGGCTTGTCGCCCTTCTCGAAGAACTTCACCGGGCGGGTGACCGGCCGGACGTCCCCGATGAGCTCCCCGGTCTCGGCGAGCATCGCGACGATCTTCTCCTTCGCGGAGAAGACCGTGGCGCCGGCGAGCTCCTCGTACCGCGCGCGGCCCTGCTCGGAGGTGATCCAGTCGGGCGTCTCGCGCAGCAGCCGGCCGTCCCGGGTGATGACGGTGCGGTTGGGCAGGTCGAGCTCGCGCCACCACGTGACGTCGGTGAGGTCACCGAAGGTGCAGCACATCGCGATGCCCGCGCCGCGGTCCATCTCGGCGGCCGGGTGGGCGAGGACCGGGACCTCGACGTCGAACAGGGGCGAGCGCACGGTCGTCCCGAACAGCGGCCGGTAGCGCTCGTCGTCGGGGTGCGCGACGAGCGCGACGCAGGCCGGGATCAGCTCCGGGCGGGTCGTCTCGATCTCGATGTCCGCGCCGTCCGGCGCCGTGGTAGGCGATCCGGTGCCACGCGCCGGTGTGCTCGCGGTCCTCCAGCTCGGCCTGCGCGACCGCGGTGCGGAACGTGACGTCCCACAGCGTCGGCGCCATCGACACGTACGCCTCGCCGCGGTCGAGGTTGCGCAGGAACGCGCGCTGGCTGATCGCGCGGGCCGTGCCGTCGATCGTCTGGTAGGTGTGCGACCAGTCGACCGAGAGCCCGCCGCGGCGCCACAGCGCCTCGAACGCCTTCTCGTCCTCGGCCGTCAGCGTCTCGCACAGCTCGACGAAGTTGCGCCGGGAGATCGCGAGCTGCTGCTTCCCGGGCTTCTCCGGCGGGGTGAACTCCGGGTCGTACGGCAGGCTCGGCTCGCACCGCACGCCGTAGAAGTTCTGGACGCGGCGCTCGGTCGGCAGGCCGTTGTCGTCCCACCCCATGGGGTAGAAGACCTGCTTGCCGCGCATGCGCCAGAAGCGGGCGACGACGTCGGTGTGGGTGTAGCTGAAGACGTGCCCGACGTGCAGCGAGCCCGAGACCGTGGGCGGCGGCGTGTCGACCGAGAAGACCTCGCTGCGCGACGCCGACCGGTCGAACGCGTAGGTCCCCTGCTCCTCCCATACGGCGGCCCAGCGGTCCTCGAGGCCGTCGAGCGTCGGCTTCTCGGGCACCTGCGGCGCCGCCGGGATGGCGGGGGACTGCGTCATGTCGCCGAGTTTACCGAGGGGGTCCGACACCTCCCCGGCGTGGACGTACCGGATCGGGCGGAGCTGCTGCGCCGTGCGGGTGGATCCGGTTACGCCCCGGGTCCGGCAGGGGCCACAGTGATCGCGACCGCGCACCTGGTCGCACGAGTACGTCTGTTCGGGGGAAGATCGCCATGACCGCGTCCACGTCGTCCTCGCCGTCGGCGCCGGGAACACCCGGCGCGCCGCAGCCGCGCCACCGCGCGAGCGGCGGCCGCGGTTACGGGCGGGAGACCGAGACGTCCGGGCCGATCCCCGCGGTGCGGCGCGAGGGCGGCCGCCACCGGGCGCCGGACGCGCCGCCGTCGAGCGGCTTCACGATCGTGCCGGGGCCCCGCGAGGCCGAGGACCCCGGACGGGACCGACGGCCCGGGCGCCGGGTTCCGGCCGCTCCCGCCGTCCGCGCCGACGCCCCGGTCCGACGCCCCCGGTCCGACGCCCGTCCGGTCCGACGCCGTCCGCGCCCGCGGCACCGTCGTCGCCGGGCGTCTCGTCCATCGGGGTCCCGCTGGGCGCCGTGCCCACGCAGCGCGAGCCGGTCCCGCGACCCCGGCACCCGGCCCCGCCCCCGCGCCCCGTCCCTGCCCCCGAAGCCGACCCCGACGCGACGGTCCCGCGGCACCGGCCCGCCCGCCCCGACCCGGACGCCCGCGACGACGAGGCGGTGACGGTCCCGATCCGCCGGGAGGCGCTGGACCGGGCGGCCGCGCACCGGCCGGCGGAGGCGCTCGAGGACCCGCCGCTGCGGCCGCTGACCCAGCAGCGCCCGTCGGCGGCGACCCGCCCCCGTCCCGCACCCCGCCCGCGCGCCCCGTCCCCGCACCGAGGCGCCGGAGGACGTCCCGGCCCGTCCGGCCGTCGCCCGCCCCGCGGTCTCCCGCCCCGCCGGCCCGCCCCGCGGCGTCGCGCCCTGGGAGACGCCGCCGGTCGACCAGGCGTCGGCCCGGCTCGGGCTCGTCGCGGTCGTGCTCGGGCTGCTCGGCGCGCTGGTCGCGCTCGCGCCCGCCTCGGGGCTGCTGCCCCGGCTGCTCCCGACGTCGGCGCTCGGGATCACGCCGGTGCTCACCCTCGTCGGGGCGCTCCTCGGCGTCGTGGCCCTCGGCCTCGGCACGGTGGCGATGTTCCGCGCCGTCGCGACCTCGCGCGGCCTGCTCGCGGGCGTCGTCGGCGCCTGCGCGGGCGCGGCGGCGATCGTGGTCGGGCTCGTCGTCTGACGGCACCGGGCCGCGGTCCGCCGGTGCACGCGCCCGAGGTGGCGCGCGAGGTCGCGCAGCGACCAGTCGGGGCAGGTCGGCACCGGCTGCGCGAGGTCGCCGGCGGTCGCGGCGTCGGCGAAGGCGGTGACCTGCAGCAACAGCGCGTCGTCCACACGCCCAGGCCTGCCCGGCCGTCAGCCCCCCGGCGCGACGAGGCTGACGACGAGCTCGCCGTCCTCCTCGGTCGCGGTGTAGGCGGTGACGTCGGCGACCCCGCCCCCGGACACGCACTCCCCGGAGGCCAGCCGGAACTGGTGGTTGTGCAGCGGGCACATCACCACCTCGGCGTCGGTCAGCCCGTCCGCGAGCGGACCGCCCCGGTGCGGGCAGATCGCCCGCAGCGCGTGCAGGCCGCCCGCGCGCGGCCGGAAGACCGCGACGGGCTCGTCGCCGACGAGGAAGGCCCGGCCCTCGCCGACCGGGATCTGGTCGACCGGCCCGAGGCGGGCCGACACCGGCTTCGTCGGTGCGTGCTCACCGGAGCGACTCCTCCCGGTCCGGCGACTCCCGGCGGATCGGCACCTGCGGCAGCGGGATCAGCGGCAGCGCGTCGTGGAACTGCCCGGGCGTGCGCTCCTGCTGGTCGGCCGCCCACGGGTCCTCGTAGCGGTCGACCGCCTCCTGCATCCGCGCGTCGAGATCCCCGGCGATGCCCTCGACGTCGTCCACGATCACGCCGATGAGGTAGTCCAGGCCCATCCGCGGGACGAAGTCGTAGGTGCGCTCGAGCCAGTTCGCGTTCTCGCGGTAGTACTGCAGGAAGCGCCCGGTGATCGTCATGGCCTCCTCGTGCGAGTCGACGGTGGCCAGGATGTCGCCCTTGCGGATCGTCGCCCCGGCGGCGCCGCCGACGTAGATCTGCCACTGGCAGTGTCCGTCGCCCCTGGCCGCACCGCCACCAGACCCACGTCCTTGACCATCGACTCCGCGCAGTTGCGGGGGCACCCGGACACGGCCAGCTTCATCTTCGCCGGGCCCTCGATGCCCTTGAAGCGCTCCTCGATGTCGACGCCGAGCTTCGTCGAGTCGCCGAGCCCGAAGCGGCAGAAGTCGGTGCCGACGCAGGTCTTCACCGTCCGGAACGACTTCCCGTACGCCCAGCCCGAGGGCATGTCGAGGTCGGCCCAGACCTCCTGCAGCTTCTCCTTGGGCACGCCGAGCAGGTCGATCCGCTGGCCGCCGGTCAGCTTGATCAGCGGGATGTCGTGCTTCTCGGCGACGTCGGCGATGCGCCGCAGCTGCGCGGCGTCGGTGACCCCGCCCGACATCCGCGGCACCACCGAGAAGGTCCCGTCGCGCTGGATGTTCCCGTGCACCCGGTCGTTGATGTAGCGGCCGTCGCGCTCGTCGACCCAGTCGTCCGGCCACATCATCCGCAGCAGCGCGGTGAGGCCCATCTTCGAGCCGACGTGCTCCCGGCCCTCGGGCGCGAGCTCCGCGAACACCGACGAGACGCTCTTCAGCTCCTTCTCCCGGATGGCCGCCATCAGCGTCGGCTTGTCCATCGGGATGCCCGGCACGTAGTACGAGTCGGCCGGGTCCTCGCCGCCCGCGCCGCCCAGCGCCGCCTCGACGATCTCCTTGCACCAGGCCCTTGCACGAGCCGCAGCCCTTGCCGGCCCGCGTCGCGGCCATGCACGCCGACACCGACTCCGCGCCGTCGGCCACGCTCCCGACGAGGTCGCCCTTCGAGACGCCGTTGCAGTTGCAGACCTGGGTGTCGTCGGGCAGGTCGGCCGCCGACGAGGCGTCGTCGCCGCTGCCGAGGTCGAACAGCAGCTTGACGCGCTCCTCGGGCAGCGCCGAGCGGCTGTCGAACGCCTGGGTCAGCGACGCGGCCTTGGAGATGTCGCCGACGAGGGTCGCCCCGATGAGCGTCCCGTCCCGGATGACCACGGTCTGGTAGACCCCGCGGCCGGTCTCGGAGAACTGCACGAACTCGTCGGACTCGTGCTCCGGGATCTTGACGCCCATCTGCGCGACGTCGACGCCCGCCACCTTGAGCTTCGTGGCCAGCCGCGACCCGTGGTACTCGGCGTCGGGGTTCGCCCCGGTCACGACGTCGGCCAGCACGCCGGCCTGCTCCCACAGCGGGCCGACGACGCCGTACACCTCGCCCCGGTGCTGGGCGCACTCGCCGACGACGAAGATGTCGTCGTCGTCGACCGAGCGCATCGTGTCGTCGACGACGATGGCCCGCTGCGTCTCGAGGCCCGACACCACCGCCAGCCCGATGTTCGGCCGGATCCCGGCGGTGACCACGACGGTGTCGCAGTCGAGCGTCGAGCCGTCGGTGAACTTCACCCCGGCCACCGCCCCGTCGCTGACCAGGATCTCGTTCGTCTTGACCCCGAGGTGCATGTGCATGCCCATGTCCTCGAGCTTCGAGCGCAGCACCTTCGACGCCTCGGCCTCGAGCTGCTGGTTCATCAGCACCTCGGTGGGGTGCACGACGTGCACGGCCAGCCCGTGGGCCTGCAGCCCGGCGGCCGCCTCGAGCCCGAGCAGCCCGCCGCCGATGACGACCGCGGTCCGCTTGCCCTTGACGTGGCGCAGCATGCTCGTCGCGTCGGCGAGGCTGCGGAACCCGAACACGCCCGGGGTGAGCTCGGTGTTGCTGGCCCACATGCCGTCCATCGGCGGGAAGAACGACCGGCTGCCGGTGGCGAGGATCAGCGTGTCGTAGGGCGTCACCGACCCGTCGTCGCCGTAGACGACCTTGGAGTGCCGGTCGATCCGCACGATGCGCACGCCGGCGTGCAGCGTGATCCCGTTCTCCTCGTACCAGCTGCGCGGGTTGAGGAAGATCTCGTCCTCGTCGTCGAACCCGTCGCCGTCGGGGGCGTCGCCGGACTCCGCGGCGGCCTGCGACGCCGGCTCGTCGGGCGTGGTCTCGTTCGAGGCCCCGTCCCGGCGGCCGCGTCGGCGAGGACCTCGGAGAGCAGGATCCGGTTGTAGTTGCCGTAGGGCTCGTCCCCGAACACCGTGACGGCGAACTGCTCGCCCCCGCCACGGGCGAGGATCTCCTCCAGGGCGCGCGCCCCGGACATGCCGTTCCCGACGACGACGAGCTTCGCGCGCGTGTCGTCCCCGGCGTCGGCCTGCCCGGGCGTGCCGTCAGCGAGCGCCGTCACTCAGACCTCCACCAGACCGCAGTCGACGACGAGGGTGCCGGTCGCCCCGGCGGGCGCGGAGCAGTGCAGCTCGACGGTGCTCCCGGCGAGGAGGTCCTCGACGACCCGCAGCGAGACGTGCATGTCGGACTTCGCGCCGATCGGCAGCCACCGCGAGGGCGCGCCGTCGAACACGAGCACGACGGTGGCGAGCTCGTCGGAGGAGTTCCCGGCGCGGACGTAGAGCACCTGCCCGGTGACGCCCTCGGGCACGGTGTAGGTCAGCGACTGGTGCAGCAGCGCCGGCTTGTCCAGTCCCTGCCCCTCGAACGCGAACGCGCCCTGCAGGAAGCGTGGCGTGGTCATCATGCGGAGGTGTCCTCCCGGGCCGTGGTGGCGGTGGTCTGGTCGGTCGGGTCCGGCTCGGTCGCGGTGCCCGTGGGGCTCAGGGCCACCGCGCAGGTCTTGAACTCCGGCATCCGCGAGGCGGGGTCGAGGGCCGGGTTGGTGAGGTCGTTGACCGTCGCCGTGCCGGACCAGTGGAACGGCGCGAACACGGTGTCGGGGCGGATCGACGACGTCAGGTGCACGCGCATCCGGGCCTCGCCGCGGCGGGTGCGCAGGTGCAGGTCACCGCCCTCGGCGACCCCGAGGCGCGCGGCCAGGTCGGGGTGGACCTCGACCACCGGTTCCGGCTCGGCGTCGAGCAGCGCCTTGGTCCGGCGGGTCTGGGTGCCCGACTGGTAGTGCGCCCGGGTCCGGCCCGTGGTGAGCCGGTAGGGGTAGTCCGCGTCGGGGGTCTCGGCGGGCTCGCGGTGGTGCACGACGTGGAAGCGGGCGCGGCCGTCGGGGGTGGCGAAGCCGTCGCGGAAGAGCCGCGGCGTGCCCGGGTGCGCCTCGTCGGGGCACGGCCAGAACACCCCGCGCTCGGCCTCGATGCGCTCCCAGGTGATGCCCGCGTAGTCGGCCTTCCCGCCGGCGCTGGCGCGGCGCAGCTCGCCGAACACCGCCGCGGGGTCGGCGTCGAAGTACTGCCCCGCGCCCGAGGCGCCCGGCGAGGTCGGCGAGGACCTCGAGGTCGCTGCGCACGCCGTCGGGGGCCGCGACGGCCCGGCGCCGCCGCAGCACCCGGCCCTCGACGTTGGTCATCGTCCCGTCCTCCTCGGCCCACTGGGTGCAGGGCAGGACGACGTCGGCCATCGCGGCCGTCTCGGAGAGGAAGATGTCGGAGACGACGAGGAAGTCCAGGGCGCGCAGTCGCTCGCGCACGTGCGCCGTGTTCGGCGCCGACACCACGACGTTGGACGCCATGACCATGAGCGCCCGGACGCCCGCCGTCGGTGCCGAGCCGGTCGAGCATCTCGTAGGCCGAGAACCCGGGCTGCGGCAGCTCGTCGGGGTCGACGCCCCAGACGCCGGCGACGTGCGCGCGGTCCGCCGGGTCCGACAGCGCCCGGTAGCCGGGCAGCTGGTCGGCCTTCTGGCCGTGCTCGCGCCCGCCCTGGCCGTTGCCCTGCCCGGTCATCGTGGCCCAGCCGGAGTACGGCCGGCCGGGCAGCCCGAGGGCCAGCGCCAGGTTGATCCAGGCCAGCGCCGTGTCCGAGCCCTTGCTGTGCTGCTCGGCGCCGCGCCCGGAGAGGATCATCGTCGCGCGTGACGCGGCGAGCAGGCGGACCGCGCGCTCCTGGACGCGCACCGGGACGCCGGTGATCCGCTCCACCCGGTCCGGCCAGTACTGGCGCATCGCCCGCTTGACCGCGGGCCAGCCGGTGGTGCGCTCGGCGACGTAGGCGGTGTCGACGAGGCGGTGCTTGATCGCGAGGTGCAGCAGGCCGTTGGCGAGCGCGAGGTCGGTCCCGGGCACCGGCTGGAGGTGGACGTCGGCCGCGGCGGCGCTCGCGGTGTAGCGCGGGTCCACGACGACGTGGGTGGCCCCGCGCTCGCGCCCGGCGGCGAACCACCGCATCGCGGGGGGCATGACGTCGGCCGGGTTGGACCCGACGAGCACCACGGTGTCGGCGCGGGCGATGTCGGCGAGGGGGAACGGCATGCCCCGGTCGATGCCGAAGGCGCGCATCCCGGCGTTGGCGGCCGAGGACATGCAGAACCGGCCGTTGTAGTCGATCGAGGCGCTGCGCAGCGCGACCCGCACGAACTTCCCGGCCTGGTAGGCCTTCTCGTTGGTCATCCCGCCGCCGCCGAAGAGGCCCGCGGCATCGCGCCCGTACCGCTGCTGGGCCCCGGCCAGTGCGGTGGCCACCCGGTCGAGCGCCTCGTCCCAGCTCGCCTCGCGGAACGGCTCGTCGCGGCGGTCGCGCACCAGGGGGGCGGTCAGCCGGTCGGGGTGGGTGAGCAGCTCCGCGGAGCTGAGGCCCTTCTCGCAGAGGCCGCCGCGGTTCGTCGGGAAGTTCGCGCCCTCGACGTCGTGACCCCCGCCCTCCGAGTCCGCCCGCGCGCTCACCGTCATCCCGCACTGCAGCGAGCAGTACGGGCAGTGGGTGGCGACCGGGAGGGGCACCAGCCCCACGGTCCGTGGGACCTGTTTCGGGGACGTGACACGAGCGCTACACCTGCGGGTGCGTGCAAGACCTGTCGATGGCGGGCCGTCCGGAACGTGACCTGGGTCTCGTTTGCCTCCCGGAGGCCCTGATCGTGCGGCGCGCGTCACCTCGATCGTTCAGCCTGAGCCGACGAGGCGTGGATCACACCTCCGGCGACCGGTGGGGGCTAGCCTCCGCCGGACGGCCGCGGGCGACTCCGCGGTGGGAGGAGACCCGGTCGCTCGGCGAGGACGTCGTGTCCCCCGGCGGAGCGGCCGGGCCGGACGAGATGAGGGCGCGACGGTGCGCATCGGTGTCCCCCGGGAGACCCGGGACCGCGAGACGCGGGTGGCCGCGACCCCCGCGACGGTGACGGGGCTGACGAAGCTCGGCTGGACGGTGATCGTCGAGCCGGGAGCGGGGGAGCGGTCGTCGTTCCCCGACGACGCCTACGCCGAGGCGGGCGCGGAGCTCGGCGACCCGTGGTCCGCCGAGGTCGTGTTCGCGATCAACACCCCGAAGCCCGAGGACCTGGCCCGACTGCAGGAGGGCGCCACCCTCATCTGTCGCGTCGCCCCGGCCCAGAACTCCGAGCTGGTCGAGGACCTCGCCGGCCGCGGCATCACGGTGCTCGCCACCGACGCCGTCCCGCGCATCTCGCGGGCCCAGTCGCTGGACGTGCTGTCCTCGATGGCCAACATCGCGGGCTACCGCGCGGTGGTCGAGGCGGCCAACCACTTCGGCCGCTTCATGACCGGCCAGATCACCGCGGCCGGGAAGGTCCCGCCGGCGAAGGTCCTGGTGGCCGGGGCCGGGGTGGCGGGCCTCGCCGCGATCGGCGCCGCTTCCAGCCTCGGGGCGATCGTCCGGGCCACCGACCCCCGGCCCGAGGTCGCCGACCAGGTCGCGTCGCTCGGCGGGGAGTACCTCGAGGTGGTCGTCGAGGGCGAGGAGGCCGAGAAGTCCTCCGACGGGTACGCGAAGGCGACCTCGGAGGCCTACGACCGGCGGGCCGCCGAGATCTACACCGAGCAGGCCGCCGAGGTCGACATCATCATCACCACGGCCCTGATCCCCGGGAAGTCCGCGCCGCGGCTGCTCACCGCCGACGACGTCGCGGCGATGAAGCCCGGCAGCGTCATCGTGGACATGGCGGCCGGCAGCGGCGGCAACGTCGAGGGCTCGCAGCCCGACGAGGTCGTCGTCACCGACAACAAGGTGACGATCCTCGGCGACACCGACCTCGCGACGAAGCTGCCCACCCAGGCGAGCCAGCTCTACGGCCAGAACCTCGTCAACCTCATGAAGCTGCTGACGCCCGAGAAGGACGGCCGGCTGGTGCTCGACCTCGAGGACACGGTGCAGCGCGGCATGACCGTGGCCCACGACGGCGAGGTGATGTGGCCGCCGCCTCCGGTGGAGGTCTCGGCCGCCCCGGCCGCCGCGGAGGAGAAGGAGCCGGAACCCGAGCCGGAGCCGAAGGAGCCGCGCTCGCCGGCCTGGCGCTACGGGGCGATCGCGGTCGGCCTCGCCCTGCTGTTCGTGGCGACGGCCTTCGCGCCGCCCGAGCTCGCCGTGAACCTCACGGTCTTCGTACTCGCCGTGGTCATCGGCTACTACGTCATCGGCAAGGTGCACCACGCCCTGCACACGCCGCTGATGTCGGTGACCAACGCGATCTCCGGGATCGTGATCGTCGGGGCACTGGTGCAGTTCGGGAAGCACAGCCTCGTCGTCTCGATCCTCGCGGGCGTCGCGATCGTGCTGGCGAGCATCAACATCGTCGGCGGCTTCGCGGTGACCCGCCGCATGCTGGCCATGTTCACCACCGACCCGAAGGCGGCGCAGTGAACCCGCAGACCGCGGCGACCGCCGCCTACATCGTCGCCGCGCTGCTCGTCGTCATGAGCCTCGCGGGCCTGTCCAAGCACGAGACGGCTCGGGCCGGCGTCGTGTACGGCATCGCCGGGATCGCGATCGCGCTCGTCGCGACCGTGGTGCTCGTCGCGCAGTCGATCAGCGCGGGAGCGATCGGGCTGCTGGTCGCCGGGTTCGTCGTCGGCGGGGCGATCGGGCTGTGGCGGGCCCGCGTGGTCGAGATGACCGGGATGCCCGAGCTGATCGCGCTGCTGCACAGCTTCGTCGGCCTCGCGGCGGTGCTCGTGGGCTGGAACGGCTACCTCGAGGTGGAGGCCGTCGGGCCGGGGCAGACCGAGGTGGCGCCGGACCTGGTCGGCATCCACTCGGTCGAGGTCGGCATCGGGGTGTTCATCGGCGCGGTGACCTTCACGGGCTCGATCGTCGCCTTCGGGAAGCTCTCGGGGCGGATGAAGTCGCGGCCGCTGTCGCTGCCGGGCAAGAACGTCCTGAACCTGGGCGCGCTGGTCGCCTTCGCCGGCCTGACGGTGGCGTTCACGATCTCGCCCTCGATCGGGGTGATCATCGCGCTGACCGCGGTGGCGCTCGCGCTGGGCTGGCACCTCGTGGCCTCGATCGGCGGCGGCGACATGCCGGTCGTGGTCTCGATGCTCAACAGCTACTCGGGGTGGGCCGCGGCGGCGTCGGGCTTCCTGCTCGACAACACGCTGCTCATCGTCACCGGCGCGCTCGTCGGGCTCCTCCGGTGCCTACCTCTCCTACATCATGTGCACCGCGATGAACCGCTCGTTCATCGCCGTGATCGCCGGCGGGTTCGGCGTGGAGTCGGGGACGACGTCCGACGTCGAGGGCGAGCACCACGAGGTCCAGGCCGACGAGGTCGCGGAGCTGCTGCGGCAGGCGACGTCCGTCGTCATCACCCCCGGCTACGGCATGGCGGTCGCGCAGGCGCAGTACCCGGTCGCCGAGCTGACGAGCAAGCTGCGGGACAAGGGCGTCGACGTGCGCTTCGGCATCCACCCGGTGGCCGGGCGCCTCCCGGGGCACATGAACGTGCTGCTCGCCGAGGCGAAGGTCCCCTACGACATCGTCCTCGAGATGGACGAGATCAACGACGACCTCGCCGAGACCTCCGTCGTCCTCGTCATCGGCGCCAACGACACCGTCAACCCGGCGGCCGAGGAGGACCCGAAGAGCCCCATCGCGGGGATGCCGGTGCTGCGGGTGTGGGACGCGGAGCGCGTCGTGGTGTTCAAGCGCTCCATGGCCGTCGGCTACGCCGGCGTGCAGAACCCGCTGTTCTTCAAGGACAACGCCTCGATGATCTTCGGGGACGCGAAGCAGCGGGTGGAGGACATCATCTCGGCGCTCTGTAGGTGGCTCTCCGGACGGCGAACGGCCTCGTCGGTCAGCATCGATGCGTGACCGACGGGCCGCTCGTCCGCTCGCGAGGTCGGGCAGACGGCGGGGTCAGGCGATGGCCCGGGCCAGCGCACCGGCCCCGAGGGCCTCGGCGACCAGCTGGACGGACTGCCGGCGCTCGGCGGGGTCGTGGATCGACGTCGTGATCATCAGCTCGTCGGCGTCGGCCTCGTGGGCCTTGCGCAGCAGGTCCTCGGCGACCTGCTCCGGGGTGCCGATCGACACCTTGCTCCCCATGCTCCGGGCGACCTGCTCCTCGGCGGCGCTCCAGGTGTGGGCGGCGGCCTCCTCGGGGCTGGGCAGCGGGCCCGGGACCCCGGTGCGCAGCCGCGCCATCGACAGCGCGTTCGCCCGGCCGAGCAGCTGGGCGCGCTCGGCGTCGGGGTGGGCGATCGCGGCCGCGCCGAGGATCACGTGCGGCTCCTGGGCGCCGGAGCCCTCGCTCGGGCGGTAGTTCTGCCGGTAGATGCGGGTGGCCTCGCCGGCGTCGGCGCCGCCGAAGTGCCCGGCGTAGGCGAACCCGGTGCCGAACAGCGCCGCGGCCTGCGCGCCGTAGTAGCTGGACCCGAGGATCCACACCGGCGGCAGCGGCACGTCGTCGGGGAGCGCGACGATGCCGCGGAACGGGTGGTCGGCCTCGAAGCCGTCGACGTAGCCGCGCAGCTCGGCGAACTGGTCGGGGAAGTCGTCGGCGGTCAGTGCCTGGTGGGAGCGGCGCAGTGCGATCGCGGTCCGCGGGTCGGTGCCGGGCGCCCGGCCGAGCCCGAGGTCGATCCGGCCCGGGAAGAGCCCGGCCAGCGCCCGGAACGTCTCGGCGACCTTGAGCGGGCTGTGGTTGGGCAGCATGATCCCGCCGGACCCGACGCGGATGGTGCTCGTGGCGGACGCGACCGCCGAGATCATCACCTCGGGGCTCGAGCTCGCCACGCTCGCGATGTTGTGGTGCTCGGCGAGCCAGAAGCGCCGGTAGCCGGCCGCCTCGGCGGTGCGGGCGAGCTCCACGGTGTCGTGCAGGGCCTGCGAGGCGGGCGTGCCGGACGAGATCGGCGAGAGGTCCAGGACCGAGATCGGGATGCCCATACGGGGTGCAACGCGACCGATCCGCCAGGTCATCCCGACGAGCAGCTCCGTGGACTTCCGTGGCGGGGAGGTCTTCAATCCCACAGGCATGGGAGCGACACCGGCCGGGTGGTCGACGCGAGCGGTGGAGCCGGACCAGGCGTTCGCCTTCTGGCGCGACCTCATCTGCGACGCCTTCGTGCAGCTCTCGGCCCGGCCGCGCGGGGAGAGGCCGTTCCACGGGTCCCTCGAGCACGACGCCCTCGACGACGTCGGCCTCTCGGTCGTCGACGCCGGGGGTCAGCGGGTCGACCGCACCCGCAGCCTGATCGCCCGCAGCCAGGAGGAGTACCTGCTGGCCAGCATCCAGCTCGCCGGCCGCGGCGAGATCCGGCAGGACGGCCGCGTCGCGGAGCTGCGGCCCGGGGCGATGGCGTTCTACGACAGCACCCGTCCCTACACGCTCGACTTCGACGACCACTTCCGGCAGCTCGTCGTGCAGGTACCGAAGAGCACGATCCCGCGCGGACGGGTCCACGAGGCGACGGCGGTGGCCCTCGACGGGTCCGGCGCGGCGCGACTCGTGACCGACTTCTTCGCGGGCCTGGTGCGCGAGCAGCGCGCGGGGCGGGGCGCGGCCGGGCTGGCGCCCCACGCCATCGGGCTGCTGGAGTTCGCCCTCGGGCTCGCCGCGTCGTCGACGGCGCCCCCGGCGGACGCCGCCGTGCGCCAACGGGTCCACCGCGCGATCGCCCGGGCAGCCACCGTGCCCGGGGTGAGCGCCGAGGACGTCGCGGCGGCCTGCCACCTGTCGCGCCGCACCCTGTTCCGGCTCCTCGCCACCGAGGGCACGACGCCGAGCGAACTCCTCCGCCACGAGCGCGTCGGCCGCGCGCGGACGCTGCTGCGGACACACCCCGACCTGCCGGTCGCGGTGGTCGCGGCGCGCTGCGGCTTCGCCGGCCCGGCACAGTTCCACCGGACCTTCCGCGAGGTCACCGGCATCAGCCCCGGGGCCTACCGCCGCGGGAGTGGCACCCACGGCGAGTCCGCGGGGCACGCGACGTCACCCGCGCGGACCGCAGGCGGCGCACCCTCCTGATCGACGACGGGGCTCGTGCCCCGCCGACGACCGACGAGGAGAACCTCCATGGCACACGTGGTGCGCGCGGCGGCGGTCCAGGCCGAGCCGCGCTGGCTGGACCTCGACGCCGGCGTCGAGCAGATGATCGGCCTGATCGGCGAGGCCGCCGGCCGGGGTGCCCAGCTCGTCGCATTCCCCGAGACCTTCATCCCCGGCTACCCGTGGTGGATTCTGGCTCGACGCCCCGGCGGCAGGCATGCAGTTCGTGCCCCGCTACGCCGAGAACTCGATGACCCGCGACGGCGAGCACATGCACCGCATCGCCGACGCCGCCGGCCGGTACGGCATCCACGTCGTCTTCGGCTTCAGCGAGCGCGCCGGCGGCAGCCTCTACATGTCCCAGGCCTTCGTCGCCGACACCGGCCAGGTCATCAGCGTCCGGCGCAAGCTGAAGCCCACCCACGTCGAGCGCTCCGTGTTCGGCGAGGGCGACGGCAGCGACATCCAGGTCCACGACACCCCGCTCGGCCGGCTCGGCGCCCTGAACTGCTGGGAGCACTTCCAGCCCCTGACCAAGTACGCGATGTACAGCCTGGGCGAGCAGATCCACGTGGGCGCCTGGCCGAGCTTCTCCGTCTACCGCGGCGCCGCGCGGGCGTTGGGCCCCGAGGTCAACAACGCCGCCAGCCTCGTCTACGCCGTCGAGGGCCAAGCGTTCGTCGTCGCGCCCTGCGCGGTGGTCGGGCAGGCCGCGCACGACCTGTTCTGCGACACCGACGTCAAGCGCCAGCTCCTCCTCCAGGGGGGCGGGTTCGCCCGCATCTACGGGCCGGAGGGCAGCCCCCTCGGTGAGGACCTCGGCGAGACCGCCGAGGGGATGGTGATCGCCGACCTCGACTTCTCCCTCATCGCGATCGCGAAGTCCGCCGCCGATCCCGTTGGCCACTACTCCCGGCCCGACGTCATGCGGCTGCTGATCAACCGGGCCCCGAACCCGGTCGTCGTCGACCGCACCATCCCGGCGGCGCCGGCCTTCGTGGACGCCGACACGCTCGGTTCGTCCGTCCCCGTCGGCGCCGGGACGGAGTGAGGCCCCGAGGTGCGACTCAGGGCCGCGGCACGAGGACGGCGAGCAGGTCCTCGCGGCCGAACATGCGCGCGGTGTCGACGGCGGTGGGGTGGCCCGCGAGCGGGTCGGCGCCGCCGGCCACGAGCGCGCGCACGACGTCGTCCTCGCCCTTGAACACCGCGCCGGCGAGAGGCGACTGGCCGCGGTCGTTGAGCCGGTCCACGTCGGCGCCCCGGGCCACCAGCGCCCGGACCGCCGCGGCGTGCCCGTGGTAGGCGGCGAGCATGACGAGGGTGTCCCCGGCGCCGTTCGTGAGGTCCACCGGCACGCCGGCGTCGACGTAGGCCGCGAGGCCCGCGGCGTCGCCGTCGCGGGCCAGGTCGAAGAGCCGCCCGGCGAGCTCGGCGACACCGGCCGGCGGCTCGGGGCCGTCGGTCATCAGCGGTGCAGCGGCGCCGCGACGTCGGGGTCCGGCGTCGGCTCGGGGGTGTCCTCGTCGTCGCCGCCGCGGCCCCAGCCGCAGTACGGGCACCAGGGCTCGATCCGGCGGTGCACGACCGTCAGGGCCATCGTCGCCAGCGGCAGCACCAGGACGAGGTCGCCCCAGCCGGGCCGGATCATCAGGCCCGCCGCGACGCCGACGGCCGCGACCACCACCAGCACCGCGACCCCCGACGCCGTCGTGGCCGAGTGGAACAGCCGCAGCCACGGCCGGCGGGTCTCGACCGCGCGCGCCGGGTCGGCCGGGCTCTCGGCGATGCAGCGCAGGCACAGCCGGTCGTCGTGGGCGAGGGTGAACAGCTGCACGACGATGAAGATGACGACGGCGGCCAGCGAGACCATGCTGCTCTCGCGGACGTCGGAGAACCCGGCCACGATGGCCACCGCGATGAGCGGCCCGCCGAGCAGCAGCGGGTGGTGCGCGACCGCGGAACGCAGGCGGACGAGGCGCGAGGGGCCGGGCGCGTCGGGCGCGGGCGGGATCCGGTGGCGCTTCCTCATGCACACCCCCTCCTCGCGGCGACACCGCGAGACGTCGTGAAGGAAGCGTATGGGGCGATCGCGTGGGATGCGACCGGCCGGGGTGGATCCGCCCCGTCGGCGCAGCGAGTGGCGGTCGGCGTGCGGAGGCGCGCGGCGATGTGTCCTCCGGCGTCCGGATTCATCCCCGGACCACGAGCAGCGGCACGAGCTGCTCGGCCCGCGTCAGCGATCCGTGGTGCCCGACGAAGGCCGTCTCGTGCGGCTCGATGCGCGAGCGCACCATCGTCCATCGGCCCCGGGCGGCCGCCACGACGTCGCCGATCCGGCCGCGGGCCGCGTCCGACACCGTCGGGCCGAACCACCCGGCCTCGATCGCCTCGTCGCGCCCGAGCACCCAGGCCCGGTCGCCGAGCTCGCCGCGCCAGGTGTCCAGGACGTCCCCGGCCGCGCCGGGCGCCGCGTACACGTGGCGCACGCGCGTCTCCCCGGCGAGGCGGCGCACCCCGGAGAGCAGCGCGGGCGTGGTGTCGACGTCGACCTGCCAGCCGCGGTCGGTGGCGACCATCCCGTGGTCGGCCACGACGAGCAGCACCGTGCCCGGGCGCAGGCACTCCGCGATCGCGGCGACGAGCCGGTCGACGACCTGCAGCTGCATCCGCCACGGCAGGCTGCCGGGCCCGTGCTCGTGGCCGATCATGTCGAGGTCGCCGTGGTAGGCGTAGCAGAGCGCGCGCTCCTCCGGCTCCACCGCGAGGCCGTGCAGGAACTGTGCGGCGAGGTCCCCGAGCGCGGACACGCCGTGGAAGCGTCCGCCGCGCAGGGCCGCGCGGGTCAGCCCGGAGCGGCGCTGCACCTCGGGGGCCACCCGGCTGACCGCGACCCCGGCGTGCAGCGCCCGCTGCAGCACGGTCGGCTGCGGCTGCACCTGCTCGGGCGGCAGGTCGGCGAGCAGGTCCACCGGGTCAGCGGCGCCGTGCGCGCACCAGCGCAGCGTGTTGAGGACGAGGTCGGCCTCGGCCTCCGGGTCGGCCGGCGGCGGCACGGCCATCGAGTAGCCCTCGATGCCGTGCGCGCCCGGGGTCAGGCCGGTGCCGAGCGAGGTGATGCTCACCGCGGTCGTGGCCGGGAAGCACGCCGTGAGCCGCCGGGAGTCCGCGCCGGCGGCGAGCTCGGTGAGCGCGGGGGCGTCGTGCGGGTGCGCCGCGAGCAGTTCGGCGCCGAGCCCGTCCACCAGCAGCACCCCCGCCGCCGTGACGTCCCCGCGGTGGCGGGCGACGCCGAGGGTGTCGACGAACCCGTCGACGTCGAGCGCCGCGGCGGCCGACGGCAGCACCTCGGCGAGGGTGCCGTGGCCGTAGGCCGGGAGGAACGGCTCGTCAGCCGTGATCCGGCGCTCGACCATGGCCGGAGATCGTAGGGCGCCCGACGCCGGGTCGAGCCCCGGAGCCCGGGGTGCCACCCGTGTCCCGACGACGAGGCCGCACCCGCGCCCCGTGTCAGCGCTCGGAGGCGTTCTCCGTGGGTTCCGGCGCCGGGTCCGTGGGCGGCCCGCTGCGCCGCCGGCGCCGCACCTCGCGGACGGCGATCACGGCGGCGACCAGGACGACGACCGGGATCGGTCCCCACGCGAGGTAGCTCGCGACCTGGTGCAGGCTCGCGGCGAAGACGTAGCCCAGCAGGACGCAGGCGCCGCCCCAGACGATGCCGCCGACGGCGTTCCAGGGGAGGAAGGTGCGCAGGTAGGGCATGCGGGCCATGCCGGCGAGGCCCGGGACCAGTGCGCGGAGCAGCGCGGTACCCCGCCCCAGGAGCACCGCCTTCCCACCGTGGCGGTGGAGGAACTCCTCACCCGCCTTCCAGCGGCGGGGGCCGACGAAGCGCCCGAGCCGCGATCCCTGCAGCCGGGGGCCGATCGTGCGCCCGACCTCGTAGCCGACGGAGTCGCCCGCGATCGCGCAGACGATCGCGACGATGATCATCGGGACGAGGGAGATGACGCCCTCGTGGGCCGCGAACCCCGCCACGAGCAGAGCGGTCTCTCCGGGCAGCACGACGCCGACCATGATCGCCGCCTCGGCGAAGGCGAGCCCGCCGGCGATGACGTACAGCCAGGCGCCGACGCTCTCGCCGATCGCGCGCAGGAAGTCGAGCACGCGGTCCATGGTGCCCGCTGCGGGTGGCGCGCGGACGAGCACCGTCCCGCATCCGGCCCCCCGACCCGGCGACGGGGCCGGCGGAGTCGACGCGGGCAGGTGGACTGCTACACGCTGGAGACGGTCTCCGGCGTGGTCGACTCGGGAACCTCGGTCGCGTGGTAGTCGTCGCCCCGGGTCGCGTCGCTGCCTTCGTCGACCCCGGTCGCCCGCAACACGAACGTGCCGACGACGGCGACGACGAGGTTGAGGATCAGCGCCACGAAGCCGACGTAGATCTGCACCTTGGACCCGTGCCACGGCGCCCAACCGAAGAACGACAGCTTGTCCAGCGCGAGCGCCGAACCGCCGAAGTGCTGCTTGCCGCTGGCCGGGTTGGGGATCAGGAAGAGCAGGTACATGCCCCCAGGCCATGCCGGCGGCCCAGCCGGCGATCAGCGCCCAGCGGTGGAACCAGCGGGTGTAGAGGCCGACGCCACCGCCGGCAGCGTCTGCAGGATGATCACGCCGCCGATGCAGCTGCAGGTCGATGGCGAACTGCGGGTCGACGGCGACGATGAACAGCACGCGCGCCGAGCTTGACCACCAGCGAGGCGAACTTGGCCTGGCGGGCCTCGTCTCGCGGGGTGGCGTCCGGGCGCAGGTACTCCTTGTAGACGTTGCGGGTGAACAGGTTCGCCGCGGCGATCGACATGATCGCCGCGGGCACGAGCGCGCCGATCGCCGATCGCGGCGAAGGCGATGCCCGCGAACCAGGACGGGAACTGCTGCTGGAACAGGGCCGGCACGATCGTGTTGGAGTCCGCGCGTCCGGTGGAGCCGTTGACGAGCGGCTTCATCCCGGCCGCGATGGCCACGTAGCCGAGCAGCGCGATCAGGGCCAGCAGGAGCGAGTAGGCCGGCAGGGCGGCCATGTTGCGCCGGATCGTGCCGCGGCTCTTGCTGGAGAGCACGCCGGTGACCGAGTGCGGGTAGAGGAACAGCGCCAGCGCGGAGCCGAGCGCGAGCGTGGCGTACTGGAGCTGGTTGTTCGCCGGCAGCAGGATCGACCCGACGGCTGGCCGGTGGACGGCGACGGCGGGAGAGCTTCGCCTGGCGCGGCGCCGAAGATCGGGCCCCAGCCGCCGAGCTTGAGCGGCAGGTAGATGATCGCGACGATGATGACGATGTAGATCAGCAGGTCCTTGACCACCGCGATCAGCGCCGGCGCCCGCAGGCCCGACTGGTAGGTGTAGGCCGCGAGCACGACGAAGGCGATGAACAGCGGCGGGTGGCCCCAGAACCCGTTGCCGTTGAGCCCGATCGTGCGCAGCACCGCCTCGATGCCGGCCAGCTGCAGGGCGATGTAGGGCATCGTCGCGACGATGCCGGTGATCGCGATCAGCAGCGCCAGCAGCGGCGAGCCGAAGCGGGCCCGCACGAAGTCGGCCGGGGTCACGTAGCCGTGCACGCTGCGAGACCGACCACAGCCGCGAGCACGCAGCAGGAACACCAGCGGGAAGGCGATGATCGTGTAGGGCACGGCGAAGAAGCCGCTGCGCGCCGGAGCAGAAGATCAGCGCCGGGACCGCGACGAAGGTGTAGGCGGTGTAGAGGTCGCCGCCGAGCAGGAACCAGGTGACCCAGCGAGCCGAAGCTTGCGCCCGCCGAGGCCCCACTCGTCGAGGTGGTCGAGGTGTCGCCGGCGCGCCGCCAGCGGCTGGCCATGAAGCCCATGACCGCGACGCCCACGAAGAGCACGACGAAGATGACGAGCTCGATGATCTGCGAGGAGGTCATCGCCGGCCCTCCTCGCTGGCGTGGCGGGTGAGCAGGTGGACCGCGAGCGTGCAGAGGACACCGACGGGGATGATCGCGAGCTGGAACCAGTAGAAGAACGGCATCCCGCCCAGCGTGGGGTTCTGCTGGTTGAACAGGAACGGCAGGATCGTGATCAGGGGGACGAGCACCAGGAGGTTCCAGGCCCGGAAGCGGAACGCGGGCCGTGGCGGGCGCGGGATCGGCGGCGCGACCTCGCGCTCGGCTCCGGCGGGGGTGCGGCAGTCGAGGACGCCATCGTCGGCGGTCCTTCGCGCGGGGCTGATCCGGACGCGCGGATGTTAGTCCACGGACGAGGTGGCACCAGATGCGCTTTACCTGCCGGTAGCGCCCTCCGTCGGCTCGGGGCTGGCCTCCGGTGTCCGTTCGCGGCGGCGGCGCCGCACCTCGCGCACGACGACGACGGCGGCGACCAGGACGACGACCGGCACCGGTCCCCACGCCAGGTACTGCGCGACCTCGTGCAGGCTCGCCGCGAAGACGTAGCCGAGCAGCACGCAGGCGGTACCCCAGAGGATGCCGCCGACGGCGTTCCAGGGCAGGAACGTGCGCAGGTAGGGCATGCGGGCCATGCCGGCGAGCCCGGGGACGAGCGCCCGGAGCAGCGCGGTGCCCCTCCCCAGGAGGACGGACTTCCCGCCGTGCCGGTTGAGGAACTCCTCGCCGGCCTCCCAGCGTCGGTCGCCGACGAAGCGCCCGAGCCGGGACGCCTGCAGCCGCGGTCCCACCAGGCGGCCGACCTCGTAGCCGACGGAGTCGCCCGCGATCGCGCACACGACGGCGATGACGTCATCGTCGACCTCCTCGTCGTCGGCGAACCGGTCACGGAGAGCTGCGCCCCCGGGCAGATCCGGTGTCATGCGCGCGGTGAAGCGACCGTCGCGGTCAGTAACAGGCGCCGAGTCTGCCGATCCCGCGGGAAGCAGCACGGTTCAACGTGCCCGTCGTCGTCGGACCATCGGAGGAATGACGAACGGCCGTCGGCCGTGAGCGTGCCGGGAGGCGGGACGGCTCAGCTCGCGCCGAGGCGCTGCTTGAGGATCTCGAGCTCGTCCCGCATCGTCGTCGGGCAGCTTGTCGCCGAACTTCTCGAACCACTCCGTGATCTGCGGGATCTCCTGCGCGCCACTCGTCGCCGTCGACGGCGAGCGCCGCCTCGAGCTCCTCGGCGGTCAGGTCGAGCCCGTCGACGTCGAGCGAGTCCGGCGTCGGGCACGTGCCCGATCGGCGTCTCGACGGCGGCCGCCGTGCCCTCGAGGCGCTCGATGACCCACTTGAGCACCCGGCTGTTCTCGCCGAAGCCCGGCCACAGGAAGCCGCCGTCGTCGTCGCGGCGGAACCAGTTGACGTAGAAGATCTTCGGCAGCTTGGTGGCGTCGGCGCTCTTGCCGATGTCGACCCAGTGCTGGAAGTAGTCGCCGGCGTTGTAGCCGATGAACGGCAGCATCGCCATCGGGTCGCGGCGGACGACGCCGACCTGCGCCGGTGGCCGCGGCCGTCGTCTCCGAGGACAGCGTGGCGCCCATGAAGACGCCGTGGTTCCAGTCGCGGGCCTCGGTGACCAGCGGGATCGTCGTCTTGCGGCGGCCGCCGAAGAGGATCGCCGAGATCGGCACGCCCTGCGGGTCGTCGTACTCGGGCGCGAGGATCGGGCACTGCGTGATCGGCGTGCAGTAGCGGCTGTTCGGGTGGCTGGACGGCTCGTCGCTGTCGGGCGTCCAGTCTCGGCCCTTCCAGACGGTGAGGTGCGCCGGCGGCTCGTCGGTCATGCCCTCCCACCAGATGTCGCCGTCGTCGGTGAGCGCGACGTTGGTGAAGACCGAGTTGCCCTTGTCGATGGTGCGCATCGCGTTCGGGTTGGTCTTCCAGCCGGTGCCGGGGGCGACGCCGAAGAGGCCGTACTCGGGGTTGACCGCGTAGAGCCGGCCGTCCTCGCCGAACCGCATCCAGGCGATGTCGTCGCCGAGCGGTCTCGACCTTCCAGCCCGGGATGGTCGGCTCGAGCATGGCGAGGTTGGTCTTGCCGCAGGCGCTCGGGAACGCGGCGGCGACGTAGTAGGTCTTCTGCTCGGGCTGAGTCAGCTTGAGGATCAGCATGTGCTCGGCGAGCCAGCCCTCGTCGCGGGCCATCACCGAGGCGATGCGCAGCGAGTAGCACTTCTTGCCGAGCAGCGCGTTGCCGCCGTAGCCCGGAGCCGTAGGACCAGATCGTCCGCTCCTCGGGGAACTGGACGATGTACTTGGTGTCGTTGCAGGGCCACGGCACGTCGGCCTGGCCCGGCTCGAGCGGCGCGCCGACCGAGTGCAGGCCGGGCACGAACGTCGGCGTCGTCGCCTCGAGCGGCTCGAGCACGTCGCGTGCCCATGCGGGCCATGACGCGCATCGACGACGACGACGTACTCGCGAGTCGGTGATCTCGACGCCGAACATCGGGTGCTCGGCCTCGAGCGGGCCCATGCAGAACGGGATGACGTACATCGTGCGGCCGCGCATGCAGCCCGCGGTACAGCTCGGTCATGATCGCCTTCATCTCGGCCGGGTCCATCCAGTTGTTGGTGGGACCGGCGTCCTTCTCGTCACCGAGCAGATGAAGGTGCGGTCCTCGACGCGCGCGACGTCGTTGGGGTCGGAGGCGGCGTAGAACGAGTTCGGCTTCTTCTCGGGGTCGAGACGGGTGAACGTGCCGGCCTCGACCAGCTGGTCGGTGAGGCGCGTCCACTCCTCCGTCGATCCGGTCGAACCAGACCACCCGGTCGGGGGTGGTCAGCTCGGCGACCTCGGCCACCCAGTCCAGGACCTCCTGGCGCTGCAGCGGCGGGTTGTCGAGCCCAGGGATGGTCGGTGCGGCCGTCATGCGTCGTGTCACTCTCCGATCGTCTCGCCGGTCTCCGAGCGACGACCGTGAGGTCGCCTGCTGACGGGATCCGTCGTGTCCGCGCGGCACAGGGGCACCGGGCACGGGTGACGGCTTGCTGCACCACACCGTGACGCCCCGCCTTGAGTACTCCGACGTTAACGACAGATGTTGCCGACGGAACCGCTCGTCGGTGTCGATGCCACCACTTCCACGATCAAGCTGAACGATTCAGGCCCGCAGGGCGCTGACCAGGGCGGGAAGGGCCTCGCCGAGAGGTGACGCGAGCCGCACCGTCGCGAGGTCGTCGCCGCGGGTGGGGCCCGCCGTTGACGATCGCGACCGGCATGCCGAGCCTGGGCCGCGCGCGGGCGAAGCGGTAGCCGGACATGACGGCAGGGACGAGCCCGAGCACGAGCAGCGCGCGGCGCGCCGTCGACCAGCGTCGAAGCACGGCGCGACCCGCGGCCGGGGCACGGACTCGCCGAAGAAGACGACGTCGGGCTTGAGCGGTCCGCCCCCGCAGCGCCGGGCAGTCGATCATCGCGAACGCCGTCGAGCTCGGCGTCGGGCAGCTCGGCGTCGCCGTCGGGGTTGACCTGGGTCGGACGCGCGGCGCCGAAGTCGGGGTTGGCCGCGCGCAGCCGGCGCCTGGACCTCGGCGCGGTCGCGCGCGGCGCCGCAGCCCAGGCAGACCACGCGGTCGAGGCCGCCGTGCAGCTCGACGACGTCGCGGGCGCCCGCGGCCTGGTGCAGCCCGTCGACGTTCTGGGTGATGACGCCGGTGAGCGAGCCCGGCGCGCTGCAGGGCGGCGACGGCGCGGTGGCCGTCGTTGGGGCGGGCGCGCGCGATCTGCCGCCAGCCGACGTAGCTGCGGGCCCAGTACCGGTGGCGGGCGCGTGGGTCGCGGACGAAGGCCTGGTAGGTCATCGGCGCGTGGCCGGCGCAGCGCGCCCGGTCGGGCCGCGGTAGTCGGGGATGCCGGAGTCGGTGGACAGCCCGGCGCCGGACAGCACGCACGACGCCGCCGGACCCGACGAGCGTCGCGAGGTCGCCGAGGTCGCCGCGGCGCGGGACCTCGGCCTCCCACGCGGCCTGCGTGACCACCCGGACGCCCCCGGCGCGCCCGGATAGCGCATGACCACTTCGTCCCCACGTGTCCAGTGTGCCCGCGGGGGGGGGGGGGGGGGGGGGGGGGGGGGGGGGGGGGGGGGGGGGGGGGGGGGGGGGGGGGGGGGGGGGGGGGGGGGGGGGGGGGGGGGGGGGGGGGGGGGGGGGGGGGGGGGGGGGGGGGGGGGGGGGGGGGGGGGGGGGGGGGGGGGGGGGGGGGGGGGGGGGGGGGGGGGGGGGGGGGGGGGGGGGGGGGGGGGGGGGGGGGGGGGGGGGGGGGGGGGGGGGGGGGGGGGGGGGGGGGGGGGGGGGGGGGGGGGGGGGGGGGGGGGGGGGGGGGGGGGGGGGGGGGGGGGGGGGGGGGGGGGGGGGGGGGGGGGGGGGGGGGGGGGGGGGGGGGGGGGGGGGGGGGGGGGGGGCGCGACGACACACTGGTGGTCGGCGCAGGACTACGAGGCGTTGGACGACTTGCCTCTACGTGGGAGCTGTTGCCCGGGAACGGCGCCGTACTGGTGGCCACCGGCTACGCGAAGTGGGGCATGACCAACGCAGCGGCGGCGGCTCTCGCCGTGTCCGCTCGGTGCTGGGTGACGAGATGCCGGCCTGGGCCGGCGCGCTGCAGAGCTGGTGACCTGGTGAGGTGCGGGGCGCCGGGCGCGGGGCTGTGAACGCGTCCGTGGGCGCGCGTCTGGCGCAAGGATGGACCAGCCGCGCTGACCAGCGGGCGGGACACCTCCGGCCGAGGGCTCGGGTCGGGTGGAGCGCCACGGAGCACGACCCGTGGCCGTCTGCACGGTGGAAGGAGTCACCAGCGCGGCTCGGCGGTGTGCCCGCACCTCAAGGGGATCGTCAGCTGGAACGACGCCGAGCGCTCGTGGACTGCCCGCTGCACGGCTCTCGTTTCGACGCCACTGGCGAGGTGCTCGAGGGCCCGGGCAGCCTGCCGCCCCGGCGCTCAGCTCGCCGGCGAGACCGACGTCATGTTGAAGTCGGGGACCCGCAGCGGCGGCATCGCGGCGAGGGTGAACCAGTCCTCCACTCCCGCGGCAGGGTCCGCTCGCGTCGCCCCGGCCTCGGTCGCCCGGCGCAGCAGGTCGACGGGCTCTCGTTGAAGCGGAAGTTGTTCACCGCCCCGACGACCTCGCCGTCCTCGACCAGGAAGACGCCGTCGCGGGTCAGCCCGGTGAGCAGCAGCGTCTGCGGGTCGACCTCGCGGATGTACCACAGGCAGGTCAGCAGCAGCCCGCGGTCGCGTCGCGGCGACCAGGTCCGTCCAGCGACGCGTCGCGCCCGCCGCGTCGAGCAGCAGGTTGTCGACGGCGGGGCGAAGCGGGCCCGTCGGCCGCGAACTCCGCCGCCGCGGCGCGCGGGTTGGTCAGCGTCGCCAGCTCGCCGTCGCGCATCCACTCGGTCCGGCCGAGTCGCGCGCGCCGTTGTCGAAGACCGACGACCTCGTCGCCGACGAGCTCGCCGTCGCGAGCAACGGATCGTGCACCAGGCCCGGGAAGCCGGGCGCGTCGGGGTCCCCGGCAGGGTCGAGCGGGACGTCGGTCAGCCGCTCGCCGACCCGGGTGCCGCCGCCCGGCCGAGAACACCGTGCGGCCCTCGTGCGCGCGCCGCCGCGCCCAGTCGACCAGGCCGGTAGATCATCAGGTCGGCGACCGCGGACGGCGGCAGGATCGTCTCGTAGCGGCCGGCGGTCGAGCTCGATCCGCCGCCCGCCCCACGCCAGCCGCCGCGCAGGTCGGCCTCCAGCGCGGGCAGGTCGACGTCGGCGAAGTCGCGTCGGCTCTGCCCGGCCCAGGCCGAGCGGCCCGTCGCGGTCCTTGACCGGTGAGCTCGACCCGCCGGCCGGCTGCACGCGGCGCCGCCGCAGGCCGGTCGATGGTCCCGAGGTAGGTCGTGGTCACGTGGTGTGCTCGGCGAAGCCGTACAGCACCTGGTCCGCCGCCGAAGGCGTCGGCCGAGCGCCGCGGCGAGCCGGCGAACACGCCCGCCGACGGTCTCGACCGCGCCCGCGTCGAAGTCGGCGTCCGCCGGCGCGATCGGCGGGTCGAGCTCGGCGCGCGTCCCCGGCCGGGCCGGAGCGCTCGGCCGGCGCCGCGGCCTCGCGCACCGCGCCTGCGGCGGCGTCCGCGGCCGCGTGGTCGTCCGCGGCGCCGATCAGCCGGTCGGGCGCGGACAGCCGCACGACGCCGGCCCCCGTGCCGCCGGTGGCGCAGCGTCACGAGCATGACGTCCCGACGCGTGCGGTCGCGTCACGCCGTTGGTGGTCATCGTGTTGTTGGCCCAGCGCAGGTCGGCCTCGGACGTCTCGCGGACGAGCACGACGGCGCCGGCCGTCGGGGCGCAGGCCGCGAGCGAGCCGAGGGCCGCTCGACGAGCCGCCGGGCCGGTCGGACGGCGGTCACCTGCCCGCCTCCTGTGCGGTGTTGAGGATCTTGACCCCGCGGAACAGCGCGGACGGGCAGCCGTGGCTGACCGGGGCGACCTGGCCGGGCTGGCCCTTGCCGCAGTTGAAGGCGCCGCCGAGCAGGTAGGTCTGCGGTCCGCCGACCGCCTCCATCGCCCCCCAGAAGTCGGTGGTCGTCGCCTGGTAGGCGACGTCGCGGAGCTGGCCGGCGAGCCGCCCGTGCTGATCCGGAAGAAGCGCTGGCCGGTGAACTGGAAGTTGTAGCGCTGCATGTCGATCGACCAGGACTTGTCGCCGACGACGTAGATGCCGTCGCTCGACCCCGGAGATCAGCTCCTCGGGTCGAGCCGGCCGTCCGGGTCCGGCTGCAGCGACACGTTCGCCATCCGCTGGATCGGGACGTGGAGCGGCGAGTCGGCGAAGGCGCAGCCGTTGGAGCGGTCGAGCCCCGCGCGCGGCGCGATGCGCCGGTCGAGCTGGTAGCCGACGAGGACGCCGTCGCGGACGAGGTCCCAGGACTGCGCGGCGACACGCCCTCGTCGTCGTAGCCGACGGTCGCCAGGCCGTGCGGCACCGTCCGGTCGCCGGTGACGTGCATGACCGCGCTGCCGTAGCGCAGCGAGCCGAGCTGGTCGGGGGTGGCGAAGCGAGGTGCCCGCGTAGGCGGCCTCGTAGCCGAGCGCCCGGTCGAGCTCGGTGGCGTGGCCGATCGACTCGTGGATGGTCAGCCACAGGTTGGTCGGGTCGATCACCAGGTCGTAGCGGCCCGGCGTCGACCGACGGCGCCGCCAGCTTCTCGGCGAGCAGCTCGGGGAGCTCGGCCAGCTCGGCGTCCCAGTCCCAGCCCCGTGCCGGTGAGGTACTCCCAGCCGCGCCCGACCGGCGGGGCGAGCGTGCGCATCGACTCGAAGCCGCCGCCGTCGCGGTCGACCGCGGTGACGCTGACGGGGTCGACCCGGACCCGCTGCTGGGTGGTCACGGTGCCGGCGAGGTCGGCGTAGAACTGTCTCTCCTTCACCTGCAGGAGACCGCCTCGACGTGGTCGACCCCCGGCGCGGCGAGCAGCCGGCCGACCAGTCGGTGAGCAGGCCGATCCGCTCGCCCGGGTCGACCGCGAACGGGTCGAGGTCGTAGGGCGAGACCCAGGTGGCGTCCTCGTGGACCGGCTCCGCGGCGAGGGTGACGGTCTCGCGGGCGACCGGCGCGAGGGTCGCGGCGACGTCGAGGGCGCGGCGGGCGGTGGCGGCGGCGGTGGCCGCCGTGAGGTCGACGTGGGCGGCGAACCCCCAGACCCCCGGTGGAGCACCCGCACCGCGAGCCCGACCTCGTCGGTGTCCGAGGAGCTGACGACGCGGGCGTCGCGCAGCTCGAGCGCGGCACTGCGGATCCGGTGCACGCGGACGTCGGCGTGCTCGGCGCCGCCGGCGCGGGCGGCCTCGAGCGCCGCGGCCGCGACCTCGCGCAGCGGGAGGGCCAGGAAGTCGCCGTCGACCTCGCGCCCGGTGCTCCGGGCGGCCCGCGAGCGCGCTCTCGATCGACACGGCCGGACCGTACCCGAGGGGTCCGACGCGCCCGCCCCGTCGCTCCGCTCGCCCCCGTCGCTCCGCTCGCCCCGTACCCGCGGACCCACTCCCCGGTGCGGGGGTCCACCCAGGGCGGCGGGGGCGGGGCCGCGTCCCACGGGTGGTCGTGCGGATCGGGGTCCTCGGCCCGCGCCGTGACGACGGCGTCCGGGCCGATCCGCGTGACGGCGTCCGCCCGGCCGTCGTGGTCGAGGTCGGTGGCGAGGACGAGCTGGTCGGCGACCTCGGCCACCGCGGTGTCCGGCACGCCGTCGGCGTCGGAGTCGACGGTCGGCGCGCCGAGCACGGCTCGCCCGGCACCAGGTCGCCGGTGAGCATCGCCGCGCCGGGCGCGCCCCAGGCGGCCGGGCGGCGGGTCCGGCCGCGGGCGCCGGCCGGGCGGGCGTGGCCGGGGGCGGGGTCGGGGACCGTGAGGTCGGGGGCGGCGTCGGGCACGACCGGGACGGTAGGCGCGCGCGACGTCGTCGCCCGGGGGGTGCGGCTTCGGCGGAACCCGCTCAGGTCCGGTCGCGGGCCGCCGCGAGCCGGGCGAGCACCGTCTCCGCCCGGACGGCGGCCCGGCGCGCCGCCTCGGCCCGGGCCACCTCGCGGGCGTGCCCGTCGGCGGCGCGGCGGACCTGCTCGCCCACCCCGCGCAACGCCGCGTCCACCTCCCGGGCGCGCCGGTCCAGGGCGCGGTCGAGCGCGAGGGTGATCTCCCGCTCGGCGGCGATGAGCGCCTCCACGAGGACCCGCTCGAGGTCCGCGCGGGCCTGCGTCAGCGCCTCGGAGAGCCAGGCGCGGGCGTGCGCCCGGTCGGCCGCCCGCCGCCGCGAGTGCGCGAGCCAGCCCGCCGCGCCGAGCCCGATCCCCACCGAGACCGGGACGAGCGCCGCCCCGACCACGGGCGCGACCGGCACCGCGAGCAGCGGCAGCAGCGCCAGCCGGGAGAGCCCCAGCCCGCCCGATGCGCCGGCGACCACGAGGAGCCGGTCGGGCCGGCGCGGACTCGGCACCGGGAGCTCCGGGCGCGGGGCCGGCGGCGGGATGCGCAGGTCGGCGAGCTCCGCGGCGGGCAGCAGCCCGGCCAGGGTCCCGACGACGAGGGCCCGGAGCCGCTCCCCGAGTCCGGCGACGACCGCCGCCGCCTCCGCGGCGACCTCCCCGCGACGAGCTCGGGCAGGGCGGCGAGGTCGGCCCGCGTCGCCGTGTCGAGGCGGTCCCGGTGCCGGACGCCGAGGGCCCGCAGCCGCCGGGCGAGGTCGTCGAGCACGGCGACCCGGACGGCGGCGAGCTCGGAGCGCCAGCGCACGTGGTGCTCACGGCGCAGCGCGGCGCGGGCGGACTCCAGGGCGGCGCGGCGCCGGCGCAGCTCGTCGTCCGCGGGCACCCCCGCGGCCGTCGTCGCGAGGGCCGCGCAGGCGGTCGTCCCGGCGCGCAGCGCGTTGGCCTCGTCGAGCATCCGTCGCCGCCGCGCGAGCAGGCCGTGCAGATGGCGCTGGAGCTCCGCGATCCCGGCGTGGCGGCGCAGCGGCTCGCCGTCGGTGCCCGTGCCGCGCGCGGCGGCGGCCAGCACCGGGGAGACCGGGAACCACGCCGCGTCCGCCCAGCGGGGGACCCGCTCGGCGACGAGGTCGCGGTCGGCCTCGAGCACGGTGCGCCAGCCCCGGTGCGCCTCCGTGCCCACCAGCGCGAACACCGCCGACTCGACGGTTCCGGCGGCCGCCGCGAGGGCGGCCAGCTCGCCCGCGTCGAGCGGGGCGCCCGTCCCCGCGACCACGAGGAGCAGCGACGCGTCCGGACCGGGACCCCACCCGCCGTCGGGCGCCCGCGCGGGCAGCGCCAGGTCCAGCTCCTCGAGCAGCGGGACGTCCACCGCGAGCACCTCCGGCGCCGGGCCCGCCGAGATCCGGGCGACCCCCGGCCCGACGCCGCCGGCGGCAGGTCGAGCAGGGCCGCGGCGAGCGCCCGGCGGCCCCGTCCGGGGGCGCCGACGAGCGCGGCCACCGGCCGCCCCGACCCCGGCGCGACGTCCGGCGCGGGCACCCCCGCCTCGGCGAGCACCCGCTCGACGTCGCGGCGCGCCGCCGCCACGTCGGCGGGCAGCGCGGCGGCGCCGGTGCGGCCCGCTCACGCCGTGAGCTCCCCCCACACGCGCGCCCAGCCGCGGTGGACGGTCGCGGCGACCTCGGAGCGGTCGGGCGGGGTCCCCCAGGTCGCGTAGGACCGCCAGGTCGCGGCGCGGCGCGCGGCGTGGCCGGCGAGCTCCCCGGGCACGCCGTCGTCGAGCCCGGCCCGCGCGGCCAGGACCGCCAGCCGGGCCCGGTCCGGCGCCGCGAGCCCGGCGCCGGCGAGGAGGTCGAGGTCGTCGGCGAGCTCCCCGGGGAGCTCGACGGCGCCGCTGCGGGCGCGGGCCCCCGCCGCGAGCAGGGCGAGCTCGAGGTGGACCGGCCGGGCCGCGAGGTCCTCGCGGAGGTCACCGAGCCGAGCGAGGTCCCGGGTCCCCGCCGGCGGGGTCCGGCCCGCGCGGCGGTCGGCGCGCGTGGCGTCCCGCTCGCCGTCGAGCAGGGCGGCGACGCGCCGCTCGCCCGCGGCCGCCGCGAGCACGTCCGCCCGCTCGCGGACGTCGGTGCGCAGCCGCTCGACGACGACGTCGAGGCCGGACGCGGCGAGCAGCGCCGCGCAGACGTCCCCGACGCCCGCGTCCGGGCGCTCGCGCAGCACCGCGACCGCGAGCGCGACGCCCCGCCGGTCGCACAGCTCGAGCAGGCGGGCGCGCACCGGCGGGGGCACCGGCAGGTCAGCGTGGACGAAGAGGTCCGGGTCGGCGAGCGCGGCGTCCACGGCCGGGCCGTCGGCGGCGGCGAGCGCGGCCAGCGCGTGCCGGTCCTCGGTGCGCATCGCCCCCGTCGTCGCGGTCTCGGCGAGCAGCCCGACCACCGGGGTCACGGGGCCGAGCCGCGTGCCGAGGCGGCGCCCGAGGGTGGCGGCGACCGCCGCGGCGTCCTCGGCGGACCCGACGGTGTCGGCGCGCCCGAGCACCGCCACCACCCCGGCCGGCCCGTGCCGGGCGGCCTCGGCGAGCCGGTCCACCTCGTCCGCGCGCGCCGAGGAGGGCAGCACGACGAGCGCGGCGACGGCGTCGTCGGCCGGACCCGGGCCCGACGCCGGCCGCCGGCGCGCGGACCCCGTGCCCGGGGTGTCCACCACGGTCAGCCCCTCCAGCGCGTCGCTGGTCAGCGTCACGAGCAGGTGGTCGACGTCGGCCGGGTCGACCCCGAGCCGGTCCCCGACGGCGGCGGGGACCCGCCCGCCCTCGGCCAGCGGCAGCGGACGGCGGGTGCCGTCGGCGAGCACGACGTCGAGGCGGTCGACCGGGCCGCGGACGTAGCGCGCGACCAGCCGGGTGCACTCGCCCGCGCCCGGTCGGGGCGACGCGGCGTCCGACCAGGGCGTTGACCAGCGTCGACTTCCCCGAGGACACCGGACCGGTGACGACGAGCGCGGGGGTCGCCTCGGCCCGGGCGGCGACCGCGTCGAGGGCGTCGGCGGTCGGGAGCGCGACGCCGGGCGCGGCCGCGCGGCACGCCCGGGCGGTGTCGTGCGCCCACCGCCCCACGGGCACCTCCCTCGTCGTCGCGTCGCAGCGTAGGGAGCGCCCGCAGGGACGCGGGGGCCGTTCCGGAGGACCCGTCCGTCGCACCCGTCACTGGCGTCACGGGCGTGGCGGGGTTTCGCGCGATCACCGATCAGGGGATGCTGGGGCACGGCCGGGACGCCGCCCGGAGCGCGCAGGACGGCAGAGAGGGCCGAGTGGTGGAAACCCCGGATACGGGCACGTACCTGCTCATCGTGTTCATCGGACTGATCATCACGGTGGTCGTGGGTCAGATCCTGATGCGCACCGGCGTCGGGTTCCTGCGCGACGTCTTCGACGACCACGAGGTCGCGCAGTCCATCACCCGCCTCCTGGGGGTGGGCTTCCACCTCGTGGCGCTGGGCTTCATGGCGCTGCTGTCGACGTGGCAGCCGTTCGAGGTCCAGGGAGCCGTGCAGCTCGTCGTCACCCGGGTCGGCGGCATCCTGCTCTTCCTCGGGATCCTCCACGTGATCACGCTGCTCGCCCTGGCCCGCGTGCGGAACAACGGCCGGGCCAAGCAGGTGGCCGCGTCGCTGCGCAGCGGTGCCCGTCGCCCGCCGCAGGACAAGCGCGACCAGACGCGCGTCATCGAATCGGGCTGAGCACCGGCGATCCCGCCCGCGTCCCGGCGCGACGCGGGATGTGAGGATCGTCGGGTGGGTCAGGAGCACCCGGCGTCGGCCGGCACCCGGGCGAGCGCGGCGACGGGGGATTCCGTCGAGGAGCGCGCCACGCCGCGCGGCGGGGCATCGTCAGCTTCGCCGACCGCGGCGGCCGGATGACCGCGGGCCAGCAGCGCGCCTGGGACCGGTCGTGGGACCGGCTCGGCGCCGACCTCGCCGACCTCGCGCCCGGCGGACGTCGCGCGGACCTGCTCGACGGCGACGGCCGGCTCGACCCGGCGGCGTGGTTCGGGCGCGACGCCGGGCTGCGCCTGGAGATCGGCTCCGGGATGGGCGAGACGACCGCCGCGCTCGCCGCGGCCGAGCCCGAGGTCGACCACGTCGCCGTCGAGGTCTACCCGCCCGGTCTCGGCCAGCTGCTGATGCGCATCGAGGAGGCCGCGCTGCCGAACCTGCGGCTGCTGCGCGGCGACGCCGTCGTCGTCCTGCGCGACCGCATCGCCCCCGGCTCCCTCGCCGGGCTGCGCGTGTTCTACCCGGACCCGTGGCCCAAGCGGCGCCACCACAAGCGGCGTCTCGTCCAGCCCGCCACCGTCGCCCTCATGGCCTCGCGCCTGCGCCCCGGGGCGACGCTGCACCTGGCCACCGACGTCGCCGACTACGCCGAGTGGATGCTCGAGGTCACCGACGCCGAGCCGATGCTGGACAACCCGCACGGCGGCTTCGCGCCGCGTCCCGCGTGGCGCCCGCGGACCAAGTTCGAGACGCGCGCCGAGGAGCAGGGCCGCCCCAGCCGGGACCTCGTCCTGGTACGCGGAGCGGGTGTCCCGACGACGGGTGGGGGGTCGTGATCGTGCGGCGCACCCGCCGACGGCGGGCGGTTAGAGTCGGCCCCGTGTCGCCCTCCCCCTCGCCGTCCCCGGCCGACCTCGCGCACGCCGCGACCGCGCCGGACGCCCTGGCCGGCGGCACGACCGACGTCGAGGACGCACCGCTGCCGCGCTTCGAGGGCCCCGGGCGCACGCTGCTCGTCTGGGACGCCCCGAACATGGACATGAGCCTGGGCTCGCTGCTCGGCGCGCGTCCGACCTCGGCCTTCCGCCCCCGCTTCGACGCGGTCGGCCGCTGGCTGCTCGGGCTGGCCGGGCCGGAGGGCGTCGCCGAGGCGACGGTGTTCACCAACGTCGTCCCGGGCTCGACCGAGATCGTGCGGCCGTGGGTGGAGGCGCTGCGCAACGTCGGGTTCGCGGTCTTCGCCAAGCCGAAGACGGCCGACGACTCCGACGTCGACGACGACATGCTCGCCCACATCGAGGCGCGGCGGACCGAGGGCGGACTCGCCCACGTCGTCGTCGCCTCCGGGGACGGGCGGGCGTTCCGCGAGCCGCTCGAGGAGCTCGTCGAGTCGGGCATCCGGGTGACCGTCATCGGGTTCCGGGAGTACGCCGCGTTCGCGGTGGCCTCGGAGGTCGTCACGTTCCTCGACCTCGAGGAGATCGAGGGCGTGTTCCGCGAGCCGTTGCCGCGGGTCAGCCTCGACACGCTGCCTCCCGGTGGTGCCTGGCTCCAGCCGCTGCGGTCGCTGCGCTCGCTGCTGGACCGGTAGGGCGTCCGCCCCGTGCGAGGGCGCACCCGTGCCAGGTCACGGAACTAGATCGGCGAGGGGCGCCCCTCGCCCGAACTCGGCACACTCGCCGTCGTGGACGCGCCGCGAGCACTGGGGGACCTCGACGCTCGAGCGCGCGCGGCACACCCCGCGCGGACGACCTCGTCCCCGACGCCGTCGCCCGCTGGACCCGCGGCGTCACCAGCCACGCCGGGCCCGCGCACCTCTGGCGCTGGGTCACGCAGCTGACCGTCGCGCCCTACAGCTACGACCTCGTCGACAACGGCGGTCGCTCGCAGTCCCGCCGAGCTCACCCCCGGCGCCGACGCAGCTGCACGTCGGCCGGCGCCTGCTGGTGCTCTTCGTGATCGACTCCTTCGCCGCCGGCGAGCACCTCACGCTGCGCCTCCGCCGGTCCCGGCCGCGGCCTGGTCGGCGAGTTCGCGATCACCTACGCGGTCCGCCCCGACGGCCCGGAGCGCACCCGACTCGTCGCCACCGTCGTCCTCGGCGGGACCCGCGGCACCGTCGGGACCCTCGCCCGTCACGCCCTCGCGTGGGGCGACCTCGTGATGATGCGCCGCCAGCTGACCCGTCTCGCCGCCCTCGCCGCGCGATCACCAGACTGGGCGCCATGAGCGCCCGGCGACTGCACGCCCCGATCGTCCTGCCCTGCGAGCAGGGCACGCGCGTCCTGCGCGACGCGGTCGTGGACGTCGACGACGCCGGGCGCATCGCCCACGTCGGGCCGCTCGCCAGGCCCCGGAGACGGACGCCCCGACGACGAGGCTGCCGGGCCTGCTCATGCCCGGGCTCGTCAACACCCACGCGCACACGCCGCTGGCGCTGCTGCGGGGGATGGGCGGCGACCTGCCGCTGATGCGCTGGCTCACCGAGGTCGTGTGGCCGGCGGAGGCGCGCCTCGAGGCGCCGGACGTCCGCGTCGGGATGCTCGCGGGCGGGCTGGAGATGCTGCGCCACGGCGTCACGACCTCGACCGAGATGTACTTCTGGGCCGACACGGTCGTCGACGCCGTGCTCGAGCTCGGGTCCCGCGTCGTCATGACCCCCGGGATCATCACCGCGCCCGGCATGGACCGCCTCGGCACGTGGGAGCAGATGCGCGACGCGATCTCGCGCTGGATCGACGCCGACGGGCTGCGGTTCGGGCCGGGCGAGCGCGTCGAGCTCGGGTACGGCGCCCACTCGGCGTACACGCTGAGCGCCGACGCGGTGGCGACGACGGCGGCCGCGGCCCGCGAGCGCGACGCGCTGCTGCACATCCACGTCGCCGAGGCGCAGGGCGAGGACGACGAGGTCCGCAGCGTCTACGGGTCCGTCCCGGCCATGCTCGAGACGACCGGCAGCCTCGACGGGCGGGTGCTCGCCGCGCACGCCATCCAGCTCTCGGACTCAGGACCTCGAGATCTTCGCCCGGCACGACGTCGCCGTCGCGCACTGCCCGGGCTCGAACGCGAAGCTCGCGGCCGGCGTCGCGCGGGTCGCGGACATGCTCACCGCGGGGCTGCGCGTGGGCCTGGGCACCGACTCGCCCGCCTCCAACGACGACCTCGACCTCTGGGAGGAGCAGCGGCTCGCGTCGCTCTTCGCCCGCCAGCGCGGCGCCGACGCGACCGCGCTCACCGCCGCGGACGTGCTGCGCCTGGCCACCGCGGACGGTGCCGAGGCGCTGGGCCGCGACGACCTGGGCCGGCTGCGGCCCGGGGCCTGGGCCGACGTCGTCCACGTCGACCTCGACGACCCGGCCTTCGTCGACCCCGACGACGACGCCCAGCTCGTGTCCAACCTCGTGTGGTCGGCGGGCGCGCGGGCCGTGCGCGACGTGTGGGTGGCGGGGGAGCCGGTGCTCACCGACCGCGCGCCCACCCGCGTGGACCCGGCCGAGATCCTGGCCGCCGTCCGGACGTCGGGACGCCGCATCAAGGGCTGACGTCGGCATCGACGGGTGCGCCAGGTCACTCGTCGTGGCAGCCTCGTGCCCCATGAGCGGCGAGTACCAGCAGGCGTACCAGCGGAGCATGACCGACCCCGACGGCTTCTGGCGCGAGGCCGCCGCACTGATCGACTGGTACACCGAGCCCGAGACGATCATGGACGCCTCGGCGCTGCCGTTCTCGCGGTGGTTCGCCGGCGGCGAGCTCAACACGTGCCACAACTGCGTCGACCGGCACGTGGACGCCGGGCGCGGCGACCAGGTCGCCCTGATCCACGACTCGCCGGTCACCGACAGCCGCCAGCGCTACACCTACTCCGAGCTGCGCGACCTCGTCGCCCGGTTCGCCGGCGTGCTCCGCTCGGTCGGGGTCGGCAAGGGCGACCGGGTCATCGTCTACATGCCGATGGTCCCCGAGGCCGCGATCGCGATGCTGGCGTGCGCGCGGCTCGGCGCGGTCCACAGCGTGGTGTTCGGCGGGTTCGCGGCGCGCGAGCTGGCGGTGCGCATCGACGACGCCAAGCCGTCGGCGATCGTCTCCGCGTCCTGCGGGATCGAGGGCAAGCGGGTCGTCGAGTACAAGCCGCTGCTCGACAAGGCCATCGAGCTCGCCGAGCACGACCCGGGGCGCTCGATCGTGCTGCAGCGCCCGCAGGCCGAGGCGGCGATGACCGACCGCGACGTCGACTGGGCCGAGGCCATGCGCGACGCCGAGCCGACCGAGTGCGTGCCGGTCGCCGCCACCGACCCGCTCTACGTCCTCTACACCTCGGGCACCACCGGCAAGCCCAAGGGCGTCCAGCGCGACAACGGCGGGCACGCGGTGGCGCTGCGCTGGTCGATGCAGGCGGTCTACGACGTCGGGCCGGGCGAGGTCATGTTCACCGCCTCCGACGTCGGGTGGGTCGTCGGGCACTCCTACATCGTCTACGCGCCGCTGCTGACCGGGGCGACGACGGTGCTCTACGAGGGCAAGCCGATCGGCACCCCGGACGCCGGCGCGTTCTGGCGCGTGGTCGCCGACCACGGGGTGAAGGCGCTCTTCACCGCCCCGACGGCGTTCCGCGGCATCAAGAAGGAGGACCCCGAGGCGGCGCTGCTCGCCGACGCACGACATGTCCTCGCTGCAGACCCTCTTCCTCGCCGGCGAGCGCCTCGACCCGGAGACGTGGACCCTGGGCGTCGGAGAAGCTGGGCGTGCCGGTCGTCGACCACTGGTGGCAGACCGAGACCGGCTGGCCGATCGCGGCCAACCTGCGCGGGCTGGAGCCGATGGAGCTGAAGGCCGGGTCGCCGTCGGTGCCGGTGCCCGGCTACCAGGTGGAGATCCTCGACGTCGACGGGTCACCGTCCTGCCGCGCGGCGAGGAGGGCGCGATCGTCATCAAGCTCCCGATGCCCCCGGGCTGCCTGCAGACGCTGTGGGACGACGACGAGCGCTTCCGCGAGTCCTACATGTCGCGCTACGAGGGCTACTACCTCACCGGCGACGGCGGCTACCTCGACGAGGACGGCTACCTCTTCGTCATGGGCCGCACCGACGACGTCATCAACGTCGCCGGCCACCGGCTCTCGACCGGCTCGATGGAGGAGGTCCTCTCCGGCCACCCCGACGTCGCCGAGTGCGCCGTCATCGGGGTGCACGACCGATGAAGGGCCAGGTCCCGCGCGGCTTCGTCGTCCTCAAGGCGGGCGTGACGCGCGGCGAGGACGAGATCGGCCCGGAGCTCGTCGCGCTGGTGCGCAGCGAGGTCGGGCGCGGTGGCCTCGTTCAAGGACGTGGCCGTGGTGCCGGCGCTGCCGAAGACCCGCTCGGGGAAGGTGCTGCGCAAGACGATGCGCCAGATCGCCGACGGCCAGGACGCGATGGTGCCCTCGACGATCGACGACGCCTCCGTGCTCGACACCCTGCGTCCGGTGCTGCAGAAGGGCCCGGGTGGCTGACGCCGCGTGAGCACCAAGTGCGGCTATCGCCGCACTTGGTGCTCACAGGCGCGGAGCGCACCTACGAGGCGCGACCGAGCCCGTCGTCGGGGAGCTTCGCGCCGCCGTAGCCGACGTAGCTGCCCGACGAGTCGCGCAGGCCGCCGGCCATGACCGCGTCGATGCCGTGGTTGGCGATCATGGTGCGGACCCCGGCGGTGATGTTCGCGACCGGGTCGAAGATGCCCTTGTCCGCGAGCGAGGGGAGCACGGAGTTGCGGAACGTCGTGTCGATGAGCTGCATGAGGCCCTTGGACGGCGTGCCCGCGGCGGCGTTCGAGTCCCAGCCGTTGACGGCGTCGGCGTTGCCCGTGGACTCCCGCATGATGATCTTCTTGACGCCGGGGGCGAGCTTCTGCGGCAGCCCCATCAGCCCGAGCGCCTTCTCGATCTGGCCGTCGAGGGAGTCGTCGTCGCCCGCGGAGTAGGCGCGGCCGAACTGCACCGGCCCGTTCTCGCGGGCGATCGACATCGCCTTGCTGAGGCTCTCGACGCCGCCCGCGGCCGGCTTCGCGGCGGCCGCGAGGTCGGAGGACGACATCGCGACCGTGGAGACGTCGCTGATCGCCCGCGAGCCCCCGACGGTCGACCCGCCGGCGCCCTGGGCCGCGGCGAGGGACATCTGCGCTGCGGAGAGCTGGGTGGTGGCCGTCGACTCGGCGTCGGCGGCGTGCGTGGTGTCGAGCGCCGCGACGGCGGGGACCACGGCGCCCGCGGCGACGGCCGCGACGAGGATCTTGCCCGAGGTCCCGGCGGAGAGCGAGCGGTACGCGGAGCGGGCGGCGGCCGGGCGGGGGTCGTGGACCGTGACGCGGGCGGGCATCGGGCGGACGGGTCCACGCAGGGCCGGCGCCGCACCGGCGAGACCGGGCGTGTAGCCGAAGGCGGGCCGGGTAGCCCAGCCGGGAGGTCCTGCCGGGATGCCGTGTCGCGCCACGTTCGGTCGCCCTTCGCCGCAGGGGATCGCATCGACGAGGCCGCTGGGGAGCGTGACCGGCGGGTCGTGACCTCGTCGTGATCTGGACCGCTGGAACGTAGCGAGGTCGTGACCCTGCGCGGCGGCGAGGGTGGGCCGCGGCGTGCCCCGGAGTGCTCCGGCCGACACCATCGGGCACCGGCGGGCCCCGCGAACGGTCGGGGACCGCCGTCGGGCGACGTCACCCCGCCCCGGCCCGGTGGATTCGCCGCGACGAACGGTCGGCCCGGGCGAGCGTCCGACGGACGGACGGGCGAACGGCCGACCGGTGGCGCGGGGCGACCTCCCGGCGACGGGACCGGTCGTCTCGTCGTGACCGGCGCGTCCGGGCGCGTCACGCACGGCGTTCGGACGACCCACCTCAGCGAGCGTTCAGCTCGCCGACGACTCAGGCGGTCGACGCCAGGAGTCCCGCGAGGAGCTCGAGCGCCCGGTCGCCCTCCGCCCGCGCGGCCCGCGAGGCCGCGCCCAGCCCGAAGTAGCCGTGCACGAGGCCCTGGCCGTGCAGCTCGGCCACCGTCACGCCGGCCGCCGTCAGGGCCGCGGCGTGGACCAGGCCCTCGTCGCGCAGCGGGTCGAGGTCGGCCGTGGCCACCACCGCCGGGGCCAGGTCGCCGAGCTCACCGAGACGCGCGGCCTCCCCGAGGTTCACCGACGGGTCGAGCCGGGCCTGCTCCGAGGGCACGTAGCGCTCCCAGAACCACCGCATGTCGGCGGCGGTCAGGAACGGTCCGTCGGCGTTCTCGACGACGCTCGGGTGCGACATCGTCGGGTCGAGGCCCGGGTAGAGGAGCAGCTGCGCGTCGAGACGCGGACCCCAGTCGCGGGCGAGCAGGGCACACCCCGCCGCCAGGCCGGCCCCGGCGCTGTCCCCGCCGACCACGAGGCGCCCCTCGAACCGCGTCGAGGCCCAGCGCAGCGCGGCGTGGGCGTCCTGCAGCGGCGCGGGGTGCGGGTGCTCCGGGGCGAGGCGGTAGTCGACGGACACGACGGTCGCCCCGAGGGCCCGGGAGACGCGGCGCGCGGCCGCGTCGGCGGTGTCGAGGTCGCCGAGGACCCAGCCCCCGCCGTGCAGCCAGACGACCGTGACGTCCCGGGCCTCCTCGGGGGCGTACACCCGCACGACGACGTCGGCGTCGGGCCCGGTGACCACGTCGTCGTGGACCGACGCGACGGGTTCGGCGTCCGCGCCGCGGCGGATCAGGGCGAGGTCGCGGTAGTTGCGCCGGGCCTCGGCGACATCGGGCCGGGTCAGCGGCAGCCAGCCGTCGGCGGCGAGGCGCTCGATCGCGGCGGCGAGCTCGGGGTCCAGGGCGCTGCTCACCCCCGGAGCCTGTCACCGACCGCCGACCCGCGCGCTGGCCCCGGAGCCCGCCGCGGGGCACCCTCGCGTGAGGACCGTCACGACGCGGGGAGGACGGATGGCCGAGGGACCCGAGGACGAGCGGCACGACGACGAGGCAGGGGGCGAGCGGCGGGCGGCGACGAGGCCCTGCCGACGGGGGAGTCCGCCCTGAGCGCCGCGGTGGACGACGCCCTGGCGGACGAGGTGAAGCGCCAGCGGGCGCGGTTCGTGCAGGAGATCCTCGGCGTCGACCGCGCCGAGGGCGTGGGTCGCGGCGAGGCCCGCTGGAACGAGACCCTCTACCGCGACCGCCGGCGCGAGCTCGGGCTCGACCCGCCGGAGGAGGAGGCCCCGTGACGAGGCGGCCCGCCTCCGGCGTCCCGGCGGCGTGGACTGCGAGAACCGGCGTGGAGCGAGTGACGGGAATCGAACCCGCATTCTCAGCTTGGGAAGCTGATGTTCTACCACTGAACTACACTCGCCTGTTGCGTGCTCACCTTACAACAGGCGCCGGATCCCGCCGGTCGACCCCCGGAGGGCCGGCCGGTCCCCTCGACGCCGTCAGCAACGACATCGGTGTAACTCACTCGGATCACGGCATGGTCTCGGCGTGATCGCGCTCGGGCGATGACGCTGCGTCAGTCCGATTGCGCCCAAGCGGTAATCCTGGAGCAGGCATCTGTCCTGGCCTGGAGGATGTGGTGTGTGCTGTCGCTGTGGGTGCAGGACGACGACGGCGAGGTAGGTGACATGACCCTCCGTGAGCACACGGCCGATGGATCGGCCGACGAGGCCCCGACGGCCCCGCCTGAGCTCCTGGTGGTCGTCGCCACCACCGAGGACGCCACGGCGCTCGCGCCCCTCGGGCGCCTCGCTCCGTCCGGGCCGGGCGAGCAGGCCGACGGGCCGGTGCACCCGGTCCTGGTCGCGACCGGTCCGGAGCCCCTCGACGTGGACGCCGCGCTCGACGACCTCGGCGCGCCCGCCGGCCGGCTCCTCCTGCTCGACCGTCCCTGCGAGGGCTGGGCCGAGGAGGCGGCGCGGATGGTCGTGCGCCTCGACGCCGTTGCTCGCGGAGGCGCCGCCCGCCGGGGTCGTCGTCCGCGGGGGCAGCGAGGCCGCCCTCGCCGCCACCCGGAGCGCGGTGCGGCTGCGCGTGCCGGTGCTCCACCTGCCCGCCGCGCCCGACACCGCGGAGCACGCCGCCACCCAGGCCGCCGTCGCCGAGCTCGCCGCCTGGCAGACCTCGCCGTCGGGCGGCGTGCCCTACCCCACCGAGATCGACCTGCTCGTGCACCGTCTGCTGACGCCCCCGCAGACCGAACGCCACCGGGCTGCGGACCAGACGGTCGTGCGCATGCCATCCGGGCGCGGCCCGCGATCCTCGATGACGGCCTGACCGTTCGGCCGTTCGGGCTCAGGAGCCACCCCCACACGGCGTTCGCAGTGTGCTCCGGTCCCAGTCGGGGCTGGTTGAGCCTGTGAACCTTTCCCCGGACCGGCTAACGTCATGCCTCCGAGTGGTGATGTGCAGGGGGAGGGTCCCGGTCGTCGGACCGGGACCGTGAGGGGCTGACCCTCGGAGGGGCGTGGACGGGTGAGACGGGCACCGAGGTTGATCACCGAGGTCCAGCGTCTCGGGGTGACCGTCTCGGTCGCGGCGCTCCTGATCGTCCTGCTCGTCGTCTTCCGCCTGCTCTACAGCGCCGCGGTGACGAGCCCCGCGGACGACCGGCTGCAGGCCGGCCTGCTCGCCGTCGAGGACTCCCACCAGTCGATGCTCGAGATGGACTCGTCGCTGCGCGCCTACCTCGCGACCGGGGACCGCTACTTCGCGGACGAGGCCACGAAGACGAGCCCGGCCCTGGCCTCGGCCGACACCCGGATGCTGACCCTGCTCGACGAGCCGGCCCTGCGCCAGAGCGTGCTGCAGCTCCTGCTCGCCCAGGAGCGCTGGCGCACCGAGTGGGCCAGCGCCGCCGGCCGACAGGTCCCGCCGCCCGGCGGGACCGAGGCGTTCCTGCTGCAGGGCAAGGCGCTGTTCGACAGCTACGAGGGGCGCAAGGACGACACGCGCGCCGTGACCCTCGGGGCGATCGAGGACAGCCAGCAGCAGGCGACGACCACGCAGTGGGTGCTCGGGGTGCTGCTCGTGATCGTCGGGCTCGGGACGCTCGGCGTCGCCCTGCGTGGTCGGCGTCGCCTGGAGCGCCACGTCGTCGCGCCGGTCGACGGTCTCCTCGCCTCGGTGCGGGGCATCTCCGAGGGGCGCCTCGTGCCGCCCGAGCCGGTGGCGGGCTCCGCGGAGCTCGTCGCCCTGCGCGACGGGCTGGCGGACATGACGGTGGCCCTGCGCCACCAGCACGAGGAGACGACGGCGCAGGCCGAGCGTCTGCAGGCCCAGACCGACCGGCTGCGCACGATCCTGATCATGACCCGCGAGATCGCGGGTTCGCTGAACACCCGCTACGTCGTCGACTCGACGGTGCAGGCCGCCGTCGCGGTCACCGACGGCCGGGTGCTGCTCTGGCTGCTCGACGAGGACGGGAGCGGCCTCGAGCTCGCGTACGACTCGGCGCGCGGGGCGGTCCCGCCGCTGGAGTCGCACTGCAACCTCGGGGTCGGCGTGGTCGGCCGGTCCGCGCGGTACGGCCAGATCTCGCGGGGCGACCCCGACACCGACGACGAGTCGGCGGTCGCCGTCCCGCTCGTGGTCGGTGCGCGCGTCATCGGGGTCCTCGAGTGCTTCGACGGGGTCGAGGGCGAGGTCGACGGCCAGGCGCTGTCCGCGGTGGAGATGCTGGCGACCCTCGCCGGGTCGGCCATCGAGGCCAGCCGGCTGCACGCCGCCACCGAGCGGCTCTCGCAGTTCGACCCGCTCACCCAGCTCGCGAACCGTCGCCGGCTCGGCACCGACCTCGACAGCGCCGTCGCGAACGCCAAGCGCCACGGCCACCCGATGTCGGTGATCATGCTCGACCTGGACCACTTCAAGGAGCTGAACGACCGCTACGGCCACCAGCAGGGCGACGTCGTCCTGCAGGAGGTCGCGAGCACCCTGCGCGCCTCGATGCGCGACGGCGAGACCGCCTACCGCTACGGCGGGGAGGAGTTCGCCATCCTCATCACCGAGGGCGGCCCGGACGACGCCGCGGCGCTGGCCGAGCGGCTGCGCGAGCGGGTCGAGGCCGACTTCAAGCGCGGCGGCCGGCAGCTGGTCACCGCGTCGTTCGGGATCGCGACGCTGCCCGAGCACGCCGGTGACGGCGACGGTCTCGTCTCCGAGGCCGACCGCGCGCTGTACTCCGCGAAGAACTCCGGCCGCAACCGGGTGCACCGGGCGGGCCAGCTCGTCGGGTAGGTGCCTGGGGCCCTCGAGGTCCGAGTGGGCTCCCACGGCGGTCGAGGCAGCCCCGCGGGTCCACTCGACGTCGGGCGCTAGAGCCCGCGGCGGAAGTTGACGTACGAGCGGGACGGCGTCGGGCCGCGCTGGTCCTGGTAGCGCGAGCCGTAGACGGGCGAGCCGTACGGGTGCTCCGAGGGCGACGAGAGCCGGAACAGGCAGAGCTGGCCGACCTTCATCCCGGGCCACAGCCGGATCGGCAGGTTCGCGACGTTGGAGAGCTCCAGCGTCACGTGCCCGGAGAACCCGGGGTCGATGAACCCGGCCGTCGAGTGCGTGAGCAGGCCGAGGCGTCCGAGGCTCGAGTTGTGGGTCGGGATGAAGCTCCGACCCGCCAGGAACATCCCGTCGGCCGCGCCCACCTGGATGCACCGGACCGGTCTCGTGGCGACCGGCCTGACGTCGGCGACACCGCGGTGGGTGTGGTGGCGCCCCGAGGTCTTCAGCCGGTCGATCTTGCGGGGGAGGCGGAAGACCTCGAACCAGGGCGTGAACGTGACCTGGTGGGCGACGCCGTGATCGACGCCGTAGAGCGTGACCCGCTTCTTGCGCTTCTTCGGTCGCAGTCCGAGGCCCGCCGCGAGCTCGAAGACGGCGTCCGACAGCTCCTCGCGCGTGTTCACGAACTCGCACCGGCCGGCGTCGTCGACGTGGCCATCGGAATCCATCAGCCCCTGGAGGAGCGCCAGCCGCTGTCCGATGCTCGCACGGAGGTACTCGACCGGCACGTGCTTGTGCCCGAGCAGCCCGAGGCGACGCAGCGTGCTGGAGAGGGAGCCGTCGGCGCTGTAGCGGCCGAGGGCGTCGCGGAGCCGGCCCTCGCGCCCCCGGCTCAGCCCGCCGACCCGGTAGGCCACGCGTCCCGATGCCGGCCAGACGTCATGGCCGATCGCCCGGATCTCCTCGAGCACGTGCTCGTCGCCGGTCCCGCAGGTGAGCTCGGCCTTGGTGCTCGTCCCGTCACCCAGCCAGACGCCCAGGATATAGGGATCGATCGGGAGGTCGAGCTCCGGGCAGCGGAGGGCGGCGGTGAGCTCGATGTGGTGGTTCACCTCGTCGCGCACGCGGAGACTCGCGGCCATCTGCTCGGTGGTGACCACCGCCGAAGGACCGCAGCGCTTCCGTGCGGCCTTCGTGGTCGTCCGCCACTGGTGGGATGCGTCCGCGGTCAGCGTCTCTCCGTCGGAGAACAGCACGTCGTAGCACGGCCGTCCGAGCATCACCTCTGACACGGCGACGACGGGCCGCGGCTTCCCGTCCGCTCCGTAGACCTCGTCGCCGACCCGCAGTTCCCCCATCGTCGTCCAGCCGGTGGGGGTCGGGATCGGGGTGTCGACGGCCAGGGCCTTGCCCTCCAGACGCCCGGCCACGTCGTCGGGCAGGGTGATGACCTCGTACGTCGAGCCCAGCACGAACTCGCCCGGGTGCAGGACGAACGCCTCGTCCGGCGCCGGCTCGACCATCCGCGTGAGGTCGTCCTGCTGCAGCGCCGGGTCGATGTGGGTGTAGGCGTGGTTGTTGAACGTGCGGAAGTGCCGGTCGAGGCGCAGGTCCACGCTCGAGGGCTGCAGCAGCGTCTCGTCGTACGGGTCGAGCGCGACGCGTCCGGCGGCGATCTCGGCGCGGATGTCGCGGTCGGAGAGCAGCACCCGCGAACCCTATCGGCGCAATCCGACACGCCGACGGGCCGGGCCGGGCCGGATCGCCGACCATGATCACGATTTCGTGAGCGACATGCGCAAGATTCGGAGCGACTCGCTCACGAAGAAAGGATCTCGGCCGGCCGGCGCTGGGCCGGGCTGGGCCGGGTGCGGGGCGCGGACCGACGCGGGGCCGGCGGGCCAACGAGCGAGGGGCCCCTTCGGTCGAACAGATCGACCGAAGGGGCCCCTCGCTCGGAACCGGACGAGCCCTACTCGCTCGGGTTCTTCACGTTCGCCGAGGTCGAGGTGGTGGCGGGGTCGGAGTCGCCGGCCCCGTCGGTCTCGGCCTCGGGGGCCGGAGCCCCGGAATCGGCCGGCGAACCACGCTTCACGGCGGCCAGCAGCATCTGCGAGACGTCCATGACCTCGGTGCCGACGGCCTTGGCCTCGCTCTGCCGCTCGGTCAGACCGTCGGTGAGCATGACGCGGCAGAACGGGCAGCCGGTCGCGATCGTGTCGGTCTCGGTGGAGATGGCCTCGTCGACGCGCTCCATGTTGATGCGCTTGCCGATGTTCTCCTCCATCCACATCCGCGCACCGCCGGCGCCGCAGCACAGCGCCCGGTCCGCGTGACGTGGCATCTCCTTGAGCACCGCGCCGGCCGCGGCCACCAGCTCGCGCGGCGGGCTGTAGACCTCGTTGTGCCGGCCGAGGTAGCACGGGTCGTGGTACGTCACGGTCTTCGGCCCGGAGCCGGCGTGCCCGTTCGACGCCCCGTGCCCGTCGGCGGAGCCGTGCCCGTTCGGACGACGAGCCGTTCGACGACGAGCCGTCCTTCTCGGCCAGCGCGACGTCGGCCGGGGCGGCCTGGTCGTCGGGGTGCCCGCCGACGCCGTGCCCGTCGGCGCGGACGAGCGCGCGCTCGGTGCCGTCGGACTGCGGCCCGTGGTACTGCAGGTTCGTCGCCGGGTTGATGTCGAGCTTGGCCGTGGGCACCGGGGAGGACTCGGGCGCCACCGGCACCAGCTTCTTCTCCCGCACCAGCTGGTTGAGCAGCTGGGTGTGGTGGACGACCTCGTAGTGGCCGTCGAGCTGCGGGTACTCGCGGCCCAGGGTGTTCATGCAGTGCGGGCAGGTGGTGACGATCTTGCGCGTCCCCGGCTCCCGGCCCTCGAAGACGCCGTCGAGCATCTCCTTGGTCTGCATGGCCATCATCTGGAAGAGGAACTCGTTGCCCGAGCGCCGCGCCGGGTCACCGGTGCAGCTCTCCTCCTTGCCGAGCACGACGTAGTCGACGCCCGCGATGTGCAGCAGCTCGGCGGTCGCGCGCACCGTCTTCTTGGCGTTGTCGTCGAACGCGCCCGCGCAGCCGATGAAGAACAGGTACTCGGTCTCGGGCCGCAGCTCGCCGTCGAACTCGGGCACCTCGAAGGGCAGGTCCTTCGCCCAGTCCATGCGGGACGAGTTGTTCTGGCCCCAGGGGTTGCCCTTGTTCTCCAGGTTGCGGAACAGGACCCCGAGCTCGCCGGGGAACTCCGACTCGATCATGACCTGGTTGCGGCGCATGTCGATGATGTGGTCGACGTGCTCGATGTCGACGGGGCACTGCTCGACGCAGGCGCCGCAGGTGGTGCACGACCACAGGACGTCGGGGTCGATGACGCCGAGCTGCTGGGCGGTGCCCACCAGCGGGCGGACGGCCTGGACGTCGTCGGTGCCGCGGTGGCGCTCGTAGCCCGACTCCGGCACGCCGTGGCCGCCGTGCTCGTTCTTCCCGAGGCTCGCGTCCATGTCGACGCCGCCCTCGTCGGGCATGTCCCGGCCGCCGATCATGTACGGCGCCTTCGCGAGCATGTGGTCGCGCAGGTCCATGATCAGCAGCTTCGGGGACAGCGGCTTGCCGGTGTTCCACGCGGGGCACTGCGACTGGCAGCGGCCGCACTCGGTGCACGTCTCGAAGTCGAGCATGCCCTTCCACGTGAAGTCCTCGATCTTGCCGCGACCGAACGAGGCCTCCTCGGGCGGATCCTCGAAGTCGATCGGCTTGCCCTCGTGCTCGATGGGCGGCAGCGGGCCGAGCGCCTTCGGCAGGCGCTTGGCCGCGACGTTGATCGGCGCGATGAAGATGTGCAGGTGCTTGGAGTAGAGCACCTGGACCAGGAAGACCAGCGCGACGCCGATGTGCAGCAGCAGGAAGACCGTCTCGAGCACGGCCAGCGTCGCCGGGGAGAGCCCGGCGAACAGCTGCCCGACCGCGATGGAGACGTAGGCGCCGGAGGTGTAGGGCAGGTGGCCGGCGGCGGACTCGACGCCGCGGAACACGAACAGCGTCCAGACGACGTTGAAGATCAGGAAGAGGACGATCCACGCGCCGTTGGTGTGCGAGCCGTAGAACCGCGAGGAGCGCTCCTTGCGCTCCGGGTCCTGGCGCACGCGCATGATCGAGAACGTGATGATCGAGAGCAGCACCATCACGGCGATGAAGTCCTGCAGGAAGCCGAGGATCGGGGAGTGCCCGATGAACGGGATCGCGAAGTCCTCCGTGAAGAGCGCGCCGTACGCCTCGATGTAGACGGTCAGCAGGATGATGAAGCCCCACATCGTGAAGAGGTGGGCGAGGCCGGGCACCGACCAGCGCAGCAGCTTGCGCTGCCCGAACACCTCGACGAACTGCGCGCGCACGCGCCCGCCGAGTCCCTCGGCGCGCTTGGCGTCGGGCTGGCCCGACGTGATGAGCGTGAAGAGCCACCACGCCCGCCGGGCGGCGACGACCCCCACGGCCACCGTGAGCGCGAGGCCCAGGATCAATCGGACGAGCACTGTTCGACCTCCCTGCGGACCCTGCCGGGCGGCACGGGTCAACCGTCTTCGGCGCACTGTATCGGCTGGTCCCGACGGGGGCCCGACGAGCGCGGTGAGAATCTACTCACCGGTAACCCAGGTCTGCGCGGACGGGCGTGCCCGACCCCCGGCCGCCGGGGGCCGTCACTCTGCGGTGACCGCCTGCGACGTTCGGCGCAGCGCTCTGGGCGCGCGTCCCCCCACGAGGGCGACGTTCGCGTCACCATGGCCCCCGGTCGTCGGGGTTCGCCGCGTTCCCCGCCCTCGCACGGTGACCGATCGTGTGACCATCGGTCGCACCGAGCGACGACGGGGCTGGCAGGCCCGGCGACCGACGTGTTTACTCGACCGGTCGAGACCGGCCGAGGACAGTGCCACTGGAACGTCCGGGGAGGACCACCGCCATGACCATCACGACCCTCGGCGTGCAGGTGGTCGGCTCGGGAGTCCCGATCACCGGCCTGCCCGCGTTCGGGTCGGCCGTCGTGGCGCAGGGCCTCGGGACCAACGGCCTCCAGGGCTGGATCCGCGACAACATCGTCCCGTTGATCCTCCTGGGCATCGCCGTGGTCATGCTGTGGATCGGCGGCCGCGGCGACAACGCCGGCGTCGCGCGACGCGGCGTGGGCCTGCTGGTCGGTCTGGTCGCGCTCGGCATCGCCGTCTCGGGCCAGGGCCCGGCGGTCGGTCAGTTCCTGGCCCAGTTGATCACGGGGTGACGCGGTGCAGATCCGCACCGACGACGACGTGTACCGGGTGGACGCCGTCTGGCTCGGCCCGCCCCGGGCGACGTTCCCCTGGCGGGCCCGCTACTCCAGCTACGGCGTCGGGCTGATCGTCATGATCGCCGTGATGTTCCTCCAGCGCCGCCTCGGCATCCCCCTCGGCTTCTTCTCCGTGGCGTGGGCGCTGCTCATCACGGTGGTCGTGGTCCGGTTCGTCGCCAAGCGGATCGACGAGGACCGGCCGCTGCTCGAGTGGCTCACGCTGTTCGTGCACGAGCTCCGCGGCCCACGCCGGCGCACCCGGGGGGCGGGCAGCACCGTCTCGGCCGGCCACGTCCAGATCGAGGCGGCCCGGCCCCGGAAGGCGCTGCCCGCCGGCCGGACCGACCCGCACGGCGCGCTCGCGCTGCCGGACCGGTCGCCCCGCCGCCCGGGAGCCCGGACGGCGCCCGCGGACGAGCCCGTGGTCCGGCGGCCGCGGCGGCGCCCCGGCCGGTCGTGGACGACGCGCGGCGGGAGCGCCGTGCCGCCGCCGCGCACCCCGACCGGACCGACACCCGGCCGAGGGGCTCACCGAGGACGAGGACGGCGTGCTGCGCGTGCCCGCGCGGCGCGCCGACCGTCCCGGGTCGTCCCGCCCGCGACGCCCGCGCACCCGCCCGTCCGCCGGCGCCCGGCGCTTCGGCCCGGGCGCGGCGGAGACCGGTGACGCCTCGCGCGCCCGAGGGGACGAGGAGGGCGACGGTGCTTCGTCGGCGCGGCCCTGAGACCGGCCGGGGACGCCGCCCCCCGTGGCCGGAGGCCCGCGAGCCGGAGCCCGACACGCCCGCGGGGTGGGGGTCCTACCCGGGCTGGTCGCCGTCGGCCCCGGCCGAGGTCGTCCCCGTCGGGCGCCCGACGAGGCCCGACGACGATGCGGGCGCGGCCGGTGACGACGACCTGCTGGACACGTTCGGCGACGACCTCGAGCCGGCCGGGTCGGCCCCGCCGGCCCGGCGTGACGACCCCGACGAGCGCGACGACGCGGCCCGGACCGGCGGGCTGCGCGCCGGCGCGACCCGGAAGCGTCGTGGCCGGGCCCTCGCCGGGGCGTCGGCGACCCCCTCCTACCGCTCGGCCATCGCGCTGCGCTCGATCGACGGCAACATCGCGCGCACCGCGTCGACGGTCACCGCCTGGTACCGCCTCGCCCCGCAGGCCTGGAGCTTCCGGTCGGACTCCCAGCGCGAGGCGCTGATCCGCCGCATCGCCAACCAGCTCGGCGAGCTGCAGGGCCGCTGGTGCCACCTGCGGGTGACCACGCGCCCGTTCCCGGTCGCGCGCTGGGCGGAGGCCTTCGACCGCAACGCCCCGGGTCGCCTGCCCGACGTCGGGGGCGCGCTCGGGTGGGAGGACTTCCTCACCGGCGAGCAGCACCACCTCATGGGCCTGTCGATGGCCGACAAGGAGGTGTTCCTCGGCGTCGAGGTCTCGGGGCGCTCCGTGGTGGACCGCTGGCTGGAGTCGGCGTCGCCGCTGCTGCACCGCATCGTCCCGTCGGCCGCGAGCGCCGAGCTCACCGCGCTCGAGACCGAGATCGCGCACGTCGACGCGCTGGTCTCCGGGCCCGGCCTCGACGGGGTGCCGTGCACCGCGGAGGACATGGCGTGGCTGATGCACCGCTCCTGCGCGCTGGGCCTGCCCGCGCCGCGCTCGGTGCACGCCGAGGCCGACCAGGCCTGGGAGAGCGAGGACCTCGCCGCGTTCACCGACGGCGTCGCGATGTACCAGGAGCCCTACGCGCCGACGGTCAGCGTCCAGGGCCGCCACGGGCTGCAGCCGGTCTCGCGGCACGTCGCGGTGCTCTCGGTCGGGCTGATGGACTCGCTGCGCATCCCGGAGACCGACGACCCCTGGATGCAGCGCAGCGACCGGCTCCCGTTCCCCGTCGAGTGGTCCGCGCGGATCTACGTCCGCCGCCCCGAGGAGGTCTCGGGGGAGCTGCAGCGCCAGATGGGGAAGGTCCGCAGCCAGATCCGGCACTACACCCACGACCACGACCTCGACCCGCCGATGTCGCTGGAGCGCCAGGCCGACCGCGTGCTCCAGATCGAGGACGAGCTCTCCGGCGGCCTCACCCAGCTCAACACGCGGGTCTACGGCTGGTGGCGCGTCGCGGTGTCCGGGCGCGACGAGGCCGAGGCCCTCACCCGCGCCCAGCAGGTGCTCGACCTCTACCGGCCGCGGGTGGCGCTCGAGCACCCCGAGGCCCAGTACGCCTACGCGCGCGAGTTCATCCCCGGCGAGCCGCTCGCCTCCACCGCCTACCGGCGCCGCGGGTCGGTGACCTGGGTGGCCGCCGGGGTGCCGGCCGCGTCGGCGAGCGTGGGTGACCGGCGCGGCGTCCTGCTCGGCGAGACCTGCACCGCGACCCGCCGTCCGGTCGCCTGGGACCCGTGGATGGCGCAGGAGGTCCGGCGCGCGTCGGGCCTCACCGCGGTCGTCGGCGGGCTGGGCTCCGGGAAGTCGTTCCTCACCGGGCTGATGGTCTACAAGACGCTGCGGGCCGGGGCGCGCTGGACCGTGCTCGACCCCTCCGGGCCGCTGGCCGCGCTCACCCGCCTGCCCGAGCTCGCCCCGTTCTCCCGCCACATCCACCTGCTCGGCGCCGACCCCGGGATCCTCAACCCCTACCGCGTCGTCGCCGAGCCGCGCCGGGACCACTTCCTCGACGAGCCCGACCCGGAGAAGGCGTGGCGCCGCGAGCGCTCGCTGGCCGCGGCGACCCGCCGCCGGCTGGTCCTCGACGTCCTCACCGGCCTGCTGCCCTACGACGTCGCGCGCCTGCCGCACACCCGGATCGTCCTGCTCCGCGCGGTGCGCGAGGTCGGCGGCGGCCAGCACCGGGACCCGGGCCAGGTCATCGCCACGCTGCGCAAGCACGCGCGCGAGGGCGAGGAGCACGCCGACGTCGTCGCCGACTTCCTCGAGGAGCGGCGCGAGCTGCCCCAGGCCGCGCTGCTCTTCCCCGAGCACACCGTCGACCCCGAGGACCCGCGCGGGCCGGACGCGAGCGCGGGCGGGGGGACCGGGGACCCGAGCGTGCTCGACGAGGAGGACTACCGGCTCACGGTCCTGACGATGCAGGGCATGACCCTGCCGCGCCCGGGCAGCCCGCGCGAGGAGTGGACCGACGGCGAGTCGCTGGCCGTGGAGCTGCTCAACCTCGCCTCCTGGCTGACCCAGCGCACCGTCTACACGGCCGACCGGGACCTGCGGAAGGGCGTCGCGCTCGACGAGACGCACTTCCTGTCCCAGATCCCCACCGGCAAGGTCCTCATCGACCGCCTCGCGCGCGACTCGCGCAAGTTCAACGTCCGCGCGCTGTTCGCCTCGCAGCTCGCCGGCGACCTGCTCCGCGTGCCGGGCTTCGCCTCGCTGGTCGACGCGGTGTTCGTCGGGCGCACCGACGACGCCGAGGCGCAGGCCGAGGCGCTGCGGCTGCTGCGGGTGCCCACCGACGTCGGGTACGAGGAGATGCTCGGGACGCTCTCGCCGCGCCCCACCGCCTCCCGCTCGCTCGGCGACCACGACGACGACCCGGACGACACCCCCCGCCAGTTCGTCTTCTCCGACGGCCACGGCGGGGTCGAGAAGATCCGCGTCGACCTCGAGGGCCCGCACCTGGCCCACCTGCGCGAGGCGCTGGACACCAACCCCGACGCGCGCCGCGCCCACCTGCCCCCGCCTCCCCGGCGGACCGCGCCCGAGGCCCGCGGGCCCGGCGACGAGGCTCCGGACCCCGGGCCCACCGCGCCCGCCGCCCGGCAGGACCCGGAGCGCGCGGCCGAGGACGTCCGGGGGCACCGACGAGGACGGCGTGGCGGTCGGCCGCTCGTCGGGACGGGGCGGAGGCGACGGGTGATCGTCGTCGTCGGCATCCTCGCCGCGGCGCTCGTCATCGGCTGGCGGCGGGGCGCTCCCGGCCGGCGTGGCTGTCCCGATGGCAGCAACGGCACGATGCTGGCGTCAGACGCCAGGACGGCGCCGTTCACCCGGTTCCTGTGGTCGGTCCTGCGTGGCAGCAACGGCACTCGATCGGCGTGCTGCCGTCTCTGACGGCAGAACGGCGCCGCTCGCTCGTCGACGGTGGCTCCGGCTGCCCCGCTCCCGACGGGCCCGGGCGCTGCTCGTCGTCGGCTCGCTCGTCGGCGGCCTCGTCCTCGTCGGCGGCACCGCGTCGGCGCAGGCGTTCGACTGCAAGGCCCCGCCGGACGCGGACCGGCCGGGGACGGGGCTCGTCGGGTCGCTGGACCCCGCACCGATCGGCGTCGGGACCCCGGGCAGCGTGTACGACCAGGTCGGGTACGCCGGGCAGGTCTGGTGGACCTACGACCTCGGCTGCGGACCCGGCGGTGCCCGCGACCCCGCGGCGGCCACCGACACCTGGCTGGGCAACCAGGTCTTCGACGTCGCCAAGCTGATCGTCGGCGGCGTCAACTGGGCGCACTACCTCATCGCCCGCGGCTCGAGCCTGCTGACGCCGCTCGACTCGGTGATCCAGACCGGCACGCGGGCCATGTACGAGGCCGTGTTCACGACGTGGGTCGGGGTCGCGCTGGCGGCGCTCGCGGCCATCATGCTGCTGCTCGCGATGCGCGGGGACCTCTCGCAGCAGGCGCGCCGCGGCCTCGTCGCGGTCCTCGCGCTCGGGCTCGCGGCGGCGGCCTACGCGGCGCCGATCCAGTGGTCGCGGGCCCTGGACGGGGTGCTCCTCGACGGCGTCACCGCGATGCAGCAGGGCTTCCTGCGCCAGGTCGGCGTCGGTGACCAGAACACCCTCCCGACGGTGCTGACCGACCAGATCGTCTACTCCAACTGGCTGCGCGGGGAGTTCGGGTCCGCCGACGTCCCGCAGGCCCGCGACCTCGGGCGCCCGCTGCTCGAGGCCCAGACCTTCTCCAAGGTCGAGGTGGCGACCGGCCAGGACGGGCAGGCGCAGGCCGACGCGAAGAAGCAGCAGTTCACCGACATCGCGGGCAAGGTCGGCGACCGCTACTCCTACTTCCAGGGCCGGTCGGGCTCGCGGGTCGGCGCCGGGGCGCTCGCGCTCGTCCAGGCGCTCTGCATCGCGCTGTTCCAGCTGATGAGCAAGGTGCTCGTGCTGGTGTCGATGCTCATGATCCGGCTGCTGGTCATGGTCGCGCCCGCGCTCGCCGTCGTGGCCCTGCTCAAGCCCGAGGTGCTCCCGGCGATGCTGCGCATCGGCGGCGCGGCGCTGGTGAACACGCTGCTCGTCGGCGCCCTGGCCGGGCTGCACTCGCTGCTGGTCATCTCGCTCTTCCGCCCGGGATCGGGCGTCGACACGTGGCTCGCCCTGCTGGTCACCGGCGTCGTCACGGTGATCCTCTGGGCGGTGTCGCGGCCGTTCCGCCGGCTGACCTCGATGGTGAGCCTCACCCGCGAGCAGGTCGGGGGCATCGTCCCGGCCGCGGGCGCCGGGGCCCTCGGGCGGGCGCTCGGCCGGCTGCGCGGCGACGGCGGGCACGAGGACGACTGGTGGGGCGAGCGCGTCGACCGGCGCCGGGGCGGCACGGGACTGCGGCCCGAGGAGTCCGTGGACGACGCCGGCCGGGCCCGTCCGTCGCGGACGGTGCACGTCGAGTCCGAGGTCGTGCGGCCCACGTCGGGGACCGGCGGCGGCGTGCCCCGCCGCGAGATCGACGCGTCCCGCCCCGCCCTGCCCCGGGCGGCGCCGCGGGTCGCCGAGGTCGACGGGGCGCCCTCGCAGCGCATCTACCGTCCGTCGGCCCGCCCCGCCGACGGCCGCGGCCCGGTGGTCGAGGGACGGGTGCTCGAGAGCCGCGTCGAGCAGAGCCCGGTCGAGCGGGCCGAGCGCGTGACGCCGACCCCGGGAGGCCCGCGTGCCGATCCGGACTAGGCGCGGGCGTTCCGGCGCCTACCGGGGGCTGTGGGAGTGGCCGCTGCACTCACCGGCGCGCTTCGTGCTCGTGCTCGCCGTCCTGGCGCTCGTGGTCGCGGGGATCGCCTCCGTCGGGACCTGGGCCTCGTCGGGCTCGGGCCGCTCGGCGGGCGCGCTCGCGCCGGTCCCGGACGTCCCGACGGTGACCGCGGGGCCGGCCGTGCCCGCCGCCCCGCCCCCGGAGCTCACCCCGGCGGTGCTGCCGCCCTCGGCCGCCCCGCCCGCCGCCCTCGGGGTCGCGCAGCGCTGGGCGACCGCGTGGGCCGACCACCCGGCGGGCGTCTCCGGGGCGCAGTGGAGCGACCGGCTCCGCCCCTACACGACCGACGAGTACCTGCCGGTGCTCGCGTCGGTCGACCCCGCGAACGTGCCCTCGTCGCGGGTCACCGGACCCCCGCGGGCGGTGGAGGTGCACCCGGAGTCGCTGCGCGTGGACGTGCCCACCGACGCGGTCACCCTCCAGCTCCTCGTCGTGCAGACGGGCCCGGGCGAGTGGCGCGTCGCCGGCTACGACCGGGCCTCGTGACGGCCCGCCATGTCGACCCTGGTCCGGCCGCCCCGGCGTGACGGCCCGCCGCGCGGCGGGCCGGCCCTCCCGCGCCTGCCCGTGCGCCTGCGGTTCCTGCGCCTGCTCATCCCGGTCGGGGTGCTCGCGCTGGCCCTGGTGGTGGTGCTGCTCGGCGGGCTGCTCGTGGTCGGGCAGTTCACCGGGGGCGGCGACCAGCAGGCGGCGGGGACCTGCGACGCGGGCCGGCCCGCCGTCGGGGTCCCGCGGACGGCCGCCGACCTGGCACCGGTGCAGCGGCAGGCGGCGGCGACGATCGTCGGGGTCGCCAAGGGGATGGCCGCGCCGCCCCGGGCGTGGATCGTCGCGCTGGCGACGGCCATGCAGGAGTCCGGCATGGGCACCGCGGGCATCGACGTCGCGGTCGACCACGACTCGCTCGGCCTCTTCCAGCAGCGCCCCAGCCAGGGCTGGGGCAGCCCCGACCAGGTGCGTGACCCGGTCCACGCCACCCAGACCTTCCTCGCCCACCTGCTCGCCGTCCCCGGCTGGCAGGACATGTCGATCACCCAGGCCGCGCAGACCGTGCAGCGCTCGGCGTTCCCGGGGGCCTACGCCAAGTGGGAGCCGCTCGCCGCGAGCCTGGTGGGCGACCTGGCCGGGGTGACGAGCGCGATCCGGCCGTGCGCGGAGGGCCCGGCCCCGGGGATCGCCACCGCCCTGCCGCCGGGCGTCGCGAAGACGGCGATCGACTTCGCCGTCGCCGCGACCGGCAAGCCCTACGTGTGGGGGGCCACCGGCCCGTCGAGCTACGACTGCTCGGGGCTGATGCTGCGCGCGTTCCAGGCCGCCGGGGTGGTGCTGCCGCGCGTCGCGCGGGACCAGTACGGCGCGGGCGCCCACCTGCCGGTGGCCCAGGCCCAGCCCGGTGACCTGCTGTTCTGGGCCTACGACAGCTCCGACCCGGACTCCATCCACCACGTGGCGCTCTACCTCGGCGACGGGAAGATCATGGAGGCCCAGCAGACCGGGGTCCCGCTGGCCGTCCGCCCGGTCTCCTTCACCGAGAAGGGCCTGGTCCCGCTCGCGACCCGCCCCGGGACCGCCCCGCCGACGACGTGACGCGAGCCGGCGGGAAACCTGAGCCGGCGGGGAACAAGTCCGCTCGTCCGCCCGTTGGGCCGATCGAGAGCAAGTTGAGCGGTCACGGCTCATCCCCGGGTCGCCCCCGACGATCAGGGCCGGTAGACTTGAGCGCAACGGGCTCACACCCGACAACGAGACTCATCGAGAGGAGTCGTCAGCATGGCGCGAGCGGTCGGCATCGACCTCGGCACCACCAACTCCGTGGTCGCCGTCCTGGAGGGCGGCGAGCCGACGGTCATCGCCAACTCCGAGGGCAGCCGGACCACCCCGTCGGTGGTCGCCTTCGCCCGCAACGGGGACGTCCTGGTCGGCCAGTCGGCCAAGAACCAGGCCGTCACCAACGTCGACCGCACGATCCGGTCGGTCAAGCGGCACATGGGGTCCGACTGGACCACCGAGATCGACGGCAAGAAGTACACCGCGCAGGAGATCAGCGCCCGCACGCTGATGAAGCTCAAGCGCGACGCCGAGTCCTACCTCGGCGAGGAGGTCACCGACGCGGTGATCACCGTCCCCGCCTACTTCGAGGACTCGCAGCGCCAGGCCACCAAGGAGGCCGGGCAGATCGCGGGCCTCAACGTCCTGCGCATCGTCAACGAGCCCACCGCGGCCGCCCTCGCCTACGGGCTGGAGAAGGGCGAGAGCGAGCAGACGATCCTCGTCTTCGACCTCGGCGGCGGCACGTTCGACGTCTCGCTGCTCGACATCGGCGACGGCGTCGTCGAGGTGCGCGCCACCAACGGCGACAACAACCTCGGCGGTGACGACTGGGACGAGCGGATCATCAACTGGCTCGTCGACAAGTTCAAGGGCTCGCAGGGCATCGACCTGTCCAAGGACAAGATGGCGATGCAGCGTCTCCGCGAGGCCGCCGAGAAGGCCAAGATCGAGCTGTCGAGCTCGGCCTCCACGAGCATCAACCTGCCCTACATCACCGTCGACGCCGACAAGAACCCGCTGTTCCTCGACGAGACGCTCTCGCGCTCGGAGTTCCAGCGGATCACCTCCGACCTGCTCGAGCGGTGCCGCAAGCCGTTCAACCAGGTCGTGAAGGACGCCGGCATCTCGGTGGGCCAGATCAGCCACGTCGTCATGGTCGGCGGCTCCACCCGCATGCCCGCCGTGACCGAGCTCGTCAAGGAGCTCGCCGGCGGCCGCGAGCCGAACAAGGGCGTCAACCCCGACGAGGTCGTCGCCGTCGGCGCCACGCTGCAGGCGGGTGTCCTGCGCGGTGACGTCAAGGACGTCCTGCTGCTCGACGTCACCCCGCTGTCCCTGGGCATCGAGACCAAGGGCGGCGTGATGACGAAGCTGATCGAGAAGAACACGACGATCCCGACCAAGAAGTCCGAGGTCTTCACCACGGCGGAGAACAACCAGCCGTCGGTCCAGATCCAGGTCTTCCAGGGCGAGCGCGAGATCGCGGCCTACAACAAGAAGCTCGGCATGTTCGAGCTGACCGGCCTGCCGCCCGCCCCGCAGGGCGTGCCGCAGATCGAGGTCACCTTCGACATCGACGCCAACGGCATCGTCAACGTCTCGGCCGTCGACAAGGGCACCGGCAAGTCGCAGGCGATGACCATCACCGGCGGGTCGGCCCTGTCCAAGGAGGAGATCGACCGCATGGTCTCCGACGCGGAGGCCCACGCCGACGAGGACCGGCAGCGCCGCGAGGCCGCGGAGACCCGCAACCAGGCGGAGTCGCTGGTCCACCAGACCGAGAAGGTCCTCTCCGAGAACGGCGACAAGGTCCCGGCGGAGGTCAAGGACAAGGTCCAGGGCTCGCTCGACGACCTGCAAGAAGGCCCTCGAGGGCGACGACACCGAGGCGGTCAAGTCCGCGGTGGAGAAGCTCGCGACCGACTCGCAGGAGCTCGGCCAGGCCATCTACTCCCAGGCACAGGCCGGCGACGCCACCGGCGCCGCGGGTGCGGCCGGCGAGGGCGCCACGGCCGGCGGGGACGACGACGTCGTCGACGCCGAGATCGTGGACGACGACAAGAAGCAGTGACCACGCCGGACACCGGTGCCGCGCCCGGCCCCACGGCCGGGCGCGGCCGACCAGAGGAGGAGGTCACCGTGGAGCAACCGACCGAGGAGTCGGTGGAGGACCACCAGGAGGAGTTCGGCGCCGGACCGGACGCCCCCGGCGGCGTGACCGTCGAGGGCGCGCCCGCGGACGGCGACCAGGCGCCCGACGCCGCCGTCGGCGGGGTGCCGACGAGCGGCACCCAGGACGCCGGGCACGCCGACGGCGCCGCGTCGCCCGATCCCGAGCTCACGCGCCTGCGCACCGAGCTCGACGAGCGCACCGCCGACCTGCAGCGCGTGTCGGCGGAGTACGCGAACTACCGGCGCCGGGTCGAGCGTGACCGCGAGGCCACCGTGACCGGCGCGAAGGCGCAGGTCGCCGGGGAGCTGCTCACCGTGCTCGACGACGTCGAGCGCGCGGGGGCCCACGGCGACCTCACCGGCCCGTTCAAGGTGGTGGCCGACCGGCTCACCGAGACCCTGACGCGCGCCGGGCTGACCGGGTTCGGCCAGGTCGGGGACGCCTTCGACCCGTCGGTGCACGAGGCCGTCGCCCACGGCACCTCGGCGGAGGTGGACGGCCCGACCGTCACGATCGTGATGCGTCGGGGCTACCGCTTCGGCGAGAAGGTGCTCCGGCCGGCCATGGTCGAGGTCACCGATCACGACCCGGACGCGGTGCCGGCCGGCAGCGGTTCGACCGGCGGCACCGAGAACGCCTGACGATCCCCGACCGGGGTCGATACTCGAGGACGAGCCCGCGCGGACGCCGGGCCCACGGGAGGGAGGACGAACCCACGATGGCCAATCGTGACTGGCTCGAGAAGGACTTCTACCGTGAGCTCGGCGTCGCCAAGGACGCCTCGCAGGACGAGATCAAGAAGGCCTACCGCAAGATCGCGCGGGAGAACCACCCCGACACCAAGCCGGGCGACGAGAAGGCCGAGGCCCGCTTCAAGGCGGCGGGCGAGGCCTACGGCGTGCTGTCCGACCCGGCGAAGCGCAGCGAGTACGACGAGGCCCGCAGCCTCTTCGCCGGCGGGCGCTTCGGCGGGTTCGGCGGCAACGGCGGCTTCGGCGGCCGGGGCGGCGGCACCGGCGCGACCGGCGGCTTCGACGTCAACGACCTGTTCGGCGGCGGCCGGGCGGGTGGCGGCGGAGGCGGCGGCCTCGGTGACCTGCTCGGCGGCATCTTCGGTGGCATGGGCGGCGCCGGCGGCACCCAGACCGACCCGACCGGCGGCATGGGCGGCGCCGGTGCGGGCATGGGCGGCGGCCTCGGCGGCACCCCCCGCCGGCGGCGCGGGGCCGACGTCGAGACCGAGGTCCGCATCGACTTCGCGGAGGCCGTGAACGGCGCGACGCTCCCGCTGCGGCTCACCTCGCCGATGCGCTGCGGCACCTGCGAGGGCTCCGGCGCCCGCCCCGGCACCACGCCGCGCACCTGCACCCGCTGCGGCGGCGCCGGGCTCGTGTCCCGCAGCCAGGGCGCGTTCGCGTTCAGCGAGCCGTGCCCGGACTGCCGCGGGACCGGGCACCTCGTCGACGACCCGTGCCCGGAGTGCGGCGGCGACGGCGTGAGCTCCCGCCCGCGGACGCTGACCATCCGCGTCCCCGCCGGCGTCGAGGACGGCAAGCGCATCCGGCTCGCCGGCAAGGGCCAGCCCGGGCCCAGCGGCGGCCCGTCCGGCGACCTGTACGTCGTCGTGCACGTGACGCCCGACGCCGTGTTCGGCCGGTCGGCCAAGAACCCCGACGACCTCACGCTCTCGCTGCCCGTGACCTACCCGGAGCTGGTCCGGGGCGCCACGGTCACCGTGCCCACCCTCGAGGGCCGCATCTCGCTCAAGGTGCCGCCGGGCAGCGCCGTGGGCCGCACGCTGCGCGTCCGCGAGCGCGGCGTGAAGCGCAAGGACGGCCGCGGGGACCTGCTGGTCACCCTCGAGCTCGCCGTCCCCTCCCGGCTCTCCACGGAGGCGACCGAGGCCCTCGAGGCCTACGCCCGTGCCACCGCCGGCGACGACCCGCGCGCCCGGTTGATGGATCGGGCGGAGGCCGGTCGCAAGGAGGCGGCGTCGTGACCGGCCCGCGCGACGGCGCCCGGGGGACGGACGGCGCGCCGCGCGCGTCCGCGATCCCGGGCCTGCCGGCGTGGGCGGACGAGGACACCCCGGTCTTCGTCATCTCGATCGCCGCCGAGTTCTCCGGCATGCACGCCCAGACCCTGCGCTCCTACGACCGGATCGGCCTCGTCCGTCCCGGCCGGGCCAGCGGCGGCGGGCGGCGCTACTCGGTGCGCGACATCGCGCTGCTGCGCGAGGTCCAGCGGCTCTCCCAGGAGGAGGGCGTCAACCTCGCCGGCATCAAGCGGATCATCGAGCTCGAGCGCGAGGTCGACCACCTCACCGACCGCCTCGCCGAGGTCACCGACGAGCTCGCGCGCAGCCAGGCCCGGCTCCGGCCTCCCAGGCCGAGCAGCGCGGCAGCCGCGGCGACCTGCTCCCGGTCCGGCGCACGCAGTCCGTCGTGGTCTGGCAGCCGGGGCGGCGTCAGGCGCCGGAGCCCGAGGAGCCCCCGGAGCGCTGAGGCGCCCGGTCAGTCCTCGTCGTCGTCGGTGAAGGGGTCGTAGTGGATCCGGTCCAGCGGCGTGCCGTCGACCAGCAGGGCCGCCGTCGTCGCCCGGATCATGTCCGGCGAGCCGGCCACGACGACGTCGTGGTCGAGCCACGGCCCGGCGCGGGTGATGGCCTCGACGACGGTGCCGGGCGCGAGCTCGAGGTCCAGCGGGTCGGACTCGCAGGCCCCGACGACCGCGAGCCAGGGCGCGTCCTCGCCGATGACGGCGAAGCGGTCCAGCGTGTGCAGGTCCTCGGGGGTCCGGCCGCCGACGACGACGGTGGTCGGCCGCACGTCGACGCCCGCCGCGGCCTGCGCCGCGAGGTCCTCGCACAGCGCCAGCGCGACGGCGGCGCCGGTCCCGCCCGCCACGACGAGCAGCTCCCGCTCGGCGGTGGCGTCGGCGGTGAGGTCGCCCTCGGCCGGCCCGATGCTCCAGCGCTCACCGCACTGGCTGTGCGCGACGAGGCTGCGGCTGACCCAGCCGCCCGCCACCGCGCGGACGTGGAACTCCAGCAGGCCGTCGGCGCGGGGTGCGCCCGCCGGCGTCAGCCGCCGCCACATGCGCGGACGCTGGGGCACCTCGACGGTGACCCACTGCCCGGGCCGGTACTCGACGGGGACGTCCGGGGCGACCGTGATGACCGCGAGGTCCCAGCTCAGGCGCCGGTGCCCCACGACGGTGCCGCCGACGACGCCGGGCAGGCTCGCCGCCCGGCGGCGCGCGGGCTCGGCCGCCAGCGAGTACGCCAGGACCCAGGCGGCGTCGGCGCCGGGCGCCCACAGCTCGCCCGCGAACTCCCGCACCGCGCCGACCAGCGCGACGCCGACGGGCTCGTCGGCGGAGGCGTCGAGGCCCAGGGCCCGGGTCTCCCGGGCGAGCGCGCCGATCGCGGCCGCGAGCTGCTGGGGCCGGTCGACCGCGGACATCGCGGCGATCGAGGCCCGCAGCAGCCGCCGCGAGGCGCGGTCGGCCTGGGCGGGGAACTGCGCGCGCAGGTGCGGGGCGAGGCTGAAGAGCAGGGCGCCGAACCAGTGGGCCACGTCGGCCTCCTGGTCGTCGAGGCGGGACCAGATCGCGCGCACGGCCTCGCCGGCCAGCGCGACGTCGGAGCGCGGGGACGTCAGCGGGGTCGTCGCCCCGGGATGCACGGGACGGGGGGCCGCCTGCCGCGGGTTCGGCGGGAGACCCGCCGGCCGTGGGCTGCGGGGTGGGGCTGGGGGGCGAGGGGCTGGGGGTCGGCACCGCCGGCGCGACCGGGCTCGGGCTCCGGCTCGGCCGCGACGGGCCCGTCGGCCGGGAGGGGCTCGGCGGGCTCCGGGGTCTCGACCGCGACGGCCTCGTCCGCGAGGCCTCGGTCGGTGCTCGGTGTCCTCCGCGGGGCCGGGCTCGGCGGGGACCCGGGGCACGACCGCGGTGCGCGCGTCGTCGGGGACGTGCCGCGGGGCCGAGGCCGAGGTGTGCGGGGGCGGGGCGTGCAGGGGGGCGGTGGGCATCGCCTCGGGGGGCGGCGGCACCGTGGGGGGCCGGAGCAGCTGCGTGGGGCTGGACCCGGTCGGGACCAGGCGCAGCACCCGGGCGCGCTCGGCGTCGGTCTCCGCGGGGGTCGGGCCCTCGGCGCGGGCGACCGGCCCGCCGGTCCCGCCCTCGCGCGGGGCGTTCCTCGGCGCGGCCGGGTCGATCGGCTCGGCAGCGTCCGCCGACATGCCGACCTCCCCTCGTCGCCCCGGCGCGGTCCCGTCCCACGCCTGGGTTTCCGGCCCATCATGACAGAGCGTGCCGTGCGATCGCGAACGGTCCCGGTTTCGTCACTCCCCGTACTGACCGGCTTGTCCGGAACCCGGGAGACACCGTGACTTGAGTGGAATAGACTCAACTCCGGGGACGCTGTCCCGAGTGTGGTCGCGACCGCGTCCCCGGCGCGTCGAGCGCGACCACCACCGACCAGCCCGCACGATCACCACGCATTCGGACCGGTCCGCGACCGGGACCCAGAAAGGCCACGCCGATGGACTTCTCGCCGACGACGCGCACCCAGCAGGCGGTGTCCGCCGCGGTCCGCGCCGCCACCGCGTCGGGGCACCCGCAGGTGTCCCCGGCCCACCTCGTCATCGCCCTCCTCGACCAGACCGACGGCATCACGACCCCCCTGCTCAGGGCCGTGTCCGCCGACCCCGCCGCGGTCCGGGCGGACACCGAGCGGCTGATCGCCTCGATGCCGAGCGCGACCGGGTCCGGCGTGTCCGCCCCGCAGTTCGACGGCGACTCGGCGCGGGTCCTGACCCACGCCCAGCAGCTGGCCGCGGACATGGGCGACGAGTACGTGTCGACCGAGCACCTGCTCGTCGGCGTGGCCGCCGCGGGCGGTCGCGCCGCCGAGGTCCTCACCCGCCACGGCGCGACCGCCGAGGCCCTCCAGGAGGCGTTCGGCAAGGTCCGGGGCTCCGCGCCGCATCACCTCGCCCGACCCCGAGGGCACCTTCCAGGCGCTCGAGAAGTACGGGCAGGATCTCACCGAGCGTGCCCGCTCCGGGGCGCTCGACCCCGTGATCGGCCGCGACGCCGAGATCCGGCGCGTCGTGCAGGTGCTCTCGCGCCGCACCAAGAACAACCCGGTCCTCATCGGCGAGCCCGGCGTGGGCAAGACCGCGATCGTCGAGGGACTGGCCCAGCGCATCGTCGCGGGCGACGTCCCGGAGTCGCTGCGCGACAAGCGCGTCGTGGCGCTCGACCTCGGCTCGATGGTGGCGGGCGCGAAGTACCGCGGCGAGTTCGAGGAGCGCCTCAAGGCGGTCCTCGGCGAGATCACCGACTCCGCCGGCCAGGTCATCACCTTCATCGACGAGCTCCACACCATCGTGGGCGCGGGCGCGTCCGGCGAGTCCGCCATGGACGCCGGCAACATGATCAAGCCGATGCTCGCGCGCGGCGAGCTGCGGATGGTCGGCGCGACGACGCTCGACGAGTACCGCAAGCACATCGAGTCCGACCCGGCCCTCGAGCGCCGCTTCCAGCAGGTGCTCGTCGGCGAGCCGAGCGTCGAGGACACCGTCGGGATCCTCCGTGGCCTCAAGGAGCGCTACGAGGTGCACCACGGCGTCCGGATCACCGACGCCTCCCTCGTCGCCGCCGCCACGCTGTCCGACCGCTACATCACCGCGCGGTTCCTGCCCGACAAGGCGATCGACCTCGTGGACGAGGCCAGCTCGCGGCTGCGCATGGAGATCGACTCGCGGCCGGTGGAGATCGACGAGGTGGAGCGCGCCGTGCGCCGCCTCGAGATCGAGGAGATGGCGCTGGCCAAGGAGTCCGACGCCGCCTCCGCCGAGCGGCTCGTCGCGCTGCGCGCCGAGCTCGCCGAGAAGCGCGAGGAGCTCGACGCGCTGACCGCCCGCTGGCAGAGCGAGAAGGACACGATCGACGCCGGCCGGGGGCTCAAGGAGCAGCTCGAGGCGCTGCGCGGGGAGGCCGAGCGCGCCGAGCGCGACGGCGACTACGCGAAGGTCGCCGAGCTGCGCTACGGGCGCATCCCGGCCCTGGAGAAGGAGCTCGCGGCCGCCGACGAGGCCAGCGCCGCCGCGGGTCCGGTCATGCTCAAGGAGGAGGTCGGGCCCGACGACGTCGCCGACGTCGTCTCCATGTGGACCGGCATCCCGGCCGGGCGCCTGCTCGAGGGCGAGACGGCGAAGCTGCTGCGCATGGAGGACGAGCTCGGCCGCCGCGTCGTCGGCCAGGCCGAGGCCGTGCGGGCGGTGTCCGACGCGGTGCGCCGCACCCGGGCCGGCGTCGCCGACCCCGACCGGCCCACCGGCTCGTTCCTCTTCCTCGGCCCCACCGGCGTCGGGAAGACCGAGCTGGCCAAGGCCCTCGCCGCGTTCCTGTTCGACGACGAGCGGGCCATGATCCGCATCGACATGAGCGAGTACGGCGAGAAGCACTCGGTCGCCCGGCTCGTCGGGGCGCCCCCCGGCTACGTCGGCTACGACCAGGGCGGCCAGCTCACCGAGGCCGTCCGGCGCCGCCCGTACGCGGTGGTGCTGCTCGACGAGGTCGAGAAGGCGCACCCGGACGTGTTCGACGTGCTGCTGCAGGTCCTCGACGACGGCCGCCTGACCGACGGGCAGGGCCGCACGGTCGACTTCCGGAACGCGATCCTCGTGCTGACCTCGAACCTCGGGTCCGCCGCGCTGACCGACCCGGGGCTCGACGACGCCGGGCGCCGCGACCGGGTCATGGAGGTCGTCAAGCACTCGTTCAAGCCGGAGTTCCTCAACCGGCTCGACGACGTGGTCGTCTTCCACGCGCTGTCCACCGAGGAGCTGACGTCGATCGTCGACATCCAGGTGCAGCGGCTGGCGAGTCGGCTCGCCGGACGCCGGCTCACGCTCGAGGTCACCGACGCCGCCAAGGAGTGGCTGGCCCTGCAGGGCTTCGACCCGGTCTACGGGGCGCGGCCGCTGCGCCGGCTGGTCCAGTCCGCGATCGGGGACCAGCTCGCCCGGGAGCTCCTGGGCGGCGGGATCCGTGAGGGCGACACCGTCCGCGTCGACCTCGACAAGGACGCCGACGCCGGGGCCGGGGCGCTGACCGTGACCCGCGCCGAGTAGCCCGGTCCTGAGCGAGGGGCCCCATCGGTCGAGTAGATGGGCCGTGGGCGCCCCTCGCCGGAACGGCCGGCCCCGCTGCGCACCGACTGAAGGGCACCCTCGCTCGATCTATCCGAGCGAGGGTGCCCTTCGGTCGCTCCGGGCGCTCCCCGCGGGAGGGGCACGCGGCGCAGGCTCGACGCGGGGCCACGATGCGAGGAGTGCCCCTGGTCGGACCGGCTTCAGGCCTCGCTCACCCGGCCGGCCTCGACGTGCCAGTGCCGCGTCGTCGACACCGCGGCGAGCATCCGGCGGTCGTGGGTGACCAGCAGCAACGTCCCCTCGTAGGCCTCGAGCGCCGACTCCAGCTGCTCGATCGCGGGCAGGTCGAGGTGGTTGGTCGGCTCGTCGAGCACCAGCAGGTTCACCCCGCGCGCCTGCAGCAGCGCGAGCGCGGCCCGGGTGCGCTCGCCGGGGGAGAGCGAGTCCGTGCCGCGGTGCACGTGCTCCCCGCCCAGCCCGAACTTCGCCAGCAGGGTGCGCACCTCCGCGGTCGGCCAGCGGTCGACCTCGGGCTCGCGCGAGAAGGCGTCGAGCAGGGACGCGCCCGAGGAGAAGAGGCCCCGGGCCTGGTCGACCTCCCCGACCACCACCGACGACCCCAGCGACGCCGACCCGGCGTCGGGGACCAGCCGCCCCAGCAGCAGCGCCAGCAGCGTCGTCTTCCCGGCGCCGTTCGCGCCCGTGACCGCGACCCGGTCGCCGTAGTCGAGCTGCAGCGTCACCGGCCCGAACCGGAAGTCCCCGCGCTGCACCACCGCACCCGAGAGCGAGGCGACGACGGTGCCGGAGCGGGGCGCCGCCGCGATCGTCATCCGCAGCTCCCACTCCTTGCGGGGCTCCTCGACGACGTCGAGCCGCTCGATGCGCCGCTCGGTCTGCGACACCTTCGCGGCCTGCTTCTCGGTGGCCTCGCTGCGGAACTTGCGGGCGTTCTTGTCGTTGTCCGACTTCCCGCTCTTGCGCCGGGCGTTGCGGACGCCGTGCTCGAGCCAGTTGCGCTGCTCGTGCATCCGCGTCGTGAGGGCCGAGCGCTTGTCCGCGTACTCCTCGTAGGCCTCCCGCGCGTGCCGGCGCGCCACGTCCCGCTCGACGAGGTAGGACTCGTAGCCGCCGCCGTAGCGCGCCACCTGCTGCTGGGCGAGGTCGAGCTCGAGCACCTCGGTGACGGTGCGCGCGAGGAACTCCCGGTCGTGGCTGACGACCACCGCCGGGGCGCGCAGCTCCCGGACGAAGCGCTCCAGGCGCTCCAGGCCCGCGAGGTCGAGGTCGTTGGTCGGCTCGTCGAGCAGGAAGAGGTCGAAGCGCGCGAGCAGCAGCGCCGCGAGGTTCACCCGCGCCGCCTGGCCGCCGGACAGCGCCGTCATGGCGGTGTCGTCGGCCAGGGCGAGCCCGAGGTCGGCGGCGACCTCGGGCACCCGGTCCTCGAGGTCGGCCCCGCCCAGGGCGAGCCAGCGCTCGAGGGCGGTGGCGTAGCGGTCGTCGGACCCCGGCGCGCCCTCGCCGAGGGCGGTCGTCGCGTCGTCCAGCTCGGCCTGCGCGGCCGCGACGCCGGTGCGGCGGGCGAGGAACCCGGCGACGGTCTCGCCCGGGCGCGGGGCCGGTTCCTGCGGGAGGTACCCGACGGTGGCGCTCGGCGGCGCGAGCTCGACGGTCCCGTCGTCGGGGACCGTGAGCCCGGCGAGGACGCGCAGCAGCGTCGACTTGCCCGCGCCGTTGGCGCCGACGAGGCCGACGACGTCGCCCGGGGAGACGGTGAGGTCGACCCCGGAGAAGATCGTGCGGGCGCCGTGGACGGCCGAGACGCCCCGCGCGACGAGGGTGGCGCTCACGTCCCCGACTCTATCCGCGCCGGGTCCCCGGAACCGCGCACCGGCCCTGAGCAGGCGCATCCGCCGTCGGAAATGCGCCCGCGCCCCGAGTGTCGTCCGACGGTGCCGTCGGGGGCAGGCCGTACGCTCGCCCGGTGCCTGCCTGGATCTGGTTCGTCGTGGCGCTGGTCGCCGCAGCCGGCGGCGCGCTGCTGCTCTGGTACGACCGCGCGCGCCCGACCCGCCGCGGCAACGGCCGGCGTGACTGGGCGGCGTCCAAGGGCTGGGAGTTCACCGACGCGCTGTCGTCGCCGCCGCACGCCTGGCGGTACGGCACGCTGCGCGGCGAGGGTCCGCGGCACGCGTACGACGTCGCGACCGGCGCCGTCCCCGGGCCCGGCGGTCGCCGCCTGGGCTGCATCTTCGACCAGGAGCAGGACGGCGAGACCGTCGCGACGGTCGCCGCGGTGCGCGGCACCGTCGCCGTGCCGGTCGCGATCGAGCTGCGGCTGCCGGAGTCGCCCCGCCCCGACGACGACGAGCTGGACAACCTCGGGCAGGTCGGGCGCCGGTACGCGTTCGTCAGCAACGCGATGGAGGGCCGCCGGCTGCTCACGCGGCAGGTGACCGAGGCGGCCGACCGGGTGGGGGCCGACGTCCCGCTCGTGTGGGCCGAGGACACGTGGGTGCTGGCCTCGCTCGACCCGGACGCCGACCCGGACCGCGTCGAGGGCGTCATCGAGTCGCTGGTCGACGTGTCCGCCGCGATCAAGGAGGCCGTCGAGGGCGGCGGCTCGCGCGACCGGCCCGTCCCCGCGAGCGCCGGCAGCCCGGCCGACGAGGTCCCGACGGCCGTCGTGGCCGGGGCGGGTCGGGGCGGTGCGGCGGTGGACGAGGCGCCGACGACGACGGTGCGTGGCTCCCGCGAGCAGGACGAGGCGCCGACGACGACGGTGCGCGGGTCCCGCGAGCAGGACGACGCGCCGACCACGACGGTGCGGGGCGCGGTCGACGAGGCGCCGACCACCGCCCTCGGGCGGGACCGGGGCGCCGACCGCGAGCGCGGGACCGACCGCGAGCGCCGGGACGGACCGGGGGCGCGGCCGCGACACGGGGCAGGACCGGGGCGGCGCCCGTCCCGCCGCCCGTCCCGCCGCCGACGAGGACGAGGACCTCGAGTACGACGAGGAGCTGGAGCGGTTCGCCTCCGGCGACGAGGACGCCAGCCCGTTCGCGCGCGGCGGCGCCGAGCCGACCCACCGTGACCGGCCGGGCGACATCCCCTACGACCTGGAGCAGGACGACCCCGGCACCGAGGAGCCCCCCGGCGACCGGCGGTCGTCGAAGGGCAGCACCTGGCGCAGCGGCCCCTTCCGCGGCCGGTGACCGCCGTCCCCGGGCGCCCCACCGCCCTCGTGACCGGGGCCAGCTCGGGCCTCGGGGCCGAGTTCGCCGACCAGCTCGCCGGCCGCGGGTACGACGTCGTGCTCGTGGCCCGGGACGAGGCGGCGCTCCGGGCCGTGGCCGACCGGCTCGGCGCGCGCGGGGCCCGCGCCGAGGTCCTCGTCGCCGACCTCGCCGACCCGGCGGCCCGCGCCCGCGTCGAGCGCCGCCTCGCCGAGCCCGCCGACGGCGAGACCCCGGTCGACCTGCTGGTCAACAACGCCGGCTACGGCACGGCCGGCGAGTTCACCGCGACCGACCCGGCGGTCCTCGCCGCGAACCACGAGGTCAACACGAGCGCCGTGATGCTGCTGTGCCGGGCGGCCCTGCCGGGCATGGTCGAGCGCGGTCGCGGCGGCGTGATCAACCTGTCGAGCGTGGCGGGGTTCCTGCCCGGGCGCGGGTCGGTGTACGGCGCCGGGAAGGCCTACGTCACGGCGCTCTCCCAGAACCTGTACATGTCCGTGTACGGCACCGGCGTGCACGTCATGGCCCTGTGCCCGGGCTACACGAAGACCGACTTCCACCGCCGCCTCGGGCAGACGCGCGCGGAGGCGGGCTTCATGTGGCTCGAGGCCGACCGGGTCGTGGCCGACGGGCTCGCCGACTTCGCGAAGCGCCGGCCGCTCTCGATCCCGGGGGCGGGGTACAAGGCGATCGTCGTGGCCGCCCGGCACGCGCCGACGCGGATCGTCCAGGTGCTGGCCCGGCGCAGCGCCTCCGGCCGGGGCTGACCCGCCCGCCGTCCGCGCCCGGGCGGAGAATGGCGCGCATGAGCGACCGCACGAGCACGCGGGCCGCCGTCGGCGGGGGTCCGGACGTGGACCCCGCCGCCCGCGACCGCCTCGCCGTCCTGGCCCGCGAGCTCGCCGTCGTGCACGGCCGCGTCACGCTGTCCTCGGGGCGCGAGGCCGACTACTACGTCGACATGCGGCGGATCAGCCTGCACCACGAGGCGGCGCCGCTCGTCGGGCGGCTGCTGCGCGAGATGACGGCCGACTGGTCGTACGACGCGGCCGGCGGACTCACCATGGGCGCCGACCCGGTCGGCGCGGCCATCCTGCACGCGCCGGGACCGCCGGTGGACGCCTTCGTCGTGCGCAAGGAGGCCAAGGCGCACGGCATGCAGCGACGCATCGAGGGACCCGACGTCGCCGGGCGCCGGGTGCTCGTCGTGGAGGACACCTCGACCACCGGCGACAGCCCCGTGACGGCGCTCGACGCGCTGCGGGAGGCCGGCGCGGAGGTGGTGGGGGTCGCGACGATCGTGGACCGGGCCACCGGCGCGGCCGAGGTGATCGAGGGCCGCGGGGTGCCCTACCGCTCGCTGCTCGGGCTCGCCGACCTCGGTCTGGCGTGACCTCCCGGCCCGGTGACGCCGCACCGCTGACCGAGGAGGACGCCGGGCCCACCGAGTGGGGTGCCGGCGAGGTCGGCGTCGGGCCGTGGCCGGGTGGTCCCGGGGCGTGGCCGGACGACCCGCGGCTGGACCCGGAGCTGCTCGCGGGCGGCGACCGGCGCAACGTCGTCGACCGGTACCGCTACTGGCGCCGCGAGGCGATCGTGGCCGACCTCGACACCCGCCGTCACCCGTTCCACGTCGCGATCGAGAACCTGCACCACGACGCGAACATCGGCACGGTCGTGCGCACCGCCAACGCGTTCCTCGCGGCCGCCGTGCACATCGTCGGCCGCCGCCGCTGGAACCGCCGCGGCGCGATGGTCACCGACCGGTACCAGCACGTGGTGCACCACGCCGGGGTCGCCGACCTCGTCGCCTGGGCCCGCGCCGAGGGGCTCGTGGTGGTCGCCGTCGAGAACGGGCCGGGGGCGGTGCCGCTGGAGACCACCGAGCTGCCGCGCCGCTGCGTGCTGCTCTTCGGGCAGGAGGGTCCGGGGCTCACGCCGGAGGCCGCCGCCGCCGCGGACCTGGTCGTCTCCATCGCCCAGTTCGGCTCGACCCGCTCGATCAACGCGGGCGTGGCGGCCGGGATCGCGATGCACGCGTGGATCCGGAGCCACGCGGCCTGAGCGCCCTAGCCGCGCGGCGGGCGCTGGATCCGGGTCGTCGGCGCGTCGTCGTTCGCGCCGTCGAGGGTCTCCTCGGCGAGGTCCGAGGCGCCGAGCTTGCGCTCCCGGCGGGCCTGGATCGCCTCGATCCCGATCGGGACGAGGGAGAGCAGGACGACGAGGATCAGCATCGCCTCGATGTTGTTCTTGACGACGTCGAACTGGCCGAGCACGGCGCCGAGCAGGGTCACCCCGGCCGCCCAGAGCAGCGCGCCGATCCCGGAGAACAGCAGGAAGCGGCGCGCGTCCATGCGCCCGACGCCCGCCATCACGGTGATGAAGGTGCGCACGATCGGCACGAAGCGGCCCAGGACGACCGCCCGGTTGCCGTACTTGTCGAAGAACCTCTGGGTGCGCTCGACGTTCTCGCGCTTGAAGAGCCGGGAGTTCGGCTTGTCGAAGACCGCGGGGCCGGCGGCGCGGCCGAGGTAGTAGCCGCACACGTTGCCGGCGAACGCCGCGACGACGAGCACGACGCACGCCAGCCACAGCGGCGTCCCGATCAGGCCCGTGGTGGCGGCGAGGCCGGTGATGAACAGCAGCGAGTCACCGGGCAGGAAGAACCCGACGAGCAGACCGCACTCGGCGAAGATGATGAGCGCGACGCCGAGCAGGGCCCAGGGGCCCAGGCTGGAGATGATGTAGCTCGGGTCGAGCCACTGCGGCCCCAGGGCGACGAGGGTGGTGGCGTCGGCGAGCACGACGGCCACGGTACTGGCCGCGCGTGTGACCCCGATGTGCGCCCGGGGCCCGGCCCCGATCGGGTCAGGCGGGCAGCAGCAGGGACAGCACCCCGACGGCGCCGCCGACGACGCCGCCCGCGAGGACGGCGACCAGGCTCCACCAGGTCACGGTGACCGCGCTCCACGGCACGTAGCCCGCGGACGCCCCGGCGCCCGCCGGTGCAGGGCGGGCGCCGCCCGGCGGCACCGGGCCCGGCCCGCGGACCGGGCCGCCCGCCACGCCGAACCCGCCCGACGTCGGGCCCGGCCGCACCGGCGCGGTCGGCAGTCCCGGGGGCACCGGACCCCGCGCGTAGCCGGGCGGGGGGCGTCCCGGCCCGCCCGAGCGGGGGGCGGGCACGTCGGGACGAGCGGCCGGCGGGGCGGGCTCGGTGCGGGGCTGGTCCGAGGGGGCGGGCCGGGACCGGTCGGTGGCCTGTTGCTCGGGCTGCGTCTGCCCGGTCGGCGCCTGGTCGGCCTGCTGCGGGTGGCGCACCCGGCCGAGCGGCCGGAACCGGCGGCGCCCGGACGACGGCGGGCCGTCCGCCCCGGTGCCCGTCCCCGGCGGGCCGGCGGGCGGCGCGGGCGTGTCGGCGCGGGGCGTCGACACGCCCCCTGCGGCCTGGGCCCGCAGCGCCTCGGACAGCAGCCGCTCGTCACTCATCGCCGGAGATGGTATCCGCGGCGTGGACCCCCGCCCCAGGGTCGTGCGGAACAGCGGTGGCCCCGCCGCGGTGGACGGCGCCGTTCGGAGCAACCGCTGCCGTCCGACGCCGCGACCCGCCGCGCGGCGATCCGGGTCAGCCGGTGGCGACGATCTTGGAGATGGCGTCGAGCCCGCGGCTCGCGGTCGACTTCACGGTGCCGCGGCTGATCCCCGTGGCCTCCGCGATCTCGGCCTCGGAGAGCCCGCCGTAGTAGCGCAGGACGAGGACCTCGCGCTGGCGCCGCGGCAGCTGCCCGAGGGCGGACACCACCGCCTGGTGCTCGGCGGAGAGCATCGCCAGCGACTCGGCCGAGCGCGCGTCGGCGGTGTGCGGCGGGGTGTACTCGCGGGCGGTGCGGCGCCGCCGCAGCACCGAGCGGGAGCCGTTGACGACCGCGGTGCGCAGGTAGCCGAGGGCGGCGTTCTCGTCGCGCAGCCGCGACCAGTGCCGGTGCAGCCCCGTGAACGCCTCCTGCACGACGTCCTCGGCGGTCGCCGGGTCGTCCACCAGCAGGATCGCGAGGCGGACGAACCGCATCCGGTGCTCGCGGTAGAGGTCCTCGAGCGTCCGCGGGCCCGTCGCCTCGGCCTCGGGCTCGGGCGCCGCCCACGGGCCGGGCGCGGCGGGGAAGGGGCCGGGCGGGCCGGGCCGGACGGCGCCGGGCGGGCCGGCGCGGGCGCCCGGGCGCGGGGCGGGCGCCCACGGCGGCGCGGGGGTCGGGCCGGGACGCGGGAGGGGCCGCCGGGTGCATGACGGAGGCATCGGCCCCCGTCACGGCATCGAGCGCACGCAGGCTGCCCAGCGTCCGCTCGATCGCGCTCTCCACCGGCTCGACCACGCCTCCGACGATAGCCCAGGCCCCCGACGGCCTCGGGCCGGAGGAGCGCCACCGCCCCGCCGTGACGCGCGGTGGCGGACCGGTCGCCCCGGCGACGGCGCGGCCCGCGTCGTGATGTCCGCCCACGTCACGACGGGCGTGCACGGCGCCCTCCGGACGGGCATACTGCCCGCGTCGGGTGTGCACCCCCGCACCCGGGACCAGGCCACCACCGGGCGCGCGTCCTCCGCGAGCGCCCGACGAGCACACGCGCCGACCAGGGAGCCACCTCATGCCGATCGCGACCCCCGAGGTCTACAACGAGATGATCGACCGGGCCAAGGAGAACCGCTTCGCCTACCCGGCCATCAACTGCACCTCGTCGGAGACCGTCAACGCCGCGCTGCGCGGGTTCGCCGAGGCCGAGAGCGACGGCATCATCCAGTTCTCCACCGGCGGCTCGGAGTTCGGCTCCGGGCTCTCGGTCAAGGACATGGTCACCGGCGCGTCGGCCCTCGCCGAGTTCGCGCACGTCGTGGCCGAGAAGTACTCGATCAACGTCGCCCTGCACACCGACCACTGCCCCAAGGACAAGCTCGACGGCTTCGTCCGCCCGCTGATCGCGATCAGCCAGGAGCGCGTGGACCGCGGCGAGAACCCGCTCTTCCAGTCGCACATGTGGGACGGCTCGGCGGTGGAGCTGCACGAGAACCTCGACATCGCCCAGGAGCTCCTGGAGAAGGTCGCGAAGGCGCGGATGATCCTCGAGGTGGAGATCGGCGTCGTCGGCGGCGAGGAGGACGGCATCTCGGCCGCCAGCGACGACAAGCTCTACACGGCCCCCGGCGACTACGAGGCCACCGTCGACGCGCTCGGCTCCGGCGACAAGGGCCGCTACCTGCTGGCCGCGACCTTCGGCAACGTCCACGGCGTCTACAAGCCGGGCAACGTCGTGCTCCGTCCCGACGTGCTGAAGAAGGGCCAGGAGGTGGCCTCGCAGAAGCTGGGGCTGCCCGAGGGCTCGAAGCCGTTCGACCTGGTCTTCCACGGCGGGTCGGGCTCGCTGCTCGAGGAGATCCACGAGGCCCTCGACTACGGCGTGGTCAAGATGAACGTCGACACCGACACCCAGTACGCCTTCACGCGCCCGATCGCCGGGCCACATGTTCGCCAACTACGACGGCGTGCTGAAGATCGACGGCGAGGTCGGCGACAAGAAGGTCTACGACCCGCGCAGCTACCTCAAGGCCGCGGAGCAGGGCATGGCCGACCGCGTCATCACCGCCTGCGAGAACCTCCGCTCGACCGGGCAGACGCTCGGCAAGTAGGCGGCGTCCTCGCCTCCCGGGGCACGAACGGGCCGTCGGTCACCGGAGAAGGTGGCGAACGGCCCGTTCGTCCCCGACGGCGACGCTCCGGCGGGCCGGTCCGGAGGCGGATGGGACGATGGGGCCATGACCATCCCGACCGGTCCCGGCGCCTCGCACGGCCACAACCTCCTCGGCCCGCAGCCCACCCTGCTGCCCGCCGACCCCGAGCCGCAGGGCCGGCTCGACGCGGGGGAGGACCCGGCCGCCGTCGCGGCGGACCACCCCACCTCGAGCGCCGCGTGGGCCACGCTCGCGGAGCGCGCGCTGGACGCCGGCGAGACGATCGCGGCCTACGCCTACGCGCGGACCGGCTACCACCGCGGGCTCGACCAGCTGCGCCGCAACGGGTGGAAGGGCTTCGGCCCGGTCCCGGTCGACCACGCCCCCAACCAGGGCTTCCTGCGCGCGGTGGCGGTCCTGGCGAAGGCGAGCGCGTCGATCGGCGAGACCGACGAGGCGGCGCGCTGCCGTCAGCTCCTGGACGACTCGGACCCGACGGCGGCCGCCGTGCTGGGCGTCGTCTGACGCGTCAGGAGGCCCGGCGCAGCGGGCGCACGCGGCTCGTCGACGACGGCCTGGGGGCCCACGTCGACGACCAGCGGCGCCGGGTCGCCCACCGACTGCAGGTGACGCTGCGCAACCGGCTCGATCCGACGCCGGCCCGAGGGGCAGGGGCGGGCGCACCGGGCGGCGCCGGGTGCGCGTGTCGAGGAACTGGGTCTCGAAGCGCTCCATGAGCACGGTCGCGATCAACAGGAGCACCGGGATGAGGACCGCGACCAGCATGAACAGAACGTACCCCGGTCCGAGGGGATCCGAACCCCTCCTTCGTCGAGGTCGCTCCGTTCGTCGCAGCGCGGCTACGCCAGGTGTGTCAACGATCACCCACCACCCACATGCGTGACAACCGGGCGCTGGTCACCGCTCACTAGCGGGTCACCGCCGGAGCCGGTCACCGCGGGCGCGGCCGCACCAGCGTCCAGTCGACCGTGTGCCGGTACCAGCTGCGGCGCTCCAGCGGGCGGTCGTCGTCGACCCCGTCGCGGCGCAGCGCCGCGGGGCGGCACCCGATGGTCGCGGCCCGGCCCCGCGCGGCGCGCTCGACCCCCGGTCGCAGCCCGCCGAGGCGTCGACGCCCGGTGACGGCGACCGCGACCCCGCCGACCGCCGCGGACCCCCCGTCGGCGTGCTCGGTCGCTTCGGGATCGGGGCGGACGACGAGCCCCGCGGCCTCGCCGCGCAGCACCTCGTGCTCGTCGCAGTAGACGACGCCGTCGAAGGGGCCGACCACGTGGGCGCCCGCGACGACCCCGCCCCGGTCGTCGCGCAGCAGCGGCGCCGGACCCGCCAGGCCGTCGCGCACGGCCCCGAGCGCGGCCGGCGCGATCGGTGGGCAGCCGCCAGACCCGGGCGGCCTCGGAGGTCGCGGCCGGCAGGAACGCGACCGGGACGTCGAGCCGCTCGCGGCGCAGCAGGCGCACGAGCACCGCCGCGAGGTCGGCGTCCGTGCCCGCGACGACGAGGCGGCCGTCGTCCGCGGTGCGGTCGAGCTCCGGTCCGTCCAGGAGCGGGTCGACCTCCGGGCGGCCCGGTCGCTCCCCGACGGCGACGACCCGCGCGCCGGGCAGCGCCTCGGCCGGGTCACCCCACCGTGCCCGGGCGGCGTCACCGCAGGTCAGCACCACGACGGGACCGGGTGGGCGGGACCGCGGTGGCGGGTGGCCGGACAACTGTGACTACCCTTCGGGTGTACGGGGTGGGCCATCGGGTGAGGCCGAGCGGGTGCGCCGTGCGAGATCGCCTGCACGAGTCGGACCAGGGAGTGTCACATGCCGGCCATCGTCCTGATCGGCGCCCAGTGGGGTGACGAGGGCAAGGGCAAGGCCACCGACATCCTCGGTGGCGAGGTCGACTGGGTCGTCCGCTACCAGGGTGGCAACAACGCGGGGCACACGGTCGTGCTCCCGACCGGCGACAAGTTCGCCCTGCACCTGATCCCGTCGGGGATCCTGACGCCGGGTGTCATGAACGTGATCGGCAACGGCGTCGTCGTGGACCCCGGCGTGCTGCTCGAGGAGCTCGCGGGCCTCGAGGGCCAGGGCGTGGACACGTCGAAGCTGCTGATCTCCGCCGACGCGCACTTGATCATGCCGTACCACGTGGCGATGGACAAGGTGACCGAGCGGTTCCTCGGCAAGAGCCGCATCGGCACGACCGGCCGCGGCATCGGTCCGGCGTACCAGGACAAGGTGGCCCGCGTCGGGGTCCGCGTGCAGGACGTCTTCGACGAGAAGATCCTGCGGGAGAAGGTCGAGGCCGCGCTCGACCTCAAGAACCAGATCCTCGTCAAGGTCTACAACCGCCGCGCGCTCGACGCCGACGAGGTCGCCGACCAGGTGCTCGGGCAGGCCGAGGGCTTCGCCCACCGCATCGCCGACACCCGGCTCGCCCTCAACGAGGCGCTCGAGCGCGGCGAGACGGTGCTGCTGGAGGGCTCGCAGGGGACGCTGCTCGACGTCGACCACGGCACCTACCCGTACGTGACGTCGTCGAGCCCGACGGCCGGCGGCGCCTCGGCCGGGTCGGGCATCGGGCCGACCCGCATCGACCGCGTGATCGGGATCCTCAAGGCGTACACGACGCGCGTCGGCTCGGGCCCGTTCCCCACCGAACTGTTCGACGACGACGGCGAGTACCTGCGCAAGCAGGGCGGCGAGTTCGGCGTGACCACCGGGCGGAGCCGGCGCTGCGGCTGGTTCGACGCCGTGATCGCCCGCTACGCGACCCGGGTCAACGGCCTCACCGACATCTTCCTCACCAAGCTCGACGTGCTCTCGAGCCTGCGCGAGGTCCCGATCTGCGTCGCCTACGAGATCGACGGCAAGCGGGTCGAGGACATGCCGATGACGCAGTCCGACCTGCACCACGCCACCCCGGTCTACGAGCGCATGCCCGGCTGGTTCGAGGACCTCTCCGCCTGCCGGTCCTTCGACGACCTCCCGTCGGCGGCCCGGGACTACGTCGAGCGCATCGAGGAGCTCTCCCTGGCCCGGGTCTCGGCGATCGGGGTCGGGCCGGGGCGCGACGCGACCATCGACCGCGGGGCCGCGGCGGGCGAAGCACCGGGGTCGGGGGGCAGCGTCACCTAGACTGGTGACGTGGGCGCCTGTGAACACCTCATCGAGTCCAAGCACGCCGCCGAGCCCACCCCGTCCGTCGATCCCGACACCCCGGGCCTGATCTGCCCGGACTGTCGCGAGGCCGGCTACGACGCGTGGGCCCATCTGCGGATGTGCATGACCTGTGGGCACGTCGCGTGCTGCGACTCCAGCCCGCACCGGCACGCCACGGCCCACCACGAGGCCACGGGGCACCCGGTGATGCAGTCCTTCGAGCCGGGCGAGGCGTGGCGGTGGTGCTACCTCGACCGCCGGCTGCTGCCGCTCGTCCTCGCCGAGGACGGGCGCCCGACGGTGCGCCGGTAGCGGTCGGGAGCGACCGGCTCAGCCGACCCAGGCCGCGATCGCGGTGTCGCTGTTGTCGCTGAAGAGGCCCTCGACGCCGAGCGCGCGGTACTGGGCGTACTCGGCGAACGCGTCGCCGTACGTCGAGCGCGGCGCGCCCTCGACGGGCTGACCCGGCTGCTCCCCGCGGCGCAGCGGCGCCGGGAGGAACTCGTTCTCGTTGCGGAACGTGTAGGGCATCGTCTTCAGCCCGACGGCGCGGGCGTCCGCGAGCAGGGACGTCGGCGCGCCCGCGGGGGTGATGACCCGTTCCTTCGTCGGCCCGATCCACGTCGCGTAGCCGGCGATCTCGCGCAGCCCGGCGGGGGTGACGAGGTCGTCGTAGGTGCGGCGGTCGCCCGCGGCGACGAGGTCGGCCGGGCGCGACGCCGGCCGCGTCGATCAGCTGCAGCAGGGGACAGCCGAGCTGGGTCTTCAGATCCTTCAGGTTCGCCGTCTCGAAGGACTGGATGATCACGTGCGGGTCGGCCGCGAGCCCGCGGCGGCGCAGGGTGTCGACGAGCACCGGCTCGACGGGAAGCCCGATCGAGCGGTGGAACGTCGAGTGCTTGACCTCGGGGAGGATGCCGACGCGGCGGCCCAGCTCGCGCGAGAGGCCGTCGAGCAGGTCGAGGACCTCGTCGAGGGTGAGGATCTCGTAGCGCCGGTCCCAGAGCGTGTTGTGCGGGCGGGTCGCCGGGATGCGCTCGACCGCCCGCAGCGTCTTGAGCTCGGCGAGGGTGAAGTCGACGGTGAACCAGCCGTCGGTGGGCACCGAGTCGATCACCTTCGTCGTGCGGCGCGACGCGAACTCGGGGTGCCCGGCGACGTCGGTGGTGCCGCCGATCTCCGGCTCGTGGCGCGCGACGAGGTGGCCGTCGCGGGTGGCGCAGAGGTCGACGTCGACGGCGTCCGCCCCGAAGTGCGCCGCGAGCGAGTACGACGCGACGGTGTGCTCGGGGCGGTAGCCGGCCGCGCCCCGGTGCCCGACGATCGTCACCGACGTCCGTGCCGGGCCCGGGGCCGGGACGACCGGCGCGGGGCCGCCCGCCGTCGCGTCCGGCGGCGGGCTGGACGCGGAGGTGCCGGCCGGGGCGGGCGCGGCGCCCGAGGCGCCGGGCGACCCGCCGGTCGAGCAGGCGGCCAGGCCGACGGCCGCGAGGCCACCGGCGGTCACGAACGCGGCGCGGCGGGTAGAGCCATGGTCGGTGATCGTTGCCCGGCGCCGCGCCGCCCGCCACCCGACCGGCGACCCCCGTGAACACCCGGCGACCCGCCGGCCGACCGGGCTGCGGCGGGGGCGGCCGGACCGGGCCCGTAGGGTCGGCGGCCGTGCGCGTCCTGGTCATCGGGTCCGGAGCCCGCGAACACGCCCTGCTGCTCGCCCTCGCGGCCGACCCGGCGGTGACGGCGCTGGCCGCGGCCCCGGGCAACGCCGGCACCGCGGGCCTCGCCGAGCACCCCGGCCTGGCCGAGCCGACGTCCGGACCCGCCGTCGTCGACCTCGCGCGGCGCTGGCGCGCCGACCTCGTCGTCGTGGGGCCCGAGGCGCCGCTGGTCGCGGGCGTCGGCGACGCCCTGCGCGACGCCGGCATCCCCTGCTTCGGCCCGACCGCCGCGGCCGCCCGCCTCGAGGGCTCGAAGGCGTTCGCGAAGGACGTCATGGCCGCGGCCGGGGTCCCCACGGCGACGGCGGAGGTGGTCGACACCCCGGCGCGGCTGGACGCGGTGCTCGCGGCGTTCGGCGCGCCCTGGGTGGTCAAGGACGACGGGCTCGCGGCCGGCAAGGGCGTGCTCGTGACCTCCGACTACGACGACGCCCGCGCGCACGCGATGGCCCTGCTCGAGAGCGGGCACCCGGTGCTGGTCGAGTCCTTCCTCGACGGTCCCGAGGTGTCGCTGTTCTGCTGCGTCGACGGCACCGACGTCGTGCCGCTGCTGCCCGCGCAGGACGCGAAGCGCCTCGCCGACGACGACGCCGGGCCCAACACCGGCGGCATGGGCGCCTACGCCCCGCTGCCGTGGGCGTCCCCGTCGCTCGTCGACGACGTCGTGGAGCGGATCGTGCGGCCGGTCGCCGCCGAGATGGCGCGGCGCGGGACCCCGTTCTCGGGCCTGCTCTACGCCGGGCTCGCCCTCACCTCGTCCGGTCCGGAGGTGGTGGAGTTCAACGCCCGGTTCGGGGACCCGGAGACGCAGGCCGTGCTGGCGCTGCTGCGCTCGTCGCTGTCCTCGCTGCTGCTCGCGACCGCCACCGGACGGCTCGGCGCCGAGCCCGCGCCGAGCTGGGCCGACGGGTACGCCGTGACCGTCGTCGTCGCGGCCGAGGGCTACCCGGGCGTGGTCCGCACCGGCGACGTGATCACCGGGACGGACGCCCCCGGCGTCCTGCACGCGGGGACCCGGCGGCGCGACGACGGGGCGGTCGTCTCCGCGGGCGGGCGGGTCCTCTCCGTGGTCGGCACCGGGGCGACGCTCGCCGAGGCGCGCGCCGACGCCTACGAGCGGCTGGGCGCGGTGCACCTGCCCGGCGCCCACGCCCGCACCGACATCGCGCGGGCCGCGGCCGAGGGGCGGATCGCGGTCCCGGGGTGAGCCTGAATGCAAGCGAAGCGTCGACGCTTGCATTGAGTGACAGGAAAGCCACATCGTCGATGTCGGTCTCCGGCGGCCCGACTTGTCCCGATCGGCCACCGTGCGGCCGGGCGCCGACCTAGGCTCGCCGGCATGCCCGACCTCGTCTACGGCTCCGCGGCCATCGAGCAGGCCCGCGTCGCCGCCGCCGCGCAGGCACGCCGCATCCCGGCGCTCGCCGACCTGCTGGACGCGGGCGCGGGCGACCTCGGCGTCGACGGGCTCGCCTCCGGCGGCGCGCTCGTCGGCGCGCTGGCGGACCTCCGCGCGGCGCTGGAGGGCGAGCTGACGGCGGGCGGCGCGCGGATGGACGAGGTCGACCGGGCGCTCGACGCCACGCTGCGCTCGATGCAGGACGCCGACGCCACCGGCGCGGACGGCGTGCGGGCCGTGACCCGGGGGGCCAGTGGGCTCACCGCGGGGTCCCGGGCTCCCTCGTCGGGACTGGGCGCCCTGGCCGCGTCGCGGTGATCCGTCCGTGGCGGGGTGGGGGTACGACGTCGTGGGCGCGCTCGAGGCGACCCCGGGCGCGGAGGAGCTGCTCGCCGTCGCGCGGCGGGTGGAGCGGATCGACGCCGGGGCGCTGACGGGTCTCGGTCGCCGGCTCGCGTCGCTGGCCGACGGCGTGGACGACTCCGTGCGGGCGGTCGCGGGGGGTGGCGACGAGGTCGCGCGGGCCTGGCAGGGGCCCGGCGCCGACGCGTTCGTCCGCTACGCCGCCGACTTCACCCGCGCCGGCGGCGCGACCGGCGACGCCGCCCGGGCCGCGCAGCGCGAGCTCGCGGACCTGGGTCGGACGCTGCAGTCGCTGCGCGACGAGGTCGCGGGTCACGTCTCCGACGCGCTCGACGCCGTGGCGTCGCGGGCCGGCACGCACGGGGTCACCGACCCCCGACGAGGTCCGGGCGGCGGTCGCCATGCCCACGGCCCGGGCGCAGGACGCGCTGGACCGCGTCGAGTCCGAGGTCGCCGCGTCGGCCCGGCGCGTGCGCGCCCTCACCGGGGAGATGACCGGGTGGTCGCGGCTGCGGTCGCCGGACGCCGGGGTGTCCGGGGGCTCCGGCGCGTCGTCGCGGTGGGCCGACCGGCAGCGGGCGACGGTCGGCGCCGACGACCCGGTCCAGGCCGCCCGGATCACCGGCTCCGGGGACGACGGCGGGTCCGGCGGCTCGCGACTCGGCCGGCACCGGCTCGCCGACGGCGGCCGGCGACAGCGGGTCGCAGGGCGAGCTCGGCGGCGACCAGCTCGCACGACGGCGGAGCAGCGGATCCAGGGCGACCGGCGGTCCGGCGACGGCGACACCGGCTCGACCGGCGACGGCGGGTCGGGCGACGCGTCCTCGTCGCCGGGACCCGGAGGTGGCCCTCCCGGGAAGGTCGGCGACTGGATCCGCCAGGCCACCGCGATCCTCGCCCAGCACGGCGTGCCCACCGACAAGATGGACCCGGACGACATCGCGACGATCATCGACCACGAGTCGGGCGGCGACCCGGACGCCACCAACGGCTGGGACTCCAACGCCGCGAAGGGCACGCCGTCGGTGGGCCTCATGCAGACGATCGGCCCGACCTTCGCCGCTAACAAGCTGCCCGGGCACGGCGACATCCACGACCCGGTCGACAACATCATCGCCGGCGTCCGGTACGCCATCAAGCGCTACGGGTCCGTCTCGAACGTGCCCGGCGTCGAGGCCCTGGCCCGCGGTGGCCACTACGTCGGCTACTGACCGACGGAGATCCGGACTTCGTGAGCGTGTCGCGCGGAATCGTGCGCGTGTCGCCCCCGAAGTCGTGATCATGACCGCGGGGCGCCGCCGGGCCGGCCGCGGGACCCGCTGTGTCAGGGTGGAGCGCGTGACGACCGCCCGAATCCGATCCCCGTCGCTGCGCTCGCCCCCGGTGAGGACCCCCGCCCGTCGCGCCCAGGTGCCGCCCTTCCACGTCATGGACGTGTGGGCGGCGGCCGGGGAACGCCAGCGCACCCACGGCGACCTGGTCAACCTCTCGGCGGGCCAGCCGTCGACCCCCGCGCCCGTCGACGTCCGCCGCGCCGCCGCGACCGCCCTCGAGGAGCAGATCCTCGGCTACTCGGGCTCGCTCGGCGTGCCGGAGCTGCGCGCGGCGATCGCCGGCCACCACCGCCGCCGCTACGGCGACGACACGGTGACCGCCGACGACGTCGTCGTCACCACCGGCGGCTCGGGCGGGTTCCTGCTGAGCTTCCTCGCGGCCTTCGACGCCGGCGACACCGTCGTCCTCGCCCGCCCCGGCTACCCCTGCTACCGGAACATCCTCGCGAGCCTCGGCTGCCACGTCGTCGAGCTGCCGACCGGGCCGGAGACCCGCTTCCAGCCGACGGTCGCGATGCTCGAGGAGCTCCCCGAGGCCCCCGCGGGCCTGATCGTCGCGAGCCCGGCGAACCCCACGGGCACCGTCATCGACCCCGACGAGCTGGCGGCGCTCGCGCGGTGGTGCGTCGAGCACGGCACCCAGCTGATCAGCGACGAGATCTACCACGGCATCGAGTACGACCTCCGGCCGCGTCGAGCCCGGCCTCGGAGACCGCCTGGAACACGAGCCACGAGGCGGTCGTCGTCACCTCGTTCTCGAAGTACTGGTCGATGACCGGCTGGCGGCTCGGGTGGCTGCTCGTGCCCGAGCGGCTGCGCCGGGCCGTCGACGTGATCTCCGGGAACTTCACCGTCTGCGCGCCGGTGCCGGCCCAGATGGCGGCGCTCGCCGCGTTCACCGACGCCGCCTACGCCGAGGCCGACTCCCACGTCGAGCGCTACGCCGTCAACCGCGCCCTGCTGCTCGAGGGGCTCCCGCAGATCGGGCTGACCCGGCTCGCCCCGGCCGACGGCGCGTTCTACGTCTACGCCGACGTCTCCCACCACACCGACGACACGCTGGCCTTCGGGCGGCGGCTCCTGCAGGAGACCGGGGTCGCGGTGGCGCCGGGCATCGACTTCGACCCGGTCGACGGCCACACCTGGATCCGGCTCTCCTTCGCCGGCGCCACCGACGACGTCCGCGAGGCCCTGGTCCGGCTCGGGCGCTGGCTCCCGACGGCGTAGCCCGCCCCCTCACGCCGGCACGGGCAGGTCCGCCGCGCGCTCCAGCACCGCCTCGACGTCGTCGCGCGACACGTCCCGGTGCGTCACGAACCGCACCCCGGGCCCGAACGGCACCGCCCGCACCCCGACCGCGCCGAGCCCCGCGACGACGGTCGCCGCGTCGGAGGTCGGGACCAGCACGATGTTGGTGTCCGGCGTCGAGACCGGCCAGCCGCGCGCCCGCAGGCCGTCGGCGAGCAGCCGGGCGTGCTCGTGGTCGGCGGCGAGGTCGGCGATCCCGTCCAGCGCGACGAGGCCCGCCGCGCCGACCACCCCGCCCTGCCGGATCCCGCCGCCGAGCATCTTGCGCAGCCGCCACGCGCGCGTGACGAACGCCGCCGACCCGGCCACCAGCGACCCCATCGGCGCGCCCAGCCCCTTGGACAGGCACACGCTGACGGTGTCGACGCCCTCGACCAGCGCCGCCGGCGGCACCCCGAGCGCCACCGCGGCGTGCCAGATCCGGGCGCCGTCGAGGTGCACCGCGAGCCCGGCGTCGTGGGCCGCCGCCACGAGCGCCCGGTGCTCGTCGACCGGGGTCACCGCGCCGCCCGCCGAGTTGTGGGTGTTCTCCAGGCACAGCAGCCGCGTCCGCAGCCCGAAGTACGGGCCCGCGGTGCCGGCCGCGGCGGTCACCCCGTCCGGCGTCGGACGACCCGGTCCCGCGCTGTGGGGCAGCGGCGCCGGGAGGCCGCCGGCGAGCCAGGCCGACGTCCCGAGCTCGGCCTCGAGCACGTGCGCGCCGGCCGGGGCGAGGAAGCGGTCCCCGCGCTCGAGGTGGTCCATGAGCGCGATCGCGTTCGCCATGCACCCGGTCGGGGTCCACAGCGCGGCCTCGACGCCGAGCAGGTCCGCGACCCGGCGCGCCAGCGCGTCGAGCGTCGGGTCGCCGTCGAGGACGTCGTCGCCGACGTCGGCGGTCGCCATCGCCTCCCGCATCGCGGCCGAGGGCCGGGTGACGGTGTCGGAGCGCAGGTCAACGGGGGTCAGGACGTCAACGGTGGTCACGGCGTCCCATCCTCACCCGTATCCTCGGGACACGTGATCCCCAACGTCCTCGCCGCGCGCTACGCCTCGCCCGCCCTGCGCGACCTGTGGTCGCCCGAGCGCAAGGTCGTCGCCGAGCGCGAGCTGTGGCTGGCGGTGCTCGCCGCCCAGGCCGACCTGGGGATCGACGTCCCGGACGGGGTCCTCGAGGACTACCGCCGCGTGCTGGACACCGTCGACCTCGACTCGATCGCCGCCCGCGAGCGGCGCACCCGCCACGACGTCAAGGCCCGCATCGAGGAGTTCGACGACCTCGCGGGCCACCAGCACGTGCACAAGGGCATGACGAGCCGGGACCTCACCGAGAACGTCGAGCAGCTCCAGATCCGGGACTCGCTGCGCCTGGTCGCGGACAAGACCGTCGCGGTGCTCGCCCGCCTCGCGCGCCTGGCCACCGAGCACTCCGAGCTGGTCATGGCCGGGCGCTCCCACAACGTCGCCGCCCAGGCCACCACGCTGGGCAAGCGGTTCGCCTCGGCCGCCGACGAGACCCTGGTCGCGTACCGGCGGATCACCGAGCTGATCGAGCGCTACCCGCTGCGCGGCGTCAAGGGCCCGGTCGGCACCGCCCAGGACATGCTCGGGCTGCTCGACGGCGACGCGGCCAAGCTGGCCGACCTCGAGCGGCGGGTGGCGTCCCACCTCGGGTTCTCCGAGGTCCTCACCAGCGTCGGGCAGGTCTACCCGCGCTCGCTCGACCACGACGCGCTCTCCGCGCTCGTGCAGCTCGCCGCGGGCCCGTCGTCGCTCGCCACCACGATCCGGCTCATGGCCGGCCAGGAGCTCGTCACCGAGGGGTTCCAGGCGGGCCAGGTCGGGTCGTCGGCGATGCCGCACAAGATGAACACCCGGTCCTGCGAGCGGGTCAACGGCCTCGCCGTCGTGCTGCGCGGGAACGCGTCGATGGTCGCGGAGCTGGCGGGGAACCAGTGGAACGAGGGCGACGTCTCCGACTCGGTGGTGCGCCGCGTGGCGCTGCCCGACGCGTTCTTCGCGATCGACGGCCTGCTCGAGACGTTCCTGACGGTGCTCGACGAGTTCGGCGCCTACCCGGCGGTGATCGCCCGCGAGCTCGACCGCTACCTGCCCTTCCTCGCGACGACGGCCGTGCTGATGGCCGCCGTGCGGGCGGGGGTGGGTCGCGAGACGGCCCACGAGATCGTCGCCGAGCACGCCCGCGCGGTGGCCCTGGACATGCGGGAGAAGGGCACCGAGGGCAACGACCTGCTGGCCCGGCTCGCCGCCGACTCCCGGCTCGGGGTCTCCGAGGGCGACCTCGCCGCCGCCGTCGCCGACCCCGCGGCCTTCGTCGGCGCCGCGGGCGCCCAGGTGGCGGAGGTCGCGCGGCGGGTCGCCGAGATCGCCGCGGCGCGCCCGGAGGCGGCGGCCTACGCCCCCGCCCCGATCCTCTAGCCTCGCCGCCCGTGGCTGTGCTCGCGGACTACCCGCACCTCGCGTCCGGGAAGGTCCGCGACCTCTACGAGGTCGACGACGAGACGCTGCTGCTGGTGGCCTCCGACCGCATCTCGGCGTTCGACCACGTCCTCGACACCCCGATCCCGGACAAGGGCCGCGTCCTCACCGCGCTCTCGGTGTTCTGGTTCGGCCTGCTCGGCGCGCAGGCCGGGGACCTCGAGCAGCGACCGCGGCGCGCCCCCGCTCGCGCACCACCTCGTCGCCGCCCGCGACGAGCGCATCCCCGACGAGGTCCGCGGGCGCGCGCTGCTGGTCCGCCGCCTGGAGATGATCCCGGTGGAGTGCGTGGCGCGGGGCTACCTGGCCGGGTCCGGCGTCGTCGACTACCGCCGCGACGGCGCCGTCTGCGGCGTCGCCGCTGCCCGACGGGCTCACCGAGGCGAGCATGCTCCCGGAGCCGATCTTCACCCCGGCGACGAAGGCCGCGCTCGGCGAGCACGACGAGAACGTGTCCTTCGATCAGGTGGCCGAGCAGGTCGGGTCCGAGCTCGCCGGCGCGCTGCGGGACCTCACGCTGTCGATCTACGCGACGGGGGCGGCCTACGCGGCCTCGCGCGGGATCATCCTCGCGGACACCAAGCTCGAGTTCGGCGTCGATCCCTCCGGCGCCCTCGTGCTCGGCGACGAGGTCCTCACCCCCGACTCGTCGCGCTTCTGGCCCGCCGACACCTACGAGCCGGGCCGGCCGCAGCCCTCGTTCGACAAGCAGTACGTCCGCGACTGGCTGACCTCGCCCGAGTCCGGGTGGGACCGCCACGGCGACGCGCCGCCGCCCCCGCTGCCCGACGACGTCGTCGAGGCGACCCGGGCGCGCTACGTCGAGGCCTACACCCGGCTCACCGGGCGGGCCTGGCCGCCGGCGCTGTAGGAGATTCCGGGGTTGTCGCCCCGGCGTTCACGTGGTCGGTCGACCGCCCCTCACATCCGTGGGGCCTGATGGGGGCTGTGCACCTCCTGGTCTCGCTCTCCGGGCTCGGCCCCGGTGCCCCCCTCGCCGCGGCGGTCGAGTGCTGCGACGCCCTCGACGCGCGCCGGGTGCCGCTGACGCTGCTGGTCGGCCCGCGCCCGCACCCCGAGGTGGCCGCGTTCGCCGCCGCCCGCCGCCGCGCCGGGGACGCGGTGCTGCTGCACGGCTTCCGGTCGGTGCACGACGACGCCCGCCCCTACCGCCGCCTGCCCGTCCTCGAGGCCCGGCTGCGCCTGGCCGGCGCGTCCCGCTCGGCCGAGGCGCTCGGCCTGTCCGTGGACGGGTTCGCCGCGCCCGGCTGGACGGTGTCCGCCGGCACGCGCCTCGCGCTCGCCGAGGCCGGTCTCGACCTGCTCCTCGACGACGCCGGGGTCCACCGGCTCGGGCCCGACGGGGTCCCGACGGCGGGTGTGGCCGGTCCGGTCGTGCGCCCCGGCGACCCGGCGCCGTCCCGGCTCGGACTGGCCCGCGCCCGCCGGCGGCCGGCCGGGCCCGACCTGCGTCACCTCACCGTCGACGTGGCCGCCGGTGTCGAGGCGCTGGTCGCGGCGGTGGACGTCGCCCTCGCCGACGGGGCCGTGCCCGCCGTCGCGCCGGGCTCGTCGGACGCGCCCAGCGGGCGCGCCGTGGCGCGGCCGTCGCGCTCGACCCGGAGCTGTGGTCGACGACCGCATAGGTGCCTCCGCGCTCGTGAGCACTCTCCGTCATATGACACGGGAAAGTGCTCACGTGCGCGAAGCGCACCTCTACAGGGGCGTCGCCAGCCCCCGCGCCAGGACGCGCACGTCGGTGCCGTCGGGGGACAGCGAGTCGAACAGCCCGTAGTGCAGGTCGGGGTTCGCGAGGACGGCCTCGTGGATCGGGACCGCGATCGGCGGCGCCACGGCCCGCAGGTAGTCCACGGCCTCGGAGACCTTGAGCCACGGCGCGCCGGTCGGCAGCAGGAGCACGTCGACGCCGGCCGGGGCCGGGACGTACGCGTCGCCGGGGTGCATCACCGTGCCGCCCTCGGCGCGCAGCACGTAGCCGTTGTTGGCGATCACCGGGATGTCGGGGTGGATCACCGCGTGCTCACCGGCCGCGGTCCCGACGACCTCGACGCGGGTGCCGCCGACGGTGAACTCCTCGCCGGGCTCGCGGCGGGTGTGCGCGATCCCGCGCTCGCGCAGCACGTTCGCGGTGCCGGGGTCGACGACGAGCTCGGCGTCGGGGTTCTGCTCGAGCAGCGCGGGGAGGCGCTCGACGTCGAGGTGGTCGACGTGCTGGTGGGTGACGAGGATCGCGTCCAGTCCCTCGAGGGTCTGCCAGCCCTCCGAGAAGGCCCCGGGGTCGATCAGGACGCGGGCCGCGCCGGTGTCGACGACGACGCAGGCGTGACCGAGGTGCACGAGTTCGGTGGCGCTCATGGCCGGGCTCTTCCCCGTCGGGCGGATCCGCGAACCCGGTACCGTGGACGACGTGGCACGCGTGATCGTCGACGTCCTGCCGAAGGCGGAGATCCTCGACCCCCAGGGGCAGGCCGTGGCCCGCGCGATGGGCCGGCTGGGGGTGACCGGCGTGGCCGACGTCCGCCAGGGCAAGCACTTCGTCCTCGAGGTCGACGACGCGGTGTCCGACGCCGAGCTCGAGCGCATCGCCGGGACGCTGCTCGCCAACCCCGTGATGGAGGAATGGGTGGTCCACCGCACGACGTCCGCGGACGCGGCCGACGCCGACGGGGCGCGGGCATGACCGCGCGCGTCGGGGTCATCACCTTCCCCGGGACCCTCGACGACGTCGACGCGGCCCGGGCCGTGCGCTACGCGGGCGGCGAGGCGGTGTCCCTGTGGCACCGCGACACCGACCTGCAGGGCGTGGACGCCGTGGTCGTGCCGGGCGGGTTCTCCTACGGCGACTACCTGCGCGCCGGCGCGATCGCGGCGCGCTCCCCGGTCATGGGCCCGGTCGTCGAGGCCGCCCACCGGGGGCTCCCGGTCCTCGGCATCTGCAACGGCTTCCAGATCCTCTGCGAGGCGGGGCTGCTGCCCGGCGCCCTGGTGCGCAACTCCGGGCTGCGCTTCATCTGCCGCGAGATCCGTCTGCGCGTGGAGAACGCGACGACGGCCTGGACCACCGACTTCACGGCGGGCGCGGAGATCACCGTGCCCCTCAAGTCGGGCGAGGGTCGCTTCGTCGCCGACGACGAGACGTTCGCGCGCCTCGAGGGCGAGGGCCAGGTGGTGTTCCGCTACGCGGAGCCCGCCCCCAACGGTGCGCTGCGCGACGTCGCCGGGGTGTGCTCCGCCGACGGGCGCGTGGTGGGACTCATGCCCCACCCGGAGCACGCCATCGACGCCCTCACCGGGCCGAGCACCGACGGGCTGGGCCTGTTCACGTCGGTGCTGGCCCGGCTCACGGCAGCAGCGTGACCCGCAGCTCCCACAGGTCGGCGTAGAGCATCAGCATCCGCCCGCCGAGGTGCAGGACCAGGCCCCGCATCTCGTCGGGCCGCTCCACGTGGCCGACGACGCGGTCGACGTCCTCGAGGGTGTCGCCCACCACCTCGTCGAACGGTGCGACGTCCCCGACCTCCATGCCGTCGTCCCGCTCCGGGGCCGGCGCGGGCAGGACGGGCACGATCGTGTCCCCGCGGGCGCCGGGCGCGACGGCGAGGACGACCGGGCCGGCCACCCCGTCGAACACGAGCTCGAGCATGCCCTGCGAGGGGTCGACGTACGGCGCGACGCTCGCCGGCACCCGGCCGGCGAGCTCGAGGCGGTGACGGCGGACCTCGACGAGCTCACGGTCGAGGATCGGGGGGAGGGCGGCCAGCGGGTCGGGCCGTGAGGGCCCGGCGGCGTCCTCGACGGACGAGGAGGCCGCCGTCGGTGCGGTGGCGCTCCCCGGTGCCGGCGCGGAGCCGCGTGCCGGCTCGAGGCCGGCCCACTGTGCGCGGACGGAAGCTGCGGTCATGGCGCCATCATGGATCCGGGGTCCGACAGTCACCGGCATTGACGCGACACGCCACGCGCGGACTCGCCGAGACGTCGTAGTCGGACCACGAACGGCCACCTGATCGGTGGACACGCATGGTGAGTGAGATGTGCGGTCGGTGACGCACGACGAGTGACGCATCGGACACCGCCGGGGGACCACTTCCGTCGTCCGGGTCGTTTCGACCACGTTCGTCGTGGGCACCGCCACGGCCCGCGCCGGGTCGCCGGACCGTGCGTAGGGTCGGGGACGTGACCGCGCAGGCCGCCCCCGGAACCGCCCCCGCCGGAACGACCACCTCTTCGGGTACGACCGAGCCCGCCGACACGGTCGAGGCCGCGGCAGCCACCCCGGAGCGCGAGCAGCCCTACGCGGCGCTCGGCCTGCGCGACGAGGAGTACGCGCGGATCCGGGAGATCCTCGGCCGCCGGCCGACCGACGCCGAGCTCGCCATGTACTCGGTGATGTGGTCCGAGCACTGCTCCTACAAGTCCTCCAAGGTGCACCTGCGGCGCTTCGGCGAGACGACGACCGACGAGATGCGCCGCCACCTGCTCGCCGGCATCGGGGAGAACGCGGGCGTCGTCGACGTCGGCGACGGCTGGGCGGTCACCTTCAAGATCGAGTCCCACAACCACCCGTCCTACGTCGAGCCGCACCAGGGCGCCGCCACCGGGGTCGGGGGCATCGTCCGCGACATCATGGCGATGGGCGCCCGCCCGGTCGCGGTCATGGACGGCCTGCGCGTCGGCCCGCTCGACGCCCCCGACACCGCCCGCGTGCTGCCCGGCGTCGTCTCCGGGGTCGGCTTCTACGGCAACTGCCTCGGCCTGCCCAACCTCGGCGGCGAGGTCGTCTTCGACCCCACCTACGCCGGCAACCCGCTGGTCAACGCGCTGTGCGTCGGGGTGCTGCGGGTCGAGGACCTGCACCTGGCCTTCGCCTCCGGCGTCGGGAACAAGATCGTGCTCTTCGGGGCGCGCACCGGCCTCGACGGGATCGGCGGGGTGTCGGTGCTGGCGTCCGAGACCTTCACCGGGTCCGCGGGGGGCGGCGGGCACAAGAAGCTCCCGAGCGTCCAGGTCGGCGACCCGTTCGCCGAGAAGGTGCTCATCGAGTGCTGCCTCGACCTCTACCGCGCGGGCCTCGTCGTCGGGATCCAGGACCTCGGCGGCGCCGGCCTGTCCTGCGCGACCAGCGAGCTCGCGAGCGCCGGCGACGGCGGCATGGCGATCGACCTCGACACCGTCCCGCTGCGCGCGAAGGACATGACGCCCGCCGAGATCCTCTCCTCGGAGTCGCAGGAGCGGATGTGCGCGGTGGTCACCCCGGAGAACGTGGACGCCTTCATGGCGGTCTGCGAGCGGTGGGACGTCACGGCCACCGTCATCGGCGAGGTCACCGACGGGGAGAACCTGCGCATCACCGCCGGGGGCGAGACCGTCGTCGACGTCCCGCCGCGCACCGTCGCCCACGACGGCCCCGTCTACCACCGGCCGGTCGCGCGCCCGGAGCGCCAGGACGCCCTGCAGGCCGACACGACGGCGGGCCTGGCCCGGCCCTCGACGCCCGCGGAGCTGGCCGACACGATCGCCCGGCTCGCCGCCTCGCCGCAGCTCGCGTCCCGCTCCTGGGTCACCGACCAGTACGACCGCTACGTCCGGGGCAACACCACCGCCGCCACGCCCGCCGACGCGGGCGTGCTGCGCCTCGACGACGCCGGGGACCGCGGCATCGCCCTCTCGATCGACTGCAACGCGCGGTTCTGCCTGCTCGACCCCCGCGAGGGCGCGCGGCTCGCGCTCGCCGAGGCGATGCGCAACGTCGCCGCGTCCGGGGCCCGCCCGGTCGCCGTCAGCGACTGCCTGAACTTCGGCTCCCCCGAGGACCCGGGCGTGATGTGGCAGTTCGCCGAGGCCGTGGACGGGCTCGCCCAGGGCTGCGCGCAGCTCGGCATCCCGGTGACCGGCGGCAACGTCAGCTTCTACAACCAGACCGGCACGACGGCGATCCTCCCGACCCCCGTCGTCGGGGTCCTGGGCCTCGTCGAGGACGTCCACCGCGCGCTGCCGGCCGGCTTCGGTCCCGACGGCGACGCGGTGTGGCTGCTCGGGGAGACGCGCGACGAGCTCGACGGGTCGGCGTGGGCCGGCGTCGTGCACGACCACCTCGGCGGGCGTCCCCCGGTCTGCGACCTCGACGTCGAGGCCCGCCTGGCCGAGGTGATGGCGCAGGGCGCGGCGGCCGGGCTCTTCTCCGGGGCGCACGACGTCTCCGACGGCGGGCTCGCGCAGGCGCTGGTGGAGGCGGCGGTGGTGTCCGGGCGCGGCGCGACGGTCACGCCGCCGCCCGGGGCGGGGTCGCTCGACGTCGCCGCGCTGCTGTTCTCCGAGTCGGCGGCCCGCATGGTGGTGACGGTGCCGGCCGCGGCCGAGGCGGACCTCGCGCGGCTGTGCGTCGAGCTCGGCCAGCCCGCGGCGCGCCTCGGCGAGGTCGGCGGCGACGTCCTCGCGATCGGCGGGGTCGACCCGCTGGACGTGGCGGAGCTGGCGACGATCTCGGCGGCGACCCTGCCGGCCGTGCTCGACGCCTGAGGCCTGGCCGGGATCGGCAGCAACGGCACGATCCTGGCGTCAGACGTCAGGACGGCGCCGTTCACCCACGGGCCGCCCGCCGACCCCACGACAGCAACGGCACGATGCTGGCACCTGACGCCAGGACGGCGCCGCTCACCCATGGGCCGGACGGGCCCCGGCCTCAGCTCCCCAACGCCGCCGTGAACGCGCGCGCCAACCGCCGGTAGCCCAGCCCGTTGGGGTGCGCGAGGTCCGGGCCGAACTCCCACGGGACGACCCCGTGCGTGCGCGGCCTCCACCCGCGCCGGGCGCAGCTGCGGGTGGGCCGCCACGACCTCGCGCGCCACCGCCGAGAGCCGGGCCCCGGCCCGGCGCACCGCCCCGCGCTTCAGGTCGGGGACGTCGCCCACCAGCGACCCGGCCGGCAGCGCCGCGCACACCCGCGTGAGCAGCCGCCGGAACTCCTCCGGGTCGGTGCCCCCCGAGGCGTCGTTGGTGCCCACCTCGAGCGCGATCAGCGTGCCCGGCTCGCCCCGCAGCGCCGCCGCGGGCACCTGCGGCAGCTGGTCGGCGAGCACCTCGGCCACCCCCGCCCCGCAGACGCCGAGGCAGAGCACCCGGACCCGGCGACCCGTCCGGGCCTCCCACGCGTCCGCCAGCCGCCCCGCCCACGACCGCTCCGGGTGGATCGCCCCGAGCCCCTGGGCGAGCGAGTCGCCGAGCGCGACGAGCAGCAGGTCCCCGGGGGAGCGGCCCCGCCGTCGCCAGTAGGCCGCGTGGTCGGTCTCCATGGTGGAGGCGGCCGCGAGCCCCCGGGCCCAGGCGGCGAGGACCAGCAGCAGGAACGCCCCGAGCGCGCGTCGCAGCACCGGCGCAGCCCACCACGGACGACGGCGGCGCGCTCGGCGGCGGGGGCCTAGATTCGGGTCACCATGCCCTCACGCCGAGCCCCGCGACCCGACGAGGTCCGCAGCGCCCTGGCCGCCGTCGCCGCCTGGGTCGACGCGCGCCCCGACGGACCCGCTCCCGACGACACCGTGCCCGACCCGCCCCGCGCGACCCGCGCCGGGGCCGTCCGCACGTCCCTCGCGGCGCTCGAGCACGTCGCCCCGGGCCGCAGCGTCGAGGTCCGGGTGCCGCCGTTCGGTGCGGTGCACTGCGTCGACGGGCCCCGCCACACCCGCGGCACCCCGCCCAACGTGGTGGAGACGGACCCGCGGACGTGGTGCGCCCTCGCGCTCGGCCGCACCCGCTTCGACGACGCCGTCGCCACCGGCGCGGTCCGCGCCTCCGGCCACCGGGCCCCGCAGGTCGCGCACTGGCTGCCCCTGGCCGACGCCGGGAGCCCCGCCGACGCGCCCGCGAGCCCCGACGCCGACCCGGTCCGGGACGGTGCGTGGTGAAGCCGGCCCGCGGCCGACGTCGCCCGATCGTGGCCGCTCGCCCGCGCGGTCCCCGCCCGTATGCTCTCGGTGACCGGGGGGTGGTGACCCAGTGACGCGTCCGACGTGGGCGCCGCAGGAGGTCGACATCGACCGTCCGAGCGCGGCGCGGGTCTACGACTACTACCTGGGCGGCAGCCACAACTTCGCGGTCGACCGCGAGATGGCGCGCCAGGCCATCGCGGACTGGCCGGACCTGCCGCGGATCATGCAGGCCAACCGCGCCTTCATGCGGCGCGCCGTCCGGCTCTGCGTCGCGGCGGGCATCGACCAGTTCCTCGACGTCGGGTCCGGGATCCCCACGGCCGGGAACGTCCACGAGGTCGCCCAGGCCGAGGACCCGGCGGCGCGCGTGGTCTACGTCGACGTCGACCCCGTCGCCGTCGCGCACGCCCGGGCGCTGCTGGCCGACGACCCCCGCTGCGGCGTCGTCCACGCCGACTTCCTCGACGTCAACGCGGTGCTCGACGCCCCGGACACCCGCACGGTGCTCGACCTCGACCGCCCGGTCGCGCTGCTCGCCGTCGCCCTGCTGCACTTCGTCGGCGACGAGCGCCGCCCCGGCGAGGCCCTCGCGCGCTACCGCGACGCGCTCGCCCCCGGCAGCCACCTCGTGCTCAGCCACGCCTCCGCCGACGGGGCGCCGCAGCGCGCCGACGACCACGTGGCGCTCTACCGGCGGACGCCCACGCCCATGTCGATGCGGCCCCGCGACGAGGTGGAGCGCTTCTTCGACGGCTTCTCGGTGCTCGACCCCGGTGTCGTCCACATCCCCCTCTGGCGCCCGGACGGCCCGGTGCCCGACGGGGCCGAGCGCAACCCCGGGTACGCGGGCGTGGGACGTCGTGACTGACGAGGGCGCCGTCGAGGCGCTCGCGCGGGCCTGGGCGGCCGAGGTCGAGGGCACGAGCTACGTGCCGATGGGGTCCGACGAGCTCGTCGAGTACCTCACCGAGATCTCGGCCGACCTCGTCGCGGCGCTGCGCACCCGCCCCGGCGACACGGCCGTCGGCCTCGAGGCGGGCCGGCGGCTCGTCGCGGCGCACTTCACCGGCCCCTCGACGGTCGAGCGCACGATCGTCCTGCTCACCACCCGGCTGCCCGAGCTGCTCGGCGACGCGGTCCGCGAGGACGTCGCCGTGCTGGTCGGGGCCCTGGCGTCGGGCTACGCGACGGAGCTGCGCGACCGCACCCTCGACGAGCAGGAGGCGATCCGGCGGGCCGTGATCGTCGCGCGGCACCAGACCGAGCAGGCCCTGCACGCCAGCGAGGCGCGGTTCCGGGCGATGTTCTACGAGGCCGCGATCGGCATCGCGCTGGGCGACCTGCAGGGGCGCATCGTCGAGGTCAACCCCACGCTGACGCAGATGTTCGGCTACACCGCCCAGGAGATGCGCCGCCGGTCGGTCGGGGACCTCGCCCACCCGGACGACGTGCCGTCGGTGTGGGTGCAGTACGAGCGCCTGCTCGCCGGGGAGGTGGACAACTTCCGCGCCGAGAAGCGGTACTACCGCAAGGACGGCGAGGAGATCATCTGCAACCTGACCCTGTCGCTGGTGCGCGACGAGCACGGCGCGCCCGCCTACCAGGTGGCGATGCTCGAGGACGTCACCGAGCAGCACATGCTCCAGTCCCACCTGGAGTACCAGGCCTACCACGACACCCTGACGACGCTGCCGAACCGCGCGCTGTTCTCCGACCGGATCGAGCGGATCTTCGACACCACCCCCGCGGGCTCGTCGCGCCGGGTCGGGCTCTGCTTCCTCGACCTCGACGGCTTCAAGGCGGTCAACGACAGCCTCGGCCACGAGGTCGGCGACCTCATGCTGCAGGCCGTCGCGCAGCGCCTCGCCGAGCAGGCCACCGACGGCGAGCTCGTCGCCCGGATGGGCGGTGACGAGTTCGTCGTCCTCGTCGAGAACTCGCGCGGCGAGGCGCAGCTCGTGGCCCTCGCCGAGCGGATCCTCGACGCGCTCTCCCGGCCCCTGGTCCTCGCCGGCCAGGAGCTGTCGATCACGGCGAGCATCGGCATCGTCGAGCGCGGCGTCGTCGGCGGCGACACCTCCGACCTGATGCGCGCGGCCGACCTGACGCTCTACTCCGCGAAGGCCGACGGGCGCGGGCGGTGGGCGCTGCACGACCCGAACCGCGACGAGGCCGAGATCACGCGCTTCGCCCTGTCGGCGGCCATGCCCGCGGCGATCGAGCGCGAGGAGTTCTTCGTGCTCTACCAGCCGCTGGTGTCGATGGCCGACCACGGCATGCGCGGCGTCGAGGCGCTGGTGCGCTGGCACCACCCGAAGCTGGGGGTGCTGGGGCCCGGCCGGTTCATCGGGCTCGCCGAGGAGACCGGCGCGATCGTGCCGCTCGGGCACTGGGTGCTGGCGCGCGCCTGCCGCGACGCCCGGCTCTGGTGCGACGAGTTCGGCGACGCGGCCCCGTTCGTCTCGGTCAACGTCGCGCCCCGCCAGCTGCACGAGCCGACGCTGCTCCCCGACGTCGAGGCGGTGCTCGCGGAGACCGGCCTGCCGCCGCACATGCTGCAGATCGAGCTCACCGAGCGGGCCCTGACCAGCGACGAGGGCGCCCCGCTCAAGGCGCTCGACGGGCTGCGCGCCCTCGGCGTGCGCATCGCGATCGACGACTTCGGCACCGGCTACTCCAACCTGTCCTACCTGCGCAAACTGCCGGTGGACGTCATCAAGCTCGACGGCTCCTTCGGCGAGGGGCTGCGGGAGGCCGACGTCACCAACCCGGTGGACGAGCGCATCGTCGGGACCCTCGTCGAGCTCGGGCACGCCCTCGGCATGACGGTGTGCGCGGAGGGCGTCGAGACCCCGGCCCAGGCCGCCCGGCTGCGCCGCCTCGGGTGCGACGAGGGCCAGGGCTGGCACTTCGCGGCCGCGCTGCCGCGCGAGGACGTCCTCGAGGTGCTGCGGGATCCGGACGGCCCGCCCTGGCCCGGACCCGTCGTCGCCGCGGGCGCTTCGTCCGGTTCGTGACGGCGAAGGGGCCGGTGTCACCGCCGCGACCCGCGACCGCGACGGGTCGCCCACGTACGCTGGAGGTGCTTCCCGCCCCCGTCTCGAGGAGCCCCTCGGTGGTCGCAGCCGGTCCCGGTCCGGAGCCGTCCAGTCCCTCCGCCCCGCCAGCCCCCACCTCGCCTCCCGCCGACGACGTGCCCCACGAGGAGTGCGGCGTCTTCGGCGTGTGGGCTCCGGGGGAGGACGTGTCGAAGCTGACCTACTTCGGGCTGTTCGCGCTGCAGCACCGCGGCCAGGAGGCCGCGGGCATCGCCGTGTCCGACGGCCGCCAGATCGTGGTGTTCAAGGACCTCGGGCTGGTCAGCCAGGTCTTCGACGAGCAGACGCTCACCTCGCTGCGCGGGCACCTCGCCGTCGGGCACACGCGGTACTCGACGACCGGGTCGCCGACCTGGGAGAACGCGCAGCCGACCTTCCGCACGACGCCGGCCGGCACCGGGATCGCCCTCGGGCACAACGGCAACCTCGTCAACACCGCCGAGCTCGTCGGCCGCAAGCTCCCCGACGGCGTGCCGGACGGCCGGGCCCGGATGGCCGCCACCACCGACTCCGACGTCATCACCGGGCTGCTCGCCGAGTCCGCCGCCGACCTCGGCGTGGAGGAGGCGGCGCTGCGGCTGCTGCCGGACCTGCGGGGCGCCTTCAGCCTCGCCTTCTGCGACGAGACCACGCTCTACGCCGCGCGCGACCGCCACGGGGTGCGCCCGCTGGTGCTGGGCCGCCTCGACCGCGGGTGGGTGGTGGCCTCGGAGACCGCGGCGCTGGACATCGTCGGCGCGTCGTTCGTCCGCGAGGTCGAGCCGGGCGAGCTGCTCGCGATCGACGCCGAGGGCCTGCGGTCCTCCCGCTTCGCCGCGCCCGAGCCCAAGGGCTGCGTGTTCGAGTACGTCTACCTCGCCCGCCCCGACACCTCGATCGCCGGCCGCGGCGTGCACTCGACGCGCGTGGAGATCGGGCGCCGGCTCGCCGGCGAGCACCCCGCCGAGGCGGACCTCGTGATCCCGGTGCCCGAGTCGGGGACGCCGGCCGCGGTCGGGTACGCCGAGGCGTCGGGGATCCCCTACGGCATGGGGCTGGTCAAGAACGCCTACGTGGGCCGGACCTTCATCCAGCCCTCGCAGACCATCCGCCAGCTCGGCATCCGGCTCAAGCTCAACCCGCTGCGCGAGGTGATCCGGGGCAAGCGGCTGGTCGTGGTGGACGACTCGATCGTCCGCGGCAACACCCAGCGCGCCCTGGTCCGGATGCTGCGCGAGGCCGGCGCCGTGGAGGTGCACGTCCGGATCGCGAGCCCGCCGGTGCGCTGGCCCTGCTTCTACGGCATCGACTTCGCCTCGCGCGCCGAGCTGGTCGCCAACGGCCTGGACAACGAGGGCATCCGCCGCTCGGTCGGCGCCGACAGCCTGGGCTACATCTCCCAGGAGGGCCTCGTCGCCGCCACCGAGCAGCCGCGCTCGCGGCTGTGCACGGCGTGCTTCTCCGGGCAGTACCCGATCGCGCTGCCCGACGAGGCGATGGTCGGCAAGCACATGCTCGAGGACGTGACCGGCACGCCGTGCGGCGACTCGGGCAACCTCGTCCACGAGGCGACCGGGACGCGCTCCGGCGTGCCCGTGCCCGTGAACGCCGCGGCGACCGACGCCGTCCCGTCCACGCGCTCCAGCCACGGCTACGGGGCCGAGGACGCCCTCTCGCGCCCGTGACGGCCGGATCGCGCTCCGACGCCTCGAGCTACGCCGCCGCGGGCGTCGACGTCGCCGCGGGTGAGCGGGCGGTGGAGCGCATCAAGCCGCTCGCCGCGTCCACCGCGCGCCCCGAGGTGATGGGCGGCATCGGGGGCTTCGCGGGGCTGTTCGCGCTGCGCACCTCGAAGTACACCGAGCCGCTGCTGGCGGCCTCCACCGACGGCGTCGGCACCAAGATCGCGGTGGCGCAGGCCGCCGACAAGCACGACACGGTCGGGCTCGACCTCGTCGCGATGGTCGTGGACGACCTCGTGGTGTGCGGGGCGGAGCCGCTGTTCCTGCAGGACTACCTGGCCATCGGGCGCCTCGACCCGGCGAAGGTCGAGGCGATCGTCTCCGGGATCGCCGAGGGCTGCCGGATCGCCGGCTGCGCCCTGCTCGGCGGGGAGACCGCGGAGCACCCCGGGGTCATGCAGCCCCACCACTACGACCTCTCGGCCACCGGCGTCGGGGTCGTGGAGGCCGACGCGGTGCTGGGCCCCGACCGCGTGCGCGCCGGCGACCAGGTGATCGCCATGGCCGCGTCGGGCCTGCACTCCAACGGCTACTCACTCGCGCGGCGGGTGCTGCTCGAGATCGGGCGGATGTCCCTCGACGGGCACGTCGAGGAGTTCGGCCACACCCTCGGCGAGGAGCTGCTGCGCCCGACCCGGATCTACGCCCGCGACTGCCTCGCGCTCGCCGCCGAGACCGACGTGCGCACGTTCGCCCACGTCACCGGCGGCGGGCTGTGCGCGAACCTCGCGCGGGTGCTGCCCGACGGCCTGCGGGCGGACCTCGACCGCACGACGTGGACGCCGGCGCCGGTGTTCAAGCTCATCGCCGGCCGCGGCCGCGTGGAGCGCGCCGACATGGAGACGACCTTCAACATGGGCGTCGGCATGGTGGCGATCGTGCCGCCGGAGGACGTCGACCGGGCCCTCGCGGTGCTCACCGCGAAGCACGTCCCGGCGTGGGTGCTCGGCGAGATCCGCCACGCCGACGGCGGGATGGGTACGCCCGGCGAGGCGGTCCTGCACGGGGACCACCCACGCTTCTAGGTCGCCGCGCCAGGCTGCCGCGCCTGCGCGTCCTCACGCCGATGATCATGAGCACTGGAGACATCGGGATCGGACTGCGCGCTGCCTGGCGTGCTGTTGATCAATGCTTGGGGCAGGCCGCCCCGCCGCTATCAATGATCAGGAGCACACTGGGCAGTCCCGACTCGCGCCGGCCCTGTCCGGTGTGCTGATGATCCGGAAGGAACAGCCGCTAGTCGGCCTTCCCCAGCTCGCTGTGCAGCTTGAGGACCTGGCGGCCGTCCGACTGCTCGAGCACGTAGGCCGGGTTGTCGTCGCTGCCGTTGCGGGTCTGGTTCTTGCCGGCGATCTTCCGCTCGACCCGCTCGGTGTGGATCTCCTTGACCTCGGCCTCACCCGTGCCGTTGCCCCAGTTCCACTGGACCTTGTCGCCCTTGCTGAACGTCTTCGCCATCGCTCCCCGTCCCCGGTCGCCGACCTCGTCGTGGGCGCGCACCGAAGCGCGCCCCGTCCGTGTGCCCTCTCGGGCGACGCGGACGGGGCGGGATGCCCGGCGACCGGGCGGGTGAAGCGTGGTGGCGAGACGACCCCTCGGGTGGGGGTCAGCGCTCCTCGTAGCTGTACTCGGAGCTGCGGGAGTCGGCGTGGTCGTCGTCCTCGCTCGTGTAGCGGGAGAACGGGTCACCCGCTCCCAGCTCCCGCTGCAGGGCGTCGAAATCGGTCGTCGGGGAGCTGTACTTGAGCTCGCGAGCGACCTTCGTCTGCTTCGCCTTGGCTCGTCCGCGTCCCATGGGCAATGACCCCCTTGAACAGGGCGGGGGGCGGCCGGAGACATCCGGCGGCCCCCCTCTTCTCATAGAAATGCTCGTAGAGCCACCATACCGTGTGTCCGAACGCCCGTGCGACGTGACATGGCACCATCGCGCCCGTGCCCGCCCCCTTCGCCTGCTACCTCCGCGTCTACGAGCCGTTGGGGGCGCTGTCGGGGCCGTTGGCCCAGCGTGTGCGGGCCGGACTGGCCCGCGGTGCGGTCCCCGTCACCCAGGCGGGTGTCCGGGAACGGGATGTGTGTCTCCGCGCACAGCTCGGCGTCCCGGTGCGTCTGCTGCCCGGTGAGCGCATCGACGGGACGGCCACGGAGGGCCCGGCGGACGTCCTGCTCGCCGACGGCGCCGACGCCCCGCGGCCCGGCCAGGCCGCGCCGTCGCCCCCGCGCTTCGGCCCGACGACGCTCGTCTGCCCGCTCGACACCCGCCCCCGGGCGGCGGCGGCCCTCGTCGGGTTCCTGTCGACCGAGTCGCCGGTGCTGCGGGCGGCGGCGATGCACTACGAGGAGTCGGCCGCGCGCTCGCGGGCCGAGGCCGTCGTCGCCGAGCTCGGGGAGAGCGCCACCCACGTGGTGTCGGCCACGTGGACGGTCCCGCTGCCGTGGTTCGTCCTCGTCGAGCCGGCCGACCGGGTCCTCGTGCTCGCCCGCGACGACTCCGCGACCGCCGACGCCCCGACCGGCTCCGAGGCGCGCCGGCGCTGCTACTGGCGGGTCTCGATGGCGGACGCGCTCGCCCGCGCGGACTCGGCCGCCGAGCTGCTGAGCTCCGCGCTCGGCGAGGGCGGACCGTCGGAGATCCTCCGCGACACGGCCCGCTGGCTGCGCCACTTCGACGCCGGGTCGCTGGTGGAGCTGGACTACGGCGGGCTGGTGCAGCTGCTCGACGACGAGACGCTGGCCGCCGACACGTCCGCCGAGGACGTCGGCGAGGCCCTCGACGCGCTGCGCCAGGGGGACGCGGAGAAGGCGATGGCGAGCTACCGGCGCCTGCGCGACTTCTGGGCCAGCCGCGCCATCCGGGAGCGCGCCAACTAGACTAGGTGCGCTGCGCGCGCTCGTGAGCACTGATCCGGCCGCTATGACGGACGGGAAGAGCTGACTCGCACGAGCCGAAGGCCACCTACGCGCCTTCGCGCTCCCGCCGCAGCAGATCGTCGACCGAGGCCGACCCCTCGCGGTACCGGCGGCCGATCTCGTCGTTGCAGGCGTCCATGACCTGCTGCACCTGGATGCGGTGGTCGGACACCGAGGCCTCCTCGGCGGCGTAGGCCTCGGTGCACTCGGTGAGCTCGGCGTCGGTGAGGCTCGCGACGTCGGAGAGGCCGGTGTCGGCGAGCAGGGCCTCGACGTGGCGGCGGTGCGACTCGGCGCGCGACGGCTCCACCGTCTGGTGGCGGCCGCGCCCGGCGGCGGGGCCGAGGGCGTTGTCGGCCAGGATCCGGGGCAGCGCGTCCATGACGGAGCTCTCGGCGCCGTCCTCGCCGTCGGCGCGCCGGTGCTCCTCGAAGCGGACGATGTCCATGCGGGCGTGCAGCAGGCGGCGGAGGTAGGACAGATCGGTCTCCTCCTGGGCGGCGTCGTCGCGCATCGCCCGGAGCTCGTCCAGCGACCGGTCCCCGATCGCGGCGAGGAAGCCGGGGTCGAGGACGCGGTCGATCCGCCGCCGACCGCCCTGTCGGAACTCGATCATGGCCTCCATGGTGCGGGACACCGCCCCGCGCTGTCACCCGCCCGGGCGGGGCGCGCGTCGACCGGGCGACCCCGAGCGGGCGCCGGTCGTCACGCCGCGAGGACCCGGGCCACCCAGGCGGGGTCGACGTTGCGGCCGCTGACGACCGCGACGGTCCGGCCGCCGACGAGCCCGGGGTGCTCGAGCGCCCCCGCCGTCGCGACGCACCCGCTCGCCTCGGCGGGGACGCCGGCGCCGTGCAGCACCCGCGCGGCCGCCGCGATGGACGCCTCGGACACGGTGACGACGTCGTCGACGAGGCGGTCCACGTGCGGCCAGGTGAGCTCCCCGAGCCGGGCCGCGCGCAGCCCGTCGGCGGCCGTCCGCGCCACGCGGGCCCGCTCCCAGCGCACCAGCCGACCGGCGTGCTTGGACTCCGCGGCGTCCCCGGCGAGCTCCGGCTCCACGCCCACCACCGAGATGCCGGTCCCCGCGAGCGCCACCGCGATGCCGGAGACCAGGCCGCCGCCGCCGACGGGGACGAGGACCCGGTCGACGTCGGGGACCTGCTCGGCGATCTCGGCGCCGACGGTGCCCTGGCCCGCGATGACGTCCGGGTGGTCGTAGGGCGGGACGAGCGCCCCACCGGTCTCGGCGACGACCTGGTCCGCGGCCGCCTCGCGCTCGTCGGCGGGGACCCGCACCAGGCTCGCCCCGAGCGCCGCCATGGCCTCGACCTTCGCGGCCACGGCGTCGTCGGGGACGACGACGGTGGCCGGGACCCCCAGCCGGGCGGCGGCCCAGGCCAGGGCCCGGCCGTGGTTGCCCGACGAGTGCGTCACGAGGCCCGCGGCCCGCACCTCGGGCGCGAGCCGGGCCGCCGCGTGGAACGCCCCGCGCAGCTTGAAGGCGCCGATCGGCTGCGTGTCCTCCCGCTTGAGCAGCAGGCCCGGCACGGCGCCGAGGGGCTCGACCGCGGTGCGGACCGCGATCCCGTCGAGCACCGCGGCCGCGGCGTCGACGGCCGCGCGGGTGAGCAGGGCCGGCCCGCTCACCCGTGCAGCCGGCGCACCGCCGCGCGCCCCGGGGGCTCCCCGGAGTCCGGCGGCACCGAGTCCGGGTCGATCGTCGCGGGCCCGGGCGCGCCCTCCTCGCGGTCGTCGGCGACCCACAGCGTCGCCGGACCGGCGTCCCCCGTCCCGGCGACCGCCGAGCGCTTGACCAGGGCGAGGGCGACGGAGCCGAGCTCGTGGTGGCGCACCGCGCTCCCCACGCGCCCGACCGCCCGCCCGCCCTCGGCGGAGAGCACCGGCGTCCCGGGCGGGGGCAGCGCGTCGTCGCCCGTCGCGAGGTGCAGCAGCACCATCTGCCGGGGCGGCCGCCCGAGGTTGGAGACCCGCGAGACCGTCTCCTGCCCGCGGTAGCAGCCCTTCGTCAGGTGCACCGCGGAGCCGATCCAGCCGACCTCGTGGGGGATCGTGCGGTCGTCGGTGTCGACGAGCAGGCGCGGGCGCAGCGCGGCCACCCGCAGCGCCTCGAACGCGTCCAGGCCGGCCGCGGCGGCGCCCGCCCCCCGCAGCCGGTCCCACCAGGCGACGAGGTCCGCGCGCGGCACGATCAGGTCGACCGACGTCGTCTCCGTCGGCCAGGGCACGCGACGCACGACGCCGCCGCCCGGCAGCGCCAGGGCGCCCTCGGGATCCGTCGGGACCTCGACGCCGGCCGCGGTCAGCACGTCGGTGACCTGCGGCCCGACCACCGAGAGCAGCGCGACGTCCGCACTCGCGTCGTGCACGGCGACGTCGGACCAGAAGCGCATCCTGTCGAGGTAGCCCGCGAGCGCGGCGGCGGTGCCGGGCTCGACCGACAGCCACAGTGCGGGGCCGGTGTCGCCCGGGGCGAGACCGGCGTCGACGTGGCTGATCAGGGCGTGGTGCTCCACCCGGCCCTGGACGTCGAGGACCAGGCCCTCGGTGCCGCTGGCCCTCGGGGAGGTCGGCCACCTGCTGGGAGACCAGCAGGTGGAGCCAGCTCGTGCGCTCGGACCCGGTGACGACGACGGTGCCGCGGTGCGACCGGTCGACGACGACGGCGCGGCGCGAGGCCGCGCGCTGCTCGGCGAAGGGATCGCCGTGGTGGGCGGGGACGTCGGCGTCCGGGCCGGCGTCGGCCCCGTCGGGGTGGCCGATCGCCCCGGGCGCGTCCAGCAGCGGTGACCGTGTCATGCGGGTCCCTCCCCGGAGGCGGTCCGACCGACCGGCTCCTCGTCGCTCTCGGCGTCGCAGCGGGCGCACAGGCCGGACAGGGCGACGTGCGTCGGGTCGAGCGTGAAGCCCACCGCCTGGGCCAGCGTCCCGGCGAGGTCGTCCAGGAGCGCGGCGTCCACCTCGTCCACCGTGCCGCACCGGTGGCACACGAGGTGCACGTGCTCGTGCTCACCCGTGGCGTAGGTCGGCGCGCCGTGCCCGAGATGGGTGTGACGCACGATCCCGAGCTGCTCGAGCAGGTCGAGCGTGCGGTAGATCGTGGTGATGTTCACCGCGGGGGCGATCTCCTGCACCTTCGCGCAGATCGCCTCCGGCGTGGCGTGCCCGAGCTCGGAGACCGCGTCCAGCACCAGCTGGCGCTGCGGCGTCATCCGCAGGCCACGGCGGTGCAGCGTCTGCCGCAGTTCGGTGTCCACACCGCCGATGGTAGGCGCGTGCGGGGCGCTCCCGGGGGTCGTCGGTCCGGCGGAACGGCCGTTCGGCGTCTCGCGGGTCCGGGCACCCGATCCCTACGATCGACACCGTGCCCGGTGAGGAGCACCGGGCTTCGACGAGGTGATGTATGACGACGGGTGAGCGGGGCCGTACACCCCCCGACGCCGAGCACTACCTGGATCTGCCGGACGCGCCGGAGGAGGCCGCGGGGCCCCACTTCGACGTCGTCCTGCGCGGGTACGACCGCTCCCAGGTGGACGAGCACGTGGCCGGGCTGCGCCGCATGGTGGCGCAGCTGCGGGCCCAGCTCGCCGTCCGGGAGCGCCGCCGGGCCGAGCCCGAGGAGGCGCCCGCGCGGGGCGACCTCGCGGCCACGCTCCAGGAGGGCACGCGCACGACGCCCCCGCCGGTGGACGCGTCCGCGGCGTCCCCGGCCCCGGCCGGGGCGCCCGCCGGGAGCGCGGACCCGGGGGGCGTCGACGCCTTCAACGAGCGGCTGCGCGGCATCCTGCAGGCGGCCGAGCAGGAGGCGGCGCTGGTCCGCAACAAGGCCGCGGAGTCGCTGCTCGCCGAGCACTCCGAGTCCCGGGCCGCGCTCGCCGAGCTGCGCTCGCAGCGCGACACGGTGTTCGACGAGCTGGTGCGGGTCAAGAACCACCTCGACGAGCTGGTCGCGAACTCCGGGCGGCCCGAGCTCGCCGCGCCCGTGGGGGCCCGGGCCGCAGCGCGGGCCGCGGCCCTACGGCGCGCCCGGCTACGGACCCCCGCCCGGTGGTCTGGTGCCCCTGCGCCAGGGGCCACCCCCGCATCCCGCTCCGGACGGCCGTTCGACCGGTCAGGACGACGCGGCGGGCGCCTGACGCCGGATCGGTGCCCGTCCGCCGGGTCCGGGGCGCGTATCTTCCCTGCTCATGGACGCGGGTGGGGCGTGGGAGCGCCTGCTGCACACGCCGACGACGTGGATCGTGGTCGCGGTCGTGCTGTTCGTGGTCGCCGTGGTGCTGCTCGTCGCCGGTGCCCGGGCCGGGCGGACCGCCCGGGCGCAGCGGGCGTCGGCGGCGGCCGCGCCCGGCGCCGCGGGCGTCGGCCCGGCCGATCGACGACGAGCCGGTGACGGAGCCGTCGGTCCCGCGCCGGACGTGGCGCCGGCCGGAGGCCCAGCAGGACCCGTGGTCGGGGGGACGTGGTCGGGGCGGACGGGCCGGGGCGGACGCGGCCAGGACGCGACGACCCGGTGACCGAACCGGCGGCGCCCGCGTGCCCGCCGTCCCGGCCCCGCCCCGGCCCCGGTCGCGCCGCACCAGCCGGACCGCCCCGACGATCCCGCCGTGCAGCGACTGCTCGGCGTCCTCGTCGGGGATCCCTCGGGCGCCCTCGCCGGGGTGGCCGCGCTCGAGCGCGGCGAGGAGCCCGGCCCGGCCGCGGTGCTGCTGCTGCGCAGCGGGGTGCCCGCGCCGGCCGTCGCGCGGCTGTGCGGGGTGGCGGCGGACGACCTCGGCGACCTCGTCGCCGCCGCGCTCGGCGTCCTCGAGGTGCCGGCGCCCGGCGAGCAGAAGGTGTCGTTGTAGCCGGACGCCGTGCCGACGGCACCCCGGCGCCGACCTGCCCGGCGACGCTCACCCGGCGACGCGGACCAGGCGCGCCGACGTGTGCGGCTGCATCTCCTGGCCCATCATCGCCCGCTCCTCGACGTAGGCGAGGTCGCCGCCCTCGACGATGCCGTACAGCCGCGTCGCGGCCGTGACCTCCTTCGCCGAGGCCGTCCGCACCACGGCGTCCGTCGTCAGCTCCCAGGACGTCTGGGTGCGCCCGGTGCCGTAGAAGATCTCCACGATGCCCGTCTGGTGCGCGAGGAGCAGCTCGATCGTCCCGTCCGGCTGCGGCCGCCACCAGCCGACCTCCCGGGCCGACGGGCGGACGACGGCGCCTCCGGGCCCGTCGAGCAGCCAGGCGCGGGCCTCCCAGGACAGGAACGGCCGGCCGTCGTGGGCCACGGTGATCTGCTGGCCGAAGTGGAACGGCCCGTCGATCGTCGGGTAGACCACCTCGCCCTCGCCGCGCCACACCCCGACGAGCGGGAGCAGCGGGAGGAGCGCCTCGTTCAGGTCCGGGCCGAGCCGCAGGTTGGCGGTGTCGTCCGGGATCGGCAGGTCGGGCCACTGCGGGCGGTTCACCGACCTGGTGTGCTCCGCGCGCTCCTCGGCGGCGCGGATGGCCTCGTTGCCGGAGACGCCGTCGGGCAGGGCGTCGTCCGCGCTCACGACGGGTGCTCCGTCGCGTCGGCTTCGTCGCGGAAGAGCCGCCTCGTCAGCAGCAGCGCATAGGAGAGGATCCCGGCACTGCACGCGGCGAGGAGGACCGTGTAGACCCAGGCCACGCCGCCACCCTAACGACGACGACCCGCCCCGCCCGCGTCGGGGCGGGGCGGGTCCGGCGTGTCGACGGCCGTTGCGTCGGGTCAGCGAGGCCGTGCTGCCCCGGGTCAGCCCACCGACACCTCGGTCGTGTACAGCCCGGGGCCGCCGACCGCGACCTCCGCCTGGCCGTTGCCCGAGCGCGACAGCGCCCGGACGGTCCAGCTGCCGGGCGCGGCGAAGAACCGGTAGTCGCCGGTGGCCGAGGACACGACCTCGGCGGTGAACTCCCCGGTCGCCGTCGAGCAGGCGCACGAAGGCGCCGCCGACGGGCGAGCCGCCGTTGGTCACCTTCCCGACCAGCACCGACTCCTTCGAGAGGTCCGTCCCCGCGGGCAGGTCCGCGGTCTGCTCAGGTGCGCCGCACATCAGGACTTCCCATCGCCGGTCTCGACGGGCACGCCGACCAGCGAGCCGTACTCGGTCCAGGACCCGTCGTAGTTCTTGACGTCCGACTCGCCCAGCAGCTCGTGCAGCGCGAACCAGGTGTGCGAGGAGCGCTCACCGATGCGGCAGTAGGCGATGGTGGAGCGGGACGAGTCGAGGCCCTGCTCCCGGTACAGCGCGCGGAGCTCGTCGTCGGAGCGGAAGGTCCCGTCCTCGTTCGCGGCCTTCGACCACGGCACGTTGAGCGCCGAGGGGATGTGGCCGCCGCGCTGGGCCTGCTCCTGCGGGAGGTGCGCCGGGGCCAGCAGCTTGCCCGAGAACTCGTCGGGCGAGCGGACGTCGACGAGGTTCTTCGAGCCGATGGCGTCGACGACCTCGTCGCGGAACGCGCGGATCGAGAGGTCCTGCTCCTGGGCCGTGTAGTCGGTCGCCTGCCGCTGCGGCACCTCGGTGTCGAGCTTGCGGCCGTCGAGCTCCCACTTCTTGCGCCCGCCGTCGAGCAGCTTCACGTCCTGGTGCCCGTAGAGCTTGAAGTACCAGTAGGCGTAGGCGGCGAACCAGTTGTTGTTGCCGCCGTAGAGCACGACGGTGTCGTCGTTCGAGATGCCCTTCGCGGAGAGCAGCTTCTCGAAGCCGGCCTTGTCGACGAAGTCGCGGCGGACCTGGTCCTGCAGCTCCGTCTTCCAGTCGATCTTGACGGCACCGGGGATGTGCCCGCCGTCGTAGGCGGTGGTGTCCTCGTCGACCTCGACGAACACCACTCCGGGTGCGTCCAGGTTCTCCTCGGCCCAGTCGGCGGTGACCAGGGCGTCCTGGCGGCTCATGCGTACTCCTCATTCGGGGATGAGGCGCTCCGCCCGCGAGGGGACGGGCGCCTGGAAGGAACGACAGGGATGGTTCCCCGCGGCCACGAGCGGCCCCGGGGTGTCGCCGCGCGGGTGCCCGGTCCCGGTGACGTCCGGGAGGGCCGTGGTCAGGCCGCGCGGTCGGCACCCGGACACAGGCAGCTGTCGACGCGGCACAGATCGACCGCGCGCCGCCGTGTCAGGCCCTCGTCCACGGCGGTCACGCTACCGAAGCCGCCCCGCCGAGGTCATCCGTGAGGAGGATCAATCCCTCGACGGCAGGTGCGGCTCGATCGCGCTGACCAGGGCCGCCCGCTTCGGCACCCCGCTCACGCGCAGCAGTTCCCGCCCCCGGCCGTCCACCAGCAACGTCGTCGGCGTGCGGTCGAGCCGGAGCGGGCGCACCAGTTCGGGGCGCGAGGCGAGGTCGACGTCGCGGTGGACGAGGCCGGGCAGCTCCGAGGCGACGTCGTCGAGCACCCCGTGGGTGTCGCGGCAGGACCGGCAGAACGCCGAGGAGAACTGGAGCAGGACCAGGCGGCCGTCGCGCGCGGCGAGATCGGCGGGGCAGGGTCCCGGACGCGGGCGGGGTGCCGGGGGCGACGGGCCGGCCGGGACCGTCGGCGACGGGCGGCGCGTCCGCCGGCGCGCGACGGCGACGCAGCAGGCCCACCGCGAGCACGACCGCCCCGGCCACGACGATGACGGCGAGGGTGACGACGGCCGCGGTCATCGCGCACCCGCCGTGCGTCCCGGTGTCCCGCCCGGCACGACGCCGTCAGCCGGAGCCACGCGCCACCACCCCTCACGATCGCCGTGCGGACCTGCCCGTCCGCACCCGGACCAGCGTAGGCAGCGGGGTCGGGGGCCGGGGAGGGGAGCCGGGACCCGGTGCGAGGCGTCCGACCGGGGGGTCCCCACGTGACATGGAACGCGCGAGCGGGTGACAGCGCGGTGAACCGGGCTAGGGTGCCCACCACGACTGTGGAGGGAGACACGCGTGGAGCTCCTGCTGCTCACCGCCGACCCCGAACCGACGTCAGTGTTGCCGTCGTTGACCCTGCTACCCCACGGGCTCCGGACCGCGGCGCCCGAAGTGGCCGCGCTCCTCGACGCCGGACCGCACGATGCCGTCCTCGTCGATGCCCGCCACGACCTCGCCGCCGCCCGGAGCCTCTGCCGCCTCCTGGGCTCGACCGGGCTCGACGTCCCGGTCATCGCCGTCCTCACCGAGGGCGGCCTCGTCGCCGTCTCCCTCGAGTGGGGCGTGGACGAGGTGCTCCTGCCCGGTGCGGGCCCCGCGGAGGTCGACGCCCGGCTCCGCCTGCTGCGGGCCCGCCGGTCCTCCGAGGGCGCCGGCGGCGAGGGCGCGCTCGTCCTCGGCGAGCTGGTGATCGACGAGGCCACGTACACCGCGCGGCTGCGCGGTCGTCCGCTGGACCTCACCTACAAGGAGTTCGAGCTCCTCAAGTACCTCGCGCAGCACGCCGGCCGGGTCTTCACCCGCGCCCAGCTGCTGCAGGAGGTCTGGGGCTACGACTTCTTCGGGGGCACGCGCACCGTCGACGTGCACGTCCGCCGGCTGCGCGCGAAGCTCGGCGCCGAGCACGAGCAGCTGATCGGCACCGTCCGCAACGTCGGCTACAAGTTCGTCCGGCCGGTGCGCGGCGTGCTCGCGTCCACCACCGAGACCGGCTCGCCGAGCGTGTCGCTGGACGAGGCCCCGGGCACCGACGACGAGGAGCCCGGCCGGGTCCGTTCCTGGGACTCCGCCGGCGACGACCGCGTGGTCCGGCCCGCGGCCTGGGCCGGCCGGGCCTGAGCAACGGGGCCGGGGCCGCCGGGGAGGCGGGGTAGCGTCGCGCGCCGTGACGAGCCCCGCACCCCGGTGGACCGGACCCGACCGGATCGAGCCGACGGCGGCGGACCGCGCGGAGATCGAGCGCCTGGTGGCGGCGGTCAAGCACGCCGACGGCGTGTCCGCGTGGTCCGAGCCCGCCCTGCTCGACCTCGCGACCCCCACCGGCCACGGCCGGCACCTCGTGGTGCGCGCCGAGGACGGCGCGCTGGCGGCCTGGGCGCACGTGGACGCCGGGCGACCCCGACGACGTCGTGGTCGAGCTCGGCGTCGCGCCCGGCGCCCGCCGGCACGGCATCGCGACCACGGTCGCCCGCGAGCTCCTCGGCGACCCCGCGATCCGGCCGGGGCACGCCCGGGTGTGGGCGCACGGGGATCGTCCGGGGTCGGCCGAGCTCGCCCGCGCGCTGGGCCTGGCCCGCGAGCGGGACCTGTGGATGATGCGCCGCCCCGCCGGGGCCGGGCCGCTCCCGGCGGCGAGGCCCGTCGACGGCGTCACGATCGGGCCGCTGCGGGTCGGGCGGGACGAGCCCGACGTCGTCGCGGTCAACGCCCGCGCGTTCTCCTGGCACCCCGAGCAGGGCGCGATGACCGTCGACGACGTCGTGCGCCGCGAGCAGGAGCCCTGGTTCGACGCCGAGGGCTTCCTGCTGGCGCGCGACGACCGCGACGGCCGGCTGCTCGGCTTCCACTGGACGAAGGTGCATCCCGACGGGGCCCGCGACGGCGGGCCGGTGGGCGAGGTCTACGTCGTGGGGGTGGATCCGGACGCGCAGGGCCGCGGGCTCGGCGGCGCGCTGACCCTCGCGGGGCTGCACCACCTCGCCGGACGGGGGCTCGCGGAGGTGGTCCTCTACGTCGAGGCGGACAACGCGCCCGCGGTCGCGACCTACCGCCGGCTGGGGTTCGAGGTGGACGCCGTCGACGTGTCCTTCGGCCTCCCCGCGGACACCTGAGCGCCACCTGGCGGTGACGTCCGCGCCGTCCGGTGTGCGCCCCGCCACGCTGCGTGTGACCAGGACGACGCCGCTGACCTGCTGTGACGTGTCTCGCCCGGATTCGGTGGGGCGCAACGGGCCTGTTCATCCCTCGTTCACCTCGCCAGCGTCGCTCGTCCACCCGCCCCCCATAGCCTCCGCTGCGGTCGACGCAGCCCGTGTCGACCCATCCGCCCAGGACGCCACGAATCCGGCGCCGGGACGAGGACGAGACGGAGGATCTCTGTGAGGTTCCAGCGGCGTGCAGCGGCGATCAGCGTGATCGCGGCCGGGGCGCTCCTGTTCAGCGCATGCGGCAGTGACAACAACTCCGGCGGGGGTTCGGCCCCGCAGGCAGCCGGTGTCACCTGTGGCGGCAAGCAGGCGCTCAAGGCCAGCGGCTCGACCGCCCAGGCGAACGCCATCACCGGCTTCGTCAACACGTTCGAGCAGACCTGCAACGGCCAGACGGTCAACTACACGGCGAGCGGCTCCGGCGCCGGCCGCAACGACTTCATCGGCGGCCAGACCGACTTCGCCGGCTCCGACGCCGCGCTGTCCGCGGCCGAGACGCCGAAGGCCCAGCAGCGCTGCGCCTCGACGCCGCTCAACCTCCCGATGGTGTTCGGCCCCGTCGCGATCGCCTACAACGTGGCCGGCGTGACCGACCTCGCGCTCGACGGCCCGACGCTCGCCAAGATCTTCAACGGCACCGTCAAGACCTGGAACGACCCGGCCATCGCCGCCCTGAACCCGGGCAAGAACCTGCCCGCGGCGCCGATCGTCGTGAACTTCCGCTCGGACGACTCCGGCACCACCCAGAACTTCCAGACCTACCTGAACGCCGCGTCGAACAACGCCTACGGCAAGCCGTCGACGCAGACGTTCAACGGCGGCACCGGTGCGGGCGCCAAGGGCAGCCAGGGCGTCACCGACGCCACGAAGAACACCCCGAACTCGATCGCCTACATCGAGGCGTCCTTCGCGCAGAAGGCCCAGCTGCCGACCGCGAGCATCATCAACTCGGGCGGCGGCCAGGCGGTCCCGCTGTCGACCGACAACCTCGGGAAGGCGATCAGCGCGGTCAAGGTCACCGGCCAGGGCAACGACCTGACCCTCGACCTGTCGAGCATCTACAAGACGACCACGCCGGGCGCCTACCCGATCTCGCTCGCGACCTACGAGGTCGTCTGCAGCAAGTACGCGGACCCGCAGACCGGCCAGGCGGTGAAGGCGTTCCTGCAGACCGCCCTCTCCCCGCAGGCCCAGGGCACGCTGACCCAGGGCGGCTACGTCCCGGTCCCGGACGCGTTCAAGCAGCGCCTCACGACCTCGGTCAACGCGATCTCCTGATCGGACCGTGGCCCGGCCGGGAACCCCGTTCCCGGCCGGGCCCACCCCGGCACGACCCAGACGACGAGGCGGATCCGGAATCGTGAGCGAACGCACCTCCCAGCGGGCCTCCTCGGGAGGGCCCGAGCCCCAGGACACTCCGAGCGGGTCGCCCAGCATGTCTTCCGCACCTGAACAGTTCCCGACGAGTGCCCGGAGCGGCGCGGGGGGCGCCGGGGAGCGCGTGTTCCGCGGGCTCACCTCCGGGGCCGGCCTCGTCGTCGTCGGGGCGGTCGTCCTGATCGGCGTGTTCCTCATCGTGCGGGCCGTGCCGTCGCTGATCGCGAACCACGCCGACTTCTTCACGAGCGCACAGTTCAACACCGCCGACCCGAACAACCTGCAGTTCGGCATCCGGGACCTGCTGGTCGTCACCGTGCTGTCGTCGCTGATGGCGCTGGTGATCGCCATGCCGATCGGTCTGGGGATCGCGCTCTTCCTGACGCAGTACACGCCCGCCCGCCTGGCGCGGCCGTTCGCGTTCGTGATCGGTGTGCTGGCCGCGGTCCCGTCGATCGTCTACGGCCTGTGGGGCATCCTCGTCCTCGCGCCGTTCATCGAGCCGGTCGCGCGCTTCCTGCAGACCTACCTGGGCTGGATCTTCCTGTTCTCGCCCGGCAACATCAGCCCGGTCCTCACCGGCACGATCTTCACCGCGGGCATCGTCCTGGCGATCATGATCCTGCCGATCATCACCGCCACGACCCAGGAGGTGTTCCGGCAGACCCCGCGCTTCCACATCGAGGCCGCCCAGGCCCTCGGTGCGACGCGCTGGGAGGTCATCCGCATGGCCGTGCTGCCCTACGGGCGCAGCGGGTTCATCGCCGCGTCGATGCTCGGGCTCGGCCGCGCGCTCGGCGAGACGATCGCCATCCTGCTGGTGATCCGGTCCTCGACGAGCCCGTCGCACGGCAGCCTCTTCGACGGCGGGTACACGTTCGCCTCGCTGATCGCCTCGGCGGCCTCGGAGTTCAGCCAGCCGCTGCCGACCGGCGCCTACATCGCGGCGGGTCTGGTGCTGTTCGTGCTGACCTTCGTCGTCAACGCGCTGGCTCGCGTGGTCGCGGGCGGAAAGGTGAACGGCTGATGCCGCGCCGTCGTGTCAGGACCACCAGCGTGACCGCGGGAAGGACAGTGAACGGCTGATGTCGACGGCTCTCGACGCCCCGGACCGGCCGGCGGTCCCCGAGACCTTCCGCAGCGTCTCGACCTCCCGCAAGGTCAAGAACCAGATCGCGACCGTGCTCGTCACCCTCGCGTTCCTCATCGCGGTGGTCCCCCTGGTGTGGCTGCTCGTCAGCGTGCTCATCAAGGGGATCCCGGCGATCGTCTCCGTGGACTGGTGGACGAAGTCGCTGTCGGGCGTGACGCCCGACGAGGCGCGCGGCGGGGTCTACCACGCGATCGTCGGGACCCTGATCCAGGCGCTGATCGCCGGGATCTTCGCGGTGCCGATCGGCATCCTGGCGGCGGTCTACCTCGTCGAGTACGGCCGCGGCCGGTTCGCGAGGGTCATCAGCTTCATGGTCGACATCCTCTCCGGCGTGCCCTCGATCGTCGCGGCGCTGTTCATCTTCGCGCTGTTCATCTCGATCGGTGGCCTGGACCAGAGCGGGTTCCTCGTCGGCCTGGCGCTGGTGCTGCTCATGCTCCCGGTGGTCATCCGCAACACCGAGGAGATGCTGCAGCTGGTGCCCGACGAGCTGCGCGAGGCCGTCGTACGCGCTCGGCATCCCGAAGTGGAAGACGATCCTGCGGATCGTCCTGCCCACCGCGCTCTCGGGCACCGTCACGGGCGTGATGCTCGCGTTCGCCCGCGTCATGGGCGAGACCGCCCCGGTCCTGGTCCTCGTCGGCTACGCGCGGGCGATCAACTTCGACCCGTTCAACGGCAACCAGGCCTCGCTGCCGCTGCTCATCTACACCGAGCTCTCGACCAACCCGTCCGCGGCCGGCCAGCTCCGCATCTGGGGCGGCGCGCTGACCCTGATCATCATCGTGATGATCTTCCAGCTCATCGCGAGCCTCATCTCCCGCTTCTCGGCGATCTCGAAGTAAGGACCTCCTGTGGCCAAGCGTCTCGACCTCAAGGACGTCGACATCTACTACGGCGACTTCCACGCCGTGCAGAGCGTCAACCTCTCCGTCCCGCCCCGGACCGTCACCTCGTTCATCGGCCCGTCGGGCTGCGGGAAGTCGACGGTGCTGCGGACGCTGAACCGCATGCACGAGGAGATCCCCGGGGCCCGGGTCGACGGGCGAGATCCTCCTCGACGGCGAGGACATCTACGCCCGCGGCTCCGACGCCGTCGCGGTCCGCCGCACCATCGGCATGGTGTTCCAGCGCCCGAACCCGTTCCCGACGATGTCGATCCGCGACAACGTCGTCGCCGGCCTGAAGCTGCAGGGCGTGCGGGACAAGAAGAAGCTGGACGAGGTCTGCGAGGCCTCGCTGCGCGGCGCGAACCTCTGGAAGGAGGTCGAGAGCCGCCTCGACAAGCCCGGCGGTGGCCTCTCCGGTGGTCAGCAGCAGCGGCTGTGCATCGCCCGGGCGATCGCCGTGGAGCCCGACGTCCTGCTCATGGACGAGCCGTGCTCCGCGCTCGACCCGATCTCGACGCTGGCGGTCGAGGACCTCATCGGGGACCTGAAGAAGGAGTACACGATCGTCATCGTCACCCACAACATGCAGCAGGCCGCGCGGGTGAGCGACCAGACGGCGTTCTTCAACCTCGAGGCCACCGGGAAGCCGGGCCACCTCGTCGAGATCGACGACACCGAGAAGATCTTCTCGAACCCCACCGAGCGCGAGACCGAGGACTACATCTCCGGCCGCTTCGGCTGATCCCCGGTCCGGAACGGACGAACGGCCCGGTGGTCACCATCGACGGTGACCACCGGGCCGTTCGTGCTCCGCGGGAGCTCAGGCCAGCGGCGGGTCGGGCATCTTGCCGGTGACCATGAAGACCACGCGCCGGGCGACGGCCACGGCGTGGTCGGCGAACCGCTCGTAGAAGCGGCCCAGCAGGGTCACGTCCACCGCGGGGGCGACGCCGTGGGGCCAGTCGTGGTTCATCATCACCGTGAACAGGTGACGGTGGAGGTCGTCCATGGCGTCGTCGTCGGACTCCATGGTGAACGCGAGCTCGATGTCGCGCTTGAGGAGCACCTGGCGGGCGTCCTGGGCCAGGTCGAGCGCGACCCGGCCCATCTCGGCGAAGTAGGGCGTCACCTCCTGCGGCAGCACCAGGTCGGGGTGACGCCGCCGCGCCGCCTTCGCGACGTGCAGGGCGAGGTCGCCCATGCGCTCGAGGTCGCCCGCGGAGTGGATCGCCGCGATCACCGAGCGCAGGTCGCCCGCGACGGGGGCCTGCAGGGCCAGGAGGCCGAAGGCCTGCTCCTCCGCCGAGGTCCGCAGGGTGTCGATCTCGGTGTCGCCGGAGATGACCTCCTCGGCCAGGTCGAGGTCGCCCTCGAGCAGGGCGGTGGTCGCCCTCTTCATGGCCTCGCCGGCCAGCTGGGACATCTGGGCGAGCTCGTCGTTGAGTCCCGAGAGCTTCTCGTGATAGGCCGTGCGCATGGCCGCACCCTAGGCGGAAGCGGGGGCGGTCACCCGTCCTGCACGTGAACCAGGGGTGAACGCCCCCCGGTGGACGGTGATCAGGCGCACGCGCTGTCGGCGGCGCTGACCAGCGCGGGAGCCGGGGCGGCCGGCGGCGGGGCGGCCGGGTCGAGCACGCGGCCGTCGAAGTCGTCCCCGAGCTGCAGGACCAGCCCGCCGGTCCCGGCCGGCGCGGGCGTGAGGACCGCGCCGGGCACCGCCCGCTGCAGCGTCGCCGCCGCGCCGGCCTGGTCCGGGGTGAAGCGGATGACGGTGCGCGCGTCGCCCGCCCCGTCGGAACCGGCGCTCACCGTGAAGCCGTACCCGCGCAGTGCGCCGGCGACCGCGGTCCCCGACGGCGTCGACGTGCCGCGGTCGCGGTGGAACCCGGACGCGGTGCCCGAGGCGGTGGCGTCCGCCGCGGTGTCGGCGGTGTCGGAGCGGGCGTCCACGAGGCGCAGTGCGACCCGGTCGGCCGGGACGGGCGGCGCGGGGGGCGGCGGCGGCGCGGAGCCCGGCTGACCCGGCAGCGGGCGGTCGTCGATGATCGCGTCGAAGAGCGCCCGGTCGTCCGCGGCGCGCAGCACCTCGTTGCCGCGGTCGTTCGCCACGCCGGTCGTCGGCACCGTCGTGAACGTGACGTGGTGGGCGTCGAGCCCGGACAGCGACTGCCCGAGCGAGAGCAGCTGGTCGGCCTCGATGTTCTCGCCGTAGGTCGAGCGGCCGACGGCCCCGACGAGCGCCTGCAGCTTGCCGAGGTCGAGCAGCGTGCCCGCCGAGAGCGACTGCCGCAGCAGGGCGGAGAGGAAGAGCTGCTGGCGGTGGATGCGCCCGTAGTCGCTCGTCGGGTCGCCGACGACGTGGCGGGCGCGGACGAAGTTCAGGGCCTGGTCGCCGCTGAGCACCGTCGTGCCCGGCGCGGGGGATCACGGTGCCCAGGACCGCGTCGCGCATCGGCTTCTCGACGCAGATCGGGACGCCGTCGACGGCGTCGACCATGTCCTTGAACCCGGAGAAGTCGACGGCGAGGAAATGGTTGACCGCGAGGCCGGAGAGCTGCTGGACGACCTCGGTGACGCAGCGGGGACCGCCGACCTGGTAGGCCGAGTTCAGCTTCACCTGCGGGGCCGGGGGGATGGTCTCGGTGGGTGTAGTCGCCCGAGACGGAGTCCCACCGCTGGCAGGCGGGCCGGTCGATCTCGAGGTCGCGCGGGAAGGACACCGCGGTCATGCCGGCCCGGTCCGCCGGGACGTGGACGATCATCACGGTGTCCGACCGGGCGCCGGGGACGTCGTTCGGGTCGCCGACGTCCTCGGTCGGGGTCGCGCCGACGCGGGTGTCGGAGCCGACCACGAGGAAGTTCTGGTCACCCGCCTGGGCGGCGGGGTCGATGATCGAGTTCGACGTCGGGTCCAGGGCGGCGATCTGGCGCACCGCGGTCTCGAACCACGAGGTCGCTCCCCAGGCGAGCCCGCTCACCAGCACGACGAGGACCGACATCGCCGTCGCGAGGAGCCGGGCCGTGACGCGCCAGGTCCAGCGCCGCCGCAGCGAACGCCACCCGGTGCGGCAGCGGTCACGGACACCGGAGAACGCCGCCGACGTGGCCGCGGACGTCGCCGCCCACTCGAGGTCGGCGCCGCCCGAGGCGGACACGACGACGCTGCGGGCGGCGGGCCGACCCGGCGGGACGACGGGGACGGCGTCGCGCCGCGGTTCCTCCGGGGACTCCCGCGCCGGGTGGGGGAGCCGCTCGGTGGGCTCGCGGTCCCCGGCGTCCTCCGGTCGGTTCCGCGGCGGGCGCCGGGGGCGCGGCCGGGAGCGGGGCCGACGGGACGCGCGGCACGGCGGGCGGGGCCGCCGGTGGTGCGGGCGGGGCCGCCGGTGGTGCGGGTGGCGCCGCCGACTGCGGCGGGCCGAGCGAGGCCCGGGCCGGACCGCGGGCCGGGCCGGCCTCGCTGCGGGCGGCCGCGGCGACGAGGTCGCGCATCGGCTCGGTGGTGGCCGCCGCGCCCCCGGGGCGCAGGCCCTTGCGCAGGGCACGCCTGCGGGCCAGCGGCACCATCGTCGGGACGACCGCACCGCGGCGTGACGCGATCGGCCGCGTCCGGGACGGTGATGCGGGTCGGGACCGAGGGCGGCTCGGACCGGGAGCGCGGTCCGCCGGGAGCGGCCTCCCGCTCTCGGTCGTCGATCATGGAACCCCCGGAGCCGCCGAACAGGGACCGAGCGCCTCCTCGCCGCGCCGGGCCCACGCATCGTACTCAGACCGTCACCGAAACGTGGCCGGCGGGCTACCGTCCCGGGCCGTCATGGGCAAGGACGGTCACCGGATCGTGAGGTGCTGGGCCGAACAGCGGATGGTCTGCCGACGTTCAGTGGTCGACGCGACCCGCCCGGGGCGCCTCGCACACCGCCCGGGCGACGGCGTCGACTCCGCGGCGTCCCGAGGCCGCCCCGGCCAGCCGCACCCGTCCCCCGGCGTCGCGGAAGGCCACCGCGTTGCGGCCGGTGCGCTTCGCGACGTAGAGCAGTTCGTCGACGCGGTCCAGCGCGCCCCGGGGCGGGTCGCCCGCGGCGTCGTCCGCGGCCGCCTCGGCGGCGAGGCAGCCCACCCCGACGCTGACGGTCACCCGGAGGTCCGGGGCGATGGCGGACCAGTCGTGCTCCTCGACGCGGGCGCGGATGCCCTCGCAGGTGCTCACCGCGTCGTCGGCGCCCGACCCGGACAGGACGAGCGCGAACTCCTCGCCGCCGTACCGCGCGCAGAAGCCCTCCGGCGCCGGGCCGTCGATCCCCTCGCGCATGAGGGTCACGAGGGTGCGCAGCACGGAGTCGCCGACCGCGTGGCCGTAGGTGTCGTTGACGAGCTTGAAGTGGTCGACGTCCACCAGCGCGACGCAGACCGGCTCGGCGGCACCGTCACGCAACGTCGACAGCCGTTCGTCGAGGTAGCGGCGGTTCCAGGTCGCGGTCAGGCTGTCGCGGCGGCTCTGCTCGCGCGCCTCCGCCCGTTCCCGCCGGAGACGGTCGACTTCGCGGCGTAACTGTTCGGGCACGTGGACCGGCGGGGTGTCGCCGAGGTGCACGAGGGCCATCGCGGCCCGCAGGTGCTGGTAGGCGCGGCGCCAGTCGCCGCGGTCGGCGAGCACCTCGGCGGCGGCCTCGTGGGCCCGGGCCTGGTGGGCGCGCGCCTGGCCGGCGTCCTGTCCGGCGGCGTCGAGCCGGAGCGCCTCGTCGATCCCGACGATCGGGGAGGTGTCGAACGTGCTGGCAGCGGGGTCGAGGACGGGGTTCTGGGACGCGGTGGCGGTGGGCGCGCCCACGGCCACGACCGGCTCGGCGGTCGCCGCCGGCGCCGCCGCCTCGGATCGGCCACCGATCCGTGAGCCCCTCACGAACACCCGTCCCTCCCTCCGTCTCCCCCCACCAGTGTGGCGGGTGACGGCCCGCGTGCAACGTCCCCCTCCCCGGTCGCGATGCAAATCCACCGTCCGGTCGACGTGACTCTGCGTGGAGGATCCGGGCGGGTGCGCATTCGGCCCCCGATCACAGCCCGACCGGGCGCTCAAGCCCGATCGGGCGTGACCGCTCGTAGGTGTGGTCTCAGTCAGCACACGGAGCGTAGCCGGAGACGCGGCCGTCGCGGATCACGAAGTGCTTCGACCCGACGTCCTCGCGGACCTCGAGCGAGCCCCGCCGGACCGAGACGGCGGCCGCGACGACGTACACCGCGCCGCCCGGTCCGGCGGCCCCGGGCGCGGTGTCCGGGGGCCGCCAGTCGGCGTCGGGCCGCAGGGTGCGGGCGACGAGGTCGGTCTGCAGGGTGACGTCGCCGAAGCAGCGGTCGGGCGGGAACGGCGCGCCCGGTGCCTGGCTGGCCCGCAGGAACGAGGTCTGGGCGGCCGGCCCGGCGTCGCCGGCGCGGTTGGCGTCGGTGACGTAGGCGTCGATGAGGGCGCGGTCGGCCGGCGGGACGAGGCCGACCCGGGCCTGCCCGGGGACGACCGAGCCCGCAGCCGGCGAGGACGACGACGGCGAGCAGGGTCCCGACGACGAGGGCCGCCGGCCGCCCCGGCACGTCAGCCGCCGGAGTTCACGACGTCGGCCGCGGCGGGCACCGTCGCGTCCTCGGGGTCGTCGAGCCAGCCCTCGGGGAGGGTGACGTGGCCGGGCGAGCCCTGGCGCCCGCGGGGGCCGTCCGCCTCCGGCGGGAACGGCTGGTCACCGTCGAGCCGGGCGAGCAGCGCGTCGAGGCTCTCCAGCCCGTCGATCATCCCGAGCTCGCGGCGCAGCTCGGAGCCCACCGCGAACCCGTGGAGGTACCAGGACATGTGCTTGCGGGCGTCCCGCACGCCCTTGCGCTCCCCGTGGTGGGCGATGAGCAGCTCGACGTGGCGGCGCATGACCTCGGCGACCCGGCCCAGCGTCGGCGGGGTCGGCGCCGGGCGGCCCGCGAACGCGGCCTCGAGCTCGCCGAACAGCCACGGCCGGCCCAGGCAGCCCCGGCCGACCACGACGCCGTCGCACCCGGTCTTCTCGACCATCGCCAGGGCGTCGTCGGCGGCGAAGACGTCCCCGTTGCCCAGCACGGGGACCTCGGCGGGCACGGCGTCGCGCAGCTCGGCGATGCGGGCCCAGTCGGCGGTGCCGGAGTAGCGCTGGGCCGCGGTGCGGGCGTGCAGCGCGACCGCGGCCGCGCCCTCGGCGGCCGCGATCCGGCCGGCGTCGAGGAAGGTCACGTGGTCGTCGTCGATGCCGATCCGCATCTTCACCGTGAGCGGCAGCGGGCCGGCCGCGGTCACGGCGGCGCGGACGATCGACTCGAAGAGCCGCCGCTTGTACGGCAGGGCCGCGCCGCCCCCGCGGCGGGTGACCTTGGGGACCGGGCAGCCGAAGTTGAGGTCGACGTGGTCGGCGAGGTCCTCGTCGACGATCCGGCGGACGGCCCGCCCGATCGTCTCCGGGTCGACGCCGTAGAGCTGCATCGAGCGGGGCGACTCGTCGTCGTCGAACGCGATCATCTCGGCGGTGCCGGGGTGGCGCTCGACCAGCGCCCGCGCGGTGATCATCTCGCACACGTAGAGGCCCGCGCCCTGCTCACGGCACAGGCGGCGGAACGGCGGGTTGGTGACGCCGGCCATCGGCGCGAGCACGACGGGGGTCGGCAGCTCGTGGGGTCCGATTCGCAGGGGTCGCACGGCCTCCATTGTGCGCGCCGGTCGCCCGGGTTCTGAGCGAAGGGCCCCTCGGTCGGCTCGATGAGCCGTGGGCGCCCCTCGCCGGAATCCGGTCGTCGCGCCGAGGTTCCGGCGAAGGGCGCCCCTCGCCGATCTAAGCGACCGAGGGGCCCCTCGTCGCCCGAGGTGCGTCGGACTCGCCGAGCTTCTCCGCGCGGAATCTCGTGCCCGGCCGAGGTGAGGCAGCGGCCGGTGGCGAGGTTGAACTTCCAGTTGTGCAGCGTGCAGGTGAGCACGTCGCCGTCGACGGCGCCGAACTTCGAGAGGTCGGCGGACAGGTGCGGGCAGCGGGCCTGCACGCGCCAGCCGTCGAGCTCGATGTCGCGCCCGTCGTCGTTCTGGGCGTCGTACCAGTTCTCGACGTAGTCCATCCGCTCCTCGGACAGACACTTGAAGAACGTGTAGAGGTACTCGTTGTACTGGCCGACGCGGGTCGCGGTGAAGCGCACGGACAGGAACAGCGAGTTCGACCAGTCGACCTCGCCGGTCGCGATGTTCGTGGCCACGAGCGTCGCCGGCACGCCCCAGCGGTAGCGGGCCTGCTCGCCGTCGTAGACCCGGATCTCGCGGGCGGGGAAGTCGAAGACGAGCGAGAGCGTGCCGTCGTCGTCGATCCCGGGGGTGCCCGCGGGCATGCCGTGCAGGTCCATGCGGACCGGGCCGCCGATGCCGTCGCACATGTGGTCGGCGCGCTTCATCAGCGGCTCGATCCACTCCTTGAGCTGGCGCAGGATGTCGGGCTGCGGGGTCGCCCACCGCGCCTTCTGGGCCTCGAGCGTCGGGCGGGCGCGCTCGGCGAAGTCGCGGAGGTAGCGCTCCTTGTCGAGGAAGATCGTCTCGACCTCGGCGTCGGACATCGGGTGCGTGAGGTCCCCGACGCGTGCCGTGGTCGATGCTCGAAGGTCGTCCCCGGCAGCAGCAGGTGGCCCTGCTGGGCGGACCCGGCTGCCTCGCCGAGCTCGCGCATCCGGTCGAGGAACTCCCACTGGTCGGTGAAGATCGACTCGCCCTCGACGTCCTCGTAGCCGAGCCCGTTCCAGCGGAAGAGCTCGTCGTCGAGGAAGCAGGGCGGACCCGCCGTCGGGAACACGTGCGGGGCGCCGACCTCGCGGATGTAGCGCATCGCCCGGTCCTCCTGGCCGATGCGCTTGCGGCGCGCGAACTCCCGCTTCGCGGCCTTCGGCAGGTCGTAGACCATCGGCCACCAGATGGCGCCGGAGAACTGCGTGAAGTGCGCGTCGTAGGCGCCGAACTCCAGCAGTTCGGGGATGTCGAGCGGGTGCGCGTCGTTCTGGTCGACGATCCGCGCGGTGCCGTCGTCCAACGACAGCGCGGAGTCGCCGATGGGGCCGTCGCCGGGCCCCTTGAGCGAGGTGATCATGAAGCGCAGGCCGCCGTCGAGCTCCTGGGCGACCCCGGACTCGGTGCGCACGAAGTGGCGGAACCCCAGCGCGCGCAGTTCCTGCTCGAGCTCGTCGGTGGGGAAGTCGGGGAGCAGGACGCGGGCGTCCTTGGAGACGTGGTCGCGCAGGGTGTCCGCGTCGAAGTGGTCGCGGTGCAGGTGCGAGACGTAGAGGTAGTCGCAGTCGCCGAGGGCGTCCCAGTCGAGCTGGGTGTTGTCCGGGAACGGCACCCACGACGCGAAGAACGCCGGGGTCGTCCACGGGTCGCACAGCACGCTGCCGCCCGCGGTCTCGAAACGCATCCCCGCGTGCCCGGTCCCGGTCACCCGCACGAGCAGACCTCCTCGTATCGCCTCGCCCGGCACCGATTGTCCGTGCCGGGCCGACGCGTCGGCTTCCCGGGTGGGGTATGCCTTCTCACGTGACCGCACTCCCAGTCGACGGTGACCCGATCGCCGCCCTGCGCGCCGTCGCCTTCTACCTCGAGCGCGAGCGCGCCGAGACCTACCGCGTGCGGGCCTACCGCACCGCGGCGGAACGGCTGGCGGCGCTGGGTCCCGACGAGGTGGCCTCCCGCGCCGAGGCGGGCACGCTCACCGACCTCAAGGGCGTGGGCAAGAAGACGGCGGCGGTCGTCGCCGACGTCGTCGCGGGCCGGACCCCGGAGACCCTCGTCGAGCTCGAGGCCCGGCACACCGAGCCGGTGGCGGGCGGGGTGTCCCTGCGCCAGGTGCTGCAGGGGGACTGCCACACGCACTCGACGTGGTCCGACGGCGGCAGCGACATCCTCGAGATGGCCCGCACCGCCCGGGACCTGGGCCACCGGTGGATGGTGCTGACCGACCACTCCCAGAACCTCACCGTCGCCAACGGCCTCTCCCCGGAGCGGCGGCGCCGGCAGTTCGACGTCATCGCCGAGGTCAACGAGGAGCTGGCGCCGTTCCGGCTGCTGCGCGGGATCGAGGTCGACATCCTCGAGGACGGCGCGATCGACGCCCCGGACGACCTGCTCGAGGAGCTCGACCTCGTCGTCGCGTCGGTGCACTCGAAGCTGCGCTCGCCCTCGGAGGAGATGACCGCGCGGATGGTCTGCGGGGTCTCGCACCCGCTCGTCGACGTGCTGGGGCACTGCACCGGCCGGCTCGTCACCGGCGGGCGCGGCACCCGGCCGCCGTCGACGTTCGACGCCGAGGCGGTGTTCGACGCGTGCCTCGAGAACGGGGTCGCCGTCGAGATCAACTCCCGGCCGGAGCGGCTCGACCCGCCGCGGGATCTGCTGCGCCAGGCCGCCGCGGCCGGGTGCGAGTTCGTGATCGACACCGACGCCCACGCCCCCGGCCAGCTCGACTGGCAGCCCTACGGGTGCGAGCGCGCCGTCGAGTGCGAGGTGCCGGCCTCCCAGATCGTCAACACGCGGTCGGCGGACGACCTCCTGGCCTGGCGAACCCGCCTCTGACCTGCGTCTTCGATGTCGTTTGCGGGCTCGGCGATCTCGGCTTAGCGTGGAGGTACACGGGAGAGGAGGTGGTCCGACGTTGATGAACGACAGGACTCGTGAGGTGTCCGTCAGCTAGCCGACGTCAGGTCGTGGATTGGCCGGTTCCGTCTCTCGTGACGGACACGTCGACCGGTGAATTCCCGACGGACGCCAGACCCCCGGAGCGCTCGGGCTTCGTCCACCTGGGCCCCGCGGCACCACGCCGCGGGAAGCACGCTCCGGGGGTTTCTCCTGTCCGG
>CAVQUY010000010.1:0-83155 GCA_963716955.1 uncultured Actinomycetota bacterium
CGGTTCAGCGCGTCGCCAGCTCGCACACAGCACCCGCACAGGCGGCGGCACCAGCGTCGGGACGATGAACGTGGACACGGGTGCTGCGGGCCTCGTCGCCGACCTCCTCGCGCAGGGCGCGTCGGAGCGGCCGGTGTTCCTCGCGGCGCGGGAGCCCCGGGCGCTGACCCGGACCGACCTGCGCGCCGCCGCCTCGGCCTGGCGGGACGCCCTGGACCGGGCGGGGCTCCCGCCGGGCGGTCGCGTGGCGATCGTCGTCGATGACCCGCTCGTCCTCGCCGCCGTGCACCTCGCGGTCATGGCCGCGGGGCGCTGCAGCGTGCCGCTCGACCCCGGCGCGCCCGCGCCCGAGCTGCGGCGGGCGCTGCGGCGGTGCGCGGCCGGCGTCCTCGTCGCGGACGACGAGGTGGCCGCCCGGGTTCCGGACGTCCCGCGCGCCCGGCCCGACCGCCACGGGCTCCCGGGAGGCGTCCCGACGGTGTGCGGCACGCTCGTGCCCGGGGGCCCGGTCGCGCCGGCGTCCGTCGGCGCGGCGACGCTGCTCGCCACCTCCGGGTCGACCGGCGAGCCCAAGGGCGTCCTGCTCGACGAGGCCCGCCTGTGCCACGTCGCCCGCGCCGTCACAGCGCACCTCGAGCTGACCCCCGAGGACCGCGGCCTCACCCCGCTGCCGCTCTTCCACGTGAACGCCCAGGTCGTGGGCCTGCTCGCGACCCTCCTCGCCGGCTCGTCGCTCGTGCTCGACCGCCGATTCCGCCGCCGCGATTTCTGGGTGGTCGCCCGCGCCCACGACGTCACCTGGCTCAACGTCGTGCCCGCGATCCTCACCGTCCTCGCCCGCGAGGAGAACCCGCCCCCCACGCCGCCGCGCCTGCGCCTGATCCGGTCGGCCTCGGCGCCGCTCCCGCTCGCGGTCCGGACGACGGTGGAGGCCCGTACCGGCGTCCGGGTGCTGGAGAGCTACGGGATGACCGAGGCCGCCAGCCAGATCACCGCCGTCGGTCTCCACGAGCCCGCTCCGCCCGGGTCCGTCGGCCGACCGGCGGGCGCGCAGGTGGCGGTGCGGGGTCCCGACGGCGGGGCGGTGCCGGCCGGCGTGCGCGGACGGGTGTGGATCCGCGGGGCCGGGGTCGTCGCCCGGTACGAGGGCGGCCGCGCGCCGGAGCGGTTCGACGATGCGGGCTGGCTCGACACCGGCGACGTCGGGCACCTCGACCACGCGGGCTTCCTGCACCTCGCCGGACGCGACGACGACGTCATCAACCGCGGCGGGGAGCTGCTGCACCCGCGCGAGGTCGAGGAGGTCCTGCTCTCCGACCCACGGGTGGCGGAGGCGGTCGTCGTCGGGCTGCCCCACGACGTGCTCGGCGCGGTTCCGGTCGCCTGCGTGCGCCGCATCGGGGAGGCCTGGTCCGCGGACGGCGCCGACCTCGCCGAGGACCTCGCCGCCCGCTGCCGGGCGCAGCTCGCCCGCTGGAAGTGCCCGGTGCAGGTCGTGGTGCTCCCCGACCTCCCCCACGGGTCCACCGGCAAGGTCCGCCGCGCGGACGTCCGGGAGCTCGTCGCGACCGTCCCCTAGCGCCGGGTGCCCGTCCGGCACCCACCCGTCGTCCCCGAGGAGGACCGATGCTGACCGACTCGTCCCTGTGCGCGCCGCTGCACCTGCCCATGCGCGAGGAGAAGCCCCGATCGCGCGGCCGGACCATGGTGATCGACACCGGCGCGCCGACGCGCTGGTTCGAGGACGTCGTCGAGAGCCACGGCGACCTGATCGACGCCGTCAAGTTCGGCTGGGGCACCTGCCTGGTGACGAAGGACGTCAAGACCAAGATCGACGTCTGCCGCGCGGCCGGGGTCGAGGCGTACTTCGGGGGCACGCTCTTCGAGCGGTACGCCGCCGCGGACGCCGTCGACGACTGGCGGGCGCTGTGCCGCGCCACCGGCTGCACGACCGTGGAGATCTCGCACGGCACCGTCGTGATGTCGAACGCGGTGAAGGCGCGCTGGGTCGCCGAGGTGGCCCGGGAGTTCACCGTCATCAGCGAGGTCGGGTTCAAGGACGGCGGCCGGTCGATGGCGCTGAGCCCGGCCGCGTGGGTCGAGGCGGTGCGCACGGACTTCGCGGCCGGCGCGTCGATGGTGACCCTCGAGGCCCGCGAGAGCGGCCGCAGCGGGTTCTGCACCCCCGAGGGCGAGGCCCGCGAGGACGTCCTCGGTGCGCTCGACGCGTCGGGCCTGGACCGCGACCGGCTGCTGTTCGAGGCGCCGACCCGGGACCTGCAGGTCACCCTGCTGCGGCGCTACGGCGTCGGCGTCAATCTCGGCAACGTCGCCCTCACCGACGTCGTCGGCCTGGAGACGCTGCGCCTCGGGCTGCGCGCCGACACCTTCGGCGGGGTGTGAGCGTGCGGTCGACCCACGACGCGTTCCACCTCGCGATCCCGACCCACGACCTCGATGCCGCGTACCGCTTCTACGTCGAGGGCCTCGGGGTCAAGCTCGCCCGCCGCTACTCCGACCGCATCACGCTGGACTTCTTCGGCGACCAGCTCGTCTGCCACCTGTCCGAGGACTGGGACCGCGACCCGGTCCTCTACCCGCGGCACTTCGGCGTGACCTTCCGCGAGCGCGAGGACTGGGAGCGGCTGCTCTCCCTGGTGCGCCAGCGCGACCTGCGCGTGTTCGCCGAGCCCGCCACGCGGTTCGAGGACCTCGTCGAGCGGCACAACACCTTCGTGCTGGCCGACCCGTCGAACAACCTGCTGGAGTTCAAGCACTACGACGACCCGCGCATGATGTTCTGAGGCCGGGTACCAGGAGGGTGTGAGCAGCGAACCCCTCGAGGACTACACCCCGGCCCACCTGCGCCACGACCTGACCGAGGAGCCTCCGCCGTGGCCGGCCGACGAGATCGTGCCCGGCCTCTGGCAGTCCGGGCACCCCGTGCCCGGCGAGCACTGGGACGCGGTGTTCGACCTCAGCGGCGAGGAGCCGCCGCTCGAGGACGTCGAGTTCTACGTGCACTGGCTGATCGAGGACGGGCCGGCGCCGGACCGCGACACCCTGATCGCCCTGGCCGACCTCGTGCGCTCGATGCGGGCGGCCGGCAAGCGCGTCCTCGTGCACTGCGCTGCCGGGATCAACCGCTCGGGCCTGCTCGCGGCCGCCTCGCTGATCCGCGAGGGCTACTCCGCCGACGACGCGATCGCGACGGTGCGGGACGCGCGGGCGGGGGCGCTGAACAACCCGGAGTTCGTCAAGGCTCTTCGAGCCATGTGAACGAATTTCGTCGTCAGGGCGACCAACAGTGTTCACATGCGCGCAGCGCACCCACCCACCCACCCGCGGCGACGGAGAACGGCGGCGACCTCCCGAGCCCGGGCGCACGGGTCGGCCGCCGTCTCCTCGAACCCGAGAACGACGCGTCCGTGACCGGCGAGCTCGGCGGCCAGGTCGCGGCGCCGGTCGACGAGGCTGGTGGCACGGTCGGCGTGGTACCGATGCCCGTCGAGCCTGACGATGACGACCTCGTCGCCCACTCGGTAGGCGATGTCCTCGTACCGGGTGGTGCCGTCGACATCGACGGGCAGCTGACGCTCCCCGCGGGGCAGACCGTGGGCCTCCTCCACCTCGAGGGCGTAGATCGCCTCCAGCTTCGACCGGACTCCGTCAGTCGCATAGCCGAGGGCGCCGAGCAATGCGTCGCGGTAGCGGCGGGGACGGCGTAGGTCGATCGAGGCCCGGACGAGCTCCGGTCGCAGGCTGGTCACCGTGAGGCAGTGCAGCATCGTCGCCATCGCTCGTCGGGCCGTCGGTTCGGCCACGGCGAGGTCGATAGCGGTGTGCGAGGCCGAGACGACGGGTTGGTCGAGCCCCTCGACGACCGTGTAGGCGAAGGCCCTCGACCGGTGGACCGCCACGCCCGTCCTCGATGCACCCGACGCCGCATAGGACACCGTCACGTGGATCGCCCGCTCCGGGTCGGGCTTGCAGAAGTGCCAGATCTCGCCGGCCGTGTCGTGGCTGAGCGCGGCAGGCCACTTGGCGAGCACCGCGGCCGCGCGGCGCGCATCCTCCGTCAGAGGGCCTGTGAACAGGGCGTACACGCCGTCGTGGACCTGCACCCACCTCCGTGCCCGCACGTTCGCCCTGATGGCGCTGTCGGTGAAGCCGTGTCGCAACAGTTGGCGGCGGGTCACGATGCCGTGCTGCCGGAACAGCAGGCGAACCCACTCGTCATGATCGATCGGGGCTCTGGGCAGTGGCGTCGGCGGCGTCATGTTCCTTCGACGCAAGGAGGGAGCCTGCGGCTCCCATGTGAACGGATGTGGTCGCTGTGACGACGAAATCCGTTCACATGGGCGTCAGCCCCAGCGCCACGCCGCCGCGTCGACCACGTCGATCTCGAGCGCCTCGGCCGCCTGCCGCACCGGGGTCGCTCGCCGCGACCACCAGCGCCATCCAGATCGGGTAGCGCTCCCGCTGGCGCAGCGCGACCTGCTCCTGCCCGGCGATGAGCAGGCCCGGCTTCGGCGGGCGGCACCAGCACCGGGCGAGGTCGGGGGTGGGTGCGTCGGGGTCGTGCGGGCAGTGGACGAGCGTGTCGAAGGGGTTGCCGGCCCGCTCGTGCAGCGCCCACATCGCGCGCGTGGCCATGTCCTCGGCGAGCTCGCCGCGGGCGACCTCGGGCACGTGCGTCAGCCCGACGATCCGCCCGCCGGCGGCCTTCCACAGTCGCATCCGCTCGACGGCGTCGAGGTGCAGCTCGATGTCGAGCGGGCCCCGCAGCGGCCGGCCGAGGTCCTCGGCCGACCGCCGGACCGCGTCGAGCTCGACGAAGAGCATCGGCACCTGGGGCGCGGACAGCACCGTCATGGGATCGAGCGTGCCGCACCCGGGGCGGAGGTCACGACGCGGCGGCGACCTCCGTCTGGGCGGCCTCCCGCAGCAGCGGCTTGACCCGCTCGCCGAACTTGGTGACGCCGTCGACGAAGTCCGGCCACGTGAGCAGGGCGCCGTCGATCCCCGTCGTCACCGCGATCTCGTCGAGCTGCGCCGCGACGCGCTCGTAGGACCCCTTGACCACCGGCAGCGACAGGAACGCCATGTTGCCCTCGGCGGCCGGGCGTTCCAGCGACGCGAGCAGCTGCGCGGAGGTGCCGTCGGGGTTGGAGTCGAGCGAGGCGCCCGTGGTCATGTGGCTGATCGCGTCGAGGTCGGCGGTGGCCACGATGTGCTCGCAGAGCCGGTCCGCGGCCTCGTCGGTCTCCTCGGCGATGATGCAGTACAGCGCGTAGGTGCCGACGTCGCGGCCCTCGCCCGCCCCGAGGTCCTTGACGCCGCTCGCGATCGACCCGACCTTCGAGCGCTCGGCCATGATGAAGTTCCGGTCGCCGTACTTCGCGGTGAACGCCTGGCCCGCCGGGGACTGGCCCGCGCACACGACGGTCGGGTCGTGCAGCGGCTTCGGGCGCATGTCGGCGTCGTCGAAGTCGAAGAACTCGCCGTGGAACGTCGTCGTGCCCTCGCTCCACAGCGCGCGCAGCACCTGGACGTACTCGGCGGCGTACTCGTAGCGACGGTTGAAGTACTCGTCGCCGGGCCACAGGCCCATCTGCGTGTACTCCGGCTTGTTCCAGCCGGTCACGATGTTGACCCCGCAGCGCCCGCCGGAGATCTCGTCGATCGTCGCGACCATCCGCGCGGCCATGATCGGGTGCGTGGCGAGCGTCGTCACCGACGGGTAGAGCCCGATCCGGTCGGTGACGGCGGCCAGCCCGCCGAACAGCGTGAACGACTCCAGGCACTCGCCCCAGAAGTCGCTCGGCCCGCCCGGTGCCGCGGTGCTTCATCATCGAGAGCACGAAGTCGAGGCCCTGGCGCTCGGCCTCCTGCGTGATCGCGACGTTGTGGGCGAAGCTCGGCCGGTACTGCGGGCTGCCGGTCGACAGGATGTAGCCGTTGGTCGCGTTGGGGATGAACACGCCGTACTGCATGGGGAGCCTCCTGGTCAGGCGGTGCGGGCGGAGAACGTGGCGAGTGCGGACGCGACGTCGGTGACGTCGGCGTACTTGGCGTCCAGGTCGGCGAGGTTCTGGCGGTGGAGCGCCGCGGTGCGGTCCCCGCAGGCCTCGTCGACGACGATCGGGCGGAACCCCTCGGCGAGCGCGTCGGTCGCGGTGGCGCGCACGCACCCGGAGGTCGAGACGCCGGCGACGACGACGGTGTCGACCCCCCGGCTGCGCAGCGTCGCCGCCAGCGAGGTGCCGGCGAACGCGGACGCGTGCTGCTTGACCAGCAGCGCGTCGTCGGCCGCGGGGGCCAGGGCGAGCTCGCCCCACCCGCCGTCGGCACCCTCGGCGAAGCAGGCCAGCGCGGGCACCTTGGTCGCGAAGAACCCGGCGTCGGCGAGGTCGGGCGCGTAGCGCACGACGGTCCAGACCACGGGCACCCCGACGGGACGCGCGGCGCCGACGAGCGCGGCGCACGACTCGAGCACCCGGCCCGGCGTCGCCGGGTCCTCGCCGCCGAGGAAGAACGGCCCGCCCGGCTCGGTGTAGGCCCGGACCAGGTCCACGACGACGACGGCGGGGCTGCTCCCCCACCCGACGCGCCCGGCGAACGAGGTGCCGTGCGGGCCCGCGGTCATCGGCGCGCCCCCACCATGACCGCGCGGGCGTTGCCGATGTGGCTGCGCATCACCGACGAGGCCCAGTCCGCGTCCCCGGCCCGCAGCGCCGCGGCGATCTCGGCGTGATGGGCGAGGCTGCGCGCCAGCGAGGCCGCGTCGTAGGTGTGGAAGGTGCGCAGCACGACGGGGGTGTGCACGACGTTGGCGAGCGCGGCGGACAGCGCGGGGGCGTCGGCGACGTCGAGCAGGCGGGCGTGGAACTCCCGGTTGAGCGGCACGAGCGCGTCGAGGTCCTGCCCGGGCCCGGGCGAGCCGACGGCCAGCATGTGCGCCGCGAGGTCGTCGAGGTCGGCGAGGTCGGCGTCGGTGACGCGGGCCGCGGCGCGGCCGGTGGCCCGGGGCTCGAGCGCGAGGCGGACGTCGAAGATGCCGTCGAGGTCCTCGGGCGAGAACGACACGACCCGGGCGCCCCGGTGCGCGGTCACCTCGACCAGGCCCTCGGCGGCCAGCCGCGCGAGCGCCTCGCGGACCGGGGTGCGCGAGACGCCGAGCCGCTCGGCCAGCTCCACCTCGCCGAGGCGCGCGCCGGCGGCCAGCTCGCCGCGCAGGATCGCCTCGCGCAGGGCGGCCTGGGCGCGCTCGGAGGCGCGTTCCGAGGCGCGGGAGGCGCCCGGGGTCGTCGTCGCCGTCATCGCACCTCCTCGCGGGTTGTACGCAAACGTAGGGTGGCCCGCCGGACCCGGCAAGGCCTTGTCCGCACGTCACCTGGCTGTTACGCCATGAAGTGGGCACCGCGTTGTACACAGGAAGGGACGTCATGGCCGATCTGCTCAGCCACCCCGGTCGACCGGCGGGGCCGCCTGCGCGCCCTGCTCGACTCGGGACGCCCCGTCGTCGCCCCCGGCGCCTACGACGCCCTCTCGGCGCGCCTGGTCGAGCAGGCCGGGTTCGACGTCGTCTACATGACGGGGTTCGGGACGACCGCGTCGCTGCTCGGCCGGCCCGACGTCGGGCTGCTCGGGCAGGCGGAGATGGTGGACAACGCGCGGCGGATGGCGAGCGTGGTCGACGTCCCGCTGATCGCCGACGCCGACACCGGCTACGGCAACCCGATCAACGTCATCCGCACGATCCGCGAGTACGAGCAGGCCGGCGTCGCCGCCCTGCACCTCGAGGACCAGGTGATGCCGAAGAAGTGCGGGCACCTCGCGGGCAAGGAGGTCGTGCCGCTGCCCGAGATGGTCGCCAAGATCCGCGCCGCCGTGGACGCGCGGACCGACCCGGACCTCGTGCTCATCGCCCGCACCGACGCCGCCCAGCAGTACGGCGTCGACGCGGCGATCGAGCGGGCGCGGGCGTTCGCCGACGCGGGGGCGGACGTGCTCTTCGTCGAGGCGCCCACCTCCGACGAGGCGCTGGAGCAGGTGGCGGGCGCGCTGGCGGGTCACCGGCTGGTGTTCAACGGCGCCGAGGGCGGCCGGACCCCGCTGCCCCCGCTGGAGAAGCTGCGCGACCTCGGCTTCGCGCTCGTGCTCTACCCGGTCTCGACGCTGCTCGCCGCGGCCTCGGGCATGCGGGCGATGCTCGCGCGGCTGCACGAGGAGGGCTCGCCGACGAAGGCCCTGGGCGACCTGGACGCGGCCCCCGGCGGGATCGGCGGGCTGGACGCGTTCACCCAGGTCGTGGGGATCGACGAGATCCGGGAGCTGGAGGAGCGGTACCGGTAGGTGCGCTTCGCGCTCGTGAGCAGAAAGTGCGGCCATAGCCGCACTTTCTGCTCACCGGCCTCCGGCACCTCAGGTACGGCGACCCCGCCGCAGCGCGACCCCGAGCAGCAGGAGCGCGATCACGGCCAGGACGAGAGCGATGATCCCGACGACGAGGGCCGGGGTGGACGACGAGCCGGAATCGGCCGGGGTCGCCGCGCTGCCGGAGTCGGCGCCGCCGGCCCGATCGTCAGCGTGGGCGACGGGTGCTCCGGCTCCGGTGCGCCGGGCGCGGCGGACTCGTTCCACGCGACGACGGACCCGTCGCTGTAGGTCTGGTTGGCCGGGAACTGCCAGCGACGGCGCGTTCGGCAGCGGGCCGACGAGCAGCGAGAACTGGTCGAACTGCCCCGGAGCGATCGCGGTCGCCGGCGACTGCGCGGTCCAGACGACGTCGCTGACGACCTGCGTCACCGGCCCGTCGTCGGTCTGCAGCGGCTGGGCGAGGGTCTTCTTGTTCACGGTGGCCGTCCACCCGGGGTGCGGCTGGACCGACACCGACGCGAGCGGCTGGTCGGCGGGCAGGAAGACCTGCACCGCCGTGGTCGAGGCGTTGTCCTTCTCGGTCGGCACCCGGAACGAGAGCTGTGCGTAGGAGCCGGGTGAGGCAGTGCCGGCCGCGGCGACCGTGACGTGGGCGGAGGCGGGCAGCGCGCCGAGGGCGAGCAGCGCGGCGCCGACGGCGAGCACGACGCCGAAGCGGGCCGACAGGCGGCGGGGTCGGGGGTTCACGATCGGGGAGCTCCTTCGGTGCGGGATCGGTTCGGGCGTGACGACGGGTCAGCGGACGGGGACCACGACCCGGAAGAGGGTGGGCGGGCCCACGGGGCTCGCGACGGTGACGTCGAGGGCCCAGTCGCCCGGGACCGCGAACGAGAGCGGCGCGCTGACCTCGCCCGCGACGCCGGGCGGGGCGGCGACGGGCAGCGGCCCGATGCCCTGGGCCGGCAGCGTCAGGGACGCCTCGACGACGGAGACCGGCACGGGGTGGCCCGCGGCGTCCGCGCCGGAGAGGTGCACGGCGGTCTGGCCGGTGTGGGCGGCGTCGACGCGGGCCGTGAGCGCGAGCGCACCCGCGTCCTCGGTCGTGGCGAACGTCGGGGCGTAGGTCTCGGCGGCGCGCGGGGAGCCGACGAGCACGGCGGTCACCGCGAGCACGACGAGCGCGATCGCGGCCTCCGCGAGCAGGCCGCGCCGCAGGGTCGTGGTGGACGGGACGTCGAGGCCGGGCGGGCCGTCGGGCGTCGTCGGGGCCGACGAAGTGGAGTTACTGCCACTGAATGCAAGCCTATCGGCGTGCTGTCGCTTGCGTCGCGGATCTCGGGTCGGGATCGGGATCGGGGCCGGACGACGGGCCCAGCGAGAGCGCGAACCGGGGGCGCGAGGGTGCGGGCGCCGCCTCCGGGACCGCCCGGGCCACCAGCCGCTGCGCCACCAGCCGCCGAGCGCGGTCACCCAGCCCGAGCAGCACCACCACCCCGGCGACCTTGGCGATCAGCAGCCACCCGTACGTCGTCGTGACCAGGGCGCCGACCTCGCCGACGTCCCGCCAGGTCTGGTACAGCCCGGTCGCGACGATCACCGCCACCGCGACCTGGGCCGTCTGCGAGAACCGCGGGAGCACCGCCGCGACCGCGGTCGGCTCCCCGCCGCGGTGCAGCGCGAGGAACAGCACCACGAGCCCGCCGATCCAGACCGACATCGCCGTCAGGTGCGCGAGGTCGGCGGCCATCCCGAGCACCACCGGCGGGTCGACGCCCGCGTGGCCCGAGGCGGAGAACGTGACCGCCGCGCCGAGCAGCGCCGCGGCCGTGACGACCGCCCGCTCCCCCGTCGGCGGTGCCGCGTCCTCGGCCGCCACGAGTCGGCGCCCGACGAGGCCCGCGACCAGCACGAGCACGATCCGGGCGGCGAGGAGGAGGCCGGTCGGCGAGCCGGTCGTCGTCGCGAGCACCGCGGGATCGAGCGCCGCTCCCACGCCGACCCCGGCCGCGTCGGGACCCTGCAGCACCAGGGCGAGCACGCTGCCGACCAGCAGCGCCCACCACCCCGCGACGACCGCGCGGCGCCCCCGCCGCAGCGTCGCGACCTCGGCCCCGGCCCGGCGCAGCGCCACGAGGACGACGGCGCCGCCCAGCACGGCGAGCCCCGCGTACTCGACGAAGCGGGCGACGGCGAGCAGCACGCCCGGCGCCCCGCCCCCGGCGTCGGCAGGAGGCGGCGTCGCGCTGGGTCCGGGGTGGCCGATCGAGAACCGGAAGCCCGCCCGAGACGGGGTGGGAGTCGGCGGAGACGACCCGCCACGTGACGGTGTAGGTGCCGGCGGCGAGGCCGGGGGTGAGGGCGACGGCGGCCGACGTCGGGTCGCCGTCGGGGTGCGCGGCCGCGCCGGTGTCGACCTCGCGCAGCCCGCCGTCGTAGACCCGCACCGCGCCGGGCACGAGGGTCACGGCCTCGCTGAAGGTGACGTCGACGCGGTCGGGGGTCCGGGCGACGACGCTGTCCGCGCCCGGCGAGGTCCGCTCGAGCATGGCGTGCGCCGACGCCGGCACGGCCGCGGCCACCGCGAACAGGGCGACCAGCAGGGTCACGACGACGGCCGCCGCGCCCCGCCGCACCGCCTCGAGCCCTCGCACACATGTCGGGTCGCTCGCCGGGCCCGTCCGGTTCCCGACGGGTCGTCCGATCCACCGACTGCCGACGCCCGGGCGTCAGCTCCGGGCGAGCAGCGCGCGCATCCGGTCGATCTCGGCCTGCTGGCTCGACGAGCAGCGTGCGGGAGAACTCGGCGAGTGGGGACGTCGACGCCGCTCCCCCGGTCCGCGCGAGCTGGTCGCGGGCCATCGCGAGCGCGCCCTCGTGGTGGGCGGTCATGGTCGTGCAGCCAGAGCGTGTCGAACGCCGGGTCCGGACAGGGTGCGCAGCCGGGCGAGCGTGGCCTGGTCGGCCATCCCCGGCATGCCCGTCATGGGTCCCGGGTCGGTCGGCGCCCCGCGCAGGCGCAGGAACCCCTGCAGCTGCCCGACCTCCTCGACCTGCGCGCGGTCGATGCGGAACGCGAGGTCGGCGACGTCGGGCGACGACGACCGCCCCGGCACCAGCGCGGACAGCTCGAGGGCCTGCTCGTGATGGCCCAGCATCATCCGCGCGTAGTCGGTGTCGACGGCGGCCACGACGGCGGGTGCCGGCGCGGCGGTCGTCGCCGACGACCGCCGGAGCGGCCACCGGTGCATCCGCACAGCCGGCGCTCAGCAGCACCGCGAGCACCGTCGCCACCACCGGGACGGCCCACCGGGTCACCCCGTGGACCGACCCCGACGCGTCCGAACGCGCCGTACGGGCACCGTTCACGGGAAGATCCTGGTCAACGCCACCGGCGGTGGTGTACTCACCGTGACATGACCTCCTCCACCCTCGGTCCGCCCGACGTCGCCAAGCGGTGGGGCTGGATCCTCGCCGACGGGATCCTCGGCGTCGTCGTCGGCCTCTTCGCCCTCGCCGCCCCGGGCGCCACCGTCGCTCCTGCTGGCCCTGTTCCTCGGGATCGGCCTGCTGATCTCCGGGATCATCGAGATCACGGCCGCGCTGCGGGTGCAGCACGGCGCCCCGGGCCGGTGGTGGGTGGTCATCTTCGGGGTGATCACCGTCCTGGCCGGGATCTTCGTGATCTTCCACCCGGGCGCCGGCATCGCGATCCTCGTCGTCGGGCTGCTGCTGTGGTTCCTGTTCGCGGGCATCAACGACCTCTTCGTCGCGTCCCGCACCGCCGAGCACCGGGGCTGGAACATCGCGATGGGCGTCCTCGCGCTGCTCGCGTTCGTCATCCTGCTGTTCAACCTCGCGGCCGCGATCGGGACCGTCGCGTTCCTCGCGGGCCTCGGCTTCCTGCTGCGCGGCGGCTCCGAGATCGGCCTCGCGCTGAGCCTCCGTCGCTCCCGGTGACCACCCGTTCGGGGCGGTCCGCCCGCTGACCCGGGCTGCCTACGGTCTCGGCGCCCACCCCACCAGGAGGACGCCATGGACCCGGCCACCGAGCCCCCTGGGACTGCAGCACGTCGCCACGTTCTGCGGCCAGTGCAGCTGCGGCTGCCCGGAGCTCTACCTCGACCCGCGGCCCCCGACGAGCGCCGCGTGGTGATCACCGACGACTTCGGCCAGCGGATCCAGATGAGCCTCGGCCAGCTCGCCGACCTCGTCGCGGACGCGCGGGCCGGCGTGCTCGACGAGGTCCTGGGTGCCTGCGGCTCGTGAGCACTAACTGCGGTGATAGCCGCAGTTAGTGCTCACGAGGCCGGAGGCCACCTACTGACGCAGCTCCCGGCGCAGCAGCTTCCCGGTGACCGTCTTGGGCAGCTCGTCCCGGAGCTCGATCTGGCGCGGGTACTTGTACGCCGACATCCGCTCCTTGCAGAACGCGATGAGCTCCTCGGGCGTCGCCTCCGACCCGGGCCGCAGCGAGACGAACGCCTTCACCGTCTCGCCCCGGTACTCGTCCGGGACCCCGACGACGGCGGCCTCGCGCACCGCGGCGTGCTCGTAGAGCACGTCCTCGACCTCGCGGGGCCACACCTTGTAGCCGCCGGCGTTGATCTGGTCCTTCTTGCGGTCGACGACGTAGAACCAGCCCTGGTCGTCCATGTACCCGACGTCGCCGGTCTTGAGCTCGACGACCCCGCCCGGCCCGCGCAGCGCCTTCTCGGTCTCCTCGGGCTTGCCCCAGTACGCCGGCACCACCTGCGGGCCGCGGGTGGTGATCTCCCCGACCTCGCCGACGTCGGCCTCGGTCCCGTCGTCGCGCACGATCCGGACGACCGTGTCGAACACCGGCACCCCCACCGACAGCGCCCCGGACGCCTCGTCCACCGGCGCGGTCGCCCCGAGCGGGACGCCGTGCGAGGGCGAGTTGGTCTCGGTGAGCCCGTAGAAGTTGTGGATGTAGTGCCCGAACTGGTCCTGGAACGCCTTCACCGTCGACGGCGGGATCGGCGCGCCGCCGGAGTAGACCTTGACCATCGAGGACAGCGCGTCCGCGTCGGCGTTCGGGGCGTTCATCATCGCGATGAACACCGTGATCGAGCCGATGGAGAACGTCGGGCGGTGCTCGCGGATCGCGTCGACGACGACGCCCGGCTCGAACCGGTAGGCCAGCACCAGCGGGCACGGCAGCAGCAGCGCGATCGCCAGGTGCCCGACGACGCCGGTGATGTGGAACAGCGGCGCCACCCCGAACACCGAGTCCCCGCGCCCGAGCTGGATCCAGTCCCGGTAGGTCTGGGCGTTGAAGACGATGTTGCGGTGGGTGTTCATCGCGCCCTTGGGCGGCCCGGTGGTCCCGGAGGTGTAGCCGAGGAACGCGACGTCGTCACCGGAGAGCTCGACCGGCTCCGGCGTCCGGCCCCGGAACTGGGCCAGCACCGTCGTCAGGTCCTCGGCGCCCTCGCAGTCGATGCGCTCCATGCCCTTGAAGAGGCGCTCGTCGTGCCGCGTCTGGAACTCCAGCGGCGACGTGGTGAACGCGATCCGCACGCCGGTGTTCGGGACGACCTCGGACGCGATCGACCACAGGTCCTCCTGGGAGACGATCGCCGTCGCCTCGCAGTCGGTGAGGATCGTCGTGAGCTCGCGCTGCCGCGACATCGGGTTGACGGAGACGACGATGCCGCCGGCCTTCCAGGTCCCGACGACGACGACGAGGACCTGCGGGATGTTCTGCAGGTAGGTCGCGAGCCGGTCGCCCGCCGCGAAGCCCCGCTCGACGAGGGCGACGGCGAAGGCGTCCGAGAGCTCGTCGAGCTCGCGCATCGTCAGCGTGCCGTCGAAGTACTTGACGATCTCGCAGTCCGGATCGCGCTCCACCGCGGCCTTGACCATGTCGAGCGCGCTGGCGAACTCGACGGTCACCTCGCCGTGGTTGTAGTCGTCGCGGTACCGGGCGAGCCAGGGCTTGGACTCGTAGACCGAGGTCTGTTGGGCAGTCATCGGATCACCACCGGGTTGACGGGGGCGCCGGTCGCCTCGTGGATCTTGAGCGGCGCGGCGGTGTAGAGGAAGTCCCACCGGTTGTCGGCGGCACAGGCGTCGGCGAGGTCGTCGAGCCAGATGATCTCGGCCATGGACAGGCCGAGGTTGCGCAGCAGGGCCGCGTGCAGCGGCAGCGCCACCCCGGACTCCGGGTCGTAGGTCACCTCGTTCGCGATCGTGTCGGTGACCAGGTTCGGGATCTCCTTGCTCTGGAACCACTCGACGAGCTCGCGGGAGTAGGTCAGGCCGGGCTCGACGAAGCCCTCGTAGAACTCCTCGTTGGACACGGCGTAGAAGTACTTGAGCCACCCGGTGCGGATGAGCAGCACGTCGCGGTTCTCGATCGAGGTGCCCTGCGCGGCCGCGGCCTCCTCGAGGTCGTGGTGGGTGAACGTCTCGCCCTTGTCCAGCCAGTCCTTGCCGCGGTGGCGGGCCATGTCGATCAGCACGCCGTGCCCGACGATGCCGTGCTCGGCGATCGGCATGATCGACGCCCAGCTCATCCCGCCGCCGTTGGTGGACGCGGCGTCGACGTCGTTCCAGATGCGGTCGTCGTACCAGGCGTGGCCGAGCGCGTCGTACTGCGACGACCCCTGCAGGAACATCGTCGCCTTGTCGTCGGAGGCCCGCAGGCCCGCCGGGGAACGACGGGCCGATCCCGCCCGGGGCGAACGCGTCCTGGTCCCAGATCATCTCCCGCTCGATGCCCGCGCGGCCGGGGAAGACCGGGTCGCCGTGGGGCAGCCCCATCGGGCACTGGAGCGTGAACACCTGCCCGGCCTTCACGCTCGACACGCCCCGCAGGACCTGGGAGGCGTCGAGGTAGTTCAGGCAGCCGACCTGGTCGTCGGGACCCCACTTCCCCCAGTTCTTGGGGGTGTCCTGGCCCAGCAGTTCCGCCATCGACGGGGCGTCCGCCATCGTCTCTCCTCGTCCTCGGGTGGGTGACCTGGCTCTCACCCTCCCCGGCGACCGGTGACGCGGCAACACCTTCGGCCCCTCGGGGTCGACGGCGTTCCGGTTCGGGGGCTCGTCGTCCGTCGGCGGCCCGTCGTGACCGAACCGCTACTCCATTCGGGGTATTAGTCGATCCGCTTCTGGCCTAACGTCGCCGCCGGCCCACGCGGCCGACGCTTCCCACCGACGAGAGGTCGACCCATGACCCACGACGAACTGATGGCCGAGGCCTGCCGGCTGGCGGCGGAGACCGTGCGCAAGGGCTGGGGCGGCCCGTTCGGGGCGGTCCTCGTCCGGGACGGCGAGATCCTCGCGCGCGGCCAGAACCGGGTGCTCCTGACCGGCGACGTGACCGCCCACGCGGAGATCGAGATGCTCCGCAAGGCGGCGACGGTGCTCAACCCGTACGCCCCCGCGATCGCCCCGGAGCACCGGTCCGAGGGCCACCTCGCGCTCGTGCCGCCGCCCGGAGGGCTCGGCCGACGTCGTCGAGGCCCGCGCCCGGATGTTCATGGGCACCGAGGTCTACACCAGCGGAATCCCCTGCCCGATGTGCATGGGCGCCATCTACTGGGCCCGCGTCGACGCGGTCTACTTCGCCAACGACCTCGACGCCACCCGCGGCGTCGGGTTCGACGACCAGTTCCAGTACGAGGACTTCACCCGCCCGCTCCCCGAGCGCCGCATCAAGATCGAGCAGCTCCGTCCCGACCTGGGCGCCGCGCTGTACGAGGAGTACCTCGTCTCGCCCGAGCGCTACGCGTACTGAGCGGCGCGCCGACGATGAGCTCCCACCCCGCCGACCTCACCGAGCTGGTGACCGTGGTCGTGTCCCACACGGTCCACCCCGACGACGAGGCGGCCTTCCTGGCCTGGCAGCGGCGGCTCTCCGAGGCCGAACGCCGCTCCCCCGGCCACCGGGGCGACGAGCTGCTCCCGCCCGTGCCCGGGGTGCAGGACGACTGGGTGGCGGTGACGCGGTTCGCCACCGAGCACGACCTGGAGACCTGGCTCGCGTCGCCGGCGCGACGGGACCTGCTGGCCGAGGGCGCGCGGTTCCGGGACTTCCGGCTCCGGCGGGTCGCGGCGTCGTTCGGGAGCTGGTTCGCCGACGACGGCGGGGCGGCCGCGGCGCCGCCGTCGTGGAAGACGGCGCTGTCGGTGCTGGTCGGCCTCTACCCGACGGTGGTCCTGCTGACCCTGGCGATCTCGGCGCTGTGGCCGTCGGGACCGCTGTGGGCGAGCCTGCTCGTCGGGAACGTGCCTGTCGGTCAGCCTGCTGACCTGGGTGGTCATGCCGGTGGTGACCCGGGCGCTGGCCTCCTGGCTCGAGCCGACGGCGGGTGCCCGGCAGCCCCGGACCGACGTGCTCGGGACGCTCGCCGCGCTCGGGGTCCTGACCGTGCTGGCGCTGGTCTTCGCCGTCGTCACGACGTAGGGGCTCCCGGACACCTACCGGCGGGTAGGCGAACGTGGTGGGATCGGGCGGTGCCACCCACCCACGTCGTGACGAACCAGGTCCCCGAGCTCGTGGGACACGACGTCGCCGCCGACCCGCCGCTGCTCGAGGCGCTCGAGCGCGAGGGCGCCGCGTGGTCGCTCGACGCCCTGCACGACGCGGGCCGGCGGGCGGGATCGGCGCAGGTCCGGGAGTGGGCCGACGCCGCGCACCGCAACGAGCCGCGGCTGCGCGCGTTCGACCGCGTCGGGAACCGGGTCGACGAGGTCGACTACGACCCGGGCTACCACGCGCTGCTCGGCGAGGCGGTCTCCCGCGGCTACGCCGGGGCGGTGTGGGCCGGGCCCGACGGGCTGGGGTCGGCTCCGCGGCCGGGCCAGCACGTGGCCCGGGCCGCCGGGTTCCTCGTCTGGTCGCAGGCCGAGTCGGGGCACGGCTGCCCGGTCTCGATGAGCCACGCCGTCGTGCCCGCCCTGCGCGCGGCGCCGGAGCTCCTCGCGCGCTACGGACCGGGCCTGGTCTCGACGGTCTACGAGCCCGGCCTGGCCGAGCCCACGACCAAGGCCGGCCTGCTCGCCGGCATGGGGATGACCGAGAAGCAGGGCGGCTCGGACGTCCGGACGAACACGACGACGGCGACGCCCGAACGCCGACGGCACCTACTCCCTCACCGGCCACAAGTGGTTCACGTCGGCGCCGATGTGCGACGTCTTCCTGGTGCTGGCCCGGACGCCGTCCGGGGTGACCTGCTTCCTCGTGCCCCGGATCCTCCCGGACGGCTCCCGCAACCCGTTCGCGATCCAGCGCCTCAAGGACAAGCTCGGGAACCGGTCCAACGCCTCGTCCGAGCCGGAGTTCGACGGGACGATCGGGTTCCGGGTCGGCGACGAGGGCCGCGGCGTGCGGACGATCATCGAGATGGTCGCCTGCACCCGGCTCGACAACGCGCTGGGCTCGGCGGCCGGGATGCGCGACGCGGTGCGGCGGGCGGCCTGGCACGCGACGCACCGGCACGCGTTCGGCTCGGCGCTGATCGACAAGCCGCTGATGCGCGCGGTGCTCGCCGACCTCACCGTCGAGTCCGAGGCGGCCGTGACCCTCGCGATGCGGCTCGCCGGCGCGCAGGACCGTGCGGCGTCGGACGAGCACGAGGCCGCGTTCCGGCGCATCGGGGTCACCCTCGGCAAGTACTGGATCTGCAAGCGGCAGACCGCGGTGGTCGGCGAGGCCCTCGAGTGTCTCGGCGGCAACGGGTTCGTCGAGGAGTCGGGCATGCCGCGCCTCTTCCGCGAGTCCCCGCTCAACTCGATCTGGGAGGGCTCGGGCAACGTCAACGCGCTCGACCTCCTGCGCGTGCTCGGCCGCGAGCCCGCCGCGGTCGAGGCCTACCGGGCCGAGGTCGAGGCGGCGTCCGGCGCCGACCACCGCCTCGACGCCGCCTGGAAGTCGATCCTCGACGAGCTGCGCGAGCCCGCCGAGGAGCGCGCCCGCTGGCTGGCCGAGCGGATGGCGGTCGTGCTGCAGGGTGCGCTGCTCGTGCGGCACGCCCCGGCGGCGGTGGCGGACGCGTTCGTCGGGTCCCGCGTGGCGGGCGAGCACGGCGAGGCGCTGGGGACGCTGCCGCGCGGGGTGGACGTGGACGGAATCCTCGGCAGGCTGCCGCTCGGCTGAGCCCCGTCGGCTCCGTGGCCCACGGAGCGCCGTGGCGCGCAAACTCTCGGCCCAGGCCGACTCGGTTCCGCGGGGACCTGCGCTTCGCGCACACACTCTCGGCCCCGGCCGACTCGATCCTGGGCGGACCTGCGCGTCGCGCACACACTCTCGGTCCCGGCCCGACTCGATCCTGGGTGGACCTGCGCCTCGCGCACACACTTTCGGCCCGGCCCGACTCGGTTCTGCAGGGACCTGCGCGTCGCGCACACATCCGGACCCCGGAGTCGGTTCCGATCCGGGCAGACCGCCGCGTCCGCACACTCCGGGGTCGGCACGGCACCGTCCTTCGACGGCGCGCCGTGCTGCGCGCAGTCCCACCCGCATCGAGCCGTCGGTCGCCGAGAGTGTGTGCGTCACGCGCAGGTCCACCCAGAACCGAGCCGGGCCGGGGTCCGACTGTGTGTGCAACGCGCAGGTCCACCCAGAACCGACCCGGGCCGGAGCCCGAGTGTGTGCGCAACGCGCAGGTCCACCCAAGACCGAGCCGTCCCCGCCCAGAACTGTGTGCGGCCCGCGCAGGTTCCCGGTCGGAGACCCGCAGCCCCGTTCCCCGAACGGCTCCGGCTGACTAGCGTCCCGCTCACCATGAGCGACCTCCTGCCCGGCGTCACCGCCGCCACCGTCGACGCGCGGATCCGCATCCACCACCTCGAGTCGGGGCCGTCGGACGGCGAGCCCGTCGTGCTCGTCCACGGGAACCTGTCCACCGGCCGGTTCTTCGAGCACCTCATGAGCCCGGCGCCGGACCGCTTCCGCTTCCTGGCCCCCGACATGCGCGGGTTCGGGCGCACCGAGCAGGCCCCGATCGACGCCACCCGGGGCCTCGGCGACTGGGCCGACGACCTCGTCTCCTACCTGCACGAGCTGGGGATCGAGCGCCCGCACCTCGTCGGGTGGTCGACGGCGGGCGCGGCGATCGCGCTGGTCGCGCGCCAGGTCCCCGTCGCGAGCCTGACGTTCCTCGACCCCGTCGCGCCCTACGGGTACGGCGGGACGTTCCCCGACGGCACGCCGTGCTGGGACGACCACGCCGGCACCGGCGCGGGCGTCGCGAACCCGCGGTTCGTGGAGCTGCTGCGCGCGGGCGACCGGAGCAGCGACGATCCGCTCAGCCCCCGCGTCGTCATGAACGGCACCTACTGGGCGCCGGAGTTCCGCCTGCCGCCCGACCGCGAGGACCTGCTGCTCGACGAGATCCTCCTGTCGAACATCGGCGACGACGGCTACCCGGGCGACGCCACGCCCTCGTCGCACTGGCCGGGCTCGGCGCCGGGCACGCGCGGGCTGCTCAACGCGCTGTCCCCGAAGTACTGCTCGTGGGCGTGGCTCCCCGAGCTCGAGACGAAGCCGCCGGTGCTCTGGACGCACGGCGACAAGGACCTCGTCGTCGCCGACGGCTCGTTCCTCGAGCTGGGCACGCTCGGCCAGGCGGGCATCGTCCCGGGCTGGCCCGGGGCGGAGGTCTTCCCGCCGCAGCCGATGGTCGCCCAGATCCGGACGCGTCCTCGGCCCGCTACGAGCAGGCCGGCGGGCACGTGCGCACCGAGGTGTTCGCCGGCTCCGGGCACGGGCCGCACGTGGACGCGGCGCAGCGGTGGCTCGCCGTCGCGACCGATTTCTGGGGGTCCGCCACCGCGTCGTGATTCGCTTGTACCCGTGCGCGATTCCTCGACCCGCGTGACCGCCGTGGTGGCCGACGACCACCCGATGTACCGCGACGGCGTCGTCCGCGCCCTGACCGGGAGCGGGCGCATCGACGTGGTGGCCGAGGTCGAGGACGGGCTCGCCGCGCTCGAGGCCATCGTCCGGCTCGCCCCGCAGGTCGCGCTGATCGACCACCGGATGCCCGGGCTCGACGGCGCCGAGGTCGTCGCCCGCGCCGCCCGCGACGGCGCCCCGACCCGCATCGTCATCCTCTCCGCGTTCACCGACCCGGCCCTGGTCTACGCCGCGCTCCAGGAGGGCGCGGCCGGCTACCTGCCCAAGGAGAGCCGGCGCAGCGAGCTCGTCGACGCCGTGCTGGCCGCCGCACGCGGGGAGAGCGTGCTGCCGGCGGAGCTCGCGACCGGGCTCGTCGGGGAGATCCGGTCGCGGCGCCCCGACCGCGGCCCGGCGCTGTCCGAGCGGGAGACGGAGATCCTCACGCTGATGGCGACGGGGCTGTCGACGCCCGCGATCGCGAAGCAGCTCTACCTCGCGCCGAGCACCGTCAAGACCCACGTCCAGCGCATGTACGAGAAGCTCGAGGTGACCGAGCGGGCCGCGGCGGTGGCCGAGGCGATGCGCCGCGGGCTGCTGGAGTGACCGCCCCGGCCGACCGGGCGCTCGCCGCGTACACCGCGGAGGCCTCGCGGACGACGAGCCGGCTGCGCTTCGGGCTGCTCGCCGTCGTCGCCCTGCTCGCCGTGCTCGACCCGACGCGCGTCGAGGGCCCGGCCTTCTGGGGCGTCCTCGCGGGGTACGGGGTGGTCGCGCTGGGCTGGCTCGTCCTCGTCACGCGCCGGCCCGCCGGTCCGCGCACCGGCCTCGTCGCGACCGCGGTCGACCTCGTCGCGATCACGGCGCTCGCGCTGCTCGCGGGCGGGAGCGGGACGCTGCCGTCGCTGGCCTACGTCGTCGTGCCGGTCATGGCGGCCTTCCGCTACCGGCCGGCCCTCTCGGCGGGGGTGGGCCTGCTGACCGTCGCGTCGTTCCTGCTCAGCGCGGCCGTCGACCGGGCGCCGGTGTCCACCGCGGGCCTGCTGGCCGAGGGGGCGGTGCTGGCGCTCGTGGCCGTCGCGACCTTCCTGCTCTCGGTGGTGCTGGCGCGGCGGGCCGACCGCATCCGGGGCCTGCTCGCCGACGCCGCCGCGCTGACGGCCCAGGCCCTCGACGCCGAGCAGGTCGAGCGGCGCCGCCTCGCCGAGGAGCTGCACGACCATGCCCTGCAGACCCTGCTCGTCGCGGGCCAGGAGCTCGACGAGCTCGCCGACGACCACCCCGACGTCGACCTCGGCCCGCTCGACGCGGCCGTGCGCGGCACGGTGCGCGAACTGCGCGACGTCGTCCGGGCCCTGCACCCCTACGTGCTCGACGAGGCCGGGCTCGCCGTCGCGCTCCGTCGGCTGGCCGAGCACCTCGGGGGCCAGGCGGGCCTCGCGGTCGTCGTCGAGGTCCCCGACGACCTGCCCGCCGAGCCGCACGACCGGCTGCTGTACGGGGTGGCCCGCGAGCTGCTGACGAACGTCGTGAAGCACGCCGGCGCCGAGCAGGTCGCGGTGCTGCTCGCCGACGACGGCCCCGACCGCCGGCTGGAGGTCGACGACGACGGGTGCGGGCTCGACCCGGCGGCGCTCGGCGCCCGGCTGGTGCAGGGGCACATCGGGCTGGCGTCGACGCGGGCGCGGGTGGAGGGCGTCGGGGGGACGTTCCGGATCCGGCCCGCCCACGCCGCACGAGGCGGGTACCGAGGCGACCGGACCCACGACGACGGCGCGGGGGACGCGGATCGTCGTCCGCGTCCCCCGCGCCGTGCCCGACGTCAGCGGCGGTGCATGACCTCGGTCCGGGCCTCGTCGTCGCGGCCGGCCCGCCGGTCGGCGTCGCGCATCCCGGCCTCGCGGCTGCGGTCGGCGGCCCGGCCGCGACCGATCGCGTAGGCGCCGCCGCCGAGGGCGATCACCCCCAGGCCGCCGAGCGCCCAGGGCACGACCGACCCGGTCCCGGCCGGCACGAGGGCGCCGATCGCGGTGTCGGTCGGCCTCGGTGACCGGTGCCGCCGTCGGAGCCCGTGCCCGTCCCGCCGCTGGTCGTGCCGCCGTGCGGCGGAGTGGCCGGGGTGGTGGGGCGGCACCGGGGTGGAGCCGGTGACGGTGAGCTTCGCGCTGACCGTGCCGGCCGAGGACGACGCGGTGACGGTGTAGGTGCCGGGCGTGGTGCCCGCGGCGACCGTGCCGGAGCCGGAGAAGGCCTCCGGGTTCGTGCGGTCGAGGGTGGCCGGCCCGGTGAACGCGGCCGAGGTGACGGTGATGCCGGAGGCGGTCTGCGCGGCGGGCTCGGCGAACGTGCCGGAGAAGGAGACCGTCCCGCCGGGGCGGACCGACGAGTTCGACAGCATGAGGACGCCGGGCTCGGAGGCCGCGGTGCCCGAACCGGTGCTCGTACCGTCGACCGGTGCCGACCGGTGCTCGACGAGGACGACGAGGTGGTCCCGGTCGGGAGCGGCGCGGCGAGGGCGGTCCCGGCGCCGACCCCGGCGAGGGTGATCGCGGTGGCGGTGACGACGGCGGCGGTGGCGGCGGACAGACGCATGACGTGCTCCCGGAGGTGGAGGGAGGTGGTGCGGGGAGCGTCCGGTCGGGGCGTTCTCCGTTGCTGACAGGAACGATCGTGGCTCCGCGGGGGCCCTCGTCCCGTCCCCCGACGGCACGGTCCTGCGGACGACACCGCTGTCCCCCGACGAGGGGACAGCCGCTCAGCCCCAGCCGGCGACCCAGGTAGCCGCCCACCATCGCGGTCAGCTCGTCGAGGATCGCGTCGCGCCCGACGTCGGGCCGCTCCAGCACCCAGGAGATCGTCACGTGCTCGACGGTGCGCACGAGCATCCACGCCACCGCGTCCACCGGGACGTCGCCGGCGTCCGGGTGCTCGGCGAGCAGCACCCCGGCGACGAGCGCGTCGATGCGCCGGGCGAACCCGACCCGGCGCCGGTCGACGGTCGGGGGACGGTCCTGCGCCAGCACCCGCACCAGGTCGGCCTCGGCGCACAGCGCGTCGAGGAGGGCCGCGAGGTGACCGCGGACGGCGTCGTCGCCGGCGCGCAGGCTCCCGAGGAACGCGCGCGTGATGCGAGCTTCCAGCTCGTCGAGGGCCCGCTCGACGACCCGGTCGAGGATCGCCTCCTTGTCCGGGAAGTACTGGTAGAGCGACCCCGGACCGACCCCCGCCGCGGCCGCGATCCGGTTGGTGCTCGCACCCGCGAAACCCCGCTCGAGCAGCACGGATCGGCCCGCGTCGAGGATCCGCTCGACGGTGGCGCGGGACCGTTCCTGGGTGGGCCGGCGCCGCATCGCGCGGGGCTCCTCGAGCGGCCACCGGGCACCTCCCGCGGGCGAGGCGCGGAACGCGAGTTGAACACGACTCGGTGACTCGTGTCAGCGTCGTCGCCATGGTGGCAGAGACCGCGGACGGCGTCCTCCCCGAGTTCCCGGCGCGCTTCCGCGGGGCGCCCGCGGCGCAACGCGGCCATCGCCCGCCCGCTCGCGCTGCTGGGCCGGGTCCGACGACGCGACGAGGCGCTCGTCGACGAGATCGGGCGCCGGATGCTGCGTCGCGACGAGGTCGGCGCCGAGCTGGCGGCGGCGATGCGCCACGGCGCTCCCGACCGGGTCACCACCACGACGCTGCACCGCGCGATCGCCGACGGCGCCCGCGACGACGACCCGCCCGCCCTGCGCCGCTTCGTCGCCGCCCTCGAGCGCGAGCCCGACTGGCTCGACCGCGACCTGCTCGAGCGCGGCGCCCGCGCCTACCGACGGATGGGGCGCAGCCGCGACGACGTGCTGCTCGCCCTGTCCCTCATCGGCGGCTACCGCTACGCCGGCCCGGCCGACCTGCTCGTCGCCACCGGCGGGCTGACCGGCACCACCGCGATGCGCCGCCTCGGCGAGACCACGGCCTGGGGCCACGCGGTGGCCCGGCCCGGCGGACTGGCCCGCGACGGCGAGGGCTTCCGGACGACCGCGCACGTGCGCGCCATGCACGCGCTGGTCAACGACCGGTTCGAGCGCCGCGGCGACTGGGACTCCGCCGCGCTGGGCCTGCCGGTGAACCGCAGCGACCTCGCGGGGACGCTCGCCCTGTTCAGCGCCACCGCGATCCTCGGGGTGCGCGTCCTCGGGCGCCGGGTGCCGCGCGACGACGCCCGCGCCGTCATGCACCTGTGGCGCTACGTCGGGTTCCTCATGGGGGTCGACGAGGACTGGCTCTTCGCCGACGAACGCGCCCAGCACGCCTTCGACCACCACCTGCTCCACGCCCAGGGCGGCCCCACCCCCGCGGGCGCGGCCCTGACGACGGCGCTGGTGGAGGGCACCCGACGCAGCCACGCCGAGCACGGGCACCCGCAACGCGGCTGGTGGGCCCGCCGCCGGCTGCTCTCCCACCTGCGGCTGTTCCTCGGCGCCTCGGGGTGCCGCGACCTCGGTCAGCCCGTCCTCGTGCCCTGGACGGTCCTGCCGGAGCTGGCCCGCAACGTCGTCGAGTCGTGGGTGGTCGCGGCCGTCGGGCCGGGCCGGCGGTGGCTGGAGCGGCGCAGCGACGCGGGCGTCGAGGCCGACCTCGAGCGGCTCCTCGGAGCACGTCCCCGACGGCCGGCGGATCTCCCTTCGGGCTGACGCCCTCGTGCGTGTGTTTCCGTGTCAGGGCACGACAGTGACACAGCAACGCCGATAGGACACGCCCCGAGGCGACAGCCGAAGCTCAGCGCCCCGTGAAGCGCGGCTCCCGGCGCTCGCCGAACGCGGTGAACGCCTCGGCGAGGTCGGCGCTGGGCAGGAACGCCGCGTTCCACGCCCCGACGTAGCGCAGCCCGGCCTCCACGCGCGGGCCGCGCTCGGCGTCGAGGACGTCCTTGATCCCGCGGGTGACCAGCGGGGAGTTCGCCGCCATCGTCCCGGCGAGCTCGAACGCGGCGGTCCGCAGCGCGTCCCCGTCGGCGAGCACGCGGTTGACCAGGCCGATCCGCTCGGCGTGCGCGGCGTCGACGTCGGCGCCGGTGAGGGCGAGCTCGCGCAGGTGCCCGTCGCCGATGATCCCGACGAGGCGCTGCAGCGACCCGAGGTCGGCGACCATCGCCATGCGCACCTCGCGGACCGAGAACAGCGCGTCGGCGCTCGCCAGGCGCACGTCGCAGGCGGTGATGAGGTCGACCCCGCCGCCGACGCACCAGCCCTCGACGGCCGCGACCACCGGCGTCCGGCACTGCGCCACCGCGGTGATCGACGTCTGGAGATCCCGCAGGTGGGCCAGGAACGCCTCGCGGGCCCCGGCGGACGGGTCGGTGAGCACCGGGCCCAGCGACGCGGTCGCCGCGCGGAGGTCCAGGCCGTAGGAGAAGCGGCCCTCGGCGCCGGTGACGACGATCGCGCGCACGTCCGGGTCCGCGTCGAGCGCCGCCATGACGGCGCGCAGCTCGGCGAAGAACGCCGGCGCCATCGCCCGGGCGGTCATCGACACCTCGGCCACGTGGGCGGTCGGGGTCTCGCGGGACACGGCGAGGGTCTCGAGGTGCTCGGGGAGGGCCGAGCCGGTCGCGGCCACGGACGTCGTCATGACCCGACTAGATCACCCGTGCGAGCGGGCGTCCAGCGTGCTCGGCGGACCGTCCTCGCACAGGACCGGGGCCCGTCCGCCCGAACGCCGGCGCTCCGCCGCGCCCGCGCGCGCTCCGGGTGGTAGGCACCCGGCCCATGAGCGCCCTGACCTACGACCACGCCCGCACCATCGTCGCCGCGGCCCTCGACCACGGCCGCGAGGCCGGCTACAAGCCCCTGACCGTCGCGGTCCTCGACACCGGCGGCCACCTGGTCGCGCTCGGCCGCGCCGACGGGTCGGGGTTCCTGCGCCCGGACGTGGCGATCGCGAAGGCGCACGGCGTGATCGGGCTGATGATGGACAGCCGGGCGATCGCGGCCCGCGCGTCCGACTCCCCCGAGTTCTTCACCTCGGTCGCCGCCCTCGCCGGCGGGAAGGTCTTCTCGGTGCCCGGCGGGGTGTTCGTGTGCGACGACGACGGCGAGGTCATCGGGGCGGCCGGCGCCTCCGGGGACGCGTCGGCCGCCGACGAGGAGGCGGTCGTCGCGGGCATCCGTGCGGCCGGCCTGACCCCGCGCACCGGCGCCGACTCCGACCCGGCCCGCATCTGCCGCCCGCCCCACGAGCATCGACATGACATCCCGGCAGCCGGTGCCTCGGCATGATCGACGCCGTGGTCGGACCGCCGTCCGCCGCGCACCCCGGGACGGGTGGACCACGGCCTTGAGCGCCAGCGGGTCCCGCCGCGCCGCGAGCAGCGCCCCGACGGCGTCGTCGAGCGGGTGGTGCGAGGTGACCATCGAGTCGAGCCGGATGCGTCCGGAGGCCGCCAGCTCGATCGCCGCCGGGTAGACGTGGGCGTACCGGAAGACGCCCTTCACCACGAGCTCGCGGGACTGCACGACGTCCAGCGGCAGCGTCACCGTCGCGCCCGTGCCCACGAGCACCACGGTCGCGGCGGGCGCCGTCGCGGCCACCGCGAGGTCGACCGCCGGCTGGACCCCGGTGCACTCGAGCACGACGTCGGCCTGCCCCAGCACGTCGCCCACCGCCGCCAGCGCGGTGTCGTGGTCGTTCGCGTCCACGGTCGCCGTCGCGCCGTACTCGGTCGCGGCCTCGCGGCGCAGCGCCATCACGTCGGTGACGACGACCGCCGACGCGCCGCGGGCGAGGGCCACCTGCAGGCAGAGCAGCCCGACCGGCCCCGCCCCGCTCACGAGCACGCGCGTCCCCGGTCCGATGTCGGCCTTCGCCGTGGCGTGCAGGGCGACCGAGAGCGGCTCGATCAGGGCCGCGGCCTCGTCGGAGAGCGAGTCGGGCACCGGGTGCGCGCGGTGGGCGGGGACGACGACGTACTCGGCGAACGAGCCGTCGACCGGCGGCGTCGCGAAGAACGCGATCTGCGGGCACAGGTGGTAGCGCCCCGTGCGGCACTGCTCGCAGCGTCCGCACTCGGTCTGCGGCTCGACGGCGACGCGGGTCCCGACCACCGGCGCCTCCACCCCGGCACCGACCGCCGACACCACGCCGGACGTCTCGTGCCCCAGCACCAACGGGCCGTGCATGACGAACCCGCCGATGCGCCCGTGGTCGTAGTAGTGGACGTCCGAGCCGCAGACGCTGACCGCGCGGACCGCGATCTGCACCTGCCCGGGTCCGGGTTCGGGGACGTCGCGGGTCTCGATCACCACGTGGTCCGGTTCGGTCAGTACGGCCACCCGCTGCGTCGTCGCCACTCCCCCACCGTAGGACGGCACCGGGGTTACCGTGACATCGTCGGCCAGCGCTGGAGGGGAACCCGCACCATGACCACCGTCGCTCCCTCCCCCGTCGTCGCGGGCCTGCGGGCCGCCCTCCCGGCCGACCGCGTGATCGACGACCCGGACGTCCTCGCCTCCTACGCGCACGACGACGCCGAGTGGGCCCCGTGGGAGCTGCCCGTGGCCGTGGTGCGGCCGCTCGACGCCGAGCAGTGCCGGGCGGTCGTGGCGACCTGCCTGCGCCACGGCGTGCCGGTCGTCCCCCGCGGCGCGGGCACCGGCCTGTCCGGCGGGGCCAACGCGACCCCGGGCAGCGTCGTCGTCTCGGTGGAGCAGATGACGCGCATCCACGAGATCGACCCGGCCGAGCGGCTGGCCGTCGTCGAGCCCGGCGTCGTCAACGACGACCTGCGCGCGGCGTGTGCGGAGCAGGGCCTCTGGTACCCGCCCGACCCGGCGAGCTCGCCCTGGTCGACCATCGGCGGCAACGTGGCCACCAACGCCGGCGGGCTGTGCTGCGTGAAGTACGGCGTCACGCGGGACTACGTGCTGGGCGTGCAGGTCGTCAACGGCCTCGGCGAGCTGGTCCGGCTGGGTCGGCGCACCGCCAAGGGGGTGGCCGGGCTCGACCTCGCGGGACTCATGGTCGGGTCGGAGGGCACCCTCGGGCTGATCACCGAGGTGACGGTCAAGCTGCGCCCGGCGCGCGCGCCGGAGCACACGGTCGCGGGCTACTTCGCGAGCATCGTCGACGCCGGGCGCGCCGTCGCGGCGATCACCGCGGACGGCCTGACCCCCAGCGCCCTCGAGCTCGTCGACCGCACCTGCCTCGAGGCCGTCGACGCCTGGAAGAACATGGGGCTCGCGGCCGAGGCCGACGTCGTGCTGCTCGGGCGTTCCGACGCGCCCGGGGCGGCCGGGATCGCCGAGGCCGAGGCGATGCTCGCGCACTTCGACGCGGCCGGCGCGACCTTCTCGGCGCAGGCGGCCGACGCCGAGGAGGCCGACGCGCTCTTCGCCGCCCGCCGCCTCGCCTACCCCGCGCTCGAGCGGCTGGGCCCGGTGCTCACCGAGGACGTCTGCGTCCCGCGCGCGGCCGTGCCCGAGATGCTCGCCCGCATCCAGGCCACCGGCGAGCGCTTCGGGACCACGATCGCCAACATCGCGCACGCCGGCGACGGGAACCTCCACCCGCTGCTGATCACCCCGGTCGGCGACGAGCCCGCCCGCGAGCGCGCCCAGGCCGCGTTCGAGCAGATCCTCGCCGACGCCCTGGAGCTCGGCGGGACCGTCACCGGCGAGCACGGCGTCGGGCTGCTCAAGCGCCACGGGCTCACCGCCGAGCAGGCCCCCGAGGCCCTCGCCATGCAGCGCGCGGTCAAGGCGGCGCTCGACCCGCACGGCATCCTCAACCCCGGCAAGGTCCTCTGAGGGTCGGCCTCGCCCGCCGTCGGTCAGGCCTTCGCGGGTGTGCCCGGCGCCTCGACGCGGGCCGACATCCACGGCAGGACGTCGGAGAACGCCGTCGAGGCGAACTGCCACGAGTGCCGGCCCGGCTGGGTGTCCACGGTGCAGGCGATCGCCCGGGTCTGCGCCTGGGCACAGAGCGCGCGGGCCTCGGGCAGCTCCTGGCCGGTCGCTCCCCCGCCGCCGCGGCCGCCGACGCCGGGGTTCGCGCTCCGTTCCGCCGCCGAAGCCGCCGGGCGGGCGCTGCCCGGGCGGACGCCCACCCGGCCGTCCGGGCCCGGCTCCCGGGGGACGCCCGCCGAACCCGCCGCCCGCGTCGGAGCTGTCGTCGAACCAGCCCGCGGTGTCGGCGTACGGGGCGTGCGTGGACAGCACCGTCGCCGGGTCGTACCGCGCCCACGCCGCGGCGTCCCCGCCGTAGAGCCGGTCGATCGTCTGCTGCTTCGTCCCGACCTCCGGGCCGGCGTCGCCCGCGATGTCGTCGAAGGAGTCGACGAGGTCCGGGTGCATGACGGCGAGGTCGACCGCGCAGGTCCCGCCCATCGACCAGCCGACGACGCCCCAGGCGCGCGGGTCGCGGGACACGCCGTAGGTCTGCCTCGACGAACGGGATCACGTCGCGGGTCAGGTGCGACGCCGCGTTGCCCCGCGGCCCGTCGACGCACTCGGTGTCGTTGTTGAACGTCCCCCCGGCGTCGGCGAAGACCAGGACCGGGGCGACCCCGGCGTGGGCGGCCGCGTAGGAGTCGGCGATCGCCACGGCGTTCCCGACCCGGATCCAGTCGCCCGGGGTGTTGAACTCGCCGCCGATCATCATGATCGCGGGCAGGGTCGGCCGCGGGCCCGGCGCGAACCACGCGGGCGGGAGCCAGACGTCCTCGTCGCGGTGGGCGAAGCCGCTGGCGGTGTCCGGGATCGCGACGCTGACGACGGCGCCGGTCGGGCGGGCGGTGCCGATCATCGCGGGGAGGGCTGCGGCGTCGACCTGGTCGGGGAACGCCCCGGCCGAGACCTCGCCCCAGCCCTCCTGCACCGTCGTCACGTAGCCCGACCCACTGGTTGAGCACGAGCGCCACGCACACCAGCGCGAGCGGCACGACCAGCACGGCCAGCCCACGCCGCCACCACCGCGACGGTCCCCACGCGACGACGACGGCCACCACGGCGGCGACGGTGAGCCCGGCCCACACCCACAGCAGGACCGGCGCCGGGTCCGAGGCGAGCCCGCTGCCGGAGAAGGCCCACCACGCCGCGAACGCCCCCGCGACACCGAGCACCACGACCGCGCCGAGCCGGACCAGCGGGTGGCGCACCGGCCGCCGTCGTCGGGACCGGGGCCACGGCACCAGCGGGGCGAGCACCACGAGCAGCAGGAGCAGGACGAGCGCCTGGACCGTCCACGGCAGCCAGCCGTCGAGCACGGACAGGCCGCGCTGGTACCCGTTCACCGCTCGAGCTCCGCGTCGCTGCGGCGCCGTCTCTGCACGAGCACCAGCCTCCCCGCGCCGCGTGATCGCCTCGTGTGCTCGCCGCCGCGGTGGGCTGTGGGTGTGCTGTGAACCGCCCCGGCGTCGCGACGAAGCTGCGCGACTGGACGACGGGCCGGCCGGGTAGCTCCGCGCCGTGGCGCAGACCGCGGAGAGCACCGAGCCGTCCTCCGGCCCCGTCGCGCTCACCCAGCTCCCGCCGCGCGCGTGGTGGCAGATCCTGCGCCGCGCCGTCGTGAAGGGGCTGAACGACGAGGTCGGCACCATGGCCGGCGGCGTGGCGTTCTTCGCGATCCTGGGGATCGCGCCGGCGCTCATCGCGCTGCTCGCGCTGTTCGGCCTGACCACCGACCCGGCCAGCACGGCGGCGATCGCCCAGGAGCTCGCCGCCGTCCTGCCCGAGACGGCCCGGCCGCTGGTCCTCGACCAGCTCCAGACCGTGACCGAGCGGCGGCACCGGCAGCCTCACCACGACGTTCGTCATCGCGGCCGCCACCGCGCTCTGGAGCGCGTCCGGCAGCACGCAGAAGCTCCTGACGTCCATCCAGTCGATCTACGGGCGACCCGAGACGCGGGGCATCCTGCGGCTGTACACGCAGGCCGTCGCGCTCGCGCTCGGCGCCGTGGTCTTCGTCGCGGTGGCGGTCGCGCTGCTCGTCGGCGCGTCGTCGGTGACCAGCGGCCTGGCGACGCCGGTCCGGCTGCTCGTCGAGGTGGTGCGCTGGGTCCTGCTGGTGGTGCTCGTGACGGTCGCCCTCGCGATCGTCTACCGCGTGTCGCCCGACCGGCCCGGCCCCCGGCTGCGCTGGCTGAGCCTGGGCTCGGGCGCCGCGACGGTCGTGTGGGTCGCCGGCTCGGTGCTCTTCAGCGTCTACGTCGACAACTACTCGAGCTACGGCCAGACCTACGGGGCCCTCGCGGCCGTCGTCGTGGTGATGCTCTGGCTCTACCTCACCGCCTACATCGTGCTGATGGGCGCGGAGATCAACGCCGAGGCCGAGCGGCGCGCCGACGACGGCGCAGGCGGTGACGGCGGGTCCACCGACGCCCCGGGATGATCGGTGGCGTGCCCACCCTGCTCGCCGTCCCCGCCGGGGTGCTCGGCGCGGGGATCGTCGCCGCGACGGTGCTCTCGGCGGTCCAGACCCTCGCCGTCCCCCGGGCGACCCCGCTGTGGATCACGCGCTGGGTGTTCCTCGCCGTCGGGGTCGCCTTCGCCCCGGCGCGCCGGATGCGCGACTACCACCGCCGCGACCGCGCGCTCGCCCTCTACGCCCCGCTGAGCCTCGTGTGCCTGCCGCTGGTGTGGCTCACCCTCGTGCTCGTCGGGTTCGCCCTGGTGTTCGTCGCGCTGGGCCAGGGATGGTCGGACGCCGTCGTGGAGAGCGGCTCGTCGCTGCTCACGCTGGGCGTGCGGGAGCCGCCGGGGACGGGCGCCGCCCTCCTCGTGTTCGTGGAGGCGGTCCTCGGGCTGGGCCTGGTCGCGCTGCTCATCTCCTACCTGCCGTCGATCTACGCGTCGTACTCGCGGCGGGAGGTGATGGTGACCGGGCTCGAGACGCAGGCGGGCAGCCCGCCGAGCGCGGTCGAGCTGCTGACCCGCCTCGCCGTGATCGAGGGCCTGGAGGAGCTCGACGACTTCTGGGCGGAGTGGTCGCGCTGGTTCGCCGACATCGAGGAGACCCACTGCTCGACGCCGAGCCTGGTGTACTTCCGCTCGCCGCAGCCCGACCGGTCGTGGGTCACCGCGGCCGGCGCGGTGCTGGACGCGGCGGCGCTCGTGGCGTCCACGCTCGACCTCGGGCGACGTCCCGCCGCCGAGCTGTGCCTGCGCTCGGGCTTCCTCGCCCTGCGCCGGATCGCCGACTTCTTCGCGATGCCCTACGACGCCGACCCGGCCCCGGACGACCCGATCGCGGTCCGGCGCGACGAGTACGACGGGGCCCGCGCCGCCCTCGCCGCGTCGGGCGCCGCCGTGCGCGCCGACGCCGACCGGTCGTGGCGCGACTTCTCCGGCTGGCGGGTCAACTACGACGCCGTGCTCCGCCGCTTCGCGGGACTCACCCACGCCCCGACCGCACCGTGGTCGGGGGACCGTCCGCTCGAGTTCCACCAGGTGGCGCTGCCGCGACGGCGACCGCGCTGACCGACCCGGGCCGGGGGGCCTGTCCGGGCGGATCGGGCCGCGCGGGACCATGGCGGCCATGGACGGGGGTCGGGGCTGGGTGACCCGCCTGCTGGCGGTGCTCGTGGTGGCCGCCGGCGCGGCCGGGCTCACCGGGGCGCTGCTGCTCGGCGGCTCGGACGGCCCCGCGGTGCGGACCGCGCTCCTCGCGGCCGCCCGCCCGGCGGCCGCACCCGACGTCGCGGTACCGGCCGCGCCACCCGCCGTCGCACCCGTCCCGGCCGCGCCCGCCCCGGCCGCACCACGCGCGCCGGCACCGGCGGCCCCTGCCGCCGCCCCCGGCGTGCCGCCCCGGCTCGCGGGCCTCCCCGCGCGGACGACCCAGGCGATCCTCGTCGACGCGCCCTCCCCCGGCGCGACCACCGCCACCGTCTCGGCGTGGACCCGCAGCGGCGGGAGCTGGACCGCCTTCCTCCCGCCCACCCCGGCCTTCCTGGGCCGCGACGGGCTGGGGCCCTCGAGCGAGCAGACCGCGCGCACGCCCGCCGGCACCTTCCCGATCACCCAGGCCTTCGGCCGGCTCGCCGATCCCGGCACCGCCCTGCCCTACGCCCACGTCGGCGCGGACGACTGGTGGGTCGGGGACACCGCGAGCCCGCTCTACAACACCCACCAGGTCTGCGCGCCCGGCCGCTGCCGCTTCGACGTGCGCGCCTCGGAGAACCTCGAGGCCGCGGGGCACGCGTACGACCACGCGATCGTCATCGACGCCAACACCGACCCGGTCCGCCCGGGCGCGGGCTCGGCCTACTTCCTGCACATCGGGGACCACCCGACGGCGGGCTGCGTCGCCACCGACGCGGGCACCGTCGTGCGGCTGATGCGCTGGCTGACGCCGGGCGCCCACCCGGAGATCAGCCTGGCGTCGGGCTGACCGCCGGGGTCCCCACGCACGGCGGGCCCCAGAGCCCGCGCCCCGCCGCGCGGGCCCGGTCGGACGCCGCCCGGACGGCCGGCATGCGCTCGGGCGGGGCGTCGGCGGCGTAGCTGCTCACGACGCCGGCCTCGGCCGCCAGCACCGCGTACTCCCCCGGCGACAGCGAGACCCACGCCAGCGCGCGGGAGAACCGGTCGGAGCGCCCGTCACCGACCAGCGTCACGGCCTGCCCGGCGAGGGTCCGCCGGGCGAACGCCATGGCCTGGTCCGCGTAGCAGCGCGCCGGCGGCTGGACGCCCAGCGCGCGGACCCGCATCGTGCGGCCGTCCTCGAGGCGGACGTCCATCGTCACCGGGTCGGCGACGGCGAGCACCGTCGCCGGCGTGCCGCCGTCGGGGTCCGGGGTGACGACATTCTACTGAGCAGCCGAGAGGGGGTGCGGTCACCGCGGCCGCCGCCGTCGGGGCGGTCGAGGGAGCGCCGGGGTCGACGCGCACGGCCCCGGTGAGCACCGCGACCGCCGCGATCAGGCCGACCAGGCACGCCGCACCGAGGAGGATTCGGGCCGGCGATCCGGGGGTCACGGACCACAGTGTGACGCACGGTGAGAAGATCCCCGCAGAGGGTCACCCCTGGTGACGCCGGGTCCCGCGCACGGGCAGGTTCCGGACCCCCAGCACCCCCCGCTGATAGGGCCGCAGCGCCTCGGGAGCGGTCTCGGCCGGGGCGAGCGCGGCGTAGCGGGCGGTCAGCTCCTCCAGGGCGACGCGCCCCTCCAGGCGGGCCAGCGGCGCCCCGAGGCAGAAGTGCACGCCGTGGCCGAAGGCGGTCTGGGCGCCCCCGCCGATCCCCCGGTCCAGGACGAACGCCTCGGGGTCGGCGAACGCGTGCCCGTCGTGGTTGGCCGAGAGCAGGTTGGGCAGCACGAAGCGGTCGGCGGGGATCGTCGTGCCCGCGATCTCGACGTCCCGGGTGGTCACGCGGCCGGTCTGCGTGAACGGCGAGCGCAGCCGCAGGACCTCCTCGATCGCGGCCGGGATGAGCGTCGGGTCCTCGCCCAGCACGGTCCAGGGGTCGCGCCCGTCGGGCATCGGGTGGTCGTGGAACGTCCGCAGCGCGTTGCCCAGCAGCACCGTCGTCGTGATGTGCCCGGCGAGCAGCAGCAGGAGGGAGAAGTTGGCGGCCTCCTCGTCGTCGAGGAGCACCGGGGAGCCGTCGGTGACGACCTCGGCGGTGACGAGCGCGGTGATCAGGTCGTCCCCGGCGGTCCCGTCGGCGACGGCCGCGCGGCGCTCCTCGCACCCGCGCGACGAGGTAGTCGCGGATGTCGGCCATCGCGGCCTGGACGCGCGCCCCGAGCTCGGGGTCGGTCGGGTCGTCGACCTGCATCGAGAACAGCCGGTCGGCCCAGCCGCGGAACGTGTCGTGGTCCGAGGCGGGCAGCCCGAGCATCTCGGCGATGACGGTCACCGGCAGCGGGAACGCGAGGGCGTCGACGAGGTCGAACTCCTCGCCGTGCCCGTCCTCGGCGGCGGTGTCGAGCAGGCTGCGGGTGATCGCGCGGATCCGGGGCTCGAGGGCGGCGACGCGCTTCGGGGTGAACGCCGAGGAGACCACCGCGCGCATGCGGCGGTGCTCCGGCGGGTCGAGCTGGGTGAGCATGCCGCGGTTCGTGGCGCGGGCGGCGGCCAGGATCCGGCCCGAGTCCGACGAGAACGTGGCCGGGTCGCGGAGCACGGTGTGGACGTCGGCGTGGCGGAACACGTGGTACATCCCGTACCGGTCGCGCCAGACGGGCGCCTCGTCGCGCATCCGCGCGAGCCAGGCCAGCAGGGCGGGCTCGTCGGTGGTGTTCGGGGCGTCGGTGGTGGCCGGCGCGGGTTCGGTGGTGGACTCGGTCATGACCCCTCCTCGGGGGCGTCGGGCTCGGGGGTCTCGGGGAGCGACCGGCCCATCTCGTCGAGCAGGCCGGAGTAGAGGGCCTCGACCTCGGCGGCCGCGACGGCGAGCGCGTCGGGCGGCGGGAGCTCGGCGGGCTCGAAGGCGCGGCGCACGACGACGGCGAGGGCGTCGGCGCGCTCGTGCAGCTCGGCGCCGCCGCTGAGGTCGTCGCCGAGGAAGAAGCCGAGCGTGGTCGCGGCGAGGCGGTAGTACAGGCCGGGGTCGGTGGCCGGGTCGTCGGCGAGCAGGCCGTGGCGGTGCAGCAGCCCGAGGTGGCGCGGCTGGTACGCCGTCTTGCCGCCGACCACCGAGCGGCCGATCTCGGTGTCCGACGCGAGCGCGCCGAGCAGCCCCGCGTCGCCGGTGTAGAGCGCCCGCGCGAGCGGCCGCCGCATGATCGCCAGGAACGACTCGGACATCGTCCGGTGGAGCACGACGTGGCCGGGGTCGGCCCGCAGCGCCGCCACGTGCTCCCGCCCGACCGCGACGCCCTCGCGCACCAGCACCGCGCCGAAGAGCTCCAGCTTGCTCGGCCAGTGCAGGTAGACGGTGCCCTTCCCGACGCCGGCCCGGTCCGCGACGTCGGCGATCGTCACCTTGCGGTAGCCCAGGGCCACCAGCAGCTCGCCGGCCGCGTCGAGGACCCGGTGCGCTCGCGCGTCGCTCACGCCGGCCTCCTCGCCGTCGGGCGTGACCAACTTTCACATCTGGTCACGCGGTCACGCTAGACCCGGTCGGCCCGGCGGGGAAGAGGCCGCGATCGACGGCGGATCCGGGCCGCGGAGCTATACGCTCTCCGGCGATGAGGCACGAGGAGCAGCGGTGGCGGCGGACCGGGTCGTTCGTGGGGGCGGGGCCGCGGCCCGGTCTCCGGCAGGGGGCACGGTGAGCGCCGCGGGCCGGTCGGGCGACGCCGGGGTCCCGGACGCCGCCGTCGAGTGGTTCGAGGCGAACGTGCCCGGCCTGTCCGGCGAGCCGGTGTTCCGCCGCATCACCGGCGGGCGGTCCAACCTGACCTACCGGGTGTCCGACGACGCCGGGACCACCTGGGCGCTGCGCCGCCCGCCGATGGGCGGGGTGCTCGAGACCGCGCACGACATGGGCCGGGAGTGGCGCTTCCTCTCCGCGCTCGCGCCGACCGACGTGCCGGTGCCGGTGCCGGTCGCGTTCTGCGACGACCACGACGTGGCCGGGGTCGACTTCTACGTCATGGACTTCGCCCCGGGCCGGGTGCTCAACAGCCCCGCGGACGCCGACTGGGTGACCTCGACCGAGGTGAAGACCCGCATCGGCGAGTCGACGATGGACGTGCTCGCCGCCCTGCACGGCGTCGAGCCCGCCGAGGTCGGGCTGGACGACCTCGCCCGCCCCGGCAACTTCGTCGAGCGCCAGCTCCGGCGCTGGCACCGGCAGGCCCACGCGTCGGCGCTGGAGGACTTCACCGCGATCGACGAGGCCCACGCGGCCCTGTCGGAGCGGATCCCGGAGGCGCCGTCGAACCGGATCGCGCACGGCGACTTCCGCAGCGGCAACATCTCCTACGCCGACGACGGCCGGGCCGTCGCGGTGTTCGACTGGGAGCTGGCCACGATCGGCGACCCGTACTGCGACCTCGGGCACGTGCTCGTGTCCTGGTCACAGCCCGGGGACACGGTGCCCGCGGCCCTGCCCAACCCGACCGAGGCCGGCGGCTTCCCCACCCGGGAGGACCTCCTCGCACGGTACGAGTCGGCGACCGGCGCGAAGCTCCCCGACATCGACTTCTACATCGCGTTCGCGCGGTGGCGGGCGGCCTGCATCCACGCCGGCGTCTGGACCCGGTACCAGGCGGGCGACATGGGCGACGCCGCGGACGCCGACGAGGTGACCGGCCCGGCGTCCATCGACGAGCAGGCCCGGGCGGCGCTGGCGCAGCTGCGCACGTGAACGGATGTGGTCGTCGGGGCGACCACATCCGTTCACGTGCGCGTGAGCGCCACCAGCTCCCGCACCCCGGCGTCGGGCAGGTACGCGCGCCCGATCCCGAGCCCGACCCGCGGCAGGTCGCCCTCGTCACGGAACACCAGGTACATCGGCTCGTGGCGCGGGCGGAACTTCGCCTTGAACTGGTGCAGTGACCGGAACCCGTAGTAGGGCTCGAGCAGCGCGCCGAGCTGGTCGAGGACGCGGTCGAGCACCGGCGCCGACACCTCGTCGGAGCGGTCGGAGCGGGCCAGCGGCGCCCCGGACAGCGACACGAACCGGGCGCCCTCGGCCTGGAAGGTCAGGCACGCCGAGGCGATGAGGTACTCGACGACGGCGCGGAAGCCCTCGTTGCTGCGCCGCATGACGTCGAGCGTCCACCCGACGATCTCCCGGTCCGGCCCGTAGACCGGCAGCCACGTGGTGACGCCGTGGACGGTGCCCGCGGCGTCGATCGCGAGCCCGGTGCGCACCTCGGAGTCGAGCGCCTCCTCGACGCCGCCGAGCGTGAAGCCCATCTCGGGGAGGCCCTTGTCCCCGACCCACTCCTCCGAGATCGCCCGGACCTGCGCCACGAGCGCGCGCGGTTCCTCGCCGAGGTGCACCATCCGGTGCTCGATCCCCGACTTGTCCGCCCGGTTGAAGGCGCTGCGCACCGCCTGCCAGGCCTTGCCCTTGAACTCCAGGCCGTCGAGGTCGATCAGGGTGTCCTCGGCGACCTGCAGCGCGCGCCAGCCCTGCGCCCGGGCGGCGTCGGCCAGCGCCGGCGTCGTCGAGAACAGGCACGGCACCCAGCCGGAGCGCTCCGCGAGCGCCCGGAAGTCGGAGAGGGCGTCGTCGAAGCGGGACGGCTCGACGACCGGATCGCCGAGCGCGACCGCCACACCGGCGTGCACCCGGTAGGCCACGACCCCGTCGGCGGTGGCCAGGTAGCGGTTCTCCGGCCAGGTCGTCATCCAGGAGATCGTCGACCCGCCGTGGACGTGCAGGGCGATGCGGGCGGCCTTCGGCCCGGCGGCCGGCCCCGCGTCGCCGCGGCGGCGCAGCGCCCGGCGCGACGGCACCGCGAACGCCGCGCGCCCGACGACGAGCCACACCAGCAGCGCGGTCCAGAGCACGGCGTTCGGGACGAACACCGCGAGCCCCTCCAGCTCGACCTGGTTCATCTGCCCCGTGACCTGCCCCCAGACGACGGCGGCGATCACGACGAGCCCGAGCAGCGCGTAGAGCACGCCCAGCAGCAGGCCGAGCACCCAGGCCGGCCGCCGCCCGCGTCGCAGGCCCTCGGCGAGCAGCAGCGAGACGACCACGGAGATGGTGGTCTCGAGGACCGACGAGTCCGAGGCGGTGTCGCCCAGCGGCCCGATGACGGGCACGACGAGCGTGACCACCCGGATCGCGGCGATGATCACGAGGCCGACCGCGGCGATCAGGCGCCACTCCCGGCGGCCCGCGTGGATGGTCGCCGGGGCGGGCACGGCGGCCGGACCGGCGAGCCGGCGGGCGAGCGGCAGCGCCAGGACCAGCGCGAGGGCGTGCTCGAGGTCGGCGAGCCCGCCGTGGAAGAGCAGCCCGACGACGGCGACGCCCACGAGCAGCACCCGCAGCCGCAGCCGCCACGGCGCGTGCAGCGTCACCGCGGTCATCGCCAGCGCCGCGAACATCCCCGCCGAGAAGCCGGTGTCGAGGTCGGTCGCGAGCCGGTCCGCCCAGGCCCACGGCGTGGCCGCGACGGCGAGCACGAGCGCGATCGTCAGCAGCACCGCGGCGAGCTGGAAGGCGATCGTGACGAGGGCGGTGCGCCGGGTGCCGCACCGGATCTCGGCCCAGCCCACCGCCACCGCGAACAGGCCCAGGGTCAGCACGTACGTCGCGGGGTGCCCGGCCAGCAGGGCCCCGGTGACGAGGGTCCAGACGTGGCCGTCGAGCAGGGCCGGGGGGCCGTAGGCGAGGTCGATCGCGTTCGCCCGGTCGGCCAGCGGCGACCAGAACGCCCCGGTGACGATGCCCAGGACGATCATCACCGCGACGACGGCCGCGGTGAACGGCACCCGTCGTGCGAGGCCGGCGACGCTGCGCCCGCGCTGGGCCCAGGCCTCGCGCCGCGCGGACCCGGCGGACTCCTCCGGCGCCGTCGTCACCGACATGTGGCTCTCCTCCGGGTCACCCAGCGCGGTCGCGACTGGCCCGAACGAGGGCAGCGCCTGCTCAGTCTGCGAGATCCTCTGCCGAAGGACAACGCTCGGTAGGTGCCTCCGGCTCGTGAGCACAAGTGCGGTCATAGCGACACTTTCTGCTCACCAGCGCGGAGCGCACCCAGCCGCTCCGCGGCGAGCTCGCGCACGAGGAAGCGCTGCACCTTGCCGGTCGCGGTGCGCGGCACCGCGTCGATCTCCAGCACGTGGCTCGGCTTCTTGAACGACGCGAGCCCCTCGCGGCACCAGGCGATCAGCGCGTCCTGGTCCACGACGGCGCCCTCGGCGGGGACCACGCACGCGACCGTCCGGTCGAGCCCGTCGTCGTCGGGGACCCCGACGACGACCACCTCGGCCACCGACGGGTGCAGGACCAGCCGCTCCTCGACCTCCATCGGCGTGACCCAGATGCCGCCGACCTTGAGCACGTCGTCGGTGCGGCCCAGGCACTGGTAGGTGCCGTCCGGGTTGCGGACGTAGGTGTCGCCGGTGCGCATCCACTCGCCCTCGAACACCATCCGGTTCACGTCGGTGCGGCACCAGTAGCCGGTGCAGAGCGAGTCGGCGCGCAGGTAGAGCGTGCCCTTGGTGCCGTCCGGGACCACCGTCCCGTCGTCGTCGCGGATCTCCACCTCGTACCCGGGCACCGCGACCCCCGACGTGCCCGGGGCCACCTCGCCCGGCCGGTTCGACAGGTAGATGTGCAGCGCCTCGGTCGAGCCGATGCCGTCGAGGACCTCGACCCCGAAGCGGTCGCGCATCCCGACGACCATCCGCGCCGGCAGCGCCTCCCCCGCGCTGACGCCCTGGCGGACGCGGCGGAACGTGTCGTCGGGGAGGTCGCTCGCCAGCAGCGGGCCGTAGACGCTGGGGCTGCCGTAGAACAGCGTCACCGGGTGGGTGGTGACGATCTCGGCGATCGCCGCCGGCGAGGGGCGGCCCGGCGCCAGGACCGACGAGGCCCCGACGGCGAGCGGGAAGAACATCGAGTTCCCGATGCCGTAGGCGAAGAACAGCTTGGCCACCGAGAAGCACACGTCGTCGGGGCGGATGCCGAGCACCTGGGCGCCGTAGGTCTCGCAGACGGTGCGGATGTCCGCGTGGCGGTGCATCGCGGCCTTCGGCGTCCCCGTCGTGCCGCTGGTGTAGAGCCACAGCGCGGGCGACTCGTCCCAGGTCGGGTAGAGCGAGTCGTCCCCGCCCTCCCCCGCCGCGAGCAGGTCGGCCCAGCTGCGGGTGCGCACCGCGTACCCGGCGAGCGGGTCCGGGTCGGTCGACGGGCGATGTTCGCCGGGGTCACGACGACGTCGAACAGGTCCGGGCGGTCCTCGGTCGCCAGGGCGACGGCGGTCCGGGCGACCTCGCCGAACTCCGGCGAGCAGATCAGCAGCGGGGCGCGGGAGTCGACGACGAGCTTGGCGAGCTCGGTCCCGCGCAGCATCGTCGACACCGGGACGGCGACCGCCCCGATGCGCATCGCCGCGAGGATCGCCGCGAACAGCTCGACCCCGTCCGAGGCGCACATGAGCACGCGCTGCTCGGGGCGCACCCCGAGGGCGCGCAGCCCCGCCGCGACGCGCCGGACCTCCCCGGCGAGCTCGCCGTAGTCGAGGCTGCGCACGCCGTCGGCGACGATCGCGCGGACCGCCGGCCGGCCCCCGTCGCCGGCCGGGCCGAGGTGGCGGTCGACGAGGTAGTGCGACGCGTTGAACTGCTGGTGGTGCGACAGCACATCAACCGCCTCTGTGCGATCGAGCGGGGTGGCGACGTCAGCGAGAGTCGCGTTGCGGACACCCAGTGTCCGCAACGTGACTTCCCGACGCCAGGGGTCTAGTGGAAATGCACGTACTCGTAGTCGACGGGCTTGTCACCGATCCCGGTCGACGGCGGGGCGATCCAGCCGGCGATCTTCCCGGGCTCGAGGACGGGGTGCATGAGGCCGCGGACGTGGGTCTTGTCGACCTCGGTGGGCAGCCACTGGTCCTTCTGCGCGTTCCAGTCGGACTCGGAGACGACCTTGCCGGCCGGGGTGATGCTGGCCCCGGCGAACGCGCCGACCTGCCGGTTGAACCCGACGTGGGGCAGGTAGAGCTCGGCGTCGATCCCGGCCTTGGCGAGGATCCGGTTCCAGCGCTTGAGCCCGGTCCGGCAGTCGTTGATGTACTCGTGGCGCAGGTCCTGGTTCAGCGCGAGCAGCGCCGGGACCTCGTTGCGCGAGACCTGCCCGTCGCGGAAGGCGTCGACGTAGCCGGCGTCGTCGGCGAGCAGGTGGTCGTCGTCGCGGCGCTCCTCCTGCCAGCGGCCCTTGATCCCGGCCGTGAAGTAGTTCGCGGCGTTGGTGGAGGACTCGTTGCCGAACAGGTCGAGCGAGACCGTGTAGTGGAAGTTGATGTACTTCTGGATCATCGTCAGCGGGATGCCGCCGGCGCCGGCGACCGCCTCGGTGTCGTGGTCCTGCATCAGCTCCGCGGTCCGGCGCACCACGCGGTCGATGCCGGTGGTGCCCACGAACATGTGGTGGGCCTCCTCCTTGAGCATGAACTCGCAGGTGCGGGAGAGCGGGTCGAAGCCCGACTCCTTCAGCGTCCCGAGCTGGTACTTGCCGTCCCGGTCGGTGAAGTAGGTGAACATGTAGAACGACAGCCAGTCCGGGGTCTCCTCGTTGAAGGCCCCGAGGATGCGCGGCGAGTCGTCCGAGCCGGAGTTGCGGGCCAGGAGCTGGTCGGCCTCCTCGCGGCCGGCCCGCCCGAAGTAGGCGTGCAGCAGGTAGACCATCGCCCAGAGGTGACGGCCCTCCTCGACGTTGACCTGGAACAGGTTGCGCATGTCGTAGAGCGACGGCGCGGTCGCCCCGAGGAAGCGCTGCTGCTCCACCGACGCCGGCTCGGTGTCGCCCTGGATGACGATGAGGCGCTGCAGGTCCGCGCGGTACTCGCCGGGGACCTCCTGCCAGACCGGCTCGCCCTTGTGCTCGCCGAAGGCGATGCGGCGGTCCGGGTCGTGCTCGGAGAGGAAGACCCCCCAGCGGTACTCGTTCATCGGGACGTGGTCGAAGTGCGCCCAGCCGTCGCGCCCGACGTCGACCGCGGTGCGCAGGTAGACGTCCTTGGTGTCGACGGCGGGCCCCATGTCGGCCCACCAGTCCAGGAAGTTCGGCTGCCACCGCTCGAGGGCGCGCTGGAGCTTGCGGTCGCCGGCGAGGTCGACGTTGTTCGGGATCTTCGAGTCGAAGTCGATCTTCGGGCGTGCGCGCATGGTCATCTCACACTCACCGATCTTCTAGACGCGCTTCTGGTCGAAGTCGGCCTTGCGGCCGGTGCCGTACTTGCGCAGCGCGCCGTCGGGGCCGCTCGCGTTGGGTCGGATGAAGATCCAGTTCTGCCAGGCCGTGAGCCGGCCGAAGATCCGGGTCTCCATGGTCTCGGGGCCGACGAACCGGTGGTTGGCCTCCATGCCGGTCAGGGCGTCGGGGCTCAGCGAGGCCCGCTCCTCGAGCAGGATCCGGATCTCGTCGGTCCAGTCGATGTCGTCGGGCGCGTCGGTGACCAGGCCCAGGTCGTCGGCGTCGCCGGCGGGGAGCTCCTCGCCGCGCCGGTCGCGGACGGCCGCCACCGCGTCGTCGTCGCCGTAGAAGCGGCTGCCGAGCCGGGTGAGGCCGTTCCCCATCGGGAACGTGCCGAACTGTGCGTCGGTGACGACGAGGGCGGCCGGTTCCTCCGCCGCCGCGCCGCTGGGCAGCGTGGCGTCCTCGTCCTCCTCGAAGGTGCCCTCGAGCATGTACTGCCGGTCGCAGGCCAGCGCCAGCTCGAGGAACGGCCCGGCGAAGCAGCTGCCCGGCTCGATCAGCGCGATGAGGCTGCGGCTGGTGACGTCGAGGCGCTTGAGGACGCGCTTGAGGTAGCGGGTGGTCTCGGCGACCAGCCAGTCGTCCTGGTGGCCCGCGATCAGCCGGTCCGCGGCCAGCGCCGCGGCGGTCGAGCCCTCGGTGAGCAGCAGCCACGTGCCGATCTCGAGCTCGTTGGTGCGCAGCCGCAGGATCGCGTCGTCGAGCTCGCGGGTGATCGCCAGCAGCGGGTGCGCGGCGCCCTGCTCGTGGAGGGCGGCCGGGTCGTCGGTCAGCTCGTCGGGCACGGCGACGACGACGGTGGCCGTGCGCGCCTCGCGGTCGAGGGTGACGCGCACGTGGTCGTAGGTGAGGGCGTCATCGGTCTCGCTGCGCCGCAGCGGCGTCAGGCTGATCCCGGTCGCGTCGGCGGGTCGCGACGACCGCTGCGGCCGCTTCCTGCGCGCGCTCGGCCACCACGCGGTCCCACTCGCGGCGCGGCACGGCCTCGTCGACGAGGCTCCACTCGACGGCCTTGCGACCGCCGAAGCCCTCGGACTTGGTGGCGAACACGTCGGCGCGGTCCTTGCGGACCCGGCGCTTGTCGATCACGCGGGTCAGGCCGCCGGTGCCGGGCAGGACGCCGAGCAGCGGGACCTCCGGGAGGCTCACCGCACTGGAGCGGTCGTCCACCAGCAGGATGTGGTCGCACGCCAGGGCCATCTCGTAGCCGCCGCCGGCCGCGGTGCCGTTGAGCGCGGCGATCCAGGTCTGGCCCGCGTCGGTCATGTCCTCGATGCCGTTGCGGGTCTCGTTGGTGAACTTGCAGAAGTTCACCTTCCACGGGTGGCTCGACCCCGCGAGCATCCGGATGTTCGCGCCCGCGCAGAAGTTCGAGTCCTTGCCGCTGGTCAGCACGACGCTGCGGACCTGCGGGTACTCGAAGCGCAGCCGCTGCGTGAGGTCGTAGAGCTCGATGTCGACGCCGAGGTCGTACGAGTTCAGCTTGAGCTCGTAGCCGGGGACGATCCCCCCGCCCTCGTCGACGTCCAGGTACACCGTCGCCGTCTCGCCCTCGACCGAGAACCGCCAGTGCCGGTAGCGCTGCGGGTCGGTGTCGAAGTCGACCCGCGGCGGGGCGTCCGGAGCGCCCGCCACCGCGGAGTCCTCCGCGACGGCGTTGACCGGTTCCTCCACGACCGTCACCGTGAGACCTCCCCTTGTCGTCCGGCCCACATTCTACGAGACTCTGACGACAGGGGGAAGAGGCGTAGACAATGGAGGAGGGCGAGCGGTGACCGACGGCGCACCCGAGCTGACCTGGACGGCCGAGCCCACCCCGCGGTGGGACGCGGACAAGGCGGCGGCCTTCTCCCCCGCGGGCCCGACCGTGCACGGGCTCGGCACCCCGTCCGAGGGCGACGCGCTCGGCGACGCCTGGTGGCGCGTCGAGACCCCCGACGGCGAGGTCGCGGGGTTCGGGCGGCTCGACGACACCTGGGGCGACGCGGAGGTGCTCGTCGCCGTCGTCCCGGCCTTCCGCAACCGCGGGGTCGGGGCGTGGGCGATGGACCGGCTGACCGACGAGGCCGCGGCCCGCTCGCTGAACTACGTCTACAACGTCGTCCCGGTCGGCCACCCCGACCGCGAGGCCGTGGCGTCCTGGCTCGGCGTCCAGGGCTTCGACGCCCGCGACACCGGCGAGCTGCGCCGCCGCGTCACGATCCGCGCGGCGACGACGGCTCCGTCGCAGTAGGGGGCCGGTCGGTCCCGGCTCCGCGGACGAACGGGCCGTTCGTCACCGAAGAAGGTGACCAACGGCCCGTTCGTCCCGTTCGGGGTGGGGTCAGCCCATCGTCTTCGCGCCGTCGAGGGCCTCGCGGAGCATGTCGGCGTGCCCGGCGTGCTGGGCGGTCTCGGCGATGACGTGCAGCAGCACCCGGCGCACCGACCGCGACGCCCCCGGCTCGAACCACGGCGCCTCGGGCAGCGGGTGGGAGACGTCGAGGTCGGCGTCCGCGACGAACGCGTCGGTCGCCGCCGCCACCTCCGCGTAGCGGGCGAGCACGCCCTCGAGCGTCTCGTCGCCGACGAGGTTGAACTCGTCGTGGCGCATGTCGCCGTCCGCCATCCGCTGCTTGATCACCGGGTCGTCCCAGTCGATGTCGTCCCAGCTCGCGCCGGCCATCCCCGCCGCGCCCTCCTGGGCGAACCGCAACCAGCCGGCCTCGGTGTCGGACACGTGCTTGACGAGGCCGGCGAGGTTCAGCACCGAGACGGTGGTCCGCCGGGTCGCCTGCTCCTGGTCGAGCCCCTGCAGGGTCTGCAGCAGGAACCCGCGGTGGACGCGGAGGGTCTCGACGAGGTCGCGGCGCTCGCCGGACAGGGTGCTCGGGTCGATCGTCATGCTGACCTCCGGGGTGACGCTCATGGGGGACGGCCTCCTCATCGCGGCTGGTGAGGACGACGTTAGGACCCGAGGCGGTCACCTCCTGTCCTCGTTGCGGGGGTCGTCCGCGGACTTCTCCGGCCCCTCGGGTCGTGATCGACCCCGTACGCGATCACGGCGTCAGGACCGCGCGGCGAGCACCCGCCGCAGGGTCGCCAGGAACACCTCGGGGGTCTCGGTGAGCTCGTACCAGTGCGTCCGGAGGACGACCCACCCGTCGGCCGCGAGCGCGGCCTGCCGGGGGCCGTCGACGAGGAACGCGCGCAGATCCCGGTGGAACGCCCAGCCGTCGATCTCGAGGATCACCTTCTGCTCCGGGAACGCGACGTCGACGACGGCGCGCCCGAACCCCGGCACGTCCATCGGCACGTTCGCGCGCCAGCCACCGATCCCACCCGCCCGCATCCGCGCGTGTGCGAGACGCTCGGCCTCCGACACCGCGCCGCCCGCGGCGAGGGCGAGGAGGCGGGCGGTCACGGGCGCACCGCGCCGTCCGGACCGCCGCACCTGCTCGCGCCGCAACGCCTCGAGGGTCACCACGCGCCGCTGCAGCGCGCGGTCCATGACCCGTGCGCCCTTCTCCGTCCCGAGACTCCCGGCCGCGTCGAGCACGGTGGGGACGGGCGTCGTCACGCGGATTCCCTGACGTGACGTGCGGTCGGACGCGGGGATCGTGCGCCGGACCAGGAAGACGCCGGGACGCCTCGACCGTCGGGTCTCCCGCTCGACGGCGATCTCGATGGGTGCGGGGCGGACGTCGAGGAGGTTCCACCACCAGGCAGCGGCCGGCCCCACCAGCACGGCCTCGTCACCGAGCGAGAGCATCGCCGCCCGGATCGTGGCTCGGGGAGACGGTGGGTGCGACGCCACCTGGTACACGCGGTAGGCCACCCGGACCCACTCCTTCGTCGCCACCTTCCGCCGGACGGTCTTGTGGCTGTAGCCGAGGGCGAGGGCCTGGGCGAGCGAGACGAGGCCGTCCTGGCGTCGCAGGAGGGCGTCGAGCCGGGACTCGCGGCGGCGGTGCTCATCGGTGCTCACACCTCTTCGACGGAGCCGGCGTCCGAACGGATCCACACGATTCCGCCCGTGATCGACTTCCGTGGAGAGAAGTGCCCCAGATGTGGGGCGTTTCCCTCCACGGAAGTCGATCAAGGCCGGATCCGCGGGCTCGCCCTCAGCCCAGCACCGCGAGCTGCACCGCCGCGACCTGCTCCCCCAGCTCGCGGGGCGAGAGCGGGCCGGCCGGGTCGAACCACTTGTAGACCCAGTTGGCGGCGCCGAGGCAGGTGTTGACGAACGTCTTCGGCGCCATCGGCAGCTCGCGCCCCGAGGACGCCAGGTGCGCGCGGACGGCGTCGAGCACCACCGCCTCGAACGCCCGCCGGCGCTCCAGGATCGGCGCCGCCAGCGCGGCCGGCAGCTCCGACTCCTCCTCGAAGCAGATCTTCAGCAGGTCCTGGTGCTCGCAGGTGTAGGCGACCCGCTCGACGATCAGGCCCCGCACCGCCTCGAGCGGCGTCGGCGCGGCCGCGACGATCGCCCGGGCGCCGCGCAGGCTCTCGTCGAGCACCTCCTCGTAGATGGTGACCAGCAGGTCCTGCTTGGTGCGCCAGTAGTGGTAGAGCGACGGCTTCGACAGCCCGACCCCCTCGGCGATGTCGTTCATCGAGGCGGCCCGGTAGCCGCGGCGGCTGAAGACCTCGACGGCCGCCGCGAGGATGCGTCGACGCTGCTCGTCGGCCCGGCTGCCGCCGGCCGGGCCGTCGTCCCGAGCTGCCATCCCGACTCCCTCACCGGCGTCTCACCGTCGGTGTTGACGCTGAGCTGTGACGCAGCCTACGTTCGTCCGACCGGTCGGTCGAACGATCGGCAGCACCGAACAGCACCAGGAGCACGGCATGGCCTTCGAGCTGGACGAGGCGCACGAGGACTTCCGGGCCAGCGTCCGGGCCTTCACCGACCAGCGCGTCCGTCCCGTCGTCGACGAGGCCGAGCGCTCCGGGCGCCCGCCGGAGCGGCTGTGGAAGGAGATGGGTGACGCCGGGCTGCTCGGCCTGCTCACCCCGGGCGAGTTCGGCGGGTCGGCGGGCGAGGGCGGCGAGTGCACCGCGGTCACCGTCCTCGCCGAGGAGCTGTCCCACGCCTGCGGCGGCATCGCGGTGAGCGCCCTGGTCAGCGCCTACATGGCCGCGCCGCACCTGGTCCGCTACGGCACCCCGGAGCAGCAGCAGCACTGGGTGCCCGCCCTCGCCGCCGGCACGGCGATCGCCGCCATCGCGGTCACCGAGCCGGGCGCGGGCTCCGACGTCGCCGGGATCACGACGAAGGCCCGGCACACCGACGAGGGGTGGGTGCTCGACGGCCGCAAGATGTACATCACCAACGCCGGGCTGGCCGACGTCCTCGTCGTCGGGGCGAAGACCTCCCCCGACGCCGGGCACCGCGGCATCACGACGTTCGTCGTCCCCGCCGACACCCCGGGCCTGTCCTTCGGCACCCCGCTGGAGAAGCTGGGCTGGCACTCCTCGGACACCCGCGAGGTGATCCTCGACGGCGTCACGGTCCCCGAGGACGCCGTGCTCGGCGGCCAGGACCGCGGCTTCTACCAGATCATGGACGCCTTCCAGCTCGAGCGCGTCGTGCTCGCCGCGATGGGCCTCGGGCACGCCGCCGAGGCGATCACGCTGGTCACCGAGTACGTCCGCGGCCGCGAGGTCGCCGGCGCCCCGCTGTCGGGCCTGCAGACGATCCGCCACCGGGTCGCCGCGATGGAGATCGAGCTCGACGCCGCCCGCGCCCTGACCTACCAGGCCGCCGACCGCCTCGACCGCGGCCACCCCGAGGCCGGGCGCTCCGTCGCCGCCGCCAAGTACTTCGCCGCCAAGGCCGCCGCGTGGATCGTCGACGAGGCCCTGCAGCTCTTCGGGGGCGCGGGCTACCTCGAGGAGACGCCGATCGTGCGCCACCAGCGCGACGTGCGGATCCTGCGCATCGGCGGCGGCACCGACGAGATCCAGCTCGAGATCCTCTCCAAGCGGCTGGTCCCGTGACGGAGACCGCGAACGGGACGCGTCCGGTGAGGGAGGTGCCGGCGCCCAGCCCCCCTGGGGCGCCGGCACCTCCCTCGGCGGACGACCTCCTGCGCGCGGCCGAGGTGGCCCGGGCCGGCGGCGACACCAGCCGCTACCCCGGCACGCTCTCGGCCCGCGAGCGCCTCGCCGTGCTCCTCGACGAGGGCAGCTTCGTCGAGGACGGCCTGCTCGCCGGGTCGTTGCCCGCCGACGGCGTGCTCACCGGGGTCGGGACGGTCGAGGGCCGGCCGGTCGCGGTGATCGCCCACGACTTCGGGGTCAAGGCGGGCTCCTGGGGCGAGCTGACCTGCGAGAAGCAGATCCGCATCCTCGAGCGCGCGGACCGCGACCTGCTGCCGGTGTTCTACCTCGTCGACTCCGCCGGCGGCCGGCTCACCGAGCAGATGGGCTTCTTCCCCGGACGCCGCGGCGCCAGCGCGATCTTCCGGCTCCAGGTCGCCCTCTCCGGCCGCGTCCCCCAGATCTGCTGCCTGCACGGCCCGTCCGCGGCCGGCGGGGCGTACATGCCGGCGTTCACCGACTGGGTCGGGATGGTCGAGGGCCGGGCGTCGATGTTCCTCGCGAGCCCGCGGGTGGCCGAGAAGGTCACCGGCGAGCGCACCACGCCGGAGGAGATGGGCGGCGCGCGGATGCACGCCGAGGTCTCCGGGTGCGGCGACTCGGTGTTCGAACACGACTGGCAGGCCATCGCCGCCGCCCGGCTGCTCCTGGGCTACCTCCCCGACGACTGGACGGCGCGCCCCGCCGTCGTCGAGCCCGTCGACCCCGAGCAGACCGACTGGACCGGCGTCATCCCCGACGACCCGGTGACCGGCTACGACGTCGTCGAGGTCATCGACCGGCTCGTCGACGCCGGGACGTTCTTCGAGGTGAAGCCGGACTGGGCCCAGGAGATCGTGGTCGGGCTCGCCCGGATCGAGGGCCGCGTCGTCGGGCTCGTCGCGAACCAGCCCGAGACCCGCTCCGGGGCCATCCACGTCGACTCCGCCGACAAGGCCGCCCGGTTCATCTCCTGGTGCGACGCCTTCAACATCCCGCTGGTCTTCCTCCAGGACGTCCCCGGCTTCATGGTCGGCGTGGCCGTGGAGCGCCAGGGCATCATCCGCCACGGCGCGAAGCTGATCACCGCGATGGCGTCGGCGGAGGTCCCGAAGTTCTCGGTGATCCTGCGCAAGGCCTACGCCGCCGGCTTCTACGCGATGTGCGCGCCGGGCTTCGAGCCGCGCGCCACGATCGCGCTGCCGAGCGCGTTCATCGGCGCGATGGGCCCCGAGGCGTCGGTCAACGCGGTCTACGCCCGCAAGGTCGCCGACATCGCCGACGACGACGAGCGCGCGGCCTTCGTCGCCGCCCGCGTCGAGGAGCACCGCGCGGAGATCAACCTGTTGCGGATGGCCTCCGACCTCGTCGTCGACACCGTGGTGCCCGGCGAGGAACTGCGCGCCGAGCTCGCCGTCCGCCTGCGCCACGCCGAGCGCTGGACCCGCAGCGCGCCCCGCCGCCACCATCCCGTCAGCCCCGTCTAGCCCCGCCGTCGAAGGAACTCGATCATGGACTCGTCCGACACCCTCGGCGCCCTGATCTCGGCGCCGCTGATCCCGCTGCGCCCCGAGCAGCGCTCGGAGCGCTACGCCGCCGAGATCGCCGAGGCCCGGGCGCGCCACGACGCGCGACCCCGACGACTACTGGGCCTGGGTCGCCGACCAGCACCGGTGGCTGCGCCCGTACGACACGGTGCGCACCGGCGAGCTGGGCGACTTCCGCTACTTCGACGGCGGGCTGATCAACGTCGCGGACAACTGCGTCGACCGCTGGGCCGAGGACCCCGCGACGGCCGACCGGCCCGCCGTCGTGTGGGAGGGCGAGCCCGGCGACAGCCGCACCCTGACCTACGCCCAGCTCGCCGACGAGGTGTCCCGCCTCGGCGCGGGCCTGGCCGCGCTCGGCGTCGGGAAGGGCGACGTCGTCGCGATCTACATGCCCAACCTCGTCGAGGCGTTCACCGCGATCCACGCCTGCAACCGCATCGGCGCGATCTACACGGTGCTGTTCTCCGGCTTCGGGCGCGACGCCGTGGCCTCCCGGCTGGCGGCGGCGCGCGCGAGCGTCGTCGTGGTCGCCGACGCGATCTACCGCCGCGGGAAGCCGGTGCCGCTGCTGGAGACCCTGCGCGCCGCGCGGCCGGACACCCCGACGGTGCGCCACACCGTCGTCGTCGACCGCACCGGGAACGGCGTCCCGCTCACCGAGGGCGAGACGTCCTACCGCGAGCTCGTCGACGCGCACCCCGAGGGCAGCGAGGTCGTGCCGCTCGACGCGAACGAGCCGGCGTTCCTCATCTTCACCAGCGGCACCGAGTCGCGCCCCAAGGGGGTCGTCCACTCCGTCGGCGGGTTCCTGCTCGGGACCTGGGCGAACGCGCACTGGCAGGCGGCCCTGACCGACGACGACGTCTACTGGGTGGCCGCCGACGTCGGGTGGCTGACGTTCCCGATCCAGGCCGTGATCGGCGGGCTCGCGAACGGCGCGACGATCGCCTGCTACGAGGGCGCGCTCGACACGCCGGGCCCGTCGCGGTTCTACGACGTGTGCGCAGGCACGGGTGACGAAGGTGCTGTGCGCCCCGACGGTGCTGCGGATGCTGCGCAAGTTCGGTGACCAGCTGGCCCACGACCATCCCCTCCCCCGGCTCGCCCTGATCACCGTCCAGGGCGAGCCCCTCGACGGCGAGACGTTCGCATGGGCCACCGACACCCTCGGCGTCCCCGTGGTCAACGCCTACGGCCAGACCGAGACCGGCTCGACCTGGACCTATCCCGTGGCCGGGGTCGACGACCTCAAGGCGGGCTCCGCGGGCACGACGCTGCCCGGGCACGCCTGCGAGGTCGTCGACGACCAGGGGAACCCGGTGCCCGCCGGCGTCAAGGGCAACCTCGTCATGACCCGGCCCTTCCCGACGCTGGCCCGCACCGTGTGGGACGACCACGACCGCTACCTCGCGACGTACTTCTCGCGGTTCCCCGGCCGGTACGCCACCAACGACGAGGCCGTCGTCGACCACGACGGGCACCTGTGGGTCCTCGGGCGCGCCGACGACGTCATCAACGTCGCCGCCCACCGCCTCTCCACGATGGAGATCGAGGCCGTGGTGGGATCGCACCCGCGGGTGATGGAGGCGGCCGTCGTCGGCGTCCCCGACGACATGAAGGGGACGGTGCCGGTGGCGTTCGTGACGGTGTCGGCGGCGGGCGACGATGCCGCGGACGACGTGTCGGACGAGGTCAAGCAGCTCGTCGCGGACACCATCGGCGGCATCGCCCGGCCCGGTCGCGTGATCGTCACCGCCGCGATGCCCAAGACCCGCACCGGGAAGATCATGCGGCGGCTGATGCGCGAGGTCCTCCTGCACGGCGAGGCGCGCAGCGACACCAGCGCCCTGGAGGACCCGTCGTCGCTGGAGACGCTGGCCGCGGCGGTCCGGACGTGAGCGGACTCTGGTTCGAGGACCTCACCGAGGGCCTCGTCGTCGAGCACGCGACCCGCCGCACGGTCACCGAGACCGACAACGTGCTGTTCACGACGATGACCATGAACCCGGCACCGCTGCACCTCGACCACGCCTACGCCGCGACCACCGAGTTCGGCCGCCCCCTGGTGAACAGCATGTTCACGCTGGCGCTGGTGGTCGGGCTGTCGGTGCCGGAGCTGACGCTGGGGACGATCGTCGCGCAGCTGGGCCTCACCGACTGCTCGTTCCCGGCGCCGGTCTTCCACGGCGACACCGTCCGTGTGGAGACCGAGGTCGTCGAGGCCCGGGAGTCGCGGTCGCGCCCGGACGCCGGGATCGTGGTGTTCGCGCACCGGGCGCACAACCAGCGCGACGAGGTCGTCTGCACCATGCGCCGGACGGGCCTGATGCACCGGCGGCCCGCGCCGTGAACGTCCCGCGGTCGCTGCTCTTCGTCCCCGGCGGGCGTCCGGACATGGTGGCGAAGGCGCCGCGGTCCGCGCCGGACGCGATCGCGGTCGACCTCGAGGACGCGGTGGCGCCCGGCGACAAGGAGTCCGCGCGGGCGGCGGCGGTCGCGGCGGTCCGCGAGCTCCCCGAGAGCTATTCAGGACAGCACGCCGATCGGGGCACGTGGTTCTGATCCGCGTCAACCCGCCGGGCACGCCCTGGTTCGACGACGACGTGGAGGCGGTCACGGGCACCCGCGCGGGGGTCGTGCTGCCCAAGTACGAGGACCCGGCGCAGCTGCGCGACCTGACCGGGCGCCTCGGCGACCGACCCGTCGTCGTCGGGATCGAGACGGCGCGCGGGGTGGCGCGGGCGCGGGACCTGCTCGCGGAGCCGGGCCTGGTCGCGGGCTACTTCGGCGCCGAGGACTTCATCGCCTCGGTCGGGGGGCGCCGGACGTCGTCGAGCCGGGAGGTGCTGTTCGCCCGCTCGGAGGTGCTGCTCGCCGCCCGGCTGGGCGGGGTGGGCGCGCTCGACCAGGCCGTCGTGAACGTCCGCGACACCGACTTCTTCCGCACCGACGCCGGCGAGGGCCGCGACCTCGGCTACGACGGCAAGATCTGCATCCACCCGACGCAGGTCACGCTCGCGCACGAGGTGTTCACGCCCTCCGAGGAGGAGATCGCGCACGCCCGGGACGTCGTCGAGGCGGGGCGTGCCGGGGTGGGCGTGGTGAACGGCGAGATGGTCGACGACGTGCACCTGCGCATGGCGGCGGCGGTGCTGGCCCGGGCGGGAGACGCAGCGGAGCGGAACTCGACCCGTCGGGAGCGGCGAGGAGCCGTGAGGGTCGGGCTGATGCTGCCGGCCACGGACCCGGGCGGCATCCCCGCGCTCGCGGCCCGCGCGGAGGAGCTCGGGTTCTCGTTCCTCGGCGCCGGCGAGCACGTGCTGTTCGGCAGCCCGACGTCGAACGCCTTCGTGACGCTGGCGGCGGCCGCCGCGACGACGACGCGGGTCCGGCTGCTCTCGGCGGTCACGCTGCTGCCGCTCTACCCCGCGGCGCTCGCGGCGAAGATGGCGGCCACCCTGGACGGGGTGTCCGGGGGGCGGTTCGAGCTCGGCGTCGGGGTCGGCGGGGAGAACCCCGCCGAGTTCGCGGCGTGCGGCGTCCCGGTCAGCGGGCGGGGCCGCCGGACGGACGCGGCGCTCGACGTCGTGCGCGCGTACCTGGCCGGGGAGTCGGTGCCCGTCGACGGCGAGCCTACGCGGCTCGACCCGCTGCCCGCCGCGCCGGTGCCGATCTGGGTCGGCGGGCGGACCGAGGCGTCGATGCGCCGGGCCGGGCGGGCCGGCGAGGTGTGGATGCCCTACCTGTGCAGCCCGGACCGCGTCACCCGGGGCCTGCGGGTCGCGAACGACGTCGCCGCCGAGCAGGGACGCGGGCCGGTCTCCGGTGGGCTGCTGGCGTGGTCGGCGGTCGCGGCGTCGCGCGCCGAGGCGCGCACCCTCGCCGTCGGGACCCTGGAGCGGATCTACGGGCAGGACATGGACCGCATCGTCGATGCGTGCGTGCCGTACGGGACCGCCGACGACGTCGTCGCCCGCTTCGCCGAGTACGCGGACGCCGGGGCGGAGCAGATCCTGTACGCGCCGCTGTGCGACGAGGGCGGGTACGCGGCGGCGATCGAGGCGGTGGGCGCCGCACTGCTGACCCCGGGCCTCCGTCCTGGCTAGGCTCGCCGCGACCCGTGCGCTGCGCCCTCCTCAGGAGAGTCCGTGACCCACCCGACCGGCGACGCCATGGCCTCGACGCGGCGCTCGCCCGAGGCGGTGCTCGACCACCTGCGGCCGGGAGCGAACGTGGTCGTCGGCGCCTCGAACGGCGAGCCGATGGCGCTGGTCGACGCGATCGAGGCGGGTGCCTCGCGGCTGGAGGACGTGCGGCTCCACCAGATGCTCGCCACCCGGGAGCGCCGGTACATCAACGGCGAGATCCCGTCGCTGCGCCACGTCTCGTACTTCCTCTCCCCGGCGAACCGGGAGGCGTTCCACGCGGGGCACTGCGACCTGGTGCCGAACTCGTTCAGCGAGGTGCCGCGAATCCTGCGCCGCTCGGTCCACCCCGACCTCGTGATCACGACGGTGTCGGTCCCCGACCGGCACGGCTACATGTCGCTCGGCGCCAACGCCGAGTACACCGCGTCCTTGATCGGGGAGGTCCCGTTCTTCGTGGAGGTCAACCCCTCCACCCCGCGGACCTTCGGCGCCAACCAGCTCCACGTCAGCGACATCGTCGGCTGGTGCGAGAACGACCGGCCGATGGTCGAGGTGCCCGGACCCCCGGTGGGCGACCGCGACCGGGCGATCGCCGCCCTGGTCGCGGAACGGATCCCGGACGGGGCGACGCTGCAGGTCGGGATCGGGGCGGTCCCGGACATGGTCCTCGCCGGGCTGACCGGCCACCGCGACCTCGGGGTGCACACCGAGCTGCTGGGCAGCGGCTTCGTCGACCTCGTCGAGGCCGGCGTGATCACCGGGACCCGCAAGGCCACCCACCGCAGCAAGCTCGTCACGACCTCGGCGATCGGCGATCAACGGCTGTACGACTTCGTCGCCGACAACCCCGGCGTCGAGTTCCACCCCGTCGACCACACCAACGACCCGACGGTCATCGCCCGCGAGCCGAACATGTACGCGGTCAACGCGACCCTCGAGGTCGACTTCCTGGGGCAGTGCGCCTCGGAGTCGCTCGGCAGCCAGTACCTCTCCTCGTCCGGCGGGCAGCCGGACTTCGCCCGGGGGGCCGTGATGAGCGAGCACGGCCACGCCTACATCGTGCTGCACTCCACCACCGCCGACGACACCGTCTCCCGGATCGTGCCCCGGCTCCAGCCCGGGGCGGCGGTGACCACGTTCAAGAACATCGTCGACAACGTGGTGACCGAGTACGGCGTCGCCGAGCTGCACGGCCGCAGCATCGCCGAGCGCACCCGTCGGCTCATCGCGGTGGCCCACCCGGCCTTCCGCGACGAGCTGAGCGCGCAGGCCCGGCGGCTGGGGTACCTGTGACGGCCGGCGGCCCCGTCCCGCTCAGCGAGGAGGACTGCGGATCGGCGCCCACACCCGCCGTCGATCGCCCGGGACCACGCCCGGCGCCACGCGCACCTGCGGGGCTTCCTCCGCGCGGGGAGTTCGCGGCCCAGGCGCACCGTTCGCCCTTCGACGGGCCCATCGGCACCCGGCGCGCGGTCGCCTTCGCCGACGCGAGCGTGTCGGGCCTGCACGCGGCCGCCCACGTCGCCGGCGGGACGCTCAACGACGCGGTGCTCGCGGTGGTGGCCGGGGCGCTGCGCCGCTGGCTCGAGTACCACGGCGCCGAGGTGCACGACCTGCGCGGGCGGGTCCCGGTGAGCCTGCACCACGGGGGGCGGCGGGCCGCTCAACCGCGACTCCTGGTTCACCCTGGCCCTCCCCCTCGACGTCGCGGATCCCCTCGAGCGGCTCCGCGCGGTGCACCGCGCCACGGCGGCCCGGAAGGACGCGCACGACGCGGAACGGCTTGGACGTGCTGATGCGCCGGCTCGCGGCGGCGTCGCCGTTGGGCGTCGCCGGCGCTGCACCGCGTCGCGGCGGCCCTCCAGGCAGTGCGCGGGAGTTCACGGTCAGCATCTCCAACGTCGTCGGATCCCGCGGACCCGTGACCGTCCTCGACCGGCCGGTCCGCAGCGTCCGCCCGGTCGTCGAGATCGGCCCGGGTCACGCCCTGCGCGTCGGCGCCATGTCGACCGGCGACGCGCTGGCGTTCGGGATGTGCGTCGATCCGACGATCGTGGACGACGTCGACCGTCTCGTGGACGGACTCGGGCAGGAGGTCGCGCTGCTGACCGCGGCGGCGCGATGAGCGTGTCGCCCGCGACCCTGCTGCTCGTCCCCGCGGCCGCGGCGCTGTGACGCGTTGCATGGCCGTACCGAATAGTAGGACTTCCGAGTAACCGACCGGGCAGGCGACGGTGGAGGGACACCCCTCCCCCACCGCTCGTGAGGCACCTCTTGGGTCACCCCGTCGTCCTGGCCACCGGCCACCCCGCCGTGATGCTCGGGGTCGGCGCCTACCGTCCGCGGCGCACGGTGACCAACGACGAGGTGTGCGCGAACCTCGAGGTCGACGCCGACTGGGTGCACGCCCGCTCCGGCATCCGGGCCCGGCACTTCGCGGAGCCCGACGAGACCGTCGTCGCCATGGGGAGCGCGGCGGCACGCGACGCGCTGGCGGCCGCCGGCGTGGACGCCGCCGACGTCGGGGTCACCCTCGTCGCGACGATGTCCGCGGACGGCGCCGCCCCGCAGGTCGCGACGCGCCTCGCGCACGAGATCGGCGCGGTCCACGGCGCGGCGATGGACCTCGGGGCCGCGTGCGCCGGGTTCTGCTACGCGCTCGAGGTGGCGGCCGCGATGGTCGCGGCCGGGCACGGTGCCGTGCTGGTGGTCGGGGTCGAGCGGATGACCGACATCATCGAGCCCACCGACCGCTCGACGTCGTTCCTGTTCGGCGACGGGGCGGGTGCGGCGGTGGTCGGACCCGCCGGCACCCCGGGGATCGGGCCGGTGGCCTGGGGCGCCGACGGGTCGCAGGCCGAGCTGATCATCCAGTCGCCGTCGTGGGTCGAGCACGCCCGGGGTCTGGACGACCGGATGCCCGCGCTGCGCATGCAGGGCCCGGCGGTGTTCCGGTGGGCCACCACCGTCATGCCGCCGCTGGCCCAGCTGGCCCTCGACCGCGCCGGGGTGAAGGCCGAGCAGCTGGACGCGTTCGTCCCGCACCAGGCCAACTCGCGGATCACCGACGGGCTGGTCAAGGCGCTGCGCCTGCCCGAGCACGTGGCCGTGGCGCGGGACGTGGCGACGGCGGGCAACACCTCGGCCGCCTCGGTCCCGCTCGCGATGCACGCGCTGCTGGCGTCGGGGGCGGCGCAGCCCGGGGACCACGCGCTGCTGCTCGGCTTCGGCGCGGGCCTGACGTTCGCCTCGCAGGTGGTGACGCTGCCCCGGCCGCGGCGTGGCGCGTCCGCGCGCTCGTGACCCGGCAGCCCCGACCGGCTGCGCCGCGACCGGGTCGACCCCGGGCTCGGCGGGGCCCCGCGCAGGCACGACTACCTGTGGCCCGCGATCCCCCGCGGCGCGTAGGTCTCCCCCAGCTCGGTGAGCTCGTGCTCGTCGAGCTGCAGGTCGACGGCGGCGACGGCGTCGTGCAGGTGCTCGAGCTTGGTCGCCCCGATGATCGGCGAGTCGACGACCGGGTTGGCCATGACCCAGGCGAGCGCGACCTGGGCCCGCGACACGCCCCGCTTGTCGGCGATCTCGGCGACCTTCTCGACGATGTGGCGGTCGGAGTCCTGGTAGAGCGTCTTGCCGAACTCGTCGGTGTCGCCGCGGGTCGTCGACTCGTCCCAGTCGCGGGTGAGCTTGCCGCGGGCGAGCGGGCTCCACGGGATCGACCCGACGCCCTCGTCGGCGCACAGCGGGAGCATCTCCCGCTCCTCCTCGCGGTAGAGCAGGTTGTAGTGGTCCTGCATCGTCACGAACCGGGCCCAGCCGTTCACGTCCTGCAGGTGCAGGGCCTTCGCGAACTGCCAGGCGAACATCGACGACGCCCCGATGTAGCGCGCCTTGCCCGACTTCACGACGTCGTGCAGCGCCTCGAGGGTCTCCTCGAGCGGCGTGTCCGGGTCGAAGCGGTGGATCTGGTAGAGGTCGACGTAGTCCATGCCGAGGCGCCGCAGCGAGTGGTCGATCCCGGTCATGATCGCCTTGCGGGACAGCCCCGCCCCGTTGGGGCCGGACCGCATGCGGTTGAAGACCTTGGTGGCGACGACGATCTCGTCGCGGTCGGCCAGCTCGTTCAGCCAGCGCCCGGTGATCTCCTCGGACGTGCCCTGCGAGTAGACGTCGGCGGTGTCGAAGAAGTTCACGCCGGCGTCGAGGGCCGCGGAGAAGAAGGGCTTGGCGTCGTCGGCGGGCAGGGCCCACGGCCAGCGGTCGTTCGGCTCGCCGTAGCTCATGCACCCGAGGCAGATCCTCGAGACGTCCAGGCCGGTCGAGCCGAGCTTCGTGTACTCCATGGGGGCAGGGTGCCCACGTGAACGGATTTGGTCGCGTGGACGACCGAATCCGTTCACACGGGCTCTGCCCTACTCCGAGTGATGCGACGGCTGCAGCCCGTACACCGGGGTGTCGATGCCCTCCTGGCGCGCCTTGAGCTGCAGCGCGAGGTAGAGCGAGTAGTGGCGGCTCTGGTGCAGGTTGCCGCCGTGGAACCACAGGTTGGGCTGCTGGGTGGGCTTCCACATGTTGCGCTGCTCGCCCTCCCACGGGCCCGGGTCCTTCGTGGTGTCCGAGCCGAGGCCCCACACCTTGCCGACCCGCTCGGCCATCTCCGGACCGATGATGTCGGCGACCCCGGTGTTCATCGAGCGGTACCCGGTGGCCAGCACCACGAGGTCGGCCTCGAGCTCGGTGCCGTCGTCGAGGCGCACGCCGGTCTCGGTGAACTCCGCGACCTGCCCCTTGACCAGCTTCACCTTGCCCTCGGCGACCAGGTCCGCGGCGCCGACGTCGATGTAGTAGCCCGAGCCGCGCCGCAGGTACTTCATGAACAGGCCGGACTCGTCGTCGCCGAAGTCGAGGTCGAACCCGGCGTCGCTCAACCGCTGGTAGAAGTCCGCGTCCCGCTTCTTGGCCTCGTCGTAGGCCGGCCGCTGGAAGTCCGCCATGATCCGGTACGGCAGGGACGCGAACGTCAGGTCGGCGGTCCGGGTGTCGACGCCGGAGCGCACCGCCTCCTCGGAGTACAGCCCGGCGAGGGCGAGCTCCATCAGGGTGTTCGACTTGATGATGTGCGTGGACGACCGCTGCACCATCGTCACGTCGGCGCCGGCCTCCCACGCCGCCCCGCTGATGTCGAACGCGGAGTTGTTCGAGCCGACGACCACGACCTTCTTGCCCTCGTAGCCGACCGGCCCGGGGTGCTCCGAGGAGTGCTGGATCTCCCCGCGGAAGCGGTCCATGCCGGGGAACTCGGGCTTGTTCGGCTTGCCGGAGACGCCCATCGCGAACACCAGCTGGCGGGGCCGGAGCACGACCTCCTCGGGCCCGTTCCCGCGGTCGCGGTGGACCCGGACCGTCCAGCGCCCCTCGGACTCGTCGAACTCCGCCGACTCCGCGGTCGTCGAGCCCCAGTAGTTGATCTCCATGACCCGCGTGTACATCTCGAGCCAGTCGCCGATCTTGTCCTTCGGCGCGAACACCGGCCAGTTGTCCGGGAACGGCATGTAGGGCAGGTGGTCGTACCAGACCGGGTCGTGCAGGGCGAGGCTCTTGTAGCGCTTGCGCCACGAGTCCCCGGGGCGCTCGTTGCGCTCGATGACGATGGTCTCGACGCCGAGCGCGCGCAGCCGGGCCCCGAGGGCGATCCCGCCCTGCCCGCCGCCGACGACGACGACCTCGGGCTGCCGGGAGTACCCGAGCTCCTCGGCCTCGCGCTCGCGCGCCTCCAGCCACGTCTCGCGGTCGGGGTTCGCCCCGTGCTCCGCGCCCAGGGGCCGGTTGTCGCCCGCGGTTCTCCTCGTGGCCCTTCAGCTCGTCGAGCGTGGTCAGCAGCGTCCACGCCTTGCCCTCGCGCAGGCGGACGTGCCCGGTCCCCCGGCCGACCGCGGTCTCGAAGGTCAGCCACGCCTCGTCGACCCCGTCGGCGCTCGACGCCTCGCCGGTCACCGCGAAGTTCGTCGGGTCGACCCGGTCGAGCACCGAGTTCAGCAGGTCGGCGACCTCGTCGGTGCCCTCGACCGTCTTGATGTTCCAGGTGAACGAGACCAGGTCCCGCCAGTAGCACTCGTCGGCGAACAGCGTCACCGCGGCCTCGACGTCGCGGGCCGACAGCGCGTCCTGGAAGGAGGACACCCACTGCTCGACGCGGGCCTCCACGTCGCTCCCGGGGCGGTCCAGTGTCTGGGTCACGGCGCACCTCTTCCTCGCTCGAGCGGGCCCTGGCGGGTCCCGCGAGTATCGGTGACCACCGTCACTCCCGCACGCGCGCGCGGCAAGGGTTGCAGCGGTGTTGCGACGCGGCCCCGCCCCGGCGTGCGGGATCACACTCGACGTCGAGTGCACTCGAGGTCCTAGCGTGGGGTCCGTGACCGACTCTCCGCCCGCCCCGACGCGCCGGTGGTGGATCCTCGCCGTCATCGGCGTCGCCCAGCTGATGGTCATCCTGGACAACTCCGTCGTGAACATCGCGCTGCCCTCGGCGCAGGCCGACCTCGGGTTCACCGACGCGCAGCGGCAGTGGGTGGTGACGGCGTACGCGCTCGCCTTCGGCAGCCTCCTGCTGCTCGGCGGGCGGCTCTCGGACCTGTTCGGGCGCCGGACCGCGTTCGTCGTGGGCCTGATCGGGTTCGCGGTGGCGTCCGCGCTGGGCGGTCTCGCGCCGGGCTTCGGCCTGCTGGTCGCGGCCCGCGCGCTGCAGGGCGTGTTCGGCGCGCTGCTCGCGCCGGCGGCGCTGTCGCTGCTCACGACGACGTTCCCCGAGCGGCCGCGACCGTGCCCGCGCCTTCGGCGTGTTCGCGACGCTGGCGGGCTCCGGCGCCGCGATCGGGCTGCTGCTCGGCGGGGCGCTCACGGAGTACGTCGACTGGCGCTGGTGCATGTACGTCAACGTCGTCTTCGCGGTCGTCGCGCTGGTCGGCGCGCGTGACCCTGCTGCCGGCGCCCCCGTCGCGGGAGCGCCCGCGCCTCGACCTCGCCGGCACCGTCACCGCGTCGGGCGGGCTGTTCTGCATCGTCTACGGCTTCGGGACCGCCGAGACCGACGGCTGGACGTCGTGGGTGGTCTACGCGTTCCTGGCCGGCGGGGTCGTGCTGCTGGGCGCGTTCGTGGCGGTCCAGCGGCGGGTCGCGGCCCCGCTGCTGCCGCTGCGCGTGCTGCTCGACCGCCACCGCGGCGGCTCGTTCCTGACGATCCTCGTGCTCACCACCGGCATGTTCGGGGTGACGCTGTTCCTCGCCTACGTCCTGCAGCAGGACCTCGGGTTCTCCCCGGTGACGACCGGGCTCGCGATGCTGCCGATGGTCGCGGCGATCATGTCGGCGTCGACGACGATGCCCGCGCTGCTCCTCCCGCGGGTCGGCCCGAAGCCGCTGATCATCACCGGGCTGCTGTTCGGGGCGGGGGCGCTCTTCTGGTTCTCGTTCCTCTCCCCCGGGTCGTCCTACGCCGGCAGCGTGCTGGGCCCGCTGATCCTCATGGGCCTCGGCATGGGCACGGCGATGTCGACCTCGATCAACACCGCCACGCTGGGCGTCGACGCGCAGGACGCCGGGGTGGCCTCGGCGTCGGTCAACACCATGCAGCAGGTCGGCGGCTCGGTCGGCACCGCGCTGCTGTCCTCGATCGCGGGCACCGCGACGGCGGCCGCCCTCGCCGTCGCGGGGACCTCCCCGCGCACGGCGGCCCTCGCCGGGTACGACCGCGCCTTCGTCGTCGCCTCGGTGATCTTCCTGGTCGGCGCCGTGGTGTGCGGGTCGCTCGTGCCGGCGGGGCGCCCGCACGCGGCCCCGGCCTCGACCGGCGCCCGGGAGCTCCCGCGCGGCAGCTCGTCCGACGACGCCTGGGGCGGCCCCGAGACGGTGAGCGCGCCGGCCCCGACCCCGGTGGCGGCCCGAGCCGGCGACGGCGGGCTCGTCGGGCGGGTGCTCGACGGGTCCGGCGCGGGGCCGGACGCGACGGTCGCCGCGACCGTGACCCTCATCGACGCCACGGACGGTGCCCAGGTCGGGCGGACCCGCACCGACGCCGACGGCTCCTACGCGCTGCCGGTGCCCCGGCCCGGGGACTACCTGCTCGTCTGCTCCGCGCCCGGGCGCCGTCCGGTGGCCGAGCGGGTGCGGGTGGCGGCGGTCGACCTCGCGATCTCCCGCGACCTCTGGACCCCGGCCGCCTGACCCCGGCCCCGTTCCGCGCGACGGCGGCCGCGGCCCATGATCAGGAGCACACCAGGCATCCCGGAGGCGGTCGGGGTGCCTCACGTGCTCCTGATCAACGGGGCGGTCGGGCCGCCCTCGACGACGGGCACACCAGGCAGCCGAGCGCGTCGGCCTGCCCATGTGCTGTTGATCAACGGGGGGGCGGATAGCCCCGGACGGGGTTTCCTCACGATGCAAGCAACGTGCTGGGTTCCGCCCCTACTCCGGGTCGTTCGGCGTGTCCGGGCCGGCGCGGTACGGCGTCGTCACGCCCTCGTACATCAGGTGCGCGACGAGGCCCTGCTTCGGGTGGGCGAGGTTGTGGCAGTGGTCCATCCACAGGCCCGGGTTGTCGGCGACGAACGCGACGTCGAACGTCGCGCCGTCGGGGACGTCGAGCGAGTCGATCCACCACGGGCTCCCCGTGGCCGGCACCCCGTTGCGGGCCAGCACCACCGCGTGGTGCCCGTGCAGGTGCATCGGGTGGACCTCGCCGGAGGTGTTGGCGATCCGCATCCGCACCACGTCGCCCTCGCGGACCATGAACATCGGCACGTCGGGGTAGAGGTGGCCGTTGATCGTCCAGTAGAGCCCCGGCACCCCGTCGATGAACCCGGGGCGCCGGCCGATGGCGTAGTCGAAGAGGCGGGTCGGGGTGGTGGGGTCGAACCCGAGGGTCGAGGGGTCGAGCGGCGTCGGGGTGCCGTAGGTCAGCAGGTCGACGACGGCGGTGGGCGCGGGGGCCGGCGGCGTCGTGGGGTCCCCGACGACGACCGCGACCCCGCCGAGCTCGATCCGCGCCGGCGCGGTCACCTCGCAGGTCGGCGCGCCCGCCCGCGGTCACCTGCGTCGCGGCGCCCACCACCGGGGTCGGGCCGCGGACGTCGGTGCCGTCGACGGCGAGCACCCGGTACGGCGAGGCCGACCACGCGCGCATCGGGCCGCTGTCGGTGTTCGTCACCCGCACCCGTACGGCGGTGCCGGGGGCGGCCGGGACCCGCAGCTCGCCGCCGATCCCGGCCACGGTGCGCCGGCCGTCGTAGAGGTGCACGAGCGCGGAGACGTCGGTCGGCGACGGGGCGGGCGAGGTCCCGCGGGGCACGACGACGAGGGCGCCGAACAGCCCGCCGCGGACCTGGTCGTCGGCGACCTGGTGCGAGTGGTACCAGAAGCTGCCGACCTGGTCGGCGCGGAACCGGTAGACGAACTCCCCGCCGGGGAGCACGGCGTCCTGGGTGACGCCCGCGACGCCGTCGTCGCCGTTCGGGACGTCCAGGCCGTGCCAGTGCAGGGTCACCCCGCGCGGCACGTCGGCGTTGACCAGCCGGACGCGGACCGTCTGGCCCGCCACCGCGCGGATCTCGGGGCCGGGCGTGACGCCGTTGAGGGTGTAGCCGGTGACGGTCTGCCCGCCGGCGAGCCGCACGGTCTGGGCGCGGGCGACGAGGGTGACGTCGACGTCGGCCGGCCCGTCGGGCAGGCGCAGCGTGTCGACCGAGCGCCCCGTCATGCCCGCCATCCCGGCGTGGTCCATCAGCGGCGGGCCACCGCCGTCGTCGGGGTAGCCCATGTCGGTCACCGACCAGGCGCCCGCCGGGAGGCTGGCCGCCCAGAACCAGGCGACCGGGGCGAGGACGACGAGCGCGGCGAGGATCGCGACGAGGGTGCGACGGTGCCGCCGCCGGGTCCGCACCGGGGCGGGAGGGGGTGCGAGCGGCGGCAGCCCGCCGACCGGGCGGGCGCCGTCCGTCCCGAGCACGACCGTCCTCCCGCCCCGCCTCTGCTCAGACCGCGGCGTGCGCGCCGGTGGACGCGTCGGTGCCGGTCGCGACGGGCGCACCGGAGGCCTTGCGGGCGGCGATCAGCGCGACGGCGAACAGGACGAGCGCCACGACGCCGTGCAGCATCCCGAGCGCGGGCACCGAGTGGGCGAAGATCCCGAGCGCCACCTGGACGATCACCGTGGCGAGCGCGGCCCCCGCCCACGCGACCGCCCCCGGGAACCGGGCGAAGAACGACACCACGAAGAAGATGAGCGCGATCGCCGGGACGATCATCTGGCCGTTGATGCCGTGGATCGCGAAGCCGAGCACGCCGTCGAACGCCGTGCTGTCGCTCTCCATGCCGGCCTTGTCGAGCACGCCGCCGTCCTCGATCCACGTCGAGAGCCCGAAGACGGCCCAGGCGATGGCGGCGGCCTGCACGACGACCTCGAGGGCGAGCAGGTAGGCCAGGACTCGGTAGGCGGCACGCATCAGGACTCCCCCGGGATCTCACGACTAGTGGTGGTCACACGGCCGTCCCGGATCTTCTGGCCCAGTGCCGTCGGGACGGATCGTGATGGCGGTTACTCTAAGTCGGATTTGCGGCCGATGGTCTTAGCACTTTCGGGTGACGACGCGGTCCGGTGACGGACGTGGGCGACCAGTGACGTGTACCGCGCGGGACGGCCGCCACCGATGAGCGCGACCCGTGGTGGGTACCGTCGAGGTATGGCCGACAGCCTCACCGACACGACCACGGTCCCCGAGCTCGTCGGGCTCGCCGCCGCCGACGCCCACGACGCCGCGCTCGACGCGCGCCTGCTCGCCGTCCCGAGGAACGCGGCCCACACCGGGGCCGGACGCAGCACCGTCACCAACCAGCGCCCCCGCGCCGGGGCGTCCGCCACCCCGGGCGACACGATCTCGATCTGGGTCGACGACCCGGCCGCGGGCCCCTCCCCCGACGAGGGTCCCGACGACGACGGGTCCGGCGGCGGGGGCGGCGGCTCGCGCGTCCCCGAGGGTCCCAAGCCCACCCCGACGGCCGGCGCCGCGTAGGTGCGCTCCGCGCTCGTGAGCACTAATCCGTCCTATGACACGGATTAGTGCTCACGAGCCGGAGGCACCTAGTGAGCGAACTGCAACCCCGACCGCGAGGCCAGCCGCGGCCTGATGTGCTCGCTGATGATGGCCTGGTGCTCCGGGTGGTCCCGGTAGCGCTCGTAGGCCTCCTGGTCGGCGAAGGTCGCCGACACCCCGAACGCGGCGTTGCCCGCGGCGAGGCCGAGGTCGCGCCCCGCCTGCCACGACTCGAGCCCCTCGAGGCCCTCCCCGCGGTCGACCCAGGCCTGCAGGCGGGCGTGGATGTCGTCGACGATCTCCGGCGTGGTGTCGTCGTTCCAGGTGAACGTGACGACGTGGGTGACGGCCATGGCCGTCATCCTGCCAGCGACGTCATCCCCGAGATGGGTCCCTCGAGCAGCGACAGCTCCGCGTCGACCAGGATGCGGGTGAGCTCCGGGACGAACGTGCGGGGCCGCCAGCCCAGCTCCCGGGCCGCCCGCGAGGGGTCGCCCACCAGGACGTCCACCTCCGCCGGCCGCACCAGGCGCTCGTCGAAGCGCACGTGCCGCGTCCAGTCGAGGCCGACGTGCGCGAAGGACGCCCGCGCGACGTCCTCGACGGAGTGCGCGGTGCCGGTCGCGAGGACGTGGTCGGTCGGCTCGTCGCGCTGCAGCATCGCCCACATGCCCTCGACGTACTCCGGGGCGAAGCCCCAGTCGCGGACCGCGTCGAGGTTGCCGAGGGTCACGTAGCGCCCGCGACCGAGCGCGATCCCGGCGGCCGCCCGCGCGATCCGGCGGGTCACGAACGTCTGCCCGCGCCGCGGCGACTCGTGGTTGAACAGGATGCCGTTGACGGCGTGCAGGCCGTGGACCTCGCGGGCGGCGCGGACGGCCCAGTAGGCGGTCAGCTTCGCGAGCGCGTGCGGCGAGCGCGGCCGCAGCGGGCTGTCCTCGTGCTGCGGCGACGGGGAGTCGCCGAACATCTGCGCCGAGGCCGCGTGGAAGAAGCGCACGTCGAGGTCGATCAGCCGGATCGCCTCGAGGAGCCGGACGGTGCCGACCCCGGTGACGTCGGCCGCCGCCTCGGGCTGCGCGAACGACGCGGCGACGTCGGACTGGGCGCCCAGGTGGTACACCTCGTCGGGCGCGATCGTCGACAGCAGCGAGACCAGGCGCGAGGAGTCGGTGAGGTCGCCCTCGTGCAGCACCAGCCCGGCGCGGCCGTCGTAGGGGTCGGCCAGGATGTGGTCGACGTGGGTGGTGGCGCCCGCCGAGACGCGGCGGGCCAGCCCGTGCACCTCGTACCCCTTGGCCAGCAGCAGCTCCGCCAGGTACGAGCCGTCCTGGCCGGTGACGCCGGTGATGAGCGCGGTGGGTCGGCTCACGTGGGTTCCTCTCTCGCGATCGGGCCCGGGGTGCGGCGGCCGGAGCCGGACGCACCTCTCGCGGGACGTGGGGCGGGGGGCCGCGTGTCGCGGTGCCCCCGGGATTCACCCGTGCGGGGTCTCATCGGACCCGCTCAGGCGCGCGCGGCCGGCGCCGGACGCTCACCCTCAGCATCGAGCGACCCACCGTGAGCGCTACGCCGTACGGAGCAGCGCCGTCAGTGGGGCGAGGGGCCGCGACGACCGTCGGCGGTCACCTTTCGTACCCATGCCGTCACCGTGCGCGTTACCCGTGGTGCGCGATCGGATTCGACGCCGCCGACGTCGATCCCTGTCGCGACCCGGCCCCGACGCCACCCGATCGGATGGCGTCACGCCGCAGATCTTGACGAGCGCTGGGCCGAGCGTCGCCCACTGCCGAGCAGGACGAATCCCACCCGATCGGGTGATCAGCTGGCCGGCGGCGCGGGCGGGGCCGCGACCTTCCCGGTGGAGGAGACGAGCGTGATCGTCTGGCCCTGGATCGCCTGCCCGCTCCCGCCGGCCGGGGTCTGGCCCACGACGGTGCCTGCGGGCGCGCGGCTGTCGACGGTCGACGTCGCGACGACGAAGCCGGCGTTGCGCAGGTCCGAGGTCGCCTGGTCGAGCGGCTGGCCGATCTCCTGCGGGACGGCGAGGCGGTTGCCGCCGGTGACGTAGCGCGGGTCGGTCGGGGGCAGCGGGAGGACCGGTTGGCCGGCGAGGAACTGGTTCATGGCCTGGTAGAAGGTCTGCGCCGGGGTCTCGCCACCGAACAGGTTGCCGGTGGAGCAGCTGGTCGGCGGGGTGCCGTTGCAGATCGGCCGGGGGTGCGACGAGTCGTCGAACACGATCGACGCCGCCGAGACCTGGGGCGTCGCGCCGACGAAGGCGCCCGACTCGGACGTCTCGGTCGTCCCCGTCTTGGCCGCCGTCGGCCGGGTCCACTTCGCGTTGCCCGCCGCGGCCGCCGACGTCCCGCCGGGCTGGTCGTCCTTGGACATGCCGGTCATCAGCGTGTCCGCCAGCGGCGCCGGCAGGGCCTGGCGGCACGCCGTCGACGGGATCGTGACGGGCGAGCCGGTGGCGTCGGTGACCGAGACGATCGGGTTCGGCGGGCACCAGGTGCCGTGCGAGGCGAGCGTGGCGTCGACGTTGGCCAGCTCGAGCGGGCTCGTGGGCGTCGGGCCGAGGGTGAACGAGGCCTGGTTCTGCGCCTTCATCGTGTCCGCGAGCGACGGGCCGCCGGGCTCGGCCGGCTTGGCCAGCGACGTCATGCCGAGGTTCACGGCCATGTCGACGACCGGGGCGACCCCCGTCGTCTCCTCCAGCTTCACGAACATGGTGTTCGGCGACTGCGCGAGCCCGTCCTGCAGGGTCAGCTGCCCCGGGTAGTTGCCGTCGTTGGCGACGACGAAGCCGGGGCTCAGAGGCGAGGCGTACCCGCTCGGCGGGATCGGGAGGACGTTGGCGATGCCGCCGCCACCCATGAGGTAGGTCGCCGAGGTGAAGATCTTGTAGACCGACCCGGCGCCGAGGTTCTCCGGCTCGGCGGGCAGGTCGTAGGTGGTCTGGCCCTGCGAGGCGTCGAGCCCGTAGCTCCGGTTCGCGGCCAGCGCGAGGACGGGGTGGCTGGTCGCGCCCGGGGTGACGACGGCGAGGGTGTCCGCCACGTGCGGCTGGGTCGGCGGCACCTGGGCGTCGACGGCGGTCTTCGCGGCGGCCATCGCCGCCGGGTTCAGCGTCGTGCGCACCGTGTAGCCGCCCGAGCGGAGCTGCTCGGGGGTGATGCCGGCCTGGTCGAGGTAGTCGAGCACGAAGCTGCAGAAGAACCCGTCGTCACCCGCACCCACACAGCCGTTGGCGACCCCGTGCAGCGGCGCCTGCACCCCGAGCGGCGCGGCCTGGGCGGCCGCGGCCTGTTCGGGGCTGAGCTCGCCCTGCTGGCGCATCTGGTCGATGACGACGTTGCGGCGCCCGGTGGCGGCCTGCGGGTGGTTCACCGGGTCGTAGGCCGTGGGGCTCTGGACCATCCCGGCGAGCATCGCGGCCTGCGGCACGGTGAGCCGGTCGGCCGTGGTGTTGAAGTAGGTCCGCGCGGCGGCGGCGACCCCGTAGGACTGGTTCCCCAGGTAGACCACGTTGAGGTACCGCGTGAGGATCTCGTCCTTGGACAGCGTGTGGTCGAGCTGCTCGGCCACCCGCGCCTCACGCAACTTGCGCCCGAGCGTGGCCTGGGTGGCCTTGAGCTGCTCGGCCGGGGTCGTGGCGGCGACGTACTCGTCGTAGTTCTTGACGTACTGCTCGGTGAGCGTCGAGGCGCCCTGGGTCGAACCGCCGGACCCGTTGTTGACGACGGCGCGGACGATGCTGCGCGGGTCGAGCCCGGACTCGGAGAAGAACCGGCGGTCCTCGATGGCGACGATGGCCGCCTTCATCGTCACCGCGATCTGGTCGGACCGGACGATCTGCCGATTCTGGTCGTAGAGGTACGCGATCGGGGCGCCCGCGTCGTCCGTGATCGTCGTGATCGAGGGCATGTCGCCGCCCAGGACGCCGGGCGAGGTGTCCTGGGCGCCCGTGATCGCCTGGTTGGAGAGCAGTCCCACGCCCCCGACCAGCGGGAACGCGATCCCCGCGACCAGGAGACCCGCGATCACCGTCACGGCCAGCAGCCGCACCTTCGCCGTCATCGACCCCAGACCCGCTCGCCTCGAACGCCACCGACGACGGCACCGGCCCGTCGCCCGCTCCAGTGTCCCTGCTCGTTGCGAAGCACTCGTGAGGGGCCGGTGCCGTGTTGCTCACGGCAACGTTCCGGGGCGCCGCGCGTCACCAGCGCACGGGCAGTTCGTGCACCCCGTAGACGGCCATGGTGTCGCGGAAGGGCAGGTCCTCGACGTCGGCGGCGACCCGCAGATCCGGGAAGCGTCGCAGCAGGGCGGGGTAGGCGACCTGGAGCTCGACGCGGGCCAGCTGCTGCCCGAGGCACTGGTGGACGCCGTGCCCGAAGGCGACGTGGTGGTTCGGACTGCGTTCGACGTCGAGGGTGTCCGGCTCCCCGAACGCCTCCGGGTCGCGGTTGGCGATCTCGCCCGCGGCGATGACGCCCTCCCCGGCGCGGACGAGCACGCCGCCGACCTCGACGTCCTCGGTCGCCACCCGGCGCCGGCCGAGGTGGACGACGGTGAGCAGGCGCAGCAGCTCCTCCACCGCCCCGTCGACGGCCTCCCCGGAGCGCACCCGCGCGGCCTGCTCCGGGTCGCGCAGCAGGGTCAGGGTGCCGAGCGCGATCATGTTCGCGGTGGTCTCGTGGCCGGCGATGAGCAGCAGCAGGCCCATCGACCCGGCCTGCTCGCGGGTGATCTCGCCGGGCAGGACGTGGCGGGCGGCGAGCCGGCCGAGCAGGTCGTCGGCCTCCTCCCCCGCCTCCGCGCGCTCCTCGCGCCGGGCCACGAGCCCCTCGAGGTAGTGCCGCAGCTCCTCGGAGGCGGTCAGGGTCTGCTCCACCGACGAGCGGGTGTCGACGATCGTGTGGGACCGGGTCTGGAAGAACCCGTGGTCGGCGTAGGGCACCCCGAGCATCCGGCAGATGACCAGCGAGGGCAGCGGCAGCGCGAACGCCTCGACGAGGTCGGCCGGTCGGGGCAGCGCGGCCATGGCGTCGAGGAGCTCGTCGACGACCTCCTCGATCATCGGGCGCAGCCGGTTGACCGCCTTGACGCTGAACTCGCTGATGAGCATCCGGCGGAAGAACGCGTGGTCGGGGTCGTCCATCGCGATGAACGACGGCGAGTCCTTCCGCCGCGCGAGCACGCCGGGCGAGGTCGCCGGGTAGCCCGGGCGCAGCGTGTCCGCGGAGAAGCGCTGGTCGGCGAGCACGGCCCGGACGTCGGCGTGGCGGGTGACGAGCCACGGGCGGCTGCCGTCCCACAGCGACACCCGCCGCACCGGCTCCTCGGCCTGGATCTCGGCGAGCTCCTGCGGTGGGTCGAGCGGGCACTGCCGCGCCATCGGGTACTGCGGGTCCTGGTCGGTGTCCGGCGTCGCCGTCACGGCCACCTCCGTCGTCCGGGTTGGTTGCCGAGGCTAACGATATCGGCGGCGAGGGGTTCTCGCGACCGGGGGCGGGGTGGCCGGGCCGGACCAAGATCCCGAGTTCGTGAGCGACATGCGCAAGATTCCGCGCGACTCGCTCACGAAGTCCGGATCTCGACCAGCCGGCGCGGGGAGGCGGCGCGACGGGGTGGACAGCAGTCGACGCTGCTCGCGCTGCGGCGCGCGCCGGACCTCGGCGTCGCCACCGCGGCGAACAGCGCCTGAGTTGCTCCTCCGTTCGGGTGATCCCCGTAACGACCGGATGTCTCACCGCGACGACCCACGCGACACGCTTCGTCGGGGAGCGTCGAGTTCTCGGGGGGAACCACCATGATCAGCACCGTCGTCGTCGGCACCGCCGCGCTCGGGGCCTGGCTGGCCGCGCCGTTCGTCGCCATGGGTCGTCGGGGCACCGTCGACAGCCGCTCCCGCGCCGCGATGCGCGAGGAGGGCCTGCGCGCCGAGGCGATCCGCCGGGCGCACCGGCGTGAGGCGCTCGTCGCCGCCGCCACCGTGACCATCCCCGCCCCCCGCCTCGCGGGGCACGACGTCCTGCCGGAGCGCAGCGTCCTCGTCGGGGTCTAGCGACCATGTGAACGGATTCCGTCGCCCGGACGACGAAATCCGTTCACATGCCGGAGGCTGTGGCGCATGCGGGCTGACCTGGTTCTGGAGGGCGGCGGGGTCAAGGGGATCGGCCTCGCCGGGGCCGTCGCCGCGATCACCGACGCCGGCTACCGGCCGCAGCGGATCTCCGGGACCTCGGCCGGCGCCCTGGTGGGCGCCATCGCCGCGGCCGGGGCGGAGGGCGCGCGGCTCGGCGAGATCATGCGCCGCCTGGACTTCCACGCCGTCGCCGACCGGCGCGGGCTCTCGCGGCTGCCGCTCGTCGGTCCGGGCCTCGCGCTGCTCTCGGGCGCGGGGCTCTACCGCGGCGAGTACCTGCTCGACTGGATCACCGACGAGCTCGCGGCGCTCGGCGTGCACACCTGGCGGGACCTGCGCCTCGACGACCCCGCCCTGCCGCCGGACCAGCGCTACCGCCTCGTCGTGACCTGCTCGGACCTGACCCTCGGGCAGCTGGTGCGCTTCCCCTGGGACTACCGCGGCGTGTACGGGCTCGACCCGGACTCCCAGCCGGTCGCCGAGGCCGTCCGCGCGTCGATGGCCATCCCGTTCCTCTTCGAACCCACGACGCTGACCCACGCCGACCCGGCCATGACGTCCACGCTGGTCGACGGCGGGCTGCTCTCCAACTTCCCCATCGACTCGCTGGACCGCACCGACGGCGCCGCGCCCGCCTGGCCGACGTTCGGCGTCACGATCACGACGGCGCCCAAGCGCGGCATCGGCGACCGCGTCGCGCTGTTCCACACCCGGATGTTCGACTGGCCGCAGCCGACTGCCCTGCGCCTGCTCGAACAGCTCCTGACGACGATGGTCGTGGGCCGGGACCAGGCGTATCTCAACCGGCCGTGGGTGCGGGCGCGCACGATCCACGTCAGCGCGGGCGAGGTCGGGCTGCTCGACTTCGGGATCACGCAGCCGCGCCGCGACGCGCTGTACCAGCGGGGGTACGACGCGGCGTCGGGCTTCCTGGCGACGTTCGACTGGGACGCCTACCGGGAGCGGTACCGCGGCGCGGTCGGTGCCTACGGCTCGTGAGCGCACCGCGGCTGGTCGTCGGTCCGTAGGCCGAAGACCGTCAGCGGCCCGAGCCACGGCTCCGGGTCGCCCTCCCACGCCCAGGCGCGCATCTGGTCGGCGCTGCGGCGGCTGAAGAGCCCGCGGAAGAACTCCCACGGCGCCACCTCGACCACCGCGACCGGCCCGTCCCCGCCCGACCCGCCGGTCCACTCCTCACCGGCGCAGCGCACCGTCAGCGTCCCCGGGCGCTCGATGCCCCGGAGCTTGCCGCGGCACAGCAGCCGCGCGGCGTCGCCCCACCCGTCCTCCGGGGGCACCGGGTCGGCGAGGGCCTCGGCGACGTCGCCCTCGTGGACGAGCACGTCGGCGGCGGCCGGTGGCGGGATCCGCCGGTCGTCCAGTGCCTTCGCGATCGTCGCCACGTGCGGCGCCCACTCGTCGAGCACCTCCTCGACCGGGACACCGAGGCGGGCGTCGACCTGCCCGGCCGTCCACTCGTCGTCGGGGATCCCGGACATGCGCCCGGCGACCACGTCGACCGCGAGGCCGCACAGGTGTGAGGCCACGCCGTGCACCGTCCACCCGGGGCAGGCGGGGACGAGCGCGTCCAGCGACGCGGGGTCGGTGGCGGCGAGCCCGCGCAGGCGGGTGTCGAGACGTCCGAAGGCGCCCCGGTAGGCCTCGCCCAGGGAGACCGGCATGGCGGGCAGCCTAGGTGCCTCCGGCCCGTGAGCATCCAGTGCGGCTATGGCGACACGTGGTGCTCACGAGCGCGGAGCGCACCTAGGATGGACGACCCACGTCGGAGGACGCACGGACGGGAGCCACGCGATGACGGTGGACGCCGGCCCGCGGCCCGACGTGGGCTCGCCGCGTGCGCACGCCCTGCACGTGGCCGACCACGGCCACGCCCTGCACGCGGGCACCGCCGCGTGGGTCGACCGGGAGCTCGCGTTCGGCGCGAAGGTCTACTACAAGGGCTGGCTGCACGACGGCCGCGTCGAGAACCACTGGATCGCCGGCCCCGAGGGCACCCGGCGCACCCGCGAGGCGCTGCGCTCGGGACAGCTGGAGTTCCTCGACTTCCCGGCGCTGATCGAGCTCTGCGAGGGCACCACCGAGGGTCTGCACCGCGTGCAGACCGGGGAGCTCGAGCGCGCCCTCGCCGAGGGCTGGCCGTCGGTCGCCATGACCCAGGAGAGCTCGCGGCGGGAGCTCGTCGACGACGTCGAGGCCGCCGAGTTCGCCCGCCAGGAGGGCGGTTACGACACCCTCGTCGCCCGGGCCCCGCTGCGCGTGCTGTGCCAGCTCGACACCTCGGTGGAGAACGAGGTGCACGTCTTCACGTCGGTCGGGGTGCACCACCGCCACGTCGTCGACGTCGGGTGGGACGTCGCCCTCGACGGCGGGCGCTGGCGCGTGCGTGGCGACCTCGACGCGCACGTCGCGCGCCGCTTCGGCGGCGCGCTGGCCGGCGCCCTGGGCGACGGGGCGACCGGCGACGACCTGCACGTCGACCTCGTCGAGGTCGGCTTCGTGGACGCGGCCTGCGCGCAGCTCCTGGTCCACGCCGCCCGCGCGGAGCCCGACCGCCGCATCGTGCTCCACGACCCGCCGCGGCTGCTGCGCCGCCTGCTCGACGTCCTGCAGCGCCCGGCGTCGCTGGTGGTCGTCGACGGGGACCGGCCGTGACGGCCGCGGCCGCCCGCCCGGAGGGGCTCCTGCACGCGGCAGTGCTCTGCTCCGACCCGGACGAGCTGGCCCGCCGCGTCGACCCCGAGGTGCGCGCCACACTCGGGGACGGCGGGGCGGTGGCGATCGCGCTCGACCGCCGCGGTGTCCGCGCGTTCCACGACGTCCTCGGCGACGACGCCGAGCGGGTCGCCTTCCCCACCCCCGCCGCGGTCGCCGCCGTCCCGCCGGAGCACCGCCTCGACGACCTGGCCCACGAGGCCCGGAACCTGCTCGTCGGCCGCGTGTGCGCCGACGATCCGAGCCCCGACGGCGAGCTCGCCGAGGACACGATCACGCTCCTGCTCGCCGACGAGCCGGCCACGGTGCTGTGTGTCTACGACCCCGACGACCCGCTCCAGCACGCCCGCGCGCTGCGCACCCACGCGTGGCTGCTCACCGACGACGGCCTGCAGCAGAACCCGCACTTCCGGCCGCCGAGCGCCACCTCCCCGGTACCCGTCGGCGTGCTCGGCTCGTCGGTGGCGACGGTGCCCGTGCCCGACGGCGCCGCGCTCGCGACGTTGCGCGCGCGGGTCGCCGCGATCGCGCGGGAGGTCGGGGTGGAGCCCGAGCGCGCCGAGGCGATCGTGTTCGCCGCGCACGAGGCGATGCTGCTCGCCTCGGGGGCCGATCTGCGCTCCGACCTGTTGCCCGGGCGCCACGTGCTCGACGTGCGGGTGACCGACGCCGCCGTCGTCACCGAGTGCCGCAGCACCCCGCCGGCGGGGACCCCGGCGCCACCGAGCCCGGGCACCGCGGCCGAGGACCCGCGCCTCGCACACCTGCGGCGGTTCTGCGATCGCGCCACCGTGCACACCGACTCCGACGGGCGTCTGGTGCGCGTGCTCACCGGCACCACCGGCTGACGACGACGGGTCCGGTCGTGCCGCTCCGGATCGTGGCCGCCGGGATCCTGCTGGTCGCCGGCGCCGCGGCCGTCCTCGGACGACGAGGACGGTGCCCACCGGAGCCATCGTCATCCCGAGGTTGACGAAAGGAACATCGTCAACCCATAGTGGACGACATGAGCACCCCACAGTCGACGTCGCCTCCGGTGCGGCTCGACGACCTCATCCGTGCGATCACCACCGTCCACGACGACGCCCTCGACCAGCTCTCCGACGCGGTCCTCACCGCCGAGCACCTCGGCGAGGTCGCGGACCACCTCATCGGACACTTCGTCGACCAGGCCCGGCGCTCCGGCGCGTCGTGGACCGACATCGGCCGGAGCATGGGCGTCACGAAGCAGGCGGCCCAGAAGCGCTTCGTCCCCAAGGGCACGGCGTCCGACCTCGACCCCGAGCAGGGCTTCAGCCGTTTCACCCCGCGGGCCCGCAAGGTCGTGGTGGCCTCGCAGTCGGAGGCGCGCGCCGCGGGCAACCTCGAGATCACCCCCGCCCACCTGGCGCTCGGGCTGCTCGCCCAGCCCGAGGGGCTCGCCGTCCGGATCATGACCGGCCAGGGCGTCTCACCCGACACGCTGCGACGCCGGGTCGCCTCGACGCTGCCCGCGGCCGCCGAGACCCCGCCGCCCGAGCTCATCCCCTTCGACGCCGCCGCGAAGAAGGTCCTCGAGCTGACCTTCCGCCAGGCCCTGCGGCTCGGCCACAACTACGTCGGTACCGAGCACATCCTGCTCGCGCTGCTCGACCACGAGGACGGCGACGGCGTGCTCACCGGGCTCGGCCTCGACCGGCAGGCCGTCGAGGACGCCCTCACCGCGCTGCTCGCGCAGATCACCGAGACGCCGGAGCAGTGATCGGGCGGCACGTCCGACGTGATCGACGCCGGTTTCCGGACGTCGAGTGTCTGCAACGGGACTCCTCTGAGGTTGTTGGCACTCAGCCCGCGAGGCGGTCCTCGTGGCCCGCGCGGAACGTCCGGCGGTACTGCTGCGGGGTCGCGCCCAGGCGCCGGCAGAAGTGCTTGCGCAGGCCCGCGGCCGTGGCGAACCCGCAGCGCGCCGCGACCGCCTCGACCGGCAGGTCGGTGCCCTCGAGGAGCTCCTGCGCGCGGCGCACCCGCTCCGCGGCGAGCCACTGGACCGGCGTCTCGCCCGTGGCGTCGCGGAAGCGGCGGGCGAACGTCCGCGGGCTCGCGCCCACCGCGTCGGCCCACGCCCGGACCTCGATCGGCTCGTCGAGCCGCTCGCGCGCCCAGTCCAGCCACGCGCCGAACGGCGTCGACGAGGGCTCGGGGACCGGCGTCGGCACGAACTGCGCCTGTCCGCCGTCGCGGTGCGGCGGGACGACGCTCCACCGCGCCGCCGTCCCCGCGACCCGGCTCCCGTGGTCGAGGCGCACCAGGTGCAGGCACAGGTCGAGGCCCGCGGCCGAGCCGGCCGAGGTGAGCACGTCGCCGTCGTCGACGTAGAGCACCGCCGGCTGGACCTGCACGGAGGGGTGACGACGGGCCAGCTCGTCGATCGAGTCCCAGTGGGTGATCGCGGGCCGGCCGTCGAGCAGGCCCGCCTCGGCGAGGACGAAGGCACCGGTGCAGATCGAGGCGATCCGCGCCCCCCGCGCGTGGGCGCGGCGCAGCGCCTCGAGCAGCGCCGGGGGGAACGTCCGGCGGTGATCGTCCGGTGGTGGAACGAGGACGGTGTCGGCCTCCTCGAGCGCCTCGAGCCCGTGCGGGGTGTCCAGCGTCGCCCACTGCCCCAGGTGCACCGGGCCGTCCTCGGCGGCGCAGATCCGCAGGTCGTACCAGGGGATGCCCATCGAGGCGGCGCGGCCGCTGCCGAAGATCTCGACGATGGTCGAGAGCTCGAACATCGGCGCGTGGTCGGTGACGGGCGCGGCGACGACGTGCATGGCAGCAATGTATCCGAAACTGACGTTCCTGCCACTCGTGACGGCACACGGGTCGCTCGACGATGGTTCCCATGACGCGCTTCGTGATCGGATTCCGGTCGTGGTGGGACGAGCAGCGGTACGCGTGGGAGGTGCTGCTGCGGACGCAGCGGCCGTGGGAGCAGGAGGGTCCGCTGCGCTGGGAGCGGCGCGTCGGCTCCGGGTGGGAGCTCCACGGCTCGACGCTGCCGCTCGTCGTGTCGGCGCGGCGGGATTGACGGGCCCTCGCGCCCACCCGGCGACCTCGGCGACCCCGGCGATGCTTGGGGCGCAGCACGGGAAACCACAAAGTCGCCATGCCTCATGATCAACAGCCCTGGACGGCTGTTCGAGGCGGCTGGGAACAGCTCCACAGGTCTGGTGACCACACGAGCCGGGCGCGCAACTACCGGCGCCGAGCGCTCCAGAGCAGCGCCAGCGCGACGAGGACCAGGACGACCGAGAGCAGGTCGGCGGTGGTGACGGCGTGGGAGCGGGAGAGCACCAGGAGCTTCGGGCCCTCCACGGCCTTGTTCAGCGGCAGCCACACGATCGCCGCGACCACGAGCACCGCCGCCAGCCCGCGCTTTCCCGTCCTGGTCACGATCACCACCTCACCACGTCCGCCTCCTGCTCGACGTGGGCGGCCCCGACGACTCCCGCTCCTCGGCTTCTCCTCCGGATCGCCCCCGGGCCGTAAAGTCGGGGTGAACCGGCGGGAGGAGCAGTCCGTGACCGAGACCCAGGGGGCCACGAGGGCCGGCGGGCGGGTGCTCGTCGGGATCGACGACTCCGACGGCGCCGCCCTGGCCCTCGCCTACGCCCTCGACGAAGCAGCGCGCCACAGCTGGAGCGTGCGCGCGGTCCTCGCCTACGAGCCGCCGTACCTCTGGATCAGCGCGGAGGGCGTCGTGCCCCCCGCCGTCGACATGCAGCACGACGCGATGCAGGAGGCGGAGCGGATCGTCGCGGCCGCGGTCCAGGCGCGGAAGGTCCAGGGGCTCGAGGTCCCCGCGACGGAGGTCGAGGTCTTCTCCGGCCCGGCGTCCGCCGTCCTGGTGCGGCTGTCGCACGAGGCCGACGTGCTCGTGGTGGGCCACCGCGGCCGGGGCGGCGTGGCGAGCCACCTCATCGGGTCGGTCGGGCTCAACTGCGTCGTCCACGCGGCGTGCACGGTGACCGTCGTGCGGGACTGAACCCACCCCCCGGCCCGGCTCAGCCGCGCCCGGCGTCGGGCTGCTGGCGCAGCAGGGCCACCGCCTCGAGCTGGGAGCTGACCTCGAGCTTGGTCAGGATCGAGCGGATCTGGGTGCGGACGGTCGGCATGCTCACCACGAGCCGGTCGGCGATCGCGGCCGCGCGCTGCCCCTCGGTCAAAAGTTCCAGGACCTCCCGCTCCCGCCGGCTGAGCCGCGCGAGCCGGCGGGAGAGCGCGCGTTCGCGGGCAAGGTAGCGGCGGTGCTGGTCGACCCAGTCGCGGTGCTCGGCCTCGCTCATCACCGGCTCGCCCAGCGCGGCGGTGATGATCGTGCGCAGCAGCACCTCGAACGAGCTGGACTTGGGCACCGAGCCGATCGCTCCCCCGGCGATCGCCGCGGCCACCCCCGGCTGGTCGACGCTGCCGCTGACGACCAGCACCGACCAGTTCCGCTCGCGGAGCCGTCCGACGAGGTCGGCCCCGTGCCGGTAGATGCCCTGCTCGTCCCGGCCGAGGTCGAGGTCCAGGACGACGACCCCGGCCGCGGCGGGCGGCCGGTTCAGCAACTCGGCCAGATCCGCGACGGGCACCGTGTCCGCATCCAGTCCCTGGCCGCGCAGCGCCATCGTCAGCGCCGTGCTGAACAGCTCGTGGTCGTCGATCACGACGACCGGGTAGTGGCCGCTGTCAGAGAGCGGCGCGCGGGCACTCACGAGGCCGCGGAGCTCGTGTCGCGCTCGCGCTGCGGAAGGTCCGGCCTCGCCCTCGTGCCCGCCGGGAGCCCGAGCACGACGACACAGCCGGGCGAGCCCGCGTCAGCCGGGAGGATCTCGATGGTGGAGTCCTCGGCGGCGAGCAGCGTGCGGCACAGGTGCAGCCCGAGGCCGAGCCCGCCGGCCCGCTCGTCGCGCGTGCCCGGCTCGAGCACGGCCCGTTCCCGCCCGGGCCGGACGCCGGGCCCGAAGTCGCGGATCCGGATCTCGACGCGACCGTCACGCTGTCGCGCCGCAATGCGTACCGGGCTGCCCGGGGCGTGCCGCTCCGCATTGGCCAGCAGGTTCGTCACGACCTGCGCGAGCCTGGTCGGCGACCCGACCGCGTACAGGCCCGGCTCGACGTCGGCCCGCACGTCCATCCCGACGCTGCGGCGCAGCATCACGAGCCCCTCGATCGCGGGGGCCACGGCGTAGGCACTCCCGGAACCGTTCCGATTCTGACCGGTGGGTTGCGCGAGCATGCCGTCGAGTCGGCGCAACTCGCCCGCGACGACGCGGCACAGCGGTCCGGTCTCCGCGCCCCCGCCGAGCATCGCGGTCGCCCCGGCCAGCCCCGCGAGCCCGTTGCGGAGATCGTGGTCGCGCTCGGCGGCCCGAGCCAGCCGGAGCTCCGCGTGACGCAGCTCCTTCTCCTGGATGGCTTGCTCGGCGCTCAACCGCACCAGCGCCCGTCGCAGGACACGGAGGGCACCGCAGAGCACGACGGCGACGGCGACCAGGCGAAGTGCCGAGAACAGCGGTGCTGTCTCCAGCGCCGATGAGGACCCCACGACACGCCCGGCCTGCACCGCGCCCAGCATCGCGAACCCAGCACCGACGACTCCGAGGCCCGAGACGTGACCGAGGCTCGCCCGGCCGACCATGATCAGCCCGCCGACGATCCACCCCAGCGCGCACGCCGACCACCACAGCCGGGACTCCGCCACGGCCTCCGCGGACGCCGGCGCGGTCGTGGCCCACAGCACTGCACCGACCACGAGGGCCGCCACGGCGCCCAGCAGACCCCACAGCAGCCGGGTGGTCGTGGGCAGCGGAGGCGCCAGCAGGACGAGCAGCCACAGCAGGATCGCGACGGCGTGCACCAGGACGAGGCCCGCCGCCGACAGCGGCTGGTCCCGCTCGAGACCACGGACCATCGAGATCGGGATCGCGAGCAGGCTGAACCACCCGATGGTCAAGCCGATCCAGGTCGCCCGTGCAGCACCGGTGAGTCGGGCCGCGAACAACGTCATCAGCGCGGCCGCGCTACCCCCCGAGACGGCCAGTCCGGCCAGGAGGAACGCGACTGCCGAGGTGGCCTCGGCGTGCACGTCACCAACGCGAGCCGACACCGCCACAGCCGAGCCCACGACGCCGAGCACCACCACCAGGTTCCGGACCATCCGGCGGGCACCATCCGCACGTCGCACGCGGCCCCGTCCCCGTCGCCGGTCGGCCCGTGCCGCCTTCGCGACCACCGCATCGATCAACGACGCGTGCGGGCGCACTTGTTTGATCAATTCCGCCATCGAGTCTCCCCCGAGGCTGCAGCCCCTGTTTCTCCCCCGACACCCATCCGGGCTGGGTCCGGGCCCGGCGGGAACTCGTTGAGGAAGCTATCACCCGGAGAGTGACGCTGGCGCCCATTCGTGGAGCAGGATTTGGGTCCTTCACAAACGATCTATCACAGTGTGTGGCTTTCTCGGCGAGTATCGTCGATCCCTTGCACCCATCGGGCCTGCCATTGGTCTTTCTGGTGGTCAAGGCGTGCGGCGAACGACGCCAACAGATCGCCTGGCCTGATGCACGATCAGGCCTCGGTTCCTGCGCGCACCCGCGCGACGCTGCATCCGCCCCTCGCGGGCGTACCACGACGTCATGACGGCGGCGGCCGTCGCGAGCTCCACCAGGTCGCCGCCGGAGAACATGACCTGCGCCCCGAACTGCACCTGCGACGGCGTCCCGGCCATGGCGGGCAGGTCGTGGGCGTACATCAGCTTGGCGAGGATCCCGTGCGCGGCGCCGGCGAGCAGCAGCATCGTCAACGCCGTCGGCATTCCGGGCCGGTGCGGGAGCGGATCACGGCCGGCGACGACGGTGCTGAACAGCCAACCCGCCGAGACCATGTGGACATGTACGAGCAGATACAGCCATACGTACTCGTGGGTAAACCGGAACAGCGGAGTCAGGTAGAAGGCGTACATTCCGCCGATCTCGAGCACGAGCACAATCGGTGCCGATGTGAGCACCCGGGCCGCGCGGCTGTGCACCACCGCGAGCACCCGCCGTCGCGCGGGCACGGGAACGGTTCGCAGCACGAGCGTCACCGGCGCGGACAGCGCCAGCAGCAACGGCGCGAGCATGGCCAGCAGGAGGTGGCCCACGACGTGCACCGCGAACACGTCGGCGTGGGTGCTCACCGGGGGCAGCAGCGCGACCGCGAACACGGTGACGCTGCCGAGCGCGCTCGCCGTCCGCGCGAGCGGCCACCGGTCCCCGCGGCGGACCAGCCGCCGCACGCCGACCAGGTACAGCGCCGCCACGAGCAGAAGGGGCACGACGGGCAGCCACGATGCCGCCGAAGCCCCGGCGGGCGCCATGCCGGGCATCCCCGTCACGGGCGTCCCCGGCGCTCCGCGACCGGGCGGGCGGTCCCGAACAGGAGCCCGATGCCGACCAGCACCCCGAGCGCGCCGAGCACGTTCCAGACGAGGTCGTAGGGCAGGAGGTCGACGCCGTAGCGGATTTGGTGCAGGCCCAGGACCTTGTGCTGGACGAGCCCGTCGTAGACCTGGAAGCCGCCCCAGCCGATCAACCCGCCGGCCCACACGCGACGCGGCACCGTGGTCCGCCGCCGTTGGAGGTCGGCGAACCAGAACAGCCCGACGACGATCGCGAGCCACCCGCCGGCATGGAAGAAGCCGTCGGAGACGAGGCCGACGTCGGAGGTGGAGCCGTCGTAGAAGTGGTGCCAGTGGAGGATTCGGTGGAAGACCGTCTCGTCGAGGAACGCGGCCACGCCGATCCCGAGGAGCACGCCGGCCCCGATCGACCGCCCGGGCATCGCCGGGGGCGTCACCGGCTCCGCGCCGATCTCGGTGCTGGCCATCCGGTGCTCCTCCCGACCCTGGGCAAGCCCGCGCCAGGCCGGAGGAGCTTCCCGACGATCGCGGCCGGCGAAACGCGGCGCGTCCTCGGAGGTGTATCACCGGTGATACGGTGTCGATGTGGACGAGGTGACCATGCGCGAACTGCGCAACGCCGGCGGAGAGGTGCTGGCCCGGGTCGAGCGTGGCGAGTCGCTGACGGTGACCCGCGACGGCGAGCCGGTCGGCGAGTTGCACCCCGTGCCTCGCCCCCGCCTCACACGCGAGGCGCTCCTGTCACGGTGGCGCACCGTGCCCGCGGTCGACCCGGCCCGCTTCCGGTCCGACGTCGACGAGGCTCTCGACAGCGCGCTGTGACGGCCCCGGGCGCAGGGTTGCTCGACACCAGCGTCGTCATCGCGCTGCCCCGCCTGGCGGACGCCTCGGCGCTGCCGACGACGCCCTTCATCTCGACGGTGACCCTGGCCGAGCCTCGGTCGGTCCCCTCGTCGCG
>CAVQUY010000011.1:0-39259 GCA_963716955.1 uncultured Actinomycetota bacterium
ATTGTCTCTGATTAGGCGCGCCTTCGCCCGTGGTCCGCCTCGGTGCTGCTGGTTGCTCGCGTCGACAACGCTCTTTGGGAGTCCCGAACGGCGAGCGGGGTACCCGGGCCTGGGTCGCCTCCGGACGGCGGGTCAGCTGGGGCGGCGATCTGGGGCGAGGAGCGCCGGCTGGCGTGACCCCGGCGCCGTCGTCCGGATCCCGACCGAGGGGGCCCCTCGGTCGGATAGACGAGCGAGGGGCGCCCTTCGTCAGAACATCGTGGCGCTGTCCACGATCAGGAGCCCGACGTCGGGGTGCTCGTCGGGCTCGTCCGGGACGGGGTACGGGTCCGCGCCGGACAGGTAGCGAATCCGTGGGGTCGGCCTCGCGCCCGGTGCTACCGCGAGGAGTCCGCGCGGGCGTTGCGGGCACGGGCCGGCTTCTCGGTTCAGCCGGCACTCGGGGTTCGACGGGGGCGGGTGGCGGTCGCGTCGGTTCCCGACGACGGGGTCGGGGTCGCGGCGTCGGTCGGCACCGACGGGGCGGCCGTGTCCGGCGTCGAGCCGATGGTTGCGGTGCCGTCCAGGGCGGAGCTGTTCGACATCGAGCCGTCGAGAGTGCTGCCGTCGTTCGACGTGCCGTTCGTGGTCGCGTGCGCCGCGGCGCCGTTCGTGGAAGTCACCGACGAGCCGGTTCGTCGTCAATCACGGACCGGCGGGGGGTCACGGGACACAGCGGGGGAGCCCGTGCCCGCCGCGGTCGCCCCGCACCACGTAGACCTCGGAGAGATAGCCGGTGCGGCCGTCGGGGAACGAGGCGCGGTACCAGAGGTCGGAGCGGACCCGGTACGGGTTGGACTGGGCGGTCGGGTCGGAGAGATCCCAGTTCCACATCATCTGGCCCTGGGTCCAGCAGTTGGCGACGACGCCGGCCCCCGAGGCCATGTCGGTCCCGGGCACCTTGCAGCTGTGGCTGGGCGACGCGCAGTAGGCCAGCGCCTCGGTCGAGAGGTACGCGGGGGTGCGGTCCTCGTCGAGCCGGTCCGGGCCCAGCGCCACCTTGTTCTGCACGACGATCGCCTGGACGGTCTGCGGCTCGATCGGCGGAGCCGGGACGGTGACGCGGCCGAGCAGGAACCCGAGCGCGCCGACGAGGAGCACGCCGAGGACGACCGCGGCGACGAGGACCGGGCGGCGGCGGGAACGTGACGTTGCGGCCGCGGCGGCCGGCGGGCCGGACGGCGCGGCGCCTCCGGGACCGGTTCCGTCGCGGGGGCCGGCGGGGTCTCGGGGGCCGCCGGCGCGGGCGCCGAAGCCGCCGGCGCGGCGAGCAGCGGGTCGGCGAGCGCTGCGGGAGTGGCAGGCGCCGGCTCCGGGGGCCCGGCGGGAGCGCCCTCCCCGGTGCGGAGCGTGAGCCAGCGGTCGTGCCACGGGCCGGGTCGGCGTCGCAGGCGCGGACGAAGTCCTCGACGGTCTCCCAGCGGGGGAGGTGCTGGCCGCCCGCGGCGTCGGCGAGGGCGGTCTTCGAGCGCCCGGTGCGGCGGGCCATCGTCGCGAACTTCGGGGTGCCGGCCCCGTCCCGGAGCGCGCGCAGGTCCCGCGCGAACTCGACCAGCGGCCCACCGTTCGGGTCGAGATCACGCTGCGGTCTGGGCATTCGACGACGTCCCCCGGGTCGTGCGCGACGGCGCCGGAACGGCCGCCACCGTGGTCGAGTCTCGACCCGGGGAGCTATCGGCCGACCAGCGGGGTCGTTACCCGCCCCCAGGTGCCACCCCCGCCCTCCGCCGCACGAACCGCGACTCCGCCTCCGGTCGCGGGGCCGTGCGTCCCCCCGTGGCGCCGGCAGCCGGCCGGCGGGAGTGCGGGGGTGGCATCCGGAGTAGATACGGGGTCCGAATCCCCGGCGACAGTCATCCGGACAACCGCCCCCTCGGCGGTCTATCCGAGGTGGAGGGCGGACTATGCGGGATTGAGGTCAGCCCGGCCGGTGGCGCCGGGGGCGCGCCGGGTCCGCCGACCCGGGCCACGGTCGGGGCGGTCCACGCCGCGTCGAGCAGCATCCGGGGGGTGACGAGCGCCGAGGGCAGGAGCAGCCCGGTCGTCTCCCAGTCCTTGTGCGGGGTGCGGCGTCCGGCGTAGCGGGCCGCGAGGGGCCGGTGGTGGCCGAGCTGGCGCACGCTGGCGAGGATGTCGCGGGCGACGGTGTCGAGGAACGCGGGCGCCTCGACGTCGAGCGCGTCGACGAGGCGGTCGAGGGACTCCTGGCACTCGTCGCCCGTCGCGGCGTCCAGATAGGCCTCCATGAGCCGACCCAGCACGCCGTCGTGGGCCGGCGGTCCGGAGGCGGGACGGACGCCGCTCGGCGGCTCGAGCGCGGACAGCGGGAAGCGCTCGCCGAAGGCGCGGGCGACGACCTCGGCGCAGTAGAAGGTCCGCTCGCCCGGCTTGCCCTCCCAGGCGCGGGCCGCGTCGATGGCGAGCGCGCGGATCGTCGCGCCGGCCTCCTGGTCGAACAGCGACCGGTCGAACGTCGACAGGGTGATCGCCACGATGAGGATCTTCGGGACGCAGAAGGACCCGTCGTCGGGGTCGCGGAGCTCGTGCACCGCCTCGACCGCCCGGGCCCGGGCCTCGGCGGAGGGCACGGCCAGCCGGTACACCGACTGGCCCTTGTCCCAGAAGTGGCGGAACTCGTCCGCGCGCAGGCCCGAGAAGTCGAAGGGGTCGGACGCCAGGAACGACTGGTGCGCGGAGGCGATCAGGCCGTCCCCGAGGGCGAGCCCGCTGTGCGAAAATGCGGAGCCGTCCAGCCGGGTGATCATCTCACCGAGTGGTTCTCCCGCCATGGGAGTGACCAACAGTATGTCCCCGGGGTCGACCTGCTCTGGTCGGAGGACGAGGTCCGTCGTAGGGTCGTCGTAAGAAGTCACTGTGAGTCACGCTTCTTGGGGGGCCGTTGACGGAGATCCGTCTTCTCGGCACGGTCGAGGTCGATGGTGCCGCCGTGGTGCGCACCGAACTGGTGCGCACGTTGCTCGCCCTGCTCGCGCTGGACCCGGGCCGGGCGATCCCGACGTCCACCCTGATCGACGAGATCTACGGCGACGCACTCCCCAGGAACCCCCGGGCGGCACTGCACGTGCAGGTCACGCGCCTCCGGAAGGTCGTCGCGCCGGCGCGGGTCACGAGCACCGGCGGGGGCTACGCCCTCGAGGTGCCGCGCTCGGCGGTCGACCTCTGCCGCTTCCACGACGCCGAGCCCGCCACGGCCCTCGCGTGCATCGACGGCGAGCCCTTCCCGGGGTGCCGGCCGACGCCGCGGCTGGAGACCGAGCGCCGTCGGGTGGAGGTGCGCTGGTTGGAGCTCGTCGAGGACCGCGCCCGGGCGCTGCTCGACGACGGCGAGCCGGGGACCGCGCTCTCCGTCGCGGCCCCGGCGCTGGCCGGTCACCTCGACCGCGAGCACCTCGCGGCCCTCGTGGCGACCGCCCTGCACCGCGTCGGCCGCACCGGGGAGGCGCTGCGGACCCTCGCGGCGACCCGCCGGGAGCTCAAGGTCGAGCACGGTCTCGATCCCGGCCCGGAGCTGCGTGCCGTCGAGCGGACCGTCCTCGAGGCGCGGGAACGCCACCGGGGGCCGGGTCGCGTCGTCGTCGGGCGCGAGGGCCCGCTCGCGCAGATTCGCGAGGGCCTGGACGACCCGGAGACCGGCCGGCTGGTGCTGGTCGCCGGCGAGGCGGGCATCGGCAAGTCGACCCTGCTCGGCGCCGCGGCGCGCGAGGCGGCCCGGCGCGGGGCACGGGTCGGGCGCGGGCTCTGGGAGCACGAGCAGGCCCCGTTCGCGGCGTGGGTGCAGGCGCTGCACGGCGTCGGGGTGGAGCCGCCCTCGCTGCGCGACCCCGCCCCGGGACGCACCCTGCGCCGGCGGCTCGCCGTGGCCGCCGACGACGGCCAGGTCCTGGTGACCCTCGACGACGCCCACCGCGCCGACCGCGCCTCGCTCGACGTGCTGCGCGCCCTCGGCCGGGCCGGGCTGCCGCCGGGCGTGGTCGTGCTCGTCGCCGCCCGCGAGCCCGACGCCGTCACCCACCCGAGCTGGAGCGACGCGGCCGCCGACCTCGCCCCGCTCGAGGGCGTGGTGCGCACCGTGCTGCGCGAGCTCGACGAGGCGGGCACCCGTGAGCTGGTCGGCGACGAGCTGGGGGAGGCCCTCGCGACGACGCTGTGGGACCGCACGGCCGGGCACCCGCTGCACCTGTCCGCGCTGCTCGCCGAGGTGAGCGGCCTGCCCGACGACGAGGCCCGCGTCGCGGCGGCCGCGCGGGTGCCGGAGCGGCTGCGCCCGCTGCTCGACCACCAGCTCGGCCAGCTGCCCGAGGCCTGCCGGGCCGCCCTCGAGGCGCTCGCGGTGCTGGGGGCGATCCCGCTGGCCGACCTCGCCGCGGCCGTGGGGGTCGGACCCCGCCGGCTCGCCGCCGACCTGCGGCCCGCCCTCGCGCTCACCCTCGTGGAGGCGACCCCCGACGGCTTCGCCTTCCGCCACGAGCTGACCGCCGCCGCCGTGCTGGACGCCGTGCCCGCCGTCGTCGCCGCGCAGCTGCACCTGGCCCGCCACGAGGCCCTGCCGGCGGACGCGGCGCCCTTCACCGTGCTGCGCCACGCCGTCGGCGCGGCCGCGCTCCTGCCCGCGGCGACGGTCGCCGACGCGCACCTGCCCGCCGCCGTCGCCGCGTACCGCGACGGGGCGCTCGCCGACGCCGAGCAGCTGCTCGAGGCCGCCGCCGAGCACACCACCCGGCCCTGGCGGGTGCGGCTGCTGCGCGGGCTGGTCCTGGAGGGTCGCGGGCGGGTCGAGGAGGCCGCGGAGGAGTTCGACGCGGTGGTGGCCGACCCGCGCGCCGACGTCGCCGAGGCCGTCGCCGCCGCGATGGGCGACGACGCCCAGGGCCCCTCCGTGGCCGGTCGCCCGCGGCGCCTGGAGCGGCTGCGGCAGGTGCGGGAGCTGCCCCTCGACGACCGCCAGCGCGCCCGGGTGCTGCGCGGGATGATCACCGAGGAACAGCAGCTGGTCGGCGTCACCGAGACGCCGTCGCTGGTGGCCGAGCTCATGGCACTCGGCGACACCCGGGCGGACGCGGACCCGCGCCTGGCCGCGGAGGTCGCCGTCGCCCGGGCGTTCCTCCAGCTCGACGCCCCGGTCCCGGCCGCCGAGCGGGTCGAGCTCTGCCGCCGCGCCCGCGAGCTCGCCGACGCCGCCGGGGAGCTCACGCTGCGCTTCGAGGCCGACGAGCTGCTGATCGCCGCGCTGCTGACCGCCGGCCGGCTCGACGACGCGCTCGAGCGCCACGCCGTCCTCGTCCCCGAGGCCGAGCGTCGCCACCGGCCCCGCACGATGTGGGCCACCCGCCTCGTCGACGCGTCGGTGCTGCTCGCGATGGGCAAGGTGGCCGACGCCGACGGGGCCGCCCAGGACGCGTTCGCCCGCGGCCAGGAGTTCGGCATCCCGGACGCCCTCGGCGCGTTCTTCTGCCACCTCGTCGCCCGGCACCTGCTCACAGGCGACATGAACGTGCTCGGGGGCCTGCCGGCGACCGCGGCCGGGATGTACCCCCGCGTCTCGGCCTGGCGCGCCTGCGCGGCGGTCGACGCCGTGCACGCCGGGGACGCCTCGACGGTCCGCACGCGGCTCACCGAGTACCACGAGCAGCGCTCCGGGCGGGCCGGCGGCCTGTTCGACCGCACCGGCCTCTGCCTCGCCGCGTGCGCGGCCTACGCCGTCGACGACGACGTCACGGCCGCCCTGGTGCTCGACGCCCTGCCCGCGGACCCGGACGCGACCGTCGTCGTCGGGGTCGGCGCCGCGTTCTTCGGCCCCCTCGACCTCTACCGCGGGCTCGCGACGGCGGTCCTGGGCGACGCCGCGGGCGCGCTCGCGCTCTTCCGGTCCGCCGCGCGGACCGCGGGGCGGCTGGGCTGGGCGCCCTGGGCGGACGCCGCCGAGGCCTTCGCCGCCGCGCAGGGATCGGGCACAGAATCGGCGCCGGCGTCGCCCCCCGCCACGCCGGCACCGATCCCGCCTCTGGGACTCCGGCCGGTGCGCTGATCGCGCCCCCGCCCCGCCGTCGTCCACCACGTGATCGAAGCGGACGGTCCTTTCCACATCCTTTCGCGCGGCCATACACCGCCGTACGCAGCAGGGCGGATGATCGTCCGGAGGAGGTGCGGCATGCGCGGGCGGTGGACACCGGTGGCGACGGCGGGTGCGGTGACCGCCGCCGCGGCCCTGCTGCTGCCGGAGGTGCTCGGGCTCGACCGCACCCCGCCCTGGCCACTCGTCGTCGCCTTCCGGCGCCGCCTCGCCGTCGGGACCCTGGCGGTGACGCTGCCCGCCGCGGGGCGTCCCGGACGGGGGCGGGCGCCGGCGCTCGGGGCGGCGGCGGTGGCGCTCGGCGCGGTCGGGCTCTCGACGTGGCGGCACCGGGCCCGCCGGGAGCCGGCGGGCATCGGGACGCGGGCGCTGTCGGTGCTCGGCGCGAACGTCTGGCTGGGGCGGGCCGACCCCGCCGCGCTGGCGGCGACGATCGCGGCCGAGCGCCCCGACGTCGTCGTGCTGCCCGAGGCGGGGGACCGGTTCCGCAAGCGCCTGCTCGACGGCCTCGACGGGTACCGCGCGTGGTCGTCCGCGCCCTACCGGTCGGGCGTGGACGCGGCGGGCGCCGACGACGGGCCGTGCCTGACGGTGCTGACCGCGGCGGGGCTCGGCGAGGTGGACGTGGCAGGTGGCCTCGACCGACACCCGCTCGGGGTGGGTCGTGGTGAGCGGGGGCGGGCTCGGCGCGGTACGGGTGCTGGGCGTGCACCCCGCGGTCCTGCTCCCGTCCTCGACGCCGCACTGGCAGCGCGAGCTGGCCCTGCTGCGGCCGTGGCTCGCGGACCCCGGGCGGCCGACGGTGGTGGTCGGCGACCTCAACGCCACCCTCGAGCACGGGCCCCTGCAGGAAGCCCTGGGGTCCGCCCGGCCGGTCACGCGCCGGGCGCCGGCGACGTGGCCGTCGTGGTGGCGACGCGCGGTCGGGGTGACGATCGACCACGTGCTCGTGGCGGGGCCGGTCGGGGTGCGCTCGGTCGAGGTGCTCGACGTCGCGGGCAGCGACCACCGCGCGGTGCTCGCCCGGCTGGTGGTCTGAGGGCGACCGCGTTGCCCCGGCCCGATCGCGGCGAAACGTCCGCCGCCGTTCCCGGTCTTTTCCTTTCGCGATACTGCTGCGGGGTACGAGTCGGATAATCAGCGTCACCACCCGTCAGTGGAGCGTGATCTGCTCGTTATCCGAGCATGGGTACACACCACGCTCCGCACCGGCACGACGGACTCGGCGGACTCGTGGGCCGGGGCGCGCTGACCGCCGTCGCCGCCCTCGCGCTCGCCGGGGGTGGGGCCGGCGTCGCGTTCGCGGGCGACGCCCCCACCGGCGACCAGGACGCGTCGCACGGCTCGGACCAGGGGGACCACTGCTCCTGCGCCGGGCACGACGGCCAGGACCGCGACGGCGACGCGGGCCACGACGGGCACAGCGACGCCGACTCCCACGACTACGACTCCGACTCCCACGACGCCGACTGGATGTCCTTCGGCTCCGACGACTCGGACGGTCCCGACAGCGGGTCCTGGACCGACGACGGCGACCGGGGCGACCGCGGCAACCGGCAACGGGGGCGACCGGGACTCCGGCACGACCCACCGCCGGGACCGCAGACCCGCAGCCACGCCCCCTCCACCGAGAACATCGCGCACGGGGCCGCGCAGGGCGGCGCGAAGACCGTCCCGATCAACTCCGGCGTGATGCGCTGACCCGTCAGCCGCCGACGCGGTCGTACCGGGCCGGGGGACCCGGCGTCGTCTCCACCCACACCGACGGTGCCGGGTCGGTCACGACGTCGGGCACGGGCGACGACAGCAGGATCCCGCGCGCCTCCTCGCCCGGGGCCAGCGTCGGCGCGGTCGCCCCGGACGGTGCCGTCCGTCCGTCGAGCACGCAGGCGCCGGGCTCGAGGCCGGGGAACACCGGTGCGGGCGCCGCGAGCGGCGAGGCCGCCGCGGCGTTGCGGCACAGCAGCGCCGACGGGCCGGACAGCACCGACGCCGGCGGCGAGTGCAGGCCCACCGCCACGAGCACGCCGGCGGCCCCGGACAGCGGGTTCGGCACCGGCGCGGACCCCGCGTTGCGCACCACCAGCGGCGCGAGCAACAGGTGCGACCCGCTCGGCGCCGCGCGCGTGCTCGGGGTGAACGCGCCGACGCCGACGTCGTAGGGCACCCCGCCGACGAGCGTCCGCGTGCCCGGCTGCAGTCCCTCGCTCGCGAGCACGGGCGGGGGCGGGGCGCCGACCGCCGCGGAGCCCGACCCGGCGTCGGAGCCGAACACCCCGCCCACCAGCGTCACCACGAGGACCAGGGCGACGAGGACGACCAGCCCGCCCACGACGAGCAGCACCGACGTCCGTCCGCGCCCGCCCCACGGCCCGTCGGCGGGCCACCACGGCGGGTCGTCCGGGTCGACGCCGCCCGGCAGCTCTCCGCGCGTGCTCATGAGGTGAAGGCGCCCAGGACGACCTTCCCGGTCGCGTGCCCCTGCTCGACGAGGGCGAGCGCGCCGGCCGCGTCGTCGAAGGGGCGGACGTCGGTGACGTGCGGGTCGAGGGCGCCGTCGGCGACGAGGCCGGCGAGCTCGGTGAGGACGGCGGTGCTGCGGTCGCGCTCGAGCTGCTGGCCGCCGAGCTCGGTGGACAGGCCGTAGTCGGCGACGGAGATCAGCCGGTGCCGGTCGGTCGGCAGTGCCGCGACGGTGCGCAGCGGGTCGCCGCCGACCAGGTCGAACACGGCGTCGACCCCGTCGGGGGCGGCGGCGCGGATCCGGTCGACGACGCCGTCGCCGTAGGCCACCGGGGTCGCGCCGAGCCGGGTGAGCAGGTCGTGCTTGCCGGGGCTCGCCGTCGCGACCACCGACACGCCGCGGGCCGCCGCGAGCTGGACGAGCACCACGCCGACGCCGCCGCCCGCCCCGTTGACCAGCAGGGTCTCGCCCGCGACGAGGCCGAGCTGGCGCAGCGCGTCGTGGGCCGTCCCGGCGGCGACGGGCAGCACGCAGGCCTGCTCGGGCGACACCGAGGCGGGCCGGTGCGCGGCGAAGCCGGCGGTGACGATCGCCTGCTCCGCCCAGCCGCCGACCATGCCGGGACAGCCGCCGAACACCTCGTCGCCGACCGCGAAGCCCTCGACGTCGGGACCGAGCGCGACCACCCGCCCGGCGACCTCGCGGCCCAGCACGGCGGGGCCGGACGTGCCGTAGGAGCCGTCGCGGACCTTCCAGTCCCCGGGGTTCACCCCGGCCGCGTGGACCGCGACGAGCAGCTCGCCCGGGCCCGGCTCCGGCACGGCGACGTCCAGGAACGCCTCGTGCTCCGGTCCGCCGGCCGTGGTGAACCCGTACGCGCGCATGCCCGCTCCCTCGTCGTCGTCGGACCCCGATCGTCGCAGCTCCCCGTCGCCTCAGCCGTCGGCGGACCCCGGGTCGGGACCGGTGAGCAGCTCCTGCGCACACCGCCGGAACTCCGCGACGAACGAGCGTCGGGAGGCGACCCACCGCGGGAGCGGCGACCCCGATCCGCGCGTAGCCCAGGGGAACAGAGCGAGGGCGGCCGGCGGCACCGCGACGAGGGCGACGAACGCCCAGGTCGTCGCGGCGCGCAGCGCCGGGTGGCGCAGCCAGGCGCGGACCGGGAACAGGACCGCGAGGTGGGGGAGGCGCTCGGCCCGGGGCGTGGTCATCGTCGGACTCATCGCGGCGGCCGGGCCCCCGTTAGCGCTCCGCGGCCCGATCCCGCCGTCGCCACCCGAAGGAGCGACGCGCACCCGCGAGCGCGCCGAGGGCAGCGCCCGACCCCGATCACCAGGCATGCTGCGGGGTGACCAGGAGGTGACACGGCGATGGCGACGCTCTACCGCAGCATCTGGGCGTCCGACGACCCGGACGCCGTCGACGTCGCCGACCACGCCGTCGTCGCCTGGGCCGAGGGCGTCGCGCTGCGCAACCACCGCCCGCTCCCGTCCGGCGACGCCCGGACCCGCGCCAGCGAGCAGTACCGCTTCGTGCTGCGTCGCGACGCCCACGCCGACCCGGGCGACACCAAGATCGGCAAGGCGGTCCGGGTCGTCTTCGTGGAGTCCCACCGCGACGGCAGCCGGTGGACGACGACGCTGCGGGCCTGGTCGGGCGGCAGCGCCACCGCCGAGGGCGCGAAGGCGTGGGTGTGGGTCGACGTCGACGGCGACGCCCGCGACGTCACCGAGCCGCTGTTCGCGAAGCCGCCGGCCTTCATCGCCGACCTGCTGACGACGACGGCGGCCGCCCACGGTGGGGTGTCGCTGCTGCCGCGGTCGGTCCGCCACCACGGGGAGGAGGGGGCCGAGGAGGTCGCCGACCTGCTCACCCTCGCCGACCGCACCGTCCCCGTCGTCGTCTTCGGGGGGCTCGGGCCGGAGGCCGACGAGCGGGCCGTGCAGGTGTTCGACGCGGCGGTGCAGCGCACGACGCGCGACGTGGCGGGCCTCGCGACGGTCGCCGTCGTCGACGCGTCCGGGCTCGACACCCTCGACGCCGCCCTCGGGCCGGGCTTCGGCGTGCACCGCGGCGCGATGCGCGTCTACCTCCCGGCCCTCGACCCCGCGGGCGACGCGACCGCGCGGCACCTCGAGATCCGCGCCGAGCGCTTCCGCGACCGCCCGGCGCTCGCCGGGCGGATCGCGGTGAACCAGCTCGCGCCGGTGTCGAGCATGCGCCGCGCCCCCGACAGCTGGGACCGCGCCGCGGAGCGCCTCGACGACGTCACGCCCGGCGGCATGGTCGAGAAGGTCGCCCGGGAGTCGGCCCGCGTCACCGACCTCGAGTCCGAGCTCGTCGCGGAGCGCCGCGTCGCGGAGGAGGTGCTCGAGGAGTTCGGCGACCTGCAGCACGAGGTCACCGACCTGCGGGACAGCCTCGCCGCGGCCACCGCCGAGCTCGCCCGCCTGCGCGGCGAGCACACCGAAGCGGGCCGCGACGAGATCGACCTCGCGCCGTCGCACGCCCGGGACTGCAGCGACGCGGCGGCCCTCGCCCGCCGGCACCTCGGCGCCTACCTGACCTTCCCGACGGAGGCCGGGGTCGACCTCGAGCTGCTCGACCGGCAGGCGGCCGGGCCGGCCTGGGGCGAGCAGGCCTGGCGCGCGCTGCGGGCGCTGGCGTTCTACTCGCGGGCCCGCTCCCGCGACGACTACGACGGCGACTTCTTCGCGTGGTGCTGGAACTCCCGGCACCCGATGGCGTGGCCGGCCAACCCCCGCAAGCTCGCGATGCGGGAGTCGAAGACGGTCATGGACCGTTGGCCGGGGTCGCGGACGTTCCCGGTGGACGGCCAGGAGCAGGTGGTGCAGTCGCACATCAAGATCTCCTCGGCCGGGATGGCGCCGCGGATCTACTTCACGTGGGTGGAGCGCACCGCCACGGTGCACGTGGCCTACTTCGGCCGACATCTGCGCAACACCATGAGCTGATCAGGAGCCCCCGGTGAACAGTGACGCGGTCAACGCGGTGGCGGCACTCATCGGTTCGCTGGCGTGGCCCGTGGTCGTCCTGGTGCTCGTCCTGGTCTTCCGGACGCAGATCGGCTCCGTCGTCAGGAACCTCTCGTCGTTCTCGGTCAAGGCGGGCGGTGTGGAGGCGGCGCTCTCGACCCAGAAGAACGTGGAGAGCGCACTGACCGCGGCGGCCGGCAACCGGAACGACTCGGCCACGGCCAACGTGCCGGCGGTCATCACCGGCGCCCAGGCCACCGCCCGCCGGGCCGTGCAGGTCCTCGACGTCCAGGGTGCGCCGCAGACACGCCGGGGGCTGTGGGTCGACGACCGGCCCGACGACAACAAGTTCGAGCGCGCCGCCCTGGAGGCCCTCGGGATCCACTTCGACCTGGCGCGGACCACGCCCGAGGCGGAGAGCCTCCTCGACGGTCCGCCGTACTCGATCATCGTCTCCGACATGAGGCGTGGCGACGAGGCGACCGCCGGCCTCGAGCTCCTGGACGTGTTGCGGCAGCGGAAGTATCCGGCGCCGTGCGTGGTCTACGCCGGGACCGCGACCGCGGACGAGATCGCCGAGACGAAGCGCCGGGGAGGCTTCGGGGAGACCGACGACCCCAATCGGCTGATCGAGCTGGTCGTGCAGGCGCTCGACCGGTAGCCGGCCGGACCGTGACCTACGGTCACCGAGGTCCGACGGGGAGGGAGCCGCCGATGAGCGCGTGGCCGTTGTGGTGCAGCGGTCTGCTGCTCGTCGTCGGCATCCCGGTCGGTGGCGGTCGTGACGCAGCTGGTCCTGCGGCGACGCTGGTCGGTGCTGCGCGAGGGCGACCACAACGAGGTCGCCGGGTTCCTCATCGCGATCGTCGGGGTCATCTACGCCGTGCTGCTCGCGTTCGTCGTCATCGTCAGCTGGCAGCAGTTCAGTCGGGCGGGGGACGTCGTCGGGCAGGAGGCCAGCGCCCTGCGCACGATCGAGCGCACCGCCGCCGCGTTCCCGCCCGCGCCGCACGACCGGATCCGTGCGGACGTCGTGGGCTATGCCCGGACCGTCGTCGACCTCGAGTGGCCGGCGATGTCCCGCGGCGAGCCGGGCGCACCGGCCGTGGGCGCGACCCTGGACCGGCTCTCGGCCGACATCGAGGCGCTGCCCGCCGACACCCCGTCCCGCACCCAGTTCGTCGGCGCCGAGGCCGAGCGCTACAACGACCTCGTCACCGCCCGGTCCTCCCGGCTCGACTTCGTGACGTCGGGCCTGCCGGGGGTGCTGTGGGCGGCGCTGATCGTCGGCGCGGTCGTGACGATCGGCTTCTCGATGATCTTCGCGCTGAGCAGCCCGGTGCTGCAGCTGCTGATGACGGGCAGCATCGCGGTGCTCATCGGCATCCTGCTGTTCGTCGCGGTGGCGATCGACCACCCGTTCGTCGGCGACGTCGCGGTGACCCCGGGCTCGCTCGAGCGCGTCCTCGCCGACTTCCCGGGCCCGCCGGGCTGACGTGCGCGCCACCTCGCTACCTTCCCGCGATCAGCGGAGCGGGTTGCTCGAGGAGGCGGCGTGGGAACGGTCGACTGGGGCACGGAGTGGATCACCAGTCCGCTGTGGATCCTCGGGGTCTTCGTCGCGACGGTGATCGTGCTCGGCATCGTCGTCGTGCTCCTCGTGCGGCTCACGACGTGGGGCCGGCAGTTCTGGCGCCTGGCCGGCCCGTTCGTGCGTCCGCGACGGGGAGAGCGCGCGACCTGGCGGCCGACGGTGTTCGTCCTGGTGCTGCTGCTCCTCGTGGTGCTCTCGGTGCGCATCAACCTGCTGCTCTCCTACAACACCAACGACCTCTACACCGCGCTGCAGAACCTCGACTCCGGCGCGTTCTGGCGGGCGCTCGGCGTCTTCGCGGTGATCGCGGTGATCTCCGTGGCCGAGTCCCTCGTGACCTACTACGTCGGCCAGTCGTTCGTGATCCGGCTCTGGGAGGACCTCAACGGCCGGTTCCTCCGTGACTGGCTCGGCGACCGGGTCTACCACCGCTCGCGGTTCTCGCCGACGCAGGTCGACAACCCCGACCAGCGGATCCAGGAGGACATCACCGACTTCGCGCAGACGTCCTACTCGCTCTCGATCGGCCCGAGCGGTGCGGTGAGCGCCCTGGTGACGATCCCGTCGTTCACCATCGTGCTCTGGCAGCTCTCGGGCCCGCTCACGCTGTTCGGGGTCGAGATCCCGCGCGCGATGACGTTCATCGCGTTCCTCTACGTCATCGTCGCGACGGTGTTCGCCTTCCGGATCGGGCGGCCCCTGGTCCGGCTGAACTTCCTCAACCAGGGACTCAGCGCGTTCTACCGCTACGGGCTCGTGCGCGTGCGCGACAACGCCGAGAACATCGCGTTCTCCCGCGGCGAGCCGCTGGAGCGGCGCACCCTGGACGGCCGGTTCGGCGACGTGATCGCGAACTACTGGCGCATCGTCGTCCGGACGCTCAAGTTCCAGGGCTTCAACCTCGGGGTCAGCCAGATCGCCGTGGTGTTCCCGATCATCATCCAGGCGCCCCGGTTCTTCGCGCGGGCGATCAGCCTCGGCGACGTCCAGCAGACCGCGCAGGCGTTCAGCCAGGTCCACGACGCGCTGTCGTTCTTCCGCAACGCCTACGACCAGTTCGCCACCTACCGCGCCGTCCTCGACCGCCTCACCGGCCTGCTCGACGCGGACCAGGAGGCCCGCGAGCTGCCGGTCCTCGACGTCACCGACCGCACCGGCGGCGTCGTCGTGCGGGACCTGACCGTCAACAAGCCCGACGGCGAGACCCTCGTCCGCGACCTGTCCCTGGAGCTCGGGCACGCCGAGTCGCTGCTGGTCACGGGACGATCCGGGACCGGGAAGACCACGCTGCTGCGCAGCCTCGCCGACCTGTGGCCCTACGCCGACGGCCACGTCGAGCGCCCGGTGGGCGGCGGCGCGGTGTTCCTCGCCCAGCAGCCCTACCTCCCGCTGGGGACGCTGCGGACGGCGCTCGCCTACCCCGCGGCGCCGGAGACGGTGTCCGACGACGACGCGGCGCGGGTCCTGCGCGCGACGGCGCTCGCGCACCTCGTCGACCGCGTCGACGACGAGGAGCTGTGGTGGCGCACGCTCTCCCCGGGCGAGCAGCAGCGCATCGGCTTCGCCCGCCTGCTGATCGCCCGGCCCGACGTCGTGTTCCTCGACGAGGCCACGGCCGCTCTCGACGAGGGCCTCGAGCACGACCTCTACACGCTGCTGCGCAGCGAGCTGCCGGACCTCGTGCTGGTCAGCGTCGGGCACCGCAGCAGCCTCGAGGCCTTCCACTCCCGGCGCCTCGATCTCGAGGGCGAGGGAGCCTGGGGCCTGCGGCCCATGTGAACGATGTCGGTCGCCCCGACGACGAACATCCGTTCACATGGGGCGCACCCCTCAGAAACCGGGGAACACGGCCCGGAGCTCGTCGAGCGTCACGGCGCCGGTGACCTCGACGCCCGCCGGGGTGCGCCCCGGGCCCAGGCGCCCACCGATGAGCCGCAGCGCCGCCCCGGGGGGCCCGGTGAAGGTGGCGGTCGCCCCGTCGGTGCCCGACCGGACGCTCACGGCGTCCTCGACGACCAGCGAGTGGTCCCCGATCGCGACGACGGCGGGCCGGTCGAGCTGATCGGGCTTCGCGACGAACCCCAGCAGGAAGCCCACCCCGTCGACGAAGTGGTCGAGCATGGTGGTCGCCGCGGCCGCATCAACCTCGGCGTCGGGGTCCAGGCCGACCAGGGCGTCCCAGGTGTGCAGCGCGACCTCGTCGAGGCGCATACCGAGCGCGACCGCCAGCGGCACGGGTTCGGGGAGGAACCCCAGGTCGAGGTGCACCGACGCACGCTGCTCGGCCGAGAGTCCCTCCAGCACGGCCAGATAGCGGGCGCCGTGCTCGACGAAGCCGTCCGCCTGCGCGCGCGGGGCGGCGGCGTCCCACCGGTCCCAGACGGCCTGGTTGTCCGCGGTCGTCGACCGTGGAGCCGTGCACCGCCGCGAGCAGGGGAGGCACCATGATCTCCGACTGGCTCCCCAGGTGGGAGAGCACCTGGGCGATCGTCCACCGCGAGGCCCCGCTCGGAGCGCCCAGCTGCTCGTCCGTCAGGTCACCCACCACCGCGGCGAGCGTGTCGTGGTGGGCGCGCAGCGAGGCGACGGAGCGGTCGGTGAGGTCGGTGAGGTCGGTCACCTCGTGCGGAACACCACCGCCACCGCGATTCTTCCGGCGCCGGAGACGCGTGTCCGACGACGAGGCGGGAGCGCGGCGTCCGTGTGAGCGGCTCCTCGGGTCGGCGTCGAATCTCACGCTCCGTGACTCTTGGCGGCCTCATCAGCCACATGCGTCACTCGTGTAGCAGTTGACCCTCCCGTGGTGATCGTTGTTACTGTCTGCAGCTCGATCATCGGTGACGGGGGGCGGCAGACGATGGGCGGAGCCAGGGTCGGCGACGCGGAGCGGAGCCGGTGACCACGACGGCGCTGCGCCGTCGTCCGCGCGCCGCGGGCCGCGGCGATCCCGGGGTCGACGGCTGGGGCGGCCCGGGCGCGGTGACCCTCGCCCCGCGTCCGGCCCCGCCCGTGGACCGACCCACCCGGCCCGTGGACCGTCCCACCCGGCCCGTGGACCGTCCCACCCGGCCCGTGGACCGTCCCACCCGGCCCGTGGACCGCCCCACCCGGCCCGTGGACCGCCCCACCCGGCCCGTGGACCGCCCCACCCGGCCCGTGGACCGACCCACCCGGCCCGTGGACCGTCCGACCCGCCCCGACGGGCCGGGGCCCGGAGCCCGGCCATCCGATCCGCCGGTGTCTCGGCCGCTCCCCGAGTCCGACCGCGCCGGGCCCGCCCGGTCCGCTGCGTCCTGCTGGTGCTCTGGCTCGGGTTGCTGCTCGGCGTCCCGACCGCCGCGTCGTCCACGCCGCCGCCTCGACCGCCCGCCGCGCCGGCGCCGACGCCCGTCCGGTCGCCGGGTCGGCCGGACCCGGCGACGCCGTCCCCGGCCGCGGCGATCGACGGGCTGGTGGGCGCGTCGAGGGGCCACGTCTCGATCGCGGCACTCGACCTCGCCACCGGTCGGTCGTTCGCCTACGGGTCCGGGACCCCGATCCACGCCGCCAGCGTCGTCAAGCTCGACGTGCTCGAGACCCTGCTGCTCCAGGCGCAGGCCGCCGGCCGCCGGCTCACGCCCGACGTCGCACTCTCGGCGAAGCAGATGATGGAGAACAGCGACAACGACGCCGCGACCCGGCTGTGGGGCGTGGTCGGCGGGGCCGAGGGGATCGCGGCGGCGAACGTCCGGCTCGGCGCGCAGTGCACCCACCTCGACGACGAGCACTGGGGGACGAGCACCACGTGTGCCGCCGACCAGGTCGCGCTGCTCGGCGCGCTCGTGCGGCCGGGGCCCCTCGGACCGGCCGCACGGTCCTACGCCGCCGACCTCCTGACCCACGTCGAGGACGACCAGCGGTGGGGGATCTCCGCCGCGGCCGACCCGGGCGCCGCGACCGGCCTGAAGAACGGGTGGCTGCCCCTCGACGACGACGGCGGCCGCTGGATCGTCAACAGCGTCGGGGTGACCACGGTCGCCCACGAGCCGGTGCTGCTCGCCGTGCTCACCGAGCACCAGCCGAGCGAGGAGGCCGGCATCGCCCTGGTCGAGGCCCTCGCGCCGCCGGCGGCTCGCGCCGTCGTGACCGGCGAGATCAGCCGGTCACTTGGTGACCGGGGAGGTCGTGACGACCCTGGTCCACGGCCCGGGCTCGACCGTGCCGACGTCCGCGAAACGCAGGACACGCGGTCCTGGTCGCTGTCGAGGGACCGAACCCGAGGCACCCGTTGAGCGCGGGGGAGACGTCCAGACCGGCCCGTTGATCTTCCGGTTGGCCGGGCGCTCGTCGTGCGTGCCGAACACGTAGTGGGCGTCGGCGTACTGCTCGGGGCCGCGTCCTCGACCTGCCCGTAGCAGGTCCGGCCGTCCTTCTGCAGCTCCACCCAGCGGTTCTTCATCAGGCTGGTCGGTTGCCGGCCGACCTCGTGGGCCCAGGGCACCACGGTGTTGCGTTCGGCCCGGGCCGTGGCGTTGTGGACGTCGTCGAAGGGCAGATCGAGGTAGAACGGGTTCTCCTTCGGTGTCATCTGCGCGGGGAAGTAGCCGTTGGCGGCGGTCCGTGGTTCGCCCCGGCAGGCACCATCGACCTCGATGCCGTCGCAGCCGCCGTAGTGGTCTTCCCACCGGGCGTCGTAGGTGGAGTAGACCTGGCTCCCGTCCGACGAGGAGTTGAGCACCTGCCCGACCCAGAACGTGGTGGCAGCGATCCCGGTGTGCCACGGGTACGGAGAGACGCCGGCCGCGGGGGTACGGGCCGGCGGGGCGGGCTGGGCCGATCGGGCGGGCTGCGCGACGGCGCAGGCCGGGGAGAGGGTCATGACGCTCGCGAGGACGAGGGCCAGCAGCGAACCGGTGCGCAGCTCCCGGCACCCGGGCAGGGCCTCGGGCGCGGGCCGACCATGCACTCGGCCAGTCTCACACCGTCATGGTTCGCCAGCCTCATCCATTCGTACGAGCGCCACTCACCGTGAGGGACCCGCCCCCTGCGAGGGTCCTCCCGCCGGTCCATGATCGAGGGCATGGCGAGCGTGGTGGTCATCGGGCCCGGAGCGATCGGCGGCGTGCTCGCCGCGCTGGCGCACGAGCGGGGGCACGACGTCGCCCTCGCCGTCCGCACCCCGTTCGACGTGCTGCGCGTGCGGTCGGGCGGCGACGGCGCGGAGCGCGAGGTCGGCGCCGCCGTCCACACCGACCCGTCCACGATCACCCCGGCCGACTGGGTGCTCGTCACGACGAAGGCCCACCACACGGCGGCCGCGGCGGACTGGCTGAAGGCCGCGACCGGCCCCGGCACCGTCGTCGTGGTCGCCCAGAACGGCGTGGACCAGGAGCGGCGCGTCGAGGGCCTCGTCCACCCGGACGCGACCGCGATCCCCGCCGTCGTCGTGCTCGGCGCGGAGGCGGTGGAGCCGGGGCGGATCGTGCACCACGGCTACGGGCGGCTCACCGTCCCCGAGGGGGCCTGGGTCGAGGGGCTGCGCGCCCTGGTCAGCGGGGGTGACGACGGCGTCGAGGTCGTCGGCTCGTCCGACCACCGCACCGTCGCCTGGCGCAAGCTGATCAGCAACGCCGTCGCGAACCCGATCACCGCGCTGACCTTCCGCCGCAACGAGGTCCTCGCCGAACCGCAGACCGCCGACCTCGTCCTCGGCCTCGCCCGCGAGGTCGTCGCCGTGGCCCGCGCCGAGGGCGCCGACCTCGCCGAGGACGACGTCACCGACCTGCGGGACCACTACGCGACCATGCCCGCCGGCACCGGCACCTCGATGCTCTACGACCGCCTCGCCGGGCGGCCGCTCGAGCACGAGTACCTCACGGGCGCGGTCGTCGCGGCGGGGGAGCGCCACGACGTCCCGACGCCGCTGAACGCCGCGATGCTGGCGCTGCTCCGCAGCATGTGAACGGATGTGGTCGCCCTAGCGACGAAATTCGTTCACATGGACGAAGTCCATGGGCAGCGACCGCACCCGCACCCCCGTCGCGTGGTGCACGGCGTTCGCGATCGCCGCCGCCGTGCCCACGATGCCGATCTCGCCGATGCCCTTGGCGCCCATCGGGTTGACGTAGGGGTCGTCCTCGTCGATCCACTCCGCGTCCATCTCGCGCACGTCCGCGTGCGCCGCGATGTGGTAGCCGGCGAGGTCGTGGTTGATCACGTGGCCGAAGCGGGGGTCGACGACGCTCTGCTCGTGCAGGGCCATCGAGAGCCCCCACACCATGCCGCCCAGGAACTGCGAGCGGGCCAGCGCCGGGTTGAGGATGCGGCCCGCGGCGTACACCCCGAGCAGGCGCGGCACCCGGATCTCCCCGGTGTCGGCGTGCACCGCGACCTCGGCGAACTGCGCCCCGTACGCGGCCATCGCGAGCTCGCCGGCCCACGGGTTGTCCGGGGTCGCGGCGTCGGCCTCCGACCCCTCCTCCGGGTCGTCGCCCCACTTGTCCCGGAACCGGTCGGCGGCCTCGGTGATCGTGGAGCCCCACGACGCCGTGCCCGACGAGCCGCCCGCCACGGTCCCCGTCGGCACGGAGGTGTCCCCGATCGCGACGGCGATCCGGTCCGCCGGCACCCCGAGCGCGTCCGCCGCGATCTGGGTGAGCACCGTCCGGGCGCCCTGCCCGATGTCGGCGGCCCCGATCTCGACCTCGTAGTGCCCGCGGGCGAACCGGATGACCGCCGTCGAGCCGGGGAAGCGGATCGTCGGGAACATCGCCGCGGCGACCCCGGTGCCGTGCCACCAGCCGTCGACCAGCCGCGCCCGCGGCTGCGCCGGCCGATCCGCCCACCCGAAGCGCTCCGCGCCGCGGCGCAGGCACGCGACGAGGTTGCGCGACGAGAACGGCAGGCCCGACTCCGGGTGCACCGCCGGTTCGTTGCGCACCCGCAGCTCGATCGGGTCGATCCCCAGCGCCACGGCCAGCTCGTCCATCGCGCACTCGAGGCCGAAGCTGCCCGGCGCCTCGCCGGGCGCGCGCATGTAGGTCGGCACGTCGACGTCGAGGGGGACGAGCTCGTGCGACGTGCGCCGGTGCGGCGCCGCGTACATCCCGCGGGTGCCGGTGGCGGTCGGCTCGCCGAACTCCTGGACCCGCGCCGTCGACTCGACGACGTCGTGGACCAGCGCGTCGAGGGTCCCGTCGGCCGACGCGCCGAGTGCGAGGTGCTGCACGGTCGCGGGCCGGTGCCCGACGGTCTCGAACATCTCCCGGCGCGACAGCGCCCGCTTGACCGCCCGCCCCGGCACCGTCCGGGCCGCGAGCACCGTCAGGACCGTCCCGGCGTGCAGGGAGCCCTTGGCTGCCGAACCCGCCGCCGACGTGCGGCGACGCGACCTCGACGTCGTCCTCCTCGAGACCGAACAGGTGCGCGACGGTGGCCCGGGCGCCCGCCACGCCCTGCGAGGACTCGAAGAGCACGACGTGGTCGCCCTCCCAGCAGGCGATCGTCGCGTGCGGCTCCATCGGGCTGTGGTGCTGCACCGGGGTGGTGTAGGTGGCGCGCACGGTGACGTCGGCGGCGTCGAGCGCCGAGTCCGGGTCGCCGGCCTCGCTGGTGGGCGGTGCCCAGTTCGCCAGGGACGCCGCGGGGTGGCGCTCGGGGGAGTGCTCGTCGAACGCGGTGGTCTGCGGGGCCTCGTCGTAGGTCACGACGACGAGGCCCGCGGCCTCCCGCGCGATCTCCGGGGTCTCGGCGAGCACCGCCGCGACGTACTGGCCGCGGTGGTGGACCTCGTGGTCCTGGAGCACGGCGTGCTCGGGGTTGCCGAGGTCCGCGAGCCGGGGCGCGTCGTCGGGGGTGACGACGCCGACGACGCCGGGCAGGGCCCGCGCGGCCGTCGGGTCGATCCCGGTGACGTACCCGCGGGCGATCGTCGCCTGGACCGGGTGCAGGTGCAGCGGGGTGTCGACCGGCTGGTCGGCGGCGTACCGCGCGGTGCCGGTGACCTTGTCCGGGCCCTCGACCCGACGGACCGAGGTGCCCATGACGCGGGCGTCGAGGACGGTCACGAGGTCTCCTCCGCGTGGGGGCCGCGGCGAGGCGGCGCAGCGTGTCGGTGACGGCGCCGACCACGAGGTCGAGCTTGAAGCCGTTCCCGCCGAGCGGGGACTCGACCGGCTCGGCGTCGGCGAGCTCGGCCCGCGCGGCGGCGCGGAAGGACTCGTCGGTGGCGGGCGCGCCTCGCAGCGCGTCCTCCGCGCGGGTGGCGCGCCACGGCTTGTGGGCGACGCCGCCGAGCGCGAGCCGGACGTCGGCGACGGTGCCGTCGCGCACCTCGAGGGCCGCGGCGACGGAGACGAGCGCGAACGCGTACGAGGCGCGGTCGCGGACCTTGCGGTAGGCGGAGTTCGCCGCGATCGGGGAGGGCGGCAGCTCGACGGCGGTGACGAGCTCGCCGTGCTCGAGGACGGTGTCGCGGGTCGGGTCGCCGTCGGGGAGGCGGTGCAGGTCGGCGACCGGGATGGTGCGGCTGCCGTCGGGCCCGAGGACGCGCACGGACGCGTCCAGCGCCACCAGCGCGACCGCCATGTCCGACGGGTGCGTCGCGATGCAGGAGGGGTCGGCGCCGAGGATCGCGTGGTAGCGCGCCCAGCCCCCGCGCGCGGAGCAGGCCTGCGTGAGGTCGCGCTTGGTGCACGGCGTCGTGGTGTCGGCGAAGTAGGCGCACCGGGTGCGCTGCAGGAGGTTCCCGCCGGTCGTCGCCATGTTGCGCAGCTGGCCCGAGGCGCCGGCGAGCAGGGCCTGGGCGAGCGCGGGGTGGTGGCGGCGGACGGCGGGGTGGGCGGCGACGTCGCTGTTGAGCGCGCCCGCGCCGATCGTCAGCCCGCCGTCGTCGTGGACCGTGATCTCGGTGCTCGTGACCGCCGCGATGTCGACGAGCGCGCTCGGGGTGGCGACACCGAGCTTGAGGTGGTCGAGCAGGTTCGTGCCCCCGGCGAGGAAGGTGGCGCCGGGATCGGCGCCGACGGCGGCGACCGCGGCCCGCGCGTCGTCGGGCCGGGCGTAGGTGAACGGCTTCACCGGCGGGCCACCTCCTCGACCGCGGTGACGATGTTCGTGTACGCGGCGCAGCGGCACAGGTTGCCGCTCAGGCGCTCGGCGATCTCGGCGCGGTCGAGCACCGTCGCGGCGGTCAGGTCGTCGGTGACCGCGCTCGGCGCGCCCCGGTCCGCCTCGTCGAGGAGCCCCACCGCGGAGCAGACCTGCCCGGGCGTGCAGTAGCCGCACTGGTACGCGTCGTGGCGCAGGAAGGCCTCGGCGACCGGGTGGAGCCCGCCGTCGCGCGCCAGCCCGTCGGCCGTGGTGATCTCGGCGCCGTCCTTGGCGACGGCGAGGGTCAGGCAGGACAGCACCCGGCGCCCGTCGAGGAGCACGGTGCACGCGCCGCACTGGCCGTGGTCGCACCCCTTCTTCGGGCTGGTGTTGCCCAGGTGCTCGCGCAGCGCGTCGAGGACGGTGGTGCGCGGATCGAGGTCGAGGGCGTGGTGGCGGCCGTCGACGGTGAGTCCGATGGGGATGGTGGTGGTCAAGTCCGCTCCCGTGAGGGTGACGGAACCGGTCCGGCTCCTGATCACACCGTTCCACGATCTGCGGTGCCGAGCATGGGACCGCTGGTCCCAGGACGGCGCTGCACGGTCCCCGCCCTTCGGAGCGAACGGCCCGTTCGTGGCCTCTGAGTGCACGAACGAGCCGTTCGTTCCGTTCGGCGCGGATCCGAAGGGCCGCTCATGGACGCGGAGCGCTCGCCCGGATGTGGGCGAGCATCGCGTCGAGGGCGGTGCGCAACGGTTCGGTGCTGCGGCGGGTCTGGGTCAGCACCAGCCCGCCCTGCAGGGCGGCGAGCAGCGCGAGGGCGAGCGCGTCGGTGTCGGTGTCGGCGCGGAGGTCGCCCCGGTCGCGCATCCGGGCGAGGCCCGCCCGGATCGGTGCCTCCCAGCGCTCGAACCCGTCGGCGAGGTCGGCGCGCGCCGCCGGGTCGTCGTCGGCGAGCTCGGCGGCGATCGAGCCGATCGGGCACCCGCCCTGGCACTGCCGCTGCTCCTGCAGGTCGACGAGCAGGTCGCGCCAGCGTTCGAGCGCCTCGAAGCTGTCGAGGTGGTCGAGCAGCGGCTGCTGCGCGTCGAGGATGCCGTCGGTCTGGTGCGCGATCACGGCGCGCACGAGGTCATCCTTGTCGGTGAAGTAGTGGTAGAGCTGCGACGCGCTGACCCCGGCCCGGGCCCGGACGTCGTCGATCCCGGTGCGCGCGACGCCGTGGGCGAAGACCAGCTCGGCCGCCGCCGCCACGATCCGCGCGCGGGTCGCCCGGCCCTTCGCCGTCAGCTTCCGCGGCACCGCGGCGACCCCGTCCGTCATTCCCCCGAGCCTACGCGGGATTGGAGTTGACACTCCAGAATCCTCGGAGCAAGGTCTGGAACGAACCATCCAATCCTGAGGAGGCTCCCCATGAGCAGCGACCTGACCGGCTCCACCGCCCTCGTCACCGGCGCCACGAGCGGGATCGGCAAGGCCACCGCACGTCGGCTCGCCGGGCTGGGCGCGTACGTCGTGGTGTCCGGGCGGGACCACGAGCGCGGTGACGCGGTGGTCGCCGCGATCCGGGCCGACGGGGGCCGCGCGGACTTCGTCGCGACCGACCTCCACGACGAGGCGAGCGTGCAGCACCTGGCCGAGCGCGCGACCGAGCTGGGTGGCGGCCACGTGGACGTCCTGGTCAACAGCGCGGGCGTCTTCCCGTTCGGCGCCACCCCGGACACGAAGCCGGGCGACGTCGACGAGGTGTTCGCGGTCAACGTCAAGGCGCCGTACCTGCTGGTCGCGGCGCTCGCACCGGCGATGGCCGCCCGCGGGCGCGGCGCCGATCGTCAACGTCACGACGATGGTCGCCGAGTTCGGGATGGCCGGCGCGGGGCTCTACGGGGCGAGCAAGGCGGCGCTGGTGCTGCTGACCAAGTCGTGGGCCGCCGAGTTCGGTCCCGCGGGGGTGCGGGTCAACGCGGTCAGCCCCGGCCCGACGCGCACCGAGGGCACCGTCGGGATGGGCGAGGGTCTCGACGCGCTGGCCGCCGGCGGCCCCGCGGGGCGGCCCGCGCAGCCCGAGGAGATCGCGGCGGCGATCACCTTCCTCGCGACCGACGAGGCGAGCTTCGTGCACGGGGCCGTGCTCCCGGCCGACGGCGGGCGGATCGCGGTGTAGGGGCGGCGCCCCATGTGAACGGATGTGGTCGTCGGGGCGACCACATCTGTTCACATGCGCGCAGCGCTCAGTGCGGCCCGAGCAGGTTGGTCCGGACGTCGAGCAGGTGGCCGCGCATGTGCTCGCGGGCGGCGTCCGGATCGCGCTCGATCAGGGCCTCGACGATCTCCCCGTGGCTGCACTCGTAGCCCCGGCGGCGCTCCGGGGTGGCGGAGCGGCGCTTGATGCTGCCCCAGACCGGGAGGTCGCGCGCCGCGTTCATGGTGTCGAAGAGCCGCAGGAGCAGGCCGTTGTGCGCGCCGGTGGCGATCGCCCGGTGCAGCGCGGAGTCCCAGGCCTCGAACTCCTCGTAGGTCGTGGTGGCGTTGCCGCGCCGCAGGCAGTGCCCGACGTGGTCGATGTCGGCCTGGGTCGCGTGCCGGGCGGCGAGGGCCGCGATCTCGGGCTCGAGCAGCAGCCGGGTCGCCATGATCTCGGCCGGGCTCGTCTGCAGGGTGCCCCGCGCGACGGCGGGCAGCCCGGGGTCGGCCTCGAGCTCGGCGAGGAACGTGCCGCGCCCGACGTGGCGCGTGATCCGGCCCTCGCGCTCGAGCTCCGCCAGCGCCCCGCGCACCGCGGTCCGCGAGGCCTGCAGCGTGTCGCACAGCTCCCGTTCGGTCGGGATCTTCGCGCCGGTGCCGAGCGTGCCGGCCGCGACGGCCTCGTCGAGCAGCCGGCGCAGCCGCACGACGGCGGAGCCGGTGACCGGTGCCGCCATGCTCTCTCCCTCCATGGAATAGCAACCAATACTAGACCAATGTCGGAGTGGTCCTGCTATTGGCATGCCATCCGCGCCGTCGTACCGTCGGATGACGCCGCGCGTGACAGACCACATGCGAGCTCTGGACCTGATTGGTCCGCAATACGCGCCTGATGAAGGAGCGATCTCTTGAAGCTGGTCACCTTCGCCGCCGGTGGTCTCGAGACCCCGGGGCTGATCGACCCGAAGGACGAGACGCGGGTGCTCGACCTGACGCCGGTCGTGGGGGAGCGGTCGCTCCTCGCGGTCGTCGAGGAGTGGGACCGGCTGGGCCCGCAGATCGCCGAGGCCCGCGACCTGCCCAGCGTCGTCGGGGCCACCCTGCGTGCCCCGTTCCCGGTGCCGCGCCGGGACCTCTTCGCCGTCGGCAAGAACTACCGCGAGCACGTCGCGGAGTTCGGGCGCTCGGGCTACGACACCCCGCAGCGCTCCGAGGACCTCCCCGACAAGCCGATCGTCTTCTCCAAGGCGACGACGAGCGTCACCGGCCCCTACGACGACGTCGAGGCCCACGCCGGGATCACCGCCGAGCTCGACTACGAGTCCGAGCTCGCCGTGATCATCGGCCGGGGCGGCCGGGGCATCTCCTACGACGACGCCCTCGCCCACGTCTGGGGCTACACGATCGTCAACGACGTCACCGCCCGCGACGTGCAGCGCGACCACAAGCAGTGGCTGCTCGGCAAGTCGCTCGACACCCACGCCCCGATGGGCCCGTGGGCCGTGACCGCCGACGAGGTCGGCGACGTCACCGCCCTGGAGGTCTCCTCCAGCGTCAACGGCGAGCCGCGCCAGAAGGCGCCCGTCGCGGACCTCATCTTCGACGTCCCGGAGCTGATCCGCGTCATCTCCGCCGGGATCACGCTGCTGCCGGGCGACGTCATCGCCACCGGCACCCCGGCCGGCGTCGGGATCGGCTTCGACCCGCCGCGCTTCCTGCAGCCCGGCGACGTCGTCGAGTGCGCGATCACCGGCCTCGGCGCCCTGCGCAACACCATCCGCTGAACCGCACCCCACCAGGAGGACGAGCTCGTGTTGGTCAACGGCAAGGAACTGGCGGTCGAGATCACCGGCGAGGGCCCGGTGGTGCTGCTGGTGCACGGCCTCGGCGGGACGTCGAACTTCTACCAGCCGCAGGTCGCCGCGCTCGCCGAGCGGTTCACCGTCGTGCGGCCGGACATGGAGGGCTCCGGGCGCTCCGCGGTCACCGGCCCGCTGACGATCGAGGGCTTCGCCGACGACCTCGCCGGCCTGCTCGAGACCCTCGACGCCGGGCCCGCGCGGGTCGTGGGCCACTCGATGGCGACGATCACCGTGCGCCGGCTCGCCGCCACCCGACCCGAGCTGGTCTCGCACCTCGCGCTCCTCGGCGCCGTCCCCGCGCCGCTGCCCGAGGCGGGACAGCAGGGCCAGCACGACCGCGCGGCCAAGGCCCGTGCCGGCGAGATGCCCGCCATCGCCGACGCCGTCATGGGCAACGCCACCGCCGAGGCCACCCGCCGCGACCACCCGGCGACCGCGGCCGCCGTCCGGGAGCTGGTGCTGCGCCAGGACCCGGAGGGCTACGCCCGCTCCTGCGAGGCGCTCGCCGGCGCGCCCGATCCCGGGCCGGTCTCGTCGGACCTGCCGCTGCTGCTGGTCACCGGCGCCGACGACGGCGTCGGGAAGCCCGAGGTCAGCCAGGCGCTCGCCGACGCGCACGGCGCCGCGACCCTCGACGTGCTCGCCGACTGCGGGCACTGGACGGCGCTCGAGCGCCCGCACGAGGTCACCGAGCACCTCCTCAAGTTCTTCTGATCCCCCCGCGAAAGCCTCGACGACGAGGAGCCCGTCATGACCAAGGTCCTGTTCCGCAACGTCTCCGATCCTCGACTCCACAGGCGCCGACCCCTACCCCGGCGACGTGCTCGTCGAGGACGACCGCATCGCCGCCGTCGGCACCGTCGACCCGGCCCGGGCCGAGGGCGCCCAGCGTCATCGAGGGCCGCGGGCGCACGCTCATGTCGGGCCTGTGCGACGCGCACACGCACTTCTCGTGGAACAACTCCGCGGACCTCGACGGGCTGGGCATGATGCCGGTCGAGGAGCACCTGCTCTTCTCGATGGAGTCGGCCAAGAAGTACATCGACTCCGGCTACACGATGTGCCTCGGCGCCGCGTCGGCGAAGGAGCGCCTCGACGTCGTCTGCCGCGACGCCATCGACGCGGGCCGCATCCCCGGCCCGCACTACCTGGCCAACGGGCCCGAGATCGCGGTGACCGGCGGCGCGCTGATCAAGTCGATCACCAAGTTCGCCGACGGGCCCGAGGGCATGCGCAAGGCGGTCCGCGAGCTCATCGACCTGGGCGTCGACCAGATCAAGCTGTCGATGACCGGCGAGGAGATCACCGGCACCCAGCGGGCCGAGGACACCTACTTCTCCGACGAGGAGACCGCGGCCGCCGTCACCGAGGCCCACCGCCGCGGCAAGCGGGTCTGCGCGCACGCCCGCTCCGCGGAGAGCGTGAAGATGTGCCTGCGCAACAAGGTCGACATCATCTACCACGCCTCGTTCACCGACGCCGAGGGCATGGACATGCTCGAGGAGAACAAGGACTGGGTGTTCGTCGCCCCCGGGATCAACTGGCTCGTCGCCACCCTCTACGAAGCCGAGGCCTTCGGGTTCCCGCAGGAGGCCGCCGAGGCCGTCGGGTACAAGAAGGAGCTCGAGCAGGCCACCGACGGGCTCCGCGAGATGCACCGGCGCGGGATCAAGCTGCTGCCCGGCGGCGACTACGGGTTCGCCTGGACCCCGCACGGCACCTACGCCCGCGACCTCGAGCACTTCGTCGAGCGCCTCGGCTTCACGCCGATGGAGGCGATCCTCTCCGCGACGAAGCTCGGCGGCGAGATCATGCTGCGCCCCGACGAGCTCGGCCAGGTCCAGCCCGGCTTCCTCGCCGACCTGATCCTCGTCGACGGCGACCCGCTCGAGGACATCACCGTGCTCCAGGACCACGACCGCATCCAGGCGATCATGAAGGAGGGGCGCTTCCACAAGGAGGACGCCCCGCTGGTCACCCACAGCGGCCTGGACGACCCGGCCGGCCCGATCAGCGACGCCACCCGCCAGTACGTCGAGGCCCGCCCTTAGCGCTACGCGCTCCGTGCGTGCAGTTTCCGTGTTCCGCCCGTGATCGCACGCGACAGGGAGGCGAAGCCCTCCACGGCGGCTGCGGGCGGGCCGGTCAGGCGCACGATCCCCGCGACGAGGTCGAGGACGTCTGGCAGGACCGCATCCGCTGCCACGCGTGCGGGAAGTCCTACGTCGCCGTCGAGATGGACCGCGACCCGGCCCACGGCCACGAGGCCAACTGCGCGGCCTGCGCGACGTCGTCGCCGTTCCTCGACGCCGTCGCCGCCGAGCGCGCGTCCCGCACCTGAGCGTCGGCTCCGCCCTGTGCGTGTCCTATCGGCGTGCTGTGTTGGCTGTCGTGTCCCAACACCGGAAACACACGCACGAGGGCGGAGCCCCAGAGGAGGACCCGTGCCGCTGCTCGTCTGCCGTACCTGTCCCCGCGACGCCCGCGACACGGGCTCGTTCGGAGTCGACCTCGACCGCGCCGTCGACGACCTCGCCCGACGGCGAGGGGTGCGGGTCCGCCACGTCCCGTGCCTGGGTGGCTGCCCCCGCCCGGGCAACGCCGGCCTGGACGCGATGGGCAAGCCGCGCGTCCGGTTCTCCGACCTCGACCCGGCCGACCCCGGCGACGCCCGGGCGCTGGTGGAGGCGGCGGCGCGCTACGACGCCTCGCCCAGCGGCCTGCCCGACGACTGGCAGGTGCCCGAACCGCTCCGGGCCCGGCTCACCGCCGTCACCCCGAAGCGCGTGGGCTGAACGCTGAACCCCGTCCTTGCCGTCGCCCGCGCGCGGTGGTGACCATGCACGCCGGACACCGTCGTCGCCGCCCCGGAGGAACCCCATGCAGCTGTCCTGCGCGTTCCCGACCGCGTTGAGCTCGCCCGACGACATCGTGCTCGCCGAACAGCTCGGCTACGAGCGCGCCTGGGTCTACGACACCCCGCAGCAGAGCCCGGACGTGTGGATGACGCTCGCGCTCGCCGCCGACCGGACCGAGCGCATCGGGCTCGGGCCCGGCGTGCTGATCCCCAGCCTGCGCCACCCGATGGTCAACGCGGCGGCGACCGCGACCCTCGAGGCGCTCGCCCCCGGCCGCACGGCGGTGGCGTTCGGGACCGGGTTCACCGGACGGCGCGCGATGGGCTACCGGGCCATCACGTGGGCGTTCATGGAGGCCTACATCCGCGCCTTCCGCGGCCTGCTGCGCGGCGAGGTCGTCGAGTGGGAGGGCGCGCAGATGCAGATGCTCCACCCCGACGGCCACGCGCCGGCCCGCCCCGTCGACGTGCCGGTGCTCGTCGGGGCGCTCGGGCCGAAGGGGGAGGCGGTGGCCCGCGAGCTCGGCGACGGGCTCTTCGCGACGCTGCAGCTCCCGGACTTCCTGCGCGAGTAGTCCTGGGCGCCCTACCTGGCGTGGGGCACCGTGCTCGACGAGGGGGAGGCGACCGGACTCCGAGCACGCGCGGGCCGCGGGCGGTCCGGGGTGGGCGCTCGCCTACCACGGGGCCTACGAGTTCGGTGGTCCCGACGCCGTGCGGGGCCTGCCCGGTGGGGACGCGTGGCTGGGCGTCGTCGAACAGACCCCCGAGGCGCAAGCGCCACCTCGCCGTCCACTCCGGGCACTGCGTCGAGATCAACGACGCCGACCGCGCGGCCTGGGACGCCGGGGGCTCCGCGATGCTCCCCGACGTCACGATCAGCGGGACCCGCGACGAGGTCCGGCGTCGGGTCGACGACCTCGCCGAGCACGGCGTCACGGAGATCGTCTTCCAGCCGTGCGGCCCGGACACCCGCGCCGAGCTGGAGCGCTTCCGCGACGCGGTGGGGTCGGGCGGCTGACGGCCTCGGCGATCAGGAGGTGCGCTTCCTCCGCCGGGCCGCGCTTCGGGTCGTCCTTGCCGCGGACCTCGCGCCACGTCTCGTGGACGGCGTCGAGCGCGCCCTTGGTGATGCCCTTGGCGCCGCCGTGCATGACGTTCTCGGTCGCGCTGGCCACGAACTCGTCGATCCCCTTGCCGCCCTTCGCGTGCAGGTCGAGACGGTTGGTGGCCTCGGCGAAGCGGAGGTAGGTGTCGACGCTCGCGACGACGATCCGCGCGTCGATGGTGATCAGCTCGATGCCGACGACCGAGACCTTGACGAAGGCGTCGATGACCAGGCCCTTGTCGAGGATGAGGTCGAGGACCTCGGCGAGGCCGCCCTGCGGGGCCTTCCGCACGCCGCCTCCCTGGCCCTGGCTGACGGTCACGGCGCGCCTCCTCCGGGCAGGAGAGAAGCGGACCCGACCGTGGTCGGGTCCGCTTCTCGTCGTTCGGTCAGGCCGGGGTCCGCTGGCGACGCCGGGAGCGACGGGGCGGGGGCTCGGGGTCGGGCTCCGGCTCGTCGTCCTCGGTGTCGGCCTGCTGGTCCTCGACCGCCTCAGCATCGTCGACATCGTCGGCCCCGTCGACGTCCTCGGCCCCGTCGGCGTCCTCGGGCTCGTCGACGGCGTCGGTCTCCTCGACGTCCTCGGTGTCGTCGAGGTCCTCGTCGGCGTCCTCGGTCGTCGTCGAGGTCCCCGGTGGCCTCGAGGTCGTCCTCGTCCTCCGCGGCCACCTCGTCGTCGTCGAGGCCGTCCTCGTCCTCGACGTCACCGTCGAGGTCGTCCTCGGACTCCTCCGCGGCCGCCTGCTCCTCCTCCATGGCTTCCTCGTGGGTCTTCACGACCTCGCTGTCACGGATCTCGCCGCGCCAGCCCTCGAGCTCGTCACGGTTGATGAGCGTGTCCATCATGACGTGGCGGCAGAAGTGCTTGAACTCCAGCCGCGCGCGCCGACCGACGGCCCGCCACAGGTTGCCGGTCTTCTCGAAGAATCCCTGCGGGTAGTACTCGAGGATCAGCACGATGCGGGTCAGGTTCGGCGCGAGCTCGGAGAACGTGACGATTCCGTCCGCGTGTCCCTTGGCCCCCGAGGACACCCAGATGATGTGGCTGTCGGGAATCTGCTCGCGGATCGTGGTGTCCCAGGAACGGCGCGACCAGAACACCTTCGCGGTCCAGACCGACTTCTCGTCGGCTTCCTGGTTGACCGTCTCGACCTTCTTCATGAAGCTCGGGAAATCGGCGAACTGCGTCCACTGGTCGTAGGCGACCCGCAGCGGGACGCCGACGTCCTGCGCCTCGAAGATGTTCATGAACTTGAACTTGCCGCGGCCACCACCGCTGCCACCGCCGCCGCCGTCACCCCCGCCCTCGCCGTCGGAGTCCTCGTCGTCGCCGCCGCCGATGCCCAGTGCTCCCGTGATGGAGTCCTTGATCGACGAGGCGCCGGACTTGAGCGCGCCGGTCAGGCCACCACCACCGCCGCCGTCCTCGCCGTCTTCGCCACCCCCGCCGCCGAAGACGCTCGACAGGCCGGCGCCGCCCGACTCGGCCACGCCGGTCAGTCGCCCGGCCAGGCCCTCGACCTGGTCCACCGCCGCACCGACGGCCCGGTCGCTCAGCGCCTTCAGCAGCGCCTCCGCGGCCTGCTTGAGCTTGTCGCTCGGCAGGGCCGACGTGCCCGTGTCGTCGTCGGCCGCCGAGGAGTCCCCGTTGCCGGCCGTCGATCGTTCGGCTGTCTCAGTCATTCGCTGCCGCCTTCCGTCGAGTCGATCGACCCGAGCCGTTGCGGGACGCCGAGCCGTTGCGTGAGCCCGTCCCGGTGCGCGGGGCCGTGCCGTTGCGTGGCGTGCCGTTGCGCTGGGTGCCGTTGCGCGGAGCCGGGACGTCCTCGTCCGAGGAGGATGGTCGTCCTGGTCGTCGACGTCGGTGTCCTCGGCGTCGGTGTCGTCGACGTCCTCGAGGTCGTCGTCGGACGCCTCGACGTCGGACGACTCCGGCGCCTCGTCCTCGGACGCGCGCTTCCCACGCCGCCCGGTGAGTCCCGAGGCGGTGCTGCCCACGCCGTTCGCGACGCCGCCGGCGGCCGTCCCCGCGCTGCCCGCGGCGTCACCCACCGCACCACCGGCCTGGCCGACCGTGTCGCCGGCCGCCTGCCCCGCGGCCTCGACCGGCTTGCCGAGGTTCTCCACCCGGTTGACCAGGTTGTCGGTGAGGGCCTCCATGCGCGAGCTCGCCACCGCGAGCGCCGCGTCCTTGCCGGCCTCCATCAGTCGGCCCCGCACCGCGGTGTCGAGCCGCTGGAGCTCGGGGGATTTCTCGACCACCGTGCCGGCCAGCTTGAGGAGCTGGGCGGGGTTGGTGGGGATCTTCTTCCCCATCAGGGCCCCGCCGACCATGATCGCCAACTTCATCTTCTTCGTGCGGCCCAACAGGTAACCGCCGACGACCGCCGCAGCGATCCTTCCGCCGTCCATCAGTTCCTTCCCCGTGCCCGGGTCGGTTGATTCCGTCGACGTACGGACGCCCTCCGGACCCGACGAACCGCGCTCGTCGAGCCGCTTTTCCGGGGCGCCACGTCCTCCGGCGATTGGCAAGTCCTCGCAGGACTCTGGCCGGAGGTTGTCCCGCAGCCCTTGTGGACAAAACGACGCCGAACGGCGCAGGCCGGGGCGCCGCTCACGAGGCGCGGATCGCGTAGGGGGCAATGATCGACGTCGCTACTCGTCGGTTGGGTGAATGATCCGACCTCGAGGAACAAACCCGTGGAAGTGTTCCCCGCACCGCGCACTCCGCACCATCGTCACTCGGCGGACCGGGCGACGGCGTCCACGCCGCGGGCGAGCGCCTGCCACTCCCGCAGCCGCGCCCGGCCGGCCCGCTGGCCGGCCTCGGTGAGGGCGTAGAGCCGCCGCCCGGACACGGGTCCGGGCCGCCGGCCGAGGAGCCGGTTGCGGGCAAGCCGGTGCAGCGTGACGTGGACCGTCCGCTCCGGGACGTCGAGCGTGCCGCCGCTGGACTCCCGCAGCCGGGCGATCACCCCGCGCCCGTCGGCGGCCCGCGGCGCAGGGCCAGCAGGACGAGGAGGTCGACGTGGTCCCGGGAGGTGACGCGGAGGGGGCTCCGCCGGCTTCTCGCCGGAGCCGGAGCCGGAGCCGGAGCCGGAGCCGGCGCCGGAGCCGCCGTCGGAGCCGGAGCCGCCGGAGCCGTCGTCCGTCGGCCTGCCGTAGCCGGGGCACGGCGGGTCGCCCGCCGCGGCCTCTCCACCCGTTGCGGCGCCTCGGGCGGTGTCTCGTCGATGTCCTCGACTCGTCCTCCGGCTCGATGTCCTCCGGCTCGTCGTCCTCGAGCTCGGTGTCCTCGGCCTCGTCGTTCCCGAGCTCGTCGTCCTCGAGTCCTCGTCGTCCTCCGACTCCCTGTCCTCGGGCTCGTCGTCCTCGGGCTCGTCGTCCTCGGGCTCGTCGTCCTCGAACCCGTCCTCGGCCGCCTCGAGGTCCTCCGGCTCCGGGCGAGGCGCCTCGTCGGACGGGTCGGACCAGCGCGTCCCGCCGTTCCGGGGCGGCAGGAGCCCGCGCAGGCTCGACGTCGCCGGGCGCCCGAAGGCCTGGCTGAGGTCCTGGGACATCACATGGCCTCCACGCGGTGGTCGGGGGCGGACTCCTCGGCGGCGCGCAGCAGCGTCAGGAGCTCGACGCCGAGGTCGCGGTAGTCCTCCGCGACCCCGGCCGCCGCCGCGGACAGCCGCGGGGCGGCGGTCGTCCCGTCGCGCAGCGAGGCCCACCAGGCCGGCTGCGCCGCCACCTCGGCCTCGAGCTCGTGGGCGAGCTTGCCGAGCCGACGGGCGTCCTGGGCGCTGCGCTCGGCGTGCCGGATCGCCGTCGAGAACAGCGGCGAGTGGCCGCCGAACGCGCGCTCCACGGCGCTGCGGACCTCGGCGTGCACGCGCCGCGAGCGGGTGCCCGTCGCGAAGAGCACCGCCCCGAGCAGCGCGAGCTCGGGGTTGCGCTCGCGGGCCACGGCGAAGCGCTCGGCGACCAGGCGCATCCCGACGAGCCCCCCGACGTCGGACTTGGTCGGCATGACCACCCACCGCGCAGCGGTCAGGGCGAGGTCGGTGAGGATCGTCGACTCGGGCGGGCAGTCGACGAAGACGACGTCGTAGGCCGCGGCGGTCGGCGCCAGGACGTCCGCCAGCACGTCGAACGCCGCGCGGCCGCGCTCCTGCAGGCGCCCCACCATGAGCGGGACGAGGTCCGCGAGCCGGGCGCCGCCGGGCACGACGTCCAGGCCCGGGCGCACGTCCTCGACGGGCTCCACCGGGCGCTCGGTGAGGATGCTCAGCACCAGACCGGCGCCCTGGTCGTCACCCTCGCCGTCGCGGTACCCGAGGTCGTCGGCGAGGTTGGCCTGCCGGTTGAGGTCGACGACCAGGCAGCGGTAGTCGGCGGCGGCCAGCTGGCCCGCCAGGTTCGCGACGAGCGAGGTCTTCCCGACGCCGCCCTTGTCGTTCACCATCGCGATCACCCGGGCGAGCGCGTGCGGCCCTCCGGCGGCGCTGCCACGTTCCCTCACGGCGCGGAGGGTGACCACGCGGCCTCGCCGGGCACAACCGCGACGCACCACCGCGCGGCGGAGTTGGGCCGGGCGCCACCACGGGCTCGCGGACGGCCGCCGCCGGGCGTCCGCGACCGGTCCGCGCGACACCGACGTCCGGGCGCGAGGCGACCGGGCGCACCGCGTCGTCGGAAACGGCGTGGCGACGGGGCGCGCTCGGCGCCTCCGTCGCCACGCCTTCCCCCCCATCGGGCTGTCCGGGGCCATCAGCCCCGTCAGCCACCCCGAAGCCTCGTGAGCGCCCGCAACGGTCGCCATGGACAGAATTGACTAGTGACAGTTCGACCGGATTGAGACGCCTGGACGACCTGCGGGGGCCGTTCTAGCGTCCTCCCCGTGAGTGACCGGGGCGGGGCGGACGGGGAACCGTGGCGCCGCGCCGAGTTCGACGACCTGCTCGCCGCCTGGCGGGACGCCCGCGCGGGACACCCGACGACGGTGCTGCTGCGCGGCGAGGCCGGGGCGGGCAAGAGCCGGCTGCTGCGGCGGATGGTCGAGCACGCGGAGGCCGAGCAGGCGTTCGTGCTCGCCGGGTCGTCGATCGACGTCGGCGAGCAGCTGCCCTTCTGGCCGCTGATCTCCGGGTTGCGGGGCCTGCTCGCCGCGCAGCCGCACGGCCGCACCGTGCTCGCCCCGTTCGCGGCGGAGCTGCCCGCCCTCCTGGACCCGGCGCCCGGTCAGGCCCTCGACCCCGGCGCCCAGGGTCTGGAGCTCCTCCGTCGGGTGCTCACGACGCTCGCCGAGGCCGCCCCGGTGCTGGTCGCCGTCGAGGACCTGCACTGGGCGGACCGCTGGACCCGCGACGTCGTCGTCACCCTCGCCGCGCACCTGCACCGCGAGCCGGTGTGCGTCGTGCTCACGATGCGCCCCGAGGCGCTCGCACCCGGGCACCCGCTGCAGACGATGGTGGCCGAGCTCGGCCGCCACCCCCGGGCGGCCGTGCGCGACCTCGGGCCGCTGGACCGCGGCACCGTCGCCCGGCTGGTGACCGCGACCGCCGGCGACGACCGGGACCTGGTCGACCGCGTGTGGCGGCGGTCGGGCGGCAACGCGTTCATCGTCGCGGAGACGCTGCGCGCCGTCGGCACCGGCGAGTCCGGGGCGGTCTCCGGCGCGCTGCGCGACCTGGTGCTCGGGCGCATCGCCACCCTCGGTGACGCGGCGGGCGCCGTCGTGCAGTCGATCGCGCTGGGGGAGGAGCCGGTCCCGCACCGGCTGCTGGCCGACGTCGTGCGGCTCGCCGAGCCCGCCCTCGTCGCGGCGCTACGGGAGGCGCGCGCCGCGGCCCTCGTCGTCGTCGACCCCGCCACCGAGGGCTACGCGCTGCGCCACGGTCTGATCCGCGAGGTGGTCTCCGGGGAGCTGATGCCCGGCGAGCGGCGCGAGCTGCACCGCCGGTACGCGCTCGCGCTCGACCGCCTGCTCGACGACCTCCCGGCGGACGCGGCCGTGTGGGAGACGCTCGGGACCGCCGACGTACGCACCGACCTCGTCCTGCGCCGCGCCCACCACTGGTACGCCGCGGACGACGTGGCCTCCGCCGTCCACGCGGTCGCCGTGGCGGCCCGGGTCACCGAGCGGATGCGCGACTACGGCGGCGCGCACACGCAGTGGACGCGGGTCCTCGAGCTCACCGGGCGGCGGGCGCTGGGCGCGGGCCCGCTGCGCCGCGCCCTGACGGCGGGCGAGCCGGCCGGGTCGTCGGCGATCGGCCGGGTGGACGACCGCGAGGACCGCGAGGCGCTCGTCAGCCGGGCGGCCGAGGTCGCGCACCTCGCGGGCGAGCACGACGCCGCGCTCGACCTGCTCGAACGCCTCCACCCCCGCTCCGACATCACCCTCGCGACGCGGCTGGGCCGCTACCTGCTCGACGCCGGGCGCCCCGCGGACGCGGTCGGTGCGCTCGACTCGGAGTCCGTGCGGCGCCTGGAGGCGTCGCTGAGCGAGCGGGTCCGCCCGGACCCGCGGGCCGACGTATCGCGCGCCCGCCAGCTGGCCGCCCTGCACGCGGTGCGCGCCGACGCGCTCCTCGCGGACGGCGACGTGCGGGAGGCCCAGGAGCAGGCGGACCGGGCGCTGACGCTCTCGCGCGTCGGCGGGGACCACCCCGAGCAGATCCCGATGCTGGTGACGCTCGGGTTCGCGCTCGCCTACCGGGAGAACGCCGAGGCCGGCCTGGCGGCCGTCGCCGAGGGCCTCGCCGTCGCGGAGCGGCTCGTCGACGTCCTGGGCATCGGGCGGGCGTACCTGCACTGGGCCGAGCTCCTGGTCGGCCCGCTCGGCGAGATCGCCGAGGGCGTCGAGCTCGCGCGGCAGGGCGTGGCCCGGATGCGGGAGCTGGGACTGGCCCGCAGCTTCGGGGTCAGCCTCCTCGCGACCGCGGCGAACGGGCTCTTCCGCCTCGGGCGCTGGCCCGAGGCGCAGGAGGCCGTGGACGAGGCGTGGGCGCTGCGGCCGACGGGCGCGGAGGCGCTCGAGGTCCGGCTCGCCCGGGTCCGGCTCCTGGTCGGGCGCGGGGAGTTCTCCGCCGCCGACGAGGACATGCGGGCGGTCGAGCTGCTCTCGGCGACGGCCGGGGAGCGCCGGCAGGTGCCGCTGGTGACCCTGCGCTCCGGGCTGCAGATGTGGCGCGGCCGCCCGCAGGAGGCTCGCGTGGCGGTCGCCGCGGGGCTCGAGCTCGTCGCCCGCCACCCCGACGACGTCTTCCTCGTCGCCCCGCTGCTCTGGCACGGGCTGCGGGCGGAGGCCGAGGCCGCCGCGCTCGGGGACCGCGATCCCGAGGCGGTCCGCCGGCTCGTGGAACGGCTCCGGGACCTCGACCGTCGGGTGCCCGCGACGGTGCCGGCGCTGCGGCGCACGATCGTCGCCTACGTGCGCATGTGCTGGGCCGAGCTGGGACGGGTGCAGGGCGCGTCGAACCCCGAGAACTGGCGCGACGTCGCCGAGCGCTGGAGCGCGCTGCTCAACGCCTACCCGGCCGCCTACGCACAGCTGCGCCGGGCCGACGCGCTGCTCGACGGCGTACGGCGGCCCTCCGCCGAGGTCACGGCGTGCCTGCGCGCGTCCGCGACGACCGCGCAGGCCATGGGCGCGTCCCCGTTCCTCGCCGAGCTCGAGGCGGTCGCCGCGCGGGGCGGGCTCACCCTGGTCGACCTCCTCGGCGGCCCCGGGGACGTCGGCGCCGGGGGCTCGTCGCTGGCCCCGGAGCTCTCGGCGCTCACCCCGCGCGAGCACCAGGTGCTGCAGGCCGTGGCGGAGGGCCTCACCAACCGCCAGGTCGGCCGCCGGCTGGAGATGAAGGAACGCACCGTCGCGGTCCACGTGTCCAACGTGCTGCGCAAGACCAACACGCGCTCGCGGACCCAGGCCGCGGCGCTCCTGCAACGGGTCCGGGCGCGCTAGGCCCCGGGCGGAACGGACGAGGGGGACGACATGGTGGACGCGCTCGCCGGCGTGGTGAGTCCGAGGCCGACGACGGTCAAGGGGGTGATCGACATGCTCGGGGAGGTGAAGAAGGCCGCGGCGACGCTCGATCCCCGGGGCGCCGAGGACGGCATCGCCTGCTTCACGACGCTCTACGGCGAGATCACCTGTGGGGTGCGGGACGCGGTCGCCGCGGGGCTGTTCGAGGCGGGCGACTTCATCGTCGACCTCGACGTCGCGTTCGCCTGCCGCTACCTCGACGCGATCGAGGCGATGACCGAGGGCGGGAGGCCGCCGATCTGCTGGCAGGACCTGTTCGACGCCCGCTCGACGGCGGACGTGCCCACGCTCAACTACGCCGCGGCCGGCGTGAACGCGCACGTCAACTTCGACCTGGCGTTCGCCCTGCTGACGACGTGGGAGAAGCACTCGGACCCGGCCGAGCGCGACGCGCAGCACCGGGACTACTGCCGGATCAACGACATCTTCTACGCGAAGATGAACGAGCTCCGCGACCAGTTCGGCTCGCCGTTCTCCGAGTACGGCGAGGGGTCGCTGCTCGACCGGCTCGGCACCCTGTTCGGTGACATCGTCGTCCGTGAGACCCGGGACCTCGCCTGGGACGCGGCGATGCGGATGTGGGCCCACCGCCACGACGACGACTGGCAGGCCTACCGGGCCCTCGAGGAGCAGCGGCAGGACCATTTCGCGGCGCTGTGGGGCCGGGGTCTCATCGCCGCGAAGTTCCTGCCCGCATGACCCGCCGTCAGGCGCGCCGAGACCGGTCGAGCAGCCCGAGGAAGCGTCCCGCGCGCTCGGGCAGGCGCTCGGGGGCGTGCGGGTAGCGGGACGGCCGCGTGCGGGTCCGCGAGGGGTCGTCGTCCGTCTCGGGACGGCGCTCGGTCGTGCGGGACGTCGGCTGGCTCACGAGAACCCCCGTGGTCGGGTGGGACTGGGTCCGTCTCGTGATCGAGTCTCGCGGGGCCCGGCCGTCGGGACCATCGAGAGAACTGACTAGTG